>QOCQ01000015.1 GCA_003574685.1 Rhodospirillaceae bacterium SYSU D60007
CGGCATCGCAACCCTCCACCCGCAGGGCCGCAATGCTTGCCAAATCCGTCCACCATGTCTCCGTACACCCGTCCACCATGTCCCCCGTCAGCACAACAAGCTCACCATGAAGGCTATTCCGACGCAGTGTCTTGCCCATATTCATCGGCCGAGCCAACCGGGCAATCAGGTATGTAAATGCCCTGGCCCGAGCCGGGCCCTCAGCAAACGCTGGCATAGCGCTCGCGCACGATTTGCAGCACCTCGTCGGGGTCGCGTTGCCACCAGTTGCGCGCGGAGAAGATCTCGACCTCGACGCAGCCGTCGTAGCCCGCGGCCTCGACCCAGCCGCGGATCTTCGCAATGTCGATGATGCCGTCGCCCATCATGCCGCGGTCCAGCAGCAGGTCCGTCGTGGGCACCAGCCAGTCGCAGACATGGAACCCCAGGATGCGCCGGCCGGCGCGGGCAATCTCGCGCTTCAGCGCCGGATCCCACCAGACGTGATAGACGTCGACCGCGACGCCCACGCCCTCGCCCAGCGCATCGCAGAGATCGTTGGCCTGCGCCAGCGTGTTCACGCAGGCGCGGTCCGCGGCATACATCGGATGCAGCGGCTCGATGGCCAGCGGCAGCCTCTGCGGCCGTGCATACTCCAGCAGCGCCGCGATGCCGTCCTTCACTTGCTGGCGCGCGCCCGCGATGTCCTTCGAGCCGGCCGGCAGCCCGCCCACCACCAGGACCAGGCATTCCGCGCCCAGCGCCAGCGCCTCGTCCACGGCACGGTGGTTGTCCTCCAGCGCCCTGGCGCGGCCCGCCGCATCGGCGGCCGGGAACATGCCGCCACGGCAATAGCCGTTTACGCGCAGGCCATGCGTACGGATCAGTCCGACCGCCGTCTCCAGCCCGCAGGCCGCGACCTGCTCGCGCCACGGCGCGATGGCGCGAATGCCATGCCGCGCGCAGCCCTCGATGATCTGCGCCAAGGTCCAGCGTTCGCGCACCGTCGCGGTGTTAAGGGACAGTAACTCCGGATGCCTGGCGAGGTCACGCATCTCGACTCAGTTCGCAAGACCATGCACGGCCAGCACGCGGCGCATGCGCACCACCGCCTCATCGGGATCGCGCAACAGGCCCGCCGCGTCGGCCAGGCGGAACAGGCCGGCGAGATGAAGCAGCGAACGCGCGCTCTGCTGCCCGCCCACCATCACGAAGTGCTCCTGCAGGCCGTTGAGGTAGGCCATGAACACCACGCCCGTCTTGTAGAAGCGCGTGGGCGCACGGAAGATGTGGCGCGACAGCGGCACTGTCGGCGCCAGAATGTCGTGGAAGACATTGCTCTCGCCGCGCGCCAGCGCGCCCAGCGCCGCCGATGCTGCGGGTGCTATGGCGTCGAAGATGCCCAGCAGCGCGTCAGAGTGGCCCTGCGCATCGCCGGCGATCAGCTCGGCGTAGTTGAAATCGTCGCCGGTATACATGCGCACGCCAGCCGGCAGGCGGCGGCGCATGGCGATCTCCTTGTCCTTGTCGAGCAGCGAAATCTTGATGCCATCGACCTTGCCCGCATTGGCCGCAATCGCCGCCAGGCACACATCCATGGCCTGCCAATGGTCCTTGTGGCCCCAATAGCCGTCGAGCGCCGGGTCGAACATCTCGCCCAGCCAGTGGATCAGCACCGGCTCGCGCACCTGGCGCAGGATGCGATCGTAGACCTTGAGATAGTCGTCGGGCGAACGCGCGCAGGCCGCGAGCGCGCGCGACGCCATCAGGATGATCTGGCCGCCCGCCTGCTCCACCGCCTCGCATTGTTCCTCGTAGGCGCGGATCACGTCGTCGATCGTGAGATCGGCCGACACCGCGAGATGGTCGGTGCCGGCGCCGGAGCGGATCAGCCCGCCTTCGGCTTTGGCGAGCGCCGTGCTGCGGCGGATCAGCTCGAGGCTGGTTGGCCAGTCGAGCCCCATGCCGCGTTGCGCGGTGTCCATCGCTTCGGCCACGCCCAGCCCCAGCGACCAGACGTAGCGGCGGAACTTCAGCGTCGTTTCCCAGTCGATTGCCGGCGTCAGCCACGGGTCATTGTCCGCCAGCGGATCGGCCACGACATGCGCCGCGGCGTACGCAACGCGACTGAACGGCCGGTCGGCCCTGGGAAACGCACGCGCCGCCCGCACCGCCACCGCCTCGATACCGCCCTCACGCGTGGGAAGATGGATGATGGGCATGGTTCGCTCTTCAATGGTTTCTGATAGCCGCATTCCCCTTCATGGTGAGCTTGTCGAACCATGAAGCGGCCCGCACCGCGGCCGTGCGGTGCCTTCATGGTTCGACAGGCTCACCATGAAGGCCGATTCACACGTCAAGCCGCGGGACGTCGATCCAGCGGCGTTCCTTCCAGCTCTGCAAGGCCAGCTCGGCGAGTTGGACGCCCTTGGCGCCCTCGACCAGCGTCCATTTGAACGGTGCGTCCTCGCACACGTGGCGAATGAACATTTCCCATTCGGCTTTGAAGCCGTTGTCATAGGCCACGTTGTCGGGCACCTCCTGCCAGCCGGCGAAGAAGTCGATGCCCTGCCGGACGTCCGGGTTCCAGACGGGCCTGGGCGTATTCACCCGCGCCTGGGTGCGGCAGGTCTGCAGCCCGGCCACCGCCGAGCCCAGCGTGCCGTCAACATGGAAGGTCACGAGATCGTCGCGCCGCACCCGCGTGCACCATGAGCTGTTGATATGGCAGATGACGCCACCTGCAAGCTGGAACGTCGCGTAGCACGCATCGTCGGCATCAGCGGCGTAAGGCTTGCCGGCCTCGTCGCGGCGTTCGGGGATGTGCGTGGCGCCGAGGCAGCTTACGGCCTGCACCTCGCCGAACAGATTGTCCATCACGTAGCGCCAGTGGCAGACCATATCGAGAATGATGCCGCCGCCCTCCGCCTTCTTGTAGTTCCACGACGGACGCTGGGCCGGCTGCCAGTCACCTTCGAAGACCCAGTAGCCGAACTCGCCGCGCACCGAGAGGATGCGGCCGAAGAACCCCGAATCACGCAGCATCTTCAGCTTCAGCAGGCCCGGGAGGAACAGCTTGTCCTGCACCACGCCGTGCTTGATGCCTGCCGCCTTCGCCTTCTTGGCCACGGCCAGCGCGTGGTGCAGCGTGTCCGCCACCGGCTTCTCGCAATAGATGTGCTTGCCCGCGTCGATCGCCTGCGCCAGCAGGCCGGCGCGCATCTGCGTCGTGGCGGCGTCGAAGAACACCTCGTCCTGCCGGTTGTGCAGGGCTGCGTCCAGATCGGTGGTCCAGCGCTCGACGCCATGCGCCTTCGCCAGCGCCTCGACTCTTTCGGCATTGCGCCCGGCCAGGATCGGATCGGGCATGACGCGATCGCCGTTTGACAGCAACACACCGCCCTGGTCGCGGATGGCGAGGATCGAGCGCACCAAATGCTGGTTCGTTCCCATGCGCCCGGTGACGCCGTTCATGATGATGCCAAGGCGACGCGTTGCCATGTGATCTCCCTATGGGCAGTGGAGCAGCACCAGCGCGCCTATCCTCGCCAGCGCGCCAGATTGGCGGCGACGAAGGCATCGTCGGTCAGCTCCGGCCAGGTGGCATAGATCCGGTCAATCTCCTGCGCCTGTCCCGGGCCCAGTACTTCCTCCGGGTCAAGGCAGTGGACCGTACGCATCAGCCCCTGGCGGCGCAGCACCTCGTGACATCCCGGAATGCAGCCGCGGAAATCGTTCGCGACATCGAACACCACGGCGTTGCAGTCGGTAACCTTCGAGTCCAGTGCCAAGACGTCGAGCGGTACGTTGCCTCTCTCGACCGCCTGCTGCGTGCTGACCAGCAAATCAACCGCCGTCTTGGTCCATACGCTCCAGTGTCCCAGCAACCCGCCGCGGAAACGCAGCGTGACCTCGCGATTGCCAATCCGCACGGCCAGCGGCGTCAGCAGATCGGCCACGATGTGATCGTCATTGCCGGTGTAGAGCGTGATGCGTTCCTCCGCGCCCGCCGCCGCCACACCGAACGCCACGTCAAGCGTGCGGTAGCGGTTGAACGGCGCCACCTTGATGGCGATGACGTTGTCCAGCGCGGCGAACCGCGTCCAGAAGCCGCGCGACAGCGGAATGCCGCCCACGGCTGTTTGCAGATAGAAGCCGACCAGCGGCATTTCCTTCGCCACGGCGGCACAGTGCTCGACCAGTTCGTCCTCGCTGGCGCCCTTCAGGGCGCCCAGTCCGAGCAGCACGGCGTGGTAGCCCACCGCGCGTGCGACCCTGGCTTCCTCGACCGCCTGCGCCGTCCGGCCGATGGCGCCTGCAATCATCACCAGCGGCCGGTCGGTCCATTCAGCCGCCGTCTGCCGCGCCAGCTCCAGCACTGGATGGTAGAGCCCGACATCGCGGATCTGAAACTGCGTGGCATGCACGCCGACCGCGAGCCCACCGGAACCGGCGTCGATGTAGTAGCGCGACAGCGCGCGCTGCGACTCGCGGTCGAAACGACGCTGCTCGTCCAGGGCCAGTGGATGGGCCGGCAGCACGGCACCGCCCCGCAATACCGCCAGCACCGGCGCGGGGATGTCGGTCCAGTGCAGCCCGCCATTGGCCGCCATCAGCCGTCCTCCAGACAAGTAACCAACCGGTTACAAACGTGGCGAACCGCCGCCATGCTGTCAACGACCTCCAGCACCGTTCAGCGGCCGGAGGTATCCGAGGATCACGTCCACCACATGCCGTTCGCGCGCCGCCAACGCTTCCCTGGCCAGCAGGTTGCGGTCGAAGATGGTGGAGAGCGTATGGATGTTCGAGAAGTAGAAGTAGCACACGCCGGCAATCGACAGGTAAAGCTGCAGCGGGTCAACGCCGCTGCGAAACAGGCCGGCGGTACGGCCGCGCCGCAGCACGCGCCCCAGCGCGGCAATCAGCGGGCTGTTGATGGCCTTCACCCGCGGCGACTGGCGGATGTGGCGGGCGCGGTGCAGGTTTTCGCTGTTCAGCAGGGCGATGAAATGCGGATTGCTGACGAAATAGCGGAAGGTGAAGCGCACCAGCCGGCGCATGGCCTGGGCCGGCGGCAGATCGTCGAGGTGCAGCGCCTCCTCGCGGCTGCGGATATGAGCGTACGTGTTCTCCATCACCGCGAGGAACAGTTCCTCCTTGTTGCCGAAGTAATGGTAGAGCATGCGCTTGTTGGCGCCCGCGCGCTCGGCGATGGCATCGACGCGGGCGCCGCCCAGGCCGCGGCGGGAGAATTCCTCGGTCGCGGCCTGAAGGATACTGGCGCGGGTGCGCTGCGGATCGCGGCCGCGGCCATTGCCGTTCGACACCACCTTGCGCTTGCGGCTGCTCATGCCAGCTCGGCCCCCGCCAGCGCGAAGATGTGCCGGTCGTTCTCCAGACCCGGTGCCTCGCCGTGCAGCATGCGCATGAAGCCGCGCGGTGCCGTGGCTCCGGCATCACGCAGCCACGCCGACAGGGCACGGTGGCTGTCCGGCACATCCATCAGGAACGGACCGCTCGCAGCCCCAAGTGCGCGGCCGGCGAGCGCCAGCGCGATCGCTTCATCATCCGCCACGATGGGACCGACCGATGTGGCCGCCCGACCCTCTCGGCCTACGACATAGCCGGCAACGGCACGGTCGCGCTCGGCGAGCCAGGCGAGATCGGGCCGCCGTGCGCGCAGATGCGCGAGAATGTAGCCGCGCTGCATGGCGCTGCGCGGCGCATCGAAGGCGGCAATGCGTGCATCGTCCTCAGGAGTCGCTGGCCGCACGCTGACGGCAGCGAGCAGCGGTGGTGCCGTGCCGACGCGTGCGATGCTCCAGCGCGAAATGCGATAGAGATCGCGAAAGCCCAGGGGCAGGTACACGGGCCGGCCGAGCTCGGTGGCGTCCAGCCCCGCGGCGGCGCCGCGCGCTTTTACATCTTCGAGGCAGCGGCGCAGCAGCCGCGTGCCCAGCCCCTGCCGGCGCTGCGCCTGCGTCACCAGCACCATGCTGAGCCAGAAGAACCGCGGCCCCAGCGGCAGGGCGAGCGCACTCGCGACCCAGTTCCCTGCCGCATCGCGCACGCCGATGCCGCTGCCGTGCTGCAGCATGAAGCGCCAGTCCGCCACGTTCTGGTTCCACCCCGCCTCCACCGACAGCGGCAACACCGCCTCGGCATCATCCGGCGAGAGCGCAGCTTCGAGCAGTCCGGTGGACACGGTACGGCTCTATTAACCTTCCCCCGGAGGGGGAAGGTGGCGCGCAGCGCCGGAAGGGGGATGCCGCCGCAAGCACAGCGTCAAAGGTGAAACGCCGAAGGTGTTGCACCATCCCCCTTCCGCCCCTTCGGGGCACCTTCCCCCTCCGGGGGAAGGTTCATGGTGCTCAATAGCGGCCATCGCGCACCTCGTAGTGGGTGGGCTTGTCGAGGGTGGGCATGGCGCGGGCGAGCCAGTCGGCGGTCCAGGCGATCATCGCGGAAAGCGGCACGCGCGGCGCACCGAACTCCGCCACCATGCGGGCCGAATTGTTGATCCAGCCGGTCGGGCCTTCGCTGCCGCGCAACCGCGGCGTCTTGCCCAGGAGGCGGCCAAACTCGGCCGCCAGCCAGCGCACGCTGATCGTCTCAGGCCCAGTGACGTTGATCGGCGTCGTTGGTGTCGTGGCATGCGCCAGGCAGCGCAGCGCCACGGCATTTGCATCGCCCTGCCAGATGACGTTGACGTGGCCCATGGCGAGGTCGATCTCCTCGCCATCGCGTACCTTGCGGCCCACGTCATGCAGCACGCCATAGCGCATGTCGATGGCGTAGTTCAACCGCATGATCCGGCCGGGCGTACCGTGAAGGCGGGAGAAATACTCGAACAGCCGCTCGCGCCCGACGCAGGAATTGGCGTAGTCGCCGGACGGCGGCACCGGCGGCACCTCCTCGGTCGCGCCGCCACCGGCAACGTCCACGAAGGGATAGACGCAGCCTGTCGAGAACGCGACGATGCGTGACTCCGTAAACGTTTCCGCCACCCAGCCCGGCACCATCACGTTCATCGCCCAGGTCAGGGGCTCGTTGCCGCTGGAGCCGAACTTGCGGCCGGCCATGAAGACGATATTGGGCGCGCGCGGCAGGCGCTCCAGCGCGGCACGGTCGAGCAGGTCGCAGGCGATCGTCTCGATGCCATGCGCCTGAAGCTCTTCGCGCAGGCCTTTTTCCGTGAAACGCGCCACGCCGATCACGCGGCGATCCGGGGCGGCCCTTTTGGCCATACGCGCCAGCGTCGGGCCCATCTTGCCGCCGACGCCCAGCACCATGATGTCGCCGGGCGCCTTTGCCAGATCGGCCACCAGTGCGGGCGTGGGCTCGGTCATGAAATCGTCCACCGCCTGGACGTCATCGAAGCGGGCGGGAAGGGCGGAAGCGGTGGTCATGATTTGCCTGCGGTGGGATGGGCCGGCACGATCCGCCCGGCGGGTGCCGGCGGCATGCGACGCAGCGCGGTGAAGTCGGTTTCGCCGGCGACAGCGAAACCGGGACAGGCCAATGAGCCCAAACGCAGGGCACCACTCTCGATGCGCAGCCGGATCGGCCCGCTGCCGGAACGCGCATAGAGATCGGGGTGCGCGGCGGCGAACGAGGCCTGCTCCGTCTCCGGTGCGAACGACATACCATCGACGAAATGATGGCCGTTGCGTTCGACATGCGTGAGGCCCAGCAGCGACACCAGCGCCAGATCCTGCTGCACGCTGATGCCGGCCAGCGTCGTGAGGTCCTCGGCCGACATGAAGTAGCGCGCGGTGCCGGCTTCGGCGTTGAGCTTTGCCACGCGCGCGGCGTTGAGGATGGATTTGTACAAGCCCTTGCAGTTCTTGCTGGAGACGCCGGCATAGCCCAGACCCAGCGCCGCCGGAAACGTCGCCAGTTCGCCATCCGACTCATCGATGATCAGCGGAATGCGGCGGGCAAGCGACTCGACCGGCCGGCTCAGCGCCACCGCGCGCTTGATGGGCTGCTCGATGAAGAGGATGGAAGATACCAGACGGCGCAGCGCCGGCGCTTCTTCCATGCGCCGCCACAGCTCGCCGATGCCCTCGACGTCGTCGTACTGTTCGTTGCCATCGAGCGTCGCGCGGTAGTCGCCCGCGTTCCGGTCCAGCACGGCCGCGATGCGCGACAGGCGGTCGAGATCGGCGCGTACGTCGCCGCCGACCTTGAGCTTGTAGTAGCGCCCGCGGTAGTGGCGCACCACCTCCTCGAGCGTTTCGGGGAGCCCGTCGTTCACGCGTTCGTCAGGCTTCTGGTCTGCCGCGACAATGGGATCCACCAGTCCGACCGTATGGCGGACGTCGATGGTCGGCCCCGGTACCAGGCCCGCAAGGAAGGCGTCCAGATTGAAACCGGCGAGGTCGGGGGTCAGCTCCGTGACGGCGATACCCGGCACGTTGCGCCGAATCATCTCGGCGAAGGACCAGCCCTGCGCCCGGCCCAGCGCATCAAGGATGGCACGATCGAGCAGCGCGGGTCCGTAGGACGCGACCAGCGGCACGAGATCGAGCGCGGCGCCGCGTGCGAGCTGCTCGCGATAGGTGTCGGCGTAGAGCCCGAAGGCGGTGCTCCAGCCGCGCGCGCGGTACAGCCCGACGGCGACATCCAGCGCCTGGCGAAGCTGATCGAGGTTCTGCGCATCGCTGTAAGCGAGATTCTTGTCGAACCATTTGGCGCCCAGGCTCTCAGCGGCCACACCCGTTGCCGTGCGGCCGTCGGGCAACGCAATCCTCGCGCGGATCACCGCCTGGGTGGAACGTGTGACTGTGATCACGCCAAAGCGAAACGGCAGGCGCAGCACGACGTCCCGCTCATAGCGCTCGACGGACTCCAGCCGCAGCTTCGGCGCCTCGTTCATGGTCATGCCAGCGTCTCCAGCAGGCCCTGCACGTAGCCGATCGCGCGCGCCGCGCAGGTTGATCCATCAGGGTGATAGTCGAACGGCTCCATGGCCACCCATCCGTCGTAGCCACCATCCTTCAGCGCCTGCAGCACGGGCGCGAACTTGTCCTCGCCCTGCCCCGGGCCTCGGCGGTTGCGGTCGTTGAGCTGGATATGGGCGACCAACCCGGTCGGCAGCCAGCGCCGCACAGCGTCGGCCACCGGTTCCGGCTCCATCTGGCCAGCCGCCAGGGTATCGATCATGGTGCGCATGGCCGGATTGCCGATGCGCTGCACGATGGCCGTCGCCTCCGCCAGCGTGTTGACGAAGTCGGCCTGAGGACGCGCCAACGGCTCGATGCAATACGCCACGCCGGCACGCCGCGCGTCGTCGGCGATGGCCGCCCATGCCGCCTCGCCGCGCTGCGCCGCGGCGCGCGCATCCGGCTGATCGCCGATCCGGCGCTGCTCCGGCGAGCCATGCACGAGGTACTGCCCGCCAAGCTCGGCGCAGAACTCGATCAGCCGGCGCAGAATATCGACCGTCCGCTGCCACACCAGCGTGTCGGCCGTGGTGATCGACAGTCCGGCCGGGCTCACCAGCAGCCAATGCAGGCCGCTCGCCGTGATGCCCGCGTCGCTCAGCGCCCGCCGCCAGGCAGCGCGTTGCGTTTGCGGCGCGGACCAGGCCTCCTCGGCCAGCGTGAACGGCGCAACCTCCAGCCCGGCATAACCCAGCTCCGCCGCCAGCCCGCACTGCCGTTCGAACGGCAGCTCGCGGATCACCTCATTGCACAGCGACAGCTTCATGTCCGTCTCACGGCAGCCCACTCGCACGTTTGGTTGTCTTCCCTTCTCCCCGCGAAGGCGGGGAGAAGGTGCCCGAAGGGCGGATGAGGGGCTTCGCGGCCTTGCGACAAACAGGGCGCGCGGATTGTGGACGTGGTGTGCCTGTTGCCGCGCAGCCGTATCCGTTGCAGCGCTGCGAAGCCCCTCATCCGGCGCTGCGCGCCACCTTCTCCCCGCCTCCGCGGGGAGAAGGGAATACGGTGCAGATCGCGTATGCGCGTCTTCATATGCCTTCCCCCGGAGGGGGAAGGTGGCGCGCCAGCGCCGGAAGGGGGATGCCGCCACAAGCACGGCGTCAAAGGCGAGACACCGAACGTGTTGCACCATCCCCCTTCCGCCCTTCGGGCACCTTCCCCCTCCGGGGGAAGGTTGGTGGTTTTGCATGTGGCCATGCAGGTCATGTTGCCACCCTGACGGTGCGCCGTTCGCGGGCTGCGGCGTAGATGGCATCGCACACGGCGGCCATGGCGACGCCGCTTTGCACGTCTGCTTCGGGTTGACGGCGCGATCCTACGGCATCGAGAAATGCCGCCAGCTCCAGCGCGACGCTTTCGTGGGGCGCCATGGATGCGACCGTCTCCGTCCGCGGTGCCTCGCAGACCGGCGACCACCAGGCTTCGGACCGCTCGTGCCAGCAGGGCCGCCACACCAGGGTGTCGGTCATGAAGTCGGCGACGAGCTGGCCGGTGTCGCCGGTGACCGTCAGGCACTTGCGCGAAAGCCCACCGGGCGCATAGGGATCCGGATGCTCACCAGCCACGATGCACGAGGCCTCGATGCGGGCGGTGGGACCGTCGTGCCAGTTCAGCACGATGGACGCGAGATCCTCCAGGCCGCGACCGAGCCGGTCGAGCAGCGTTGCCGACACTTCGTCGGGCGCCCGGCCCACGATCCACAGCACGAGGTCCATCACGTGCACCGCGTCGTTGAGCACGACGCCCGCGTCACGCCGCGGCACCTTCAGGCTGATGAAGTCAGCCGTGATCCAGACAGGCTGGCCGATCGCACCCGAAAGCACCTGGTCGCGCAACCGTCGGGCAGCGGGATGCACGCGCATCACGTAGCCGACCTGGACGATGCGGTTCCTTGCGGCCGCCTTCGCCGCGATGCTTTTGGCTTCGGCAAGAGTCGCGGTCATCGGCTTCTCGATCAGCACGTCGCAACCCGCATCGAGCGCAGCCAACGCAATCGCTGCATGCGTGTCGCCGGGGGTTACGATGTCCACCACGTCCACGCTGCCCAAGGCCGCGTTCCAGTCTGACACGACATCGGTAGCTCCGGCCTCGCGTGCCTGCGCCTGTGCGCGCGCGTTTGGCTCGACGATGGTGAGCCGCACATCAGGTCCGAGCCCGGCCCATGCACGCGCATGCACCGCGCCGAACGCGCCGAAGCCGACCTGCAGGACTCGCAGAGCTTTCGCATCGGACTTGACGAGTGCCGCCATCGCCAGACAGTCTATCCTCTAAGTAACCAGTTCGTTACTTCGCACTGTAGGACAAAGGGAGGCGTGGAATGAAGCGCATTATCGCAGGGCTTGCGGCGCTGGCGGCGATGTCGATCGCAGCCGTGGCGCAGGCCCAGAACTATCCCTGGAAACCCGAACGGCCGGTGACCATCATCGTGCCCTGGGCCGCCGGTGGCTCGACCGATCAGATGGCGCGCATCGTCGCCGCCGAGCTGGAACAGGCGCTTGGCCAGAAATTCGTGGTCGTCAACCAGCCGGGCGCTTCGGGTTCCGTGGGCACCAAGGGCGCGCTTGAGGCCGAGAAGGATGGCTACACCTGGGCGGCCGGCGCCGCGTCGGACGTCGGCACGTACAAGGTGCTGGGTCTGCTCGACACGCAGCTCAAGGACTGGCACCTCTTCTTCGCAGTTGCCAACCTGACGGCGGTCGCCGCCAATCCCGGTGCACCGTTCAAGGATTTCGGGCAGTTCCTCGACGCCCTGAAGACGAAGGGCGACACCATCCCGGTGGCAACCGCCGGCTTGTCCTCGGCCGGCCACAACTTCATGGAGTCGGTGAAGGCCAACGCGCCGATCACCTACAAGCACGTCACCTATAATGGCGGCGCACCGGCCGTGACCGCCACGGTCGCGGGCGAAACCCAGGCGGTAGCCCAGTTGCTGGTCGAGATGTCCGAGCACATCAAGGCGAAGCGGCTGATTCCGCTGGCGGTGCTGGCGGAGAAGCCGGTGAAGCTGGAAGGCTATGGCGAATTGCAGCCGACGGCCAAGTGGCTGCCCAAGATGCCGGCACCGCTCAACTATTTTGGCATCTGGGTACCGCGCGGCGTACCGGACGCGGTCGTGAAGACGATGGAAGCCGTGTGGAAGGACAAGATCGCCAAATCCGCCGCGCTGCAGAAATATGCCGACTCGCGCAGCGCCCTTGTCGCGCCGCTGTACGGCAAGGAGGCGGAGCAGGAGGCCTTCAAGATGGTCCGGCAGACGGCGTGGCTGTACTTCGACGCCGGCAAGGCCAAGCTGTCCCCTGACACGCTCGGCATCGAACGCCTGCAGTAACAATGGCTGGGAGCGCGCCACTCCAGTGGCGCATTGGCGAAGCGTCAGCGACCCCAGATCTTGCGGTGGTTGCTGATGCGAGGCCGACTGTCCTGCGCTTCGCTCCGGGCAGGGCGCCACCGGAGTGGCGCGCTCCCGGCACACATGACGTGAGTTCCCCCGCATGACGGAAACGCCGCCGTCTTCCGTGCTGCCGCATGAAGAGCCGCTGCCGCCACGCTACGATTTGTGGACGGCCGCGGTATTTTTCTGCATCGGCGTCGCCATCGTCTGGCTGGCGTGGCAGATGCCGACATATGAGGAGCAGCAGGGGAAGATCTACACCGCACCCGGGCTGGTGCCGGCACTCCATGGAATCGTCATCGCTGGACTCAGTCTCTGGCTGGGACTGCGCGCCATTACGCGCGGTGCGTTGCGTGCCGGTCGCGGCCAGGAACGGCCACCCCGCGAGGGCTACAGTGACACGCGACTGTACCTTGCCGCCGCGCTCTGCCTGATCTTTGCCGTGGGGTTGGTAGGACGCCTGCCGTTCTGGCTGGCGGCGGCGATCTTCGTCTTCTCGTTCACAACCCTGTTCGAATGGCAGCGAGGCGCGCCCGCTCGCGAACGCGTACGCCGGCTGGCGATCGCTGCCGCGCTGGGCATCGGCACCGGCGTCGTGGTGACGCTGGTGTTCGAGCGGGGCTTCCTCGTACGCCTGCCGTAGGGTCGCTGTGCATGCTCGATAGTCTTGGCCAGTTCGGCAGCGCCTTCGCAGGCTTTCTGTCTTTCTCGGTACTGCTGACGGTCTTGTGGGCCACGTTCCTGGGCATCGTGATCGGCGCGCTGCCCGGGCTGACCGCGACGATGGGCGTGGCTTTGATGACCACGCTCACCTTCACCATGCCGCATCGCGAGGCGGTCCTGGTGCTGATCTGCATCTATGTCGGGGCGATCTATGGTGGCAGCCGCAGCGCCATCCTGCTGAACATTCCCGGCACCCCCGCATCAGCCTGCTCGACGCTCGACGGCTTTCCGCTGGCGCGCCAGGGGCTGGCGGGCCGCGCCATGGGCATCTCCACCAGCGGCTCGTGGCTGGGCACCCTGTTCGGGACCCTGTGCGTGGCGACGCTCACGCCGTTTTTGGCTGAGCTGGCACTGACGTTTCACAGCGCCGAGTTCTTCTGGATCGCGGTGTTCGGCATCGTGATCGCCGGCACGCTGTCGGGCGGCGACCCGCTGAAGGGCTATCTCGCGGGATTTTTCGGTCTGTGGGTCGCCACCATCGGCCAGGAGCCGCACTACAACTACCAGCGCTTCGCTTTCGGCTCGACCGAAGTGGCGGGCGGCATCGGGCTGCTGCCGGCCCTGGTCGGCGCCTTCGGTGTCGCCGAGGTGCTGCAGGCCATGCGTGCGCCGGCGGCTACGGCCGTCAGCAGCACCATCGATTCGGTCCTGCCGCGCATCCGCGATGTGATGAAGTACTGGAAAACGATCCTGCGTTCCGGGGCGATCGGCACGTTCATCGGCATCCTGCCCGGCCTCGGCGAGGATACCGCCGCGTGGTCCTCCTATGCCGCCGCGCGGCGCGCCAGCAAGGAAAAGGAGAAGTACGGCCGCGGCTCGATCGAAGGGCTGATGTCGGCCGAGACCGGCGAGAGTGCTTGCGTGCCGGGCGCCATCATCCCCGTTCTGACGCTGGCCGTGCCGGGCTCGGCGCCGGCCGCGGCGCTGATGGCGGCGATGCTGATCCACGACATCAACCCCGGCCCGATGCTGATGATCCAGACGCCGGAGTTCTTCTACCAGATCGTGGCCATGCTGGTGATCGCCGACATGAGCAAGCTGCTCTTCGGGCTGACGCTGGTGCGGCCGCTGCTGTGGATCCTGCTGGTGCCGCGCGAGCGGCTGATGCCGGTCGTGTTCGTGCTGTGCACCGTGGGTGCCTTTGCCATCACGTCCCGCATTTTTGATATCTACGTCATGCTGTTCTTCGGGCTGGTCGGCTTTGTGCTGCGCGAGCTGAAATTTCCCATGGCGCCCATGATCCTCGGGCTGGTGCTTGGCGAGCTGCTGGAAAGCAACCTGACGCGCGCGCTGGTGCTGTCGGATGGCAGCATCGCGCCGTTCTTCACGCGGCCGCTCAGCGGCACGCTGGCGGCCATCACCATTTTTACGGTTGTCTGGTCGATCCCCTCGGCGCAGGCTGCCGTCCGGCGATTCGTAGGCACGCTGCTCAGGAGAAGTGCATGAAGATCCGCATCGATTACTGCAGTGGTTGAGGCTACAAGCCCCAGGCCCTCCGTGTGAAGGCGAAACTCGAACAGCTTGGTCATGGCGACGTCGACATCGCGCCGGGAAAGTCCGGCCAGTTCGACATCACGGTCGATGGCACGCTGGCTTACTCCCGCTACCAGACCGGCCGGTTTCCGACCGACGACGAGATCGACGCGCTGGTGGATGCCTGAGCTAAGCGTGCGCGCGGAGGCGGCGCACGCGGTCAGCCCCAGATGTCGGCCGTGATGTTGGTGTACCAGTTGTAGGTGTAGTCGGCCTCGAGCTTGCGCTCGTTGAGGGCCGTCGGTGTCCGGACGCTGACGCCGCCAGCATCGGGTGTGGGGGTGATGCCCTTTTCGTTCACTTGGTAGACGTCGGCGACAGATATGCCGTAGTCCGGCGTCACCAGGCTGTAGCAGACATTGAACAGCGCCGGGGGCGCGGGCGAGCGGCCGGCCAGGCTGTCGACAATGGCAGCCGCCACGACCTTGCCCTGCGTGTTGGCGGCCGATCCTGATTTCGGCATGGCACCCGCGATGGCCGCGTCGCCCACGACGTAAACGCCAGGCACACGGGTCGAGGCGAACGTGGCGGGATTGACCGGGCACCAGCCATTCTCGGCTGCAACACCGGCTGCGTGAGCTATGGCGCCGGCCCGCTGCGGCGGGATGACGTTGACCACCGCGCCCTTCTGGACGCCAAAGGCCGTGGTGACCGCCATCGCGCCGGCATCGACGCTCTCGACCTTGCCGCCGTCCCTGCCGGCGACCCAGGTGATCATGCCGGGAAACTCGCTTTCCCAGGCCGCCTGGAACAGGCCCTGTTTCGAGAACGAGTCCTTGGCGTCGAATACAAGGATCTTCGATTTCGGCTTGTTGTTCCGGAAATACCAGGCCACGACGCTGACCCGCTCGTAGGGACCGGGCGGACAGCGGAAGGGATTGGCCGGTGGACAGACAATGAAGGTACCGCCATCCGGCATGGCCTCAAGCTGGCGGCGCAGCAGCAGCGTCTGTGCCCCTGGCTTCCAGGCGTGCGGCATCATCTCCGCCGCCGCCTCGCTGTAGCCGGGCAGGCCCGTGAAGTTCAGGTCTATGCCGGGCGATAGGACCAGCCGGTCCCAGGAGAGCCTGCTCCCGTCCCCGAGCGTCACCGTACGCGCCGCGGGATCAACGCCGGCCGCTTCGCCCTTCACGACATTCACGCCGGCCTTGCGCAGACCGTCGAAGCCGTGGGTGATCTGTTCCATGTGGCGAAAGCCGGCGATGACGCAGTTCGAGAACGGGCAGGTGATGAACCGCTCCTCGCGTTCGACCACCGTGACGTCCAGCGCAGCGTTAGCCCGCCTGAGGTAGCGCGCTGTCGTCGCGCCGCCGAAGCCGGCCCCGATCACGACCACCTTCCCGGCAGCGCCTTGCGCCAGTGCCGGCCGGCCGATCGTACCCAGAGCGGCCGCGGCGCCGGCCATCCCGAGCACGAAACGGCGGGTAGCGGCCATTGTCTTCCCCTATTTCAGCGTGGCGATGAATTCGGCAATGGCGCCGATCTGCTCCTCGCTGTAGCTGCGGGCGATACGGTTCATGACCGTGCCGGGCCGGCGGCCGGTCCTGAACTCGGTCATCTGGCGCACGATGTGCTCGCGCGGCAGACCGGCCAGCGATGCCACCGGGCCGCCGCTCCTCCCGTCGGGACCGTGGCAGACATAGCAGGTCTGGGCCATCGCCTGCCCGGAAGGTCCAGGGCTCTGCGCTGCCGCACTGACAGGCAGAAGCAGTGCGGCAAGCAGAACGGGGATCCGTATGCGCATGCGGGCCGGCGGACGTTCAGCCCTCTGGCCGCTCCGTCGTGGGATCGATGGTACGGCGAACCTCGGTAATCTTCGTCGCGGGGAATCCACTGACCTCGGCGTGCTTGCGGATGATGTCCTCATCCTTCGCCAGATAGACGCAGAAGGTCTTGTCGGCCGCGACGTAGCTTTCGAGCCACTGGATATCCGGTCCCAGGCTGCGCAGAACCTCATTTGACTTCGCGGCCGCGCCGCGGAGCTGTTCGCGCTCGAATGTCCCGACCTTCGGAATGTCGCGCTCGATGATGAATTTGCGCAGGCTCATTGGTACCTCCCTCAGCAGAAGCCGGATTATGGCCGCGCCAGTCGAAGAAGCTGGGCCAGCGGGTCAGGCGCGGGTGGTGGCGGACGCAACGCTATGGCGAGCTCGGCGGCGGTGATACCGGCCAGTTCCACGCCCAGCAAACCCATCTGGCCGTGAATGCGCGCCGCAAGGTCTGGCGCGTCGCGCCGCAGCCCGACCAGCCGGGACGCCAGGCGCTCAAGCCCGTCGGAAGGCAAGCAGGTGAGGTCGCCGGTGATCTCGATGTCAGCGATCGCGCCGGACCGCTCAAGCAGCCGCAGGCGTATCTGCCCGCCCGCGCCGCGATACGTCAGATCGGCCATGGTCACGCCGCCCGTGGCGCGCAGCTCGGCGCGGGCCATCCGCCGGCCCCCCTGGAAGATATGCTCCTCATCCGCCATCTGCAGCTCGCGCCTTTCGATCGCGGCCAGCTCATCATCCCGCAGCGGCGAGGGCTCAAGCGCCCACCCCAGCGCGCTGGCCATGCGATCCAGTATCACCTCCCGGACACCCTGCCTGGCGGGCGGCCGTTGCGCACGCGACACAGCCTCGCGGACGGTCTCATGGATCTGCTCGCGAAGCTGCTCCGAAGGCAGGCTGGCACGCCGGGCCAGAAGATCGGCATCAAATGTGACCAGCAGGCTGCCGCCCACGATCACGACATCGCGAACCAGGCCGGCCTGTATGCCGCCGACGCGATACCGGTCCAGCATGATCCCGCCCCACGCACCGCGCTCGGCCTGCAGCCCGAAGGCGTTCCAGGTGGCGACAAAGGGCTCTGCGAAGCGGGCGTAGAGGCCGCTGACGCCGCTGCGCGCCTCGGGCCTGGAGCGTGGCAGCACGACGTGCACCAGCAGGTCATCGGCAGAGAGCCACAGGGCTGGCCCGCCGGTTTCCCGACGAATCAGCGGCATCTTCAGGCTGATGCAGGCCTGCACGTCGATCTCGCGCATCACGTCCTGACAGGCGCCCACGCTGACAAAGCCCGACTCGGGCCCGGCCAGCACCACGGCTGGCGGATCGTCCGGCTGCATGGCATCCGCAATCCCGTGATAGGTGGCCTGTGCCGTGAGCGGTGGAACGCCGCCGACGTCGATCAGCCGTGCCTTTGTGTTGCCGCCCGCGGGCTGGTCAGCCATGAAATGCTCCCTCGGCTGTCACACGACAGAAATGCAACGCCGGCGGCAGCGCCAGGTCGCATCAGAATTTGCCGCGTTCCAGCCGGAAAATGTCGGGATTCGTCCGGTCCGCGATGTAGCTCACCTTCAGGCTCACCTGGCCTGCGGCCTGCGGTGCCGCCTCCACGCGCCCCTCCGCCTTGCGTTCGATCGCGACCCCGTCCGCGATCACCTGGACGGCACCGGTCTTGTCGTCCTCCGCACCGAACAGAAGCAGGGTGCTCGGGCCCACCGGAATGCCGAGATTGACCCGGCCCTCACGCCACGAGAACTCGTTGAAGTAGTTTACCAGTTGAACGCCCGCCACGATATAGGGCCCTGTGTCGGCCTTTTCCGCTTTCGGGTCGCGTGCCCATACCACGTTGACCTGGATAAGCTTTTTCGACTGGTATCCCAGAATGTAGACGACGGTCGCCGAACCGGGCCCAGGGTCCAGCGCCGGCACCGTCACCATCAGCGCCGCCGTGCGCTCGATGGCGTTGGCGGTCTTGCGGATCGCGTCGGGCTTGACCGAAAAGTCCTTCTGGATGGCGGCCCGCACCTCGGCTTCGGTCATACCGAACCTGGCCGAACGGAAGCCCGTGACCTCGTAGGCAGGCTTGGCCGGCTTGTCGGGCTTCTCCGGTCCCGTCGGCGGGGTCGCCGCGGTCGGTGCGGTTGTCGTGTCCGATGATTGCGCCCATGCCGGCGCCGCAGCGCAGAGAATGCAGCCCGCCAATAACGCCAATACCCGCCTTGCCAACATCGATGCGCGCCCCGTTTTTGCCCAGCCGCGCCACCTTGCGCCCGGAGCGGGCCGCAAATCAATGTTTCCGGCAGCGTGCCCGGGAGGTCAGCGGGCTTCGGTCCAGCTCTCGGAGAAGGCCAGCGCGCATGTGCTGAAGGGCCGCCCCTCGCGCTCCCGCGGCCAGGGGCGGCCGGCCGCCTCAACGCCATTGCGGGTAAGGCGCGCCGCGAGGGCCGGCACCAGCACGGTGCAAACGCCGTAGGGGCGCCCTGGGGTCGCATTCGGCTGCGTGTGGATCAGCAACGGATCGCCGATGTCATGCCAGGTCAGGGCGATGTCCTCGTCCCGCGCGGCGATCCGCTCGGTCCAGAAATAGTGCGGATCGCCCGACTTGCTGAAGCTGGCCTCGGTCACCGGGATCGAGGTATCGAGCAGCTCGGCGTTCAGCATGCCCTGCACGGTCTTCTGCAACCACCGCGCCATGGCGATGTTGTCGGTGTAGATGCGCCAGCGGTTCTGCGTCAGCTCGCTCTTCAGGTAGAGAACATGACCCGGCCCGGCCGGGCAGAACAGGATCCGCCAATAGCTGGCATCGGTGCTGTTGGGATCTCCGTCTTTCGCGCTCAAACGGATGAATGGATTCTCGCCCGTCAGGATGACGCGGTTGGGATCGGCGGTGGTCATGTCGTTTCGCTCCCCGCTGGTATCAGCCGGCCACATCAGAGGGGCGGTAGCCTTTCAGCGCAAGCGGGAAGATTTCAGCACAGTCTTGCAGCAGGACGAACACAGTGAAACCGGCGGAGCCTCCACCGGTTCTTGCACCACATCGTAATGTCACTACTGTGATTCGTTCGGCTCGAATCCGGTCCTCACATCCAGCCTTGCTCGCGAATCGGGCGAGCCGGGCGTGATCATCAAATGAGTCTTGAGACCGCAGGCTGCCGCCCGCTCGATAATCGCGTTCAGCCTCAAGACCAGCCGATGGATGCGATCCGCTTCTGCGATCGCCAACGCAGGCTTGACCGTAGCCACGTACTACTCCCTGCCACCAACGCCATCCCCGCGCTATGGTAGCAAAGTGCGTCGCCGATGCCAGCATGCAAACGCAGGCGACGCCGCCTTGTCACAGATTTTGTTCGGTCAACAGGCTTTGCCGCCGAAGCAGATCTTCCGTTCGCGCATTGCGCGAAGGTAGGCAAGGATCGCCGCGTGCTCGGCCTCGGCGAGATGGCCAAAGCCCGGCATCTTCGAACCGGTGCGATAGCTATCCGGCGCCTTGATGAATGCGGCCAGGTGTTCAGGCAGCCAGTACTCGGTGACGTTGCGCGGCACATTCAGCTCCGGTCCGAGGTCGCCGCCCGCCAGATTGACCGAATGACAGGATGCGCATTGCTGCACAAACAGGCGAAAGCCGCGCTGCGCCGCATCGCTGGCGCCATGGGGCGGCGTCGCCTTCTCATAGCGCCGATCGAAGCTTTCGATGGACAGCGAGACGAGCTGATAGGGCCATTTGTAGTTCGTATCGGCGCCGTCGATTGCGGGCCACACCAGATAAAACGGCGCCGGCGTGATCATCTCCTTGCCCCGGGTGAACGGCTCCCAGGGATCGTTTGCCGGTCGGTCCAGATCGCGCACCGCGACAATGCCCTGCGCCGAAAGTGCGCGCGCCAGGTCCATCGAGGGCGCGTAACCGTCGGCGCAGTGAAACACCAGCTCGGCCCCCTGCTCCGCCCAGCGGTCCACCTCCGGCCAGGCCTTGCGCAGCAGCCCCGTGAGGGCGTAGCCGGCATAGCGCTTCGGTTTCCTGTAGACCGGATCTTCAATCGCGACAGTGATCGCCGGCCCCGCTGTGCCGATAAGGCTGGCGATATCGGCCGGCTTGCCCATTGGCTGCGCCGCGGCAACCTCCGCGAGAAGCAGAAGAGCCATTGCAACCACAGGGCTGAACGCGCCGGCAGCCAGCCACGACATCCGCTTTTCAATGCCCGTGCCGGTGATGCGCGTCGGGCGTGTGGGGGTGGGTGTGCCGCAGCCGGACATGTGCATGCCGGTGGCTGTGGGGCTCGCCAGGCGGATCATCGGCGCCGTGCGCATGCCGATGGTGGGCGTCGTGCACGTGCCGGTGTGCATGCTCGATCGGGTCATGCTCGTGCTCATGCTCGTGCCGCTCGGTGAGGTGTAGCCAGACGCCAGCAGCCATCAATAGCCCGGCGATAGCGAGTTGCATCGACAGGCTCTCGTCCAGCATCGGAAGCGCGGCGACGGCCCCGATGAAGGGCGCCGTCGAGAAGTAGGCGCCTGTCCTTGCCGTTCCCAGATGACGCAGTGCCACCACGAACAGCGCGAGGCTGACGCCGTACCCCAGGAACCCGACCAGCCCCGCGACGAACGCGACCTGGAACGCTGGCAGCATCGCGCCACTGCCCAGCGCCAGCGACAGCGACAGGCTTACCGGCCCCGCCACCAGACCTTTCACCATCGCGATCTGGATGGGGTCCGCCAGCGACACCTTGCGGGTCAGGTTGTTATCGAGTCCCCAGGCGATGCACGCCCCCACAATGGCAAGCGGCCCCGGTATGTCCCGCAACGCCACGTCGTCTTGCCATGCCAATACCATGGCGCCGGCCGCGATCAGACCCATGCCGGCTGCGATGCGCCGGTCGAAATTCTCGCGAAAGGCAAACCACGCGATCAGCGCCGTGGCCACGCCTTCAAGCGTCAGAAGCAGGGACGCCGTCGCACCGTCGGTGCGCGCCAGCCCGACGAGGAGCAGGACAGGTCCGATCACACCGCCGAACAGGATGGCGCCCGCCAGCCAGGGCAGGTCGCGCACCGTGAGTGGAGACTCGGCCTTCGGTCGATGCCGCCACAGCACCGACTGAAGGATGGCCAGTCCGATGCCGGAGCCGAGATAGAACAGGCCCGCGAGCAGCCACGGATCAATCACGCCGATCAGAATCTTCGCCGCCGGCGTCGACAGCCCGAACAGCGCTGCCGCAGCGAGTGCGCAGGCGACGGCGGTGAAGTTCATCGGATCGAGATCCCCTCGCAAAGCTGCACCCTGCCCATTACCCGGCCCGACGCGCCAACCGCGACGCGCCAACCCTGAGGTCCCTGTTTGTGGCATTTAGTTGCGAATAATGCGTACACTTCGAATAATTCGAATATTGCGTTTCGCCAGCCAGCCTTCATAATAACGGACATTCAATCAGGAGGTCGCAATGCCATTCGACGGTTCCCTGTCGGAGCGCCTGCCGACGCCAGAGGAAGTCCGGAAGACCAGGGAGGCGACACGCGCCCTTGCATCCATGGCAAACAAGCAAGGAGCCTTGTCGCTTCGCCTGAAGCAAGGCGAAGGGAAGGAAGCGATTGTCGAGCTGCCTCCGGCGGTGAGCCGGTTGGTTCTTGATCTGCTGATGCTGATCGGGAAAGGAGAAGCCGTAACCCTGGTTCCGGTAGGTGCCGAGCTGACCACGCAACAGGCTGCCGATCTGTTGAACGTCTCTCGTCCATTTCTGATCAAGCTCATCGAGGACAAACAACTGCCGCATCACAAGGTAGGCAGGCATCGTCGCATCAGGGCAGAGGATCTGTTCGCATACAAGCGACGGCGCGATCGGGATAGGAGCGAGGCGCTTCGCAAGCTTGCTCGCCTCGGCCAGGAATTCGAAGATGGATGAGGCACATATCCGATCGTTTCACTGCGCTTCTGGATGCGAACGTCCTGTACCCGTTCATGGTGCGCGACGTCCTCCTGACTCTTGCGTACGCCGGGCTCTATCGACCTCTTTGGACGAACACGATCACAGACGAATGGCGACGAAACCTGATCGCTGCGAAGCCACATCTGGAACCGAATCTTCGAGATACGGTCGAGACAATGGAGCGGGCGTTTCCCGAGGCGATCGTGGGAGGCTATGAAGATTTAATTCCCTCATTCGACCTGCCGGATCCAGATGACCGTCACGTGTTGGCCGCCGCTGTGAAGGGGAGCGCAAGCCTCATTGTGACTGAAAACCTGGGTGATTTCCCCGAAGCCATCCTTTCACAGTATGGCATTGAGGCCTGTACGGCTGACGAGTTTATCGTCAACACCATTCAGCTCTATACAACCGACGCAGTTGCGGCCTTGAGAGAAATGCGTTCCCGCTACGATGCTCCCGCCATGACGCCGGATGAACTCAGGCTGGCGCTTATCGCGGCCGGGCTGGTGCTTACAACGGCAGAGCTGGGTCCACACCTTCCATCATTGTGACTCCAGGTCAATTGACACCCACTGAACCTCAAAGCAGCCCGTCAGCCACAAGACGTTTGACCGCCTCCCTAGCAGCGCCGCCCGCGACAGTGTTGAAGTTGGCGGCGGTGCTGCCTCGCGCCATGACACGGGCCATCCAGCGCCGTTTGTCATCGGGTGTGAACACCGTGATGCCGTAGATACCGACAGGTCGGCTGACCGTATACCCGCCTGCGACGTAGCCTGGCGTGGTGTAGGTGGTGGCCGTATAGGTATTGCCCATCCATGATCCTTGAGTGTAGGTCTGGCCGGGAACATAGGTCGGCGGCACATAAAGATTATCAGTATCCTTGGTGACAGGTACTGCCATAATGATCTGCCGGATGCCTCGCTGAGCGGCGACAGCACGTTGCTCCGCCTCAGTCCATTCCCGAGTTGGCGGAAATAGGTCCAGCGATCGATAGGCCATGACCTTACGGTCAGCCAAAGCTTCGACCAGCGCTGTTTCCATGGCCTGCTGTTCATCCAGCGCCATCCTGTAGCCGACGACCAGCACTGGCGAAGTCAGCTTCATGGCCTCGGCGCGCGTGGACGGGTCCACAGCGCTCGCGCTTTCGGTCTTGGTGACCACCGGCACCAATCCACAAGCGGTCAACCAAACGATCCCAAAAATGGAAAGAAAAGACCGAATCATCATTTACCGCTTCTCGCAGGTGGCACAACTTCCTTACGGTCGCCCAATGTGGCGACGCTAATACTAATCAGTCCAATTCGGATGCGTCCGCGTAGCTGCTCGGAACAGCGCCGTCGAAAAGGACCGCGGTTTCCGCGCATCAGGTCGGTAAAAGAATCGGGTAGACTTGTCGGAAGGTCTGGTCAGGAACCACTCCGCCCCATTACTCTCGGAGATGAGTCGCTCATGGCCATTCCTCTCTCGATTCGCACGGGGCCGCTATCGTTGACACTCCATATTCACATGGTCCGCAGGCTTGTCGGCGATGCCATGATAATCCATCACTATCATGCTATTCTGAGAAGACGAGCCGAACATCGTGCGCTCGTTGGGGGCCACCTATATGCCGGCTGGTGCGCCACGATAGGCTTGTCCTTGAATCACGTTCTGCACGTTTCCGCCCGGCCATTGGCAACGCTGATCCCAAAGTGGCGTGGCAGCATTCCTTAACAAGGAATACGCAGGCATCGCAGCACACAGAACAAGTTAGCGGCAAATGCAGTGGCAAGGTAGCCGCATTGCCGCGACCGCAGTCATCCTGTCGAAACGAGAGTATCGGGATTTGAAGGCGCGTGGCGGAAGAGAGTGGGAGTCGAACCCACGAAGGACCGTCCAACGGCCCTTACTGGATTTGAAGTCCAGCCGCCCCACCGGGAACGTATCCCTTCCATCCTGCACCCAGACTACGATGGTCCAGCGCCTTTGACGAATCGCTCGTAGCGGTCGCGGTTCACCACGCGGACCTGGTCGCGCAGGGTGGTGACGCCGCCGCGGTCGAAGAACTCCAGGATCTGGATTGCCACCTTGCGGCCGCCGCCGATGCGGTCGCGGAACTCAGCCGCCTTGAACCTGCCGTCGGGCGCCTGGGCCGCCAGGTCGCCCGCGATCCGCGCCAGCTCGACGACCGGTCCGCGCAGGAAGAAGTGGTCCTGCGCCACCTGCCAGACCACGCCCATCTTGCTCAGCCGGCGCATCAGCTCGCGCACCCTGTTTTCCGGCACGCCGCAATGATCCGCAAAGTCGCGAACCCGCGGCGGGCCGAAGCGCTGCTGCTCCAGGACCGGCCGGATCTTCGCCCACAGCTTCTCGTCCTCGGCTGACAGCCGCACCGCATGGCCCGGCAGACGCAGCCACGGCCCGTCCGCCTCGATCACCTTTGCTGCCAGCAATGCGGCGACGATAGCGGCAAAGGGCGCGGCGGCAATCTTCATGGGCAGCGCCACGCGCAGCTTTTCGGGCTCCAGCCCGGCGCTGTTGGGCTGCTTCTGATGGTGCGTGCCCAGCGTCGCCGTAACCGCGCGCTCGATCTCCGCCAGCCGTGCAAGCGGTAGCGCGAAAGCACTCCCGCCGGCGCCATCCGCGGCCGGCAACGCCTGCAGGCCGGCCGCGGACACGGCGGCATCGCGCGCTTCGGGCCGCAGATTACGCGCCAGCGCAAAGACGGCGAGATCCACGACGTGCGGCGGCAGTGACGCGAGCGCCGCCAGCGCCGCGGCCGGCGCGGACTCCTCCAGCACCTGCAACAGCGCCAGCCTCTCCGGCCGCCGGCGAAAGCGCGTCGGCGGCCAGGGATCGAGCACCACACCGCCAGCGATGGTGCGCCGCGCCGACTGGTCGCGCAGGATCAGGCGGTCGCCATGCAGGGCACCGATGGGACGATCCAGCACGAGCTGCGCCAGCGCGCCCTGGCCAGGGGCGAGGCTCTCGGCGTCGAGCAGCACCACGCGGGCCATCACGTGCGCGGCACCCAGATGCAGGTGCACCGGCGTCCAGTGGCGCATCGGCCGCGATTCGTCGGGCAATAGCCGCAGGCGCACGTCCAGCCGGTCTGTCGGCCGGCGCAGCGTGGGCGCCACCAGCCAGTCGCCGCGATGAATGGCATCCTTGCTGATCTGCGGGCCGGCGATATTGAGCGCGCAGCGCTGGCCGGCGCGGCCAACCTTCGCGGGCGCATTCTGCGCATGGATGCCGCGCACGCGCGCCGCAGCGCCCGTCGAGAGCAGCACAAGCTGGTCGTCCTGCCGCGTCTCGCCGCTGAACACCGTGCCGGTCACCACGGTGCCGGCGCCGGCCACCGTGAAGCAGCGATCGACCGGCAAGCGGAACCAGCCGTCGGCCGCACGATCGCCGGTGGCTTCGGCCTCCAGCTCCAGCCGTACCTTCAGGTCGGCAATGCCGAGACCGGTCTGGGCCGAGGCCGGCATGACGTCGGCGTCGGCCAAAGTCGTACCCGCCAACAGCAACCGGATATCCGTCTCCAGCCGCACGAGGCGATCGGCGTCTGCGAGGTCTGCCTTCGTGATCGCAACGGCGCCGCGGCGTACGCCCAGCAGATCAAGGATCGCCAAATGCTCGCGCGTCTGGGGCATGGGCCCGTCATCGGCCGCCACCACCAGCAGTGCGAAATCGATGCCGCCGACACCCGCCAGCATGTTGTGGATGAAACGCTCGTGGCCGGGCACATCGACAAAGCCCAGCGTGCGCCCGTTGTCGAGCGGCAGGTAGGCAAACCCCAGGTCGATGGTGATGCCGCGCGCCTTCTCTTCCGGCAGGCGGTCGGTATCGACGCCGGTCAGCGCCCGCACCAGCGTCGTCTTGCCGTGATCGATATGGCCTGCCGTGCCGACGATCATGACGAGGTGGTTCCCGGCGCAAGCTGTGCAAGCTGGTCGAGAAAAGCGGCCTCGTCGTCGAGGCAGCGAAGATCAAACTTCAATCGACCGTCCTCGATACGCCCGACTACAGGCACAGGCAGGGAACGGAACGCTGTCGCCATGTGCTCGACGGCAGCACCGCTTTTCGCGCCCACGGGACGAATCGACAGGCAGTGACTGGGCAGCAGGTCCACCGGCAACGCGCCGCTGCCGATCTGGCTGCGGCATGGCTCGACCGACACCTCCGCCCTGCCCGCCAGCGCCGCTGCAAGCGCCGGCAGGAGGCGGTTTGCCGCCGCCTCGATCTCGGCGACGGGCCGAGTCAGCAGCCGCAACGTGGGCAGGCGCTGCGCCAGCCGGTCGGGATCGGCGTAGAGGCGCAACGTGGCTTCCAGCGCGGCCAGCCTGCCCTTGTCGAGGCGCAAGGCGCGTTTCAGCGGATTGCGGTTGAGCTGCTGCACCAGATCCTTTCGGCCGACCACGATGCCACATTGCGGACCGCCCAGCAGCTTGTCGCCACTGAAGCTCACCAGATCCGCGCCGGCTTGCAACGCCTCGCGCGGCGTGGGCTCGTGCGGCAGGCCCCAGTTTTCCAGATCAACGAGTTGGCCGCTGCCCAGATCATTGACGAAGGGCAGGCCGTGCCGATGCGCGAGCGCGGCCAGCTCACCTTCGGGCACGCTGCTGGTGAAGCCGACCACGGCGTAGTTCGAGGGATGCACCTTCATGAGCATCGCGGTTGCTGGCCCGATGGCGGCCTCGAAGTCCCGCAGGTGCGTGCGGTTGGTAGTGCCGACCTCCACCAACCGGCAGCCGGCGCGCGCCATGATGTCGGGCATGCGGAAGGCACCGCCGATCTCGATCAGCTCGCCGCGCGATACCGGCACTTCCTTGCCCAGCGCAAGCGTGTTCAGCACCAGCATCACCGCGGCGGCGTTGTTGTTGACCACGGTCGCATCGTCGGCACCGGTCAGCCGGCACAGCCAGTCGCGCACGTGATCGTCGCGCTCGCCGCGTTTGCCATCGGTCACGTCGAATTCGAGATTCGAAGGCCGGGCCAGTACGCCGGCCATCGCCATCACGGCCGTATCGGCCAGCACCGCCCGGCCGAGATTGGTATGCAGCACCGTGCCCGTGAGGTTGAACACCGGCCGTTGCGTGGGGGCCATGCCGGTGGCGAGCTTGCCTGCGGCCAGCGCCGCCACTCCGGCCTCATCCGCAACGGCACGCGTGGCCCGCAGCTCCGCCAGCGCCGCGCGCACCGCCTCGGTTGCCGGCTGCCGGCCGTAGCGCTCGACCAGGGCCACAGCGGCGGCGCTTTTCAGAACACGGTCGACAGCGGGAAGGCGGGAGAGATCGACAGTCACGGAATGCTCGCACGCGAGACGGCGGGACTCGCCCGCAGGAAGGCCGGTACCTAGCAAATAACCAGCGGCCGGCAAAGCGTGAGGTATCGCCGGCGGCGCCTCCCCCAGGAAGGCTGCCTCAATCGACGCGCGACAGAGGCTGCGGATCGTCCTCCGGTTCTTCGGACAGCAGATAGAAGCTGGGACAGGCGCGCCACCAGCCGGCTTCCGATACCAGGATGTCGAGCGGCAGGGTCGCTACATCGTCGGCCACCGGATCGACGGCCGCATCCTCCTCGACGTAGAGGATCTTGGTATAAGTCCGGCATTCGTCGCAGGTTTCGGCGCGCACCGCCTTCGATCCGCTGTCGGGATGGTGGTAGGCGATACCCTTGGTCGACAGGCAGTTGGCGCACTGGATGCGGGTGTAGTGCCAGCGGGCCTGGCAGAGTGAGCAGCACAGATAGCGCAGACCCTGCCTGCCGCGCGCGGCGTCAACCATCGATGCGACGGGCATTGCGCCGCACACGGGGCAGAGATTGCGCGGCTCGACCGGCGCCGGATCGGCCGGGTCAAGCAGCGCCGCCATGCGCGTAAAGTGGAGCTCCAGCGCCGCACCGGCAAACGGTGCTTCGGCGGTCTCCTGCGGTTGCCGCGTCATGCGCAACACGCGGTCGGCCAGCGCATCGATCGAGGCGTCGTCACGGCCGGCGAAGCTGGCCAGCGCCTGCATTGCTGGCCCGGGCATGGGTACACCCGTCAGCGCCGCAGCGATCAGCCGTGCGCCATCGACGAAGGAGCGGTCGCGCTTCCAGGTGAACCGGTCGATCAGCGGAAATTCGTGGGCGCGGCAGAATGCGATGTGGTCCTTTCCCGGCAGGGTGCCGGGGGGCAGGCGGGCGGCGGCCTCGTGCTGGGCGCGCGCAACGGCGGCCATAAAGCGCAGATAGGGTTCGAGCGGATTGCCAGGCGCCAGCGCCTCCAGCCGTTCGGCGCGCGTCTGGAAGTGCCTGCCGATGTCGGGCAACCGCACGAACGCCGGCACCGCCATCTGGCCGACATCGACAGGCTCGGGAACTACCTTGCCTTTCAGGACCATTGGCCTGCGTCCCGATCGAGAGCGCCAGCCATCACGCGGGCTTGTGCGGCTTGTCGACCTCCTCGCGCAACCATTTGCGGTGATGGCGCCAGGCCCAGCCGCCGGTGACGGAGCCGCGGGTCATGCCACGGATGGTGCCGCGCACCCAGATCGCGGCGTAGACGTGCACGATCACCACCGAGATCAGGATCACGGCCGACAGCGAATGCACCACGGCCGCCAGCCGCTTCTGCTCGATCGTGGTGAGATGCCCGAACTGCGAGTCCCACAGCGCCAGCCCGCTGAACAGCAGCAGGATGGTCAGCACGCACATGAACCAGAACACCAGCTTCTGACCGGCATTGTACTTGCCGGCCTCGGGCACCCTCGCCTCGTCGGCGGCCAGCACGTGCTTGATGTTGCGCATCCACGCGGTGTCGTCGCGGGTCCAGAGATTGAAGCGCACGAAACGGATGAACAGACCGAGGAAGCTCAGCATCGCCAGCAGGCCGATCCAGGGATGAATGATCCGCGTCCAGACGCCGCCGCCGAACAGGTCGGACAGGAAGAAGAGCGAGGGATGGAACAGCGACATGCCGGAAAGCACCAGGCAGATCATCAGGATGGCATTGATCCAGTGGTTCAGCCGCGCGCCCGGCGTGTAGCGATCAAGAATGTTGTTCCTGTTCTCGGCCATGGCGACGATCCCTTCCCTCGCCCCTTCGGGCTCATGCCGGCCTGTCGCGGCGCATCCTTTCGGCGGCCGCTTCATCCTCGGCCTGGACCTCGTTGGGGCCGTGCGTCACGTAGTGCAGGAAGCCGGCCAGCGCAGCCAGCCCGACGCCGGCCAGCAGGATCGGCTTGGTGATGCCCTTCCATATCTCGACCAGCGGGCTGATCTTCGGATCCTTGGGCAAGCCGGCGTAGATCTCCGGCTTGTCGACGTGCTTGAGCACGTACATCACGTGCGTACCGCCGACGCCGGCCGGATCGTAGAGCCCGGCGTTCTTGTAGCCACGCTCCTTCAGGTCGGCGATCCGCTTGTCGGCCCACGCCACCATGTCGGGCTTGGTGCCGAAGGAGATCGCCTGCGTCGGGCACGCCTTGGCGCAGGCCGGCGCCTGCCCGACGGCAACGCGATCCGAGCACAGCGTGCACTTGTAGGCCTTCTGGGAGCCAGGGCCAAAGGGACGGGCGTCCGCACAGCCGGTCCAGATGTTGGCGTTGCAAATCCGACGGCGCTTGTTGGCAGGTGGAAGCCTAGTCCTGCTGCTCAGCTTCCGGCAAGCACAACTCTGTGAGAAGCAATGTCATTGCACAAACAGGAGGTTACCTGTTGATCCGCGTGCCGACGATATGGCCGATCCAGGCGGCAGCCAGCGACGCTCCGATCACGGCAACGATGTATGCCGTCGCCGTCGCAAGGCTTCCTTCCATCAGCAGCGTCAACGTCTGAAGGCTCAGGGCCGAGAAGGTCGTGAAGCCACCGCAGAGCCCACCCATGACGAACTGCCGGCCGGTGATACCTACGGCGAACCGCCCGCCGGGACCACAGAGCGTGGCGAAGAGCATGATGGCGAACGATCCGAGGATGTTCACGAATGCCGTCGCATCAACGCCGCTGAACAGGGCGCCGCACAGGAACCGCAGCAGCGAGCCGATGGCAGCGCCGCAACCCACGGCAAGACACAGCCGCAGCGCAGTCGGACGGCTTTCGTTCATCACATCCGCCCGAACAGCCGCGTGGCCGACCAATAGCCTGCCGCGACCGCACACACGCTCAGGCCCGCCGACAGCACGATGTTAAGGAGCGCGTGCCGGTATTGTCCGCTCAACGCCAGCTCAAGGGTCTGCAGGCTGAAGGACGAGACCGTTGTGTAACCACCCAGGACTCCCACCATCAGCACATCGCGAAACAGCGGGTCAGAGAACGCGCCGCCGGCGATACTGGCCGCGGCAGCGAGCACGCCGGCGGCAAGAGCGCCCGTGACGTTGACCGCAAGCGTGCCCCACGGGAACAGGCCAGGCGCGATCCGTCCGGCCGCCGCCGTGACGCAGAAGCGGAGCATGCCGCCGGCAAAGCCGCCCATCGTCACAAGCAAAGATGCCAGCAGGGTCATTGCCGCGAAGTTCCCGGACCTGCGAGGGAATTGCAACGACGGCGCGCGGACAGGCCTCGCATACCGGCTGCCTGTTCGCGTAGGGTGCGGCCGTGTCCCGCTCCCCGCGTGTTGCCGATACATCCGCACCGGTCCTCGACCTCGTTCTGGTCGGGGGCGGGCATGCGCATGTCGAGGTGCTGCGGCAGGCGGCCATGACCCGGACCCGCGGCGTGCGGCTGACCGTGATCGCCCGCGAGCTGGAGACGCCGTATTCAGGCATGCTGCCGGGCCTGCTTGCCGGGCACTACACGCAGGGCGACGCGCATATCGATCTGCGCCCCTTGTGCCAGGCGGCTGGCGCACGGCTCTTTCACGCCGAGGCGATCGGGCTTGATCTGTCGGCACAGCGCGTGCTCTGCGACCGCCGTCCGCCCGTGGCGTTCGAGCGGCTGTCGCTCGACATCGGCTCGCGGCCACAGACGGCGGACGTACCGGGCGCCGATCGCTACGCACTGCCGATCAAGCCGGTGTCGGCCTTCCGCCGCGGCTGGGACGAAATCGAGGCGCGGCTGCACGCGAGCGACCGGCCGCTGCACGTCACCGTGGTGGGAGGCGGCGCCGGCGGTGTGGAACTGACGCTCGCCCTTCAGCACAGGTTGGCGAAAGCCGGGCTGGATACCAGGGCGGCATTCACCCTGGTCAGCAAGACGGACAGCATTCTGCCGACCCATCCCCCGCGCGTGCGCAATGCCTTTGCCGGCGTGCTCGACGCGCGCGGTGTGACCATCGTGACGGGCCGCGCCGTCGTCGAGGTGCGTCCCGATTCCGTCATGCTGGAGGATGGCGCCACGCTGGCCAGCGACGCGACGCTGTGGGTGGTCGAGGCCGGGGCGCCGGACTGGCTGCGCGAGTCGGGACTGGCGACAGACGAACGCGGCTTCATGAAGGTGAACCGCTATCTCCAGTCCGTCTCCCACGCCGACGTGTTCGGTGCCGGGGACGTGATCGCCTTTCCCGAGCCCCTCGCCAAGGCCGGCGTCTTTGCCGTGCGCGAAGGGCCGGTGCTGGCGCGCAATCTGCTGGGACCGCCGGACAAGCCGCTCAAGGCCTACAGGCCGCAGCGCCGGTTCCTGACGCTGATTTCGACCGGCAACAAGCACGCCGTCGGTGCGCGGGGAGCGCTCTCGGTACGAGGCGACTGGGTGTGGCGATGGAAGAACCGTATCGACCGGCGCTGGATGCGCATGTATCAGGCGCTGCGCCCCGGCGCGATGGCGATGGACAAGAGCGGGCCTGTCGCAGCGATGGAAGCGATGCGCTGTGCCGGCTGCGGCGCCAAGATCGGCGCCGACGTGCTGCGCGGCGCACTCGAGTCGCTCGACATCCCCGCGCGTGAGGATGTGCTGCTGGGCGTGCGCGAGGCGGAGGATGCCTCGGCCATCGCCGTGCCAGCCGGTCTGGCGCTGGTGCAGAGCGTCGATTTCTTCCGTGCACTGATCGACGATCCGTGGCTGTTCGGCCGCATCGCTACCCTGCACTGCCTCTCCGACCTGTTCGCCACGGGTGCGGCGCCGCACAGCGCACTGATGACCGCATTGCTGCCGCACGCGCCGCCGCACTTGCAGCGTCACGACCTCCAGGCGCTGCTCGAAGGCGTGCTGAAGGAGCTGGCGCATGCCGGCGCCACCCTGATTGGCGGGCACACTGGCGAGGGCATGGAGCTGAGCCTCGGGCTCACAGTGAATGGCCTGGCTGACCCCGCGAACCTGCTGCGCAAGGGCGCTTTGCGGGCGGGCGATGCGCTGATCCTCACCAAACCGCTGGGCACGGGCGTGCTGTTCGCCGCCGACATGCGAGGCAAGGCCCGCGCGCCCTGGATCGAGGCGGCGCTGGTCTCGATGCTGCGCAGCAACGGCCCGCCCGCCGAAGCCGCGCGCAAGGCTGGCGCCGTAGCCTGCACCGATATCACCGGTTTTGGCCTTGCAGGACATTTGCTGGAAATGCTGCGTGCATCGGGAGTCGATGCGGAAATTGCCGTCGACGCCGTTCCGGCGCTGCCGGGCGCCCGCCACCTGCTGGGCCGTGGCATCGAGAGCACCATGGCGCCCGCCAACCGCGCCAGCGGCGGGTCTCTGATTCTGCCGGCGAGCACCGGGGGCCCGGCGGGTCTGCTGTTCGATCCCCAGACATCGGGCGGGCTTCTCATTGGCATCGCGGCGGACAAGGCGCCGGCGTTGATCGATATACTGCACCGTGAGGGTGCGCCGGAGGCCGCCATCATCGGCCGCGTGCTGCCCCGTGCCGGGGGCGCACCGCTTCTGGCCCTGACGACATGAGAACGAGCGGAGCATGAAGATCCTCGGCATCGTCGGCTGGAGCGGCAGCGGCAAGACCACGCTGATCGAAAGGCTGATTCCCCTGCTGATCGCGCGCGACATCAGCGTATCCACGGTCAAACGCTCGCATCACGGCTTCGACGTCGATACCGAGGGCAAGGATTCATGGCGACACCGCAAGGCTGGCGCATATGAGGTGATGGTGGCCTCGGAGCGGCGCTGGGCGCTGATGCGCGAGAACCGTGAGGCCGCGGAGATCACGCTGGACTCCCTGCTGGCGCGCATGGCGCCGGTCGATCTGGTTCTGGTGGAGGGATTCACCACCCACGCGCATCCCCGCATCGAGGTCTGGCGCGCGGCCGAGGGCAAGCCGCTGCGCGCCGGCAGCGATCCCGGCCTGCTCGCCGTTGCCGCCCCGCGCAGCGATCACGGCCGCGATGCCACACATTCCTGGCTCGACCTCGACGATGCCGACGCTGTGGCCGGCTTCATCGCCGCCTGGCTTGGACACCGCTGACAGAGCGAGACATGGACGACATCGAGATCGTTGCCTATGACCCGGCCTGGCCCGCAATGTTCGAAGCCGAGGCCGCGCGGCTGCGGGCCACGCTGGATGGCAAGCTGATCGTGGGTCTGGAGCATTTCGGCAGCACCGCCATCCCGGGGCTTGCCGCCAAAGCCGTCATCGACATCCTGATCGCCGTGCGATCTCTCGTGCAAGCGCGCGGCAGCTTCATCGACCCCCTGCGCCAGCTCGGCTACGTGTTCTGGGCTGACAATCCCCGGACGGACCGCCTGTTCTTCGTCAAGGGCATGCCGCCCTATGGCGAACGCCGCACCCACCATGTGCACGTGACCGAGCCGGAGGGAGAGCTTTGGCGGAGGCTGCTGTTCCGGGACTACCTTCGCGCCAACCCCGGGGCGGCCCGCCGTTACGAACGGCTGAAGCGCGAGCTCGCCCGACGCTTCCGGTCGGACCGGGAAGCCTATACCAACGCCAAATCGGCATTCGTCGAGGAGATCATGGCGGAGGCAGCGCGGCGGGAATAAGCTGCTGAAGCTATTGCGGAAGGCCAGCATGTCCCGTCCGGTCCTTGCCCTCACCAGCATGCTCCTTGTGCTCGCCCTGCCCGCCATGCCGGCATCAGGACGCGAACCCGGCGGCATCTCCTCGACGGCGATCTCACGCTGCGCCGGCAAGATCGGCAGCGACACGCGCCGGGCGGACCCCGCCTTCGGGGTCATCATGCTCGACGGCATGCCGTGGATGACGATCGAGCGCACCGAGGAACGGGTGGGCGCGCAGCGGATTGCCACCACAGTCACGGGCACTGGCGCGCGCCGCCGCAGCGACGGCACGTCCGTGCCCTTCCGCTTCACCTGCCTCTTGGACCAACATGGCCAGGCGGTGATGTTCCATGCCAACCAGATCTCGCCCACGCTGGGCGATGCGCTGCCGCCGGCCACCGTCGTTGAAGGCTCCGTGACCTACATGCAGCGCATGGCCTTGCCGCAAGGCGCCGAGTTGCGCGTCCAGCTCCTCGATACGGGCAAGACGCCCGCCGATATTGTTGCCGAGCAGGTCGTGCGCAGCGGCTGGCAGGTGCCCATTCCCTTTGCCTTGCGCCTGCCGAAGGACATGAGCCTGGATGGCCGCAAGCTTGTCGTGACCGCGCGGTTGGTTGTGCGCCAGCAAACGCTGTTCGAGCTCAAGACGCCACGCGGCGTGTCGGCCGCCGATCTCGCCAAGCCCGTCGAGCTCACCCTGGAACAATCCGCAGCGCCCGCCCGCTGACTCGCACGCGCGGCAGTGTCCCGATTGTCTTCGCGCGTCTTCGCAAGGCTGGCCTGTACGGATCAGCGTGGCCGGCCGATCTGTTTGCGATAGATTGTCGATGTCGCGTGAAGATCCTTCACGCGACATCGTTCTCAGGGCGGGGTGGAAGTCCCCACCGGCGGTATGTGCGCTGCGGCGCACGAGCCCGCGAGCGCCCGCCGGCCCAGGCCGGCGGGGTCAGCAGATTCGGTGCGAAGCCGAAGCCGACGGTTACAGTCCGGATGGAAGAGAACGGGAGGAGTCCGGTGTGCCGCCCGCCTGCGTGCGGCGCGCCGGAGGATGCTCGTACGCCCTGATTCTGTGTTCCCCTGGAGGACGTCATGAATCAGGTTACCCGTCAGACGAACAACACCGGCACACGCATCGCCTTCGTCCAGTCGTGCTGGCACAAGGACATCGTCGACCGCTGCCGCGAGTCGTTTCTCGCGGAGATGGCGCGCCGCGGTATCCCCGAAGCCGATATCGAGATCTTCGAGGTGCCCGGTGCCTTCGAGATTCCCCTGCACGCGAGAACGCTGGCGCGCACCGGCCGCTATGCCGCCATCGTCGCGGCCGGCTTTGTCGTCGATGGCGGCATCTATCGCCACGAATTCGTTGCCGACGCAGTGATCGCCGGATTGATGCAGGTGCAGCTTGAAACCGACGTGCCGGTGCTTTCGGCCGTCCTGACGCCGCAACGCTACCATGAGCACGACGAGCATCACCGCTTTTTCCAGCAGCACTTCGTCGTCAAGGGCACCGAGGTCGCCAACGCCTGCGCCGCCACCCTCGCCAACCTCGCGCGCATCAGAAGCATGGCTGCGTAGCGAGGTGGAAAGGGCCTTCTCTCCTATTCCGCGGCGGCTTTCGCGTAAGCGCCGCCGAACAGGGTCTGCGCCTGTTCCTCGGTGTAGTAGCCGCGGCGCAGGTCTCGAGCGATCAGCGCCCGATCGCGCTGCCGCGGGTCGCCATAGCCGCCGCCGCCCGGTGTGGTGACGCGCACCAGGTCACCGGGACCCACGACGATGTCCTGGTCCTTCGAGAGATGCGGCGGTGTATAGATTTCACCGCCGCGCTCGATGCGCACGGTGTTGACGCCGCCGTCGCTGCCGCCCAGCACGCCCTGCGGACCGACGCGGCCGTGGTCCATCACCATCGACACGCGCGCCTCGCCGCGGCGGATCCGGATGGCATACCGCACGCCCATGCCGCCGCGATACTTGCCGGCCCCGCCGGTGCCCTCGGCCAGCGCGAACTCCTCGAACAGCACCGGATAGTATTGTTCCAGCACCTCGACGGGCGGCATCTTGGAGATGCCGATGGTCGAGCAGCCATTGCTGAGCCCGTCGCCTTCGGCGCTGCCGCCGTAACCGCCGCCGGTAAAGAGATACATGATGTAATGCCGGTCGCGCGCGGGATCGTACCCGCCCACGCCCAGATTGCCGGAAGTGCCGGCCGGTGCGGCGAAGAGCCGGTCGGGAATCGCCTTTGTCAGCGCCGCGAACACCGCCTCGGCAATGCGCTGGCTCACCTCGGCGGCGCAGCCCGAGACGGGGCGAGGATATCTGGCGTAGAGAAAGGTGCCCTCGGGATCGATGATGTGCAGCGGCTCGAACGTGCCGGCATTGATCGGCACGTCAGGGAAGACGTGCTTGATCGCAAGATAGATCGCCGAACGCGTGGTGGCGATCACGCTGTTCATGGGTCCGCGGCACGGCGGGCTGGAGCCGCTCATATCGAAGGTCAGCGCCTCGCCGCTCTTGGTGATCTTCATGCGGATGGTAAGCGGCGCATCGACCACGCCGTCGGAATCGACGATCGAGGTGCCCTCGTAGACGCCATCGGGAATGGTGGCGATCTTCGCGCGCATCTGCCGGGCCGCGCGGCGGCGCAGCTCGGCGATGGCCTGCCTGACCGTATCCTCGCCGTAGCGGTCGATCAGGTCAGTCAGGCGCCGCTCGCCCGTATCCAGCGCCGCGGCCTGCGCCTTGATGTCGCCGATGCGCTGATCGGCGATGCGGATATTGCTGAGGATGATGGCGAGGATCTCCTGATCCATCGTGCCTTTCTTGAAGAACTTGATGGGCGGCAGCCGCAGCCCTTCCTGCTCGACCTCCGTAGCGCTGGCCGAGAAGCCGCCCGGCACCATGCCGCCGACATCCGGCCAGTGGCCAGTGTTGGCCAGCCAGGCGAACAGCCGGCCGCCATAGAAGAACGGCTTGACGAAGCGCACGTCCATCAGATGCGTGCCGCCAAGATAGGGATCGTTGACGATGAAGACGTCGCCCGGATCGACGCGCCCGCCATAGTGGCTCTTCACGCGATCGATCACGGCCCGCGCCGAATACTGCATGGTGCCCACGAACACCGGCAGGCCGAGTTCGCCCTGGGCGATCAGCGATCCGTCCGCGGCATCATAGATTCCGTCCGACCGGTCCATGCCCTCGGAGATCACCGGCGAGAAGGCCGAGCGCACGAAGGCCAGGTCCATCTCGTTGCAGACCTGGTTGAGGCCGTTCTGGATCACGGCCAGGGTGACGGGATCGAGGGTGGTCATGGCCTATACTCGCGCATTCTGCACGCGCGCGCGACTGCCGTCTGCGCGTCTCCGCCGTTCAGATACATGGCTAGCCCACCTCCTTTTTGCAGAAGGTGTTTTCGCGTTTTGCTGATGCCGGCCGCAAAATGACACGACCATGCCACCGATACTCCGATACGACCGACTATCACACCGATTGCCCAGGGAGGATCTGTCATGGGTCGTCTGCAACGGCTGATCGATGAGCCGGTGCCGCTGCGCTTCCTGGCACTTCGTTTTCTCGATCGCCGATTCAATTTCCTCGGCTATCCAACAAAACTCAATCTCGGCGCCATCGAGCGGCCGCATTACGGCCACTGCCTGCTCAAGGCGGCCGAACTGGCCCGCAAGCTCGGCCAAGGCCGGATCACTGCTATCGAGTTCGGCGTCGCCGGCGGCAACGGCCTGCTGTCGTTGGAACGGCACGCCGAGCTGGTGCGCCAGGAAACCGGCATCGGCATCAACATTTACGGCTTCGACAGCGGGACCGGTATGCCGCCGCCACGGGATTACCGCGACATGCCGTATATGTGGCAGCAGGGCTATTTCGCCATGGAGGCAGATAAGCTGCGTGCACGATTGCACGCGGCGCGACTGGTCCTCGGGCCGGTGGAGCAGACCGTGCGGGACTTCTGCAGTCAGGAAAACCCGCCGCCCATCGGCTTCGTCGCCTTCGACCTCGACTACTACTCGTCGACCGCGTCAGCGCTGACATTGTTCGACGCGAACAGCCGTCATTTCCTGCCGCGTGTCGCCTGTTACTTCGACGACGTGGTTGGCGATATCGACTGGGCCTACAATGAATTCACCGGCGAACTTCTGGCGATCAAGGATTTCAACCGCAGCCACGAGGACGTGAAGCTGGCGCGAGTGAACGGCCTGCGGTTCGTCGGCGGCCGCCTTCCGCGCGCCTGGCACGAGCAAATCTTCGTTGCCCATTTCTTCCGCCACGCGGATTACGACCGGCCGATCTCGGAGGTGTCACAGCATCCGCTTGATCCCCCGGCAGGAGGGGAACGGTTGCTCGAAGCGGAGGATTGAAGGTAGCTCTTGAGGACTGAATCGGATCCCCGATAGCGCATCACACGACCTCAAGCACGAGGTTCCCGAGCGGATCGAGCGACACCCGGTTGCCGGGCTCCACGACGATCGTGCAGTCAAGCTGCTCGATGATCGCCGGCCCCTCGAACCGGGCATCCAGCGGCAGGCGTTCGCGCGTCAGGATTGGCGTATCAAGCCAGCCGCCCTGCTCGAACCAGACCTGGCGCCGGCCCGCCGTCGCGCCGGCGAGATCGCGAGCCTTCTCGCCCCGCGTCAGTGTGACGAGATCGATCGCCGGGCGGCGGCCGATCACGGCGGTATGCAGGTTCACCAGCACGGCCCCGATCTCGGGCAGCTCCACGCCGAAGCGCCGCCAGTAGGCCGCTTCGAAGGCGGCGCGCAATTCCGATATCGAGACGTCGATCCGCGGCAGCGGCACGGTGAGCATATGGCTCTGGCCCTGGAACTGCATGTCGGCGAAATGCAGGCAGGTGACGCCCTCCACGGCCACGCCCTCGGCTCTGAGAGTCGCCTCGCCCTGCTCGATCTGCGCCTGCAGGATGGCACGCACGCGACCCGGATCGAGGGCCGGCAGCGGCGTATTCACGGTGCGCACGTAATCATGGCGCAGATCGGCCACCACGCAGCCAAGCGCATTGGTGATGCCCGGACGCGCTGGCACCAGCACGCTGGGGATCGCCAGCTCGCGTGCCAGGGCCGCGGCATGCAGCGGGCCCGCCCCGCCAAAGGCAAAAAGCGCGAAATCGCGCGGATCGTATCCCTTGGCCAGCGACACCAGCCGGATGGCGCCGGCCATGCGGTCATTGGCCACCCGCAGGATCGCCGCCGCCGCCGAGGCCCAGTCGAGCCCGAGCTTCGCGCCGACTTCCGCCGTGATGCGCTCCCGGATGTGCTCCAGCGAGATTTTCGTATCGACGGACAGCAGATGGTCGGGGTTGAGCCGCCCCAGCACGAGGTTGGCGTCTGTAATGGTGGGCTGCTCGCCGCCGCGGCCGTAGCAGATCGGCCCCGGGCGCGCGCCGGCACTCTGCGGCCCGACGCGCAGCATGCCCGAGGAATCGATATGCGCGATCGAGCCGCCGCCGGCGCCGATGGTGTGCACATCAACCATCGGCACGTGAATCGGAATGCCGTACTCGAGGTCGAGCTCGCTGGAGACCTGCGGCACCCCGTCCCTGATCAGGCCCACATCGGTCGATGTGCCGCCCATGTCATAGGTGATGAGGTTCTCCTGCCCGCAAGCGCGCCCCGTGAACGCCGCCGCCATCACGCCCGAGGCCGGGCCGGACATCACCGTGTTGACCGCGGCGCCGGCCACGAGGCTCGCGGCCACCGTGCCGCCATTGCCCTGCATCATCAGCAGGTCACGGGCAAAGCCGCGGCCTTTCAGCTCCGCCACCAGCCGGCCGATGTAGCGGTCGAGGATCGGCTGAACGGCAGCATTGACGCTGGCCGTCGTGCCACGCTCGTACTCGCGGTACTCCGACACGATCCTGTGCCCGGCGGTCACATAGGTATTGGGCCAGACCTCCTGCGCGATCTGCAATGCGCGCAGCTCGTGCGCCGGGTTGATGTAGCTGTGCAGGAAGTGGATCAGCAGGGCTTCGCATCCGGCCTCGCGCAGCCGCAAGGCGGAAGCGCGGACGGCGGCCTCGTCGAGCGGCGTCACCACTTCGCCTGCTGCGTCCATGCGTTCGGGCACTTCCAGCCGCAGCTCGCGCGGGATCAGCGGCTCGAAGCTGCCGGTTAGCCCGTACGGCTTGGGCCGCGTGCGCCGGCCCAGCTCCAGCACGTCGCGAAAGCCCCTGGTCGTGATTAGTCCGACGCGGGCGATCTTGCGCTCCAGCAGCGCATTGGTGGTGGTGGTGGTGCCGTGCACGACAGCCTGCAGCGCCTCCGGATCAAGACCGGCCTCGTCGAGCGCCGCGACGACGCCGAAGGCCTGGTTCTCCGGCGTGGTCGGCACCTTGGCCAGCGACACCGCGCCGCTGGCCTGATCGACGGCGATCAGGTCGGTAAAAGTGCCGCCGACATCGACGCCGACAACGATCGTGGGTGTTCTGGTGCTCATGGCCTGACGTCGTTCTTTCTCACACCGACAGATATTGCTCGCGCACGGCTGGTTCGGCACGCAGCGCATCCATCGTGCCGGCAAACCGGATCCGGCCTTTCTCGACGATCACGGCGCGATCCGCCAGTTGTGACGAGAAGTGCAGGTTCTGTTCCGACAGGATCACGCACAGGCCTTCGGCGCGCAGCGCGCGGATCGCCGCGGCCATCTGCTCCACGATCAGCGGCGCCAGGCCTTCTGACGGCTCGTCCAGCAGCACGCAGCGCGGATTGCCCATCAGCGTGCGTGCGATGGTCAGCATCTGCTGCTCGCCGCCTGACATGCGCCCGCCGGGCCGATCCTTCATGCGCCCCAGATTCGGGAACAGCTCGAACAGCCTTTCCGGCGTCCACAGGGGTCCATCGCCGCGCTGTTTCTGCCGGCCGACCTCCAGGTTCTCCATCACCGACAGATCGGTGAAGATGCGCCGATCTTCGGGCACGAATCCGAGGCCGAGGCGCGCGATCCTGTAGGGGGCAAGGCCATCGATGCGCTCGCCCTCGAACACCACGCTGCCGGCGGCCGGACGCACCAGACCCATGATCGACTTCAGCGTCGTCGACTTGCCGGCCCCGTTACGGCCCAGCAGGGCCAGCACATCCCCGGCCGACGCGGCGAAGGAAACATCCGCCAGGATATGGGCGCGACCGTAGTAGGCATGCAGGCCCTCCACCTGAAGCATGGGTGGGCGCCAGGCGGCGTCAGGCGTCGTGGCCATACATCGCTCCCGTCCCGAGATAGACGGCCTGCACCTGCGGATCGGCGCGCACCTCGGCTGGCGTGCCCTCGGCGATCAACCGGCCGCGATCCAGCACGATCACGCGATCGGCATGGCCGAACACCACGTCCATGTCGTGCTCCGTGAACAGCACGGCGATACCGCGCTCGCGGGCCAGACGCGCTGTCAATTCCATGAGCTGGATGCGTTCCTTCGGCGCCATGCCGGCGGTCGGCTCGTCCATCAGCAGCAGCCGCGGCTCGTTGGCAAGCGCCACAGCCAGCTCGACGCGCTTGAGATCGCCATAGGCCAGCACGCCACAGACACGTTCGGCCTGGTCGCGCATGGCCACCCGCTCCAGCAGCGCGTCGGCCTCCGCAACATGGAGACTGCTGGCGCGGGGCAGCAGGGAGCCCAGCCGGCGGTGATGCGAGATCAGCGCCATCTGCACATTCTCGCGTACGGTCATTGACACGAAGGTGGCGGTGATCTGGAAAGTCCGTCCCACGCCCAGCCGCCAGATCTGCCGCGGCGGCAGGCCGACGATGCTGCGACGCTCCAGCATGACCGTGCCGGCATCCGGCCGGAGCTGCCCGTTGAGCATGTTGAAGCAGGTCGACTTGCCGGCCCCATTGGGTCCGATCATCGCCAGCAGTTCGCCGGACGAGACGGCGAAGTGCACATCATCCACGGCGCGCACCCCGCCGAACGCCTTCGACAGCCCCCGCACCTCCAGCACCGGCGCGGCGCTCATGCCGTCTGCCTTCGCCATGGAAGGCGATCCCACAGGAGGCGGGCGCCGCCGGCGATTCCCTGCGGGAAGAGCAGCACCAGCGCGAGGATCACCAGCCCCAGCATGGCGCGCCAGAACTCGGTGTGCCGCGCCAGCTCATCCTTCAGCCAGGTAAAGACCCCGGCGCCCGCCACTGGCCCGGTCAGCGTCTGGACGCCACCCAGCAGCACCATGACCAGCGCATCGGTCGACTGGGCAATCGAGCTCAACTCGGGTGAGATGCTGCCCTTCGAGAAGGCGTAGAGCCCGCCCGCCAGACCGGCGAGGGCGCCGGCAACCGTAAAGGCAAACCATTGCTGGCGGCGGACGTTGATGCCGATCGCCTCGGCGCGCAGCGGCGAGTCGCGGCCCGCGCGCAGCGAATAGCCGAACGGGGCGTAAAGCATACGCCACAGGAAGGCGATACCCAGCGCGCACAAGGCGAGCGCCAACCAGTAATAGGCGCTCTTGCTGGCCAACCAGGAAGGCGGCCAGATGCCGATCATGCCGTTGCTGCCGCCGGTGAAGGAATCCCACTGGAAGATCACGGACCAGGCAATCTGGGCGAAGGCGAGCGTCAGCATCGCAAGATAGACGCCGGAGAGCCGCACGCAGAACCAGCCGAACAGCAGCGCGAAACCACCGGCAGCAACGGGTGCGAGCAGAAGCGACACCTCCATCGGTAGCGCGGCGCGCTTCAGCATCAGTGCCGCAGCGTAGGCGGCGATGCCAAAATAGGCGGCATGGCCGAACGACACCATGCCCGATGGCCCCATCAGGACGTGCAGGCTCACCGCGAACAGCGCGAAGATGAAGATGTCGGTCAGCAGCACCAGAAGGTAGCGGTCGGACGGCATGGCAAGCGGCACCAGCGCCAGCAGGACCAGTGCCGGCGCCCACGCCGGCCAGCGTGGCAGGCGTGGCGGCGATGCCGATTCGGCGGCGAGGCGCTGCGTGGCTGGCGGCCGACCCAGCAGGCCATAGGGCCGCACGATCAGCACCACGGCCATCACCAGGAACTCGACGACGAGCGTCAGGCGGGAAAACGACACCTCCAGCCCCACGAACTCCTGCGTGCCGATCGCAACACAGAAGGCCTTCACGACGCCGATGAGGATGGCAGCCAGGAATGCGCCCGGCACGCTGCCCAAACCGCCGACGACCGTCACGACAAAGGCATCGGCAATCAGCGCCAGGTCAAGGCCGAGATGGGCGGGCTCGCGCGGGAGCTGCAGCGCGCCCCCCAGCCCGGCCAGGACCGAACCGATGAAAAAGACGCCGGTAAACAGCCACGCCTCGTTGACGCCCAGCGCACCCACCATTTCGCGATCCTGCGTGGCGGCGCGCACCAGTGCGCCCCAGCGCGTGCGGGTGAGCGCCAGCCACAGCGCGAGCAGTACCAGCGGCGCGATCACGATCAGCGCCAGATCATACTGCGGCACGTGCCGATCCAGGATGACGACCGTGGAGTCCAGCCCCGGCGCACGCGGGCCCACGAGATCCTCCGGACCCCAGATGGCGAGCGCTATGTCCTTGATCACCAGCACCACGGCGAAGGTCGCCAGAAGCTGGAACAGCTCGGGCGCATGATAGATGCGGCGCAGGATCAGCACCTCGATCGCCACACCGACGAGGCCCACCAGCAATGCCGACAGCACCACGGCGGCCCAGAAGCCGAGGGACGTGCGACCAAAACCGCCGAAAGCAAAGAGCGGCGTCACAAGGCCTTCGAGCAGCGTGTAGGCGCCGTAGAGGCCCAGCATGTAGAGCGAGCCGTGCGCAAAGTTCACGATGCGCGTGACCCCGAAGATCAGCGACAGCCCGGCCGCCACCATGAACAGCGAGGAGGCACCGGCCAGGCCGTTGAGAAGCTGGGCAATAAAGCTGGCGAAGGTCACTAGGATGAGGACGTGGCTACCGCATGTGACCAAAACTGCCTTCCCCCGGAGGGGGAAGGTGCCCCGAAGGGGCGGAAGGGGGATGTCTCAACACGCTGGGAGCCTAGCTTTGACAGCGTGCCTGCGGAGGCATCCCCCTTCCGGCGCTGCGCGCCACCTTCCCCCTCCGGGGGAAGGTCAATGAAGACACGCGGGCGCATCCAGCGTCAGTTCGTCGGGCGCATGCGGCGGACCTCGGCGTCGGGCGGCAAGGCATCCTTGCCGTCGACGTAGCGCCAGTCGACCATCACGCCCTTGCCGTCCTTCACGTCGAGCCGCCCGACATAGGCGCCCATGGTCGACTGGTGATCGAGCGCGCGGTACGTGATATCGCCGAACGGCGTGCCATGAGACAGCCCTGACATCGCCGCAACCAGCTTTTCCTGGTCGAGTGCGCCTGCCTTCTTGATGGCCGCTGCCGCCGACAGGATCGTCGAATAGCCGACGACCGAACCGAGCCGGGGATAGTCGTTGTATTTGGCCTGGTAAGCCTTGAGGAACTTCGTGTGCTCCGGCGTCTTGATCTCGTTCCACGGATAGCCGGTGACGTACCAGCCCTTCGGCGCCTCCTCTTTCAGCGGGTCGAGATATTCCGGCTCGCCGGCCAGCAGGTTGAAGACCTCGATGCCCTTGAACAGGCCGCGCTGATTGCCTTCCCGCACGAACTTCGCCAGATCGGCGCCGAACAGCGAGCTGAAGATCGCCTCGGGCTTGGCATCGGCCAGGGCTTGCGCCACCGCGCCAGCCTCGATCTTGCCCAAGGGTGCGGCCTGCTCCGCCACGAACGAGGCGTCAGGCTGCTGCGCCTGCAGCAACTTCTTGAACGCTGCGGTGGCTGACTGGCCATACTCGTAGTTGGGATAGACGGCCGCCCAGCGCTTCTTTTTCAGCTTCACCGCATCGGGCACTAGCATGGCGGTCTGCATGTAGGTCGAGGGCCGCAGGCGGAAGGTGTACTGGTTGCCCTGGTCCCAGACGATCTTGTCGGTCAGCGGCTCGGCCGCGATGAAGAGAGTCTTGCGTTGTCTCGCGAAGTCGGAAACCGCAAGGCCAATGTGGGAAGCGAACGTGCCCAGCAGGAAGGACACCTGCTCGCGACTCAGCAGCTCCTCTGCCACGCGCACGGCATCGCCGGGCGTGCCGCCATCGTCGCGGGATACGATCTCGAGCTTGCGCCCGAGCACCCCGCCTGCCGCGTTGACTTCCTCGACGGCGAGTTCCCAGCCTTTCCTGTAGGGCTCGAGAAAGGCCGGAAATACCTTGTAGCTGTTCAGCTCGCCCAGCTTGATCGCGCCTTGCTGGGCGCGCACCGGCAGTGCCAGCCCTGCCGCCGCGCCACTGGCCAGAGCGAGAACGGTCCTGCGTTTCATGACGTCGGTCCCCCTGTTCGGATGGTGCTCACTTGACGGAACAATGCCGCCGCGCACAAGGCTCGTTCGTAAGCTAACGATCACCGAATCCTATCGCCGCGCCGCCACGCCGGTAAAGGGCTCACCGCTGCCCGTCCCAGAGCCGGATCTCGTCGGCGCGAAGGCCGCTCACGCGCGCGTGCGGACGGCCGCCGGTCGACAGGCCGACCACGAACACAATCTCCTCGGGGCGCGGACCGTCCGGCACACAGAACTCGATCGCGTCGAAATGGCTGCGCACATAGGCGGCGTTGGCGTGGTGCAGCGGAATGTCGATGCGCGCGCCGGCGGCAGCGACCTTGACTGTGGAAGGTACCAGCGCCTTTGCCCCGCCCATGGCTTCGCGAATGCCCCAGCCGCTGGGCTGGTGCCACAACGCGGCATGCTCCAGCTCGCCCGCGATGCCGACGATGGCGCCCTTGCCGTAGGCTTCGATTTCGGAGCCCTGCGCATCGAGCGCCGCGATCAGGCGTCGGGTGATATCCAGCGCCAGTGGCTTCAGATCGTCCATCATGGGCGCGATGTCCTCGACATAGCGGCCGGCATAGGGATTGCGGATCACCGCGCCGATTGCACCCTTGCGTACCGGGTCGGCCAGCGGCGGGCCGCCATCGTGCCAGATCTCCTCGACCGCCGTTACGATCTTGCGGATCTCGATGTCAGCCATGGCGTCTCCCCGTATTGCCGCCCGCCCGGCGAGACTACACCACCTCGCCGGCCACGTAGCGCGTTAAGCTGTCGGGACTGCGCCGGCCCGCGACCAGATCGGCGAAGGCCTCGCCCAGGCAGGCACCGAATTTGAAGCCGTGTCCCGAGCAGTTCGACATCACCCATGCCGCTTTGCCCAGCGGCAGCGACTGGAAGGTTTCGCGTCCCGGCCGGCGGTCCACGGTGTAGAAGCACACCTTGCCCTCGGCGAGCTGATAGCGGTCAAGATCGCGCAGCCAGCCGCGTGCCTGCTCAAACACGGCGCGCGTTTCGGCGGTGCCAGCGATACGCGGATCGCTCTCGGCATCGCCCGTACGGCTGAACAGATGATCGCCGATCTTCAAGCGGGTCTGCGTACCGTCCGGCGCGAACACGGGCGGCACGAGATAGAACCCGCTCGCCCGCTCGGCGCAAAGCAGCGACGGATGCTGCGCCCAGGCACGTGCCAGATCCTCTGGCAGATCGACATAGGCCAGCACCTGCCGCGAAGGCTCGACCCGCTGCGCGACGGTCGGCGCCAGAGCCGCAACCCAGGCGCCGGCCGCGACGAGAACGAGATCAGCGCCGAGCGTCTGGCCGTCCGCGAGAGTCACGCGTGCTGCATCGGCATCGACCGACGCCACGCGCATCGCCGCCCGCAGGTTGGCGCCCTTTTCGGCCAGCCAGCGCGCGAGCGCCGCGACGATGCGCTCGGCCAGCAGCACGCCGCCTTCGGGCGAAAGGAACGCCACTTCAACGCCCTGCGGATCGACCAGCGGAAAGCGCGCAGCCAGGCGCTTCGCATCCAGTTCCTCGACCAGAAAGCCGTCTCTCTTCAGTGCCTTCAGCGATGCCGCGACCCAGTCGTCGGTCAGTCTGCTCATCGAGAGCGCGCCGGTATCGACGCAGAGCCTGACGCCGAGATCGGTCCACAGCCGGTTCCACGCCGCGTAAGCATGGGTGATCATGCGCATGTAGCCGGTTTCGAGGCCATAGGCGCGGCGGATCAGCCGGTGTGTATCGACCGACGTGCCGCGCGGGTTGGGAATCGGCCCCTGCTCCAGCAGCGTCACCCGATGGCCGCCCCGCACCAGGGCCCACGCCGCGCCCAGCCCGGCAATGCCTGCGCCGACGATCAGGACGTGCATCAGATGCTCTCGACGGCGAGCTCCGCCGCCGCAAGGTCTTCAAGCGCGGCGCCCACCGACTTGAAGAGCGTGATGCCCTCGTTGTCGTCCGGCTCGCGGCCGCGGTGGTAGCCGCGGCAGAGGTCAAACAGATCGGCCAGCACGTCATCCTCGTCGAGGGCGCCGGAGCGCAGCGGCTGCACGATGTCGCCGGCCTCCTTCAGGGCGCCAGCACGGGTATCGACGAACACCATCGCGGCGCGTACGGCCCGGTCGTCGCTTTCGCGCATATCGCGGGTATAGGCGCCGACCAGATCGACGTGCTGCCCGGGCTGCAGCCAGGCTCCCTCCACCAGCGGCGTATGGCTGAGGGTCGCGCAGGAAATGATGTCAGCAGCGCGGAATTCGGCAGCGCGGTCCGTGGCGGCGCGCACCGAAACCGTCCGCCCCACAGCGCCGGGTAGCGATGCCGAAAGGCGTGTCGCCAGCGCTTCGGCGTGCGCGACCGTGCGGCCCCAGATCGCTACTTCCGCAATCGGCCGTACCTTGCAATGCACCCGGATCAGCTCCGGGGCCAGCGCGCCGGTACCGATCATCAGCAGGCGACGGCTGTCAGGCCGTGAGAGGAACCGCGAGGCCAGTCCGGAAGCGCAGGCCGTGCGCCGCTTGGTCAGCATGGCGCCATCCAGGAGGGCCAGAGGCGCCCCAGTTCCTGCATCCAGGAGCAGGTACTGGCCGTAGACGGCCGGCAGGCTTCTGAGCCCGTTGTCCGGGAATACGGTGACAACCTTCACGCCGATGCGGCCGGCCGGCTGCCCGCGCTCCTTGGGCGGCGTGGTCCAGGCCGGCATCAGTAACAGCAGCGCATCCGCCGATCCCGGCCCGGTCGGTGCGGTAATCGTATGATGATGCCGCACTGGCATCTCGACGCCGGCGCGGAATGTTGCCTCGAGGCGACCAATCAGCGCCAGATCATCGAGCGCGGCGTCCACCTGGGCGGCATCGAGCAGGCGCATCAGCCGCGCGCCCGGGCCGGGTCCATGCCCTCGGGATCGACCAGCGCCTGCTGCCGCTCCAGTGAACGGACTTCCGCCGATGGCATTTCCTTCGTCGCCGCCTGCTTGCCTGCGGCCTTGTCCCGGGCGGCAAGGTCGGCGCGCAGTTGCGCCACCTCGCGGGCGAGCCGGTCCGATTCGCGACGCCGTTCGCGCGCCAGCCGGCGATGCCCGTGGCCCGCGATCCAGCCCATGGTCAGCCCGATCAGTACACCCAGCAGCAGCAGGAGCACGATCAGCAGATAGAGCGGCATGACCACAAAATCGCTGAACGGCCAGAGGTGCAACTCAACGGGCGAGCTGTTGCTGACGGCGACCAGGACCCCCAGCAGCACGACAAGGCCCAGGAAAATGCGGGAAACGATCTTCATGCCGGCAGCCTAGCCGGGCCGCGGGCGCAGAAACAACGCCGGTGATGGTGTTTCGGGATGCCGGGCGGTCTCAGCCCATGTCCTTCCCGGCTTCCGGCTTGGGCTCCGCCCGCGCGGCCAGTTCCGCAGCAAACTCCCGGTTGATACGATCCCGCAGGTCCTTGCCCGTCTTGAAGTAGGGCACCCGCTTCTCAGTGACGGAAACGGCCTCGCCGGTCCTGGGATTGCGGCCGGTACGCGAGTCGCGGCGCTTCACTGAAAAAGCGCCAAACCCGCGCAGTTCGACCCGATCGCCGCGCGCCAGCGCATTCGTGATCTCGTCGAAGATCGTCGCCACGATGCGCTCGACATCCCGCTGATACAAATGGGGATTCAGCGCGGCAAGCTTGGCGATCAGTTCCGACTTCGTCATCGAGGACGGTGCCTTCCCAAGTTTGGGGCTGCGGGTTTCGGGTGCGAACAACAGATAGTGTAATTATGCCGGGAGGGCCCCAAAGCGTCAACCCTATGTCATTGGAATATCGGGTTTTTTGCTCCCCGAAGGCGGACGCCTTGTCAGCCTACCGCCGCGTCCTTAGGAATCGGGCCCAAGCCGCCGCAGGGGGTTATTGTTGATGATGGTTCGCCGGATCGCCGCGGCGCTGGCCCTGCTGATGGCGGTGGCGCTGGCACCGCTTTCACCGAGGGCGCAGGAACTGAGGGTAGGCCTCGCCGCCGAGCCCGGCACCCTCGATCCGCACTTCCATAACCTTCCGGCCAATAACCAGATCGCCCTGCACATGTTCGAGGCCCTGGTGGCCCAGGATGCGGCCCAGAACCTCGTGCCGGCGCTGGCGCAGACGTGGACGCCCCTCGACGACCGCACCTGGGAGTTCAGGCTGCGCCCGGACGTCACCTTTCACGACGGCAGCCCGTTCACGGCAGAGGACGTGGTCTTCAGCATCGAGCGGGCCGCGCGGGTGCCGAATGCGCCTGCACCCTTCACCTGGTTCACCCGCCAGATCGCCGGCATCGAGATAGTCGATCCGCTGACCCTGCGCGTGCGCACCGCCAACCCGGCACCGCTGCTGCCGCGCGAGCTGAGCGCGATCCGAATCCTCTCAAAGCGGGCTGCATTCGGCCCGGCGCCGGAGGGCAAGACCACAGATCAGCTCAACCGCGGCGAAGGGCTGATCGGTACCGGCCCTTTCCGGTTCGTATCGTGGGCGCGCGGCGAGCAACTCGTCCTCGAACGCAATGACTCGTATTGGGGACCGAAGCCGGCCTGGCAGCGCGTGATCTTCCGGCCGGTGCCCAACCCCACGGTGCGCATCAACGCCCTGCTCTCGGGCGACCTCGATATGGTCGAGAGCCCGCCTGCTGGCGATCTGCCCGCCCTGGCGGGCGATTCGCGGGTGGTACTGGCGCGCAACCCCTCGCACCGCGTGTTCTATATCCATTTCGACCAGTTCGCCGAGCCTTCGCCAGGCATTCCGGACGCCGGCGGCCGCAACCCGCTGAAGGACAAGCGCGTCCGCCAGGCGCTGGCCCTGGCGCTCGACCGCAGTGCACTGGTTCGGGAAATCCTGGCGGGCTTCGCTGTCCCTGCCGCTGAACTCCTGCCATCGCCCATGTTCGGGACACGCCAGGGCCTCACGGTGCCCCGCGCCGACCGGGAACGTGCGCGGCGCCTGCTCAGAGAGGCGGGCTATCCTGACGGCTTCTCGTTACTGCTGGGCACAGCGAGCGGTCGATACCTGCATGACACGAAACTTGCCGAGACCATCGCCGCACAATGGACCGCGATCGGCGTCAGGACACATGTCGAGTCCCTGGCACCGCAAGCGTTCGCCAAGAACCGCGACGAACATCGCTACAGCGCCTATGTCGCTGCCTACGCCACGACGACCGGCGAGATGTCCGAGCCGCTGCATGCGCTGGTCGCCACACCCAATCCCGAGCGCGGCGCAGGCTGGGCAAACAAGGGACGCTACAGCAACCCCGCCATCGACGCGGTGCTGACGGAAGCCCTGCGCACTGTCGACACCGACAAGCGCCGTGCGCTGCTGCAGGAGGCAAGCCGGCTCGCGATGGATGACTTCGCAGTGTTGCCGCTCTTCTTCGACATGGCCGTGTGGGCGCTGCGGCCGGGGCTCACTTATCCCGGCCGCGCCGATCACCTGACCCTGGTCCAACAAGTGACGCCGTCCCGCTGAGCGCAGAGCAGATTGGTGCGTGGCGATTTTCCGCGGCCCGGCAGAACGGTTGACAGCGGCACGACGGCCGCGTGTTCTTTGCAAGCTTCGTTCAGGTGCAGCGCAAAGCTCCAGCGCCTTGCGATGGTGCCGTAGCGTGGCCATGTGCGTTCGGGCGAATCAGAAATCGGGGGCCCTCATGCGAAGCATCACCAGCCGCAAACCGGTCGCAATCGATCCACTTGCCTTCCTGCGCGGCTGGCTGCGTTCGCCCTTGTCGGTGGGAGGGCCGTTCGCCAGCACCGTATGGACCGCCGAGCGGATTGCCGAAGCGACCCTGGAAGCGGCGCGCGGCGAGCGCGGGCCGGTGATCGAGCTGGGTGCCGGCACCGGGCCGGTTACGGAAGCGTTGCTGCGGCTGGGATGCCCACCGGAACGCCTGGTTGTGATCGAGCGTGATGTCGAGATGTGCGCCCTGCTGGAGGAGCGCTTTCCCGGCCTCCAGGTGCTGCGCGGCGATGCCCTGCGGCTGCGCGACACGCTCTTCGCAGAACGTATCCGCTCGGCCTGCGTTGTGCTGAGCGGCCTGCCCATGCGGATCGTGCCGACGGCAACCGCGAGCCGTTTCTTTCGCGACGCGCTTGCCCTGCTGCCAGCCGATGGCGCCGTGATCCAGTACACTTACGGCCTGCGCGCACCGCTCAATCCCTCAGTCGCGCTCTCGCTCAATCTTGAGCCGACATTTCTGGGACGCGAATGGCGCAACCTGCCGCCCATGGGCATCTGGCGCTACCAGCAGCGGCCAGCCTAGTGTCATGCCCCGGAAGTAATCTCTGTCATCCCGAGCGTAGCGGCGAGGCTGCCGTGTGGCTACTCTTCCCCGGCCATAGTAGCGAGGGGATCGAGAACATCGATGTCGCACCACGATCATTTCTCGCCCGACTATGCGAGCGCCCGCGACAAGTTCCGGGCGGCGTGCGCCGAGGCGGGCGTGGGCGTAACGCGCTGGCTGCACCCGTTGCGCGGTCCACTGGGTGAGGAGCTGGCGACCGACACCGCCTGGATTGGTCCGCTGAATGCCCGGCGCGTACTGGTAACCTGCTCCGGGACGCATGGCGTGGAAGGCTACTATGGCAGCGGCTGCCAGGTGGGATTCCTGCGCGACGGGCTGTATCGCGACCTGCCGCCCGAGACGGCGGTGCTGCTCATCCACGCCACCAATCCCTACGGCTTCGCCTGGGCCCGCCGCGTCAACGAAGACAACATCGACATCAATCGCAACTTCATCGATTTCGGCAAGCCTCTGGCCGAGAACGGGCTTTATCTTGAGCTTGCCCGGCTGCTCGCGCCGGAGGCGTGGAACGAGCAGGTCGAAGTACGCACGCGTGCCGAGCTCGGCGCCTATGTCGCCCGTGCCGGCGCGGAGGGCTTCGGCCGCGCCGTGGTGGCCGGGCAGCGCACCCATCCCAACGGCCTGTTCTTCGGCGGCACCAGCCCATGCTGGTCCAATCGCACGATCGCGAAAATCGTCCCGCACTACCTCGATGCCGCCAGCCACGTGTGCGTGCTCGATTTTCACACCGGGCTGGGGCCGACCGGCTACTCCGAGATCATCTGCCGGCATGCGCCGGGATCACCAGCGTTGGCGCTGGCGCGCCAATGGTTTGGCGACGCGGTGACCTCGCCAGCCGCGGGCGAAAGCCAGTCGCCGGTGATCGAGGGCAACCTGCGCATGGCCTTTGTGCGGCTGTTGCCCGAAGCCCTCGTTGTTGCCGCCGCCATCGAGGTCGGCACCGTGCCGCCTGACGAGGTCAACATGGCGCTGATCGCCGACAATTGGCTGCATATCCATGGCGACCCGCAGTCGGAGGCGGGGCGCGCCATCAAGAAGCGCATCCGCGACGCCTTCTACCAGGACGCCGATGCCTGGCGGGATGCCTGCTATCCGCGCGCCGTTGAGATCCAGAAGCAGGCGCTGGCCGGCCTGGCGACAGCGTGACACTGCCGCGCGTGATCGCTGCTTGTGCGCCCCGGATTCGCCGTTAGTCTCGCACGCGACGACACATTTGCCCGAGGCTCTCCATGCTCGATGCCACGCTGAGTACCCGGATCATGAACGCCGTCGACGAGACGTTCGAGCGGCAGACCGCCGTGTTGGCCGATCTCGTGCGCATTCCCTCTGTGCGCTATCGCGAAGCACCCGCGCAGGACATGATGGCACGGCTGTTCAAGGAAGAGGGCCTGGGCATCGACCGCTGGCAGATCCGGGTGGACGACATCAAGCACCTGCCCGGCTACTCCCCCAAGCACGTCGACTACGATGACGCTTGGAACGTGGTCGGCGCCTGGCGGCCCAACAATCCCAAGGGCCGTTCCCTGATCCTCAACGGCCACATCGACGTAGTGCCGGAAGGGCCGCACGACATGTGGACGGCCCCGCCTTTCGAGCCGCGCATCAAGGATGGCTGGATGTACGGACGGGGCTCGGGCGACATGAAGGCGGGCTTGATCGGCAACCATTTCGCGCTCATCGCACTGCGTCGCCTGGGCTGGCGGCCCGCCGCTGACGTCTTCATGCAATCCGTCGTCGAGGAGGAGTGCACCGGCAATGGCGCGCTGGCCTGCCTGCAGCGTGGCTATCGTGCCGACGCCGCACTGATTCCTGAGCCGTCAGGCGGCACGATGACCATCGCCCAGGTCGGCGTGATGTGGTTCCAGGTCAAGGTGACGGGTCATCCCGTGCACGTCTACAAGGCGGATGCCGGATCCAACGCCATCGAGTCGGCGTTCCGGCTGATCCAGGCGCTGCGCGATCTGGAGAAACAGTGGAACACCCGCAAGGTGAACGACCCGCATTTCCACGACCACCATCATCCGGTGAACTTCAATGTCGGGCGGATCGAAGGCGGCGACTGGGCAAGTTCCGTGCCGGCCTGGTGCACGTTCGACATGCGGGCGGGCGTGCTGCCCACGCAGACCCTGGCGGAAGCCCGCCGGGAGATCGAGGACTGCGTGCGGCGCGCCGCCGCCAATGATCCCTTCCTCGGCAACGCACCGCCGACAGTGACATGGGAGGGATTCCAGGCCGAACCTTTCGTGCTGAAGAACCACGAAGCGGTGCGCAGTGTACTGGCCGAGGCTCATCAAACGGTATTCGGGGAGGCGCTGGAGGACCGCACGTCCACCGGAACCGCCGACAACCGGTTCTTCGGCCTCTATGCCGGCATTCCTGCGCTGGTCTACGGTCCGCAATCCGACGACATCCACGGCTTCGACGAGCGCGTGAACCTCGAGTCCGTGCGCAAGATCACGCAGTCCACGGCCCTCTTCATCGCGCAGTGGTGCGGGCTCGAGCGGGCGTAAGTGCCGCCCGGAACCGTTGGAGCGGGCATGCCGTTTGGAAGGGCGATGACCGGGCGTATGGGGATTGGTGTGCTGCTGCTGGCTGCAGGGCTGGCTGCATGCGAGTCCGCTCCCATTACAGGCCGCAGCCGGCTGGCGCCGATCGGCGATCAGCAGCTTCGCGCCCAGGCTGAACAGCTTTATCAGCAGGAGCTTTCGAAGCACACGCTGTCCACGAACAGCGAGTACAAGGCGCTGGTCGAGCGCGTCGGACGTCGCATTGCGCAAGCGGCGGAAACGCCCCCCGAGCAATTGTGGCGCGCGCCGAATTTCGACTGGGAGTTCAACGTCATCGATGAGCCCGGTGTCATCAACGCGTACTGCCTGCCGGGTGGAAAGATCGCCGTCTACACAGGCCTGTTCCCGGTCAGCCGCGACGAAGCGGGGCTTGCGATCGTCATGGGCCATGAGGTGGCGCACGCATTGATGCGCCATCACGGTGAACGTCTGGCGGACCAGATGGCCATCGCCACCACGACCACGATCGGCGGTGCGGTTCTCGGCGCCATCATTGGTGGCGAAGACAACCGGACCACGGGCGCCGTTGCCGGCGCAGGCCTGGCCATCGCCGGCAACATGCTGCTGCTGAACTTCTCCCGTACCCAGGAGTCCGAGGCCGATCGGGTGGGCCTGATCCTGGCAGCTCATGCCGGCTACGATCCGCGCGCCGCTGTGGGGCTGTGGCAACGCATGCGCGCCGCCAATAGCGGCAGCGGCCGCCCACCGGAATTCCTCTCGACGCATCCTGCCGAGGAGACGCGCATTGCCGACATCCGGCGCCACCTGCCGGAGGCGTTGCAGTATTATCGCGGTAAAGAGGAATGATCGGGTCATGACCGATCTGCCGCCTTGCGACCAGACGTATGATGCCAGCGGCCTGCTCTGCCCGTTGCCGGTTCTGCGCGCCAACCGCGCGCTGCGTGAGCTGGCGCCGGGACAGATGTTGAAGGTGTTGGCCACCGACCCCGCGGCGGAAGCGGACTTTCCTGCCTATTGCCGCCAGACCGGCCACACGCTTGTGGCGACAGGCCGCGAGGCGGAAACCTGGATATTTGTCATCCGCAAGAAGGACGCGTGAGAGCGTCCGGCATGTGCTCTTGCGCCCGGCCCTGCGGGGGGCTAGCCATGCGGAACAGCAGCGCCCTGAGGTTTGAATGCCCGCTTTCAAAACGCTCGACTCGGTTCCCGTCGCCGGCAAGCGCGTATTGATCCGCGTCGACCTCAACGTGCCGATGGAAAACGGCAAGGTCACGGACATGACGCGCATCGAGCGTGTCGCGCCAACCATCGCCGAGCTGGCCAGCAAGGATGCGAAGGTGGTGGTGCTGAGCCATTTCGGCCGGCCCGGCGGCAAGGTGGTTCCCGAGATGTCGCTGCGGGCGCTTGTCGAACCGCTGAGCTCAAGCCTGAAGCGACCGGTCGCGTTCGCCGAGGATTGCGTGGGACCTTTGGCACAACAGGCCGTCGCGGCGCTGAAGAACGGCGACATCGTGCTGCTCGAGAACCTGCGCTTCCACAAGGCGGAGGAGAAGAACGAGGCGGCCTTCATCGACCAGCTTTCCGTGCTGGGCGACATCTATGTCAACGACGCGTTCTCCTGCGCGCATCGCGCGCACGCCTCGACGGAGGGACTGGCCAACCGGCTGCCCGCCGTTGCCGGCCGGCTGATGCAGGCCGAGCTTGAGGCCCTGGACAAGGCCCTGGGTAACCCGAAGCGGCCTGTGGCGGCGCTGATCGGCGGCGCCAAGGTTTCGACCAAGCTGGAGCTTCTGGGCAATCTCGTCAGCAAGGTCGACCGGCTGGTGATCGGCGGCGGCATGGCCAACACCTTCCTTCACGCGCAAGGCGTGAACGTCGGCAAGTCGCTGTGCGAGAAGGATCTCGCCGACACCGCGCGCGACATCATGGCGAAGGCGCAGACGTCGAAGTGCAAGGTGCTGCTGCCCGTGGATGCCGTTATCGCCGGCGAGCTGAAGCAGGGCGCCGCGAGCCGCACCGTTGATATTGCGGCGGTGCCCGACGACCAGATGATCCTCGACATCGGCCCCAGATCCATCGCCGCCCTGAATGCCGAGCTGGCCGAATGTGCCACGCTGGTATGGAACGGACCGCTGGGCGCTTTCGAGGTGGCGCCATTCGATGCCGGCACGACCGCGGTGGCGCAGCAGGCCGCGGCGCTGACCCGCGCCGGCAAGCTGCTGTCGGTGGCGGGCGGCGGCGACACCGTGGCCGCGCTCGCGCATGCCGGCGTGGAGGAACAGTTCAGCTATGTCTCGACGGCCGGCGGCGCCTTCCTTGAGTGGCTTGAGGGCAAGGAACTGCCGGGCGTGGCCGCGCTGGTTCGGGCCGCCTAGACCATGAGCACCATCGAGCGGCCGCCGCCACGCCTGCCCTGGGATCCACCTGAAAATTTCAGGAAGCGGATTCCCGAAGGCGACAACCGCGAGCGCCTTGTGTGTGACGACTGCCAGTTCGTGCTGTACCAGAACCCGAAGATCGTCGCCGGCTCGGTCGTCACATGGCAGGATCGCATTCTGCTGGCGCGCCGCGCGATCGAACCGCGCAAGGGCTACTGGACCCTGCCGGCGGGCTACATGGAAATCGGCGAAACCACGGAACAGGCGGCGCAGCGCGAAGCGATCGAGGAGGCTTGCGCGAATATCGAGATCGACCGCCTGCTGGCCGTCTACAGCATTGAGCGCATCGGCCAGGTGCAGATCATGTACCGCGCGCGACTGGTGTCACCGGACGTCTCCTGCGGCCCGGAAAGCGCCGAGGTAAGGCTTTTCCTCTGGGAAGAAATTCCGTGGGAAGACCTCGCCTTCCCGACCGTCGTCTGGGCGCTGGCGCACTTTCACCAGACGCGCGATCGCAGCGACTTCAGCACTTTTTCCAATCCCGTCGGCGATCTGGCCCGCATGTGGCCCCCGCGCAAGCCGGCGGGGGTGTAGACGTCTATCCGGACGGTTGCAGGATTGCCTGCGCCTCGGCGACGAGCTTTTCGACCAAAGCGGCGGCGGGCAGATCGCGCGCGAGAGGTGCGGCCTGGCCTGCCCACATGGGCATGAAGGCCGACCGGGCGGCATCGTCAGGGACGTACCACAGCGGCGCGACAAGGCTTGCCTGCAGCGGAAATGGCAGCGCCTCCGGATCCGGAATTTCCTGCATGAGCTGGTTGCGCAGGGCACGGGCAGGCCGGCCCGTAAAGACACGGGTCACTTCGGTCGCCTCGTCCGTGGCGGACCGCAGAGCGTTGCGATAGACGGGCAATACCGACGCCTCGGGGCAGCTCAGAAAGGCCGTGCCCATCTGGACGCCGCTGGCGCCGAGCGCAAACGCCGCGGCAATGCCCCGGCCATCGGCGATGCCGCCGGCGGCGATCACCGGCACGCGCACCGCATCGACGATCTGCGGCACCAGCGCCATCGTGCCGATCGTTCCTGCTCCCGCCGACGGCGTGAATGTCCCGCGGTGACCACCCGCCTCGAAACCTTGCGCAATGATTGCATCGGCACCGCCCGCCTCCAGCTCTCGTGCCTCGGCGACGGTCGTTGCCGAGCTGAGCACGACGCATCCTGCCGCCTTGATCTCGCGCATCGCGTCCGCCGGCGGCAGGCCGAAATGGAAGCTGACCACCCGCGGCCGCAGCTCGAGGATGAGCTCAAGATGGCCAGCACCGAAACAGGGGAACGGCTCGGCCGGCTGCGGCACCGCGCCGAGACCAAGCCGCTCGAAATGAGGCGCCAGCCGCGCCCGCATGCGTTCTGCCGCCGCCGCATCCGCTGCGGGGGCGGCATGCACGAAGAAGTTGATGTTGAACGGATGGTTGGTCGCGCCGCGAATCTGTGCGACCTGCTTGCGTATGGCATCCGGCGGCAGGGTCGCGCCGCCGACGGATCCCAGCGCGCCGGCGTTGCAAACAGCAGAAACCAGCTCGGGCGTGGTGAACCCGCTCATCGGCGCCTGGATGATGGGATGGGTGACGCCGAGCAGGTCGGCAACGCTGCGTCGTGGCCACATCTGATCGCTCCTCATGCGCCATCCCGAATCGCCGGCAGGACGAGGCGCCAGCGTCCCTGCAGGCTGATTGCCGCTCCGTAGATCAGCCCGCTGGCTTGAAGCGCATGCGCCTTCGCCGCGCCTGCGTCCAGCGCTGCGACGACGGTTTCCTCCGGCAGGGGTCCGACGTCGACGGTCACCGGCAGCTTGCCCAGATCGGTGTCGTCGCGCATCGAGGCGGCCGAACGGCGCTCGATCGCCGGGTGCCGGACGTTGACCGCGTTGCCAACGATCGTCGCGGCCGCATCGGCGGCAGCGCCGGTCGCGGCCAGTACCGTCGCGCTATCCGCAATGCCCAGCGAGAAGGAGCGGCCGCGCCAGCCCGATGTGGCCAGCCCGCGCACCGGCATGTCTGCGGTCAGCACGGCAATGGCATCAAGCGCCGGCGTACCGATATTGGCAATGATGGCGGTTCGCAGCGCCTCGCCGGGCGCCAGATGAAAGGCGATGTCGCCGCCATTGTTCACGTATGCTCTGGCAAGCGTCCGGTCGCGCAGCATGGCGGCGAGGATTTCGTCGGCGACGGCGCCGGCCACCGCCGCCATCGGCGTGACATAGACATCGCGGTACGGCCAGACGGATTCGGCCATGCGCCGCGCGACGGGGCCGTTCAGACAGGGAAAGCGGGCACCCAGAGGCGCGCGCAGTATCGCAAGTTCGCCTACGAGCGTTTCAAGGACGTCACCGAAGCGGTCCGTTGCCTGTTCATAGGCAGCCGCGACCTCACGCGCCTGCCCCCACGCCTCGACAATCAGATCGATGGGGCCGTGCTGCAGGTGCAGGCGGCCGTCGGGCATGCGCGCAATCTGCGGGCCGCCCCACATGGCCGGTCAGGAGCCGCCTTCCGACGGCGCGGCAGGCCAGGCCCGCGTCTCCAGCTTCTCCGACTTCAGCACGTCCTCCAGCGCCACCGTGCGATCGGCATAACCACCCAGCGCCGCGTAGTCGTCGCGACGCAGCGTGAACTCGATGGGCGCGACCAGCGCGGGCGTCGGCACATAGCCAAACGATCTGTCGGGCATGCGCGTGACATCGACCATCAGCGTGATGCCGCCACCCGGCCAGATATAGGCGGGCGCACCACCGCAGGTGACCCGCGTCAATGCCTCCTTCACCGAACGCGTCAGTCGCACGGGATTCTCGGTCACGCCGGCACGCAATGAGCCGCCGGCGCCCGCCATGAACATCACGGTGCACAGGGCGGGTTCACAATTCTCGGCGATCCGGTCGACCACCCTGGAAACGGCCGCAGGCATTTCGGCGGCGACCGGTTTCAACTGTTCGTCGAGCACATACCAGGCCGCATGCTCGCCTGTTGTGGAAACCATCAGCAGCCGCAGCCCCGGCCAGGCAGTCCGGGAGTCGATCTTCTCGATGATCTCCAGCGGATCGGTGATGTCGGTGCCGCCCCAGCCGAGACCCGGCTCGGCAACCTGGAAATAGCGGCCCGGCGTCGATCGGCGGCCGCGCACGCGGATACCCGCCGGCCGCATGTCGAGAAAGCGGCCGCCCTGATGCTCCGTCAGCACGCCGGTGATGTGGTCATCGACCACGATCACCTCATCGACGTGGCCGGCCCATTGCGGCGCGAACATGCCGATCGCTGCCGAGCCGCAGCCCACGCGCATGCGTTCCTCGCGCGCAGCATTAACAATCGGCGCCTGCCCCGCCTGTACGACCACGGTGGCGCCATCATCGATCGCCAGTTCAACCGGCTGGCGATTGCACAACGCCAGCAGCGTATCACAGGTGATTACCCCTTCCTTCTTGCTGCCGCCGGTGAGGTGGCGCACGCCGCCGAGGGAAAGCATCTGCGAGCCGTATTCCGCCGTGGTCACATGGCCGACCTGCTCGCCGCCAGCACGCACCGCTGCCTGCTCGGGGCCCAGGAACCGGTCGGTATCGATCTTCACCTTCACGCCGCAATAGCTGAAGATCCCCTCCGTCACGACCGTGACCATATCGACGTTATCGATGCGGCTGGACACGATGAACGGCGCCGGCTTGTAGTCGGGATAGGTGGTGGTGGCGCCAATACCAGTGACGAACGCGCCCTGGCCCAGCGATCCATTCCAGCCCTCCTCGCCCTGCGCGAACGGCACGCGCGGTGCCTCGCTATGCGCCAGCAGCACCAGCGGATCGACGCGCACCAGCCGGCCGGCCTCGTTGGCATAGCGGTCGCAGGCGCCGGACTTGCCCGGCCTGATGCGGCACAGCACCGGGCAGGCATCGCACCGCACGATGCCGGCGTCGGCCTCAGCCTTCGACAGCGCGATATCGTCGCTCATGGCCGGTCTCCCGGCTTGGCCTGCAGCGCTGCCCGCAGGCGGTGGGGCAGCACGGGCACGCGCGTCAGGCGCACGCCTGTGGCATGCGCGATGGCGCCGAGAATGGCCGGCGCGGTCGGCACCAGCCCCGGCTCGCCTACGCCCTTGGCGCCCGACGGACCCAGCGGCTCGCCATCCTCGATCAGGATCGTCTCGATCAGCGGCATGTCACCGGCGGTGGGTATCAGATAGTCGTGCAGGTTCTCGGTGCGGCCGGGCAGATATTCTTCCATCAGCGCCAGGCCCAGCCCCTGTGCGATTCCACCCTCGATCTGTCCCTCCACCTGCATGGGATTGATGGCGCGACCCACGTCATGTGCGGCGACGATGCGCAGCACCTTCGTCGTGCCGAGCTCGAGATCGACCTCGACCTCCGCCGTCTGCGCGGCGAAAGCATAGGTGGCGTAGGGAACACCCTGCCCGTCAGCGTCCAGCGGCGTGGTCGGCGGATCGAACGTGCCCTTGCCGACGAGGACATTGCCGTCTGGATCGGCGGCCAATGCGGCAAGGTCGATCCGGCGCACGGTCTCACCGTCTGAGACCGTCAGAACGGCAGCATCCAGCGCCAGGGCTGCGTTGGTGCCTGCATTCGCCAGCCGGAGGATCTGACGGCGCAGGTCGGCGCCGGCCAGCTCGGCGGCCTTGCCCGAGACAAAGGTCTGGCGTGAAGCAGACGTCTTGCCGGCATCGGCTGTGCGATCCGTATCTCCAGCGACCAGCCGGAACTGCGCCATCGGCAGTCCCAGCGCATCGGCCGCGATCTGGATCATGATGGTATTGCTGCCCTGGCCGATATCGACCGCGCCGTTATAGAGCGTCAGCGTCCCGTCGCGCCCGAGGCCAACGCGCATCGTCGAGGGATTGGACATCGAGGTGTTGCCGATCCCGTACCACATGCAACCGATGCCAATGCCGCGCCGGCGATGCGTCGCTGCCTTCCGGGCCTGCGCATTGAACGCTGCGACGTGGCGCAGCGAGTCGCGCCAGCGTGGCCGCAGCGCCTCCAGGCAGGCCGCCAGCCCGGCGGAGTGATGCAGCACCTGGCCCGTGGCCGTGCGGTCACCGACACGTAGGGCATTCCGATGGCGAAACTCCAGCCGATCCACACCGAGCTGCTCAGCCAGTGCATCCATCGCCGCCTCGTGCGCGATGGCAGCCTGCGGCACGCCAAATCCGCGGAAGGCCCCTGACGGCGGATTGTGGGTGAAGTACGCTGCCCCGCGGCTGCGCATGTTCGGCACGCGATACGGCCCCATCGCATGCACCGGCACGCGGTTGGCGACGGTCGGCCCCCAGGACGCGTAGGCGCCGGTATCGAAGACCGCATCGACATCGCACGCCGTGAGCCGCTCACCGACCGTGGCCGCGAAGCGGGCCTGGATGCGTGCGGGATGGCGCTTGGTCGTGGCGGCCATGCTTTCCGGCCGGGTGTAGATGCAGGCCACCGGCCTTCCCAGCCGCCATGCCGCCAGCGCTACCAGCGGCTGCACCGACAGATCCAGCTTGCCGCCGAAACCGCCGCCGCAGGCGGTGGGCACGATGCGCACCTGCTGCGGCTTCAGCCGCATCACGCTCGCAACCTCATCGCGGTCCATGTAGGGCGTCTGCGTCGTGACGTGGATTTCCAGCCGGTCGCCCACGCGCCGTGCCCAGCCCGCTTCCGGTTCGATGTAGGCATGCTCGACGAAGGGCGTCTCGACCGCGATTTCCGCGACAGCCTCCGCGTTTGCTAATGCCGCTTCAACATCACCGCAGCGCACCCCACCTTCCATCAGCAGGTTGCCCGGCCTGTCGTCCTGCACCAGCGCCGCGCCTGGTGCGCGTGCCTCATCGACGCCAGTAATCGGCGGCAGCATGGTCCACACAATCGGGAGCACTTCGTCGGCGAGGCGCATCACGACCTCGCGGGTGCCGACCAGAGCCAGGACCGCTTCACCGCGATAGCGCACGATGCCATCCGCCAGCACGGGCTGGTCCTTGATGTCGGGGTAGATCCCGAAGCCGTTGAAAGGCACGTCCCGTGCCGTGAGGATTTGCTCCAGCCCGGGATGGGCGCGACGCACCGCCTCCAGATCGCCCAGCGCGAATCGGGCATGGGCGTGCGGCGAACGCACCACGCGCAGCCAAAGCGCGTCGTGCGGGATGGCATCGGCGCCATACGACTCCGTGCCCGCGACCTTGGCAATGCCATCGACGCGGATCGCACGCGCACCGACGGCCTGCCCCACAGGTGGCGAATCCACACCGGCCGAGGTGGCGGCCGCCAGGACGGCATCGATGATCTTCTGGTAGCCGGTGCAACGGCAGAGCGTACCACCGATGGCGTCGAGCACTTCCGCGCGTGACGGACGTGCCGTCCGGCGCAGCAAGTCCGACGCCGACATCAGCATGCCGGGCGTGCAGATGCCGCACTGCGCCGCGCCGTGCGCCAGAAAAGCCTGCTGCAGTTTTGAGAGCGTACCGTCCTGCCTCAAGCCCTCGACGGTTTCGACGCTGCGGCCCTCCACCTGTCCCATCGGCGTAAGGCAAGCACACACCTGCCGGCCGTCGAGCAGAACGGTGCAGGCCCCGCAGTCGCCGGCATCGCAGCCGATTTTCGTGCCGGTGAGTCCCAGATCGTCGCGCAGCACCTGCGCCAGCCGCGTGAGCGGACTGGCCGCAACGGCGGCGGGTCGGCCGTTCACGATGAAGCGCACCGCGGCGTCTCCATCGATGGCCGCGTTCTGGCGGGCACCCGCATCAGGCGGTGTCACGGTGCGACTCCACGAGCCGTGCGGCGAGCTCTTGCAGCAGACGCCGCGTCAAGGTCATCGCGCCATCGCGGCGATACGCGGCGCTGGCCCGCACGTCGTCAATCGGCCGCAGCGCCGAAAAATGCTGCGGCTCGACCGCATCCTGCGAATCGGACAGGTACCGGCCCAGCAGCGCCTGCTCCAAGCCGGGCAGACGCTGGGCGACCTCCGAGCAGGCACCGATGGCAATGTGCGCGGCTACAATCCGCCCTGCCGTGTCGGCTTCGATCACGCCGGCAGCCATGGCGATTGAAATCACGAGATAACGCCGTGCACCGAGCTTCAGGAAATGTGTGGCAGCACGTGCCGAGCGTTGCGGCACCAGGATCGCGCTCACCAGCTCATCCGGCCGCGCCGCGGTACGCCGGTTACCGCGGATAAAGTCGGCAATGGGCAGCATCCGGGTCCCGGCGGCGCTGCGCAGCTCAAGGCGGGCATCCAGCGCCATCAGCACAGGCACGCTGTCGGCCGCGGGCGAGGCGTTGCACAGATTGCCGGCGACAGTAGCGGCGTTCTGGATCTGGGCACCGCCCACCTCGCGTGCCGCCAGCTTCAGCCCGTCGAACAGCGGCGGCAGCGGTGCATCAAGGACATCGCGCCACGTCGTGGTCGCGCCAATCCGCCAGACATCGCCGTCCTGGTGAATGCCGCGCAACGCGCCGACGGCGGTGATGTCCACCACGTTCTCGTCGAGGGCGCGTCCGACTCGGGCGGGATAGAAATCCGTGCCGCCGGCCAGCACAACGAACCGGGAGTCCGCCAGCGCTGCGACGGCTTCCTCGATCGTGCGTGGCCGTAAATACAGGCCCATGTGACGGCGTCCATCCCATATCGTTCGCTTACGAACGATATGGGAATCTTAGGACGATCCGGCTGCGCTGAAAAGGCGGTTCCCGCCTTCAGGCGATGCGCGCCAGCAGGTTGACGAGCTGGCGCTGCTCCTCGGCAGAAAGCGGCTTCAGCGTCTCGGTCGTCACGCGCGGCCCGGCCAGCATCAGGCGCTGCACGAGGCGCTCGCCTTCAAGCGTCAGCCGGAGCCGCGTGCGACGGGCATCGCCAGGATCGGCCCGCGCCGAGACAAGATTCCGGGCCTTCAGGCGACGGATCACGCCCTGGGTCGTTGCCTTGTCCATGCCCACGAGGCGGCCGAGATGGTTCTGCGACAGCTCGCCTTCCTCGTGCAGCTTCACGAGACTGGAGAACTGCGTCGGCGTGATGTTGGGATCGCCGATCTGTTCCTGGAAGATCGCGGACGCGCGCTGATGCGCGCGCCGGAGAAGGTATCCGATCTGCCGTTCGACGCGGTAACGCGCCTCGTCGAACTCCACCGGAGGATAAGGGGTACGCCGTTCGTTGCGAGATGACCGATGCGCGGCTGTGCCGCGATCCGTCTGGGTATCCATGCCTCGCCCCCTGGCCATTCCCTGCGCAGTACATCCGCGCTTGTGGTTGGCGCAATCAGAACGCGCGAAAGCGATCCGATCAAGTGCGATCATTGCCAGACGGTTCAGGATGCGCGCTGCAAAGACTCCATCATGGACCGATGTCAAGTGGCATCAGTGCGACCAAAAAGCCTGTCCTGCGGTGATTCACATGGATGCATTCCACGCGGTTGCCGGCGCGGCAGTGACACGCTTGTTCATGAAGGCGCGGATACCCCAGACCACGAGAAGGCCGGCGCCCAGCGTCAAAACAAATGCGATGCCAACGGTAAGCCAGTCGATGTGGCTTTCGCTTTCGAAGCGCGACTTAAGGCCGTTGATCCCCGGATTCGTGCGATCGTGCACGACCGCAACCGTGGCGCCGCCGCGAATGGTGCCGGGACGATTCGGATCGGTCAGTGCCGCGTACTCGGCGGCGGTCGCGGTATCACTCCCGTCGAAACGACGCATCTGCCGATCCCAGAACGCATAACGGATGGTGTAGGTCGTGGTCGATCCGCCCCGCCGTCTCTTTTGCGTCGAACTGCTGGCCCAGGTCGGCGTCGCCGCAACATGAACACCCTGCCCGAGCATCTGGCTTGCCGCGGCCGCTTCTGCAGCCTCGTCCGCATACAGCGCGCCACCGGCGCCAAGAGCGACAATCACGGAGAGGACGACACCAATCCACCCCACCACTGACACCGTGCTGCGCCTGAACGTCATCCCATCCTCCACCTGCAATCGGCGACGGGACAAACACACAGGATCGCACTTCATTCCGGCGCAGTCTCATGGAGTCGCCTTCATGGTGAGCTTGTCGAACCATGAAGGCATCGCACCGCCGGCAGCGAGGGTCGCTTCATGGTTCGACAAGCTCACCATGAAGCGGTTCTCCGACATAAGACGTTGCCGGGTGGAGCCAGCCGGGCAATCAGATTCCCGAACGCGACGCTAGTCGGGCCTGAAGCGGCGTTCCATCATCGTGCCGACGCCAATGACGATGGCGGCGACGATAACCGCCGTGCCGAGGCCGGCCATGAAGCCCCAGGAACCTTCCGGTACACGCGCCATGTCGTAGCGCAGCTTGAGGCCATTCCGGCCAGGATCGGCCGGCAGGTACATGACCTCGACGCGCGCATCGGGCTTGATGCCGCTGGACGCGGCAGGATCGCGCATGGCCTCGAAGCTGTTGCGCGCTGCGCTGTTGGGTGCGACCGAGATCGAATCACGGCCCGTGACGCTGCGTCCGGCGGCATCCGCAAAGCGATAGGCGATCTCGTAGTGGTATGTCCGCCGCTGCCAGCCGAGGCTGCCGTCGATCGACAGCGGCACGGCCTCGACGACCCTGCCTTCGCTGCGCATGCGCTCCAGCGCAGCGGTACGATTGACGAAGAGCCAGTGCGAGAGCCCCCACACCGCCGGCCACGAAACCAGCGCCACGAGAAAGCCGGCGCGTGTGAACAGCCTGATGGTGCGCCGGGTGAAAGTCAGCGCCATCGCATTTGAAACCGGTCAGGCCTGCGGTCCGACGACTCCCGCCCTGGTCAGTTCCGCGATCTCGCCGGCAGAGAAGCCGTGCTCGGCCAGCACCTCCGCAGTGTGGCTGCCGCGCTTCGGCGCGGGGCCGGCCACCGCCTCCCGGGTGCGGCTGAAGCGCGGTGCAGGCGCAGGCTGCATGAATCCGCCGACATCGACATAGGCATTGCGTGCCTTGGCCGCGGGATGGTGCGGCGCCTCGCTCATGGTCAGCACCGGCGCAAAGCAGACATCGCTGCCTTCCATGATGGCGCACCACTCATCGCGGGTCTTCGTTTTGAAGATCGTCTCCATGCGCTTCTTCATGTCGGGCCACGCCTTGCGGTCATGCTGCGCCGGCAGCTCCTGCCCTTTCAGACCGGTCTTCTCGACCAGCAACTCGTAGAATTGTGGCTCGATCGAGCCGATCGATACGTACTTGCCGTCCTTCGTCTCGTACGTGTCGTAGAAGTGCGCGCCGCCATCCAGCATGTTGCTCTCGCGCTCCTTGTCGTTCCACAGCCCGGCGCCATTCATGCCGAAGAGCGCACCCAGCAGCAGCGCCGCGCCGTCGACCATGGCGGCGTCGACGACCTGGCCCTTCCCCGACTTCTGCGCTTCGAGCAAACCGCAGACCATGCCGAAGGCCAGCAGCATGCCGCCGCCGCCGAAATCGCCCACCAGATTGAGCGGCGGCACGGGCTTCTGGCCCTTCCGGCCGATGGCGTGCAGCGCGCCGGTGAGTGCGATGTAGTTCTGGTCGTGGCCGGCCGCCCTGGCGAGCGGCCCGTCCTGGCCCCAGCCGGTCATCCGGCAATAAACGAGCTTCGGGTTGCGCTTCAGGCAGGGCTCGGGGCCGATACCGAGACGCTCGGCAACGCCGGGCCGGAACGGCTCCATGATGCCGTCGGCTTTCGCACACAGCCGCAGCACGACTTCCGCGCCCTCCGGTTTCTGCAGGTCGACGGAAATCGACCGCCGGCTGCGTCCGTGCACGTTGAACTTCGGGTCGGCGAAGCGGTCCATGACGTGCGTTTTCGTCCGGTCGATTCGAATGACGTTGGCGCCCATGTCGCCCAGCATCATGGCTGCCATCGGCCCCGGGCCGATGCCGGCAACTTCGATTAGCGTGTAGCCTGTCAGCGGTCCGGACATGGTCGATATCCTCGCAATGCCTGTCGCAATGAAGCCGCGATGTTAGCCCAAGCTGCGTACTTGGAAAGGCCGCACCGCCGTCAAACGTGGTGATGCTTCCACCCGGCGGAACGGCAGTCTACAGTCCGCCCGCCTCCTCCTTTACCCCGTTGCGCCGAGGTTCGCCGCGCATGTCGTTTGTTGTGAGCTGCATTCGCTTGTCCTGTTGTGCCGGCGCCCTCATGACGGCGCTGCTTGCCGCACCGGCCTTGTCCCAGCAGAAGCCCGCGGCACCCAAGGGCACAGCGGCTGCCGGTGCCGCACCGGCGCCGGCCGGGCCGGCCCGCATACCGGCATCGTTCGTGCCGCAAATCCTCGTGCCCGGCTCGCATTTCCACGGCGTGCATGGACTTGCCTTCAACAAGGACGACCAGCTGTTCGCGGGCAGCGTGGTGGGCCAGGCGATCTATCGCGTCAACGTCGATGGCGGCGATGTCGAGATCGCGGTCGATGCGCCCAACGGCATGGCCGACGACATTGCCTTCGCCCCGGATGGTACCATGGCGTGGACGGCGTTCCTGACCGGCACGATCTACGTGCAGCGCCCCGGGCAGAAGGAAGCGCGGATCATCGCCACCGGCCTGCCGGGCATCAATTCGCTGGCCTTCAAGACCGAGAAGGACAAGGAACCGCGGCTGTTCGCCACCCAGGTTTTTCTCGGCGACGCCCTGTGGGAGATCGACCTCAAGGAGCTGAAGAACATCGAGCGGCCTGACTTCAAGCCGGTCAACTACGGCGACGGGCAGCGCCGGCCGATCATGAGCGGGATCGGCGGTCTGAACGGCTTCGACTTCGGCCCGGACGGACAGCTCTATGGTCCCTTGTGGTTCCGCGGGCAGGTGGTGCGCATCGACGTGGACCGCGCGACGATGACCGTGGTGGCCGACGGGTTCAAAACACCGGCTGCCGTCAATTTCGATCGCCGCGGCAATCTCTATGTCGTGGACACCGCCCTGGGCCAACTCTGGCAGGTCAATGCCGCGAGCGGCGACAAGTCGCTGGTGGCGACGCTGAAGCCGGGCCTCGACAATCTTGCGATCGACGGGCGCGACCGGGTCTTCGTCACCAGCATGGTCGACAACGGCATCTACCTGATCGATACCGCGACCGGCTCATGGCGCACGATCATCGAGGGACGCCTCGCGATTCCCGGTGATGTCGCCGTCCACAGCGAGGGCGAGCGGGAGACTCTCCATCTCGCCGACATCTTCTCATACCGCACCGTGGATGGTGCGACCGGTACGGTCACTACCAGGCTGCGCATGCAGGGAGACGCGCTGGAGTATCCGCTGGGCGCGTCGGTCAACGACAAGCACGTGATCCTCACGAGCTGGTTCACGAACAGCGTGCAGCGGATTGATCGGCATACCGGCAAGAGCATCCAGATCCTGCACGAGTTCACGGCGCCGATGGATGCTGTCGAAACGCCCAAAGGCGAGCTGTTCGTGCTGGAGGCCGGCGGCAACCTCGTCAAGGTCACTGGTGCAGAGGGCAAGGAACGCACGGTGATCGCCAAGGACCTCGCCGCGCCGACCGCGATGGCGGAGGGGCCCGGCAATGTCGTCTATGTCAGCGAAACCGGCACCGGAACCATCGTGCGCATCGACCTGGGCACGGGCGCACGCACGCTGGTGGCCGACAATCTCAAGGGGCCCGAAGGCATTGCCATGGGCCCCGACGGCCGCCTCTACGTCGCCGAAGTGGGCACCGAGACGGTGCTGGCGATCGACCCGAAGGATGGCACGCGCACCGAAGTGGCGCGCAATATCCGGATGGGGTTGCGCCCGACCCCAGGACTGCCGCCGGCCTATGTCGTGACCGGCGTGGCCGTCGGCCGATCGGGCGCGGTCTACGTGACATCCGACAAGCGCAACGCCATCTACAAGCTGATCCCGCAATACTAGGCGCAGACCCCTTCATTTCGAGCACGGCATGGCGATCCCCTTCATCAAGGAACTTGATTTCCAGTACGGCGAACCGCGCAGCGTGACGCCCAATGTGCGCCGGGTGGTGGCGCGCAACCCCAGCGCCTTCACCTTCAAGGGCACCGGCACCTACGTCATCGGCCACGGCCATGTCGCCATCGTCGATCCCGGTCCCGCGATCCAGGAGCACGTGGACGCGGTGCTCAACGCCATCCGCGGCGAGACGGTGACGCACATCCTGGTGACGCACACCCATGTCGATCATTCGCCGGCCACGCCCGCGCTGAAAGCCGCGACCGGTGCGCCGGTCTATGCCTTCGGCCCGCATCCCAAACCGCCGGAGGGTGTCATCACCGAGCAGGGCGGCGATCATGATTTCGCGCCCGATATTACGCTGCGCGACGGCGAGGTGGTGAACGGCAAGGGCTGGACGGTCGAAGCGATACACACGCCCGGCCATATCTCCAACCATCTCTGTTTCGCGTTACGCGAGGACAACGTGCTGCTGAGCGGCGATCACGTGATGGGCTGGTCGACGGCCGTGATCTCGCCGCCGGATGGCAACATGCGCAGCTATTTCGATTCTTTGCGCAAGCTGCTGCCGCGCGAGGAGAGTCTTTATATCCCGACGCACGGCGCCGAGATCCGCGATCCGCGACCTTTCGTGCAGGCCTATATCGACCATCGCCTCGAGCGCGAGCGCCAGATCCTGGCCTGCCTGCGCGACGGGCTGGACACCGTACCGGCCATGGTTCAGCGCATGTACAAGGACGTGCCCGCCATCCTGCATCCGGCGGCGGGCCGCTCGGTGCTGGCGCATCTCATCCAGTTTGTCGCCGAAGGCCGCGTCCACTGCGACGGCCCGCCCACCGTCGAGGCGCGGTTCAAGGCGGCGTAAAGCAGTGATCCAAAAAACCTTCCCCCGGAGGGGGAAGGTGCCCGAAGGGCGGAAGGGGGATCGTGCAACAGGCACCGCGCTTGTTGAGACATCCCCCTTCCGGCGCTGGCGCGCCACCTTCCCCCTCCGGGGGAAGGCCGAAGACTGCTTGCGTCAGGCACCAAAGGTGCGGGTGAAGGCCTCCATGTAGAGGCGCTCGAAGCTGGCTTGCGCGTAGCGCTGGCGGATCAGCGCCACGCCGGCGTCGGCGAGGCGCTGGCGCAGCACGGCATTGCCGGCCAGCTCGACGAGACGGTCGGCGAAATCGCGCGGCGCGAAGCCCGACAGCAGGCCGGTTTCGCCGTCCAGAACATAGTCTTCCGGCCCGCCGCAGCGAGTCGAGACAACGGCGCAGCCGCAGGCCATCGCCTCCGTACCGACGATCGACAACCCTTCCTGGTGCGAGACAATGGCAAAGATGTCGAGCGAGCGGTACCACTCGGGCAATGCGTCCCAGGCCACAGGCGGCCCGACAAACAGACGCTCGCCCAGCGCGCCGGCATCGAAGCGCGCGATGAAGGCCTCGCGATCGAGCGGACCGCGCAGGTGCAGTTCGATCTCGGGAAAGGCTTTTGCCGCCAGCATCATCGCCTGGACCAGCAGCGCCATGTTCTTGCGCGGGTCATCGATGCGCCCGTTGAAGCCGATACGCACCTTGCGCGAGCGACCGGAGTCACGGCCCTGCGGCGTAAACCGCGCCGTATCGACCGGAATCGGCACAACGCCGACAAGGCGGGCCCGCGGCGTGAGTTTAGCCAGACCCTCGAGCGTATAGCGGCTGATCGCGACCGTGTCGGCGCGCTCCAGCGTACGCCGCTCCTGCCGGCGGCCGACCCAGGCGTTGAGGAAACGGTCATAGCCGCGCCGCCAAAGAGGCCACTTCGCGACGCGATCGACGCGGTCGGCCATGTAGGGCGTGGCAATCCATTGCAGCGAGGGACGGTCCAGCGCCGTGGGCCCCCAGCCCGCAAGGTTGTTGCCCGACACCACGACGTGCCGCGCGTGCCCGTCGAGTAGCACGCGCCACGGCGCCCAGGGTTGATGGTGCGCCCATTCCAGCTCCGGCAGCCAGGTGCCCACCGCCAGCCGGCGGCAGGGCCAGCCGGGAACGTCCCGGATGGCGGGCTTGCGGCCCCGCACCACCTGCCAGGCCGGCACCGACAGCTCGGGCATATCCTGGTAGTAGGCGCGCCACGCCACCGTCACGTCGTAGCCGTGGCGCTGCAGCAGATCGACCACCATCCGGCCCTGCGCCGTGACGCCGCCAAGAATCGGCGGCAGGGTCAGCAGCAGGACCGAACGGGCAGCTTGCGCCATGCGGCGGCCGCCTACTCCTCGAGCAGCAAGTGCTTGCGGTGAACGGTCTTGAACAGCGGGATCCGGCGCGGCACGCCCGGTACCGGCGGCTCGCGCAGCAGGCGCCCAACCTCGCCCAGGATCAGGCCCGTGATGGTGGGCAGCGGCAGCTTCTGCGCCTCGTCAAGCCGTACCCAGCGGATATCGCCCATTTCGCGGCTTTCCTTGATCGAGCCCTGCAGCACCTCCGCAGTGGTCATCAGGAAGCGGGCGTTGAAGCGGCGCGGGCGGCCCGGCGGCGTGACGGCGCGGGCAATGTAGTCCAGATGATGCAGCGCCGGCGCCAGCCCCTGGTCGAGAAAACCCTGCCAGTCCTGGCTGACCGCGCCCGGCGTGCCATCCCATTTCTCGCCGATGATCAGCCCTGTCTCCTCGAAGGTTTCGCGCACCGCCGCCACGGCCAGCGCCCGGGCGCGCTGCGCGCTGGCGGCGCGCCGCAGCCGTTCATCGACGTCGGGCCGCAGCGGCGTTGCCACCGGCACCCGGGCATCGGCCGGATCGACGCGCCCGCCGGGAAAGACATAGCGGTTGGGCATGAAGGCATGGCCGGCGTCGCGGCAGCCCATCAGCACCTCGGGCATGCCTTCTGGATTCGCGGGCTTGCGCACGATGATCAGGGTGGCCGCATCGCGCGGCTTCATCGCCGGCGTCTTCTGGCCCTCGTAGGTGGCATCCACCGGACGCTCCTTGCCGACTTCCAGCTGCGGCGCGTCGGGCGCCATGATTTCGGCCGCCGTGGCGGTTTTCGCCATTCCTGTGTCTCCTTTTGTCGCGACAACAAGATAAGGCCCTGCCGGCAAGGCTGGTAGGCCGGGAGCGCCGCCGTCCTATGCGCTGGATGCGGTGCCCGGCGTTTCGCGCATCGGACGGAACCTGTGTGCGGGATGTCCCGTTGTTTTGCGACTGATCGAGGAGTGCCCGCATGCGCCCCCTTCCTGCCGTTGGTATCGCCGTTGCAGTGCTGGGCATGGCCGGCACCTCGTGGGCGCAGTCGCCGCGTTGCGCTGACATCGCCGATCCGACCCAACGCCTCGTCTGCTACGACCGCCTCAGCAAGGAAAGACAGGCGCCAGCGCCGGTACGGCCACGCCCGGCGCCGCCGGCGCACACGCCTTCCTACGATGCCTCGACTGTCGGCAAGGATGACGTGCCGGTGCCCCCCGAGGATCGCGCCTTCGACCCGCGCCAGCAGCGCCTGTCGCCGGACCACGCCGGCCTGGTCGTGCCGCAGTGGCGGCGCATCGGCAGCGTGCCGATCCGGTCGGGGCCCAACACCCAGGTTCCCGTCGTGACGCTGGAGCTGCCCTCGCTGCGGGCCATACCGGGCAGGAACTGGGAGCTTGAGCTGGTGATGGCCAACAACGCCGGCCGCGCCATCGACGCGCGCATCCTGTGCTCGTTCCGCAACGGTCAGCGCCGCGTGCAGGACGTGGCCGTGCTGCTGCGCGATGTCGGCCCCGGCGACCGCGTCGCCGCCGTGGTGGACGGCCCGCCGGTGACGGCGTTCGTGGACAACACCCCCTGCAACGTCCTGTCGCCGCTGGAATAGCGAGCCGCTTTCTCGCCGCGCACCCCGCTGCTATAAGCAGGGCGGCCACTGGCGATGTCCCCGTAGCTCAGCCGGATAGAGCGGCGGTTTCCTAAACCGTAGGTCGGAGGTTCGAATCCTCTCGGGGACGCCACCTCTGAGTTCGATGCAGCGGGCTGGGCGCGTTGCAGCCGCATCGTGACCGAGGAGCGCGCGGCAGGCTCATTGATACTTTCGGCCCAAGACCAAGGTGTGCCCGCGCGGCGGCTCGCCATTCTTGCGAAAATCCCGGCCGAACAGGATGTTGCGCGTCAGTTGAGGTGCTGCAGCGGTGCTGCAGGCCAGACTTTCAGCCGATTTATATCGAGCAAGCGGTCACCTACAATATCCCCGATTGCGCGGCCTTCAGACCCGCGTTCCACCGCGCGCGTTCCTCGATCGCTGAGGGCGTCATGACCATCTTTCCCGATCTCGCAATTCCTTTCCTGTCAGGCGCCCAGGTGCCGATGTACGTCAACCCGTTTGGCGCCGCGGCGGGCCGTTATCGACTGGCGCTCTATCCGGAGCTGGGCCGCAAGGATCGCAGCGTGCTGGTGATTGGCACGACCCTGCAGTTCCAGTTCAAGGACGGGGACAGTGGTCTGAAATGGGGCGCCGGCGAGCAGAAGAAATTCGCCGATGACGCGGTGGCCGCCATCAAGTCGGTGTGGGACGACAAGTGGCGGATTACCACGACCAGCACGGCCGTGCGGGCCCCGTTCCGCGATGTCGGAGTGATCTTTGTTCCGAAGACCTACATCAACGGGACGCACATCGACGACGACTTCGAGGTGGTCGTGAAGAAGATCCCGAGGTTGACGGACTCCAAGAGCGAAATCCGCGCTCCACTGGGCAATGCGTGGCTCGACAGCGAAGACCTCTATCCAGCTTACAAGGGCGACTCGATTCAGCGCCCGGTCGTCCACGAGTTCGGCCACATGCTCGGGCTCAAGGACGAGTACGACCGCCGGGGCGGCAGCGCGCCTAACCCGAACTGGCTGAGCGACAAGCAGAGCATCATGCACTCCGGCGAGCGGGTGCGGCCGCGCCACTATGTGCCCTTCGCCACGTGGCTGACCCGGCAGCTTGCGACGGTCGCGAAGCTGACCACCCGCGACGTCAGCTACAAGGTCGATGGGATGTGGGATGCATCCAACGCGCGGCTCTGATCCGGCCTGGGTTGTTGACGAGCGCCACTCTTTTTGTGGTTCAAGATGCGCCCCGCAGGAGGCTGCCATGGTCCGCGTTCTGACGCTGATCACCGCCCTGTTGGTTACACTGATCACATCCTCCGCCCAGGCCGAGCGCCGCGTCGCTCTGGTGATCGGCAATGGCGCCTATGCCCAGGCTGCGCCACTCGCCAATCCGGCCAACGACGCGCGCGCCGTGGCCGCGGCGCTCACGCGTCTTGGGTTCGAGGTGATTTCAGGCTTCGACCTCTCCAATGCCGACCTGCGCCGGACCGTCCGTGCTTTCGTCGACAAGCTGGTCGGTGCTGACGTCGCGATGTTCTTCTACGCCGGCCATGGTCTGCAGGTCGCCGGCGAGAACTACCTGATCCCGGTGGACGCCGCGATCCGCATTGAAGCCGACCTGGACTTCAACGCCGTGAGGATGGACCTGATTTCGCGGCAGCTCGACCGCGAGGCCAGGGTCAAGATCATCATGCTCGATGCCTGCCGCGACAATCCGTTCGAGAAGGAATTGGCGCGAAGCATGGGCAGGACACGGTCCGCCCTGGTCAAAAGAGGCTTGGCCGAGATCAACAGCGCCGGCGGCACGTTGATCGCGTTCGCAACCGATCCCGGCTCGGTGGCGCTGGATGGCAGTGGCAGGCACAGCCCGTTCACGACGGCGCTGCTCAGGCACATCGAAACGCCGGGCGTCGAAATCGGCCTGGTCATGCGCCGTGTGACCAGGGATGTCTTCGAATCGACGGGCGAGCGACAACGGCCGTGGATCAACGCCTCGCTTACCGGCGAGCTCTACCTGAAGCCGCGGGAAACGGCGGGCGCAGCGCCGCCGGCGCCTCCGACAGCCACCCCGACACCGCCCGGCGCGTCCGGCTTCGACGACCGCCAGCTCGAGCTGGCCATGTGGCAGGCAGCCGAAAAAAGCGGCCAGGCCGGCGACTACAAGGAGTATCTCAAGAGGTATCCCAACGGCCAGTTCGCCGGCCTGGCGCGCAACCGGCTCGACGCGCTGAGGAACAAGCCGGCCGCCGGCGGTCAGGGCCCACCAGCCGAAACCCCCGTCGCCCCGAAAAGAACGACAGCGTCGCGCCCGGACGCAGGCGTCAGCAGTCGCTGGGTCGACAACTGGGGTGCCGTGTACTCGATGACCCTGGCCGGCGATCGCTATCGCTTCACCGCTTCGGGACAGGCATGTCGCGGGCCTTATACGTCGCAGGGTACCGGCGTGGTAACGGGCCAGCGGGTCGAGGTCAGCTATCGCTCCACCTACTCGGTCGGGAGCTGCACCGGGACGATTTCCGCCGATGGCAATCGCATCACATCGGACTGTATGGACTCGGAATGCGGTCCATTCCGGACGACTATCGAGCGGCGATAGCGACGGGCCGATCCGTTAACGAGCCCATCCGCTTTCGCCTCGCAATTGCCCGGCGCCTTCTACGATCCGTTGGAGTAGCCGGAGGTTCCCGTGGCTCGTGAGCAGCGGGAACTGGCAGTGATCCTGGCAGCAAACGGTGTCGGCTACTCCCGCCTCATGGGTCGGGACCAGAGCGGCACTTTGGCCAGGCTGGCTGCATTTCTCAAACTGCAACGCATCGTTTCTTGCCGGGAGCGCGCCACTCCAGTGGCGCATCGCCCGCAGCGAAGCGGAGGGCGACCCGCGACTTGCCTGCAAGGCTGGATGATGGCGGCGTTGGCACGCCGCCAGCGCCACTGGAGTGGCGCGCTCCCAGCAAGAAAACGGCTTGAGAAATGCGGATCAGGCGGCGCGGCCTGACCTTTTCAGGGCCATTGGAACCTATCGGGATTTCGGCTGACAGAGTTTGGTGGATGCTGCCCAGTTCTCACTTTCGACCACTATGGCACGCCAGCCCGCCATATCTGTCAGCCCGTAACCCACGTTCGTGCAGCCTACTCCTCAGAGCGGCTCGTGGCGTCACGATCGCGGTCGTATCGTCGTGTGCGCGGAAACGGCGGCAGCCAGGACTCGCGACGGACGGTCCATAGTTCATAGGTTGGCGTCAGTTGGTCAGGGGCATCAAGGGCCCCCAGGTTCACGCCGATCTCGTCCGCAGTGCGTCCGAAAACGGGGGAGCCGCAGCGGGGACAGAAGAACCGCCCGGCATACTCGCGCGTTTCGCCATCGATCGTCACCGCATCCTGGGGGAATATCGCGGAAGCATGGAACAGGGCCCCGTGATGCTTGCGGCAATCGAGACAGTGACAAAGGCCGACCCGGTATGGCGGACCCGACGCCACGATTCGGACGTTGCCGCACAGGCAACCGCCGGTGAAGCGCTGCATGCCGCGTCTCCTCCAAGTTTTAGGCGATCGGCATGTTACGACGGAAGAACTGGAGTGCGAACAGCAGCGGCCGCCGCACATGACCGCAAGGGAGAAGTGCCATGACAGAGCTGTGGGAACTGACAGCAACAGACGCGGTCAACCGGCTGCGCCGGCGGGAGGTGTCGCCGCTGGAGATGGTGGAGGCTGCCGCAGTACGCATCGCTGCCGTCGAACCCCGGGTCAACGCACTGCCCATCCGCTTCCTCGACGTCGCGCGCGATCAGGCGCGGCATTTCCGGCACGAGGCCAGCGATCATCCCGGCTGGCTGGCCGGCCTGCCGATCGCCGTGAAGGACTACAATGATGTCGGCGGGCAGCTCACGACCTGCGGCTCACCCATCTACGCCGATCATGTCGCCGCCCAGGACGACCGCACCGTTGCGATGCTGCGCGGCAACGGCGCCATCCCGCTGGCAAAGTCCAACGTGCCGGAGTTTGCCGGCAGCCATACCTTCAACCCGGTCTGGGGCGTTACGCACAACCCGTGGGACCTGGGACGCACCGCGGGCGGCTCCTCGGGCGGGGCGGCGGCGGCACTGGCGGCACACGAGGTCTGGCTGGCCAACGGCTCCTGCCTCGGCGGTTCGCTGCGCATTCCCGCCAGCTTTTGCGGCGTGGTCGGGCTGCGTCCCAGCCCCGGCGTGGTGCCACGTGGCGACGGGCTGCCGGCCTTCGACAGCCTGTGGGTGGACGGTCCGATGGCGCGCAACGTCGCGGACCTGGCCCTGATGCTCGACGCCATGGCGGCGCTGACGCCGCATGACCCGCTCTCCCGCCCCGTACCGACGGGCGGCTACCAGGCAGCGATGCAACGGAGCCGGCCACCGCGGCGCATCGCATTCAGCCCCGAGCTCGGGTTGCGCAAGGTGGAGCCGGAGGTAGCGGCCCTGTGCGCGTCCGCGGCGCAGCGCTGCACAGACATCGGTGCGGCCATGGAGCAAACGGCGCCGGACTTCTCGGGCGCGATCGATTGCTTCCAGGTGCTTCGCGCGCTGCTCTTCGCCGATGTCCGCGGCGGGCTGTTGCCGGCCGAGCGCGACCGCATCAACCCCGACATTGTCTGGAACATCGAGAAGGGACTGACGCTGACCGCGGACGAGATCATCGCGGCACGCCGCACCCGCCATCGGCTGTTCCACAACGTCGCGCGGTTCTTCGATGAGTATGATCTGCTGCTCTGCCCCACCGTTGCCGTGCCGCCCTTCCCGGTGGAACAGCGCTTCCCGACCGAAATCGCCGGCGAGAAGCTCGTCACCTACATCGACTGGATGTTCCTGACTTTCGTCATCACGCTCACCGGCTGCCCGGCGATCTCGCTGCCTTGCGGCCTGACGAGGGACGGGCTGCCGGTCGGGCTGCAGCTCGTCGGCCGGCCTCACGGCGATGCCGAACTGCTGGGCCATGCCCGGCTCGTCGAGCAGGCGCTGGGGTTCGAGCAGAAGGTGCTTGTTGCCTGACTAAACTAACGGGCGGCCGAACTTGTCTCGCGGACCGCTTTGAATGCGGAACATCGCAGCAAACCCGATCCCCGCACCGCTTTGACAGGTACGGTGCTTGCTTTCATAGTTCCTGAAAATCATGATGATCGGAGGAGACGGTCCATGGCCCGCATCACACGCAGAGGTTTCGCCGCGACGGCTGCGGTGGCCACAGGCGCGGCCGTCACCGGATTTCCCTATGTCGTGCGCGCCGCCGAGGAGGCGGCGATCCTCGGCCTGTGGGATTTCACGGGCGCCTATGCCGATGTAGGCCCGCTGATGGATGTGGGCGCGCAGGTGGCGCTGGAGCAGGTCGACTATCGCGCCGGCGACGTCAAGCTCCGCTACGTCACGCGGGACGGCGAGACGAAGGCAGGCGCCGCCACACGGCGCGCCGAGGAGGCGATCGCGTCCGAGAAGGTCGGCTACATCATCGGCCCCTGGTCCTCGGGCGTCGGCCTCGCCGTCTCGGAAGTCGCGAAGAACAACAAGGTGATGCACTGGTTCAGCGGTGGCACCGAGGACATCTCGGGCAAGCGCTGCCACCGCTACGGCTTCCAGTGGGCGGCCAATCCCTGGACCGCCATGGACGCTGTCCTGTATGCGTTCCGGCAGCAGAACGCGAACGCCAGGAGACTCTATCTCTTCGTCGCCGACTACGCCTTCGGCTGGTCGCTGGAGAAGTATGTCGGGAATCTCGCGCCGAAATACGGCATGGAGGTGATTGGCGCCGACCGCCATCCGCTCGGCCAGCGCGAATTCTCCTCCTACATCCTGAAGGCGGCGGCGAAGAACCCCGATGCCGTGTTCATGATCAATTTCGGGCTCGACGCGGTCTCCGCGGCGCGCCAGCTTCACAGCTTCGGGCTGATCCCGAAGGTGCCGCTCATCATGTCCTGGTCCGCAGGGGTCGAGGAGCTGATCCAGCTTGCGCCCGAGATCCGATCGAACGTGATCGTCGGCACGAACTACTACTACACGGCGGACAATCCCGTTTCGAAGGCCTTCGTCGAGGCCTACCGGAAGAAGGACAAGCAGGGCAATCCGCCAGGCTATGCACCGGCTGCCGCCTACTCGCTCGCCCATATGACGATCGAGGCGATCAAGCGGGCCGGCACGGCGAACGTGCAGAAAGCGATCCAGTCGATCGAGGGCGCCGAGGTCGAGGGCCTTGTCGGCACGATCAAGGTCCAGGCCTCGAACCACCAGTCGATCCGTCCCTATTTCGTGCTGAAGACGAAGACCCCCAAGGAGAGCCAGGGGCCGCTCGATTTCGGGACGATCATCCACACCAGCTCCACGCCGCAGCCCAAGGAGCTGAACGAGTGCGCCGACATCGGCAAGCTTTGACGTTTTCTCCCGCCGGTCCGGCGCGCTCGCCGCGCCGGCCGACCAGGTCTTCGAAATTCCGGCCGCGATGACCTTCCTGATCGTCAGCCAGATCATCAATGGCGTCGTCACGGGCATGCTCTATGCGCTGATGGGCGTCGGCCTGACGCTCATCCTGGGCGTCCTGAACATTCCCAACTTCGCGCACGGCGTCCTGTACGCCTTTGGCGCCTATTTCATGCTGGCGGTGACGCAGCTCATCGGCGGCTTCTGGCTCGGTGTGCTGATCGCGCCGTTCGGCGTCGTGGCGCTCGGGATGCTGATCGAGTATTTCGGCGTCCGCCAGCTCTACGCCGCGCATCACGACTACCAGCTGCTGTTCCTGTTCGCGGTCGCCCTGATCCTACAGGAGGCCATCATCCTCATCTGGGGACCGGTCGGAACGTCGATCCTGCCGCCGGAGCACCTTGCCGGCGCCGTGAACCTCGGCGTCACGATCTATCCGAAGTACCGGCTGGCAGTGATGGTGATCACCGCCGCCATCGTGATCGCGCTGTGGCTGTTCCTGACCCGCACCAATGTTGGCGCGATCGTGCGCGCCGGGATCGAGAACCGCGGGATGGTCGAGGTGCTCGGCATCGATGTGCAGAAAGTCTTCCTGCTCACCTTCGGCATCGGCGCCTGGCTGGCCGGGATCGCCGGCAGCCTCGCAACACCGATCATGGGACTGACCCCGAGCATGGGCTTCGACATCCTGCCGATCACCTTCGTCGTGGTGGTGATTGCGGGGCTCGGCAGCGTCGTCGGCGCGATCCTTGCCGGCATTCTGATCGGCCTGGCGCAGAGCCTCACGACGATCTGGTTTCCGGAAGCCGCACAGGTTGTCATCTACCTGCTGATGGGACTCACGATCATCCTGCGGCCGCAGGGCCTGTTCGGTAAGCGCTGATGCGGCGCGACCGGTATAGCTTCCTGCTCCTTGCGGTCCTGGCGATCGTCGCGCCGCTGGTGTTGCGGCCGGTCATCGCCGCAGAGATCCTGATCTTCGCGATCGTGGCGGTCGCCAACAACATCATCCTCGGCTACACGGGACTGCTGTCGTTCGGCCAGGCCACCTTCTTTGGCGTCGGCGCCTATATATCCGGCCTGATGATCGTGCACTGGGATGCGCCGCTGTGGCTCATTCTGCCGACGGCCGTCGCGGCCAACGTCCTGCTCGCAGGGGTGATCGGCTACCTGTGCGTGCAGCGGATCGGCCTCTACTTCATCATGCTGACCTTCGCCTTCAACCAGATGTTCTACTTCATCGCCTATTCCTGGACGACGCTGACGGGCGGCGAAGACGGCCTTCCCGGCGTGCAGCGTCCGGAATGGCTGCGCGATGATCTTGCCTTCTACACGTTCGTCGCCGTTCTCGCCCTTATCTGCCTCGCGCTCATGAAGCGCATCGTGGATTCGCCGTGGGGACGCCTGTTCCAGGCGGTGCGCGACAATCCGGACCGGGCGGCGGCGACCGGGCACAATGTGCGGCTGATCAAGCTCACCAGCTTCGTCGTGGCCGGCGCCTTCACGGGGTTCGCCGGCGCTGTCTACGCCCTGCTTTACGGCATCGTCCCCGTGGATGCCATTTATTGGCTGCGTTCGGGCGACATCGTGTTCATGACCCTGATCGGCGGGTCCGGCAACTTCTTCGGCCCGGTGATCGGCGCCGTCTTCTTCATCTGGCTTTCGGAAACGGTGAGCCTGTTCTGGAACCGCTGGCCGATGATACTGGGCATCGTGTTTGCGCTCGTCGTGCTGTTCCTGCGCGGCGGCATTGTCGAGGTCCTCGCCCGGATTGCGGGCGTGATGCGGCGGCGGCGGGACGCGGGCTGAGCCATGGCGCTGCTCGAGATCCGCGACCTTCACAAAAATTTCGGCGCCGTCGCCGCGGTCGCGGGCGTGACCCTCTCGGTCGAGCAGGGTTCCCTTCATGCGATCATCGGCCCGAACGGCGCCGGCAAGACGACCTTCTTCAACTGCATCACCGGCGAGGTGGCCCCGACCAGGGGCCACGTGCTGTTCGACGGCCGTGACATAACCGGAAGCCCGCCGCATCGCCTGCCGGCGCTCGGAATTTCCCGCTCGTTCCAGCGCACCAGCATCTTCCCGCGGCTGAGCGTCGCCGAGAACGTCTGGGTGTCCGCATATGGCACGCATCCGCTCGCGGCAGGGGCCATGCTGCGGCATGCCGACACGATCCCCGGTCTCGACGAGCGGATTCGGGATGCCTTGCATGAGGTCGGCCTCGAGCGGCATGCCGGCCGGCTTGCCGATGAGTTGTCGCACGGCGACCAGCGGCTGCTCGATTTTGCCATCGCGCTCGCCGCCAGTCCGCGACTGCTGCTGCTCGACGAGCCGACTGCCGGGCTCTCGCGCAGTGACACGCAGATGGTGATCGAGCTGGTCGAGCGTCTGAAGGGCCGCTACACCCTCGTCCTTATCGAGCACAAGATGGACATGGTCATGCGCGTATCCGACCGGATCTCCGTCATGTATTTCGGGCGGCTGCTGGCCGAAGGCTCGCCCGAGGCGATTCGCGGCGACCTGCGGGTGCGCGAGGCCTATCTGGGAAGGCGCGCCTGATGCTGCGGCTCGCCGAGGTCAACGCCTGGTACGGATTGCACCATATCCTCTACGACATCTCGCTCGAGCTGAACCCGGGCGAGATCCTTGCGTTGCTCGGCCGCAACGGTGCGGGCAAGACGACGACGCTGCGCACGATCATGGGCCTGGTCGATCGCCGGGAGGGAGCCATCGAGCTCGACGGCCAGAGCCTTCTCGGGCTGCGCGCCAGTGCTGTCAGCCGCCGAGGGATCGCCTACGTGCCTGAATATCGGGGCATCTTCTCCGATCTGTCCGTTCGGGAGAATCTGGCAATCGCGGCGTGGCGGGAAGGCGGCTGGACGATCGAGCAGGTGCTGGAGCTCTTTCCGGCGGTGAAGGAGCTGCTGGATCGCAAGGGCAGGCAATTGTCCGGCGGCGAGCAGCAAATGCTCGCGATCGGCCGCGCGCTGCTGTCCGCGCCGCGCTACATGCTGCTGGACGAGCCCTCGCAGGGCCTGGCGCCGATCATCGTCGACAAGGTAATGGACACGCTGCACCACCTCCGCGGCCGTGATCTCGGCATCCTGCTGGTCGAGCAAAATGCCGAGGTTGCGCTCGATTCCGCCGACCGCGTCTGCATCATCGAGCAGGGTGGCATCGTCTTCCAGGGCACGCCGCTGGAGCTGCGGGATCGTCCCGGCATCCTGTCGACCTACCTCAGCGTGGGGTGAACGATGGCGCCGAGCCTGGTCGACGTGCCTCGTTCGCGAAGCGATCAATGTAGCTTATTGGACATGGCGAACCTGACAAGATGCAAGCGGTTGCATCTGCATGGGAGGGTTGTCGGCAGCGACCGTGAAGGGCGTGCGCCGGCTTGTACAATCCGGTTCGTGCCGGCGTGCGTTCACGTTGACACACCAAAGGAGGAGCCGATGTTCACTCACGTTTTTGTCGGCGCGGACGACGTCGCTGCGTCGAAGAAGTTCTACGATGCGGTGCTCGGCGCCATTGGCATACCGGAAGGCAAGGCCGATCCCAAGGGTCGGGTCTTCTATCGCACCAAGACCGGCATGTTCGGCATCACGAAGCCGATCGACGGCAAGGCGGCGACACATGCCAATGGCGGCACGATCGGCTTTGCCTGTGACAGCCCCGAGAAAGTGAAAGCCTTCCACGATGCAGGCACCGCAAACGGCGGCAAGAGCATCGAGGATCCGCCCGGCTGGCGCGAGGGTGCTGCAGGAAAGCTCTATCTTGCCTATTTGCGCGATCCTTACGGCAACAAGATCTGCGCGTTGCACCGCGGCTAGGCCGCCTCCCCTCCACCTGCCCTGTTGCATCGGACGTCGGCGCCCGGGCTCCGCGTGGGCGCCGTTGTCTTCCGGGCGCGATGGTGTGCGCGGCCTATCTCCTCAGTTCCTGTACGGAATGATCCGGTTGGTGCGCGCGCAGGTGCAGGCAGCCGATCATTGCGACGAAAGAGGGCACGGGTCCTCACCGTCCGGGGTTTTTGCCGGCAGACCTCACTCTATCCGCGCCAGGAACTGCTCCAGGTTGGCAAGGAAGCGTTGCCATCCGCCGGTAGCGCCCTGGTAGGCCTGCTGTTGATCCGCGCGGAAGCCCGACTGCTCCATGCGCAGGTGAGTCCCTGTACCCGTCGGCGTGAGAGTCCAGGTGACGACGCTCTCCAGACCGTAAGCCGTCCACGCGTAGGACAGTGTCTTGTTCGGCTCGACTTCCAGGACCCGGCAGTCGACAGCCCCCCAGTCGGCGCGAAAGCTGAAGCGGTGGCCCACGAGAGGCTTGAAGTCGCTCTGCATGAGCCACGCCTCCATCAGGTGCGGTTGCGTAAGCGCACGCCAGATCTTTTCCGGCGGATGGGGCATCTCGCGTTCGACGACGACGGAACGCATTCCAGTCGATGGTTCGTTCATTGGTCCATCCTTTTGAGCAAGTCTTCGAGCTGGTCGAAGCGGCCTTGCCAGAAGCCGGTCATTCGGCCGGTCCAGTCGATCAGCGGGGCCAGGGCGCCGGGTTGCGCGCTATAGTGCGTCTGGCGGCCCTCGTGGCGGTCGCGCACCAGGCCGGCCCGCTTCAGCACCCCAAGATGCTTGGAGACGGCGGGTTGCGAGACCCTGGCCCGGACCGTGAGAGCTCCGACCGTCTGTTCGCCTTCGCGACACAATCGCTCGAAGATCGCCCGCCGCGTCGGATCGGCCAGCGTTCTGAAGAGCAGATCGTGCGCTTTCGGCATTTCTTATCAATAATCCATCGGTTATTGGTTGACTCATAACCGTAGGGATATGAATCGGTCAAGCGGGAAACGCCTCGAGAGTGCGTCCTGCTCCCTCAGTTCCTGTGCAGGATGATCCGGTTGAGGCGTGGAACGTACCATGCCAGCTTCGCGCGAGTTCACCATGGAGGCGACCATGGACGACAGGACGCGCCAGGCGATCCGTGACGAGGTGCGCACGCAGCTGCAGGCAGAGGTCCAGCGCATGTCAGCCCGCATGGCGTCGCATGAAATGTTCATGCTGCATCTGGTGTCGGTGATGGACCGCCACAGCACGCTTTCCCGCCGCGAGCTTTCAGCGACCCTGAAACGGTGGATCGACCGTGAAACGCCAAGGCTTGAGCCGCTGACGCGGCAACGCCTGCTGGGCTTCATCGAGATGCTCAAGCTCACGACCCTCGACCCGACACCACAGGAGATGCGCGCCCGCCTCCGCATGCTGCCCGCCTCGGTAGTGCCCAAGGACTGATCGAGCCGATCCCTTCTCCGGCATTGCTTTCCGTAACCTTTTCTGTATACAGAAATCGCATTCGACGACATTGATCGGAGGTCGGCCCATGACCCCCCGGCAGGCAATCAGCCGCGCGCGGCGCACGGCGTTTCTGGCGGCACTGGAGAAGAGCCTTTCCATCACCGGCGCCGCTGCGGCGGCGGGCGTCAACCGCACGCTCCTCTACAAGTGGCGCGCCCGGTTGCCGGCCTTTGCCGCCGCCTGGGATGACGCGGTCATGACGGCCATCGACCTGCTGGAGGACGAAGCGCTGCGCCGGGCGGTGCACGGCGTCGAGCGGCCGGTGTTCTATCGCGGCAAGCAGGTCGGCAGCGTCACCACGTACAACGACCGCCTGCTGATGCTGCTGTTGCAGCGGCGCAGCCCCCGGCCGCAACACATCAACCGGCCGGTGCCGTTGCGGCCAGCGGACAAGCGCGAATCTGTCTCCCTGTCCGCCCCAGGGCACCTGACTCAAAACAACCTTCCCCCGGAGGGGGAAGGTGCCCGAAGGGCGGAAGGGGGATGTCTCCACCCGCTCGGAGTCTCGCCTTTTACACCGTGCTTGTTGAGGCATCCCCCTTCCGGCGCTGGCGCGCCACCTTCCCCCTCCGGGGGAAGGCCTGTGTCCAGCGGAGGAGACGACAGGGTGAGCTCAGAGCCGCGCGAATCTGTCTCCTTCTGTCTCCCCGCCCCGGATCGCCAGACATCCCGCGCTGCGGCCGGAACAACGGCGTTCCAGGGCCGCGTGAATCTGTCTCCTTCTGCCTCCCTGTCCCCGGCTGTCGTTCCGGGTGCAGCGCGGAATCTTTTCGGCCCTCGCGGCGGCGGTGTTTCAGACCCGCGCGAATCTGTCTCCTTCTGTCTCTCCGTCACCGATTGCCAGGTATCCCGCGCTGCAATCGAAGCAGCCGCGTTCCGTGACCGCGCGAATCTGTCTCCCTCCGTCTCCCAGGGCATATGGCCCAGTCACGGTGTTTTCGTCGTCCTGAGCGAAGCGAAGGACCTTGCGGTGGTTCGGCCAAGGACTGGCAGCATCGGTGAGTCACCGCCACCATCGTTCACGGATCGGACGACCGCGGGGTCCTTCGCTTCGCTCAGGACGACGGCAAAGAGTGTGAATCTGTCTCCTTTTGTCTCTCCGACTGCCGCAGCACCGGGATAGCAGCATGACGCGGATCATCAGCATTCATGAATACGTGCTGAAGCCGGGCATCGATGCCGTGGCGTTCGAGCGCGCCGTCCGGGCGGCAGAAGCCCGAAGGCTGTTCGATCTGCCGGGCCTGGTTGAGTATCGCTTCGTGCGCGGGATCAAGGGCCAGCGCAGGGATGGCCTTGCCGCGATCTGGGTCTACGAAAGCCGCGAGGCGTGGGAGCGTCTCTGGGGTTCTCCCGACCGTCCCCGCGAGCCGGCGGCGTATCCCGCCGGGTGGCAGGCATGGGAGAACGAGATTCTGGCGCCGCTGCTGGCTGAGGCGCCGGACGCGATCGCCTTCACCGCTTATGAGGAGTTCTGACCCGCAAGCCGGTCAGCCATCGGACCGGCGCACAGCTTCCCCCTTGGCCCGCGGCCCGGCTGGCGGATAGCGTTCCCGTCAGCGCCGTGCAGCGAATGGAGCGGTCCCGTGATCCGCAGGTTCCACGTCCTCTATGTCGGCCAGATCGACCTCGACCATGTCGGCCTTGACGGCACGCCCGCCAATGAGCGCCGCTACAGCAATGAACGCCTCAGCGAGGTGTTCGAGACCACGCGCGACGTGGCGCGCACGATGGATGACCTCGGCTATTACGCGCTGTGGACCGCGGAGCACCACTTCCAGCACGAGGGCTACGAGTGCCTGCCCAACCTGGTGCAGCTCGGCCTGTGGCTCGCCACGCAGACGAAGCGCCTGAAGTTCGGCTGCGCCTTCAACGTGCTGCCGATGTGGCATCCGATTCGCCTGGCCGAGGACTACGCCATGGCCGATATCGTCACCGACGGCCGGGTCATCATGGGCGTGGGCCGCGGCTATCATACGCGCGAGGTGGAAACCTTCGGCGCGCCGCTGATTGATGCCGAGGCCAACCGGGAATATTTCGAGGAGCAGCTTCAGCTCCTGCTGAAGTGCTTCAACGAGGAGTCGTTCCACTTCAAGGGCAAGTACTTCGAATGCCCGCCGCCGGTCGACTATCGCGGCTACCGCCTGAAGGAGATCACGGTCGTGCCGCGGCCGAAGCACCTGCCAGTCGAGGTGTGGATGCCGATCGCCAGCGGCAAGACCATCGACATGATGGCGCGCTACGGGCTCAAGGCCATGGTCACGCTGAACGGCGAAAAAATCCTCGACGATGTCGTGCGTGCCTATCACGCGGCGTGCGCCCGCCATGGCCAGGCCAAGAAACTCGGCCAGGATGTGATCTGGGGCTCGGGCATGTACCTCGCCGGTAGCCAGGAAGAAGCGATCCGCAAGGTCGAGCCGGCACATGACGAACGCTACAAGTGGTTCGCGCCGTTCGGCTTCGTGCGCTATGCCGACGAGCACGGCCGGACCTGGGGCACGCCGGGCGCGCCCGCCTCGATCCCGACCATCCGCGAGGGCGTGAAGCAGAAGGCCTGGCTCTGCGGCACGCCGGCCGAGGTGATCGATGGCATCCGCTCGATCGAAGCCAAATATCCCGGGCTCGAGGATTTCATGATCCACTGGGCCGAGGGATTGTCGCCGGCCGAGTTCAAGGACCAGTTGCGCTGGTTCGCGCGCGACGTGATGCCGGCTTTCTCCGGCGCGAAGCTGGCGGCGGAATAGGCAAGTTGAAGCTGCTGCTCTCGGCCTTTGCCGCGCGCATCTGGGGCGCGCGCATCGCGGCTGCCGTGGCACCCGAGGACATCGCGTTCGTCACCGCGGAGGAGGCCATCGCCAGCGACGCGCCGTGCGACGCCGACATCGCGTTCATGACGCGCGAGGTCACCGGCAAGTCGAGCAAGAACAACATCACGCCGGAGCTGCGCGACTTTCAGGCCGTGCTGCGCCGCTCGCCGAAGCTGCGCTGGCTGCAAATCCATCCCGCCGGCGCGGAGCGCCCGATCTACCGCGAGCTGCGCGAACGCGGCGTGAAGGTGACGACGGCGTCCGGCGCTACCGCAGTGACGGTGGCGCACAGCACGCTGGGCGCCCTGATCGCGCTGAACCGCCGCTTTCCGCTTCTGGCCGACGCGCAGCGCCGCCATGCCTGGGAGCCGCGCCTGGGCGAACGCTCGCCGCGCGACCTGAAGGGGCAGTGCGCGGTGATCGTCGGGCTGGGTCCGATCGGCCGTCATCTCGCCGCGCTATTGAAGATGCTGGACATGCGCATCGTCGGCGTGCGGCGCAAGCCGGAGCCGGTGGCGCCCTGCGACCAGACGATCACCTACGAGGAGCTGCGGGGTGTGCTGCCCGGGGCGGACTGGCTGATCCTCTGCTGCCCGGCCTCGCCGCTGACCCGCGGCATCGCGAATGCCAGCCTCTTTGCGGCGATGCCGGACGGCGCCGGCTTCATCAACGTCGCGCGCGGCGAGGTTGCCGTGGAACGCGACGTGATCGACGCGCTGGCGAGCGGCAAGCTGGGCGGTGCCTATCTCGACGTGTTCGAGCGCGAGCCGCTGGATCCGGCATCGCCCCTGTGGGACATGCCGAACGTCATCATCTCGCCGCACACCGCCAGCCACTCGCAGGGCCAGAACGAGGCAATCTTTGAGATCTTCCTCGACAACCTTCAGCGCTGGCGCAGCGGCCAGAAGCTGCTCAACGACGTCGATGATCTCGCCTGAACCTCCCGTCATCCCCTTCGCTCTCATACGCCTTCCCCCGGAGGGGGAAGGTGGCGCGCCAGCGCCGGAAGGGGGATGCCTCAACAAGTACGGTGCCGGTTGCAGCATCCCCCTTCCGCCCTTCGGGCACCTTCCCCCTCCGGGGGAAGGCAGGCAATATGCGAAGGCCAACGACACGGCAGCATGTCTTGGCCTATCCCTCCTTGCGCAGCTCGGCGAAGACCTCCTTTGCCGTCAGCATGGCCTCGCGCACGGCGGGCAGGCCGATGTAGCCGGCGAGGTGCAGCAGGGCTTCGGAGAGCTCGTCCTCCGTCCAGCCCTGCCGGCGCGCCATGCGGAGGTGGATGGCCAGCTCCGGCAGGGCGTGGGTCGAGGCATCGGAGATCACGCAGATCAGCGCACGCGTCTTGAGGTCCAGCCCGGGCCGCGACCACAGCATGCCGAACACCGCCTCGCGGGCGTAGTCGCCGAACTTCTTCATCATCGGATCGTCGTAGACGCTGCCGGCCATCTTATCGACCAGCTTGTCGCCCATGAGCTGCCGCCTGATCTCGGTGCCCTTCCGGTACAGTTCGCTCTCGGCCATGTCCGTTTCCTCCGTGACGCTTCTGACGCTGCCACGCTGCCCCGGCCGGAGAGCGGGCGCAACATTGTCCCGGCACAAACCTGACCCTTGGGGAACGGAGACCGGCCTTGCTACGGTAAGCGCCATCATCGGAAGGACCATTCATGCTGCCCTCGCAACGCGCGCTCTTCGATATCCCGGCCGATATCTGCTATCTGAACGCGGCCTCGTTCAGCCCGCTGCCGCTGGCGGTGCAGGAGGCTGGCCGCACCGGGGTGGCGCGCAAGGGCCGTCCCTGGGAACTGGATCCGGCCTTTGCCGGCCAGATCCATGAGCGCACGCGACGGGCCGCGGCGGCGCTGATCAATGCCGACCCGCAGGACATCGCGCTGGTTTCGTCCGTGGCCTATGGCGTCGCCACGGCCGGCAAGCTGGTGACGATCCCGCGGGGCCATCGCGTGCTGGTACTGCACGAGGACCACTCCTCGCCTGTCCTGGAATGGATGACACGCGGGCAGGCCGCGGGCTTCACCATCGAGACCGTCCCGCAACCGGAAGACGGCGACTGGACAACGGCCGTGCTGGCCGCCATCGAGCGGCCCGGTGCGCCGCCGCTGGCGCTGGCATCGATCTCCTCGATCCACTGGTCCGACGGCGGCGCGCTTGATCTCGACCGCATCGCGACGGCCTTGCGCGCGCAGGGCGCCCTGTTACTGCTCGACGCGACGCACGGCGTAGGCGTGATGCATATGGACGTGCGCAAGCTCGATCCGGATTTCCTGATGTTCCCGACCTACAAATGGGTGCTCGGGCCCTACGGGCGGGCTTTCCTGTATGTCGCGAAGCGGCATCAGGACGGCATTCCGCTGGAGCAGACGGGCTATGGCCGGCGCTCGATCTCTGCGGAGCAGACGCCCTACATGAAGGATACCGCGTACACAGCCGGCGCGCGGCGGTTCGACATGGCCGAACGCGACCACTTCATTTCCATGGAGATGGCGGCGGTGGGCATGGAGATGATGGCCGGCTGGGGTCACGCCGCCATCCGGGAGCGGCTGGCGATGCTGACGCACCGTCTGGCCGAGGCGCTGGGCAATATCGGTGACGTGCGCGTCCCCGACCCGAAGCTGCGGGCACCGCACATCCTGAGCCTGGGCTTCCGCCGCGGCCTGCCGGAGGGCCTTACCGACCGGCTGGCAGCGGAGAGGGTCTACGTCGCGCCGCGGCTGGGCCGCATCCGCATCAGCCCGCACGTCTACAACGACGAGAACGACATCGAGCGCTTCGCCTCCGTGTTCCGCCGCCTCACATCCTAGCTAAGCGCGTTCATCCGGCTTCCGGTTGAGAACAGCGAAACGCTCTTTGGGTGCCTTCTCGCGCGCGGCAGGTCCATAGGTGCCGCGCTCGATGCGCGTGGGAATGGTCAGCATGTAGTTCTTGAACGCGACTTCGATGGCGGCGCGCTGGCCCTGTGCATCGAGCGTGTCGTTGACCGAGCGCTTGGCCATGCGCAGCGCCCAGGCATCGTTGACGGCGATACGCCGCGCCAGAGCCAGCACCTCGTCCTCCAGCGCTGCGCGCGGCACCACGCGGTTCACCAGCCCCATCGCCTCGGCCTGCGCGGCCGTGAAGAACTCGCCGGTGAAGAGGTACTCCTTGGTCTTGCGCGGCCCGAGGTCCCAGGGCATCGAGAAATACTGCACATGCGCGCCACCCCAGCGCACGGCACGGTCGGCGAACAGCGCATCCTCGCTGGCGACAATGAGGTCGCAGCACGAGGCCAGCATCAGGCCACCCATGATGCAATAGCCCTGGACCTGCGCGATGGTCGGCTTGGGCACGTCGCGCCAGCGCAGGCACGCGTCGAGGAACAGCTCCGAAAGCCGGCGGTACTCGCCTTCGAAGCCCGGCTGCACGGGATGGCGCTTCTGGTCCTCCAGCTCCTCCGGGCTGCCAAGGTCATGGCCGGCCGAGAAGTGCTTGCCCGCGCCGGCAATGATCACGACCTTGACGTCCGGCTCGCCGGCCGCCCGGTTCAGCGCCTCGTCGAGTTCCGTCAGCAGCACCCGGCTTTGCGCATTGAGCACGTGCGGCCGGTTGGCGGTGATCCGCAGCACCGCATCGAACCGCTCCCACAGCAGCGTCGTGTAGGTCATGCCGCCTTGTCGAGCGTGGCGCCATAGACCGCTGTCTCGAAGTCCCGGAACAGCTTGATGGCGTACGTGTCGAAGAACGGCAGGATCTGCATCAGGATCACACCCGTGATGCGGCGTGCCGGGTCGATCCAGTAATAGGTGTTGGCCAACCCCGCCCAGGCGAGGCTGTTGGCGCTGCGGCCAGTCGGTGCCGGAGCGCTGTTCATGTAGAAGCTGAGAGCCCACTTCGCCGGCAGGCCCGGGAAGAAATCGGCATCCAGCGACAGCGGCGGCGCGGCCGTCTTCAGCACTTCGAGGTTGATATCCCCGATGGCGTTCTTCGACATCAGCGCCACGGTGTCGCTTTTCAGCACCCGCCGGCCGTTGAGGATGCCGCCCGCCAGCAGCATGCGCGTGAAGGCGAGATAGTCCGCAGCCGTGCCGTACAGGCCGCCGCCGCCCATGTGGAACTCCGGTTCCTGCGGCAGCTCCAGCCCGGTGGGCGTCAGTGATCCATCCTCCCCGCGCTGATGGATGTTGGCCAGCCGCGCGCGCTGGCTGGCGCCGAGCTTGAACGCCATATCCTTCATGCCCAGCGGCTCGAACAGCTCCTCGGCCAGCACCCGGTCGAGCTTCTTGCCGTGGATCACTTCCACGATCTTGCCCAGCCAGTCGATGTTGATGCCGTAGTTCCAGCGCTCGCCGGGATCGGCCAGCAGCGGCAGGCGCAACGCCGCGTCGGTGCAGGAGATGATGCCGGGCGTTTCAGTAGCCTGCATGTACTGGCCCAGCAGCGGACTCCAGATGTCGTAGCCGAAGCCGGCGGTATGCGTGATCAGATGGTGGACGGTGATCGGCCGTCTGGCCGGCCGGAGCTTCGGCGTATTGCCATCCATTCCTACCAGAACCTGCGGGTTGGCGAGCGGCGGCACGAAATCGGCGGCGTTCTGCTCCAGCCGCAGCTTGCCACGCTCCACGAGCTGCATGGCCGCGGCCGCGGTAATTGCCTTGGTCATCGAGGCCAGCCAGACCACGGTGTCGGGAGTCATGGCGTCCGGCTTGGCGAGGTCGCGCTTGCCGAAGCCGCCCTCGTAGATGACTCCGGAATCGTCAGCGACCATGGCAACGACGCCGGGCACACTGCCGGAATCGGTAGCGCGGCGCAGAACGGGATCGATGCTGGCGGCAAGAGTCATGGCGTTCCCTCCCCTGTCACGCCGGCCCGGCGGTAGCGCTTTCGATCACCGTCGCCTTGCCGGCGGTCACGTCGAACTTCAGTCTCTGCACATGGTCCAGGTCCCGCCCGGTCACCCGCACGAAGCGCGAACCCTCGGGATAGTCGATGGAATGGATGGCACCGACATCGTAGACGCCGGCCTTTCCCGGCTGCAGCCTGTAAGAACGCACAGCCCGAAGATCAGCCGGGCCGGCGCCTGCACCGCCATCCACCCGGCGCCATTCCGTCATATCGGTGTGCAGGACAGCCTGGCCATAGACCGCCCATGAGCTGCCATGGTCGTGCGGCGGCGAGCGGTGGGCACGCGGATTGCAGTGCGCCAGGACCACGAAACCGAGCTCGGCGTCCTCGTAGAGCTTGCGCGTGCCGGTCGGTGCCTTCGGGCCTACCGCCTCCTCGACGAAAGCCTTGTTGGCCAGCAGGCGCTCCAGCAAGTCGCGCACCTTCTCGCGGCCGGCCGGACCGGCATGCTCCTTCAGTGCGGTGCGGCAATCGGAGATGAAGCTTTCGAGCGTGTAGGCCATGCTGCCTCCCCTTCCCGCTGAGGCTGCTGTCACCGGGCGAGCCTAGCAGAGCGGAAGGCCATGGCGATAGGCAGGACTTGCCGGCGGTGCTAGCGTCCGCCGCGCACCATGCGGTGGCGGGAGGAAAGGGTGAGCACAGAACTGTCCTTGCTGACGTGGTCCGTGGTCCTGATGTTTGCGCAAATGCTGGTGGCGGCGATGGGCGCCAACCTCCAGGTCGGCTTGTCGAAGCTGGCTGGCAATCGCGAGGACATGCCGGCACTGACGGGATGGGCGGGCCGGGCCCGGCGTGCGCATCTGAACATGCTGGAAAACCTGGTGCTATTTGCTGCCCTGGTGCTGGTGGCACATGCTGCCGGCAAGACCAGCGACATGACCGCGCTGGGCGCGCAGCTTTTCTTCTGGGCGCGGCTGGCCTACGCCATCATCTACGTCGCCGGCATCCCCTGGCTGCGCACTGCCGTCTGGTTTGTTTCCGTCATCGGCATGATCCTGATCTTCCTCCAGATCATGAGCTGAGCACCCGTGATCCGCATTACCGGCCGCATTGCGCTGGACGAGTCCGAAATCGAGGAAAGCTTCATACGTGCTGGCGGTCCGGGCGGCCAGAACGTCAACAAGGTCGCGACGGCCGTACAGTTGCGTTTTGACGTGCGGCGATCACCATCGTTGCCCGACGATGTTCGGGCCCGGCTGGAGCGGCTGGCCGGCCGACGGCTGACGCGAGAGGGTGTGCTGGTGATCGTGGCGCAACGCTACCGCACGCAGCAGCGCAACCGCGAGGATGCGCTGGCAAGGCTGGTCGAACTGGTCCGTCAGGCCGCCGCGCCGCCCGTGCCGCGCCGGCCCACAAAGCCGACGGCAGCCTCGCGGCAGCGCCGGCTGGAAACGAAAGAACGGCATTCCAGGACCAAGACCCTGCGCCGCAGCAGGCCCGACATGGACTGACGGTTCCCCACTGACCGTCCCCCCAAGGTGTACAGGACAGAACGCTTCATGGTGAGCTTGTCGAACCATGAAGCGGCCGGCGCTGCCGCCGTGCGACGCCTTCATGGTTCGACAAGCTCACCATGAAGGCTATTTCCACGCCTGCCTCCCGCTATTCACGCATGGCGCGGGCCTTGCGGGCGGCGGGACGGTCCCAACAGCGGTGCAGCCAGTCGCGCGCCGCAGGCTTGTCGTCGAGGTCCATCCATAGGGCGCGGTACATCACCGAAGCGGCGTTGAGGTCGGCTACGGTGAAACGCTCCTCGACCAGCCACGGCTTCTTCTTCAGGGCACCCTCAAGCACCTCGAGCGGCCGTTCCAGCTCCAGCCGCGCGGCGCGCGCCCGTTTGGGGTCACGCTCGGCTTCGGGCAGGACCGAGCTGTGCAGCGCCCAGTCGATGATCGTCTTGTCGATCTCCGTCACGGCCCAGAAGCTCCATTGCCATGCCAGGGCCTCGCCCTGAAGCGAGGTTGGGTACAGTGCACCGCCATATTTCCTGGCCAGGTAGAGGTTGATTGCCATCGACTCGCTCAGCACAAAACCGCCATCGTCGATGGCCGGCACGCGTCCGCCAGAGTTCACCGCAAGGTAGTCCGGCTTCAGATTGCTCCCATCGTGCGTGCTCACCGGGATGTGCTCGTAGGGGATGTCGAGCTCGCCCATCATCCAGAGCGTGCGCACCGTACGGGTGCGGGCATCGCCATAGACCTTCAGTGTCGCCATTGCCGATGCCCTCTTCTGTCCGGATTCACTGTACCAGTGCCTTCGCCAGCTCGCGCAGCCGGAATTTCTGCACCTTGCCGCTGGGGGTGCGCGGCATATCGTCGACCAGCTCCAACCGCTCCGGCAGGTATTGGCGGGCGACCTTGTGTTCCTGCTCGAGGAACCGCGTAAGCTCCTTCAATGTCAGGGCCGCTCCCGGGCGCGGCACGACAAAGGCGCAGGCACGCTCGCCCAGCCGCGTATCAGGCATGCCGACAATGGCCACGGCCTGAACATCAGGATGCCGGAACAGCAGTCCTTCGATCTCGACCACGGGGATGTTCTCGCCGCCGCGGATCAGGAGGTCCTTGGCGCGGCCGGTGATGCGGACGTAGCCGTCGGCATCGATGCGGGCCAGATCCCCGGTGTCGAACCATCCCTCGGCGTCATGGCCGTAGAGATGGGGACGCTTCAGGTACCCCACGAAGTTGAAGGCGCCCCGGGCCTTCAACAGACCCTCCGCGCCGGTTGGCAGCGGCCTTCCCTCCGGATCGACGACCCGGATCTCCATGCCGGGAAGGCAGACGCCGTCCGTGCCGATGGTTTTGTCCTGCGGATCTCCGGGGCGGGTCATGGTGACGGCACCGTTCTCCGTCATGCCCCAGGCAGAGATAATGTTCGCGTCAAGAATTTGGCCCGCGCGCTCGACCAGCGCCCGCGGGATGGGGGCGCCCGCCGACACGAAGGTGCGCAGGCTCGACACGCCGTGGCCGCCTTCCGCAACCACGCCGGTGAGATCGGCGAGGAACGGCGTGGCGCCCATGGTGAAAGTCACGCGCTCGGCGGCGATGGCTGCCGCGGCGCGGCGCGGATCCCAGATGTCCTGCAGCACGGCGGTCGCACCCAGAACCAGCGGCATCATCATACCGTACAGGAAGCCGGTCTGATGGGCCATGGGCGAGGCCATCAGCACCACGTCGTTGCGGCTCAGCGCGAGTCGGTCCGCGAAGGCATCGACGGTGGCCATCAGCGTATTGGAGGTGTGCATCACGCCTTTGGGTTCGCCCGTGGTACCCGATGTGTATTGCACCTCCACGACCTCGTCAGGTCCCGCCTCGCGGCCAGCAAGTATGTCGCCGCGCTCCTCGCCCGGTGTATTGAGCAGCGCATCGAAGCTGTCGCCGACCACCAGCACGTGCTGCAACGCCGGCAGCCCGGTGCGCAGGCCGTGCGCCATCGCCGCGTGGTCGAAGCCGCGAAAGCTGCGCGGCACCACGAATACCTTTGCTTCCGCGAGTCCCAGCATGAAGGTCAGCTCGCGCTCGCGAAAGATCGGCATCAGCGGCCCGGAGATGGCGCCCAGGCGCAGACAAGCCAGGTGCAATGCCGTGAACTGCCACCAGTTGGGCAACTGCCAGGCCACCACATCGCCTTTCTCGATACCGAGCGCTGCCAGGCGGACAGCGATGCGATCGACTCGCCGCGCCAGCTCGCGGAAGGTCAGGCGGCTGGAGGTCCCGGTCATGGAGTTGCTGTCGACCAGTGCCAGCTTGTCCGGCATTTCGGCCACACGCTGGTCGAACATGTCGGTCAGCCGCCGGTCGCGCCAATGGCCCTGCGCCTTCATGGCCGCGACCCGGCCCGGCGGCAGGATCGGATCAAACCGCATGCGTTTCCTCCTGCATTGCGGGGATTCGTGCGGTTAGCCAGTCGTCGACGTCAAGGGTGATCCGTCCCTAGCCTGGAAACTGCCCCGGCAACCACAGGGAGATGAAGGGGACGTACGTCACCAGCATCAGGACGATGACGAGGGCAATGTAGAACGGCCAGATTGTTCGTGTGACCTGCTCCATCGTCACGCGACCGACCGCGCAGCCAACGAACAGGGTAGCGCCAACCGGCGGTGTTACCAGGCCGATGCCGAGGTTCACCAGCATGATCATGCCGAAATGCACCGGATCGACGCCGAGCTTGACCACCACTGGCAGCAGAATGGGCGTGCAGATCAGGATCAGTGGCGCCATGTCCATCAGACAGCCGAGCACCAGCAGCATCAGGTTGATCAGCAGCAGAATGACGTACTTGTTATCCGACAGGGTCAGGAAGAATTCGGTGACATGCGCCGGCAGCCGCATGAGCGCCATGACGTAGCCGAAGCTGGAGGCAAAGGCGATGAGGATCATCACCATCGCCACCGTCTTGACAGTGCGATGGATCAGAAGCGGCAGATCGCGCCACTTGTAGTCCCGGTAAACCAGCATGGTGACCAGGAACGCATAGACGCAAGCGACCGCCGCCGACTCTGTTGCCGTGAACACACCGGTCAGAATACCGCCCAGGATGATCACCATCGTAACGAGGCCCCACATCGCCTCGCCGGCAATCCTGACGGCCTGACGCAGCGGCACCGGCTGCCCCTTGGGGTAGTTGTTGCGATAAGCGGCCACAAGGCACAACACGATCAGGGAAAGACCAAGCAGCAAACCCGGAAGCACGCCGGCAAGAAACAGGCTCGCGATCGAGATCGTGCCGCCGGCCGCCAGCGAGTAGATCACGGCGTTGTGGCTGGGTGGAATCAGGATCGCCTGCACCGAGCCGGTAATCGTAACATTGACCGCGAACAGCCGCGGATACCCCGCCTTCTCCATCTGCGGGATCATGACGGTGCCGATCGAGGACGTATCCGCCACCGACGAACCCGATATGCAGCCGAACATGCTGGACGCCAGGATATTGACCAGCGAAAGGCCGCCGCGGATCGTGCCGACGATGACGTTCGCAAAGGCAACAAGCCGCGCCGCCATGCCGCCTTCCGCCATGATGGCGCCTGCCAGCACAAAGAACGGAATCGCCAGCAGCGAAAACTTGCTGACGCCGTCCGAGATCTTGATCATCACCGCTTCGAGCGGAATACCGATCCACAACGCTCCGGCGACGGCCGCCAACCCCATGGCGTAGGCGACCGGCACGCCAAGCGCGATGAACAGGAACATGCTGCCAAGAAGGATTAGCGCATCCATGCCTGCCTGCCGGTCGGACTATGCGGCGTAGACAACCCCGTTCAGTTGGCTTCGCCCGGTTCGCGGTAAATGAACGAGGTGGATGGTGGTGGCCCCAGCCACAGCCGTTCGACGATGAACAGCAGCGTGATGGCACCACCGACCGGAATCGGGAGATAGGTGATGCCGACCGACAGGAAGGGGAACTCCGCGATGACCTGGTGCCAGGTTGCCTGTACCAGGCCTGTACCCCAGATCACCATGAACACGCCAAGCAAGAGCACCAGCGCGTCGGCGAGACGCAGGACAAGCCTGCGCAAGATCGGCCCGAGTGCGTTCGTGAACAGCACGACGCTTATGTGAACGCCGGCGCGATAGCAGGCTGCCGCTGCCAGGAAGGTGAACACGATCACCAGCAGCACGGACAGCGGTTCTGGCCATGACAACGCGGCATTCAGCTCGTAGCGCCAGAAGACGCCCACCGGAATCACCAGCGTCATCGCGACCAGGCACACGCCCGCGAGCCAGATGCACAGCAGGTACAGGCAATCCATCGCCCGGCGGTACGCGTCCGTCACGGCTTTCGCTTCTCCGTGCCAGAGCTATCCCGACAGCCGCTCTCTTCAGTTCACCGCCTGGATGCGCTTCACAAGTTCAGCGTACTTCGCGCCGTACTTGTCCCACACCGGCTTGACCGCTTCCTGAAAGCGCTTCTTTTCCGCCGGCGGAATGACGATGACCTCGACGCCAGCCTTCTTGATCAGTTCGAGCGACTGCGCCTCCCGCTCCTGCCAGAGCTTGCGCTCTTCCTGTTGCGCCTCCTTGGCGAGTTTCGCAATCAGCGCCTGGTCATCCTTGGACAGCTTTTCCCAACTGGCCTTGGAGAAGAGCAGGATCTCCGGGATGATGAGGTGCTCGGTCAGCGAGTAGTACCTGGCGACCTGGAAGTGCTTGCCCGATTCGTAGCTCGGCGGGTTGTTCTCCGCGCCGTCAACGACGCCCGTCTGCAACGCGTTGTAGAGCTGGTCGAAGCCCATGGCGATGCCGTTGCCGCCCAGCGCGTTCATGGTATCGACGAAGATGGGATTGCCCATCATGCGGATCTTCAGCCCCTTGAGATCATCGACGGTGCGCACAGGCTTCTTGCTGTTGTAGACGCTGCGCGCGCCCGCATCCATCCAGCACAGCCCCACCAGCCGCGACTGCGGGCTGTTGGTCAGCTTGGCCAGCAGCTCGTCGCCGATCGGGCCGTCGATCACCTTGTTCATGTGCGGGATGTCGCGGAACACGAACGGCATGTTGAACACGTTTAGCTCGTCGACGATCGGCCCGACCGGGCCGACGCTGACACGGGCGAGCTGCAGGGCGCCGACCTGGGCCTGCTCGATCATCTCCTTCTCGCCGCCAAGCTGCATCGAGGGATACATCTGGATGCTCAGCCGGCCGCCCGTCGCCGCCTCGAGCTTCTTGCCCATGCGGACCACCGCTTCCACCGTGGGATAGCCCAGCGGGTGCACGTCGGTCGCCTTGAGCACCATCTTGCCCTGCGCGCCGGCCCGTCCCGCCATGCCGGCGAATCCCGCCGTCACCAGCGCGCCGGCGCCGGATTTCAGGATCTCGCGCCTGACGATCATCGTTTCCTCCCGGGTTCGCATTTGCTGCTTGCCGCAACTTCCGGCCCCGCCTAGAAGTCAGGTCATACGATGACCATACCTTAAAAGCGCGCCGCCGTGTCAAGCAGCAACAGCAGCCCCGCCTTCCGGCCCCTGACGCCGCCGCGCAACCTGACGCGTACCCTCATCGAACGGCTATCGGCGGAAATCCTTGAGGGCACGCTGGCTCCAGGCGCACGCCTGCCCACCGAACCGGAGATGATGGCCGCGCTGGGCGTCAGCCGAACGGTGATCCGCGAAGCCGTTGCGGCGTTGCGTGCCGAAGGGCTGGTCGAAACCCGGCAGGGTGTCGGTGCCTTCGTCAGCGACAATGCCATGCGCCGGCCGTTCCGCATCGATCCGGACGGCCTGCACTCGATCGAAGAAGTCATCAACGTGATGGAGCTGCGCACCGGCGTCGAGGTCGAGGCTGCGGGGATTGCGGCCGAGCGCGCCACGGCCGGCGGCGTGAATGGCATCGGCCGCGCGCTGAAGGCGATCGACCGCGCCATATCCCGCGACGAGGCGGCGATTGAGGAGGATTTCGCCTTCCATCGCGCCATTGCCGAGGCCACAGCCAACCCGCAATTCGTGCGCTTTCACGAATACCTCGGCCGCTTCATCATTCCACGCCAGAGCATCCGGGCGGCGCGCGGCCGCATGGCCAGCCGGCGGCCCTATCTGGAAATGATCCAGGCCGAACATCGCGCGATCTTCGATGCCATTCACCAGCACCAGCCGGCGGCGGCACGCGCCGCCATGCGGCGACACCTCGAGAACAGCCGCAAGCGCTACCGCAAACTCGCTGCGGCGGATAGGGGCTGATCCTTCATCCTTGCATGCCGCGCGGCATTCCCTCTCCGGACGGATGTGCGCTAGCATCCCCCGGCAACCGCCCGCATAAGGACTGCCGATGAAGACGCGCGCCGCCGTGGCCTTTGCCGCCAAACAACCGCTCGAGATCGAGATGGTGGAGCTGGAAGGCCCGAAGCAGGGCGAGGTGCTGGTCGAACTCAAGGCCACGGGGATTTGCCACACCGACGAGTTCACCTGGTCGGGCGCCGATCCGGAGGGGCTGTTCCCCGCCATCCTCGGTCACGAAGGCGCCGGCGTCGTGCTGGAGGTCGGATCGGGCGTCACCTCCGTAGCGCCGGGTGATCACGTGATCCCGCTCTACACACCGGAATGCGGCGTCTGCAAATCCTGCCGTTCCGGGAAAACCAATCTCTGCACCGCCATCCGTGCCACGCAGGGCAAGGGGCTGATGCCCGACGGCACCAGCCGCTTTTCGCTGAAGGGCAAGCCGGTCCACCACTACATGGGCTGTTCCACCTTCTCGAACCACACCGTCCTGCCGGAGATCGCGGTGGCGAAGATCCGCAAGGACGCGCCTTTCGACAAGGTCTGCTACATCGGCTGCGGCGTCACGACGGGCATCGGCGCGGTTATAAACACCGCCAAAGTCGAGCCGGGCTCGAACGTCGTGGTGTTCGGTCTGGGCGGCATCGGCCTGAACGTGATCCAGGGTGCGCGCATGGCCGGCGCGAAGATGATCGTGGGCGTTGATATCAATCCGGCGCGCAAGGCGATGGCCGAGAAGTTCGGCATGACGCATTTCGTGAATCCGAGGGAGGTCGAGGGCGACCTCGTGCAGCATCTGGTGGCGCTGACCGATGGCGGTGCCGACTACAGCTTCGAGTGCATCGGCAACGTGCAGGTGATGCGCCAGGCGCTGGAATGCTGCCACCGCGGCTGGGGCGTCTCGACCATCATCGGCGTGGCGGGCGCCGGGCAGGAGATCAGCACGCGGCCGTTCCAGCTCGTCACCGGAAGAGTGTGGAAGGGCACCGCGTTCGGCGGCGCCAAAGGCCGCAGCGACGTGCCCAGGATCGTCGACTGGTACATGGAAAAGAAGATCAACATCGATGACCTGATCACGCACGTCCTGCCGCTCGAACGGATCAACGAAGGCTTTGATCTCATGCATCGCGGCGAGTCGATACGCAGCGTCGTGGTCTACTGAACGCCGTATTTCAAAGGAGGAACGCCATGAAAGTCGGACCGGCCATCGCCGAGATCCTCAAGCGCGAGGGCGTCGACACCGTCATCGGCTATCCCGTCAACCATATCCTGGAGCATGCAGCGGCCGCCGACATCCGGCCCATCATCGTGCGCCAGGAGCGCATCGGCCTGCACATGGCGGACGCCATCTCGCGCCTGACACGCGGCAAGAAGATGGGCGTGTTCTGCATGCAGCACGGCCCGGGGTCGGAGAACGCCTATGGCGGCGTCGCCCAGGCCTTCGGCGAATCGGTGCCGGTCCTGGTGCTGCCCATGGGCTATGCCCGGCGCATCGCACACATCCCTCCCAACTTCAATTCCAGCGTGGCCATGGCGCAGGTCTCCAAGCACGCCGAGCCCGTGACCTCGGGCAAAGAAGTACCGAACATCCTGCGCCGCGCCTTCGCACAGCTCCGCAACGGCCGCGGCGCGCCCGTGGTGGTCGAGGTGCCCACGGACGCCTTTGCCGAGGATGTGCCCGAGCCGCTCGATTACACGCCGGTGTTCTCCACACGCTGCGGACCGGACCCGGAAACGGTACGCACGGCTGCGAAGGTGCTGGCGGAAGCCAAACGCCCGGTGATCTATGCCGGCCAGGGCGTGCACTGGGCCAATGCCTATGCCGAGCTGAAGGAGCTGGCGGAGCTGCTGGCCGTCCCGGTCTGCACCAGCTTGCAGGGCAAAAGCTGCTTCGATGAAACGCATCCGCTGGCGCTGGGCTCGGGCGGCCGCGCCATTCCCAAGACCGTGCATCACTTCCTGCAGAACTGCGATGTGATCCTGGGTATCGGCTGCAGCTTCACCGAGACGAATTTCGGTGTCGCCATGCCGAGGGGCAAGACAATCATCCATGCCACGCTCGATCCGGCGCACCTCAACAAGGATGTGCCGGTGCAGTACGGCCTGATCGGCGACGCCCAGCTTACGCTGCGGGCGCTGATCGATGCCTGCACGCCGTTGCTCAAGGGCAGCCGCCGCGATCCGTCGGCCGCCGCTGCCGAGATCCGGGCGATTGAGGCCGAATGGCTGGAGGCCTGGAAGGCCAAGCGCGAGGCCAATGACGCGCCGCTGAACCCCTATCGCGTGCTGGCGGACCTGCATCGTACGGTCGATGTCGCCAATACCATCATCACCCACGACGCTGGCAGCCCACGCGACCAGCTCTCGCCGTTCTGGAAGACCACGAAGCCGCTGACCTATATCGGCTGGGGCAAAACCACGCAGCTCGGCTATGGCCTGGGACTGGCCATGGGCGCCAGGCTCGCCTGCCCCGACAAGCTCTGCATCAACGTGTGGGGCGATGCGGCCATCGGCTTCACCGGCATGGATTTCGAGACGGCGGTGCGCGAGCGCATCCCGATCCTGTCGATCCTGCTCAACAATTTCTCGATGGCGATCGAGCTTGCCGTCATGAAGGTCTCGACCGAGAAGTACCGCGCCACCGACATCTCCGGCGATTATGCGGCCATGGCGCGCGCCTTCGGCGGCTACGGCGAGCGCGTCACGAAGCCGGAGGACATCGTGCCCGCCATCCGCCGCGGCATCGAGCAGACGCAACAGGGCAAGCCAGCCCTGCTGGAGTTCATTACGTCAAAGGAAGTCTCGATCTCGACGTTCAAGTGAGCTGCTATCTCAAAATGGCCTTCATGGTGAGCTTGTCGAACCATGAAGGCGCGACGCTGGCAACGAGGGCCGCTTCATGGTTCGACAAGCTCACCATGAAGCGGTTCTCTGAGGCCGAATCCCCGCCAGCGGAGCAGCCGGGTAGTCAGGTATGCGAATGGCCTGCCTGCGCTGGTGACATCATCGGTCGTTGCCGAACAGCAGGGTATAGGTGCCGGCCACCGGCGCGTTTTTCACACCAAAGGCGGCGAGCGCGCGGCGTGACAGCAGGGTGCGGGCAGCCGCCGAAGCGGCCCGCGCGTCTGTGCCCTCCAGCACTACGGCCCATTCGACGGCGTCCACGACCGGGTAGGTGCCGCCCTGCGCCTTGCCCGGTGCGTTGGCGATGTCGAGGTCATTCTCGCCCGCGAAGGCGCCTACTATCCCCGGCTGCGCGATAGCGGCGGGCAGCACCTCGCGCCGCAGCCAGCCGGCCAGCCGCGCCGCGCGGCCAGGATCGGGCACGAAGCGCAAGCAGGTGATCGCGCCGCCGAAGCCATTCGCCAGGTCGACCCGGATGCGCAGCGTCAGCCGCTGGAAATGCGTGAAGCGCGCCATCACCTGCTGGCTCCATGGCGTCTGGTTCGCCAGCAGCTTCAGATAACGCCGCGTCGCCAGAGCATTCACCGTGTCGCATTCGTAGGTGGCGAGGTAGCGCGGATCGGTGCGAGCATCGGCGGCAGTGTAGCGCCGCGCCCGGCGGAACCCCGGCAAGCTGACGCGTTCGTCAATGTGTTCGCGGTTGTACCACTCGTTGAAATCGCGCTCATGGCGCGGCCTCACCGCGTTGAACACGATCAGCATGCCCTTGCCGCGCAGCGCCATCCCTTCCTCCCGTTTGCGCAGGCAGCAAGGTTAGCATGCAGCCGGCGCGGAGGGGGTGCCATCGTCCCGTGCTATAGATGCCGACGAGACAAAGGCCAGGGAGAAGCGCTCATGCCCGACACGGCCATGGTGACGGATCGCATCCGTATCGTTCCGACCGGCGGCGCACTCGGTGCCCGGGTCGAAGGCTTCGATCGCACGCGGCCGTGCGATGAGGCGACGTGTGCGGCGCTGAACCGCGCCTTCCTCGAGCATCAGCTCCTGATCGTGCCCGGCGCGCCGATGACTGCGGTGCAGATGCGCGACTTCTCGGCGATCTTCGGCGAGGTCGTGCCGCAGCTCCTGCGCTACAAGCGCGTCGGTGAGCTGCCCGAAGTGTCGCGGATGGAGAGCACGCTGAAGCCGGACGGCGGCACCGACAAGACCGCGATCCGCGCGGAATGCTGGCACAGTGACGATTCGTATATGGAGCGCCCGGCCAAGGGCACGGTGCTGCATGCGCTCGAGATCCCCAGCCGTGGCGGCATGACGTGGTTCTGCAACATGTACGCCGTCTATGAGGCCTTGCCGGAAGCAACAAGGCGGCAGCTCGATGGCATGAAGGCGGTGCACGCCTACGACACGCCGCGGGCGCTGAACCGTCCTTCCCCGCGCACCGCCGAGGAGATTGCCGAGACTCCCGACGTTGTGCATCCCCTGGTGCGCACGCATCCGCAGACCGGACGCAAGTCGCTGTACCTGAACTTCAACCGGCTGGATCGTATCCTCGGCCTGCCGCGGGCCGACAGCGACGCGTTGCTCAACGAGCTGCAGGCACTGGCCGAACTGCCCCGGTTCCACTTCGGCCACCGCTGGGCCGTGGGTGACGCCATCGTCTGGGACAATCGCTGCCTGATGCATCGGGTCGACGTCGACTATCCCGCGGGCGAGCCGCGCATCATGCTGCGCACGCTGCTGCGCGGCGACCGGCCGGCGTGAGGCTGCCGCCATGAAGATCGCGCGCATCGAGGACCTGCACTGCGACGCCGGCTGGCGTGTCTTCTCCTTCCTGAAGATAACCTCTGACGAGGGCATCGTCGGCTGGTCGGAATACAACGAGAGCTACGGCAGCTACGGGCTGACGGCGATCATCCGCAAGCTCGGCGAACGGCTGATCGGCCAGGACCCGCGACCCATCGAGCTGATCACCTCGACGCTCTATGCCGTCACCCGCCAGGCGCCGGGCGGCATGAACGCCCAGGCGATCGCCGCCATCGAGAATGCGCTGCTCGACCTGAAAGCCAAGGCGCTGGGCGTGCCCGTCTACGCGCTCTTCGGCGGTCCGGTCCGCGACCGTCTGCAACTCTACTGGTCGCACTGCGGCAGCTATCGGCTGAACCACGCCGGGATCATGGGCGTGGAGCCGGTGCGCGGGCCGAAGGACCTGGTGAAACTGGGACGGCACGTGCGCGAACGGGGCTTCAAGGGCCTCAAGACAAACATTTTCATGTTCGACGCGGAGAAGCCCTTTATGTATCAGCCGGGCTTCGCACGCCCCGTGATGCACCGCCCGGGCGACTCCGGCGGCGGCGCGCTCCGTCCCGATCTCAATGTCGACGGCCGCGTGCTGGGCGCGATCCGCGACGGGCTGGATGCGCTGCGCGAGGGCGCGGGCCCGGACATCGGAATCCACCTCGACCTGAACTTCAATTTCAAGACCGAGGGCTACGTCAAGGTCGCGCGGTTCGTCGAGCCCTATGACCTCTTCTGGCTTGAGATCGACACCTACGATCCGGAAGGGCTGGGCTACATCCGCAGCCGTGCCAACATGCCGATCGCGTCATGCGAGTCACTGTTCGGCCGGCGCCAGTTCCGGCCGTTCTTCGAGAACCGGTCAATGGACGTGGCCATCGTGGACGTGCCGTGGAACGGGTTGGCCGAGTCGCTGAAGATCGCCGCCATGGCCGACGCCTACGAGATCAACTGCGCGCCGCACAATTTCTACGGCCATCTCTCGACGCTGATGAGCGCGCATTTCTGCGCCGCCATACCCAACTTCCGGGTGATGGAGATCGACATCGACGACGTGCCCTGGAAGGACGACCTCGTCACCCATCCGCCGGTCATCGAAGACGGCCACCTGCTCGTACCGACGCGACCCGGCTGGGGTGCCGATGTCAACGAGGAGGCGATCCGCGCGCACCCGGTCAAACGCTGATCCATCCTGGAGGAAACGATGGCTGGCCTTCTCGCAGGCAAGAGCGCACTGGTGACCGGCGGCGCGTCGGGCATAGGGCGGGCAACCGCGCTGGCCATGGCGCGTGAGGGCGCACGGATCGCCATCGCGGACCAGACCGAAGCAGGGGCAGCCGAAACGGTGGCGATGGTCAATGCCGCCGGCGGCCAGGCGATCGCGATCGGCGCCGACGTGAGCCGCGAGGACCAGATCCAGGCCATGGTTGCCCGCACGGTCTCGGCATTCGGCCGGCTTGACTGCGCGTTCAACAATGCGGGCATCGCACCGCGCAACGTTGGTCCCGCCGGGCAGCGGACGCATGAAATGAGCCGGGAATCCTTTGACGCCATGCTGGCCGTAAATCTGACCGGCGTGTTCCTGTGCATGAAGCATGAGATCGTCCAGATGCTGGCACAGGGCGGCGGCGCGATCGTCAATACCGCCTCGATCGCAGGGCTTGTCGGCCTGCCGACGGCCACGAACTACGTTGCCGCCAAGCACGGCGTGGTGGGCATCACGAAGACGGCGGCGATGGAATATGCGCAGGACAACATCCGGGTGAATTGCGTCAATCCCGGCTACATCAAGACACCGATGACCGATCCGACAATGGCCGAGCGCTACGACCAATTGATGACGAAGGTACCCATGAACCGCCTCGGCGTGCCTGAGGAGATCGCCGAGGCGGTGGTATGGATGTGCTCTGACAGGGCATCCTTCATGACCGGCGCATCGCACATCATTGACGGCGGTTACTACGCGGCCTGACCCCGCCTGAAGATCAGGCTATTCCGCCGCTGTCTTTGCGGCGTTGGCCTTGGTCTGCATCGGCCCCATCAGGCCGGAGGGATCGACCAGCTTGCCGTGCGCCAGCATATTGTGGGCGTGCGCCAAATGATGCAGGGCGAACGAGGTCTGCATCGCCGTGCGCCGGCCCTGTGCGTCCTGTGCGGCGTTCACCGCCTCCTTCACCAGCTTGAGGGCGAACAGCGGCTTCTTCGCGATGCGCTCGGCCATGGCCAGCGTGAACGCCTCCAGCTCGGCCCGTGGCACGACATGGTTCACCATGCCCAGGCGGTGCGCCTCGGCCGCATCCAGCCAGTCGGCAGTGAACAGGAACTCCTTGGCCTTGCGCACGCCCAGCTCCCAGGGATGCATGAAGAACTCGGCACCGCCCACGCCCATGGCCACGGTCTGGTCGAGGAACTGCGCATCCTGCGAAGCGATCACGATGTCGCAGGGCCACATCAGCATCAGCCCGCCGGCGATCACCTTGCCGTGGACCTGGGCGATGGTCGGCTTGGGGATGTTGCGCCAGCGCTCGCAGAAACCGATGTAGATCTCCTTCTCGCGCGCGAACTGCGCCTCGGCGCCGGGTTTGCCGAAGCCGCTCCAGGTTTCGACCGTGCGATGCTGGCGCATGGCGCCGTGCCCGTCCGGCTCGCGCAGATCGTGGCCGGAGGAGAAGTGCGGCCCGTTGGCGGCGACGATGATTACCTTGATGTCGTCATCCTGCGCCGCGCGGTCCATGGCGTCGTTGAAGGCGTAGAGGAACGCCGTGTCCTGCGCGTTGCGCGTCTCGGGCCGGTTCAGCACCAGACGCGCGACATGCGGCGCCGGCATTTCATAGAGGATGGGCGCGGTTGCCGTGCTCATGGGGTTCCCCGGTATGCCGTCAGCTGCTTGAGCCTACGATGGCGATCGCCTCAATCTCGACCAGGATGTCCGGCGAGGCCAGCGCGCGCACCTCGACCAGCGTGCTGGCGGGGAAATCGCCGCTGAACACCTCGGCGCGCGCCTTCCACACTTTGGTATTGTTGCGGATATTGGTCAGGAAGACCGTGATCTTGACCACGTCGTCGACCTTGCCGCCAGCGGCCTCAACCAGGTGCCGGATCTTGCCGAAGATGACACGCGCCTGCTCGTACTCGTCGGCCCCTTCGATGCGATCGCCGTTGCGCGCCACCATGCCCGAGATGAACAGCATGTCGCCCACGCGCAGGCAGTTGGACCAGCGCTGCGGCGGCGGCTCGGGGACATCCGGGCTGATGATGCGGGTGCGTTTGGCCATGGTGTCCTCCATCAATGAAAGATGCGACCGGAATCGATCACCAGCGTCTGGCCGGTCATGGTGTTGGTGCGACACATGGTGACCACCTGGTCGGCAACATCGTCCTTGTCGGCGGCCTTGCCAAGCAGCGCGGTGCTGGCCGCCTTCTCGATCTGCTCGCGCCGCAGGTTCGCGGTTGCGCGCGTGCCTTCCAGCAGGCCGGGCGCGACGCAGTTCACCAGCACCTCGGGCGCCAGCGCCACGGCCATGCACTTCGTCAGGTGGATCAGCCCCGCCTTGGAGACCGCATAGGCGATCGAGGAGCCGGTCGGCCCCAGCCCCGCCACCGACGAGATATTGACGATGCGGCCCTGCCCCTGCCGTTTCATGACCGGCGCCACCGCCTTGGTGGTGAGCATGGGACCGGTCAGGTTGATGTCGATAATCTTCGTCCACTCCTCGTAGGTGAGGTTGTCGAGATCGGGAAACGGGATCGACTTGTTGTAGGCGGCGTCGTTCACGAGGATATCGAGCCGGCCGAAGCGCGCCACGACGTCATCGACCAGGCGCTGCACCTGGTTCCTTTGCGTCACGTCGCAGGCAAAGGCGGCAGCCGCGACCTGGTGTTTCTCCAGCTCGCGCGCGACGCCCGCAGCCTGCTCCCGGCTGCGGGCACAGACGACGGCGATGTGGCAGCCCTGGGCCGCCAGCGCATGACAGATGCGCTGCCCCAGCCCGCCATTGCCGCCGGTCACGACGGCGACCGCACCTTTGAGATCCATGAGGTCTATCCCGAACAAATCGACTCAGGCATGTCCAGTAAGGAAAAGGATGGCGCCGGCAACCGCGTCAGCCATCGCGGAAATGAACCACCAGACGACGTTCAGGTCCATGCCGATCTGCGCCCCCACCATCGGAAGGATGAACAGCAAGCCAATAATGATGAGCATGCCAAAAGGCTCAAGTCTCGAAAGCGGCAGGGCGAGCCACTCGGGCAACACGCCCACTGCAACGCGGCCTCCGTCGAGCGGCGGCAAGGGGATCATGTTGAAGACCGCAAGAATGACGTTGATCAGAATGGCGTTCTGAAGATTGCGCAGACCCCATTGATCGGCGCCCGCCGGCAAAAGGCCAACCAGGTGAGCCAGCAACCCCGCCGCCAGCGCCAGCAGGATGTTCGTGGCCGGCCCTGCGGCCGCGACCAGCACCATGTCCCACCGCGGATTCCGCAGGGCACGGAAATCGACCGGAACCGGCTTCGCGTAGCCGAACAGGAACGGCGACTGCAACAGCAGCAGGAGCGCCGGCAGCACAATCGTGCCGAACGGATCGATATGCTTCAGCGGATTGAAGGTGACCCGGCCCAGCCGCCACGCCGTCTCGTCGCCCCGCCGCCAGGCGACAAAGCCGTGAGCAGCCTCATGAAGCGTAATCGCGAGAAGAACCGGAATCACCCATGTCGATGCCACATACAGGGTCGCGCCAAGCCGCTCGTCCATTCATGCTCCGGCAGGATATGTTCATCTGATCATATCACCGGCGCTTGGCAATAGTGGCGGCAGCACCGCTGCCGCCATGCAGGTTTGTGGCGAGACGGCGCGCGCTAGCCCGCCAGTTGCCGGCGCATCGGCAGTTGCCGGATGCGCTTGCCGGTGGCGGCGGCGATGGCGTTGGCCAGCGCCGGTCCCACGGGCGGCACGCCGGGCTCGCCGACGCCGCCCAGCGGCATCGTGTAATCGGTTGCCGGCACGAGATGCACATGCACCTCGCGCGGCGCCGAATCCATGCGCGCCACTTCGAAGCCGTCGAAGTTCGACTGCACGACGCGGCCGTCCTTGAAGGTGATCTCGCTCAGCATGGCGTTGCTCACGCCCATGATCACGCCGCCCTCCATCTGCGCGCGGATGCGTTCGGGGTTGATCTGCGGCCCGCAGTCGATCGCGATGTCGATGCGCGGGATGCGGATGGTGCCCTTGTCGTCGGCCTCCACATCGGCCACGACGGCGATGTAGCTGACAAAGCTGTAGTGCGCCGCGATCCCGAGCCCGCGTCCTTTCGGCAAGGTGCGGCCCCAGTTGGCACCCTTGGCCACCGCCTCGATCACGCCGCGCAGCCGGCCGGTGTCGATGGGATAGAGGGCGGGATCCTCGCCGTGGTTCCACGCATCGCCGATCGACGCCGGATTGATCTTGCGCGCCGGTCCGATCAGCTTGAGCAGGTAGTCTTTCGGGTCCTTGCCCAGCGCCTGCGCGATCTCGGTGACGAAGGACTGGATCGCGAAGGCGTGCTGGATGTTGGCCACCGAGCGGAACCAGCCGATACGAGTATGGGCTTCGGCTTCGGGCGTCTCGGCGCGGATGTTGGGGATGTCGAAGGGCAGGTTCACCAGCCCCATGCCGAGCTCGAACGCCGCCGGCAGCTTCATGTTGGACGCGAAGATCGAGGCGATCGACGGGAAGGCGCTGCGATGCCGCCACGCCACCAGCTTGCCCGACGCATCGAGGCCGGCCTCAAGCCGCTCCATCGAGACGGTATGCAGATAGCCGTTCTGCAGATCGTCCTCGCGCGTCCAGGTCACCTTCACGGGCGCGCCGTTCATCGCCTTCGACAGCAGGCCGGCCTCGACGATGAAATCGGGCTTCGACTTGCGTCCGAAACCGCCGCCCAGCATGGTGACATGCACCGTCACCTTCTCCAGCGGGACGCCGAGGAACTTGGCAAGCCGCGTCTTGGTTGCCTGGGGCGCCTGCGTGCAGGCCCACGCTTCGCAGTCATTGTCGCCCGCGCGCACGATGGCGGCGGGCGGCTCCATCGGCGCCTGCGCCAGGTGCGGCACGAAATATTCGGCCTCGATGCGCCGGGCCGCTCCTGCCATCGCGGCATCGACATCGCCCTGGTTGCGCACCACCTTGCCGGGCTTGCGCACCGACGCTTCCATGGCCGCCTTGTAGCTGTCCGAGCTGTAGGCGCCATTCGGACCGTCGTCCCAGGTGATCTTCAGCGCCTCGCGGCCCTTGATCGCGGCCCAGGTGTTGGACGCCACGACAGCGATGCCGCCCAGCGGACCGAACTCGGAAGGCGGCGGCGTGCTGTCGATCGACACGATCTTCAGCACGCCCTTGACCTTCATCGCCTCGGCGGCGTCGAACGACTTCACCTTGCCGCCATATACCGGCGGACGGGCAATCACCGCGTACACCATGCCGTCGAGCCGTGTGTCGATGCCGAAGCCGGCACGGCCCGTCGTGATGTCCATGCCGTCGATCGAGGGGAGCCCCTCCTTGCCGATGTAGCGGAACTGCGCCGGTTCTTTCAACTTCACTGACGCCGGTACCGACAGCGCCGCGGCAGCCTTGGCGATTGCGCCATAGCCGATACGCCGGCTGGACGCCTGATGGACGAGCTCGTGGTTCACCGCTTCGACTTCTCCGGCCGGCACGCCCCAGCTCGTCGCCGCCGCCTGGATCAGCATGGCGCGGGCCGTAGCACCCATGCGGCGGAAGGTCATGAAATGATGGCGCATGCTGCGCGAGCCATCGGTGTCCTGGTTGCCGTAGCGCGCTTCGTCACCCGGCGCTTGCGCCACCTTCACCCGGGCCCAGTCGGCATCGAGCTCGTCAGCGACCACCATCGGCAGGCTGGTGCGCACGCCCTGCCCCATCTCGGAGCGATGGCACACGACGGTCACCGTGCCGTCCTCGGCAATGGCAACGAACAGCTTCACGTCCTCGCGCAGGCCGTTAGGCATGCCGGCGCCAGCGTATTTTTTCTCCTGCGCCAGGGCAGGCAGACCGACGGAGAGCACGAAGCTACCGGCACTCACGCCGGCAAGAAAAGCGCGGCGGCTGACATTGCGGATCGCGGGGCGGATGGGTCGATGGTATGTCATCGCCGGCCTCCTGCTGCCACGCGGTGGATCGCGGCACGGATACGGGGATAGGTGCCGCAGCGACAGATGTTGCCGCTCATCGCGGCATCGATGTCGTCGTCGCTCGGCTTCGGGTTGTCCGCCAGCAGCGCGGCCGCGGACATGATCTGTCCGACCTGGCAGTAGCCGCATTGCGCGACATTGAGCTCGCGCCACGCCACCTGCACCGGGTGCGTCCCGTCACGTGACAGACCTTCAATCGTGGTGACGGCGCGGCCCTCGGCATCCGATACCGGCGTCTGGCAGGACCGCACGGCAACGCCATCGATATGCACGGTGCAGGCGCCGCAGAGCGCGGCACCGCAGCCGTATTTCGTGCCGGTCATGCCCAGCACGTCGCGCAGCACCCACAGCAACGGCATGTCGCCCTCGACATCCACGCTGCGGTCCTGCCCGTTGAGCTTGATCGTGAATGCCATCGCTCCCTCGCTTCCGGCTGGGTAAGAGGCACGCCCGGCACATGGCCGGTGCGGCGAAGCCTACGCCGGAACGGATTGCGGGCGCGCGCACGATTTCTTTATTGGAGCGATTCGCCTTTATGCACCTGACTGCACCTTGCGTCTGCTCGGCCGCGCTGCCATGGCAATGCAGCGCGCAGGCGAAACGGGCAGGCCCTTTGCCGGCGACCCGCCACCCGATGATCAAAGCGCCGAAACGATATCTGTATTCGGGAAATCACTGCCCTTGAACAGCAAGGGCTCTCCTCGAGCCTTGGCCAGGGCATAGGCTGCACAATCGACGATGTTCAGTCCGGCCGGATGTCCCTGACCCTTGCCATACTGACGAAATGCGTCAAATGCCATTCCTGCCTGAACCTCATCGAACGCAACGATCAGGACGCCAGCATTCTCAAGCATTTCGTTAAACTCGGCGACCGCCTCTGCGCCGTGGCGAGCATACAGGACTATTCTGGCCTCCAGCACCGTCACCGAGGAGATTGCGAGCGACGGTGCGTTGAGCATGGCCTTCCGAAATCCGGGACCGTCAGGCTCATTGGTGATCGCGGCAACGATCGCCGACGTATCAAGAATCATCAGGACGGCAGTCCATCAGGACCATAGCCAAGGATATCATCTGCGGGACGAGCATCCCTGACCGGCATGGCGGATACACGGTCGAAGAATTTCCGCAGTGCCGCCTGCCGTGGCGCACCCGCGGCGGCCTCGACACGGGACAGTCGCTCCTCAATGGCACGCGCCAGCGCAGTCTCCACATCCTCGCCGGTCAGACGGGCGAGACGTTGCGCAAGTTCATCGACCTTGACGGATACCGCACCCATGCCTTTTGCACTCCCTCCTGCGGGCAAGAGGAATATATGGCGCCACACTCGTTGCAACAACTATGGTACTTGCCCCTTGCCAGTCGGCGATTTTAGGTCGGCCAGCGACCATAACCCGCCTACACCATCAGATGCTTGCGCACCTGATCCGGCGTCAGCGACTGCGCGGGGCCGGCGAGGACGATCTCGCCGCGGTCCATGACGCTGATGTGGTCGGCCAGCGACTGCGCGAAATCGAGATACTGCTCGACCAGCAGGATGGCCATGTCGCCGCGGTCGGCCAGCATGCGGATCACGCGGCCGATCTCCTTGATGATCGAGGGCTGGATGCCTTCGGTCGGTTCGTCGAGCACCAGCAGCTTGGGGCGCGTGACGAGTGCACGGGCGATGGCGAGTTGCTGCTGCTGGCCGCCCGAGAGGTCGCCGCCGCGGCGGCCGAGCATATCCTTCAGCACCGGGAAGAGCGTGAAGATCTCGTCGGGTATGTGGCGCAGCGCGCGCGGCAGCGGGGCGAAGCCGGTTTGCAGGTTCTCCAGCACCGTGAGGCGCGGAAAAATCTCGCGGCCCTGGGGCACCAGCGCCAGCCCACGGCGCGCACGCTCATGCGGCTTCAGGGCCGAGATGTCCTGGTCCTGCCAGAAAATCCGGCCGTTGCGGATGCCTTGCAGACCAAAGATGGCGCGCAGCAGCGACGTCTTGCCCACGCCGTTGCGGCCCAGCACGCAAACGATCTTTCCCGCCTCGGCCTCTACGCTCACCGACCGCAGCGCATGCGAGGCGCCGTAGAACAGGTTGATCTTCTCGACCCGCAGCATGGTCAGGCGCAGCTCCGATCTCCTTCTCCCCGCGAAGGCGGGGAGAAGGTGCCCGAAGGGCGGATGAGGGGCTTCGCGGCCGTGCAACAGGTACGTCGTGCGATTTGTGCTGTCCGTGTCCGGTCAGCACCTGTCATTCCGAGCGCAGCGCGGGATCTTTGCACGTCGCCGACTACAGGAGTTCTCGCTTTGCTCCGGATGACAGTCTCCGGCTTGTTCGTTGCGCGTGTTGCGCGGGAGGGAAGCCCCTCATCCGGCGCTTCGCGCCACCTTCTCCCCGCCTTCGCGGGGAGAAGGAATGAACGCGTGGTTCCGGAACAGTGCAGCATGGTCACCGCCCCAGGTAGACGTCGACCACGCGCTGGTCCTTTTGCACGTGGTCCAGGGAGCCTTCGGCCAACACGGAGCCTTCGTGCAGCACGGTGACGCGCACGCCGAGCTCGCGCACGAACTGCATGTCGTGCTCGACCACGACAAGCGTATGGCTGCCGGCCAGCTCCTTGAACAGTGCCGCGGTCTGCTCCGTCTCGATGTCGGTCATGCCGGCCACCGGCTCGTCCAGCAGCAGGAGCTGCGGGTCGGTCAGCAGCAGCATGCCGATCTCCAGCCATTGCTTCTGGCCGTGGCTCAGCGCACCCGCCGGCCGGTGCCGGTGCTCGCCCAGCCCGATCAGATCGAGCATATCGGCGATCCGGCGCCGGGCACTGCCGTCGAGCCGCGCCAGCAAGGTGGCGAAGGTGCCGCGATCGCACTTCAGCGCCAGCTCCAGGTTCTCGAAGACGGTGAGGTTCTCGAACACCGTCGGCTTCTGGAACTTGCGTCCGATACCGAGATTGGCCACGCCCGCCTCGTCGAGCCGGGTGAGGTCGATGCGGTCCCCGAACTGCACGCGGCCGGTGTCGGGCCGCGTCTTGCCGGTGATCACGTCCATCATGGTGGTCTTGCCCGCGCCATTGGGACCGATCACGGTGCGCATCTCGCCTTTGGCGATGGCCAGCGACAGGGCGTTGAGCGCCTTGAAACCGTCGAAGCTGACGGTGACGTCCTCCAGGTAGAGCAGCGTGTCGCCCGGTGCGGTTTCGGCGACGGGGTCATGGCCCGTCGCGACGTTCACGGCGGCGGCGTTCATGTGGCCTCCGCCGGCCGGGTTGACGCCAGGACCGTTGCGCGCGCGGCGCTGCGGCGCGCCTGCCAGTCGCGCACGATGCCCACGACTCCATGCGGCAGGAAGAGCGTGACCACGATGAAGAGCGCGCCGAGGAAGAACAGCCACACCTCCGGCGCGGCGCCGGTCAGCCATGTCTTGGCAGCGTTGACGATGAAAGCGCCGAGGATCGCGCCGGCCAGCGTGCCGCGGCCGCCGACCGCCACCCAGATGGCGATCTCGATCGAATTGGCCGGAGAGAACTCTCCGGGGTTGATAATGCCCACCTGCGGCACGTAGAGCGCGCCGGCGACGCCGGAGATCATGGCCGCCACGACGAAGACGAAAAGCTTGGCGCCGGTCGGCGAGTAGCCGAGAAAGCGCACGCGGCTTTCGGCATCCCGCAGTGCCAGGCAGACGCGGCCCAGCTTCGAGGTGATGATCCAGCGGCAGAGCAGGAAGGCGAGGCCGAGCCCGATGGCCGAGGCGATCAGCAGGCCCACGCGGGTGGGCTGGCTCTGTACCGTGAAGCCCAGCAGGTCCTTGAAGTCGGTCAACCCGTTATTGCCGCCGAACCCCATGTTGTTGCGGAAGAAAGCCAGCATCAGCGCGAAGGTCAGCGCCTGGGTGATGATCGAGAGATAGACGCCGGTCACCCGCGAGCGGAAGGCGAGCCAGCCCAATACGAAGGCGAGCACGCCGGGCACTACGACCACCATGAGGGCGGCGAACCAGAACATGTCGAAGCCGTGCCAGTACCAGGGCAGCTCCTTCCAGTTCAGGAACACCATGAAATCGGGCAACACGGGGTTCTTGTAGACGCCGCGATCGCCGATCTGGCGCATCAGGTACATGCCCATGCAGTAGCCGCCCAGCGCGAAGAAGGCGCCCTGCCCAAGGCTTAGGATGCCGGCGTAGCCCCAGATCAGGTCCATGGCGACCGCCAGCATGGCGTAGCAGCAGTATTTGCCGATCAGCGGCACGAGATATTCGGGCAAATGCAGCGCGCCGCCGGGCGTCACCAGCCGGTTGGCCACCGGGATCAGCACGATCAGCACGAAGCCGACGGCAAGGAACGCCGCCCAGCCGCGCGGCGTCATCAGGCTCTGTCGATCCGCCTCGGGCATCACGTCACTGCTCCACGAAGCGGCCCTTGAGCGCGAACAGGCCGCGCGGGCGCCACTGGATGAAGAGGATGATGAAGACCAGCACTGCGACCTTGCCCAGCACGGCGCCGGCAAAGGGCTCGAGGAGCTTGTTGATGACGCCCAGCGACAGCGAGGCGACCAGCGTGCCCATCAGGTTGCCGACGCCACCGAACACCACCACCAGGAAGCTGTCGACGATATAGATCTGCCCGAGATTGGGGCTGACATTGCCGATCTGGCTCAGCGCCACGCCCGCCATGCCGGCCAGGCCCGAGCCCAGCCCGAAGGTCAGCGCGTCGATTCTGGCGGTGGGAATGCCCATGGCCGCCGCCATGTCGCGGTTCTGGGTGACGGCGCGCATGTGCAGCCCGAAGGCGGTCCGCCGCAGGATCACGGCGATGATCGCCAGCATCAGGAAGCAGAAGATGATGATGTACAGCCTGTTCCACGAGACGAAGAATCCGGCCACCAGGTCGAAGCCGCCGGTCATCCAGTCGGGGTTGGCCACCTCCTTGTTCTGGGCATCGAAGATCGAGCGCACGGCCTGCTGCAGCACAAGGCTGATTCCCCAGGTCGCCAGCATGGTTTCCAGCGGCCGACCGTAGAGGTGACGGATGACGCCGCGTTCCAGCAGCACGCCCACGGCGCCTGATACCAGGAACGCGATGGGCAGCGAGAGGATCAGGTAGAAGCCCACCAGATCGGCCGGCAAAACGGCGCGGCAAACCTGCTGCACGGTATAGGCGGTGTAGGCGCCCAGCATGATCATCTCGCCGTGCGCCATGTTGATGACGCCCATCACGCCGAAAGTGATGGCGAGTCCCACCGCGGCCAGAAGCAGCACGGATCCGAGGCTGATGCCCTGGAACACGTTCTCAATGATGTTGACGATGGCCAACTGGCGCTCGATCGACGCGAGCGCGTCGCGCGCCGCCTTGACGACTTCGGAAGGGGCGTTCCGGTCATTGACAACGGTGTTGAGCAGGTTGCGCACCTGCGGATCAGCGGTTCCCGCCAGCGCCTCGATGGCCTTGAGCCGGTCGGACAAAGCGCCGGCACTCACGCCCGCTGCCGCCAGGCTGAAGCGGATGGCGGCCATCACCTCGGGATCCTTTTCGCTCCTCAGGGCCCGCTCGAGAGCAACCGCGGTTTCCGGCGTCGGGTTGGCGAACGCGGCCTTGGCCGCAGCAAGTCGGGTGGCCCGATCGTCGCTGAACAGCGACAGTTTCGAGAGCGAGGCAGCGATCACACCGCGCAGGCGGTTGTTGACCCTGACCTTGCCGACTTCGCTGTCCGGCAATTCGCCGAGGCCCTGGCCGGTGAGGGCGTCGAAATATCGGCTGCCGTTCTGGATGAGCGGCGCCTGGTCCGAAGTGCGGACATAGAGCAGGCCGTCGGCCAGGGCCTTCAACGCCGGCACCGCACGGCCGTCGCCAAGATCACCCAGCTTCTCGGCCGCCTGCAGCTTTTCGCTGAAATTGTCCGAGGCCAGCTTGCGCACCAGCTCCTCGAAACCCTGGGCATGTGTCGGCTGCCATGCGAGCGCCAGCAGCAGCACTCCAGCCAGGATACGCAATACAAGCATTGGCCGCCTCGCCCGGCTGCAAGCTATCCCTCCCCGCCCAATCGCGGAGAGGGACAGGATCATCACGCGCTATTGCGAGTACTTCGGCTTCTCGCAGTTGCCGCAGACCCAGGGATAGGTCCAGTCGGCCGTCAGCTTCGCGCTCTCGGGGATGTACTTCGACCAGGCATCGGCCTTGATGGGACCCTTGGTCTGCCAGACGATCTCGAACTGCCCGTTGGCCTGGATCTCGCCGATGAGGACCGGCTTGCTGAGGTGATGGTTTGTGTTCATCACTGCCTCGAAGCCGGACGGCGCCTTGACCTTCTGGCCATAGAGTGCTTGGCGCACCGCATCGATGTTGGTCGTGCCGGCTTGCTGCACGGCCTGGGCCCACATCTTGAAGCCGATATAGGTGGCCTCCATCGGATCGTTTGTGACGCGCTTGTCGTTCTTGATGTAGGCCTTCCACTGCTTGATGAAGGCGTCGTTGACCGGCGACTTGACCGACTGGAAATAGTTCCAGGCCGCGAGGTGGCCTACCAGGTTCTTGGTGTCGATGCCGGCCAGCTCTTCCTCGCCGACCGAGAAGGCGACCACCGGGATATCGCTGGCCTTGACGCCGGCATTGGCCAGCTCTTTGTAGAACGGCACATTGGCGTCGCCGTTGATGGTCGACACCACCGCGGTCTTCTTGCCGGCCGAGGCGAACTTCTTGATGTCGGCGACGATCGTCTGCCAGTCGGAATGACCGAACGGCGTGTAGTTGATCATGATGTCTTCCTTCTTCACGCCCTTTGCGAGAAGGAAGGCTTCCAGGATCTTGTTGGTGGTGCGCGGATAAACGTAGTCGGTGCCGGCGAGCACCCAGCGCTTCACCTCGCCGCCTTCAGGTGACATCAGGTACTCGACCGCCGGGATCGCCTGCTGGTTCGGCGCCGCGCCCGTGTAGAAGATGTTGCGCGAGCTTTCCTCGCCCTCGTATTGCACGGGGTAGAACAGCAGACCGTTGAGCTCTTCGAACACCGGCAGCACCGACTTGCGGCTGACCGACGTCCAGCAGCCGAACACGACATCGACCTTGTCCTTCTGGATCAGCTCGCGCGCCTTCTCGGCAAACAGCGGCCAGTTCGAGGCCGGATCAACGACCACCGCCTCGACTTTGCGGCCGAGAAGCCCGCCCTTCTTGTTGATGTCGTCGACCATCATCAGGACGGTGTCCTTCAGCGTGGTCTCGGAGATGGCCATCGTTCCCGACAGCGAATGCAGCACGCCGACCTTGATCGGCGCCTGCTGGGCGACCGCGCCCATGGTCCAGCCCGTCACCGCCGCCAGAACGGCCGATGCCGATGCCCAGGTTTGCCAGTTTGCCATGCAGTGCCCCCCTCGAGCGCAAGCGCCGGCTCCCCGATGAGCCGCGCGTGGCCTGCTGCGAAGCAAGAGGCGGGCCAAGCTGATCAAACCGGCTGCAGGCTTCTGGATCGGGGAAAGCGGGAAAAACCATCAATCAGCCCCGCCAGTCAGCTTCGTCACACGCAAGCTGCGGGCAATTGCGCAAGAAGCAGGCCCGCAAAGGACTAAAAATTAGGCATTCACATCTGTGCAGAATATCCCCGCCTAAAATTCAGGCAATCTCTCGGGGTGTCTCCGGGAGCGTTTTTGCCGTATAGTGCAGTCACACTCGCTTGAGACATGCAGCGTCGCTGAACTCAGTTCAGATTTTTGCCATTTTTCTATTGACGAGCGCTCACTCATTTTCTACAAGATGGCCCTCTGCCATGGGGAGGCTTCCATGTTCCGCGTGATCGCGCTCATCGCGACCCTGTTTGGCTTTGTGATTGCGTCCCCTGCCCACGCCGACCGCCGGGTTGCGCTGGTGATTGGCAACGGCTCCTATCAGCACGCCGCACCGCTGGCCAACCCGGCCAACGACGCGCGCGCCGTCGCCGCCGCCCTGGAGCGTCTCGGCTTCGACGTGGTGTCCGGCTTCGACCTGTCCAATGCCGAGATGCGCAAGACGGTGCGCGCGTTCGCCGACAAGCTGGTCGCGGCGGATGTCGCGATTTTCTTCTATGCAGGACACGGGCTGCAGGTGGCCGGCGAGAACTATCTGATCCCGGTCGATGCCGCCATCCGGAGCGAAGCCGATCTCGACTTCAATGCCGTGAAGATGGACCTCATTTCTCGCCAGCTCGACCGCGAGTCCAAGGTCAAGATCATCATGCTCGATGCCTGCCGCGACAATCCGTTCGAGAAGGAGCTGACGCGCAGCATGGGCAAGACCCGATCGACCGCCGTGAAGAAGGGACTTGCCGAGATCAATACCGCCGGCGGCACGCTGATCGCCTTCGCCACCGATCCGGGGTCGGTGGCGCTGGACGGTGATGGCAAGCACAGCCCATTTACCACGGCCCTGCTGAAGCACATCGAGACGCCGGGCATCGAGATCGGGCTGATGATGCGCCGTGTGACCAAGGACGTTTTCGAGTCGACCGGTGAGCGTCAGCGGCCGTGGACGAATGCCTCCCTCACGGGCGAGCTCTACCTCAAGGAAGGCGAGACCGCAGGCATTACGCCGGCGCCGCCCGCCGTGCCGCCGCCGTCTTCGGCCTCCGGGTTTGACGACCGTCAGCTCGAGCTGGCGATGTGGCAGGCCGCCGACAAGAGCGGACAAGCGGCCGACTACGAGGAGTACCTCAAGAGGTATCCCAACGGCCAGTTCGCCGGCCTGGCACGCAACCGCCTGCAGGCGCTGAAGAACAAGCCGGGGTCGGTGAACACGGCAGCGACCGATCAGACCCGCTCGGCCGACGGCAGCCAGAACCGCTCGACCGAGGAGGCGGCGGAACTGCAAATCGGCATGACGCTCAACGACCGCATGGGCGTGCAGCGCCGGCTGAACCTGATCGGCTTCAACACGCGCGGCGTTGACGGCGCCTTCGGCCCGGGCACGCGCAACGCCATCTCTCGCTGGCAGGAATCGCGGAGTTTCGCGCCGGCTTCAGGATATCTGAACGCGCAGCAATACCAGGCCCTGATTGCGCAGACCGAGACGGCCTATGCCAACTGGATCGCCCAGCAGCGCGCCCGGCCGCCAGCACCGCCGCCACAGCAGCCGACGACTGCCACGGCCCCTGCGCCACAACCGCAGCCGCAACCGCAGCAGCAAGGACCAACGGCACGCGACGTGCTGCAGGGTGTCGGCACCATCACTGATACGATCCGGATTTTCCGGCGCTAGTTTGCGAGGGGGGAACGGGGACGGCGCGGCCTTTTGAAGGCCGCGCCGTATGTTTGAGCCCGTCGGTCCGACAATCGGGAGGGAGGCGCGGGCGTGCTCGATGTGGCAAGCGGATTTCTCGTCTTCGGTGCGGCGCTGCTGGTAACGGCAACACCTGGTCCCGGCAGCTTCTATGTACCGGCCCGCACCTTGGCTGGTGGACGCGACGAGGGCCTCGCCTCCAGCCTGGGCATCGCAGTCGGCGGGTTGGTGCATGTCATGGCCGGCGCGGCCGGTGTGGCTGCCCTGATCCTGGCAAGCCCGCGAGCCTTCACGGCCCTGAAATGGGCAGGCGCCGCTTACCTGTTGTGGCTGGGCCTCAGAATGTATCGCGAGGCGCACGTCCAGGCGCCGGACATTGCCATGGCGCCGGCAGGCATGCGCCAGGCCTTCCGCGACGGCATCGTCGTGGAGGCGCTCAATCCCAAGACGGCCGCGTTCTTTCTCGCCTTTATCCCGGGCTTCATCGATCCGGCGCAGAACGTGGCGTTGCAGTTCATGTACTTCGGCCTGCTGACCGTGCTGGCCGGCGCCATCATCGACGTGACCGTCACCCTTGCTGCCGCCTCGGCGCGCACCGTCCTCGTACGCCGTCCCGCTGCGATGGTCCGCGTCCGCCAGGCCGGCGGCGCTATGGTTTGCGCACTGGCGGCGCTGCTGCCATTCGCCTGACCGCCAGCCCGGTCGCGATCCCCAACCCATGCAGGGCCGCAGTCGCCACTACCAAGCCTGCGACATAGGCAACCGGCGACGAGCCTGCCGGCAACTCGGCGCCGTGCGCGAAGCCATGGAACAGTCCAAATCCGCCGGCAACCGCCATCGGCACCCACACCGGCAGGCTCGGGGCGGTCAGCAGGATCACGCCCAGCACCAGGACCGAGCCGACGATCCCGACCTCGACCAGCGGAAGGCGGAAGCCGGCCAGTGCCAGGGCGCCGCCGCCCACCATCACTGCGACAAAGGCTGAGGGCACCAGCCACAAGGCCCGCGAATCACGTCGCGCCGTCTGCGTTGCCCAGATGCCGACTGCCATCATGGCCAGCAGGTGGTCCAGTCCGCCGAACGGATGCAGCATGCCGGCCAGCACGCCATCTGCCGCGTGCCCGGTATGTGCCTGCGCTACGCCGGCCCCGGCGCCGAGCAGCACCGTGGCAAGGAGCATCCATCTGATCATTTCGTGTCTCCATGGCTTTCGTGGGGTTTCGACGGCAAGCCGCCCCGTTCGACAATGAAGGCGGCGATCTCGGCCACGCCCCTGTTCTCCTTGAGGTTGGTGAACATGAAGGGACGCGTGCCGCGCATTTTGGCAGCGTCACGTTCCATCACGCCCAGATCGGCCCCAACCAGCGGTGCAAGATCGATCTTGTTGATGACCAGCAGGTCGGAGCGCGTGATGCCCGGACCGCCCTTGCGCGGGATCTTGTCGCCCGCGGAAACATCGATGACATAGATCGTGAGATCCGCCAGCTCCGGCGAAAACGTGGCCGCCAGATTGTCGCCGCCGGATTCGATGAACATGATCTGCAGCGCCGGAAACGCACGGTTCAGCTCGGCCACCGCCGCCAGGTTGATCGAGGCGTCCTCGCGGATGGCGGTGTGCGGACACCCTCCCGTCTCGACGCCCATGATGCGCTCCGGCGCCAGCGCCCCGGCACGCGTCAGGAACTGCGCATCCTCGCGCGTGTAGATATCGTTGGTCACGACAGCGATGTCGTAGACGCCGCGCATGTGCTTGCATAGCCGCTCGACCAATGCCGTCTTGCCCGAGCCGACAGGGCCGCCGACGCCGACACGCAAGGGTCCGTGGGTGGTCATGAGCGAAAGAGCCTCGTGTACTGGATTTCGTGGCGCATCGAGCACCAGTCAAGCAAGGGCGAAGCGGTACCGACCTCGTCAAGCGATTCGACCGCAATTGCCGCCGCGACCCCGGAGTTGACCGCGTGCGCCAGGGAGGCCAGCGCAAGCTGGCCGTCGGACTGGCCCAGCGGTATGGCCCGCACGGCGGCGGAGCAGAGATTCGCGGCAAAGGCATGCAGATAGCCCGTCAGTGCCGGCTCAAGAGCGATGCCATGCCAGGCCGCCGCCACGCTCGCGGCCACCGGCAGCGAACATTGTCCGTCGCACCGTGCGGCAAAGGCTTCCAGCCGTTCCTCCGGCCACGCCGTGCGGGTGATCGACAGGAAGGACGCGCCCTGCTGACGCGATTCGAGCGCCATTTCTGCCGTGCCACGCCAGGCCGCGGCGAGTTCCGCTACCTGCTCCAGCGCAGCGTGGTCGCCCTCGACGGCCGCACGCCAGGCTGCCGCGAACAGCGCACCATCCACCCGGCCGGTGCCGTGCTCCAGCACGCCGCCGATCCAGGCAATCAGCGTGGCGCGATCCGTCACCAAGCCGGCTTCGATCGCCGCCTCCAGCCCGTGCGAATAGCTGAACGCGCCGATGGGATACGCCGGCGACAGCCAGGCCAACAGCCTGTACAGCGCCTCGGCCTCAGTGGCCATGACGTCCGTCGCCGCGGTGGGCGTGGGGGTGGCGGTGATCGTGGTTGTGCTGGCCGTAGGCACCGCCTTCGGGATTGAACGGCGCCGAGACGTGACGCACCTCCGCACCCAGTCCCCGCAGCATGTCGACGATGACGTGATCGTCGCGGATCAGCATGCGCTCGCCGTCGATTTCTGTAGGCAGGTGGCGGTTGCCGAGGTGCCACGCCAGCCGCGCAAACAGCAGGGGGTCGCGCGCCCGTATCTCGACCAGCGGTTCGTCGGCTGCCCTGACCAGCACGTAGCCCCCTTCATCGAGACGCAAACCGTCACCGTCGCGCAGTACCGCGGGCTCCGGCAGGTCGAGCAGGAAGTCGGTGCCGCCATCGCCCAGCAGCCGCAGGCGCCGACGATAGCGGTCGTCATAGGCGAGCGTAATGGAATCGACGCACTCCCCTGCCGGCCAGGTACCGGCGCGCGCCACAACCGCCGCACGTCTCATATCAGCCTCAGAACAGGAAGTAGCGCTGCGCCATCGGTAGCACGGTGGCGGGTTCGCAGGTCAGCAGCTCGCCATTGGCGCGCACTTCGTAGGTTTCGGGGTTCACCTCGATGCGCGGCAGCGCGTTGTTGTGCACCATATGCTGCTTGCCCAAGGTGCGTGTTCCCTGCACCGGCAGCAGCGCGCGCTGCAAACCCCAGGTCTGCGCCAGCTTGCCCGCGATGGCGGCTGCCGATGTGAACAGCACCGAGCTCTGGATGCGGTTGCGGCCGTGGGCCGCGAACATGGGCCGGTAGTGCACGGGCTGCGGCGTGGGAATGGAGGCGTTGGGATCACCCATCGGTGCGGCGGCGATGCTGCCGCATTTCAGGATCATCTCGGGCTTCACCCCGAAGAAGGTCGGCGACCAGATCACGAGATCGGCCAGCTTGCCGACCTCGATCGAGCCGACATAGCGGCCGATGCCCTGGGCGATGGCGGGATTGATCGTGTACTTGGCAATGTAGCGCTTGGCCCGGACATTGTCGTTGTCGCCCTGCTCCTCCTTCAGCCGGCCGCGCTGCTTCTTCATCTTGTCGGCCGTCTGCCAGGTGCGCGTGATCACCTCGCCCACCCGGCCCATCGCCTGGCTGTCGGACGACATCATGCTGAACGCGCCCATGTCGTGCAGGATGTCCTCCGCCGCGATGGTCTCGCGCCGGATGCGGCTTTCCGCAAAGGCCACGTCCTCCGGGATTTTCGGATCCAGATGATGGCAGACCATCAGCATGTCGAGATGCTCGTCGGCCGTGTTGACCGTGTAGGGCATCGTCGGATTGGTCGAGCTGGGCAGCACGTTGGGCAGGCCACAGACGCGGATGATGTCGGGTGCGTGGCCGCCGCCGGCGCCTTCGGTGTGGAAGGTGTGAATGGTGCGGTTGCGGAAGGCGGCGATCGACGATTCCACGAAGCCCGATTCGTTGAGGGTGTCGGTGTGGATCGCCACCTGCACGTCGAACCGGTCGGCTACTGTGAGGCAATTGTCGATCGCAGCCGGCGTGGTGCCCCAGTCCTCGTGCAGCTTCAGGCCGCAGGCGCCGCCGTTGATCTGTTCCTCCAGGGCCGCCGGCAAACTCGCGTTGCCCTTGCCGAAAAAGCCGAGGTTCATGGGGAAGTCTTCGGCGGCCTGCAGCATGCGCGCGAGATGCCATGGGCCGGGCGTGCAGGTCGTCGCCAGCGTGCCGTGCGCCGGGCCGGTGCCGCCGCCCAGCATGGTGGTGACGCCTGACATCAGCGCCTCTTCGATCTGCTGCGGCGCGATGAAGTGGATGTGGCTGTCGATGCCGCCGGCAGTGACGATCTTGCCTTCGCCCGCGATCGCTTCAGTACCTGGCCCGATGATGATGGTGACGCCGGGCTGGATGTCGGGATTGCCGGCCTTGCCGATGCCCACAATCCGGCCGTCGGTGATGCCGATATCGGCCTTCACGATACCCCAGTAGTCGAGGATCAGCGCGTTGGTGATGACCGTGTCCACGGCACCCTCGGCACGGGTGCGCTGACTCTGGCCCATGCCGTCGCGGATCACCTTGCCGCCGCCGAACTTCACCTCCTCGCCATAGACCGTGTGATCGCGCTCGACTTCGATGACGAGATCGGTGTCAGCGAGCCGCACCCTGTCGCCGACGGTGGGGCCGAACATGCCGGCATAGGCCGACCGCGATATCCGTGCCGGGCTGTTGCCGCCGCTGGGCGCAAATGGAGGCGGCGGCAGGCGACCGCTGGTCCACGCGTTGAAGCCGAAGACGACCCGCTCACCGGCCAGCGCGACCAGCGTCACCTCGCGCGTCTGGCCCGGCTCAAAGCGCACTGCCGTACCCGCGGGAATGTTGAGGCGATAGCCCTTGGCGCGCTCGCGATCGAACTGCAGCGCCGGGTTGGTTTCGTAGAAATGATAGTGGCTGCCGACCTGGATCGGCCGGTCACCGGTATTTGCCACGGCCAGCGTGATCGTCTCGCGCTGCTCGTTGAGCGCGATCTCCCCCTCGCGCGGCAGAATTTCCCCGGGTTTCATGCGTGGCTCCGGTGTTCATCGCCGGGAGCGCGCCACTCCAGTGGCGCCCTGCCCGAAGCGACAGCGCAGGGCAGTCGTCGGCCTTGGGTCGACAACCGCCACAGGATTTGGCGTCGCTGGCGCTCCGCCAGTGCGCCACTGGAGTGGCGCGCTCCCAGCGAAGAATGGACAGCGTCACACGGCCTGGGTTTCATCGGTCGATCGCTCCACGAGGACGGCGTTTGACTCGGCGGGCGGCGCTTCCGTTGCGGCTTTCTCGCGGATCGGGTGATGGACCGTGACGAGCTTGGTGCCGTCGGGGAACGTCGCCTCGACCTGGATCTCGTGGATCATCTCGGCGATCCCTTCCATCACCTGGTCCCTGGTCAGCACGCTTGCACCGTCACGCATCAGCTCGGCCACGCTCCTGCCGTCGCGTGCCCCCTCGACGACAAAATCGGTGATCAGCGCTACCGCTTCGGGATGATTGAGCTTCACGCCGCGCTCCAGGCGACGACGCGCCACAACCGCGGCCATGGCCACCAGCAGCTTGTCCTTCTCTCTGGGCGTCAGGTTCACGACGGTTCCTCTTTGACAACGACGAGCAACGACGAGCACCAAAAGAGCACTAAACGTGCCACACCCGCGGCAGGCGCGGCGGCAAATCCAAGCATACCGTTCGCATGTTCGCCAGCCATGACGCCAGCCCGCGCCGCACTGGCAGCGGATCGCCCAGGAAGCGCGCCAGCAGCAGGCCGTTCACAGCGGTAACGCCAGCTTTCAGCCCCGGCGCAAGACTGCACGCCCTTTCGATCTGCTCGCGTCCCGCCGCAAGCTGCCCGCTGTCATTGTCAGCCACGTAAAGCGCCAGCGCGACGGCCGTGGCATCCCCGAACCCCGCCACCGCGGGCGGCTTGCCGTCCAGCCGCAGCGCATCGGCCCAGACCAGACGACCTCCACGATTGACGCGCCAGGAATCGAGCAACAAGCCCGATGTGAAACGCTCCCCGCTGGCGACGCGACCCAGAACCACCATTTCACAGGCCAGCAGCCGGGCACCCGGCGCCACATCCACCCGCGTACGCCGGCGCAGGCGCGCGCCCTCAAACAGGATGGTTTCCTGCGGCAGCCAAGCCAGCGTTGCGCCCTCGGCCACGTCCAGCGTCACGTCGATGGCGCAGTCTTCGGCGCGTGCCGAAGCACGGTAAATCTTCTCCGCCGCCTGCGTGGTTGCGGTGGCGCGCGCAGCCGCCCCGGCTTGCACCTTCAGGCGCAATCTGTCGCCATCGGCCAGCCCGCCGGACATGGTGACGAACACCGCTTGCGGCGGATCACCCGGCTCCTCATCTGGAAAGAGCACCCGGCAGGGATCGCGCTGGTAGAGATGCGCCAGTGCCGTGCCCTGTGGCCCGACGGCGTAGCCCACCTCCGCCGCCCCGTCCCCCCGCTGCAACCTCATCAGTAAAGCCCTGCGTTTAGAACAGGTCGAAGTATTCGCGCTGTTCCCACTCGGTGACTTCGGCCTGGAAGCGGGCGATCTCGGCTTCCTTGATGCGCGCGAAATAATCGACGAACGCCGGGCCGAAGCCCTCGGCGAAGCAGGTATCAGCGCGCAACGCCACAAGCGCCTCGGCAAGAGATGCCGGGAGCCGTTCGGCCTCCATCTCGTAGGGTGCGTCCGCGGAGGGGCCCGGATCGAGCTTGCGGTTCAGGCCGTCCAGCCCGCTCAGCACCTGGGCTGCGATGCAGAGATAGGGATTGGCGGCAGGTTCACCGGCGCGATTCTCCAGGCGCGTACCGGGATCATCCGGTGCGCCCAGCGCACGGATCATCACACCGCGGTTGTCGCGCCCCCAGATCACCCTGTCCGGCGCCAGCGAATAGGGCCGGTAACGCTTGTAGCCGTTGAGAGTTGGCGTGGTGAAAGCGGTGGCGGCACGCGCATGCGTCAGAAGACCAGCCATCCAGTGCATCGCCACCGACGAGAGATCGCTGCGGCCGTCGCCGGCCATGAAGGCGTTGGCGCCGCCGGCACGCGCACGCAGCGATTGGTGCAGATGCCAGCCGCTGGACATGACGTTGGGCAGGCGCGGCCGGCACATGAAGGTGGCGTGATAGCCATTGCGTCGCGCGATCTGCTTGATGGCGCTGCGCAGCAGCACCATCGCATCGGCCGGTTCCAGGCCAGTGCCGGGATGAAAGGTGAACTCGCACTGGCTTGGGCCGTATTCCAGCTCGATGCTGCGCAATGGCAGCCCTAGGGCGGACACATCACGGCGCAGGATTTCGAACACCGGATCGAACTGGTCGTAGCGCTGTTCGGTGAGGTACTGGTAGCCCTGCGTCAGCAGTGCCACCTCGGGCGGCTCGCCGGGCTGCCCTGAGTCCGATGGCCGAAGGTGCGCATCGAGCAGCCTGAAGACGTGGAACTCCACCTCCAGCCCGGCCACGAAATCGTAACCGGCAGCGGTGAGCTTCTGCAGCACCTGGCGGCAGACATGGCGCGTCGAGAACGGCACCGGACGGCCGTCGGCGAAGTAGAGATCGCACAGCATCCAGCCCGTCCGGGGCGCCCAGGGCAGGGTGCGGAAGGTCGTGGGGTCCGCGATCATCAGCGCATCCGCGGCGCCCTGCATTTCGCGCATGCCGAAGCCGCCGCCAGCGGTGAAGACCGGGAACACCGTGCGGTGCGCCGTATCCTTGGCCAGCAGCGTGGTGGTGACCGTGCAGCCCTCGCGCATCACCTTCGCTGCGTCAGAGCCGACGACCGACTTGCCGCGCAAAATGCCATGCTGGTCAGCGAAGGAGAGACGAACGACTTCCAGCTCCTCGGCCCGCACGCGGCGTTCCACCTCCAGCGCCGCCTCGACCTGCGCCGCAGTCCAAAGCCCATGCCGCTCGACGAAGGTCATGGGATGGTCGCGTCGCTCTTTGCCCTTCCCCCGGAGGGGGAAGGTGCCCGAAGGGCGGAAGGGGGATGGGGCAACACATTCGGCATCTCGTTATTGACGCCGTCTTCGTTGAGGCATCCCCCTTCCGGCGCTGACGCGCCACCTTCCCCCTCCGGGGGAAGACTCATGAAGGCGCGTGCTGTCCGGAACGGACGGCTTGATTCGGGAATCGGCATCGGGCAACTGTCGCATCACGTTCCCGGCTGGTGCAAGGGGAGCGGAGAAAGAGAGCGTCGGCGTGGGCAGTGGCACGGTCGCCGTGATCGGCGCGGGAGTCGTGGGCATGGCAACGGCGCGCGCGCTGCAACGCGCCGGCCGTGAGGTGATCGTCCTCGACGGCGAGGATCCGGGCCGCAAAACGTCCTTCGGCAACGCCGGCTTCATCGCCATCGACCATGTCCTGCCGCTTTGCCGCCCGGAAGTGCTGCGCCGCGTGCCACGCATGCTAATGGACCGCGACGGACCCCTGACCGTCCATCTGCCCAGCCTGCCCTGGCTGCTGCCCTGGATGGCGCGCTTTGCGTTCGCGGCGCGCAACAGCGAGGTGAAGAAGGGTACCGACGCCTTCGGCGTGCTGATGGCTGAGGCCAATGCCGCCTGGAAGAGCGAGATACAGGCTTCAGGTCTGGGCGAGCTGTTCCGCAGCCGCGGCGCGCTTTACGTTTACGAGACGGATGACGGGTTTGCCGCCGGGGCGCGCGAGCGCAGCCTGCAGCTCGCCAAGGGTACCGTGATGGAGATCGTCTCGGGCGACCGCGCGCGGGAGATCGCACCGGGACTTTCGCCGCGCATCGTCAAGGGCGTCTTCTATCCGCACGGCATGCACACCGTCGATCCCTGGCACGTGGTCACGGCGCTGGCCGAACGCTTCACGGCCGAGGGCGGACGTATCGAGAAGGCCATGGTCTGCGGCTTCGACACGCAGGGCGAGCGCGTTACCGCCGTCCGCACGGCCGGCCCGCCGATGCCGGTGAGCGATGTCGTAATCTGCGCCGGCCGCGCTTCGGGCGAGATCACGCGCCTGCTCGGCTTTCGTGCTCCGCTGGTTGCCGAGCGTGGCTATCACGTGATGCTCGAGCCGACCAACGTTCGCTTTGAGTTGCCGGTGTCGCCGGCCGAACGCGGCTTCTTCATTACGCCCATGCGCGAAGGTCTGCGGCTGGCGGGGACGGTTGAGTTGGGTGCACCGGACCGTCCGGCGTCATGGCACCGCGCCGAACTGCTGAAAAAGCACATGCAGGACATTTTCCCCGGAGTCGGTGGCGCGGAAACCAGCCGCTGGATGGGCGAGCGGCCGTCGCTGCCCGATTTCCGGCCGGCGATCGGCCGCGCACCGCGGCACCGCAACGTCTATTGCGGCTACGGCCACCAGCATGTCGGCCTGACGCTGGCGACCGCGACCGGGCGGCTGATCGCCAGGCTGATGGAAGGCGAGGCACTGCCGGCCGCGATGGCTGGCTGCGATCCGGGACGTTTCGGGTGAATGGGAGAACGCCGATGGCCGACAGCGATTTCGAGATCCTCGACGAACGGTTCCGCCGCTGCGTGCGCGTGGCCGCCCAGGTCGAGCACCTCTTCAAGGGCTGCCGCTGGGCGGAGGGGCCGGCGTACTTCCCGGCCGGCCGCTACGTGGTGTGGAGCGACATTCCCAATGACCGCATCATGCGCTGGGACGAGGCCACCGGCACGGTCGGAGTCTTCCGCCATCCCGCGGGATACACCAACGGCCATACCATCGACCGGCAGGGCCGGCTGGTGAGCTGCGAGCACGGCAACCGCCGCGTCACCCGCACCGAGCATGACGGCAGCATCACCGTCATCGCCGACCGTTACGAGGGCAAGCGCTTCAACAGCCCCAACGACGTCGTGGTGAAATCCGACGGCTCGATCTGGTTCTCCGACCCGTCCTACGGGATCGATACGGACTACGAGGGTCACAAGGCCGAAAGCGAGATCGGCGCCTGTCATGTCTATCGCGTCGATCCCGCGACGGGACAGTGCCGCATCGTGGCCGATGGTTTCGTGCGGCCCAATGGCCTTGCCTTCTCGGTCGACGAGCGGCAGCTCTACATTTCCGACACTGGCGTGGTGAAGTCACCCGAGGGGCCGCCGCACATGCGGGTGTTCGACGTCGGCGATGACGGCACGCTGTCAGGCGGCCGCGTGTTCGCGACCTGCACCGCCGGGCCGTTCGACGGCTTCCGCCTCGACGAGGCCGGCCGCATCTGGACCAGCGCCGGCGATGGGGTGCATTGCTATGACCCGGATGGCACGTTGCTGGGCAAGGTTCGCGTGCCCGAGCGCGTGGCCAACGTCGTCTTCGGCGGCCCCAAGCGCAACCGCCTCTTCATCTGCGCCACGACCTCGCTCTACTCCGTCCTGCTGCCGGTGAACGGGGTAAAGACGCTCTAGAGTTGCGCGGCCAGCCAGTCAGAATCGCTTCATGGTGAGCCTGTCGAACCATGAAGCGCTCGCGCCACCGTTGTGCGACGTCTTCATGGTTCGACAGGTGTGCTGACGGGGGACATGGTGGACGGGTGTACGGAGACATGGTGGACGGATTTGGCAAGCATTGCGGCCCTGCGGGTGGAGGGTTGCGATGCCGTTCCGA
>QOCQ01000016.1 GCA_003574685.1 Rhodospirillaceae bacterium SYSU D60007
CCTTCTCCCCGCCTTCGCGGGGAGAAGGAAATACTTTTTTCTCATGGGGAGCGTTGTTCATGGTTGCCTTGCCGTTTCGTACCGCCACGCAACTGGCTGCTGCTGTGCGGTCGAAGAAGATCGGCTGCGTGGAGCTGCTGGAGCTCTATCTGAAGCGCATCGAGAAGCACAATCCGAAGCTCAACGCCATCATCGCACTGGATGTCGCGGGCGCCCGGGCGCGGGCGAAGGCTGCCGACAAGGCGCTGGCGAAGGGCGATGTCTGGGGGCCGCTGCATGGCGTGCCGATGACCATCAAGGAGAGCTACGACGTTGCCGGCATGCCCACGACCTGGGGCGATCCTGCCCTGCGCGCCAACATCGCCGCCACCGACGCGCTGTCGGTGACGCGGCTGAAAGCGGCCGGCGTCACCCTGTTCGGCAAGACCAACGTGCCGCTGATGCTGGCCGACTGGCAGAGCTACAACGCGATCTACGGCACCACCAACAATCCCTGGGATGTTGCCCGCTCGCCCGGCGGCTCTTCGGGTGGTTCCGCGGCCGCGCTGACCGCGGGCCTGACCGGCATCGAGGCCGGCAGCGATATCGGCGCCTCGATCCGCAATCCCGCGCATTATTGCGGCGTCTACGGCCACAAGCCGACCTGGGGCATCGTGAGTCCGCGCGGCCATGCGCTGCCCGGCCGGGTAGCGCAGGCCGACATCTCCGTGATCGGTCCGCTGGCGCGCGGTGCCGAAGATCTGGAGATCGCGCTGGAGGCCATGGCCGGGCCAGACGAGATCGATGACGCCGGCTGGCGGCTGAAGCTGCGCAAGCCGGCACACAAGAAGCTGCGCGATTTCCGGATCGCGGTCATGTTCGACGACCCGAACTCGGCCGTGGATGACGACGTGCAGACGCCGATGCGCGCGCTCGTGGACTTCCTCGCCCGGCAGAAGGTGAGGGTCAGCGACACGGCGCGGCCCGACATCGACATGACGGAAATGCACCGGCTCTACATCCGGCTGCTGCGGGCAGCGACGTCGGGCCGGCAAAGCGATACCGCCTTCGACCACAACCTCGCCGAGGTCAGGCGGCTGCCGGACGATGATTTCAGCTACTACGCGCAGATGGTCAGGGCCAACACGCTCAGCCACCGCGACTGGCTGGCGGCCAATGAACGGCGGCACCAGATGCGGCTGCGCTGGGCGGAGTTCTTCAAGGATTTCGACCTGCTGCTCTGCCCGGCCGCTGCTTCCGCCGCCTTCCCGCACGACCATGCCGGCGAACGCCACGAGCGGACCATCGAGGTGAACGGCCAGCGCGTGCCTACCACCGACCAGCTTTTCTGGGCCGGCATCAGCGGCGTCTGTTACCTGCCCGGCACGGTGGCGCCCATCGGCCTCACGCCGGCGGGTCTGCCGGTCGGCGTGCAGATCATCGGCCCGCAATACGGCGATCGGACCTGTCTGCGCTTCGCGCGTCTGCTGGAACGTGCGTATTATGCCTTCCAGCCGCCACCGGGATACGATTGAACGGCGGGGCGCGGGAGATCACGAGTCATGGCACGACCGCTTGGCATCTGGCCGATGCTCTATGCCTTCTTCGACGAGTCGGGTGCGCTCGACCGCACCGCGATGCGCCGCCAGGTGGAAGCCTGCGTGCGTGAAGGCGCGCACGGTCTCGCCGTGCTGGGGCTGGCGACGGAAGTCAGCAAGCTGAGTGAAGAGGAACGGCGCAACCTCGTGACGTGGCTGGCCGAGGACCTTGATGGCCGCCGGCCTTTCGCCGTCACCGTCACCGGCAACAAGCCGGACGAGCAGACTGCCTTCGCGCGCTTTGCGGCCGAGGCGGGCGCGGCGTACGTGATCCTGCAGCCCCCGCGCGGCGAGGCCCTCGACGAGCTCAGCCTGTCGCGCTTCTTCGGCGCCGTCGCCGATGGCAGCCCCATCCCGGTTGGCATCCAGAACGCGCCGGACTATCTCGGGATCGGACTCTCCCCGTCGGCGATCCGCGCGCTGCACCGCAACCACGCCAACTTCATCATGGTCAAGGGCGAGGCGCCGGTGGTCACGATCCGGCGCATCATCGAGGAAACCGAAGGCGGCATTACCGTGTTCAACGGCCGCGGCGGGCTGGAGCTGCCGGACAACATCCGGGCCGGCTGCGAGGGCATCATCCCGGCGCCTGACTTCTTCGACCGCCAGGTGCGCATCTTCGGCCTGATGCGCACGCTCGATGATGCCGAGAACGAAGAGATCGCCGAGAACCTCTATCGCGAGATCCTGCCCGGCATCGTCTTCGTCATGCAGTCGATCGACACGCTGGTCTGCTACGGCAAGCGCATCGCCGCCTGGCGGCTGGGCCTGCGCGGCGAGATCTACGACCGCGCCCCGGCGTTGGCGCCGACCAAATTTGGCCTCGAATGCGCCCACCGCTTCGCCCGCGCGCTGGGCCCCTACGCGTAGCGTCTTCCCTTCTCCCCGCGCAGGCGGGGAGAAGGTGCCCGAAGGGCGGATGAGGGGCTTCGCGGCCTTGCGACAAACAAAGGCGTTGGCTTGTAGGCACAGTGCGCCCGCCATCGATGCATCGTGTCTGTCGTGGCGCCGTGAAGCCCCTCATCCGGCGCTGCGCGCCACCTTCTCCCCGCCTTCGCGGGGAGAAGGCAAGACCGCCTGGCTACGCCAGCGTGTAGGCGGTCTTGACGGTGGTGTAGAACTCGGCGGCGTAGCGGCCCTGTTCGCGCGGGCCGTAGCTTGAGCCTTTGCGGCCGCCGAACGGCACGTGGTAATCGACGCCGGCGGTCGGCAGGTTCACCATCACCATGCCGGCCTGGCTGTGCCGCTTGAAGTGGCTGGCATACTTCAGCGACGTGGTGCAGATGCCGCTCGACAGCCCGAAATCGGTGTCATTGGCGACCGCCAGCGCTTCCTCGTAGTCCTTCACCCGCACAACGCTGGCCACCGGGCCGAAGATCTCCTCGCGGTTGATGCGCATCTGGTTGTGCGTGTCGGTGAACAGTGCCGGCGACAGATAATAGCCGGGCGTATCGCGATTGAGCCGCTCGCCGCCGACCGCCAGCATGGCGCCCTCCTTGCGGCCGATCTCAAGGTAACGCAAATCCTGGTCGAGCTGGTTCTGATCGACCACCGGCCCGATGTCGGTGCCCTGCTTCAGCGCATCGTCGATCTTCAGCGTCTTCAGCTTCTCGACCATCGCGCCGACGAACCGGTCATGGATGCCCTGCGTCACGACCAGCCGGCTGGAAGCCGTGCAGCGCTGGCCGGTCGAGAAGAACGCGCCGTTCACCGCCGTGCCCACCGCCGTGCCGAGATCGGCATCGTCCAGCACCACCAGCGGGTTCTTGCCGCCCATCTCGAGCTGGACCTTCGCCCCGCGCGACACCGCCGCCAGCGCCACCTTGCGGCCCGTCTCGACCGAGCCGGTGAAGCTGACCGCCGCGACCTTGGGCGAGTTCAGGATCGCCTCGCCCACTTCCGACCCGCGGCCCATCACCAGGTTGAAAACGCCCTCGGGCAGGCCGCTGCGCGCGATGATCTCGCTCAGCGCCCAGGCGCAGCCGGGCACGAGGTCGGCGGGCTTGAAGACGACGCAATTGCCGTAGGCCAGCGCCGGCGCGATCTTCCACGCGGGAATCGCGATCGGGAAGTTCCACGGCGTGATCAGCCCGACCACGCCAACAGGTTCGCGCGTGATCTCGACATCCACGCCCTGCCGCACTGAGGCGATCTTCTCGCCCGGCACACGCACCGCCTCGGCGGCGAAGAAGCGGAAGATCTGCCCCGCGCGCATCGCCTCGCCGATGCCTTCGGGCAGCGTCTTGCCCTCCTCGCGCGAGAGCAGCCGTCCGAGCTCATCCTTGCGGGCGAGGATCTCGCTGCCGATCATGTCGAGCGCATCGGCGCGCTGCTGCGGCGTTGCCGCCGCCCAGGCCGGCGCCGCAGCCGCCGCGGCCTCGATGGCGGTCTCCGCCTGCTGGCGCGAGGAACGCGCGTACTCCCCGACCACGTCGTTCGTGTTGGAAGGATTGAGGTTACGGTTGATGTCCGTGCCCTCGATCCATTCGCCGGCGATGTAGTTGCGGTTCGTTGCCATGGCGGTTGCTCCTTTCGTGGTGGCTCACGCACCGTACGATTGCTCGATCAGGGTAGTGTACTCCGCCTTTGTCGGCTGCCGCGGCGTCGTCAGGTGACAATGGTCACCGAGCGCGCCCTCGGCGATCAGCGGGAAAGCGTCCTCCGGCACGCCCATTGCCTTGAGCCCGGCGGGAATGCCGATGCGGGCATTCATGGCGGCCACCGCCTCTGCAAGCCCGTCGGCCGTGGCTTCGCGTTCGGGAAGGCCGATCACCTGCGCCATGCGCGCGATCTTGTCGCCCACGGCCGGCGCGTTGAAGCGGATCACGGCCGGCATATAGACGGCGTTCAGCGTGCCGTGATGCAGCGGCAGTCCTTTCAGGGCTCCGCTGGGGTGGGAGAGCGCATGCACCGCCCCGAGTCCCTTCTGGAAGCACATGGCACCCTCCATGGCGGCCATGGCCATGTTCCAGCGCGCCTCGCGATCGCCGCCATCCCGCACCGCGCGTTCCAGGTGCCGCCAGGCTTTACCCAATCCGTCGAGTGCGATCGCCTCGGCCGGCGGATTGACCGTCGGCGCCATGAACGTCTCCATGCAGTGCGCGATGGCGTCCATGCCGGTGCCGGCGGTCAGGCGCGGCGGCAATCCCAGTGTCAGCTCGGGATCGACCAGCGCCAGTCGCGGGATCAGGTACGGGCTGCCGATGGCGAGCTTTCGCCCGCTGTCCATGATGATGAGGCCGCCGCGCCCGACCTCGCTGCCGGTGCCGGAGGTGGTCGGAATGGCGACGACAGGCGCGACTTTCGAGGTGATCTTCGCGGCGCCGCCCTCGACCATGGCATAGGGCTGCAGGGAATCGCCTGGATGAGTCGCCATCAGCGCCACGGCCTTGCCGAGGTCCATGGGCGAGCCGCCGCCGATGGCGATGATGCCGTCGCAGCCCTCGGCCTTGTAGATCGCCAGCGCGTCGCGCACGGCCTGCTCGGTGGGGTTCTCGGGCGTGCCGTCGTAGATCGCGATTGGCATATTGCCCGGTAGCTGGGCCTTCACCTTGTCCCACAGGCCGGCGGCAATCACGCCCTTGTCGGTGATCACCAGCGGACGGCGCATGCCGATCAACTGCAGCTCGGAGTCGAGCAGCCTGATGGCGCCGAAGTCGAACTGGATGCGGGTCAGATACGTGATCAGGGCCATGGCTTCCTCCGGATGCGGGTCAGCATAGCCGCCGCCCCGCCCCGCACAACCTCCGACGCCGTGCATTGCGGACAACAGCGAGCCGCGGCCATAGTGCTCACGGTGGCAAACCGGGAGATGGCGCGTGGACATCGTCAAGAGCCTGATTGTGGTCTTCGACGGCTTGCGTCCCGACATGGTGCGTGCCGATACGATGCCGCACCTGCATGCCTTCCAGACTGCGCATTGCCGGTTTCCCGAGAGCCGCTGCGTCTTTCCCAGCGAGACCCGCGTCAATGCGGCGGCACTGGGTACTGGCTGCCATGCCGGCGGCCATGGCCTTGTCGGCAATCAGTTTCACGCGGCGTCGATCTTTGCGGACCGCCCGATCCGCACTTCGGAGCGCGACGACCTTGTGGCCGCGGATGTCGGCTTCACCGGTGGCCTGATCCAGGTGCCGTCGCTGGGCGAACGGCTGGCCGCAGCAGGCCGTACGCTCGCGGTCGTATCCACGGGCTCCACTGGCTCGGGCTGGCTGCTGCACCATCGCGCCGAGCGGCTGGGCCAGTTTCGCTGGCTGGCCCATGGCGCCGCGCACAGCACGCCGGCCGATGCCTGGGCCGAGATCGAGGCGCGCTTCGGCCCGCCACCTGCTGTTGGCATTCCGCAAACGCCGCGCCTCGATCATGCCACCAGCATCCTGCTCGACTATGTCCTGCCGGTGATCGATCCCGACGTCGCGATCCTCTGGTTCACCGATCCCGACTACACCTATCACTATCGTGGTATCGGCTCGCCGGAAGCACTGGCAGCCCTTCGCGGCGCTGATCAGGCGTTCGGCCGCATCGTCGATCGATGGCAGCGCCCGCACAAAGGCAACCCGCGCGCGATCTTTGTTGCCTCCGACCATGGCCACATCACCAACCGCGAGCGCATCGACCTGCTGGCCGCGCTGCGCAGCGGCGGCTTTTCCGTGGACAGGCGTGCGGCTGGCGACGCCGACGCCGGCCTCGTGCCCGGCTCGGTATCGGCGCTCAGCTTCCGCCGGCACGACAATGGCCTGCAGCGTGCCGTCGTTGACTGGCTGGCGGCGCAGCCCTGGTGTGGCGCCCTGTTCAGCACCGGACCCGATCCTGTCGCCGGCGCTGTTCCGGGCACGCTGAATTGCGCGCTGCTCGGACTGAAGAGCCCGCGCACGGCGGATCTTCTGTTCACGCTGGCGCATGACGACGGGCCGGGCGACGGTGGCTGGCCGGGCGGCGGGCTGCACGACAGCGATCTGCCACCGGCTGGCGGCAACCATGGCGGGCTGCACCCACGGGAGATGAACAATGTGCTGCTGGCCGGCGGTGCGCCGTTTCGCACCGCCTTCGCCTCGCCCTGCCCCGGCGGGATCATCGACGTGACCCCCACGGTGCTGCATCTGCTGGGCATTGCCACGACCGGCTGTGACGGCCGTGTGCTGACCGAGGCGCTGGCCAATGGCGAGGTGCCGGCGTATGAGACGGAACGCCACGCCATGACCGCCGGCCATCATCCCCACCATCTTTCCGTCTCGCGCACGGGAAGCACCCGGTACGTCAACGGGGGCGGCCGTGGCTGAGCCAGCGGGCGCCATCCTTGTACGCCGCGCGGCACCGGACGATGCCGCCGACATCGCGGCCCTGATCAATGAGGCCTTCGCGCAGTATCGCGGCCGGCTCGATCCGCAGCCCAGCGCGCTTGCGGAAACCGCCGAGACGGTGGTCCCGCAGATCGCGGCGCCTGCCGGTGCCGCGGTGGCCCTGCGCCTCGAGGGTTCCGGCAGCACCGGCCCTGCCGTTGGTGCTGTCCTCTACCGGCCGGAAGAAGAGGATCTCTATCTCGGGCGGCTGGCTGTTGCCCCTGGGGCGCGCCGCGGCGGCATTGCCGGTGCGCTGATCCGCTTCGTCGAGGACGAGGCACGGCGGCGCGATTGTCCGGGGATCGTGCTCGGCGTCCGGATTGCGGTGCCCGCCAACCAGCGCCTGTTCGCACGGCATGGCTTTGTCGAGGTTTCCCGCCACGCCCATGACGGCTACGCTCACCCCACCTGGATCAGGATGCGCAAGAGGCTGTTTTCGGCGGTTTGACGCACGTCAACGTTCTGTCGTGGATTTCTGGCTAGATGTGCCACATCAAGACTTCGGGCAGAGGGAGGAGCGCCATGCGTCAGGATTTCCGCACGCAAAGTGAAGCCTTCTGGGTTTTTCAGGACCGGCTGCTGAGCCACATGGAGCAGATGAACCGGGCATGGTTCCAGCGCCGCCACGAAGGCACGAATGCCGCGCTCAAGGCGGCCGGCAACATCTGCTGCACCACCAGTCCCGCAGAGGCACTCGAAGAGTATGCCGCCTGGGCCGCCGGCAGCCTCGAGCGCCTGACGCGCGATGCGCTGGATGTGCAGGCGCACTTCACGACCATGTCCGACCTGTTGCTGCAGGCCACGCACAGCGTGATGCATGGGCCGTCCGAGGCAGGCCAGGCGGACATCATGACGCCCACCGAAGCCGATCAGCCGGCAGCGATGAAAGAGGCCGCCTAGGGGCCGTCATTCCTGTCATCCCGAGCGAGGATCTTTGACGGCCGTGTATCCACGTGTTGGCGGCCGAAAGATCCCTCGCTACGCTCGGGATGACAGAATGAGGGGGACTATGGCCGAGGTGGATGTACGTGTACTGCGCGAGGTCCACCGTCCGGCCCTGGCGGCGTTCCTCGACAGCCGGCCCGATACGCATCTTTTCCTGCGCAGCAATCTTGCCCGTGGCCGGCTGGAGGACGACGGCAAACCCTTCGACGGCACCTGGGTCGGCACGGTGCGCGACGACGGCACCGTAACCTCTGTCGCCGCCCTGTTCTGGAACGGCGTGTGCCTGCTGCAGATGCCCGCGCATGCCCAGGAAATCCTCGACATGCTGGCGGGCGCCGCCCCGCGCGCCCTGATCGAGCTCTGCGGCCCAACGGCGCAGGTCGAGGCAGCGCTGCGCCACGGGCTGGTCCGGGACCGCTCCCTGCGCGGGCGGCACGATGCGGTCGTGATGCGCCTGTCGCTGGCTGAGCTTGCCGTTCCCGCGGCGCTGGCAGCCACGTCGGTCGATACCCGCCCGCCCATGGGCGAGGAGCTGACGATGCTGGGCGTCTGGTACGCCGCCTTCAACCACGAGGTGTTCGACGAGCCCCGCTCGCCCGAGTCCGACCTGCGTGCGCGGCAGTGGGTGCGCGCCATGCACGACGAACGGCGCGACCAGATCGCCACGGTGGACGATCGCCCGGTGGCCTATTGCGCCATCACCAACCAGCTCGGCGACGAGGTCAATATCGGCGCCGTCTACACGCCGCCCGGCTTGCGCGGGCAAGGCTATGCGCGCTGCGTCGTGGCCGGCATCCTGCGGGAAGCGGCCCGGGACGGCGTGGCGCGCGCCGGCCTGACGGCCCTCAAGGACAACCCGGCTTCGCTGGCGGCCTACCGCGCGCTGGGCTTCCGGCCCGCCCACGACTGGACGATCACCCGGTTCTTCCCCGCCTGAAATCCCCTTGAACGGGGCCAGCCCTCACCTATCTCTGTGATGCCGCCGATGCCCGTTGCGGGGTCGGCGGCAGCGGCCCGCTACAGGGGGCCAACCAATCACATCGCTCGCTGGAGGGTGTACACATGCGTACTTTTGACTTCTCGCCGTTGTTCCGCTCGACCGTCGGCTTCGACCGGGTCTTTGAGCTTCTGGACGCGGTGTCCCACGAGAGTGGCGGCGGCTATCCGCCCTACAACATCGAAAAGTCGGGCGAGAACGGCTATCGCATTACCATCGCCGTGGCCGGCTTCACCGACAAGGACATCGAGATCGTCCAGCAGGAGAACAGCCTGCGCGTCACCGGCAAGATGGCCGACCGCAATGGCAACACCGGCAACATCAGCTACCTGCACCGCGGCATCGCCGCGCGCGCCTTCGAGCGCCGGTTCGAGCTTGCCGACCATGTCCGCGTAAGCGGCGCGGCGCTTGAGAACGGCCTGCTCCACATCGACCTCGTGCGCGAGGTTCCGGAGGAGAAGAAGCCGCGGGTGATCCCGGTTGCCGGCGCTGCCGCCCGGCCCGCCCTGCAGGCAGCCGAGTAACCGGCTCTTCCCTGAAATATTCCTCCCCGCTCCCCGGCGGGGAGGAACTGGTTCTCCGACAAGCCGCCGGGCCACGAGGCCCGCGCGGCGTTCTGCTGTCCACGTGCGACCGCCCGATGTAACATGCAGATCATTCAGGGGAGGAGGAATCCATGTTGAACGCAACGGTCACGCGCATCGGCGGTGCGACCGCCACGCCGATCGCTCCGTGCAAGGGCGCTACCATGCCGAACGTCGCCGGCAAGACGATCTAGGAAATGAAGCGCGAGACCGTCATGATCGGCAGCAAGACGTTCACGGCGATCAGCCTCGTCCTGTCCGATGGCAGCAAGGTCATGGCCGCCAGCTTCAAACCCGGCCAGCAAGGCGCGCCCGATCCGGGCATGTGCGTGATCGCCGACTCGAAGAACTGCGTTTTCGCCGTCGCCTGAGCCGCCGTAGCACCACCCCGAAAACCGGTGGCGCGACACACGGCGCCTCTCCTACACTCGCGGCACATCCCCGCGAGCAAGGAAGCGCGCCCATGAAGAGCTACAAGGTCGTCGAGTTCGGCCAGCCGCTGCAACGCGTCGAGGAGCCGACGCCTGCCCCTACCGGCACCCAGGTGCTGGTGCGCATCACCGCCGCCGGTGTCTGCCACAGCGATGTGCATCTGTGGGAAGGCTATTTCGACATGGGTGGCGGCAACAAATACTCCACCCAGAAGACCATGAACCCGCCGCGCACCATGGGCCACGAGATCGTCGGCGAGGTGGCGGCCCTGGGACCCGATGCCAAGGGCGCCACGATCGGGCAGAAGGCCGTCGTCTATCCCTGGATCGGCTGCGGCAAGTGCTGGTATTGCACCACCGGCATCGAGCATCTGTGTGCGACGCCGCAGGCGCTGGGAGTGAGTGCCGATGGCGGCTACGCCGACCACGTGCTGGTGCCACATCCCAAGTACCTGTTCGACTACGGCAGCGTGCCCACCGAGCTGGCCTGCCTCTACGCCTGCTCCGGCATCACCGCCTTTGGCGCCGTGAAGAAGGCGCAGGGGCACGACGGCGGCAAGCCGGTGCTGGTGATCGGCGCGGGCGGCGTCGGCCTGATGGGCGTTCAGTTTGCGCGCGCCGTTCTCGGACGCGATCCGATCGTGGCCGATATCGATCCGAAGAAGCGCGAGCTGGCGCTGCAGCAGGGCGCCTGTGCCGCCATCGATCCGCGCGATGCGGATGCGCGCAAGCAGGTGCTGGCGCTGACCGGCGGGACCGGCGTCGGTGCCGCCCTCGATTTCGTCGGCGCCGAATCCACCGCCCAGTTCGGGCAACGCTGCCTGGCGCGCGGCGGGCGGCTGATCATCGTGGGACTGTTCGGTGGCACCTTCTCAACGCCGCTGCCAATGTTCGCCTTCACCGGCTGCCAGTTCATCGGCTCCGTGACCGGGAGCCCGGCCGAGATGGCAGAGATGATGGCTCTGGTGCGCGCCGGAAAGGTTACCCCCGTACCGGTCACCCGCCGCAAGCTCGACGAGGCCGACGCAGCCCTGCAGGACCTGCGCAAGGGTGTCATCATGGGCCGCGCGGTTCTGGTGCCTTAGGCACAGCATCGAAAAGCCCTTCATGGTGAGCTTGTCGAACCATGAAGGCACCGCATAGCGGTGGCGCGGGCTGCTTCATGGTTCGACACGCTCACCATGAAGCGGTTCTACCGGTGAGCGTGGCTCAGCAGATCACTTCGGCAGCAGCACCAATTGCGTCTGTAGCGTCTGGCTCAGCATCTTGCCGGCCTCGTCGTAGAGCCGCGTCTGCCAGACGCTGGTGCGGCCGCCGACATGCAGCGGTGTCGCTTCGGCGCGCACCTTGCCGCCCTTGCAGCCCGAGAAGAAATTGGTTTTGGACTCCAGCGTCGTCGTGCCGGCGCCGGGTGGCAGATTGATGAACGCGGCCACGGCGCCCACCTGATCGGCCACCGCCATCAACGCACCGCCATGGAGAATGCCGCCGACGGTGCACAGATCCGGCCGCCAGTCGAACTCGGCCACCACCTTGTCCTTGCGGGCCTCCATCACCTTGAGGCCTATCACGTCACCGAACAGACCTTTCATCCGTTCGTTGATCGCCTGTGCCGCATCGTCTGCCATTGCCTTCTCCTGAGCCGGCTGTGAGAGGATCCTGCGTATCCGCTCCCGGCAAGGCTGGCAATTACTCGAGACGTCATCACCAGAAACAAACAGGGCCCCGAAGCCGGGGGCCCTGTTCGACTTTTCGCGAATAGGTCGTCAGGCGGCCTTGAGCTGTGCCTGACCCTCCAGATTGGCGTTTACGAACTCCCAGTTGACGAGGTGCTCCAGGAACGTCTCGATGAACTTCGGCCGTGCGTTGCGATGATCGATGTAATAGGCGTGCTCCCACACATCGAGCGTCAGCAGGGCCTGCTTGCCGTGCACCATCGGCAGGTCGGCATTCGGCGTCTTCATGACCGCGAGCTTGCCGCCGTCGAGCACCAGCCAGGCCCAGCCGGACCCGAACTGCGTTGCCGCCGCATCCTTGAAGGCCGCGACGAACTTGTCATAGCCGCCCAGGTCGCTGGCGATCTTGCGCGAAACCGCCCCGTTGGGCTTGCCACCGCCGCGCGGTTTCATGCAGTGCCAGAAGAAGGAGTGGTTCCAGACCTGCGCGGCGTTGTTGAAGATGCCGGCCTTGGCCGCGTCCTTCGCTGCCGTCTTGATGATCTCCTCCAGCGGCATGCCTGCCATCGGCGTATCGGCGATCATCTTGTTGAGATTGTCGACGTAGGTCTTGTGGTGCTTGCCGTGGTGGAACTCCAGCGTTTCCGCCGACATGTGCGGCGCAAGCGCGTCTTTGGCGTAAGGCAGTGGTTGCAACTCGAATGGCATGCTGAGCTCCCTTGCTGTGCGGACGGACGAAACGCTGATCCCACGGCATCAACGCCAAGCCAGCCATGCGGCTCCGCGCGGCGAACGGGAAGTCTTTATGCGGAAGCCCAGCAATGCACTTGTCGCATCTGCGGCAAAAGGCGCATTGCACCTCAACGAAACGGGGGCCCGCGAGGGGCCCCGTCCGCATGCGTCGATGAAGCTGTCTTTACAGGCCGGCGTTCTGCTGCGCGACCATGCAGTAGAGCATCGGTATCGAGAGCATGGTGTTGATGCGGGACGCCAGACCGGCAATGCGGGCCGCCGGCGGCTTCTGTTCGGCCGGCACATCGACCAGACCCAGCACCTTCTGCTGGTTGGGCCAGATCACGAACCAGACGTTGAAGGCCATGATCAGGGCCAGCCACATCCCGATGCCGATGACATGGGCACCGGACTGGAACGTCAGCGCCTGCACGATGTAGCCGTTCATCGCCGCCAGCAGCAGGCCGGTGACCACCGTGGCAAGGGCCGCCCAGCGGAACCAAAACAGGGCGTTGGGCGCGATGACCTTCGTCACGGCGGGTTTGTGCTCGTCGGGAATTTTCGGCATCGACGGCGTCTGGACAAAGTTGAAGTACCAGAGAAGGCCGATCCACATCACGCCGCTCAGCACGTGCAGCCAGCGCATTATGAATGTGAACCAGGCATGGTCAGGCCGGATGAACTGGCCCGACAGGATGCCGACGATGATCGCGATAATGATCAGCAGCACGATGCCTGCAATGATCGTGCGCTCCAGCGACTGGAAGAAAGCTGCCATGGGGTTCCCCCGGTTGGTTACGCGACAGATAGCGCGACAAAGTAGCACACCACATGCGCCATGAACAGCCTCCAATGGGAAAATGCGTTCCCGATCAATGACCTATCCGTCAGTGTTCGAACATGTGATGATTGACGGGAAAGGACGCAGCTTGAAACCGGCGGGGGAAACACTCGCGGAGGCCAGACGAGCCTGTGGCGAGCAGGCGCGTGCGAATGACCGCGAACGCTTCCTGTGCAGCCTCTTTGCGCATGAACCCGCCCGAAGCGACCTCTGGGCCCTGCTGGCCTTCAATGACGAAATCGCGCGCACACGCGAAACCGTTAGCGAACCGACGCTGGGCGAGATCCGCCTGCAATGGTGGCGCGACGCCATCGATGCCGCCTACGCCGGCAATGCCAGGCCGCATCCGGTCCTGCGCGCCCTGACCGCGGCGATCGAACGGACGCGGCCGCCGCGGGAACGTTTCGAGCGGCTGCTGCACGCGCGCCAGCATGACCTCTACGACGACGCCATTCCCGACATGGCCGCGCTGGAGGCCTACGCCGAGGCCACGTCAGGGGAGCTGTCGTTGCTGGAGCTCGCGTTTCTCGGCGTGAACGACCCATCGGCATGCCAGGCCGCGCGGCAGGTCGGAACCGCCTGGGCGCTGACAGGGCTGATACGGGCCACGCCCTTTCTGGCGCGCGGCCGGCGCCTGCTGCTCCCGGGCGACCTGCTGGCCGCCGGGAATGTCAGCGCGGAGTCGGTCTTTCAGGGTCGGCCCGAGCCTGGTCTGCGCGGCGTGCTGCGGTCAGTCGCGGTGCGTGCCCGCACGCTGCTGCGCGAGGCGCGCACCGCGCATGGCGCCATCCCGCGCGCCGCCCTGCCCGCGTTGCTGCCCGCGCGGCTGGCCGATCGCCATCTCGCCCGGCTGGAGGCTGCGGATTTCGATGTCTTCACCGACCTTCCCGCCGCCAACCCTGCCGCGACAAGCGCCTTGCTGTGGTGGGCGCATGTGCGCGGACGCTACTGAGTTGGCACGGGCCCGCATGCCCCGCTAGCATTGGCGCGCTTCCGCGGAGAGAGCCCTGATGCCTGTCGTGCGCGCCAATGGACTCGACATCGCCTACGAAACCGCCGGTGACCCCGACAGGCCGACCATCCTGCTGGTGATGGGGCTGGGCGCACAGCTCACGCTGTGGAACGAGCGGTTCGTCGACGCCCTCTCCGGGCATGGCCTGCACGTCGTGATGTACGACAACCGCGATACCGGCCTGTCCACGGACTTCAGTGCGTGGGGTGCCGCCGACCTGCAGGCGGCGGGCGCGGCGGCCCAGGCAGGCAAGCCGGTGGCGGCGCCCTACACGCTGACCGACATGATGCGCGATGGCCTGGGGCTGCTCGACTCGTTGGGTATTGCCAGGGCCCATGTGCTGGGTCTGTCCATGGGCGGCATGATCGCGCAACTCATGGCTGGCTGGAACCGGGCCCGCGTGACGTCCCTCACGGTGATGATGTCCACCAGCTCGCGCAAGGGATTGCCGGCGGGCAAGCCGGAGGTGTTGAAGGCGCTGCTGACGCGTCCGCAGACGGACGACCGCGAGGAGATCATTCGTCACGCCATGAACTTGCGGCGCATCATAGGCAGTACGGCATACCCGTGGGACGATGACAGGCTACGCGCCTTCGTGTCGCGCAATGTCGACCGGCGCTACTACCTCGAGGGAATCGGCCGCCAGTATCTCGCGATCATGGCCAGCGGCGATCGCGTCGATCTGCTGAAGACGATCGCCGTACCGACGCTGGTGATCCACGGCACGGACGATCCCGTGCTGCCACCCGAATGCGGCCGCGACGTCGCTGCCCTGATCCCTGGTGCGAAGCTCGATCTGATCGAAGGCATGGGCCACGACATCCCCGATGCGCTGGCAGCCGATCTCGCATCCCGCGTCGCCCGCCACTGCCACGCCGCGGTATAGCGATCAGGGAATAGCCTTCCCCCGGAGAGGGAAGGCTTACGAACGCTAGACGCGCGTTGCCTCGGCGATGAGGTCTTGAGCGGCCTCGTCGAGGAGCTCGTCGAGTGTGTCGCGGCCCATGACCTGCTCGCGGCCGATCTCCAGCAGCACCGGCACGGCCAGTGGCGAAATGCGATCGAGGCGGCGGTAGTCGATCCGGCCCCGTGCTCGGCGCAGCAACGGCCCCAGCCGGCGGATGTCGGCGAGCTGCCATGCCGCGTCCTGCCGGGTGGCACGCAGCAGGATGTGCTGCGGATCGTAGCGGCGCAGCGCATCGTAGATGAGATCGGCGCTGAAGGTGACCTGCCGGCGCGTCTTCTCCTGCCCGGGACGGCGGCGCTCGATCAGGCCGGCGATCACGGCGACGTTGCGGAACGAACGCCGCAGCATCGAGGATTCCTCCATCCACGCCTCGAGATCGTCGCCCAGCATGTCCTCGTCGAACAGCGCCTCGACCTCGCGCTGGCGGGCGGGCTTCAGGCCCCAGATGCCGAGCACGTAGTCGGTGGCCACGAAGCCCAGCGGCTTCAGGCCCATGCGCTCCATGCGCCGGGTCAGCAGCATGCCCAGCGTCTGATGTGCATTGCGGCCCTCGAAGCAGTAGGCCACCAGGAACTGCCGGTCTCCGCGCGGAAAGCCCTCGACGAGCAGCCGATCGGCGCGGGGCAGGACCGAGCGAATGGCCTGGATGCGCAGCCATTGCCTCACCTCATCCGGCAAGGCCGCATGGCGCGACGGATCGGCGATGATCTCCCGTACCCGTCCGGCAAGATGCGTGCTGAGCGGCAGCCGCCCGCCGCCGTAGGCCGGCACCTTCGGATCCGCTGCCTCCCGCACGCGGCTCACCTCGGCGTGCAACTGCCGCACGCCTTCGAAACGCAGCAACTGGCCAGAAAAGATGAACGTATCGTCCGCCACCAGCCCCTGGACGAAGATCTCCTCCACCTCACCGAGCACCGGTCCTCCCCGCAGTTTCACCTTCATCAGCGGCTGCTCGACGATGGTGCCGATGTTCATGCGGTACTGGCGCACGACATCGGGGCGTGTCACTTCCCACTTCCCGTCGCTGCGAGGGAACAGCCGGCGCCAATTGTCGTAGGCAGCCAGCGCATAGCCGCCGGTCGCCACGAACTCGAAGACATCGTCGAATTCCTTGCGCGACAATTGGCGAAAGGGCGCCGCGCCCAGCACCTCGGCATAAAGTGCATCGCGATCAACCGGCGCCGAGCAGGCACAACCAAGGATGTGCTGCGCCAGCGCGTCCAGGCAAGGCGGGCGCGGCGCATCGCCATCCAGCTCTCCGGCGGCAACGGCCTCCTGCGCCGCGATGCATTCCAGCACCTCGAAGCGGTTGCCGGGCGCCAGCACCGCCTTGCTGGCGACATCCATGCGGTGATTGGCCCGGCCGACGCGCTGCAGCAGGCGGCTCACGCCCTTGGGCGCGCCCACCTGCACCACCAGATCGATATCGCCCCAGTCGATGCCGAGATCGAGCGAGCTGGTGGCCACGACGGCACGCAGCTTTCCCGCCGCCATCGCCGCCTCGACCTTGCGCCGCTGCTCGACCTCGAGGCTGCCATGGTGCAGGGCGATCGGCAGATTGTCACTGTTGAGCCGCCACAACCCGTCGAACGTCAATTCGGCCTGGGCACGGGTGTTCACGAATACCAGCGTCGTGCGATGACGGCGGATGGCATCGTAGATGTCGGGCACGGTGTGCTGCGCCATATGCCCGCCCCAAGGAATCCGGGCAGCGGGATTGAGTATCGATACCTTCGGCTGGGCGCCACCCTGCACCTGCACCACCGCAACGGCGGAGTCACGGAAGCGCAACCAGTCGGCATAAAGCGGCGGATCATCAACCGTGGCCGATAGGCCCACGAAGCGAGCCGAAGGCGCCATGCGGGCCAGCCGCGCCAGACCGAGCGCCAGCAAGTGGCCGCGCTTGGTCGTGGCGATGGCGTGCAATTCGTCGATGACAACCGTGTGCAGTCCCGAGAAATACGCCGCAGAGTCGGGCCAGGAAAGCAGCAGCGCCAGCGACTCGGGTGTCGTGAGCAGAATGTGCGGCGGACGTGTGCGCTGGCGTTCGCGGCGGTTCTGCGGCGTATCGCCGGTGCGCGTCTCGATGCGAACCGCCAGACCCATCTCCGCAACCGGCGTCTGGAGATTGCGGTTGATGTCGGTGGTCAGCGCCTTCAGTGGCGAGATGTAGAGTGTGTGCAGCCTTTCCGGCGCCTCCCCGTATTCAGCCAGATCGACCAGGCTGGGCAGAAATCCGGCCAGGGTCTTGCCCGCACCGGTCGGGGCGATCAGCAGCACCGTTTGCCGCTCGCGCGCCAGCCGCAACATCTCAAGCTGGTACGGCCGCGGCGCCCAGCCGCGCGCGGCGAACCAATCGGCGAAGCGTGGCGGCAGAGGCGCACGGGTAGCGGCTTCAAACAGCGGGCCGGGAGACAAGGCCTCTGCCAGACGTTTGCGACCCATGGCCTTGCAACCACATAGACTCTGGAACGCCCGGCACTGTAGTACATCCGCCCGATGAACGCCTCCCCCGCGCCCGCCGACCCCCGATCATGGCTGACCACGACACCCAAGGGTCTGTACTGCGTGCCGGGCGGGTTTTTCATCGATCCTGCGTGGCCGGTGGCGAAGGCCGTCATCACACATGGCCATGGCGATCATGCACGGCCGGGGCATGGCGCGGTGCTGGCCACGCGCGAAACCGTTGAGATCATCAGGACGCGGCTGGGGCCGGATACGATCGGCAGCTTGCAAGGCGTCAAGTATGGAGAGACGACGCGTATCGGCGACGTTGACGTGCGGCTGGTACCGGCCGGCCATATCCTGGGCAGTGCGCAGATCGTGCTGGAATGGCGCGGGGCGCGCATCGTCGTATCCGGCGATTTCAAGCGCCGGGCGGATCCGACCAGCCCGCCCTTCGAGCCGATCGCCTGCGACGTGTTCGTCACCGAGGCGACGTTCGCCCTGCCCGTGTTCCGCCATCCGCCCGACATGCAGGAGATCGCACGCCTGCTGGGCTCGCTGCGCACCTTCCCGGACCGCTGCCATCTCGTGGGCGTCTATGCGCTCGGCAAGTGCCAGCGCGTCATCCGCCTGCTGCGCGCCGCGGGCTACGACCGGCGCATCTGGCTGCATGGCGGGCTCATGGCGATGTGCGAGGTGTACCGCCGCGCCGGCATCGATCTGGGCGACATCGCCGCCGTCAGCGAGGCGGGGCCGGCCCGGCGCAACGATCTCTTCCAGCACGAGACGTTCCGGGGCGCCATCGTGCTCTGCCCGCCCTCTGCGCTGGGCGATCGCTGGACGCGCCGCTTCCCCGAGCCGCTGCCGGCCGCCGCCTCCGGCTGGATGCGGGTGCGGGCGCGGGCACGCCAACGCGGCGTCGAGCTGCCGCTGGTGATCTCCGACCATGCCGACTGGGACGAGCTGATCCAGACCGTGCGTGACGTTCAACCCGGCATGGTGTGGGTGACGCACGGCCGCGAGGACGCACTCGTCCACCAGGTGCAGACAATGGGCATTCCTGCCGAGGCGCTGCACGTCGCCGGCCGTGAAGAGGAAGGGAGCTGATGCAGCGCTTCGCCGCCCTGCTCGACTCGCTTGCCTTCCAGCCCGCGCGCAACGCCAAGCTGCGGCTGATGACCGAGTATATGTGCACCACGCCCGACCCGGACCGCGGATTCGCGCTGGCCGCGCTCACCGGCACTCTTAACCTGCCCAACGCCAAGCCGGCCCTGCTGCGGGAGTTCGGCGTGCAGCGGCTGGGCGAAACCCTGTTCGTGCTGAGCTACGACTATGTCGGCGATCTCGCCGAAACCCTGGCGCTGATCTGGCAGCCCTCTGATACGGCCTCCGCCGGCCAGAATCAGCCGGCGCCATCCCTCAGCGAGGTCGTCGAAAGGCTGCGCGCCGCGAGCAAGCGCGAGACGCCGCAATTGCTGGAGCAATGGCTGGATGCGCTCGACTCCACGGGCCGGTGGGCCTTGCTGAAGCTGCTGACCCGCGATCTGCGTGTAGGGGTTTCGGCGCGGCTTGCCAAGCAGGCCATCGCCGATCTGGGCAAGCGCGACATCGTCGATGTCGAGGAGGTTTGGCACGCTCTTCAGCCGCCGTACCAGGCCCTGTTCGACTGGATCGAGGGGCGCGCGCCGCGGCCTGATCCGGGCGCAGCGCCGGTATTCCGGCCCCTGATGCTGGCCACCGCGCTGGAGGATGCCGAGCTCGCCGGGCTCGACCCGGCGGCGTACCGCGCCGAGTGGAAATGGGACGGCATCCGCGTGCAGCTTGTTGCGACGGCTGGCCACCGGCACATCTTCTCGCGGGCCGCGGAACAGGCAACGACGGCGTTTCCCGACATCATCGAGATCATGGATTTCAATGCCGTGCTCGACGGCGAGCTGCTGGTGGCGCGCCCCGACGAAAGCGGCACGGTGCACGTGGCTCCGTTCAACGACCTGCAGCAGCGGCTGAACCGCAAGCAGCCTAACCCGAAGCTGCTGCAGGACTATCCCGCGCATGTCCGCCTGTACGACGCGCTGATGATCGACGGGGAAGACATCCGCGCACTGCCTTTCGACGAGCGCCGCACCCGCCTGGAGGCCTGGTATGCCGCGCGCCCGCGGCCCCGGCTCGATCTCTCGCCGCTGGTGCATTTCGGCACGTGGGAAGAGCTGGCAGCGATCCGCGCCGGCACGCGCGAAGCCGGCATCGAAGGCCTGATGCTGAAGCGCGGCGACAGCCCCTATGTCGCCGGGCGGCCGCGCGGGCCGTGGTTCAAGTGGAAGCGCGCGGCCCTCACGGCCGACTGTGTGCTGATGTACGCCCAGCGCGGCCATGGCAAGCGCAGTTCCTACTACTCCGACTATACCTTCGGCTGCTGGCGCCCGACCAATGGCGGTACCGCCGAGCTGGTGCCGGTGGGCAAGGCCTATTTCGGCTTCACCGACGCCGAGCTGATAAAGCTCGACAAATGGGTGCGCGACCACACCACCAACCGGTTCGGCCCGGTGCGCGAGGTCGAGCCCGGCCTGGTGCTGGAGATCGCCTTTGACAGCATTCACCGCTCGACGCGCCACAAATCTGGCGTGGCGATGCGCTTTCCAAGGGTGCACCGCATCCGCTGGGACAAGCCGCCCGAAGAGGCCGATGAGCTGGCCACCCTGGAGCGCATGATCGCGGCGCCGTGAGGTCGCCCGGGCGCAAATCCACGTCCATTTTGGGGTCGAAAGCGGGCGGCGCTGGCCCTACATTGAGGGCCATGATCGACCCGTTCGGCCGCTCCATTACCTATCTGCGCGTGTCGGTGACGGACCGCTGCGACTTCCGCTGTGTCTATTGCATGGCCGAGGACATGACGTTCCTGCCCAAGGCCGAGCTGCTGACGCTGGAGGAGCTGGAGCGAGTCTGCGCCGCCTTCATCGGGCTGGGCGTGAAAAAGATCCGCCTGACCGGCGGCGAGCCGCTGGTACGCAAGAACGTGATGTCGCTGGTACAGGGTCTGGCCGGCTACCTTGACGGCGGCGGCCTGGAGGAGCTGACGCTCACGACCAACGCCAGCCAGCTCGCGCGGCACGCCGACGAGTTGGCGCGGCTGGGCGTGAAGCGGATCAACGTGTCGCTGGACACGCTCGATGCCGACAAATTCCGCGCTCTCACGCGCTGGGGCGATCTGGCGCAGGTCATGCGCGGCATCGACGCTGCGCAACGAGCAGGCCTTCACATCAAGATCAACGCCGTGGCCCTGAAGGGCGTCAACGACGGCGAGTTCGACGAGCTGATCCGCTGGAGCCATGGCCGCGGCATGGAGATGACCCTGATCGAGGTCATGCCCATGGGCGAGATCGGCAGCGCCACGCGGCTCGACCAGTACCTGCCGCTGTCGATGGTGCGGGCCGACCTTGCGAAGCGCTGGACGCTCACCGACCTCGACTACACGTCCGGCGGCCCGGCGCGCTACGTGCGGGTGGAGGAGACTGGTGGCCGGCTGGGCTTCATCACGCCGCTGACCCACAATTTCTGCGAGGCGTGCAATCGCGTGCGGCTGACCTGCACCGGCACCCTATATATGTGCCTCGGCCAGGAGGATGCGGCTGACCTGCGTACGCCGTTGCGCCAGAGCGATGGTGATGAGCCGCTGATCGCTGCCATCCACGAAGCCATCGGCCGCAAGCCCAAGGGCCATGACTTCGTGATCGACCGCCGCCACCGCCGCCCCGCCGTCCCCCGCCACATGAGCGTCACCGGCGGGTGATCGCACAGTAGCCGCGATGACTTTCAGGGACCGATACGCCAAGGCTCTGGTCAAGAAGGCTCGTCGTGGATTCACTGGCTATCCGGTTGCCACGGTCGCCTACTACGGACCCGATGACAGGCGAGCCTCCAAGGTTGCCGTGGCCATCCTCATGGCCGAGGACGAGGAGCCTGCCGAACTGCGCCGCTGGTTCTCGGAGACAGGAGACGTGCGACGCGACGCCGACATCCAGCGCGAGATTCTCGAGTTCGTCCGCACCGGCAATGTGAAGTCGCTGGCGATGGGCGACGGGATCATGGGGTGTCCCCATGAAGAAATCATCGACTACCCCGAGGGTGAAGCCTGCCCGCATTGTCCGTTCTGGGCCAACCGCGAGCGACCGCTAAACAAACTCGTGCGCTAGCCCGGTCTGCGTCGCCAGACAGCGCATTCGCATTCCTGATGACCCGGCTCGCTCCGCTGGCAAATCTGAGGCAAAGCCTTCATGGTTCGACAAGCTCACCATGAAGCGGTTTCCAACAACCGAGGTCGCCCATCGTAGGCAGCCGGGTAATCAGGTTCGCACATGGCGCGTTCTATGCGAACGCCCTGCGTTGCCGGGGGCGTGACAATGTCTGTGTAACTGCTCTACAGTGGCGGCAGACCCTGGGAAAACCGGGGCGCGCACTGGGAGGCGACGATGGGCTCATCAGGCGGGCGTAGCAGCCGGCTGCCGGGAGCGTTGAGTCGTAGTAGAGCCGCGCAGCAGACCACAGTATTGCATCTCAATCGCCGCCAGTTGCTGGCGCTGGGCGGCTTTGCCGCGCTGGCGGGCGGCGGCCTCGACGAGGCGCTGGCCGCCACACCGGACGGCCAGCTCACCTGGGCGGTGCACGTCTCGCTGGCACCGACCTGGTTCGACCCGGCGGAGACGCCGGGCATGATCACGCCGTTCATGCTGCTCTATGCGCTGCATGACGCGATGGTGAAGCCCATGCCCGGCAAAACCGCGGCGCCGTGCCTGGCGGAAACCTGGAAGGTGGCGCCGGACGGGCTCAGCTACGAGTTCACGCTGCGCGACGGCGTGAAGTTCCACAATGGCGAGCCCGTGACCGCGGAGGACGTGAAGTTCTCCTTCGAACGATACCGCGGCACCTCGTCCTCGGTGATGAAGGCGCGCGTGGCCTCGGTCGAAACGCCGGACGCACGCACCGTGCGCTTCGTGCTCAAGAAGCCATGGCCGGATTTCCTCACCTTCTATTCGTCCGCCACCGGCGCGGGCTGGATCGTACCCAAAAAGTACGTCGAACAGGTGGGCGACGAGGGCTTCAAGAAGGCTCCCATCGGCGCCGGCCCGTACAAGTTCGTGTCGTTCACGCCGGGTGTCGAGCTCACCTTCGAGGCGTTCGAGGGTTACTGGCGCAAGAAGCCGGCTGTGAAGCGGCTGGTGCTGCGGGTGATCCCCGAGGAAGCCACCAGGCTGGCGGCACTGAAGCGCGGCGAGGTGGACATTGCCTATTCCATCCGCGGCGAGCTGGCCGAAGAGCTGCAGCGCACACCCGGCTTCACCCTGAAGCCGGTCGTGATCCAGGGGACCTTCTGGGTTTATTTCCCGGAGCAATGGGATCCGAAATCGCCCTGGCACGATCTGCGCGTGCGCAAGGCAGCGGCGCTGGCCATGGACTGCAAGTCGATCAGCGAGGCGCTGACGCTGGGTCACTCGAAGATCGTCAACAGCATCATTCCCTACAATTTCGACTTCTTCTGGCAGCCGCCGCCCGCCGTCTACGATCCGAAACAGGCGCGCGCACTGCTGGCCGAGGCCGGGTTCAAGAGCGGCTTCGATGCCGGTGACTACTATTGCGATGCCTCCTATGCCAACGTGGCGGAGGCGGTGCTGAACAACCTGCAGGAAGCCGGCATCCGCGTGAAGCTGCGGCCGCTGGAGCGCGCCGCCTTCTTCAGCGCCTACGCCGAAAAGAAGCTGAAGAACCTGATACAGGGGGCATCGGGTGCCTTCGGCAATGCCGCCACGCGGCTGGACGCCTTTGTCATCAAGGGCGGCGCCTATGCCTACGGCAACTACGAGGACATCGACACGCTCTTCGCCCAGCAGGCGGTGGAGCTGGACCAGAAGAAGCGCACCGAGCTGCTGCACAAGATCCAGCAGCTCATGCACGAGCGCCAGGTCTATGCGCCGATCTGGCAGCTTGCCTTCATCAACGGCCAGAGCAACCGCGTGAAGGAGTCGGCGCTCGGCCTGATCGAGGGCCACGCCTACTCCGCACCCTACGAGGACGTCGCCATCAACAAGAGCTGAATTAGCCTTCATGGTGAGCCTGTCGAACCATGAAGGCGTCGCACAGCCGTAGTGTTGGGCCCCTTCATGGTTCGACAGGCTCACCATGAAGGGGTTGCTCTGGACCACACGTGCGAACGCGCTGCGGCGAGGAGGGAACAACGATGAAGCAGTACATCGCCCGCCGTGTCGGCTATTCGCTGCTGTCGCTGTTCCTGCTGTCGCTGACCATCTTCCTGTTCATCCGCCTCACCGGCGATCCGGCAGCGCTGCTGGTCGAGCCGGGCGCCAGCGCGCAGGACATCGAGAACATCCACCGCCGGCTCGGGCTCGATCGTCCGCTCTGGGAGCAGTACTGGCTGTTCGTCGCCAGCTTCGTGCAGGGCGATCTGGGCCTCTCCTTCTACTACCGTACGCCGGTGCTCGACCTCTACTTGCAGCGCCTGCCCAACTCGTTGCTGCTGGCCGCAGTGGCCATGGCCTTTTCGCTGCTGATCGGCATTCCCAGCGGCATTCTCGCGGCCGTGCGCGTGGGCCGGATGTGGGACAGCGCTGGCAAGATGTTCGCGCTGCTGGGCCTGTCGCTGCCGTCCTTCTGGGTTGGTCTGGTGCTGATCCTGGTATTCACCGTGTGGCTCGGCTGGCTGCCCTCCTCCGGCGCCGGCACGGCGGCGCATGTCGTGATGCCGGCCTTCGCGCTGGGCTGGTACTTCGCGGCCGCTCATATGCGGTTGACGCGCTCCTCGATGCTGGAAGTGCTGGGTTCCGAGTATGTGAAGCTGGCGCGGCTCAAGGGCCTTCCCGAGGCATTGGTCATCGGCAAGCACGCCTTCAAGAACGCGCTCATCCCCGTCATCACGCTGGCCGGCATCAACCTCGTGGTCATGATCAATGTCGCGGTGGTGGTCGAGACGGTGTTCGCCTGGCCGGGCATCGGCCGGCTGCTCTACGAGGGCATCAGCTTCCGCGACTTTCCCGTCGTGCAGGGCGTGGTCGTGATCGGCGGCGCGATGATCGTGCTGGTGAATCTGGCGGTCGACATCGTCTATGCGCTGATCGATCCGCGCATCCGTCTGGCGAGGTGACGGCCATGAGCACCATCACGCCGACCATCGCCGCGCCCGCCCCCGTATCCCTGACGTGGCGGCGCCTGAAGGATTTCCCGCTGATTCCCACGCTGATCCTGCTGCTGATCGCCTTCGTCGCCATCTTCGCCGACGTGCTGGCGCCGTATGACCCGCAGATCGGCAGCCTGGCGCGCCGCTTCCGCCCGCCCTTCTGGCAGGAGGGCGGCAGCATGGAATATCTGCTGGGCACCGATCATGTCGGCCGTGACGTGCTCTCCCGCCTGATGTATGGCGCGCGCGTGTCGATGATCGTCGGGCTGGCCGCGGTGCTGGTGGCGGGCGCGCTGGGCACGTTCCTCGGCATCGTCGCCGGCTTCCTCGGCGGCTGGGTGGACCAGGTGATCATGCGGCTCACCGACACCTGGCTGGCGCTGCCGGCGCTCACCTTCGCGATCTTCCTCGCCGCCATCGTCGGACCCAGCGAGCTCAACATCATCATCATCCTGGGCGGCGTCTACTGGACGCGGTATGCCCGGGTGATCCGGGGCGAGGTGCTGTCGCTGAAGGAACGCGAGTTCGTGAATCTCGCCGTCGTGGCCGGCTGCTCCCGCGCCAAAATCATGTGGCGCCACATCCTGCCCAACGTCATCAACTCCGCCATCGTGCTGGCCACGCTGATGCTGGGCGTAGTGATCGTGACCGAGGCTGCCCTTTCCTTCCTCGGCGTCGGCGTGCCGCCGCCCAAGCCGGCCTGGGGCCTGATGCTGGCCGACGGCAAGAAGGGCCTGATGGTGGGCTACTGGTGGCTCACCGTGCTGCCGGGCGTGTGCATCATGCTCATGGTGCTGTCCGCCAACCTGCTGGGCGACTGGCTGCGCGTGAAGCTCGACCCGCAGCTTCGGCAGCTATAAGCGGTTGCACGATGAGCGCCGCGCCGCTTCTGTCGCTGCAGAACCTCTCGACGCACTACGTCTCCCAGCACGGCAGCCGCGTGGTGCGCGCCGTCGATGACGTGACGCTGGACCTGCACGCCGGCGAGTCGCTGGGCATCGTCGGCGAATCCGGCTCGGGCAAGACGACGCTGGCTCTCGCCATATTGCGCCTGCTGCCGCCTGCCGCGCGGATCGTATCGGGGCGCATGCTGTTCGAGGGGGAGGATCTGCTGGCCAAGCCCGACGGCGACATGCGGCGCGTGCGCGGCAAGCGGATCGCCATGGTGCTGCAAGACCCGATGGCCTCGCTCAATCCGCTCTTCTCCATCGGCGACCAGGTCGGCGAGCCGATCCGCGTGCATGAGGGCGCCGGCCGTGCCAGCGCCTGGCAGCGCGCGATCGGCCTGCTGAAATCCGTGCGCATCGCCTCGCCTGAAACGCGCGTCAGGCAGTATCCGCACGAGATGTCGGGCGGCATGCGCCAGCGCATCGTGGGCGCCATCGGCATTTCCTGCGGGCCACGGCTGCTGATCGCGGACGAGCCGACCACCAGCCTCGACCTCACCATCCAGGCCCAGTACCTCGAGTTGCTGCGCGACCTGCAGCGCCAGCGTGGGCTCGCCCTGATCTTCATCACCCACAATCTCGGCATTGTCGCCAAGATGTGCGACCGGCTGGCGGTGATGTATGCCGGTCGCGTGGTCGAGCAGGGGCCAGTGGCGCAGCTCTTCAACGCACCGGCGCATCCCTATACGCGCGCGCTCTTGGGCTCGCTGCCGCGCATGAGCGACAACCGCGAGCGCCTCACCGCCATCGAAGGCCAGCCGCCCGACCTCTCTTCCCTGCCGCCCGGCTGCGCCTTCGCGCCGCGCTGCCCCATGGCCGCACCGCGTTGCGCCACGCAAGCGCCTCCGGCCTTCGTGCTGGGAGAGGATCACAGCGCGCGCTGCTGGCTGGCAGCGCCTGTCGCGGCGGCATAGGAGCGCGCGCCATGACGGCACTCGTCCAGGCCGAGCAGCTCAGCAAGCATTTCCCGGCCCGGCGCGGCCTCTTCGGCGGGCCGCGCGGCGTCGTGCGTGCCGTGGACGGCATCTCCTTCACCATCGAGCCGGGAAAGACGCTGGGCGTGGTGGGCGAATCCGGCTGCGGCAAGAGCACGACCGCGAAGCTGGTACTGGGTCTGGAGACACCGACCGACGGAGAAATCCGCTTCGACGGCGCCGACCTTGCCAGCCTCGACGCCGTGCAACGCCGGCACTACCGCAAATCCGTGCAGGCCGTGTTCCAGGACCCGTTCGCCTCGCTGAGCCCGCGCATGCGCGTGAGCGCCATCATTGCCGAACCGCTGGTGACCAACGAGGTTGTGTCCGCCGCGGAGGTGCGGGACCGCGTGGCGGAGCTGCTTGATCTCGTGGGCCTGCCGTCGCGCGCCGCCGAGCTCTTTCCCCACGAATTCTCCGGCGGCCAGCGCCAGCGCATCGCCATCGCGCGCGCACTCGCCGTGTCGCCGAAGCTGGTGGTGCTGGACGAGCCCGTCTCGGCGCTGGATGTCTCGATCCGCGCCCAGATCCTGAACCTGCTGCGCGATCTGCAGGACCGTCTCGGCCTCTCCTACCTGTTCATTGCCCACGACCTCGCCGCGGTCGCCCATATGAGCCACGAAATCGTGGTGATGTATCTCGGCAAGATCGTCGAGAGCGGCGATGCCCGCACGCTGGCCCACAATCCGAAGCATCCCTACACGCAGGCCCTGTTCTCGGCGGCACTGCCCAGCCATCCCGACGAACGGCGTGACGAGAAAGTGCTCGCGGGCGAAGTACCCAGCCCGCTCAATCCGCCCCCGGGCTGCCGTTTCCACCCGCGCTGCCCGCACGCTATGCCCCGCTGCGGCCAGGAAACCCCGACCCTTGCTCCTGTCGAGGGGCGCATGGTGGCATGCCACCTATACGCATAACAAAGTTCTGAAGGTCTCCTCTATACTGCGCCGGGTATTGGCAGAGGGAGGAAACGATGGCGGACGCAACGCACGCGAGCGACACGCAGCACGTCGACGTGGCGGTGGTGGGAGTCGGTTTCGCCGGCCTCTATCTGCTCCATCGCCTCCGGCGTGCGGGCTTCTCGGCGGTCGGCCTGGACTCCGCCGACGATGTCGGCGGCACGTGGTACTGGAACCGGTATCCCGGCGCGCGCTGCGATATCGCGACGACCGACTACAGCTACACCTTCGACCCGGAACTCGAAGACGCCTGGACATGGTCGGAGAAGTACGCGACCCAGCCCGAGATTCTGCGCTATCTCGGGTTTGTCGCCGACCGCTATGACCTGCGGCGCGACATCCGGTTCGGCACGACGGTGACTGCCGCACGCTGGCTGGACGACACGCAGCGCTGGCACCTGGCAACTAGCAAGGGTCCCGCGGTGTCCTGCCGGTTCTACGTCATGGCCAGCGGCTGCCTCTCGGCCCCCAAGCCGCCGGAGATCAATGGCGTCCGCGACTTCAAGGGCGCGATCTACTTCACCGGCCGCTGGCCGCATGAGGAGCCCGACCTTGCCGGCAAGCGTGTTGCCGTGATCGGCACAGGATCGTCGGCGGTGCAGGCCATTCCGCGGATCGCGGAGCGGGCATCGCATCTCACGGTCTTCCAGCGGACACCGAATTTCTCCATGCCCGCACACAATGGGGCGCCACTGGCCGACCGCGTGGCCCTGCTCGAGAAAGACCGTGCCGGCTTCCGCGAGCAGGCGCGATGGTCGCTGGCCGGCGTGCCATTGCCGCCGGCAACCGAATTCAGTTGGCAGCTTACCGACGCCCAGCGTCGCGAGCGTTTCGAAAAGGCATGGGCCACCGGCGATCTGGTGGTGATCCTGACCCAGCTCTGGGCCGACCAGGGAAGCGATATCGATGGCAACAGGCTGGTGGCCGACCTGGTCCGCGAGAAGATTCGCGCCATCGTGAAGGACCCCGAGACGGCCGCGGCGTTGTCGCCGCAGGATCACCCGTTCGGGGCCAAGCGGCCCTGTCTCGATACCGGCTATTACGCCACCTACAATCGCCCCAACGTCACGCTGGTCGACCTGCGGCGCGATCCGATCAGGAGGATCACGGCTTCAGGCATCGTCACCGAAAACAACAGGCACGACGTGGACGTAATCGTCTTCGCGACCGGGTTCGACGCGATGACAGGGGCGCTGCTTGCAATTCATCCCGTTGCCGGCCGTGGCGGCCTGGCGCTGTCGGATGTCTGGGGCAATGGTCCGCAGACCTATCTCGGCCTGACCGTGGCCGGCTTCCCCAACCTCTTCATGGTCACCGGTCCGGGCAGCCCGTCGGTGCTCTCGAACATGATCGTGTCGATCGAGCAGCACGTCGACTGGATCGTGGACCGCCTGGTCGCGATGCGCGATGCCGGCTTCACCGTGATCGAGGCGACGGAGACGGCGCAGGCCGGCTGGGCGCGTCACATGGCGGATTGCGCGATGCTCAGCCTGCACCGCCTCGCCAACACCTGGTACACGGGCGCCAACGTCCCCGGCAAGGCGCGCGGCGTCATGCCCTACACGGGCGGCGTGGGTCCCTACCGCGGCATCTGCAACGAGGTGGTCGCCCGCGGCATGCTGGGCTTCCGGCTCACCGGACCCGATGTCCCCGCGCAATGCAACGACGGCGAGATCGTGCGCCTGCAGCCCGATGTCCGCCTGGTGCTGGCCGCCCTGGCCGAGATGAACCTGCCGCCGATCGAATCGCTTGGCGCCGAGGGCGCGCGCGACTTTGTCAACCAGTTCAACGCCACGCGTCCGGCCGGCCGCCCGGTGGGTGAGGTGATCGACGGAACATTGCCCGCAGGCGACGCCTCGCTTCCATACCGATTGTACCGGCCGGCAACACCGGGACCGCACGCCGTCGTGGTCTATTTCCATGGCGGCGGCTGGGTGCTGGGCAGCCACGAATCGGATGATCCCTTCTGCCGCGATCTCTGCCGGCGCAGCGACATGATCATCGTCAGCATCGGCTACCGGCATGCCCCCGAGCACCGCTTCCCCACCGCGGCGGAGGACGGCTACGCGTCCCTGTGCTGGGTCGCCGACCACGTCGCAGAGCTGGGCGGCCGGCCGGGCCCCGTGGCCGTTGCCGGCTGGAGTGCCGGCGGCAACATCGCGGCCGTCACCTGCCAACTGGCGCGCGATCGTGGCGGCCCGCCGATCGCGGGCCAGCTCCTGGTCTGCCCGGTCACCGACAGCGATTTCGAACGCCAGTCATATCGCGACAACGCCGAAGGCTATTTCCTCACGCGCTCGCTGATGCACTGGTTCTGGGACCAGTATTGCGACCCTGCCGATCGCCGCGATCCACGCGTGTCACCGCTGCGCGGCAAGCTCGCCGGCCTGCCGCCGGCATTCGTCGTCACCTCCGAGTTTGACCCGCTGCGCGATGAGGGCATCGCCTACGCCGAGGCTCTCGCCGCCGCCCGCGTGCCCGTCATGCAATTGCAGGCCCGCGGCCACTTCCATTCATCGTTCACCATGGTCGACGTTGTGCTCACGGGTGTCGCCGGACGCGTGGAAATGGCCAAAGCCCTGCGCCACTTCGCCGGCCTGCCGGCGGAGGCAGGCCAGGCCACGCGTGAAGCCGGGCAGGGCCGGCCCTTGCCACCTCGCCCCGCCCCGCAGACAGCCGACCAGGCCGCGGCAGGTTCCATATAAGGTAGGAGCGAACCGCTTCATGGTGAGCTTGTCGAACCATGAAGCGGTCCGCACCGGCGGCCGTGCGACGCCTTCATGGTTCGACAGGCTCATCATGAAGGCTACTTTCGATGCCGCGTTTCCTCCCGAATGAAAGGGAGGGGCGGTCGGGCAATCAGGTGTCGCTTGTTCCCTGCGGGGGTGGTGGCCTAGCTTCTTCCAGCAAGAGGCCGGCGCGTCCGGGATGCCCCGCAGGTCCGTTGATGCAGTGTTCGCAATGCCAGCACGTCAATCCCGCCGGGGCAAAGTTTTGCCTCGAATGCGGTGCGCCGCTGGCGCGGACCTGCGCGCATTGCGGCCGGCAACTCCCGCCAGCGGCGAAGTTCTGTCCCGAGTGCGGCCAGCCGGCCGCGGCTGCCGCCTCGCCTTACGGCGCACCCGCCGCGTATACGCCGCGGCGGCTGGCCGAGAAGATCCTGACCTCGAAGGCCGCACTGGAGGGCGAGCGCAAGCAGGTCACGGTGCTGTTCGCCGACCTGAAAGGCTCGATGGAACTGCTGTCCGACCGCGATCCCGAGGAAGCCCGCGGCCTGCTGGAGCCGGTGATCGAGCGCATGATGGCGGCCGTGCATCACTTCGAAGGCACTGTCAGCCTGGTGATGGGCGACGGCATCATGGCGATCTTCGGCGCGCCGCTGGCACATGAGGATCACGCGGTGCGCGCCTGCTACGCGGCGATGCGCATGCAGGAGCTGGTGCAGGGATACGCGGTCGAGGCCCGCCGTGCGCACGGGGTAAACCTGCAGATCCGCGTGGGGCTGAACTCCGGCGAGGTCGTGGTCGGCGCCATCGGCAGCGACCTGCACATGGACTACACCGCCGTGGGCCGCACGACTCATCTGGCCTCGCGCATGGAGCAGTTCGCCAGCCCCGGCAGCATTCTGGTGACGCGCTCGACACTTGACCTGGCCGAGGGCTTCATCGCCGTGAAGCCCCTGGGGCCGGTGCCCGTCCGCGGGCTGGCCGAGGCCGTGCAAGTCTACGAGGTCACGGGCCCCGGCCCGGCGCGCACCCGGCTGCAAGCGGCCGCCCGGCGTGGGCTCACGCAGTTCACGGGCCGGGAAGCCGAGCTGGCGCAGCTCCACGATGCCCGTCAGCGCGCCACCGCAGGTCACGGCCAGATCGTCGCGGTGAGCGCCGAAGCCGGCATCGGCAAATCGCGGCTGGTCTACGAGTTCGTGCACGCGCCCGAGCTGCAGGACTGGCTGATCGTCCAGTGCGTTTCCGTTTCCTACGGCAAGTCCACCAGCTACCTGCCGGTGATCAACCTGCTGCGCCACTATTTCGATATCAATGCCCGCGATGACCTGCAGACGATCAGCGACAAGGTCATGACCCGGCTGCTCGCGCTGGACCGCGGACTGTCTCACGCCGTGCCCGCCGTGCTGGCGCTGCTCGATGTCCCCGTGCGCGACAGCGCCTGGCAGTCGGCAGCCCCCAGCCAGCGCCGCGAGCAGACGCTGGATGCGCTGCGGCTGCTGGTACTGCGCGAGGCGCGCGAGCGGCCCATCCTGCTGCTCTTCGAGGACCTCCACTGGGCCGACGGCGAAACCCAGGCCCTGCTCGACAGCCTGGTGGACAGCCTGACCTCGGAAAGGTTGCTGCTGCTGATAACCTGCAGACCCGAGTTTCGACATGGCTGGAGCGACAAGCCGGCCTGGCGCGAGTTGCGGCTGGACGCGCTGCCGGCCGGCACCACGGAAAAACTCCTGAATGCGTTGCTGGGAGACGATCCCGGCCTGGCGCCGCTCAAGCAGCGGCTGGCCGGAAACGGCAACCCGTTCTTCCTCGAGGAGACGATCCGCACCCTGGTAGAGACCGGGGCACTCGAGGGCCAGCGCGGCCAGCACCGCCTGGCCCAGCCGCTTGAGGCTATCCGTATCCCCGCCAGCGTACAGGTGATGCTGGCGGCGCGTATCGACCGGCTGGCGCCCGACGACAAGCGCCTGCTGCAAACGGCGGCGGTCATCGGCAAGGACGTTCCCTTTACCCTGCTGCAGGCCGTGACCGATCTGCCGAATGAAGGGCTGCGCGAAGCGCTGGACCGGCTGCAAGCCGCCGAGTTCCTCTACGAAGCCGAACTGTTCCCCGATTTGCGCTACGCGTTCAAGCATGCGCTGACGCATGAGACCGCCTATGCCGGCCTGCTGCAGGAGCGCCGCCGCGAGCTGCATGCGCGCATCGTCGAGGCCATCGAGACGCTGCATCGCGACCGCCTGGGCGAACAGACGGAATGGCTGGCGCACCACGCGCTGCGCGGCGAGCTGCGCGAGAAGGCCGTGGCATATCTCCGCCAGGCCGGGCGAAAGGCCGCCGCGCGCTCGGCGCTGCCCGATGCGCGGGTCTGGTTCCGGCAGGCGATGGAGGTTCTGCAGGCGCTGCCACAGAGCCGCGAAAACCTGGAACAGGCCTTCGACATCCGCATCGACCAGCGGCACCTGCTGGTGCAGCTTGGCGAGGTGCGCCGCAGCTTCGAGCGCCTGCGCGAAGCCGAGGCGCTGGCGGACCAGCTCGACGACGACCGCCGCCGTGGCCTGGTCCACGCCTTCGCCACCAACATCCACTGCCTGCTGGGCAACCTCGACGAGGCGGTGTCGACCGGCACCCGGGCGCTTCAGATTGCCGAGCGCCTTTCGGATCTGCGGTTGCGCATCCAGGCCACGTCCTATCTGGAACAGGCCCACTACCATCGCGCCGAATTTGCACGGGCCATCGAGCTTGCCATCGCCAACCTCGCAGCACTGCCGGGCGACTGGGTCTATGACAGCCCGGGAAGTGCCACGCCGGCCTTCGTGTTCGACCGGTGCTGGATGGTCATGTGTCTCGCCGAGCTCGGCCGGTTCGCCGAGGCGGGGCCGCACGAAACCGAGATGCTGCGTCTTGCCGAGCAGACACAACAGGCGACCACCATCAGTCAGGCCCATTTCGCGGCCGGCCGCCGCCATTTGCTGCGCGGGGACTGGCCCGCGGCGCGCGTGCACTTCGAACGCGGCGCCGCCTCATGCCGCACCGGCAGCATTAACCTGAGCCTGCCCCGGGCTGTTGCTGCGCTCGCCTGGGTGATGGCCCAGGCCGGCGAAACGGCGGAGGCAGAGAGCCTGGTGCGCGAAGGCGAATCCGTGCTGCAGCACGTCGCGGCGCAGGGCAGCCGTGGCCATCTCGGTCTGCCCTACGTCTACCTCGGCCATGCCTGTCTGGCACTGAACCGGCCCGCAGAAGCCCGCGACCTTGCCCAACGCGCGATCGACATTGCGCCCTCCCACCGCGGCTCGACTGCCTACGCGCTGCACCTGCTGGGCGACATCGCCGCACATCCGGATCGCCTCGACGTGGACGCCGGCGAGGCCAGCTACCAGGAGGCGCTGGCACTGGCCGGGTCGCTCGGCATGCGCCCGCTGGTGGCGCGCTGCCATCACGATCTCGGCCGGCTGCACCAGCAGAGCGCAAGGCCTGAGGAGGCACGCCGGCAGCTCGCAAAAGCGCTGGCTGCCTACCGCGCACTCGACATGCGCTTCTGGCCGGAGCAGGCGCAAGCGGAGATGGACGGGCTGAGATGAACGCGATGCAACCCCTGCCCCTGCTGCCGACCATGGGAGTCGGCAGCTACGCCTCGCCCGGCTGGTTCGTGTCGGGCCGCGCCCGCATGCGCGAGGGCGACTTCGGTTCCGCCGATATCGAGGAGATGTTCGAGGATGCCACGCGCCTTGCGATCGCCGACCAGATCGAGGCAGGACTGGACATCGTCAGCGACGGCGAGCTGCATCGCCAGCGCTTCGTCTTCGAGATGTTCCAGCATCTCCAGGGGCTGAAACGCATCGCACCGGCGCGGAAGCTCGGCGTGCCCGGCTACGACATGGCGCCGCATTTCGCCGTCGAAAGTGCGATCTCCGCCCCGCGCGGACTTGGCGTGGCGGTGGAGTTCCGCACCCTGAAGCGCCTCGCCCCAGGGCGGCACCTCAAGGTGGCCCTGCCCGGCCCCGTGACCTTCGCGGGATTTACGACGGCGGCCGGCCGCGATGCTGCTGACGTGATCGAGACGCTCGTGCAGATTGTACGGGCGGAGCTGGAGCGCCTGGCTGCCGAGGGCGCGGACTACGTGCAGCTCGATGAGCCGGGCCTGGCCGCGCCGCCGCCGGGCCTGACGCCGGCGGACTGCATTGAAGCGATCAACCGGACCTTTGCCGGCTTCGCCTTTCGCCGCGGCCTGCATGTCTGCTTCGGCAACAATGCCGGCCGGCCGATGGCCGACCGCGACATCCTGCGGCTGATGCCGGCGCTCGTTGGACTCAAGGCGGACGAGGTTTCCCTTGAGTTCGCCAACCGCGAGATGGCGCAGGTCGAGCTGGTCGCGGAACTGGCACGCCGCTTCGATGTCGGCGTCGGCGTGGTGGACGTGAAGAGCTTCCATCTGGAGACGAAGGAAGCGGTGGCGCAGCGCATCGAGCTGTGCCTGAACCACGCCCCACCCGAACGTCTGCGCGTCACCGCCGATTGCGGCTTCTCGGCCCTGCCCCGCGCCCTCGCCCGCCGCAAGCTGATCGCGCTGGTCGACGGCGCCCGCCTCGCCCGCCGCACCCTCGCCGCCCAATAGCCTTCCGCCGAGATTTGCCGTCGTCCTGAGCGAAGCGAAGGACCTTGCGGCCGCCCAACCGTGAACGCTCGCGGCGGTGAATCATCGGCTCTGCCAGTCCTTGTCCGAACCATCGCAAGGTCCTTCGCTTCGCTCAGGACGACGGTAGATGGCGATATGCGAAGGTCCGTGCCGGTGGGGGAAGATTTTATTGATTCACCATAAGATGTACGCTATATGTTCTTTTTGAATATACACATAGCGCGAGGTTCGGCAATGGGCAAGGACACACGGGCCGGCGATGGGCGGCGGGCGGCGTTCTTGGCAGGGCTGGGGCGAGGACTGTCGGTGACCGGCGCGGCGGCCGCGGCCGGGGTCAACCGCACCCTCATTTACAAGTGGCAGAAGGAGCCGGATTTCGCCTCGGCCGTGCGGCTGGCGGAAGAGGCCGGGTCCGACCTGCTGGAGGACGAGGCGCTGCGCCGCGCGCTGGACGGCGTCGAGAAACCGGTGTTCTGGCGCGGCGAGCAGGTGGGCACGGTCAGGACCTACAATGACCGCCTGCTGATGCTGCTGTTGCAGCGGCGCCGGCCCGTGCGGGAGCCCGACGACGAGGAGAAGTACGAAAAGCAGCGGTCGACCGACATCGCTTTACAGACGCTCCTCGACTTCACGTTACAGTACGTCGATCAGCGGACGGCCTGCGAGGGGCGCATCACGGAACTGACGCATGCCCTGAACGAGGCCCGCCAGGAGCTGGCTGCGGCCACGGGCGCGGCGGCGCCGGAACCCCTGCCCGTCGTCCTTCCCTACGACAAGGCGGAGCCTGCCGGCGACGACGAGGGCGAGAGCGAGGACGGCCCTGACGCGGCGGACGAAAGCCCGGCAGCGGCCGCTGCCGAGGCCGGCGGCGCCGACGGAACCAGCGCGGCGGATGAGAGACCGTACGCCGCGGCGACAGGCGTGCCGGACCTGGAGACAGCCGTTCTATCTGTCTCAAAGTGTCTCCCGGCTGACGCTCGTGCGTCTGGCCGGCGCGATCCTGAGTCCGATACCGCCCCTGATGCGGACGACGAGATGCCCGATAACCTGCGGCGCCTCTATGTCGAGGTGTTCGGGGGCGTGCCGCCGGCACTGCACCCGGGCAGATGAACAAGGCCCGCCCTCACCACAGGCAGGGCACTGCCATTGCACGGGGTGAAGTCCGCATGTAACGATCGGGCCATCGTCACTCTGGGGGTGCTTCATGAAGATCGACCGGATCGCGGCGCTTGCCGTTGCGAGCGCGCTGGCGGCGGGCAGCGCCATGGCGCAGACCAAATGGGATCTGCCGGCGGCTTACCCCGCCACCAACTTCCATACGATCAACATGCAGAAATTCGCCGATGCGGTGAAAGCCGGCACCGGCGGCAAGCTCGAGATCACCATTCATCCGGGCGGCTCGCTGTTCAAGGCGACCGAGATCAAGCGCGCCGTGCAGACCGGGCAGGCGCCGATCGGCGAGATCCTGATCTCGAACTTCGAGAATGAGGACCCGATCTTCGGTGTCGATGTCGTGCCCTTCCTTGCCACCAGCTTTGCCGATGCGAAGAAGCTTTGGGCAGCGCAGAAGCCGGTTCTGGTGAAGAAGCTGGCCGCACAGGGCATGATCGCGCTGTTCGCCGTGCCGTGGCCGCCGCAGGGGCTCTACGCCAAGAAGGAGATCAACAGCCTCGCGGACATGAAGGGTCTGAAGTTCCGCGCCTACAACCGCGGCACGTCGCGCATCGCCGAGCTGGCGGGCGCGCAGCCGATCACCATCCAGGCGGCCGAGCTCAGCCAGGCGCTGGCCACCGGCAAAGTCGATTCGTTCATCTCGTCCGGCGCAACCGGCGTCGACTCCAAGGTGTGGGAGCAGCTCACCCACTTCTACGACACGCAGGCCTGGCTGCCCAAGGACCTGGTGATCGTGAACAAGGCGGCGTTCGACAAGCTCGATGACGCCACCAAAAAGCTGATCCTCGCCGAGGCCGAAAAGGCTGAAGCCGCCGGCTGGGCCGAAAGCGAGCGGCTGAGCAAGGGTTTCCTGGAGACGCTGGCGAAGAACGGCATGAAGGTGCAGCCGCCGTCTGCAAAGCTCGCCGCCGAGTACAAGGAGCTGGGCAAGAAGCTCACCGAGGAGTGGCTTCAGAAAGCCGGCGCCGACGGCAAGGCCGTCGTCGACGCCTACCGCAAGATGTGACCCCGGGCGTGCCGCACCATCCCCCTTCCGCGCCTTCGGCGCACCTTCCCCCTCCGGGGGAAGGCAGTTTGAGTCCTTCCCCCGAAGGGGGAAGGTGGCGCGCAGCGCCGAAAGGGGGCTGCCGCCGCAAGCACGGCGTCAGAGGCGCGGGCCGGTGAGCAACTCCATGCGGCCCTGGCTGCGCAAGCTCTATGACGGCGCCGGTGCGCTGGGCGGCGTGTTCATGGTGCTGCTGCTGGTCTTCGTGCTCTATTCGGTGGGACCGGGCGTCGGCTTGTGGCTGGAGCAGACATTCGGCCTGCCCAATCCCTTCAACTACGTTGCGCGCTCGGCCGACGAGTTCGCCGGCTACGCCATGCTGGCATCGGCCTTTCTCGCCATGGCATCGACCTTCGGCCGCGGCGAGCACATCCGGGTTACGCTGCTGCTGCAGCGCCTGAAGGGCCGCGCGCGGCGGGCTGCGGAGCTGTGGTGCCTCGCCCTGGGCAGCCTGCTGTCAGGGTATCTCGCCTGGTTCAGCGTGCGGCTCTGCTATATCTCGTGGCAGCTCAACGATCTCAGTACCGGCCTCATCGCGATCCCCCTCTGGATTCCGCAGCTCGGCATGGCCATCGGCGCCGTGGTGTTCATGATCGCGGTCGTCGAGCAGCTTGTCGTGGTCGCCACCGGCGGTCCGCTGGTCGAAGAACCGGCAGGCGAAGAAGCCCTGCATATCGAGCGCTAGGCCCGTGGGTTCGCTCGACGTCCAGATCGCATTGCTCGCAGTCGGCGCGCTGTTCTTCCTGTTCGGCACCGGCGTCTGGATCGGGCTCAGCATGATCGGCGTGTCGGTGGCGGTGATGTGGATCTTCGCACCCGCGAGACCGGCGGGCGACGCCATGGCCGTCACCATCTTCAGCGACACCGCCTCGTGGACGCTGACGGCGCTGCCGCTCTTCATCTGGATGGGCGAGATCCTGTTCCGCACCGCCATCTCGGAGGACATGTTCCGCGGCCTGGCGCCCTGGATGCGTCGCCTGCCCGGCCGGCTGGTGCACACCAACATCATCGGCTGCTCGATCTTTGCCGCCGTCAGCGGCTCGTCCGCCGCCACCTGCGCCACCATCGGCAAGATGACCGTGCCGGAGCTGCGCCGCCGCGGCTATCCCGACGAGATCGCCATCGGCAGCCTGTCAGGCGCCGGCACGCTGGGCCTGCTGATCCCGCCGTCGCTGATCATGATCGTCTATGGCGTGCAGGCCGAGGTCTCGATCGCCAGGCTGTTCGCTGCCGGCCTGATCCCCGGAATCCTGCTGGCCGGGCTGATGATGGCCTATGTCGGGGGATGGGCGATCCTCAACCCCTCGAAAGTGCCGCCGCCCGACCCGGCCCTGCCGCTGATGCAGAAGCTCCGGGAGTCGCGCACGCTGATCCCGGTGGTGCTGCTGATCCTGCTGGTGCTCGGCTCGATCTATGCCGGCATCGCGACCGCCACCGAATCAGCCGCGTTCGGCGTTGTCGGCTCGTTTGCCATCGCCGCCTGGCAGCGCCGGCTCAACTGGAGCTCATTCCGCGACAGCGTGATGGGCGCGACGCGACTCACGGCGATGATCCTGCTGATCCTGGCCGGTGCGTCGTACCTGAAGCTGGCGATGGGCTTCACCGGCCTGCCGCGCCATCTCGCTGAAACCATTGCTGCCATGAACCTGTCGCCGGCGGCCCTGATCCTGGCGCTGGCGATCCTCTACATCATCCTCGGCTGCTTCCTCGACGGCATCTCGATGATCGTGCTCACGGTCGCCATCGTGATGCCGATGGTCGAGCAAGCCGGAATCGACAAGATCTGGTTCGGCATCTTCATCACCGTCGTGGTCGAGATGGCGCAGATCACGCCGCCGGTGGGCTTCAACCTTTTCGTGCTGCAAGGCATGACCGGACGATCCATCCTGTGGATCGGCGCGGCATCGCTGCCCTTCTTTCTGGCGATGTGCCTCTGCGTGCTGCTGCTGTACCTCTTCCCCGGCCTGGTCCATTTCCTGCCCAACCTGATGGTCGGCACCGTTGGCTAGCTCAGACGGGCAGGCCGGCGCGGAACAGACGCAGCAGGTCCAGCACGTCGTAGACCGGCAGGTCCAGCGCGCGGCGCAGCGCCGGCGCATAGGGCGGCAGGTTGGTGCACTCGAGCACGATGGCGCCCACGTCCGGATGGCGTGCCAGCAACACACGGCCGGCCGCCAGCGTTTCGCGCTCCACGGCGTCGCGGTCGAGGTCCGTGGCATTGCCCAGAAAGGTATGCGTGAACGCACCCGCGATTGGCATGCCGGCTACCGGCGTTGCTGTCTCCGCGCCCGCAGCGGCAAGATGCGCCGCTGTCAGGCTGGCGGCGCTCGCGGTAAGCACGCCCACGCGTTTTCCCGCCGGCAGGCTGCGGGCGAGCAGCGGCACCAGCAGCAGCGCCGATGTCGCCACGGGCACCGGCGATACCGTCGCCAGATCGGCCTGGAACAGGACCAGAAAGCCGCAGCTCGTCGACAGACCGACAGCACCGCGCTCCGCCAGCCGCTGCGCATTGCGCGCCAGCGCGGCCCTGATACGCGCGCGGTCGGGACCAGCCGACACCGCGTCGGCGGGACCAATGCCTTGCAGCGTTTCGTAGATGACGGGAAAGGGAAAGCTGGCGGGATTGCCGATATCGCCCTCGATGCGCGGGAAGCGCGTATCGAGCATCAGGATTCCCAGCGGGCGCATCGACGTCAGCTCACGGGAATCTCTTCGGGCTCCGCATTCAGCTCGATCAGCGCTCCGATCAGATCGTCGAAGGCGGCCTGCACCCTGGCGGGATCGGTGCCGCGAATGATCAGCGACACGCTGGGCTTGCCGCCGCGGAACGCCGGATAGCTGCCGATTTCGGTATCGGGGTGCCGCTGCTGCACGGCGCCCAGCTTCTCGGCGATGAAGCCCTCGGGCTGGCTGCAGCGAATGGTGCGGCTGAGCAGTGGCCGGCCGCCCACCAGCTCGTGCTTCATGGCGTGGAACATGCCCTCCACGATCATCGGCACGCCGGCGAAGGTGAAGACGTTCTCCATCCGGAAGCCGGGCGCCACCGACACCGGGTTGTCGACCAGCGTGGCGCCGTGGGGAATGCGCGCCATGCGGCGGCGCGGCGGCGTGAACAGCGCCGGGTCAGCATAGTAGCGGGTGAGGCGATCGACCGCGTCGGGATGCTCCGAAATGCCCACTCCGAACGCGCGCGCGATGGCGTCGGCCGTGATGTCGTCATGGGTCGGGCCGATGCCGCCGGTCGTGAACACGTAGTCGAACTTGCGGCGCACCTCGTTGATCGTCTCGACAATCGCGCTCTCGATATCGGGCACGACGCGGCATTCCATCAGGCGCACGCCGATGCGGTTCAGCTCGGTGGCAAGGAACGGCAGGTTGGCATCGCGCGTGCGGCCGGACAGGATCTCGTTGCCGATGATCACGAGACAGGCCGTGACGACTCGTTCCGGTTTGGCAACTTCGCTCATGGGGGCTCCTGCGCTCCCGGTTATAGGGCCCGATCCGCCACCCGGTCCACGATCCCGTGCCGGCGTGCCGGCAGGGCCGGTCTTGCCGGCGGGGCTGGCGCATGCCACATACAGACGCATGGTGTCACAGGCAGAAAGAGCCCGGTCGGACGAGTACTGGGACAAGGATCAGCGTAAGATCAAGCTGCACGGGCCGGCGGATTTCGAGGCCATGCGCCGGGCCGGCCGGCTTGCCGCGGCGACGCTTGACTTCATCGCCCCCAGCGTGCGCCCGGGCGTGACCACAGGCGAGCTCGACCGGCTGTGCCACGAGTACATTGTCGGTCACGGCGCCGTGCCCGCGCCGCTGGGCTATCGCGGCTTCCCCAAGTCGATCTGCACCTCGATCAACCATGTCGTCTGCCACGGCATCCCCGGCGACAAGCGGCTGGCCAGCGGCGATATCATCAACATCGACGTCACCGTGATTCTCGATGGCTGGCACGGCGATACCAGCCGCATGTTCTACGCCGGCGAACCGAAGCTGCTGGCGCGCCGCCTGTGTGACGTCACCTACGATGCCATGATGCGCGGCATCGCCGCGATTCGGCCCGGCGCCCGGCTGGGCGATATCGGCCATGCCATCCAGAGCCATGCCGAGGCGCAGCGCTTCTCGGTGGTGCGCGATTTCTGCGGCCATGGGCTCGGCAAGATCTTCCACGATGCGCCCAATATCCTGCACTACGGCAAGCCCGGCGCCGGACCCGTGCTCAAGCCCGGCATGTTCTTCACCGTCGAGCCGATGATCAATGCCGGCTCGTGGGAAGTGAAGATCCTGTCGGACGGCTGGACCGCGGTCACGCGCGACAAGTCGCTGTCGGCCCAGTTCGAGCATTCCGTGGGAGTCACTGAAACCGGCGTCGAAATCTTCACCAGCTCGCCCGCCGGGCTGGACAAGCCGCCTTATGGACCTGCTGCCGGAGAGAAGCAGTGAACGTTGGGGGAGCGGACAATGCGCCGGCAAAAGGCGGCTGCCGCGAACGGAAAATCCGGGCCTGAGCCCGAACCGCCGCCCGCTGACGGCGATGCCGATCTGCTGACGCTCGTCGCAGCCGGGCTGAGCGTGCGGGCCTTCGAGGCACACGACTCGCAGGCGCCGGTCTGGCGCATATCCGGCAACACGCTCGTGCACAAGGCGCTGCTGCGCGATGCGGGCGGCGTGTGGAACTCGTTCGAGAAGGCATGGGAATTCGCGGGCGCCGATCCGACCGCCCTGCTGGCGCGCAAGCTCGCGGAACAGCCCGCGCCGGCAGGCCACAACTCCGGCGCGCCGGCCGCGGCCGAACGTCCGCACTACTGGGGTCACCGCCAGCGGGTACGCGACCGGGCCATGACGGCCGGCGTCGAAAGCTTCCAGGACTATGAGCTGCTGGAGCTGCTGCTGTTCTACGGAATCGACTTCAAGGACGTGAAACCCGACGCCAAGCAGCTTCTGGCCCGCTTCGGCACGCTGGGCGACGTGCTGTCAGCGGAACCCGAACGGCTCAGGGAGGCGAGCGACAAGGTCAACCAACGCACGATCGTGCTGTTCCGCACCGTGCGCGAGCTCGGCCTGCGGCTGGCGCGGCGCGAGGTGATCGACCGGCCGGTGATCGGCTCATGGCAGAAGCTGCTGGACTATTGCCACGCCGCCCTGCAGCACGAAAAGACCGAGCAGTTCCGTATTCTCTTTCTCGACCGCAAGAACGTGCTGATCGCCGACGAGGTGCAGCAGCGCGGCACCGTCGATCACACGCCCGTCTATCCGCGCGAGGTGGTGCGCCGCGCGCTGGAACTGAACGCCTCGGCGCTCATCCTCGTCCACAACCACCCCTCCGGCGATCCCACGCCCTCGCGCGCCGACATCGAGATGACGCGCGAGGTGAAGACCGCTGCGGGCGCGCTCGGCATCGAGGTCCACGACCACCTCGTCATCGGCCGCAAAGCCCACGCCAGCTTCAGGAGCCTGGGGCTGCTTTAGAAGAGCGCCAGTGCGCGGCAGGAGCCGCGCGGTTCCATGGATTGGGACACTGTCATCCCGAGCGCAGCGAGGGATCCTGGGTCCGTCGGCGCGGGGAGATTCCTCGCTACGCTCGGAATGACAGCTGACCGTTGCAACAATGGAACGGCGTCTGGCGTTGCACAACAGGCAGCGATCGAGGGGTCAGCACTGATGGCGAATACCTTTCCCATTCCGGCCACCTTTTTCCTGACCAGCGGGGTCGGGGTTCATCGTGACCGGCTGACCGCGTTCGAGTTCGCCCTGCGCGAGGCGGATATCGAGCAGCAGAACCTTGTCAGCGTGTCCTCGATCCTGCCGCCCGGCTGCCGCATGGTGCCGCGCGAAGAGGCCGTGCGCACCTTGCAGCCCGGCGAGATCACGTTCTGCGTCATGGCGCGCACGGAAACCGACGAGCCGGGCCGGCGTATCCATTCCAGCATCGGGCTTGCCCGTCCAACCGACCAGAAGATGTACGGCTACATCTCCGAGCATCACGGCTATGGCATGACGCACGAGGAAAGCGGCGAGTATGCCGAGGATCTCGCCGCCACCATGCTGGCCTCGACTCTGGGCATCGAGTTCGATCCCAATGCCGGCTGGGACGAGCGCAAGCACGTCTATGCGATGAGCAACCTGATCGTGGACAGCCTGTCGCTCACAGCAAGCGCCACGGGCAATTCGGCAGGACGCTGGACCTGCGCCGTCGCCGCCGCCGTCTTCCGGTTCGCAGGTCCCTGACCATGGCCAGCACGCCCACCTTCGCGCTGCCGCCGACGTTCCTCGGCACCCCACAGCGGACGGCGCAGCCCGGGCCCTGCGTCGTCGGCATTCCGTTCGATGGCGGTACCACCAACCGCAGCGGCGCGCGATCGGGCCCCGCCGCCATCCGCCAGGCCAGCCGCATGCTGGTGGATGGCGATCACCCCTACTGGCGGCTCGATCCGTCGCAGGCCGTGGCCGATGCCGGCGATTTCGAGATCGCGCTGGGTGACATTCCCGAGACGCTGCGGCTGATCGAGCTGCAGGCAAAGAACTTCGAGCACCTCGTGGCCCTGGGCGGCGATAACGGCATTTCCCTGCCGCTGCTGCGCGCACTGCGTACCAGGCACACCCAGCCGCTGGCCCTCATCCATTTCGACGCGCATGTCGACACCTGGCCCGACAATTTCGGCCAGCGCTACGCGCACGGATCGCCCTTCTTCCACGCCATCAACGAGGGGCTGGTCGATCCGCAACGGACGATCCAGATCGGCATCCGCTCGCCGGTCGCCACCGACGTCATGGACTGGACGCTGGGCAAGGGCGTCACCATCGTTACCGCCGAGGAGGTGCACGAGAGCGGCCCCGCCGCCATCGCCCGGCGCATCCAGGCCGCAATCGGATCGGCGCCCGTCTATCTCAGCTTCGACATCGATGCACTGGACCCGGCGTTTGCGCCCGGCACGGGAACACCGGAGGTCGGCGGTCTGGCAAGCTGGCAGGCCCAGTCCATCCTGCGGCGCTGCGCGGGCCTGCGCTTCGCCGGCATGGATCTGGTCGAGGTTGCGCCCGCCTACGACGTCGCCGAGATCACCGCGCTCGCCGGCGCCACCTTCGTCTGGGAATACCTCGCGCTCAATTTGCGCACGGTATAGCTACAACCGCGTGCGCACCTGGCGGGCGGCCTCGGCCATGGCGCAGATCTTGCCGTAAGCAACGGAGCGCGGCAGGTACTTGAGGCCGCAATCGGGCGCCACGATCAGGCGCTCGGGCGGCAGATACGCCAGCGCCGCCTCGATACGGCGGGCAACAACCTCGGGCGTCTCGATCGCCATATCGCCAAGATCGAGCACGCCCACCATCACCGATTTCCCCGGCAGGCTGCGCAGGATCGTGAGGTTGAGCTTCGGTTCCGCCGCCTCGATCGAGATCTGTGCCGCCCGCGTGCGCGCCAGCTCCGGCAGGAAGGCGTAGCCCTCGGGCTTCTTCTTCACCACGTAGCTGTAGCCCATGCAGAGGTGAACCGCTGTCGGCCCCGGCACGCCGTCCAGCGCGCGGTCGATGGCCTCCAGCGCGAAATCCCGCGCCCGCTCGGCGTTGGGCGACAGGTAGGGCTCGTCGATCTGCACCACATCGATGCCGGCCGCCTTCAGATCCTTCAGCTCGGCGTTGACGGCAGCCGCATAAGCCATCGCCAGCGTCCGGTCGTCGGGGTAGTGCTGGTTCTGGGCCAGCATCGTCATGGTGAACGGGCCGGGCACGGTGATCTTGGTGGCGCGCGTGGTGTTGGCGCGCAGGAAGCGCGCCGCCTCCAGCTCCACCGGCCGCGTGCGACGGATCGGGCCGACCACGCGCGGCACCGGAATTATCGTTCCGATGCGGCTTGGCATCTCGCCCGGCCGGTCAAGGTCGATGCCCTCGAGCGCATTGGCGAAATGATTGAAGTAGCTTTCGCGGCGCACCTCGCCGTCGGTCACGATGTCGAGCCCGGCGCGCTCCATGTCGCGGACGGCCAGCAGCACAGCGTCATCCTGCGCCTCCGCCAAGTGCGGTTCAGGGACACGCCAGACCTCGCGCATGCGCACGCGCGGCGGGCCGTGGTCCAGCAGCACCTTCTTGTCGACCAGCCAGTCCGGCTGCGGGTAGCTGCCGACCAGCGTCGTCGGCAAAAGGGGAAGGTCCATCGTCAGCACCTCACGGAGCCATCAGCCGTTCGCTCACCAGAGCGATCAGGATGATGACCAGCGCCACGGCAACGCCACCGACCGGCACGCGCCAGCGATCCTCGTGTCGGCCGTAGCGCGCCCACCACCAGATGATGGCCGCCGCCAGCACCGCATTGCCGACCAGGGCCGCCAGCGCAAAATCGCTCATCGCGTCCTTCTGCCCGCTTTGACAGGGGGCGGCGTGGTTCGTAGGGTTGCGGGCGGAATTCGGCACAGGAGCGCTCCATGCCCGCGACCCTGCTCGAGCATTACAATGTCTATTGCAAGGATCTGCGCAAGACCGTCGATTTTTACGAGAAGTATGTCGGCCTGCGCAACGGCGACCGCCCGCCCTTCACCTTCCCCGGCGCCTGGCTTTATGCCGGCGAGCAGGCGGTGCTGCATCTGGTGTCGGAGAGCGGGCGCACCGCGCATGGCAGCGGCGCGATCGATCACATCGCGCTGCGCTGCACCGATATCCGGGGCACGCTTGCCTTGCTCAAGAAGGACGGCGTGCCCTTCGAGCTGCGCAAGGTGCCGGCCCGGCCGCTGCAGCAGGTCTTCGTCCATGATCCCGATGGTATCCAGATCGAGATGAATTTCTGGGACGAGGCGCTGGTCGAGGGCATCTCCGAACAACGCCCCGCCATGGCGCCCGCCTGAACATTGGGCGTCGTCCTGAGCGAAGCGAAGGACCTTGCGGTCGTGCAGCCCGTGACGACGGCCTGGTTGATCACCAGTGCCGGCATTCTTCGCACGAACCGCCGCAAGGTCCTTCGCTTCGCTCGGGACGACGCAGAACGGCCGGCGGGCTGATGCTACTCTCGCGCCATGCTTGATTCGCCCGCCCTCGCTGCGCTGTTCCGCAGCCGTGCCGCGTTGCTGGCGCTGCGCGTGCCGTTGTCATGGGTGAATGTCGCCACCGGCGCGCCGATCGTCATCGACGGCCAGACGCTGGATGCGCGCACACAATGGCTGCTGACCGTCTTCGAGAAGAGCAAGCGCCCGGAGCTCCACGACCTGCCGCTGCCGGAGGCGCGCCGCCAGTTCGACGACTATATCAAGGCGCTATCAGCCTCGTGGCTGCCCATGGGCCTGGGCGATCCGCCGGTCGGCGAGATCATTGACCGTATGATCCCCGGCCCCACCGGCCCGCTGCCTGTGCGCCTCTACCGGCCGCCCGGCGCCACGGGCGCCAGCCTGCCGGCGATCCTCTTCCTGCACGGCGGAAGCTGGGTGCTGGGCAGCCTCGATGCCTATGATCTCGCCTGCCGCTTCCTCGCCTCCGGCACCGGCTGCCTGGTGCTGGCCGCCGACTACCGGCTGGCGCCCGAGCACAAATTCCCCGCCGCAGTGGACGACAGTCTCGCCGCCTGGCGCTGGCTGGCGGAAAACGCCGCGCACATCGGCGCCCATCCGCGCCGGCTGGTGGTGGCTGGAGACGCCGCCGGCGGCAATCTTGCCACCGTGATCGCGCAGCAGACGCGCGACGAGGCGGTGCGCCCGGCCCTGCAGTTGCTGGTCTATCCGATCCTCGACCTTGCCATGGATACGCGCTCCTATGACCTGTTCGGCGACGGATTCCTGACGACACGTCGCTCGATGGTGTGGAGCCGCGATCTCTATCTTGATGACCTGAACGACATCGACGACCCGCGCGTCTCGCCCCTGCGCGCCGACGATCTCGCCGGCCTGCCGCCTGCCCTGATCTTCACCGCCGGCTTCGACATCGTGCGCGACGAGGGTGCGCTCTACGCCGACAAGCTGCGCGCCGCAGGCGTGCGCGTCGCGTACCGCAATTTCGACAGCCTGATCCACGGCTTCGTCGGCATGCGCGGCGTTCTTCAGGCCGCGGCCCGCGCGATGGACGACATCGTCGCCGGCCTGCGACACGAGCTCGCGCTGCTGGGTTCATAATCCTTCCCCGAAGGGGTAAGGTCTGTGAACATACCTTGCCTCCGCGCCGGCCCGCGTTCTACATGTGACCTGGACAGCGCATGAGCACCTCCGACTCCCTCGACGACCGGCCGGAGACGGCCTCCACCGCCGATTCGCGGCGCGAACGCAAGAAGCAGGAGAACCGCGCCCAACTCCTGGCCGCAGCCCGGGCGGTGTTCGCCGAGATGGGCTTCGGCGCCGCCAGCGTGCGCGACATCGTGCGGCGGACTGACCTCGCGACCGGCACATTCTACAACTACTTCACCGACAAGGATGCGATCTTTGCGGCCGTTGTCGGCGAGCTGACGGACGAGCTGGTGCGGCGGCACCGCAACGGCCGTGCCAGGGCCCGGACAGCCGAGGCGTTCCTGCGCGCGCACTTCTCGGTCTATTTCCATTTTGTTGCGGACGACCCGGAGCTGCTGGCGCTGGCGCGCAAGAACGTCACCGCCATCCGCACGCTGCTCGACCAGCCTGATGTGCGCACGCTGGCGCGCTGCCTCTACGACGACCTCAAGAATGCCATGGCGCACGGCACGCTGCCCCAGACGGACGCTGCCCTGCTCGCGGCCGCGCTGTCGGGCGTCGCCTTCGAGGTCTCGGTGCTGATGATCGCACGCGACCCCGTCGACCCCGACGCCGCCGCCGACTTCGCCGCCCGCCTCATGCTGGGCGGCATCAGGGGCATGGCCACGAAGTAGCCCCTGCCATCCCGGGCGCCAGCGGGATGGCAGGGTATTCCGGGCGGAGGTGCTACGGCCCCTGCGTGATGGTGTTGCGCAGCACGCCGATGCGCTCGATCTCGACTTCGCAGACGTCGCCGGGCTTCAGCCACGGTTGCGGGTTGCGCGCGGCGGCGACGCCTGAGGGCGTGCCGGTGATGATCACGTCGCCGGGGTCGAGCGTCATAACCTTGCTGAGCTCGCTGATCAGCGTGGGCACGTCGAAAATCAGATCGCCGGTGTCGCTGTCCTGCATCGTCTGGCCGTTCACCCGGCACATGATGCGCAGGGGTGCAGCGCCCTTCGGTAGCTCGTCGGGCGTGACGACGTCGGGACCGAAGCCGCCGGAGCCGTCGAAGTTCTTGCCCAGCGTGAACTGACCGCCCGACTTGCGCTGCCAGTCCCGCACCGAGCCGTCGTTGAAGCAGGCATAGCCGCCGATCACACCCAGCGCCCGCTCCTTCGCGACGTTACGGCATTTGCGGCCGATGATCACCGCCAGTTCCGCCTCCCAGTCGAGCTGGTCGGAGTGGCTGGGGCGCGGCATCTTGCCGTTGTGCGGCGCAAGCGTGTTGTTGAAGCGGCAGAACACGACCGGATAGGGCGGGATCGGGTTGTTCGTCTCCTCGGCGTGCTTGCGGTAATTGAGGCCGATGCACAGGATCTTGCCGGGGTCGGGGATCGGCGGCAGGTATTTCGCGGTTTTCTCCGACACGGTGGCGCCGGCCTTCGGTTTGGCGCAGGCCTTCGCGACCGCGTCCTGGACCTTCTTGCCGCCCGCCAGGATCTCGACCACCGACTTGGGCCCGCGCGGCATCTGCTTGCCGAGGTCAATGATCTTGCCGTCGATCTTCACGCCCACGACGGGTTTGCCATCGCGCTGGATGGTGCACAGACGCATGCTTCTCTCCCCTGAGTCCTCGGTTGCGCGAACGCGCCGGGGCGCACCTTCGCGCGCGCTCCGGACAGGGTCAAGCGCTACGCCGCGACATCGCCAGCTTCGCGTTGTGCCAGCACGAAGCCCCTGCCCTCCAGCGCGTGCGGCAGCGGCCCGCCGCTCACCCAGTCCAGCAGCTCGGCGGTATGGACCACGGGCAGGTCTGTTCCCCCACCGATCTGGCCGATGCAACCGAAATTGCCGGCCGCGACCAGGTCGGGTTTCACACGTTCGATGTTGGCCGCCTTGCGCGCGAGCAGGCGCCGCGAGAGGTCTGGCTGCAGGATCTGGTACGTACCGGCCCAGCCGCAGCACAGATGGCCCTCCGGCACATCCTTGACGATGAAGCCCGCCGCGCGCAGCAGCGCTTTGGGCGGCTCGATCAGTCTCTGGCCGTGCTGCATGGAGCAGGCGGCGTGATACGCCACCACCAGCGGTGTCCCGTCGGCGCGGACCGGCCGACCGAGCGGCTGTAACGTGGCCGGCGCCAGTACCTCGCTGACGTCCCTCGCCAGGTCGGCGACCCGCGCCGCTGCGGTCTTCCACTGCGCGTCCTCGGCCAACAGGTGACCATAGTCCTTCAGCATCGTGCCGCAACCCGAGGCATTGGCCACGACGGCGTCCAGCGGTCCTTCCAGGTCGTCGATCCAGCTCGCGATGTTTTCGCGGGCCAGGTCGCGGGCTTTCTCGCGCTCGCCGATGTGCAGCACGGAGGAGCCGCAGCAGCCGCTGCCCGGCGCGATCACGACTTCGATGCCATGGCGGGTCAGCAATCGCACCGTGGCTTCGTTGACCTCCGGCGCCAGCACCTGCTGGCCGCAGCCGTTCATCAGGGCCACGCGTTGCCGGCGTGCGCCCTGCGCGGGGAAGGTCTGCGGCCTGTCCACCGGCGAGGGCGACGGCAGCGGCACGGGCACCGCCTCCAGCATGGCGCGCACGCGACGCCAGAAGGTGGCGCCGCCGACATCGGGGCTGGAATCGGGCAAGAACCTCGCCAGCGGGCGCGTCAATCTGCCCAGCAGCAGCGCCCAGCGGAAGAGGTGCGGGCGCGGCATCAGCACGCCCAGCAGGCGGCGCAGCAGGCGGTCGGGCAGCGGCCGGCGGTACGTGGTCTCGATGTGGGCGCGCGCGTGATCGACCAGGTGCATGTAGTGCACGCCCGAGGGGCAGGTGGTCATGCAGGCAAGGCAGGACAGGCACCGGTCGATGTGGCGCGCCACATGGGCGTCGGCCGGCCGGCGCTGCTCCAGCATCTGCTTGACCAGGTAGATGCGCCCGCGCGGGCTGTCGCGCTCGTCACCCAGCGTCACGTAGGTGGGACAGGTGGCGGTGCAGAAGCCGCAATGCACGCATTTGCGCAGGATGGTGTTGGCCGTCGCGATGTCGGGATCAGCGAGTTGGGCCGCGGTGAAGCTGGTCTGCATCTTAGCGCGTCCCGAATATGCCTTTGGGATCGAAGCTTTCCTTGACGCGCCGGCTGAGGGCGGCGAGCGCGGGCGGCCGCGGCTGGAAGACGGGCACGCGGGCGCGCACCGCCTCGGGCGCGCGCACCAGCGTGGCATGCCCGCCGCATTCCATCAGCGCGCCGCGGACCGCCACGTGCGCGGCGTCGTCCGTCGCGGGATCGCCGGGCGCGAGGGAGAGCCAGATCAGACCGCCGGACCAGTCGTACTGCACCTCGGTGTCCAGGCGGCGCTGGCGGATGGCAGCGACGACGGCGGGTCCTTCCGTCGGCGGGCAGGATATCCGCCACAGCAAGGACGCCGGGTCGCCGACCAGCGTTGCGTCGCGCACCTCCTCCCAGAACTGGCGCGAGCGCATGGTGTGCAACTCCTCCATTGCCGGCGCCGTGGGGGCGAATTGCGCCCGCAGGGCCTTCAGACGCGCTTCGACCGAGGGCGCGACCCCCTCGACCCGTATGGCTGTCACGGCACCGCCCTGCTGCGCCACCAGGTCGATGCCGGAGCGGCCCGCGAGAGTTGCCGGCAGGTGCGCGGCGCCGCTCACTTCGTGCGGGCTGCCCATGGCAGCGCACAGGGCCGCGATGGCGGCCTCGTCGTCCAGCCCGACCAGCAGCAGCGTATGAACCCTCTCCGGCGCCGGCACGATCTTGACCGTGACCTCGTCCAGGGCCGCGAGCGTGCCCAGCGAGCCCGCCATCAGCTTCGAAAGATCGTAGCCGGTGACGTTCTTCACCATCCGGCCGCCCGCCTTGAAGCGCTCGGCGCGGCCGTTCACGCCCTGAAAGCCGAGAAAATGGTCGCGTGCCGCACCAGCCGCGATGCGGCGTGGTCCGGCAAGGTTGCACATCAGCGCGCCCGCCAGGCTGCCCTCGCCCTTTGCACCGCCAAGGATCGCCCCCAGATCGGGCGGCTCGAAGGCCAGCATCTGGCGCCGCTGGGCAAGCAGCGCTTCGATCTCGCGCAATGGCGTGCCGGCCTTCACGGCGATCACCAGCTCCTCGGGCTGATACTCGACCACCCCCTCAATGGCCGCCAGCGACACAACATGATCCGACCTGGACGGCGGGCCATAGTTGCGCTTGCTGCCGCGCCCTTCGATCGCGAGCGGCACGCCGTCGTTCAGTGCCCACTCGACGGTCCGGCGCAGCTCCTCGGCGTCGCGCGGACGCAGGACGGTGGCCATCAGAACCTCGGGATATCCGGGAACGGTACCTTGCCGTGATGCACGACCAGGCGGCCGAGCTCGGCGCAGCGGCGGAGTTGCGGGAAGACCTTTCCCGGATTGAGCAGATGATCGGGATCGAAAGCGCATTTCAGGCGCATCTGCTGGTCGAGATCGATCTGCGTGAACTGCACGCCCATCAGGTCGCGCTTCTCGATGCCCACGCCGTGCTCGCCCGTCAGCACACCACCGACCTCGACGCAAAGCCGCAGGATATCGGCGCCAAATTCCTCGGCACGGCGCAGCTCGTCGGCATCATTGGCATCGAACAGGATCAGGGGGTGCAGGTTGCCGTCGCCGGCGTGGAAGACATTGACGACGCGCAACCGGTGCTGCCTGGAGAGCTCCCGCATGCGGGCCAGCACCTCTGTCAGCCGCCGCCGCGGCACCGACCCATCGAGGCACATGTAATCCGGCGAAATCTGGCCCACGGCCGGGAACGCCGCCTTGCGGCCGGCCCAGAACAGCAGCCGCTCCTGCTCGCTGGTGCTGACCCGCACGGTGGAGGCGCCCTTGTCGCGCGCGATGGCGACGACGCGTTCGATCAGGTGATCGACCTCGACCGGTGGCCCGTCCAGCTCGACGATCAGCAGCGCTTCGGCATCCAGCGGATAGCCGGCGCCGACATAGGCCTCGGCGCACTGCACCGCGTCGCGGTCCATCATCTCCATGCCGCCGGGGATGATGCCCGCGGCGATCACGCTCGCGACGCAGTCTGCGGCCCCGGCCTCTGTCGGGAAGCCCAGCAGCACCGCGCGCGCCGTGGCCGGCTTGCGCAGCAGCCGCACCGTCACCTCGGTGACGACCCCCAGCAGGCCCTCGCTGCCGGTCATCACGCCCATCAGGTCGTAGCCTTCGGAGTCCAGGTGCTTGCCGCCCAGTCGCACGACCTCGCCGTTCATCAGCACCATTTCGATGCCCAGCAGGTTGTTGGTGGTGAGGCCGTATTTCAGGCAGTGCACGCCGCCCGAGTTCTCCGCGACGTTGCCGCCGATGGAGCAGGCGATCTGCGACGATGGGTCGGGGGCGTAATAGAATCCGTCGTCCTCCACGGCCGCCGAGATCCCGAGATTGGTGACGCCGGGCTGCACACGCGCACAGCGGTTGGGAAGGTCGATCTCGAGGATCCGGTTAAACTTCGACATGCCGAGCAGGATGGCGTCGCCCACCGGCATCGAGCCGCCGGACAGCGACGTGCCGGCACCCCGTGGCACCACCTTCACGCCGTGATCCTGGCAGTAACGCAAGATGCGCGAGACCTGCTCGACGGTTTCCGGCAGGACAACGACCAGCGGCATCTGCCGGTAGGCCGACAGCGCATCGCATTCGTACGGCTTCATGCCGACATCGTCGGCGATCACCCCCTCGCCCGGCACGATCGCACGCAATGCCGAGACGATCTCGGCACGGCGCGCGAGAATGCCCGGATCGAGTGGCGGCATATGCATGACAACGCTCCTGCCGCGTTTGTTTGCGGGGCGCGGCAGTTTCCCTCAATCCATCGATCTGTGCATCAATTTGCGGCCGCGCCAGAAGGGGATGATCTGTGACCGCCCGGCATCGGTACCCTCTCCTTCACGGCACCTGCGCAATGCGCGATGTCACCGCCTCACGCCTGGAGCGTCACGCAAACCTCGCCAAAAGGGCCGAAATCCGCAAGATGAACCTCGCCGCTGCGGCCAACGATCATACCGGTCAGCGTCCCGGTACTGACCACCTCGCCGGCCTTGAGACCAATACCGGCCCGGGACAGCTCGTTGGCCAGCCAGGCCAGAGGCACCATCGGATGGTCGACCGCGGCGCGGGCTGTCCCACGGCGCCGCTCGGCTCCGTTGACGCGCAGGACGACCTCCTGGCTGCCGATGTCTCGCTGCCGCCAATCCGCGATCGCCGGGCCAAGCACCAGCGATCCCGCGCCGCTCCCGTCGGCCAGGATAGCCTGCAACGGCGGAAAGGCCTCGTCCTGCGCAAAGCGGCACTCCGCGACCTCGATGCCGGGATGCAGCGACGCCACCGCATCTGCAACCTCCTCCGGCGTATAGGGCCGCGCACGCGGCGGCAGGTCTGCGCCGAGCCGCGCAACATACTCTGGCTCTATCAACGGACGCAGCAGGCGGCGGTGCTCGAATATGGCCGGGCTATGGCGAATGAGGTGGGCATAGACGCGTCCGTAAATCGGCGCGGAGGTGCGCAGCGCGCGCTGCATCTCCTCTTTCATCGCGGCGATCTTCCAGCCGCCGACTGCCCAGCCCAGCTTCTGCGCGACGATCGCAGCGACTGCATAGGCCGTCTCGCTGTCCAGCGGCACCAGCCGGGGATCGAGCCCGCTCTGCTGACGCCCCTCGCTGCGTAACCGCGCTAACAGATTCGCCAGTTCCTCTTGCTCGTTCACAACTTTGGACATGCTGCTTTCCATCATGCGGGCTCACCAATGCCGAACACCCGTGCAGCGTTTCCGCCGAGGAACAGGTCGCGGGCCTCGTCGTCAAGGCCGAGTTCGTCCAGGCCTTCCAGCGCCTTGGCTGGCGCGATCATGGGGAAATTGGTGCCGAACATGACCTTGCGGCGGCCATGGCCGCGCATGTACTGGACAAGCTCGGGCGGATACCGACGCACTGTGTAGGCCGACGTGTCGATGTAGATGCTCTCGTACTTGGTCGCCAGCGCGATCATCTCCTGGGTCCAGGGATAGCCGATGTGCCCACCGACGATCACCAGCTCGGGAAAGTCCAGCGCCACCTCGTCGAGATAGGGAATCGGCCGGCCGGTTTCCGAGGGACGCAGCGGCCCGGTGTGGCCAACCTGCGTGCAAAACGGAATGCCGAGCTCGATGCACTCGGCGTAAAGCGGATAGTAGCGCCGGTCGTTGGGCGGCAGGCGCCAAAGCCACGGCACGATTCGCAGGGCGCGGAAGCCGAGCTGCTTCACGGCGCGTCGCAACTCGCGGACCGCTTCCATGGGCTTGTCGAGATTGGCGCTGGCGACACCCACAATCCGCCCCGGACAGGCGCGCGCGAAGGCCGCCACCTCCTCGTGCGATATCAGCCACCCCTCTGGCCCGCACCAGGCCGAGGCGAGCCCGATCCGCACGCGGCCGGCGTCCATCGCCGCCACGGTCATCCCGGGCGTAACCTCCGGCCGTATCTCGTTGCGCGTCCAGCGCCTGAGTGTCGCCAGCATCTCATGGCGTGCGAAGCGTTCCGTGGTCGGCTGCATCCAGGCATCGATGATCATGACGAAGAGGCTTCCCTGTGGTGCCGGCTCCGTCAGGCTTTTAGCGGGCCAATGTCCCCGTCGCGTACCGCAAAGAAATCCGCTAGCGTTGCGAAAATCTCAACAGCCCGAAACATGTCTCTACCCACCCGACTACCGAACCTGCGCGGGCTGGAAGCCTTCGTGACCGTGGGCGAGACCCGCAGCATCCGTGCCGCAGCCGCCCTGCTCAACCTGACGCCCTCCGCTGTCAGCCGGCGCATCGCTGCACTGGAACGCGACCTCGGTATGCCGCTCCTCGCGCGTGCTCCGCAGGGCGTGTCGCTGACCCGCGGCGGCAAAGCGCTTCATCAGGTTGTCGCGAAGGCGTTTGGCGCAATCGTCCAGCACATCATCAGACAGCGTGGCCAACAGCCTCGCCTTGTGATCAAGGCACCGCACTCCTTCGCGTCGGGCTGGCTGGCAAGACACATGCCGCAGCTGCGCCAGCACTTCCCACGCACCGCCTTCACGATCGAGACTTCACCACGTATCGAAGCGCTGACGCCGGGCGAAATCGCCATCCGCTTCGGCTTCGGCGACTGGACCGACGGTGTGGCCACAAAGCTTGTTCGTGTGCCGATGCAGGCCGCAGGCGGCGCCGAATGGCGCGACCGCGGCCGACTCACACGCAGCGATCTTCGGCGCACACGCCTGCTGGTGGTCGGTGGCACAGAGCGCGTCTGGTCGCGCTGGCTTTCCGCAAACCGGCTGGGGACACTATCGGAACGGGAGATGCTGTCGTTCGACAATACTGACGTCGCGGTCCGGGCGGCAGCCGCCGGCACCGGCATCACTCTCGTGGGCGCCGGGTACAGGGAAGATGGCGAAGAACGCCTCGTCCGCTTTCCGGAAACCAGTGCCGATGTCGGTGCGGGTTACTACGTCGTGGTGCCGCGCCGGGGGAAACGCGAGCTTGCCACCCGCGAGCTTGCCCAGTGGCTGGTGGCCCAGTTCAGGCACGGATCACCTGGGCCAGCCGCGACCCACAGGTGAGGCAGCCCTCATTTATTGCCGGGCAATTTGCGGCCCGACAAAAGTAAAGGTGACGGAGCCATGGCTGCCGTCGCCTGGAGAAGGATGGGGGACAATTGGCCGGCGCACCCCGGCCGGCGATTCAGCCGGCGCGGGCCTTGTAACGTGGGTTGGTCTTGTTGATGACGTAAACCCGGCCCTTGCGGCGCACCACCCGGCAGGCCTTGTGGCGGGCCTTGATGGTCTTGAGCGACGAGCGGATCTTCATGGTCCCAGGTCCAAACAAAAACCCCGGCGCGGGCCGGGGAAATCCGAAGCGGCGCGGACCATAAGGGCCGACCCGAGCGGTGTCAAGCCGGGAGCGCACCAGCGCCTGGTACGCTCCCGGGCAGCCGGCCTACCGCTTCGTGGCCGGTACCTTGTTGCGCTTCTCGTGGTCGGCAATGGCCTGCGCCTGCACGAAATAGCGGATTTTCTCTGCCTCCTCCTTGCTGAGGATGTCGTCGAACTTCGGCATGCCGCGCGACACGAACGCCCCCTCCAGCAGGATCTGCGGGTAGGAGTCGAACATGCTGGCGTCGGTATGCCGGATGTCGCGGATCTGGCCCGCACCCACGGCGCCGGGGCCGTGACAAGGCAGGCAGTTCATGTGGTACAGGCGGCTCCCCTCCTTCAGCGTCGCCTCGGTGACATGCGCCGGCAGCGGCGGCGGCACCGGGATGGCCGGCAGCTCAGCCAGGGGCTTCAGCGTCTGCTTGCCGCCCAGCTTGAAGGTGAGCATGCGGCCGACATAGCGCACGCCCGTCGCCTTTGCCGCATCGCCGCCCAGCAGGCTGAATACCCCGCCCCAGCCCGCCATCACGGTGATGTATTGCTCACCGTCGACGGACCAGCTCACGGGTCCCGCCACGACACCCGTCTGGGCATCGAACTCCCACACCTTTTTGCCGGTATCGGCGGTATAAGCCACGAACTTGCCGCCCTTGGCCACGCCGTGGAACACGAGGTTACCGGCGGTGGTGAGCGTGCCGCCATTCCACGGCGTCTCGTACTTGATCCGCCAGGCTTCCTTCTGCTTCACCGGGTCCCATGCCAGCAGCGAACCGGCCGCCACTTCCGGCGGGAAGGCCGTGAACGTTTCCAGCGTATCGGTGCCGAGGTTCCAGGTGCGCTTGTCGTATTTGTAATCCTTGACGTTATAGACGCCCGGAATCTCCATGGCCGGGATGTAGACCAGCCCGGTCTTCGGATTGAACGACATCGGATGCCAGCTATGGGCGCCGAACGCTGACGGGAACACCACGGCCGGTCCGCTGAAATAGCGCGCTGCCGGAATCTCGATCGGCCGGCCGGTCGTCTTGTCGACTCCGGAAGCCCAGGTGACCGTTGCGAACTTCTCGGCCGAGATGAGCTGCCCCGTGCGCCGGTCCAGCACGTAGAAGAAGCCGTTCTTCGGCGCCTGCATCAGAACCTTGCGGGTTTTCCCCTCGATCTGCAGGTCGGCCAGGATGATGGGCTGGGTCGCGGTATAGTCCCACGTATCGCCCGGCGTCGTCTGATACCACCAGACCATCTCGCCGGTATCCGCCCGCACCGCCACGATGGAGGACAGGTAAAGATTATCGCCGCCACCGGGGCTGCGTGCCTGCTGTGCCCACGGCGAGCCGTTGCCCACGCCGAGATACACCAGGTCGAGTTCGGGATCATAGACGATGGCATCCCACACCGTGCCGCCGCCGCCGGTCTCCCACCAGCGTCCGTGCCACGTCGGCAGCGCCCGGGCCATGGCGGCATTCTCCGCCGGCTCGGCCGGATTGCCGGGCACCGTAAAGAACCGCCAGACCTGCTTGCCCGTTTCGGCATCGTAGGCCGTGACGTAACCACGCACGCCGAGCTCGGCACCACCGTTGCCGATGATCACCTTGCCGTTGGCGATGCGCGGCGCGCCGGTGATGGTATAGGGCCGGCTGCGATCGATGAGGGTATCGGTTTCCCACGCCTTCTTGCCGGTGGCGGCGTCGATCGCCATCAGGCGGCCGTCGAGCGTGCCGACATAGACCTTTCCCTTCCACACGGCGACGCCGCGATTGACCACGTCGCAGCAGGCATTGCGGCCCCACTGCCGCGGCACTTCGGGATCGAAGGTCCACAGCAGCTTGCCGGTGCGGCCATCCACGGCCCACACCACGCTCCAGGGACCGGACGCGAAGATGACCCCGTCGACGACGATCGGCGTGGCTTCCAGCCCGCGGTTCGTATCGAGATCAAGTGCCCAGCCGAGACCCAGCTCGCCGATGTTCTTGTCGGTGATTTTGTCCAGCGGACTGTAGCGCTGCTCGGAATACGTACGGCCATGGGTCAGCCAGTTGCCGGGTTCGCTTTCGGCGTTCTGGATGCGCTTGGCATCAACTGTAGCGGTAACTTCCTTGATCCGCGCGCTGTCCTGCGCATGGCTCGCGGCTGCGACCAGGCAAAGCCCGGCCGCAATCATCAATGTCCGCATTGGCTTCCTCCCGGGAATGATTTTTCTCTCGTTCTGGTTATCGGCAGAAACGCTAGCACAGCGACTTGATGCGTCAAAAGAAAAGGTCAGCATTGTTACTGGTGCCTGGTGTTTCAATTTTTGCGCGACAGTGAATCCGAACCAACTTCGCGGCCCCGAAAACTGAAGCAATGCTGCCCTTTCACCGGATTGCGGGAAGGCTCGCGTTGGGCCATAGTTGCGCCTGTTAGGACAAACGCCCGAGGAAAACGCCATGCGCAAGACGTGGAAGAAGCCGCGTATCATCGAGATCGCGGTCGGTCTTGAGATCAACAGCTACGCCTGCCCTGAACTCTGACACAGTGATGGAGGGCACCCGTTGAAGGTGCGGGTGCTCGGTTCAGCAGCCGGCGGCGGCTTCCCTCAATGGAACTGCCGCTGCCCGGTTTGCGTCCTCGCCTGGAATGGCGACCCGCGGGTACGCCCGCGGACCCAGTCATCGATCGCCGTCTCTGCCGATGGCGCGCACTGGTTCCTCTTTAACGCATCCCCTGACCTGAAGCAGCAGATCGCGGCCAACCCGCCGCTGCATCCGCGCGGGCAAGGCCGCCACAGCCCCATTGCCGGCGTCGTGGTCACCAACGCCGATGTGGATCACGTCGGTGGGCTGCTGAGCCTGCGCGAGCGTCAGCCCCTGTCGCTCTATGGAACCGAACGTGTGCTGGCGACATTGGCGGACAATGCGATCTTCGGCGTGCTCGACCCGCAAGTCGTCGAACGGCACACGCTGGTGCTCGAGCAGACTGCGCCGCTCTGCCTGCCAGGCGGCGCCAGCTCGGGTCTCTCGGTCGAGACCTTCGCCGTGCCCGGCAAGCCGGCGCTGTGGCTGGAAGGCGGCACGGGCAGCCGCGAAGACACTGTCGGGCTGCTGGTGCGCGATGGCGCCGGCGCGCTGCTGGCCTATATTCCCGCCTGTGCCCAGGTGACGGAAGCAGTGCGCGAACGCGTGCGCGGCGCGAAGCTGCTGCTTTTCGATGGCACGTTGTGGCGCGATGACGAGATGATCGCATCAGGCGTCGGCAGCAAGACGGGAGCACGCATGGGACATGTCAGCATCGGCGGACCCGCCGGCTCGCTTGCGGGATGGGCCGGCATTTCCATTCCGCGCAAGCTCTTCATCCACATCAACAACACCAATCCCGTGCTGATCGAGGGCTCGGAAGAGCGGCAGGCGGTCATCGAAGCCGGCTGGGACATCGCCGAGGACGGCCAGGAGTTTCTTCTATGAGAGAGCGTCTGCTGTCGCCGGGAGAGTTCGAGGCGGCGCTGCGCACCATCGGCGCCGAGCGCTATCACAACCTGCACCCCTTTCACCGGCGCCTTCATGGCGGCCAATTGACGAAAGGTCAGGTGCAGGCCTGGGCGCTCAACCGCTACTACTACCAGAAGTGCATTCCGCTGAAGGACGCCGCGCTGATCGCACGCGCAGATGATCCTGCCTTGCGGCGTGAGTGGCGTTCGCGCCTCGTGGATCACGACGGCGAATCCGAAAGCGACGGCGGTACCGCCCGCTGGCTGGCCCTGACCGAAGGGCTGGGTCTCGACAGGGACTATGTCGCATCAACCAAAGGCATCCTGCCCGGCACGCGCTTCGCCGTGGAGGCCTATGTCCACTTCGTTGCCGAACGCTCGTTGCTTGAGGCCGTGGCGTCGTCGCTGACCGAGCTGTTCTCGCCCGCCATCATCCAGGAGCGCGTCGCGGGCATGCTGGCGGGATATCCGTTCGTTACAAAGGAGACGCTGGCCTATTTCGACAAGCGTCTGACGCAGGCGCCACGCGATTCCGGCTTTGCCCTGGCCTATGTCATCGAGCACGCGCAGACCCCCGCCGAGCAGGAACTCGTGCTGGAGGCGCTGCGCTTCAAGTGCGGGGTTCTGTGGGCACAGCTCGATGCGCTGTACTATGCCTACGTCGAGCCGGGCCATATCCCGCCCGGTGCCTTCCGGCCGGACGGGTCATGAGCCCGCAAATCAATGCCGACAGCCGCCCGGCGCTCGCCACGCACGTGCGCCTGCAGCACGATGGCGTGCGACAGCAATGGGTGGTGCAGGCGCCCGAACGCCTGTTCGTCCTCGATGACGTGGCGCACGCCGTGCTCAGCCGCTGCGGCAATGGTCTGACGGTGGCCGAGATCGCCGACCAGCTTGGCATTGAATTCGACGCGCCCGCCGACGAGATCCGTGGTGATGTGCTGGAGCTGCTCCAGGACCTCGCCGACAAAGGGATCGTTCATGACCAGCGCGCCTGAGTCCCCAGTGGATCCGCCGCTCGCGCTGCTGGCGGAGCTCACGCATCGCTGTCCGCTGCGGTGCCCGTACTGCTCCAATCCGCTGGCACTGGCCGGCAGGAGCACCGAACTGACGACAGAGGTCTGGCTTGACGTGTTTGCACAGGCCGGTCGACTCGGCATTCTTCAGGTGCATCTGTCCGGCGGGGAGCCGGCGGCACGGCGCGATCTTGAGGCGCTTGTCGCTGGCGCTCGCTCGGCCGGGCTCTACACCAATCTGATCACGTCAGGCCTGCTGCTCGACCGGGCGCGGCTGGAACGGCTGCGGCAGGCCGGGCTGGATCACGTGCAGCTGAGCGTCCAGGACAGCGAGCCATGCGGTGCCGACCGCATCGCCGGCTTCCAGGGTGCGCATGAACGAAAGCTTGCCATCGCAGCCGATATACGTGCGGTCGGCTTGCCGCTGACGCTGAATGTCGTGGTGCATCGCCACAACATCGCCCGCGTACCGGAGCTGATCGACCTGGCACTGGCGCTCGATGCGGCACGGCTGGAAGTCGCCCACGCACAGTATTACGGCTGGGGCCTTGCCAATCGTGCCGCCCTGCTGCCCACGCGCGCACAGCTCGAGGCCGCGACCGCGATCGTAACGCAGGCACGCGAACGCCTGAAGGGGCGGCTGGCGATCGACTACGTGCCGCCGGACTATTACGCGCGGCGCCCCAAGGCGTGCATGGGCGGCTGGGGCCGCCGGTTCGTGGCCGTGGCCCCCGACGGCGCGATCCTGCCCTGCCATGCCGCACGCACGATTCCGGGGCTGGAATTTCCCGACGTGCGGCAAACCTCACTGGCGGATGCCTGGCAGCATGCGGCTGCGTTCACCCACTTCCGCGGCACGGGCTGGATGCGCGAACCCTGCCGGTCGTGCAATCGACGGGAGATCGACTGGGGCGGCTGCCGTTGCCAGGCGCTGGCGCTGGCCGGCGCGGCCGATGTGGTCGATCCCGCGTGCAGCCTCTCGCCGTTGCATGAGACGCTGGTGGCGGTGGCCGAAGGCGAGTCAGCCTCGCCACCGCCTGCGTTCCGCTATCGCAGTCTCAGCGAGGGGCCGAAGATCGCGTAAAGCACAAGGGCGCCGCGGCGAAGGCCGCGTGGTGCACTTCCGGCGCGTAATAGGTCGTATCGAGCGTGCCAAACCGCGCGCGCAGCAGGTCCAGGGGCGGACAGAAAACATCCGCCTGCGCGGCAACGATCAGCGCCAGCAGGCCATGTGCATAGGTCGGCACCGGCGCGAGAAATGGCCTCGCTGATCCGAAGCACCGTTCCAGCGCCTCAAGCTGCCGTTCAAGGCGAGCGGCGTGGTAGAACGGCGTCCCGCTCTGCAGCGAAACGATACCGCCGGGGCGCAGGGCGGAGCGACAGCTCCGATAGAACCGGTCCGAGAACAGCACCTCGCCGGGTCCGACCGGATCCGTGGAGTCGATCACGATCAGGTCAAACTGCCGGCCGGTGTTCTCAACGTAGGCAGCCCCGTCGCCGATCGTGACCGTGACGCGCCGGTCACCGAAGGCGCCGCCTGAAACGTCGGGAAAGAACTTCCGTGAGAGCGCAATCACTTCTGCATCCAGCTCGACCAGCACGACCGAGTCGACCGGATGCTTCAGCATTTCCTTCAATGTACCGCCATCGCCGCCGCCAATGATGAGCACATCCCGGGGCATGCCATGCGCCATCGCGGGCACGTGCGCCACCATCTCGTGGTAGACATGGTTGTCGAGTTCCGTGAGCTGCACGACCCCGTCCAGCGCCAGCACTTTGCCGAAAACCGGATTGGTGAAGATCAGCGCTTCCTGGTGGCCGGTATGCCCCGCGAAAACAACCTCGTCGATCGACAGGGTCTGGCCGTGATCGCCATAGAGCGCTTCCTGAAAGACCTTCACGGCACCAGTCCTCGCTTGTGCTCCAGCAGGGTGACCGTTTGCGGGCAGAAGGCCTGCCGGATCACATCCAGGGCCCTGTGCGGCCGTGCGTCGCCGCACATGAAGAGGTCGATCGCCGCATAGGAGCGCTCGGGCCACGTGTGAATGGAAATGTGGCTCTCGGCGAGGATGGCAACGCCAGTGATGCCGCCGGTCGGCGGGAAACTGTGAAGATCGAGCCTGAGAAGCGTGGCGCCGGCGACGTCCGCCGCTTGCCGCAGCGTATCCTCGACATGCGGCAGGTCGTCCAGTCCGGACGCATGCCACAGATCGAGGATCAGGTGCGTGCCGGCAAACCTCAGCCCCTCCTGCTCGACAAAATGGTCGTTGACTGCCCGCGGCCGGACGACCGCCGTTCCAGCACGCCGGCCATCGATGGCGACAGCCCGGCTGTGCCGGCCAACATCAACCATTCACTCCTCCTCGCATGGATACGCCGCGTGCGCTCAGCGCACCGCAAGCACCGTAAGCTGCCGTGTCTCTCCCCCCGGCGTTTCCCAGCTCATGGAATCGCCGGCGTGCAGCCCGATCAATGCCGTGCCGACGGGCGTCAGCACCGAGATCCTGCCCTGGGAAATATCGGCATCCTGCGGGTAGACGAGCGTCACCTTCCTTGTCGTGCCATTGCCGTTGTCGCGGAACTCAACCTCACCGTTCATGCACACCACGTCCTCGGGATGCTGACCCGCCGCGAGCACCTCCGCACGGGCGATCTCGCTTGCCAGCTCGGCGGCGCGTTCCGGCAGCCTGGCCCGAACCGCATTGGCGAGCGCGGACAGCCGCTCGTAGTCCTCGGCAGAAAGGGTAAGCCTGGGCTTGACCCGGCTTTCGGATACCATCGCGCTTTCCATTACCATCACTGATCTCCTTGGTTTCTTCGCCGTAGCAAACGAGCCGCTTCGTCGCGCCCTCGCGGTGCGCGCCGGAACCGGCCCTTGTGTGGTGATTGCGCCTTGTCCAGGTCCCCTTCAGCAGGCGTTTCGTGCCGCTGTCATGACCCACCTGGTTTGGAAATCCCCGAGTTCGCGCAGGCGCGCGCTGAACCCGGGGCTAGATGCCCGCGATCAGATTGCCTGCGTGGCACAGGCCACGTTCGAATTTCGCGCAGCTCAACATGCCACTGAAGCTATGTAGTTTCCGCGGAATGTCAAGACCACGGTCCCAATCTGCACATTGCCGGTGCGCGAGAACGCGTAAAGCCGGGCAGCCACCGCCACCCATGCCAATCCGGACTTGCCGCCGCCCGGACCGATCCACCATAAGGAAAAGGAACAGCGAATTCCTCCAGCAGATCGAGGTTGCAGGCGGACATGCCGTACGAAGCCCTGCTCGTTGCTGTCCTGGCGCTTCCGTTTGCTGGCAGTTTCCTTGCTGCTCTCTTTCGCGCAAATGCGCGCAACGCGGAATCCTGGCTGGCCGGCGGAGTGGCGCTCGCCAGCCTTGCGCTGGCAGGCGCGGCGTACCCGCTGATGGCGGAAGGCGGCATAGCGCGATACAGCGCCGCGTGGGTTCCTGGCCTGGGGCTTGAGTTCGTCATACGGATGGACGGCCTGGCATGGGCGATGACCATGCTGATCGCCGGCATCGGCTTTCTGGTCGTGCTCTATGCCCGCTACTACATGTCGCCGGCCGATCCGGTACCGCGCTTCTTCTCGTTCCTGCTGGCTTTCATGGGCTCGATGTTCGGCATCGTGCTCTCGGGCAATCTCATCCAGCTCGTCTTCTTCTGGGAGCTGACCAGCCTCTTCTCCTTCCTGCTCATCGGCTATTGGCACCAGACGGCACAAGCCCGGGAAGGCGCGCGCATGGCCCTGATCGTGACGTCCGCGGGCGGCCTCTGCCTGTTCGCCGGTGTGCTGCTGCTTGGACATATGGCCGGCAGCTACGATCTGGATCATGTGCTGGCAGCAGGCGACGCGATCCGTTCACATCGCCTCTATGTGCCAGCGCTGATCCTCGTTCTGCTCGGAGCGCTGACGAAGAGCGCCCAGTTTCCCTTTCATTTCTGGCTGCCGCACGCGATGGCAGCGCCCACCCCGGTCTCGGCCTATCTGCATTCCGCCACCATGGTGAAGGCTGGCGTATTCCTGCTGGTACGCCTGTGGCCGGCCATGGGAGGAACGCATGAATGGCTGTGGCTCGTCGGATCGGCCGGACTTGTCACGTTCATCCTTGGCGCATTCCTTGCCGTCTTTCAGCAGGACCTCAAGGGACTGCTGGCCCATTCGACCATCAGCCATCTCGGGCTGATCACGCTGCTCATCGGGCTCGACTCACCCCTGGGACAGGTGGCAGCGATCTTCCACATCATGAATCACGCCACCTTCAAGGCGTCCCTGTTCATGGCGGCCGGAATCATCGACCATGAAACCGGCACGCGCGACATAAGGCGCCTCAGCGGTCTGTGGCGGTTCATGCCGATTACCGGCACCCTGGCAATGGTCGCAGCAGCGGCCATGGCGGGCGTTCCCCTGCTGAACGGCTTCCTGTCCAAGGAGATGTTCTTCGCCGAGACGATCGAGATCCATGACGGCTCGCCGGTAGACCGCGCGCTGCCCTATGTCGTCACCGCGGCCAGCATGTTTACGGTCGCCTATTCGCTGCGCTTCATTCGCGACGTATTTTTTGGTCCGCCGCCGACCGGCCTGCCGCGCACACCGCATGAGCCGCCCACGCTCATGCGCTTGCCGGCCGAGGTTCTTGTGCTGGCCTGTCTCGTAGTCGGAATCGTGCCTGGCTACACGGTGGGCCCGATCCTGGAGACGGCGGTGCGGTCGGTGCTTGGCGCTGCGGTGCCCGAGTACAGCCTTGCCGTCTGGCATGGCTTCACGCCCGAGCTGCTGATGAGCGCATTTGCGATGGCAGGCGGCATCGCGGTCTATTTTCTGCTGCGCTCCTGGCTGCTGGTCTGCGAGGGCCCGCCGCTGTTCCGCCATATCAACGGCCGGCGGATCTTCGACCGCGTGCTCGTAACCCTGTCGTGGCGTCTGGCGCGGCGACTGGAGGAGATCTTCGGCTCGCGCCGTCTGCAGCCTCAGCTCCGGCTGCTGGCAGCCGTCGCCTTGCTGGCCGCGCTGGCGCCGTTTTACATGCAGGATCTGGTACCGCGCAGCATGGCGCGGCCGGAGCTCGATGCTGCCTTTGCCCTCGTATGGGCCGTGGGAATTGCCTGCGCGCTCGGCGCCGCCTGGCAAGCCAAGTTCCACCGGCTGGCGGCGTTGATCCTGCTTGGCGGTGCGGGCCTTGCCACCTGCATCACGTTTGTCTGGCTGTCTGCGCCGGACCTCGCACTGACCCAGCTTGTCGTCGAAACGGTAACGACCGTGCTGCTCCTGCTCGGTCTGCGCTGGTTGCCCAAACGGCTCGAGGAGATCAGCCCTCCTGCGCGCATCCGCTGGTACCGTGGCAGCGATTTCGCCTTCGCGCTGGCTTCGGGCGCGGGTCTGGCGGCCCTCGCCTACGCGGCGATGACGCGCCCCTCGCCCGACAGCATTGCCGACTTCTTCGTCGAGAATGCCTATACCAAAGGAGGCGGCACCAATGTCGTGAACGTCATCCTGGTGGATTTCCGCGGCTTTGACACGTTCGGCGAGATCACCGTGCTGGGCGCCGTCGCGCTCACCGTCTACGCCCTGTTGCGGCGTTTCCGCCCCGCCCCCGAGAGCGTGCCGGTCCCGGAGCAGCAGCGCGTTCAGGACATCGACGATGATGCCCATCCTGACCGCAAGAAGGGCGACACGGTCAGGAGCGCCATGGCCGTTCCCGGCCTCATCATGAGGTTGCTGTTTCCGGTCATCGCGGTTGTCGCCGTCTACCTGCTGCTGCGTGGCCACGATCTGCCGGGCGGCGGCTTCGTTGCGGGCGTGACCATGGCTGTCGCCTTTATCCTTCAGTACATGGCGCGCGGCACGACCTGGGTGGAGGACCGGCTGCGGATCCTGCCCGTGCGCTGGATGGCAACCGGGTTGCTCCTGGCCGGCGGCACCGGGTTGGGAGCGTGGCTGTTTGCCAAACCCTTCCTGACCTCATCGTTTTCCTACCTGGAGATTCCCCTGATCGGCGAGATACCGATGGCAAGCGCACTGCTGTTCGACCTCGGCGTCTTCGCCCTCGTCGTTGGCGCGACCGTGCTCATCCTCATCGCGCTGGCCCACCAGTCCGTGCGCAGCCGCCGCGCGCCTCGCAGTCGCGAGGCCGAGGCCACGACACTGGCCCCGATGGCGGAGCTACGGTGATGGAGATCGTCCTTGCCCTCGGAATCGGAGCACTTGCGGGCTCCGGCGTCTGGCTGGTCCTGCGGCCGCGCACCTTCCAGGTGATCATCGGCCTGTCGCTGCTTTCCTACGCAGTCAACCTGTTCATCATCGCGATGGGACGCCTGACGCGCGAGGCGCCGCCTGTGCTCACGGCGCGCGCGCCTGGCGATCCGGCGCAATTGGCCGATCCGTTGCCACAGGCGCTTGTGCTGACGGCGATCGTCATCAGCTTCGCCACCACCGCGCTGTTCCTCGTCGTGCTGCTCGCCTCGCGCGGGCTGACGGGCACCGACCATGTCGATGGACGGGAGCCAGACGCGTGACCGCTCTGGCTGACCACCTGATCATTGCCCCGGTGGTGCTGCCGTTGCTGGCCGGCGCGGCAATGCTTGCCTTCGGCGGCGACGGCCGCCGTCGCGTCAGTTCGGCGATCAATGTGACGTCAACCCTGGCGCTGGCCGGCATCGCACTCGCACTGCTGCTGGCCTGTGATGCCTCGCCGGCGGGCATGCTGGGCGTGTACCGCCTCGGCGACTGGCCGGCCCCGTTTGCAATCGTCCTCGTGGCAGACCGGCTGTCCACTCTCATGCTGCTGCTGACCAGCCTGCTGGCTACCGCTGCCGTGGTGTTCTCGCTGGCGCGCTGGCACCGGGCGGGTGCGCATTTCCATTCCTTGTTCCAGTTTCTGCTGACGGGGCTGAACGGCACATTCCTCACCGGCGATCTTTTCAACCTGTTCGTCTTCTTCGAGCTTCTCCTGGCCGCTTCCTACGGGCTGGCGCTGCATGGCTCGGGTCCGGCACGTGTGAGGGCCGGGCTGCACTATGTGGTGGTGAATCTTGCGGCATCGCTGCTGTTTTTGATCGGCGTCAGCCTGATCTACGGCGTGTCGGGAACACTCAACATGGCCGATCTTGCGGCACGGATTCCGGCGATCCGCCCCGAGGATCGGGCATTGCTGGAGACCGGTGCCGGCCTTCTCGGCATTGCCTTCCTGGTGAAGGCGGGGATGTGGCCATTGTGCCTGTGGCTGCCGGCGACCTACGCCGCCGCCAGCCCGCCCGTTGCGTCAGTCTTCGCCATCCTGACGAAGGTAGGCGCCTACGTGGTGCTGCGGCTGTGGCTGCTGTTGTTTGGCGACGGGGCCGGATCCTCGGCACAGCTTGGCAGTGACTGGCTGCTGGTCGGCGGACTGGCGACCGTTGCGTTTGGCGCCATCTGTACCCTTGCCTCCCAAGACATGCCGCGGCTCGCCGCCTCCTCCGTGCTTGTCTCGTCGGGAACGGTGCTCGCAGCGACTGGCATGGCCCAGGTCGACATTACGGGCGGCGTGCTCTTCTATATGGTGAGTTCCACGCTGGGCATCGGCGCGCTTTTCCTCCTGATCGAGCTGATCGAACGGGGCCGTGAACCGGGAGCCGATGTGATTGCCGTCACCCGCGAGGTTTACGGAGAGGACTTCGATTCCGAAGGAGAAGTCGAGGTTGTCGGTCTTGTGGTCCCCGCCACCATGGGAATGCTCGGCATCGCCTTCATCGGCTGCGGCCTTGTGATCGCGGGGTTGCCGCCGCTTTCGGGCTTTATTGCCAAGGTCGCCCTGCTTGGTGCGGCGCTCAGCCCGCCGGCGGCGTCAGAAGGCGCATCCGTGCCGGTGGCGTCGTGGGTATTGCTGATCGTGGTGATCGTATCCGGGCTGGCGGCACTGATTGCGATTACTCGTGCCGGCATTCGCACGTTCTGGGCCTCGCCCGACCGCGTGGTGCCGGACGTGCAGCTCGTCGAGGTGGCCCCGGTTGCCGCCCTTCTGCTGCTGTGCGTGATTCAGACGACCCATGCTGGCCCGATCATGCGCTTCATGGAATCCGCGGCCCAGTCCCTGCACGCCCCCGGTGACTACGTTCGTGGTGTCCTTGGCACGCCGGTGCTGCCGCGTGCACCTCAAGGGAGCGGTCGATGACACGGCTGCTGCCTTATTCCCTCATGTGTGCCGGCCTCTTCGGTCTGTGGCTGCTGCTCAACCAGTCGCTGGCGCCAGGCCACATCCTGCTCGGTGGCCTGATCGCCATGGCCGGCGGTTGGGCCCTGACCCGGGTGGAGTTACCGGCGGCGCACGTGCGGCGCCTGACCGCCATCCTCCATCTGTCAGGCCTGGTCGTGGCCGACATCGTCCGGTCCAATATCGCTGTTCTGCGCATCATTCTCGGCGTGGCCGGGCATCAGCGGAGATCAGGCTTCGTCGACATTCCGCTCGAGCTGCGCAACCCGTACGGACTGGCGGCGCTCGCCTGCATCATCACGTCCACGCCCGGCACCTTGTGGGTCGACTTCGATGCGGCGCGCGGCGTACTGACCATACACGTCCTCGACCTGATCGATGACGAGGAATGGCGGTGCACCGTCAAGGGCAGGTATGAAAAGCTGCTGCTGGAGATCTTCGCATGAGCACGCTCCTCGCCTGGTCGATCACCGCAACCCTGCTGCTGCTGGGCCTCGCCATGGCATGCGCGGCTTTTCGCATGCTCCGGGGGCCTCGCGCACAGGACCGTGTCGTCGGTTTCGACAGCCTGTACGTCAATGCCATGCTGCTGCTCGTGACGCTCGGTGTCCGGTCCGGCACCACATTCTACTTCGAGGCAGCCCTGGTCATTGGGCTGCTCGGATTCGTCGGCACCGTGGCGCTGGCCAAATTCCTGCTTCGCGGCGAGGTGATCGAATGACGGAAACAGCGGAACTGCCGGCCTGGGTGGCCGCCCTGACGGCATTGCTCCTGCTGCTGGGCGCTGTCGTGACCCTGGTCGGTGCAGTGGGGCTGCTGCGGCTGCGGAGCTTCTACGAGCGCGTGCATGCGCCAACGCTCGGAACGACGCTGGGCACCGCGGCCATCGCACTGGCGTCGATGATCTGCTTCTCGGCCCTGGAAGGCCGTCCGGTGCTGCACGCGCTGCTCATTGTTGTGTTCATCACGATAACGACGCCGGTCTCCCTGATGATCCTCGTGCGCGCCGCCTCGCTCCGCGACAAGGCCGAAGGCAAGCTGCAGGCCCCGGGGGCGGACAGCCCTGCGTGATCTCAGGCCTGCTGCCCGTTGACATGCATCCCTCAATTCGATAGTTTTCAAAATATGAAATCAAGTGAAGTCGTGCCCGCCCTGGCCGCGCTCGCCCAGGAGAACAGGCTCGACGTGTTCCGGCTGCTGGTCCAGGCGGGGCCGGGCGGATTGTCCGCGGGCCGCATTGCCGAACGGTTGGGCATCGTGGCGGCGACACTCTCCTTTCACCTGGCGCAGCTCAGGAACGCCGGCCTGATCCAGGTGCGCCGCGACGGGCGCTCGCTGATCTATGCCGCGGACTACCGCCGCATGAACGCCCTCGTCGCGTATCTGACCGAGAATTGCTGCGGCCGGGACACTGTTGCGCAACGGAGGCTGCGATGAACCCTGCACGGACGGTGGCGGTCCTCGGCGCGGGTCCGGTGGGTCTTGCCGCAGCGGCGCATGCGCTGGAGCGTGGTCTTGAACCTGTCGTGCTCGAAGCGGGACCAGAGGCAGGCCATGCCGTGCGTCAGTGGAGCCATGTACGCATGTTCTCGCCGTGGCAGTACAATGTCGACCCGGCGGCCGCGCGCCTGCTTGCCGAGGTCGGATGGAACGCCCCGGACGCCGGCGAATATCCCACCGGCGGCGCGCTTTTGGGGCAGTACATCGAGCCGCTGGCGAAGCGTAGCCGGCTCAAGGATCGCATCCGGTTTTCCAGCCGGGTAACGGCCGTGGGCCGCGCCGGCTTCGACAAGATGAAAGGCAATGGCCGCACGCTTGCGCCCTTCACCGTCCGCTACCGCAATGGCGGTGGGCTCGAGCAGTTGCAGGCTGACGCGGTCATCGACGCGACGGGCACCTGGTTTGCGCCCAACCCGGCCGGCGCCGGCGGCCTGCCCGCCCTTGGCGAAGGGGACTCGCGGGACCGGATCGTCTACGGCATGCCCGACGTTCTTGGGGCTGATCGCGCGCGATATGCCGGCAAGGCCGTGGCGGTGCTGGGGGCCGGCCACTCGGCGATTGGAACACTGATCGACCTCGCGCGGCTTGCAGAAGAGGCACCGTCCACGCGCGCCATCTGGCTATTGCGTGGCGAGTCGCCGCAGAAGGCTTTCGGCGGCGGCAGCAACGACAAGCTCGCTGCGCGTGGCGCGCTTGGCATGGCCTTCGCCGCCCTGGTTGAATCGGGCAGGATCGCAGTCGAGACCGGCTTCCGGGTTTCGCATATCGCTCGGGATGCCAACGGGCTGAGGATTGCCACAGGGTCTCGAAGCTGTTGCCGTGGCGTGACTGTCGATGAGCTGGTGGTGGCGACGGGCTTCCGGCCCGACTTCTCCTTCCTGCGCGAAGTGCGGCTTGAGCTCGATCCGGCGGTCGAATGCCCGCCGGCGCTCGCGCCGCTGATCGATCCCAACATCCATAGCTGCGGTACCGTGCGCCCACACGGCGCGCGCGAGCTCGCCCAGCCGGAGCCGGGATTCTACTTCGCCGGCATGAAAAGCTATGGCCGCGCCCCCACCTTTCTGATGCTGACCGGTTACGAGCAGGTGCGTTCGATCATAGCCGAGCTCGCAGGCGACCATGAGGCCGCCCGCAACGTCGAGCTTGAACTCCCCGAGACCGGCGTGTGTTCAGGTCCGGGACCGACCGCGAACGCAGCCGACTCCGCAGCCGGATGCTGCGGCGGACCACCGCCCGCAGCGAAAGACGGGTGCTGCATCGCCGATGTGCAGGCCAGGGAAGCCGGCAGGGAGGGCTGCGGCTGATGTTGGCCGAGGCGCGCTGACGGCCGATGGACAGAAGTCGCCTGGTCCCCGTCATCGTGCTGGGCTCAACCCAGACGCTGGCATGGGCATCGAGCTATTACCTCCCGGCCGTTCTCGCTGACGACATCGCGCGTGACACGGGCGTATCGACCACGTGGCTGTTCGGTACGTTCTCGGTGTCGCTTGTCATCTCCGCGATTCTGGGGCCGCGCGTGGGCCGCATCATCGATCGCGGCGGCGGCAACACCGTGCTGGCGGCATCCAACCTGCTGTTCGCGGGCGGACTCGTGCTGCTGCAGCTCGCGCATTCGCTGCTGGTCCTGCAGGCGGCCTGGATCGTGCTGGGCATCGGCATGGGCCTTGGCCTCTATGACGCCGCCTTTGCCGTGCTGGGACGCATTTACGGTACGAGCGCGCGCGGGCCCATCACCGGCATCACATTGATCGCCGGCTTCGCCTCGACTGTCGGATGGCCGCTCACCGCGTGGGGAGCATCCGCCATCGGCTGGCGCGATACGTGCCTTGCCTGGGCCGCCCTGCACGTGCTGGCGGGCCTGCCGATGAACTACTGGCTCATTCCACGCCCCACCATCGCGGCGGCAGAAAAGCGTCTGGCCAACGAAAAGGTGCCCATCGACAGGCCGATGATCCTTCTGGCCTTCGCCTTCGCCGCGGCGTGGGTGGTGACCGCCGGCATGGCCGCGCATTTCCCGCGCATCCTTGAGATCTCGGGCGCCTCACAGACTGAAGCCATTGCCGCCGGCGCGCTGATCGGGCCCGCACAGGTGGCAGCGCGCCTGATGGAAGCAGGCCTACTTGCCCGCTTTCATCCGCTGGTTTCGGCACGGCTGGCCATGCTCGGTCATCCCGCGGGCGCCGTCCTGCTCATGGTCGCGGGCGGCAGCGGGGCAGCATCTTCCGCCTTCGCACTGCTGCATGGCGCGGGCAACGGCATCATCACCATCGCACGAGGCACTGTCCCGCTGGCCCTCTTCGGGCCACAGAATTACGGCTATCGCCTGGGCCTGCTGGGCATGCCGTCGCGCTTCCTGTCGGCGCTGGCGCCGTTCGGTTTCGCGCTGCTCCTTGAGCGCCTCGGCACGCACATCCTGATCGTATCGACAGGTCTCAGCCTGGCGGCCCTCGCCGCGCTGTTCCTGGTGCGCCGCCCTGCAGAGAAGAACATTACTTAGGCATTGACCTAAGTATCGGTTTGCCGTATAGCCCCATGCGCTCTCAAGGCAGGCAAGTTGCAACGCAACGCAATGGCGCGTGTCACAACAACCACCCCGTCACCACAGGCGATCGACGGCATCTTCAAGGCGCTGTCGGATCCGACGCGGCGCGATGTCGTTGAAAGGCTGAGTGCGGGGCAGGCATCGGTGAGCGAGCTGGCCGCGCGCTACAAGATGGCGCTTCCCTCCTTTATCGAGCATCTGCGCGTGCTGGAGGGATGCGGGCTGGTGCAATCGCGCAAGGTTGGCCGCGTCCGCACCTACCGGATCGCGTCGGAGCCACTGAAACTGGCGGAGGACTGGCTTGGCCGGCAGCGCAGGCTTTGGGAGCGACGGCTCGAAAGGCTCGACAACCATCTAATGGCCCTCAAGGAGAGTTCCAGATGACGTCATCCGTGATCAAGATCGATCCGAAGCTCGACCTGGTGCTCGAGCGCGACATCGACGTGCCGGTTGAACTGGTCTGGAAGGCCTGGACGACGCCCGAGCATCTTCGCGAGTGGTTCGTGCCCAAACCGTGGACAATCACCGCATGCGAGCTCGACCTGCGTCCTGGCGGCATATTCCGCACGGTCATGCGCTCGCCGGAGGGACAGGAATTCCCGAATCTCGGCTGCTATCTCGAAGTGATACCCAACGAGCGGCTGATTTTCACCGACACGCTCCTGCCGGGATACCGTCCGTCCCCCAAGCCGTTCTTCACGGCCGTCCTGCAGCTTGAGCGCAAGGGCGCCGGAACCAGATACACGGCGATCGCCATTCATGGCGACGAAGCCGCGCGCAAGAACCACGAGGAAATGGGCTTCTACGACGGCTGGGGCACGGTGGTGGACCAGATGGTAGCCCACATCAAGGCGCACCCGCCTGTTCAGCAGCGATAGTCGATCCGTATCTTCGCGGCGGCGTCGCGGGCGGCGTCGCGTGCACGATCGGTATCGTCGTTGCGCGCCAGCGCCAGCGCCACGCCCATGCGGCGCCAGCGTCGCGCGGTCGGCTTGTTGAAGATGCGTACATCCACCTCGATGTCCGGCGCAGGCGGCGTGAGAGCCGCCTCGAGGCCCTCGATCGTGAAAACCCGCGAGTCGCGATCGGCGAGGATGACTGCCGAGGCGCTCGGTCCATGCTGCCGGATGACGGGGATGGGAAGGCCGAGCACCGCGCGCGCATGCAGGTCGAACTCGCTCAGGTTCTGCGAGATCAGCGTCACCATGCCTGTGTCATGCGGCCGCGGCGACAGCTCGGAAAAGATGACCTCCTCGCCCGCAACGAAAAATTCGACGCCAAAGAGGCCATAGCCGCCCAGATTGTTGACTACGGCCCGCGCCTGTTGCTGTGCTGCCGCGATGGCACGCGGCGACATCGCAGCCGGCTGCCAGCTTTCCTGGTAGTCACCACGCTCCTGCCGATGACCAATGGGATCGCAGAAGATGATGCCGTCCCGCGTGCGGACGGTGAGCAGGGTGATCTCGTAGTCGAAATCCACGAAGGCCTCGACGATCACCCGCTTGCGATCGCCCCGCATGCCCTCGACGGCGTAGTTCCACGCGTCTTCGATGCCATCGGTGGCCCGCACCGTGCTCTGGCCCTTGCCGGACGAGGACATGACCGGCTTCACGATGCAGGGAATGCCGATTGCCGCTACCGCCGCACGCATTTCCTCAAGTGATTCGGCATACCGGTATCCGGACGTCGGCAATCTCAACTCGGTCGCGGCCACTTCTCGGATGCGGTCGCGGTTCATGGTCATGACCGTGGCCCGCGCCGATGGCACGACATTGAAACCACGGTCCTCGTACTCCTTCAGCACCTCGGTGCGGATCGCCTCCACTTCCGGCACGATGAAATCCGGCCGGTGCCGGTCAATGGCGGCAGGCAGCGCCGCGCCGTCGAGCATGGAAAAGACTTCGGCCTCGTCGGCGAGTTGCATGGCGGGCGCGCCGGCATAGCTGTCGCAGGCGACGACATGCGCGCCCAGCCGTTTCGCGGAAATCACGAACTCGCGGCCCAGCTCTCCCGAGCCCAGCAGCATTATTCTGGCGATGGCGGTCATCTGCCTTCTCTACCTGGTCAGCGCGACCCCTTCGTAGCAGGTCCTTCACACATCCGGCAGGGTGAAGACGGCGCAGGGTGCTGCAATTCCGCGCAACCGGTGTTCGCCCAGCGGCACCAGCGGCATTGTGGTTTCTGCGGCCACCGCGCCGGAGATCAGCACCGGTCGGCCCAGCGATCGGCACAGACCTTCCAGTCGACTGACCAGGTTGACCGCTGGTCCGATGGCCGTAAAGTCCAGTCGGTCGGCGGCGCCGATGTTGCCCCACAGGATCTCGCCCAGGTGCAGCGCCGCGCCAAAGGGCAGTGGCGGCAGCGACTGCGCCTGGCGCACCGCATCGAGATGGGCCATGCCGGCACGGGCAGCGGTGATCGCGCGCAGTGCCGCCTCACAGGCTTCGGCCGGCGCACTGGTGACCGGAAAGATCGCCAATACGCCATCGCCGATGAACTTCAGCACTTCTCCGCCGAACGCGTGCACCGCCCCCGCCATGCGATCGAACCAGGCATCGAGGGCACCGATCACCGCCGCTGGCTCGGTCGCCTCGGACAAGGTGGTAAAGCCACGCAGATCGGCATAGAGCAGCGCGGCACGGATCGTCTCCCCCGTGCCGCGGCGCAACGCACCAGCCAATACCCGGGCGGCGCTGCGCCGGCCTAGATAGGCCTCGAGCAAGGCCGATATTGCCGAGCGTGCAGACAGGGCAGCCAGGGGCGCGGCGGCGAAACGTGAAATCTCGTGCAGCCGGCTGCCTTCCGCGGGACTGAATGGCCGGGTGCCCGCCCAGCCCAGCAGCGGACCATCGGGGGCGGCACCCATGGATTGCTCTTGCACCGGGCCGAGCCTGGCCAGCCAGTCGCGCCCCTCCTGGCTGAACGGACCGGCCGTAAAACCCAGCGCCTCGATTACCGCCCCGCTCTCTGCCCGCCACAGCCAGGTACGGCGGGCAATAACCGGATGCGGCACGGCCAGCGTCAACGCGGCGCCGGCCAGCGGCAAACCCTCGGCCAGCAGCCGCCCGCCAAGGTCGGCCAGGAATCGATCAGGGCCGGGCGAAGCGCCGGCCTCGTCCACCAGCCAGGCGAGGGGCGCGGGCAAATCCATACCGCGATCATGCCGCTACACGCCCTCGCCTGTCATCCGCGCCACAGGGATACTCTAGCCCGTGCGGCCGTGCATGGAGTCGGGGCCCGGATCGCGTCCGGCGGCCACCACCACCAGCCGACCGAGATAGTGTGCCCAGCCTTCTGCATGGCCGGCGCATTGCTCCGCGTTGGGCAGACCGCTATGCGTGAGACGCAGCAGCGTCCCGTCAGGCTGCTCGATCAGGTCGATCTCGACCAGGCTCGATCCCGGTGGCACCGCATCGCTGCCATCCCAGCCGAAGCTGTAGGCCAGCCGGTGCACCGGCACCACCTCGCGGAAGGAGCCGCGGGCGAAGCGAGCCCCGGTGACATTCACGAGATACAAGCCGCCGGGCTGCGGGTCGAGCTGCGCCTCCGTTCCCATCCAGCGCAGGATCTTCTCGGGATCGGTCAGCAGCGCAAACACCGCGGCGGGCGGCGCCGGAACGTGCGTCTCGCGGCGCACGACGAGAGCCTCTGGCATCGGTCTGCTCCTCAATACTGGTCGTGGCGGCGCACCCATTCCATCGGGAAGCTCAGGCTATCCTCATCGCGGCCCTTCGGTACAAGGTCGAGATAGTGGTAGGCGCCATTGAGCATGTCCACGCCGCGGGAGTAACAGGAATAGGTGTGAAACACCTCATCGTGCTCGTCCTTGTAGAAGACGCTGATCCCGACCTGTTCCGACACCCCGAGGGGCTGAATTTTGTAGTTGTAGTATCCCTTGTCTTCGGCGACCTGCTCGGGCGTGAACGAGGCCTGGTAGTCGAAATTGAAATCGCTGCCGTATGACGATACCCATGGGAAGCTCCAGCCCATGCGCTTTTTGTAGGTCTCGATCCTGGCCAGGGGTGCGCGCGAGACCGCAGTGAACGTTACGTCGCGATGGTTCAAATGGATTGGAATGCCGTTGAAATTGTCGGCCCAGAAGGAGCACGACTTGCACCCCTCCTCCCAGTCCGGACCAAGCATGAAGTGATAGACGATGAGCTGGGACCGCCCATCGAAGAGATCCGCGAGTGAGAGAGCGCCATCCAGCCCTTCGAACCGGTAAGGCTTTTCCACGCGCTCCCAGGGCATTGCCATGCGGCGGCGGGTCAGCGCATCGCGCTGGCGGGTGAACTCCTTCTCGGCCTCCAGCAGCTCAAGGCGTGCCTTCAGCCAGTCCTCGTGCGAAACAACCGGATTGCGCATAGTCAGGCTCCTGTCCGATGAGACAAGGTTATCGGCTGCGACACAGAGTGGGCCTGAAAATGCGAGGTGGGGAGTGACAAGTCTGACGGGATTCCGATGGACTCGCTGATCACGGCCGCGGCGCGTGCACTGGCGGCGGGCGATCTGCTCGGCGCACTGAACCGCGTGGCGTTGCGCGATGATCCGCCTGCGCTGGCGCTTCGCGGAATCGCGATGGCACGGCTCGGCGACTTCGTGCGGGCCCGTGCCCTGCTGCGCCGCGCTGCGCGCGCCTTTGGCGCCAGGGAGGCCGTGGCGCGGTCGCGGTGCGTCGTCGCAGAAGCCGAGATTGCGCTGGCGTCGCGTGATCTCGGCTGGCCTGCAAAGGCGTTGGAGGGCGCACGGGCCGTGCTGGAACAGCGCGGCGACCGACTGAATGCCGCGCATGCCCGGCATCTCCAGGCGCGGCGCCTTCTGCTGATCGGCCGGCTTGACGAAGCGGAGCGTGTGCTCGGCGAAATTGACGTTGCACCCTTTCCGCCGGCATTGAGAGCTGCCCACGAACTGGTCGTTGCCAGCATCGCCATGCGCCGCCTGCGATCAGGGGCGGCGCAGGCTGCACTGGCAAGGGCGGCGCGTGCCGCGCGCGAGGCCAACATCCCGGCCCTGGCCGCGGAGGTCGAAGGCGCATCGCTTTTCCTGAACCAGCCCTCGGCGCGCCTCATTGCGCGTGGCAAGGAGCGGCTTCTGCGTCTCGCCGAGGTCGAGACCGTGCTGGACTCGGATGCCCTGGTCGTCGACGCATGCCGTCATGTCGTGCGCAAAGGATCCCTAGTGGTTTCACTCGCAACGCGGCCGGTGCTGTTCGCGCTGGTACGCGCACTCGGCGAAGCCTGGCCCGCGGATGTGCCGAGAGCGACGCTGATTGCGCGCGCTTTCCGGGCAAGGCACGCCGATGACTCGCATCGAGCACGCTTGCGGGTCGAGATGGGACGTCTTCGCATGGAGCTCCACGCGCTTGCCGACGTATGCGCCACCCGGGATGGCTTTGCGCTGGCACCGCGGCGCGCCCGCGACGTCGTGATACTGGCGCCCCCTGCCGATCAACCGCATGCGGCGGTGCTCGCCTTGCTGGCTGATGGTGAAGCATGGTCAAGCTCGGCCATGGCCCTGGCGCTGGGTGTCAGCCCGCGCACGATCCAGCGATCGCTGGAGTCGCTTGAAGCGGCCGGCCAGGTACGGCCATTGGGCCGTGCCCGCGCCCGTCGCTGGATGAGCGCGCCGCTGCCGCAATTCCCGTCACTCTTGTTACTCCCCGCGCCGCTGCCGGGTGGCTAGGATCGCGGCATGAAAAACGCACCAGTCGAAATCCTTCGTGAGTATGGCCCGTTTCCGGGTCTCGATCAGGTCCATGGCGTGACGTTCGACGGCCAGCACGTCTGGTTCGCGACCGGCGACAAGCTGAACGCCCTGGACCCCGCGAGCGGCAAGACCGTACGCGCCATCGATGTTGCTGCGGATGCCGGAACCGCCTTCGACGGCCGGCACCTGTTCCAGATCGCCGAGGATCGCATCCAGAAGATTGATCCAGCGAGCGGGCGTGTGCTGGCCACGATCCCGGCGCCGGGCGGCGGTTGCGACTCGGGCCTGGCCTGGGCTGAAGGCGCGCTCTGGGTGGGCAACTATCAGGGGCGAAAGATCCACCAGATCGATCCCGAAAGCGGCGCTGTCCTGCGCACCATTGAATGCAACCGCATGGTCACAGGGGTCACATGGATCGACGGTGAACTCTGGCATGGCACCTGGGAAGGCGACGAGAGCGATCTGAGGCGAATCGACCCGCGAACCGGCGAGGTCCTGGAGCGGCTTGAGATGCCGCCCGGAACGGGTGTGTCCGGGCTCGAATCCGACGGCGGTGATCAGTTCTTCTGCGGCGGCGGCAACAGCGGCAAGGTAAGGGCTGTACGCCGTCCCCGGAAACGCTCCTGATCCCCTTCCGGCCTTCCCCCGATCAGAGGATCGCCGTCGGCGCGCGCACAGCCGCTAATGGCGATCCTCCATCCACTGCGCTCCTCACTGCCTTTCGCCAAGCCTGGTCAGTCGCTCGATGAATCTTCCCTTCTTCTCGTGCCGCGTTCGAATCGAGTCGAGGCGACGTTTGAATTCATCCTCACTTCCCTCTTCAACGGCCAGCACCTGGAGATCGGAAAGAAGGCCTGCCGCCCGGTCATAGGCCAGCGGGCTGCGGCGTTCGATTTCCGACTCGATCTCGCGCCAGACCCGCTCGCCGCGCTGCCTGATGGACTGGAGATGTGTGCGGCGCTCCTTCTCGGCACGCTCGGCCTGCTGGCGCTGTTCCGCTTCCCTGCGCTCAGCCGCCGCACGCTCTCGCGCTTCGGCAAGCTCCTGTGCCTGCCTTCGCAAGGTGCCGGCTGTGCGGGGTGCCGCAACCCCCGGGCCGGCTTTTCGAAATTTCTTCCTGAGTTCGGCGGCCACGAGTGAATCACCAGCCGCGACGCGCACCAGCAACTCCGTCTTCTCCCCGTCAGGGATGGCGGCCAGGGCTTCACGCAGATCATCCCCGGACGGCGTCAGGTCTGCGCCGCGTTCGGCGGCCACCTGCACAAGATCGGCATCGATGCAGAAAAATTCTGCGAACGCTTCGAGTGCACCGGTCAATGGAGCGATACCCGGCAGCGGCTCGGGATCCTCATCCGCAACCCACCCTTCCTGGACTGCCGCAAGCCACAGCAGATAGAATAGCCTGAGGTCGCCCGAAAGCACATCGGCACGCAGCGGTGCGAGCGGGGCAAGCCAGCCGGAACCATCGTCCAGGCCATCGTAGTCTTCCACGTCCTCGCGGAAGATGTCGACGATCACGGTGTCGCCAGACGTCCACACCTCGACCCAGTCCAGTTGGCGAAGAAAGGCAACCGTGCCGGCACGGTCCAGAAAGCGAGAGGGGACGCGCATCATCAACCGCCGCGTACCCCAGTTCGTGAAATAGAGGTGCAGGTCGAACCACTGCTCCATGAATTCGCGCGGGTCGCCCTTGAGGTCGCCCCATTCGTAGTGGTTTATGAAGCTGGTTGCCGTAATCCGGCCGCGCGACGAAATCTCCCGAAGCGCCTCCTGGGCAGCCTCGTCGAGAGGCCGATCAACAGCCAGAAACTCGTAGTACTGGTACTCGCTCATACGTATGACCCAAGGGATCTTCCCGGCGGCGGCAAGAAGATCCTCCGCCGCGCTCTGGATGATAGAAGGTGCTGTTAGTGGTGGGACACGACGTTAGCTGCTGGGGGCCAGCTTGTCCTGCGTGCGCAGTTCGAAGTCGCTGGCGTCGTGGCGTTCGTGAAGCTGGTTTGCCGGATCGCCCTGGAGGCGGTTGACGATGCGCCCGCGGCGCACCGCCGGGCGTGCGGCGATCGTATCTGTCCAGCGCTGGACGTTCTTGTAGTCCTGCACCGACAGGAACTCACCTGCGCCATAGAGCAATCCCTTGGCGAGGCCGCCATACCATGGCCACACCGCGATATCCGCAATGGTGTATTCGTCGCCGGCCAGATATTTGCTTTCCGCCAGCCGCCTGTCGAGCACATCGAGCTGCCGCTTGGTTTCCATCGCGAAGCGGTCGATGGCGTACTCGATCTTGACCGGTGCGTAGGCATAGAAGTGGCCGAACCCGCCGCCCAGATAAGGCGCACTGCCCATCTGCCAGAACAGCCAGGACAGACACTCCGCCCGCGCGGCACCCTCCTTCGGCAGAAGCGCGCCGAACTTTTCGGCAAGATGCACCAGGATCGCGCCGGACTCGAACACGCGTATGGGCGTGGCACCGCTGCGATCGACCAGCGCCGGGATCTTGGAGTTGGGGTTCACCGCGACGAAGCCGCTGCCAAACTGCTCGCCTTCCCCGATCCGGATCAGCCACGCATCGTACTCCGCGCCGCTGTGGCCCAGCGCCAGCAGCTCCTCGAGCATGATGGTGACCTTCTGCCCGTTGGGCGTGCCCAGCGAATAGAGTTGCATGGGGTGACGGCCCACCGGCAGCTCCTTCTCATGGGTGGGCCCTGCAATCGGACGATTGATGTTGGCGAAGCGGCCGCCGCTCGGCTTGTTCCAGCCCCAGACCTTGGGCGGCGTGTAGTCGGCTGTGCTGCTCATGCTCTAAGTCCTCTCGAGAGTTCCTGTCCCGGGCGGCACTCCAGTAGAGGTCGCGCGCGCAATCAAGCGAGACTTTTGAGGGCGCCTGCTAATGAACCTCAACCGACATGCAGCGCGGCATTGCGCCCCATGGCTTCGCACCTCGGAATGACGGCGATGTCGGCGGTTGCCAGCATGCGCCGGGTCTGGCCTTGCTGTCGCCTGCATACCTGCATGACGGATGAGAGCGACACTATGCCTGACTCGCTGACGACGACCTCCGCGATCGCGCAAGCGGCCGACACCACGATGAAGGCGAGTGCGGCGCCGGTCGAGCATTTCGACGTGGTGATCGTGGGCGCCGGCATCTCGGGCATCGGCGGCGCGTATCACCTCACAACCCAGAGCCCCGGCACCCGCTTCGTAGTGCTGGAAGCGCAGGAGAGCTTTGGCGGGACCTGGCTGACCCACCAATACCCTGGCATCCGCTCGGACAGCGATCTCTACACGTTCGGTTATCGTTTCAAACCCTGGACAGGCCGGCCCATTGCAACGGCCGACGAGATCCGCACCTACATGGGCGAGGTGATCGCCGAGAACGGCCTGGCGCGGCATATCCGCTACGGCCATCGCATCCGTTCGGCGCAATGGTCGAGTGCCGAGAATGCGTGGATTGTCGAGGCGGTGCGCGCTGACACGGGCGAAACCGTGCGGATCGGCGCGACCTTCCTCTGGATGTGTCAGGGATACTACCGGCACGACGAGGGTTACACGCCGGACTGGCCGGGCATGGAGGCGTTTGCGGGCCGCATCGTGCATCCGCAGACCTGGCCGGCCGACCTCAACTACGCGGGCAAGAAGGTGATCGTGATCGGCTCCGGTGCGACGGCCGCGACGCTGGTGCCGGCCATCGCCGGCGACTGCGCGCACGTGACCATGCTGCAGCGCTCACCGACGTACTTCATACCGGCGCGCAACGCCAACGTGCTGGCCGAGACCTTGCGCGAGCTGCAGATCGATGAAACGTGGATCCACGAGATCGTGCGCCGCAAGATCCTGTTCGACCAGGCGACCTTCACGCGCCGTTCGTTTGAAGAACCGGAGGCGGTGAAGAACGAGCTGCTGGCCGGGGTGCGCGCCCATCTCGGACCGGACTTCGACATCGATACGCACTTCACCCCTGGCTACCGGCCCTGGCGGCAGCGCATTGCCTATGTGCCGGACGGCGATCTGTTCAAGAGCGTCCGCGCCGGCAAGGCCTCCGTCGTGACAGACGAGATCGAGCGCTTCACCAGGAAGGGCATCCTTCTCAAGTCCGGCCGCGAGCTCGAGGCGGATATCATCGTGACGGCTACCGGCTTTCATCTGAACGTGCTGGGCGATATTGCGTTAACCATCGACGGCAAGCCGCTGGTGTTCTCCGACTCAGTAACCTACCGCGGCATGATGTTTACCGGCGTCCCCAACATGGCCTGGGTGTTCGGCTATTTCCGCGCAAGCTGGACGTTGCGCGCCGACCTGATCGCCGACTTCGTCTGCCGTCTGTTGGCGCATATGAAGAAGAAGGGCGCGCGCCGCGTCGAGGTGGCGCTGCGTCCGGAAGACAGGGACATGAAGCTGCTGCCCTGGATCGACGCCGAGAATTTCAATCCGGGCTACCTCATGCGCGGCATGCACCTGCTGCCCAAACGCGGCGACAAGCCGGAATGGCAGCACACCCAGGACTACTGGACGGAGAAGGATGTCTTCCCGGCCATCGATCTCGACGACGCGGCATTCGTTTACGGCTGACGCGGTCCGGAGATCGGTACTTCACCGCAGGCGGTGCTCCGTCCCGAGCCCCGCCGTGATGAACAGGGCCGTGGCACGGCCGGTAACGTCCGCCGTATGCCAGGTGCCGCGCGGGTTGATGGCATACTCGCCCGCGCGCAGCGGGATGCGCCGTGCTCCGTCCGGCCGTTCCTGGATCAGCGTCATTTCCCCCGCGACGCAGATCACCGCCTCATCGCCCGCCGGGTGCATCTCCCAGCTCGTCCAGCTTTCGCCGAAGCTGTAGAGCGACACGAGGCGGCCTTCGCTCCCGTCGCCGGCATGGCGCTCGGCATAGGCCGCGTACCACTCCATGCCCGTGAATTCAGGTTCGGGCACGGCACGCGCGCCGAGGCCGAGATGGAGCGGGAAACGTTCCAGCGTGAAGCGTTCGGTCATGGAATCACCTTGGCAAGGGACTGTCGTTCGCCTGATGCGGCAGCCTCGTGAACGGGCACATGGACGGGCTGTGCGTTCGATGCTAACGGTGTCGATGCGCCGACTTCCTCCGGTTGAGGGAGGGCGCGCCACAATAATGCCGATCTTGATCGATCGGCGAAGCACCAGCAATATGCCGGTCATGGCGAATCCGTCGGTGACTGACAACGAGAAGACGCAAAAGGCGCCGGCAACCCTGGGCGATGTGCTGTACGCCCGCTCCCCTCCGCCGGTATCGGAGCAGGAGTGGGTAGTGCTCGTGCGATCGATCGCCGCGGGTGACCAGCTCGCGCTGCATGCGCTCTACGAGCGGGCGCATCGCGTGGTCTTCACCTATGTCATGCGGATCACGGCCAACCGGGAACTTGCCGAAGAGCTTACCATCGACGTGTTCCATGACATCTGGCGGCGGGCGTCGGGTTACGACGCCGCAAACGGTACCGTGCTGGGCTGGATCATGAACCAGGCACGCTCGCGGGCGATCGACCGGCTGCGTTTCGAAAACCGGAAAAAGCGCGGCGCTGGTGATGTGGAGCCGCTGGCCGAGATGCCCGCCGATCCGCGCGACGTCCTCGAGCTGCGCGAGCAGGGTGAATCGCTGCGCGCAGCCCTGGCGCTGCTCACGGCGGACGAGCGCCTGGCGATCGAAACCACCTTCTTCGCGGGTCTCACGCATGCCGAGGCCGCGGCGCGGCTCAACCAGCCACTCGGCACGATCAAGACCCGCATTCGTTCAGGACTGCACAAATTGCGGCACGCGCTGACCGCGGAAGCGGGGAAGCCATGACGACGTCCCATCAAAATCCCTGTGCTCAGAGCGAGGCGACATGCGCCTACGCCGCGCAGGCGCTGGCGCCCGGCGAGCTTGCCGCAGCCGAAGCCCATATCGCCGCATGCCCGGATTGTCAGCGCGAACTGGAGAGCCTGCGTCCGGTGGTCGACCGATTCGTCGCCTGGCCCACCGATGTGTTGCGCCCGACAGCGTCCCTTCAGGGGCGCCTTGCACTGCGTATTGCTCGGGACACCGGGAAGGAGGCGGTGCGGCCGCCTGCACCGCAATGGTCAGAGCCGGAATGGGAGCAGGTGGCGCCCGGGATCGAGTGCAAGCTGCTGGCAACCGACACCGAACGGCACCGGATCAGCATGCTGGTCCGCCTGGCGCCCGGCGCGAGCTATCCACCGCATACCCATGCCGGCGTCGAAGAGCTGCATCTGCTCGAGGGTGAGCTGTGGATCGACGAGCGCAAGCTCTTCCCGGGCGACTACAATTACGGCGCGCCCGGCGCGGGGGACGACCGCGTCTGGAGCGAGACGGGCTGCACCTGCATTCTCGTCACCAGTACCAGGGACATCCTGCGCTGAACCGCTTTTGTCATCGAGACACATATTTTTCTGTGCCGCCGGCCTCGGACCAATCCAAAAGCGCGCAAATGACGTTTCAGGGGTATGCGAGTCTCGCATTCCCCTGCGTCCGGTAATGTTTGCGACAGGTCAGAGCTGACGTGCGTCCACGCCCTGGGGGCGCTTTCCGCGCGCGAAGTGCCTGCGCTGCAGGCACACATCGCCGCCTGCGCGGATTGCCAGCGCGAACTGGAGAGCCTGCGGCCGCTGATCGACCTGTTCATCGCCTGGCCCGCCGACATCCTGCGTCCGGCGACGTCGCTGCAGGCCCGGCTTGCAAGCCGTGTTGCCGCGGAGACCGGCAAGGAACCGGTGTCGCCGCCGGCGCGGCAGTGGTCCGAACCGGAATGGCAGCCTGTGGCGCCCGGGATCGAGTGCAAGCTGCTGGCGAGCGACACCGAACGGGACCGGATCAGCATGCTGGTCCGCCTGGCCCCCGGCGCCAGCTACCCACCGCATACGCATGCCGGCGTGGAAGAGCTGCATCTGCTCGCCGGCGAGCTGTGGATCGACGAGCGCAAGCTCTTGCCGGGCGACTACAACTACGGCCCGCCCGGCGCCACCGACAAGCTTGTCTGCAGCGAAACCGGCTGCACCTGCCTTCTCATCACCAGCACCCGGGATGTTCTGCGATGACCACAACGAACCTGTCCCATGTCCCGAGAGGCAACAGCATGTCCGTTGAATGCAGCGCAGATAACGGGAATGCCGCGATGATGGGCCAGACCGGAACAGGTCACACCGTGCAGGCGAGGACCCTGGCAGACTTGCGTATGCTCCTCGACTCCGCCGCGGAAGGGCTTTGTTCAATCGATCGCCAGGGCGCCATTATACTTTGCAACGCGTCCTTCCTGCGCATGACCGGATTTCGGCGCAATGACGAGGTGCTGGGCAAGGATCTGCGCCGGCTGATCCGTCATTCGCGAACGGACGGCTCGTCCTTGCACGGTGATTGCCCGATTCTGAAAACGGCACAAACCGGGCTTCATGCGCACGTCACGGACCAGGTCTTTTACCGCGCCGACGGGACGAGTTTTCCGGTCGAGTACTGGGTGCGTCCGATCATCCGCGAGGGCCGGATCGAAGGTGCCGCCTGCACCTTCGTGGACATCACGGAACGCAAGCAGGCGGAAGCGCGCCAGCAGCTTCTCAATCACGAGCTTGTGCATCGGGTGAAGAATACGCTGGCGGTGGTGCAGGCGATCGTCGGCCAGACGTTGCGCAACAGCGGTGCACCCAGGGATGCCATCCAGGCCATCGGTGCGCGGCTGGTTGCGCTCAGCCGGGCACACGATGTGCTCATGCGCACGCGCTGGGACGAGGCACCCATCGCCGACGTCATTGCAAGCGGCATGGCAGTGCATGGCTCGGAAAATTCGCGCGTCCGGCTTGACGGTCCCCGGATCGACGTGGGCCCCCGGGCAGCGCTCGCGCTCACGATGGCCCTTCATGAACTCTGCACCAATGCGATCAAGTATGGTGCGCTGTCCAGCAACAGCGGAAACGTCGTTGTGACCTGGCTGCTTGGTGGACGCGGTAGCGACGCCCGGTTCCAGCTTCGATGGAAGGAAAGCGGCGGACCGCTCGTGACGGCGCCGGCCCGCACGGGCTTTGGCTCGTGGATCATCGGCGAACACTGCCAGTCGGAGCTGGAAGGGGTTGCGGTGCTGTCGTTCCCACCCGATGGCGCGGAGTGGACCCTGGACGCGCCGATGCGTTCCATGGCGAAGTGATCCCGTCCCCGCCTGCGCGGGACCGGGCACAGTAGAGGCGCCCCAGCGCCTGATATTCCCGGACAGAAGAAACGGTCGCGAAATCATGCGGGCAGGATAGAGTGCGGTCCCGGGAGGACCGCCATGCAGATCAACGGTGTTGCGCACACTTTCATCACTGTCGGCAATTTCCAGACCGCGCGCGCGTTCTACGCCCGGCTTCTGCCGTTTCTCGGCATGACCATCGTGGCGGACACGGGCAATACCTTCTACGGCGTGGGCGGCCGTACGGGGTTCGGCATCCATGCGCCGTCGCCCGAGGTCGCCGGACAGAAGTTCCGCCAGGGCGCAATCGGCCTGCACCACCACTGCTTTCGTGCGCGCGAACGGGCCGATGTGGACGAGGCCCATGCCTTCCTGGTGGAGATCGGCGCGCGCATCGTCCATCCGCCGCGCGAGGACAGGTTCGCCCCAGGCTACTATTCGGTGCTGTTCGAGGATCCCGACGGCACGCGGCTGGAGATCAACCACGTGCCCGGCAAGGGCTTGCTGGCGCCCGGCACCCGCATCGGCGGCGGCTACGAGGACGGCACGCAGAACGGCTAGCAGGGCATCCCCGCCCGACGATGCAGTGAGAGGGCCATGGACGACGGGCACACGGGTGGCTGCGTTTGCGGCGCCATCCGGTTCGAAACCAGCGGCGAGCCGCTCAGGGTCACCATCTGTCATTGCACGTGGTGTCAGCGCCGGACCGGCACCGCGTTCGGCACCGAGGTGGTGTTCGAGACCCATCAGGTTCGCTTCACGGGTGCCGCGGCGTCGCGCTACCGGCACGTCTCGGACGAGTCCGGCCGATGGCTCGACGTCGCGTTCTGTCCCACATGCGGCAGCAATCTCGGCTTCACGCTGGAGGCCGCACCCGGCCTGCGCACGCTGCCGGCGGGCATTTTCGACGATCCGGCCTGGATCCGTGCGGACCGCCATACGTTCCGCCATGTCTGGCTGCGATCGCGGCGGGACTGGTCCGACCTCTCCGACACGGTCGAGAAGTACGAGAGGCACTTCCGGAGCTGACACGCATCACAGGACCGGCCGCGGCGCCAGCGAACGGGCCAGGCGGCGCATCCTCGCGCGCAGGCGCTGGCCGAATGAATGCGGACTGGCGCTCAAATGGAACTGCGTTGTGGTACGCCTCAGCTCGATGAGCGCCTCCAGGTAGTCTTCAATGCTGCAAGGCACGCCCGACACGGGCTCGATGTAACGCGGGTACACGATCAGTGCGGCGGCGATCAGCGTCTCCAGATCGACCTTGCGACGCCGGCGTTCGCAGGGCTGCATGTCGGTGGTGAGCCCCCAACCGGCGTAGAATGGCAGTCCCCAGCAGGTGACGGGGATGCCTCTGACGAGCGCCTCGAATCCGGTAAGCGAGGCAAGAACGTGAACCTCGTCGACCATCGCCAGCAACGCCGCCATGCTCGAATCCTGCAGCACGCAATCGGCATAGGCAGCGATCTGCTCCGTCTGGCGGTCCTTGCGCCTGGTCCGCGCGACCAGATCGGGGTGCTGCTTGTAGACGAGGCAGGCTTCGGGATGCCGCTCGCGGACGGCCCTGACCAGGGACAGATTGTCAGCAATGCCGCGGGCCCCGAGCACGACGGACGCATCGTCGGGTACCTGGCCAGGAACGAGGACAATGCGCCGGCCGCGCGCCAGCTTCCGCAGGTCTGGCGGTTCGCTGGCGAGGTTGTACTTGGTGATCTGGTCGGCGATCAGACGCTCGCGAAGGCTGCCGGCGCGCCGGAGCAGTTGCGCGTCAGGTTCGAGACTCGCGATCAATTCTTCAAGCGCGCTGGGCCGCGCGGCGTCGAAATGCATGGCAAGAGAGTCCACCACCACAGAACCCGGTTCGATGAGGCGGCTGCCCAGGCCGGGCGAGCGGACAAACCCGTCCTCGACCCTGTCGAAAGCGAAGCCCGCTGCCCGGCACTGCTCCTCGAACGCACGCGGCCCGCGCATGCCCCAGACACAAATGCTGTCGGCGGGTTTTGCCGACCGGGGAATGCGCCATCGTCTGTGGAAGTTGACCGTGCCACTGAATCCGCCGAGGAATCTTCGGGTCGCGCGCTGCTTCCACGACGAGAAGCCGAAGCAATGGACCGTCCGTCCCCGCAGCGGCTCGTCACGCAGCCGCCAGTCCAGCAGACGGTCGATGGCGCCATGGATGTCGATGCGGCGCCTCGTGACCGGATCGGCATACCGGGTGTAATGAACGTACGCAGCAGAAAAAACCGCGGTCAGATCCCGCCTTCTGGTCCTCCTGGACCTTGCCGCATCCGCAACCACGCCTTCGGCAAGATCCCGGGTCAATCCCCACCCACCATAGAACGGCATGCCAAACGTGGTCACGGGGACACCGCGCATCGCTGCTTCCAGGCCGAGCTGGCTTGAGACGGTCCACACCTCCTCGACGCATTCAAGCAGGCTGATCGGGTCAATCTCCTCCGGGATGAGCGTCACACCACGCTGCCTTGCCTCGGAGGCCAGAAACCCTTTGGCCAGCCCGCGTGCCACATCGGGATGCACGCGTACGGCAATCCGGTCGGAGCCCACCTCGGCGATCGCCCGATCCAGCATCCGCAAGAACGTTGCGGCCGATGCACCGCTTCCGGCGACCGATTGACAGTTGCTTGTGCTCTCAGGGGAGGTGGTCCTTGGTGCTGCTGGCGCTGGCTGGCCTGAGGAGGGCCCACTCCGGCCTGTAGGCGGCAGCCTCGGCGAGGATATGCCGCACCTCCCTGAAGCGGTGCTTGCGCTCGGCCGGTGGACAGCGTGAGACAGATAGACGGCACCTTGTTTCGAAATCTGTCTCTGTCTCCGATGGCCCGGGCGCGTCCCCCGCCTCGAACTGGTTCCTGCCCGCATCGATACCGGCTGCCTCCAGCTCTTCCAACGCCTCTTCCTCCTCCTCTTCGTTCTTGCCGAAGAGCTCTTCCTTGTCATACGGCAGGACGACCTGAACCGGCTCCTCAGACGCCGGCGCCTCGCCCTCGGGCGTCGCCCCGGCCCGGTCGCGCCGCAGTGCCGCCACCTCCTGCGTGAGCTCCGCGATGCGCTGATCACACTTGCCGAGCGCGTCAACGAGATCGCCGATGAAGACGTCGTTCTCCTGGGTGTCGAAGAACCGCTCCTCGGCATCGGGCTCGCGCACCGGCCGGCGCCGCTGCAACAGCAGCATCAGCAGGCGGTTGTCATAGGTTCGGACCACGCCCACCGTCTCACCCCGGTAGAACACCGGCTTATCCACCCCCGCCAGCGCGCGGCGCATGGCCTCGTCCTCCAGCCGGTCGGTGCCGACTTCCGCGGCCAGCCGCCAGGCGGCAGCAAAGGCGCGGTCGTGCTCGCGCCACCGGTACACCAGGCTGCGGGAGATGCCGGCGGCTTCCGCCGCGCCGGCCGCCGACATGCCTTGCTCCAGCCCCTTGAGAAACGCCACCCGCCGCTTGTCGCCCGCCAGCCCGTCATTCGCAGCCATTGACATGCTCCATCGTCTACTATACGATAAGCGTATAGATAAATTCTTATGGTAAGTCAACATCATTGATAGGTAGATCAACCCATTTGGTGGCCGCAGCAACCTATTAAGCGCCACAGGCCCAGTCTAAACAAAGCTTCCAGCGGTACTTTTGTACCGGGTCTGTCGGGCTATCGACGGAAACAATATTTTGGAAGCGGCATCCGGGCTGCGATGGCCACCTCATATGGGCGATAGCGACGCCCGCTATAACGAGGGCAGTCCCTACCAAGACCAGCAGCTAGCCATTTCGACGTGCCAGAGATCGCGTTAAGCGATACATCCTCGCCGCCCAGCCGCCAGTCTAGCAGGCGATTAATGGCGCCATTGATGTCATGCAGCGTCCAGTTACAGGGTCCGCATAACACGTTGTGTTACCGGCCAGCGCAATACCTTGGCAAAGGCATGGTTGCAGCTTCCGGCCGCTCAAATCTCGCATAGCGTCCGCCGCTCCAGCGCGGACAATCTCGCCCGAGCCCTGCAGCAACAAGCTGCGCGGCCAAGTCGCCGCTACTGTTGCGGCAGATCCCAACGAGGCGGTCGTGTGTCCGGTCCCCGTTGAGTTGGCATACAATCAACTGGCCATTCGTGTGTTCGATCATCCATGCGCGCGCCTGCGGACCGCCCGGCTCATTCAGCTCCGGCGCGTGCAGGCCGTTCAGTCAGATCGGCGTGCCAGCCACCTCGATAGTATCGCCGTCGCGAACACGCGTCACGGCGCCAACTAGTTGGCCTCCGTCCCTGGCCTCCGCCGACACCGCGATGACTAAGAGGATCGAGAGGAGTAGGCGTAAACTCATCTTGACATTGCTCGATAGAGGACGAGTCGCGTTATCACCGCGAAAGCCCCATTCGCTTTCGTAGACGGTTTACAAAAGCCAATTGCTCATCTGTAGGGGCAAGAGCACTAGGGTCGCCCGAAAGTATCCTCCCGGCGATAGTAGCTCGGATGGCGTTCAACGGCCCATAGTCTCGGAACGTCTTTTGCTGCTCTTTAGTAAGATCGAATTGAGGACACAGATCCGGATACCTTCTCATAACTATCCTAGCCGCCTCGTTCAGAGCAACTGCTTCGCGCTGTCGATCTGACAAGCCGGAGTATGGATTTAGAACGACGTAACCATCGTCAGAGGCAAGTCCTGCAACGGCCGGGCGTAGGGCCAAATGACGCCTGTGTGGTTTCCCAGCGACCATGGCTCTCGTCAAATACCACCAGCCCAATTGGCACGACTGGAATCAGCACGGTGGAGGCTGCCCCTATCAAAATCGCTATTGCAATCCAAACAACCTTCCTCAAGCCGAGCAAATCTCGCTGCGGAGCGATTGCGAGAGCGGCGGCACCAACTGGTACTAGAGCAATCGCTGCCCGAAAGACGGGAGCCGTAAAGGTGGCATGGGTCATCCACCGCGCCGCAGCTTGGTCAAGCAACACGAGAGTCGTTGCCGCAGCAAATAGGAGGCAAATTGATGAGCGCCAACCGATTAGAACCCCATGAACCCCAATGACCACGAGCGTCGGCACAAGCAAAAATGCTGCGGAGCCACCTTCGATAGCGTTACCCTTTAGAGGCGGCAAACACTGGAGGTGATGCGCTAGAAACGCCGAAGCCGCTAATCCGATACAAGTTCTGACCGACTGTTCGGGCAGACCAAGAAGCAGAAAGGTTGCCGGCACAGCTACGAGAAGCGCCGGAGACCCACCGAATGTTGCCACCAGGGCAATTGCACAAAGGCATAGGCGCTTTGGGATACTGGCTTGCGAGGGAGCAATAGCAACTCCAATAGCAACGATGTAGAGAGCTATAGCGTTGTCTTCTACTAACGCGAGCGCCGACATAGCTGTCAGCAGCATGCTCCAAACGCAGACGACCCGGCTTGTTGACCGGGTCATCGCGGCTATGGACTCTTCTCGGAAGAGGCTCATCTACATCCGTAAGAGCATCCAGACGAGCAACCCGAGGAGCAACCCATTGAGCACCCAGTCGAGCAACCCGTGGAGCAACCGTAGCTTCGCTGGGCTATCTGGTTTTTCCCTTGATCACCGAGGGTGTTGCTCTTGGAAAGTTGATCCACGCTCACCGTCCCTGATGGGTCTACGGACGCGAGGAGAAAGGCGGAGTCAGGCTCTCCCAAGCCGGCGATCTCAGCCGCCAACACCACATTGGCTCTAGCTACCAAGCCTCGGTCCTGCGCCTGAACGGACGCGGCACCCATGGTCATCACAGCTAGCGCGACTACCGCAACCAGCAATCGGTTTATGAGCTTCATTCCTGTCTCCCTTATCAAACCCTAGCTCTTAGCTGCACTCCGACGCAAATTTATATCGTGCAGACATCCGCCACGCAAGGGATGGTTAACTTAGCGGCTAGGCTGCTCAACCATTCCGGTGAGGTACCGGACAACGTCTCCCGCGTCCCAATCTAAAGGACCCTCTACTCTCGCTATAGTAGCGCCACTGGGGTCGATGATGAATGTAGTAGGTAGACCCCGGACGCCAAAATCTCGAAAAAGTCGACCAGACGGATCAGCAAAGATCTTCAGTTTTTGAAGTGCCAGTCGCATCAAGAATGGCGTCACAACCGCACTCCCACCTTTGTCTTGGCTCACTGCAAGCACAACCAGCCGATCACTCTCGAAGCGGCTTGCGAGCCGGTCCAACGAGGGCATTTCCGTTACACAAGGGGCACACCAGGTGGCCCACAGATTGAGAACGACGACCTTTCCTCTGAAAAACTTAAGCGAGATTGGATCGCCATTGACGTTGCTGAACAAGGTGGGCGGAGCTTGGGGCTTGCCCTGAACCAAATCGAATCCTTGTGGTACGGTGGTTTTTTGTGCGGCCGTTGAACCGCAACCTGCAAAGGACAGTCCTATGACTGAAACCGCCAGAAGTAAGAAGTGGGGCATGGTCGTTCTTGCGCAGGTTGCGAACATTGCAATGTTCCAAAGCGTCCCAAATCGGCCGGGCGGTTCTTGGCAGGCATAGCCGCTGCGGGTGCATAGGACCACATGGAATTGCACCTTATCGGTTCCATCGGAGTTCACTTGGGTACGGATGAGGATCACCTGAGTCCTGCATTACCTACTTCCTGACCTATCCCAGTGCGCGTCTGGTCCTGATTGCAGCGGCAAGCCGCGCTTCCACTGGTGGGACGCCGCCGCGCAAAGGCTGGTGCTGGTCTCCTGAGCTGCGGTCAGCCGCTTGCGCCGCGGAAGCCGGTGGCGACGACGAACATCTCAGCCGAATCGCTGCGGCTGGCCGGCGGCTTGACGTGCTTCACCGTCCTGAAATCCTGCTTCAGCCTCTCCAGCAGGCCGCGCTCGGTGCCGCCGCGCAGCACCTTGGCGACGAAGGTGCCGCCGGGCTTCAGCACCTCGCGCGCGAAATCGTGCGCAGCTTCCGCCAGCGCCATGATGCGGAGATGATCGGTCTGCGGATGGCCGGTTGCGGGCGCGGCCATGTCGCTCAGCACAGCGTCCGCCGGACCGTCCAGGGCGGCCTTCAGCAGGGCGGGCGCCGCCTCGCTCATGAAGTCGCCCAGCAGGATGGTGGCGCCGGCGATGGGCTCGACCGGCGTCAGGTCGATGCCGACCACGCGGCCGCCGGTTTCCAGCGGACGGCTGCGCTGCACCGCCACCTGGCACCAGCCGCCCGGCGCGCAGCCCAGATCGACCACGCGCGCGCCCGGCCGCAGGAAGCGGAACTGGTCGTCGATCTCGGCCAGCTTGAAGGCGGCGCGCGAGCGGTAACCGCGCCGCTTCGCCTCGTGCACGTAGGGATCGTTGAGCTGCCGCTCCAGCCAGCGCGCCGACGACACGGTACGGCCGCGCGCCGTTTTCACCCGCACCGCCTGGCGGCGGCCGGCGATGGTGCCGCCGCGGCCGGAGCGGTTGCCGCCTGCTGTCTTCGCCATCACTGCCAGCAGATCACAGGACGGGCGCCGCCGTCTCGTCCCAGCGCCGCGTCAGGGGATCGCACTCGCGGTCGGCCTCGCGCATCAGGTCCACCAGCACGCCCTCGCGCAGGCCGCGGTCGGCGACCACCACCCGGTTCACCGGCCATTGCCGGCACACCGCCTCCAGGATCGCGCCGCCGGCCAGCGCCAGCTCGGCGCGCTCCCAGCCGATGCAGGGCAGCTCCGCCAGCTCGGCGACCGACATGCGCGCCACCCGCGCGCCGATGCGCAGGATGGTGTCGCGGTCGACGGTGGTGCCGTCCACCGTGGCCCGGTGATAGCGCTTCAGCCCCATGCTGTAGGCGGCAACCGTGGTCACCGTGCCGGACGCGCCGATCATCTGCACGGTGCCGGCGGCCACCTTCTCGCGCACGCCGTTGCGCGCACAGAACGGGCCCAGCGCCTCCATGATGTGCGCGACGAGCTGCTCATAGACCGCAGCCGGCAGCGGCTCGCAGCGCGCGCGGCCGGCCAGCCGCGCTTCCGTCAGCGTGACCACGCCCCAGGGCACGGACACCATGTCGAGGATGGAGAGCTCGGCGCCACAGGGACCCTGGTCGCGTGGCCGGGACGCCACCCACACGACCTGGGTCGAGCCGCCGCCGATATCGACCAGCAGCACGTGAGTGGCCCGCCGGTCGATCAACGCCTCGCAGCTTGCCAGCGCCAGCCGGGCTTCCTCGCGCGGCGGTATAATCTGGAAGGCGAGCCCCGTGCGCTCCCGCACCCGGGCAAGGAAATCGGCGCCGTTGATCGCCCGCCGGCAGGCCTCGGTGGCGATATGGCGCTGGCGGGTGACGCCGGCCTTGCGGATTTTTGCGGCGCAGGCCTCCAGCGCCTCCAGCGTGCGCTCGATGGCATCCGTGCACAGCGCCTGCTGGGAGGCCACGCCCTCGCCCAGCCGCACGGGCCGCGAATACGAATCCATAACGTCGAACCCGGTGGCCGATGCACGTGCCACCAGCAAACGGCAGTTGTTCGTTCCGAGGTCGATGGACGCGAAAGTGTGCGCAAACCGCCCACAACGCCACCCGCCGACGCCCGTGCCCGCCTCCGACATTGCCCGCCTCTCCCGCGACCAATGCTAGCGGAGCGGGTGCCGGCGGGCGAGCGGAATCCCCGCCCCGGCGGACCGGCCCGTGCTTGCCAAGGCAGGCCGGCGCCGCTAAATGATCGCCTGCCGCCCGGCCGGCCATCCCGTTGGGGGATAGTTTAACGGTAGAACGACGGGTTCTGACCCCGTTAGTCTAGGTTCGAATCCTAGTCCCCCAGCCAACCCTTCTCTACGAAATCAAGCGGTTGGCGCAACACAGTCATAGCACTGGTTGACGGTCCACCATGTCATGACGCGCCTTGCTATCTCCTCGATAGCCAGCCCTGCAGTCAGCAAGGCCAATAGCACCAGGAAAGGGCTACGGGTCATCACTCATTATGCGAGCGCCGGCGCGCGACACATCCCTTGCCGCTGAGACGAGAGCGCCGACCAAGGTCTTAGACTGCCGTGCGAAGTCCAGGACGATGACGCCCTTCTGAAAGGAAATCGTCGCATCATCGCAGCCCGCGGCAAAGAAGCGACCGGCAAAGTCCGGCGCGTCGGGATCCAGGCCGCTGGCGATGATGGTGAATTCAAAGGTCTTCACGTCACCGATCCCAACGATGGAAGTGCACGCACTGGTTAACGGCGAGTCAGGCGACCTGTTGATATTTGTCAACCGACGATACGATTTCAATCATTTGTAGCGACGCAAATTGGTCCTCAATCGCAGAAGGCCTGCAGCGGATGCTGCAGGCCTTGAACATTTCAAGGTGCGTCAGAAGCCGACCTGTTTGACGCCTTCGCGGAAGAGGTCGGGGCGTGGCGGGCCTTCTACGACCAGCTTGCCGGCCAGGCCGCGGGCGACGCGCGAGAGCGCGTGGTCGACCAGGACGTAGTCGCCGGGGACCTCGAGCTTCATGTCCACCGCCACGGCGCCGCCCGGCGGCACCGTGATGGTCTGGACATCCTTCAGCGGCGCACTGGTCAGCGAGGCAAGGTTGTAGACCTTGTCGAAGATCTCGCCGATCACGTGGAAGCTCGACGTCTTGTTCGGGCCGCCGACGCCGAAATAAATCCGGACCGTCTCGCCGGCCTTGGCCTTGAGAGCCCTGTCGCCGGTGAGGGCTTCGACGGCGCCGTTGAACACGTAGTACTCGGGCTGCTCGTTCATGAGCTTGTCGAAGCTCTCCGTGAGATGGCCGCGCGTACCGAACGGCTGCTCCGTATAGAGCTCGCCCTGCATGACGTAGAACTCACGGTCGACCGGCGGCAAGCCACCCTCCGGCTCGACCAGGATCATGCCGTACATGCCGTTGGCGATGTGCTGCGCGGCCATCGGAATGGCGCAGTGATAGACGTACAGGCCGGCGTTGAGGGCCTTGAACGTGAAGCCCTTCTGCTCTCCGGGCGCCGCCTCGGTGGCGTGTCCCCCACCATGCAGACCGGTGACCGCATGAAAGTCGACATTGTGCACCATCGTGCTGTCCGGGTGGTTCTCGAGCACCACCTCGACGGTGTCGCCCACGCGAACCCGGAAGAATGGACCGGGCACTTTCCGGTTGAAGGTCCAGTAGTGATAGGTGGTGCCGTCCGCAAGCTTGCCGGTCACCTCGACGGTTTCCAGGCCGATCCGCACGGTACGCGGTCCGCGCTTGCCGATCGCGGCGGGCAGATCGGTGGGAGAGCGGACGATATCGACAGGCGCGTCCGCTCCCGGACCGCTCGCATGCTCATGCGGCCTGGCCTGGGCGAGGACCGGACCGGAACCCATCACGCCTGCCGCGGCGAATGTTGCCCCGGCAACTGTCGCAAGCAGGTGTCTGCGCGTGGTCATCTGCGTCTTCCTTTCGACGGCAATTTCACGAGGCTTATGTTGGTGAGCCGCAGCAAACGTTCTTTGCAATTGCACAAAGAGAAGCGCGCCCAACGGCGCTGCCGCAACGGACGTGCAGCTTGATCAAGCACAAAGAGCAGTACCGTCAGCGTGGCATCCTTTATCGATGGTGCAGGGTGCGACGCTGTCCCGCTGGACGATGACCTGGTTTGCCACCGCCCTCGTCTTTCTCATCGGGGCCGAGGCATTGATGGCCGCCGGCTATGGCTTCCCCGCGGTCTCCGCTGAAGCGCCGGAAAGCCTCGTTCTGGTCCACATGATCGCGATTGGCTGGCTGAGCCTGCTGATGTGCGGCGCCCTCTTCCAGTTCGTGCCGGTTCTGGTCGGCAGGCGCCTGCGCGCCCCCGGGCTGGTGTTGCCGGCACTGGTCGGGCTCGTCCTCGGGCTGGGCTGTCTGCTGGGCGGATTTCTCCAGCTTGCCGGCACCCTGGAGCTGGACGTTTCCCTGCTCGCGCCGGCTGGCGTGCTGTTGCCCCTCGGGTTCGCGCTGGCAGCCTGGGCGATCGGCTGCACCTTGTGGGAGGGACGGCCGCTGGCACCGGCTGCCCGGTTCGTGGCCGGCGGGCTTGCGTGCCTGGCGGCCACCGCGGCGCTGGGAGTCCTGCTGGTCTGCGTCCTTTCGGGTATGGTGACGACCTTCGAGCTGGTGGCGCTGCGGGCACGGCTGCTGCCATTCCATATCGCCGCCGGCCTTGGCGGCTGGCTTGGCTTCACGGCGATCGGCGTCAGCTACCGGTTGCTGCCGATGTTCCTGCTGTCGCCTGAAGCCCGCAAGAGCACCAGCGGCGCCGTCTGGGCGTGCGGCGGTGCCGCCCTCCTGCTGCTTGTCGTCGTCGCACCGCTTGCGCTCGTGGTCGGGGCCGGCACGGATATCATTGTGGCAGTCGCGCTCCTGCTGGCCGCTGCCGCGCTGGTGTTCTATGGCGCCGACGTTCTCTTCTTCTACCGCCACCGCAGGCGCAAGAATGTCGAGCTGAACAGCAAGGCCGCGGTCTGCGCCTTCGCCATGCTGTTCCTGTCTGCGCTGCTGGCCGCCGCCCTGCTGGCGAGCGGCTCAATGGCCCGGCACGCCGGCGCGCTCCTCTATCTGGTGGCTTTCGGCTGGCTTACCGGCCTTGGATTGTCGCAGCTCTACAAGATTGTGCCGTTCCTCACATGGCTTGAGTGCTACGGCCCGGTGATGGGCCGCAAGCCGACACCGCGCGTTCAGGATCTGGTGGTCGAACCGCGCGGCAAAGTGTGGTTCGTCCTCTATTTCGTGAGTGTGCTGGCCGGGACGGGTGCGCTTCTGATGAACTGGGACAGCCTCTTTCGCATCACCGCGGCGGGCACCCTCGCGGCGACAATCGCCATCATCGGCGAGCTTGTCCTGGCCCGGCTGCTTGTCAATGTTGCCACTGAACGGCGGCTGCCGGCCGGCGCGTCACGGCCCCACCTGTTCCTCCCGCCCCTGCGTCACGGTTGACCGGAGTTAGCCATGCCCCTGCCACCCTACGATCTGGACGTCCGACCGATCCTGAAGAGCGGCGGCGCGCCCTTTGGCGTCATCATGGAAGCCGTCGCCGCGCTCGCGCCCGGCCAGAGCTTGCGGCTGCTGGCGCCCTTCAAGCCTGTTCCGCTCTTTCAGGCGCTGGGCGCCCGCGGCTTCCAGCCTGCGGCGCGGGAAATCGGAAACGGCGACTGGGAAGTGACCTTCAGCCCCGTTGATTCGCCGGCGCCGGAATCGAAGGCCGCGTCCGGCGAGGCCGATTGGCCTGAGCCACGCCTGTGCCTGGACAATCGCGATCTCGAACCGCCGGAGCCGATGGTGAAGACGCTCGAAGCCCTGGAGACCCTCGCACCGGGCGAAACGCTGGCCGCGCTGGTGCCGCGCGAGCCGCTGTTCCTGTTCGACCAGCTCCGGGACCGCGGCCACGCCTGGCGCGGCAGCTTCGAGGCGGATGGTTCCTACCGCATCGTCATCCGCGCGGGCGGCTTGCCAGGAAAGCCGGCATGACAGGCGAAGCGGACAGCGGCTTGGCCAATGACGTGCGCGACGGGCTGCGCATGGTGATCGACCCCGAGCTGGGCGAAAACGTCGTTGACCTCGGCTTGATCTATGACCTCGAGGTTGAGGCAAGCGTGGCACGCATCACGATGACAACGACAATGCCTGGCTGCCCGGCAACCGATTATCTCCGGGACGCCGTGCAGGCAGCCGCGCTGTCCGTGCCGGGAATCACCGGCGCCGACGTGCATATGACGTACGAGCCGCCCTGGAGCCCGGACATGATCAGCGAAGCGGCCAGACGCCTGGCGTAGCCTGATATATCGGACCTCCCAGCCGGGGTCTGATCAGTCGCCCTGCGCGAGCCGGGAGAGACGGTCCGGCTCGACGACCGTCACCTTCTGGCGCCCACTCTTGACCAGACCCTGCTCCTCCCACGCCGTGAGGAGGCGGCTGACTGTATGCAGGGTGGTTCCGGTCATTTCGGCTATGTCCTGGCGCGACAGGGGCAGGTCGATCAGAATACCGTCGCTGGTTTTCTTGCCGGCCTGATCCGCCAGCCGCAACAGCGCATGGGCAACCCGGTTGTGGACCTGCCGGGTCGCCAGCTCAATGACACGTGCCTGTGTTTCCTGCAGCCTCGTCCCCACGGTCTTGTAGGCGTTTGTGCCGAACTCCGGATACCTCATCGTGAACTCGCTCCAGAGATCGCTTGGCCAGGCGAGCACCACGCAATCGACAGCAGCGATGGCACTGGCCGGGTAGGTGGTGCGCCCCAGCGCCCGCGCGATCCCCATGAGTTCGCCGGGGCTGATGTAGCGCACGATGATCTGTTGACCGTCCGGGGTCGTCTTCACAACCCGCACGTGGCCGTCGAGCAGCAGGAAGAACGCGTGCGCCTGGGCCTCCTGTTCGAAGACCGGCTGGTCCTTCGGCACACGCTGCGAACGGGCATGCTCAAGCATGCGGTCGAGATCGGCCGGCGCCAGCCCTTCGAAGGGCGGAAGTCCCGCCAGCAGCGAGCGGTCGAGTCGGGCCAAGGCATCCTCCAGCAAGAAAGCAGGCAACAGGTTCGCGGAATCGTTTGCGGTGCAGCAACGTTCCGGCTCCACCCCGACAATACATACACAACGCAAAGGAGGTAGTGGACCATGCGATCCCATCTTGTAACAGCGACAGCGCTGGGTCTTGTGCTGCTCGCGGGTGCAGCCCAGGCAGCCGATCACCAGGTCCGGATGCTGAACAGGGGTGACAAGGGCATGATGGTGTTTCAGCCGGACTTCATCGAGGCGGCTCCCGGAGACACCGTCACTTTCGTGCCCACCGACAAGTCGCACAATGCCGAGGCCATCAACGGTATGATTCCCGAGGGCGCCACGTCGTTCAAAGGAAAGATGAACGAGCCGATTACCGTGCGCTTCGACAAGGAAGGCGCCTATGGCGTCAAGTGCACGCCGCATTATGGCATGGGCATGGTGGCGCTGATCGTTGTCGGCAAGCCCGTCAACCTGGAAGAGGCAAAGGCCGTCAAGCAGCCCGGCAAGGCACAGAAGGTCTTCGAGCAGCTCTTCTCCGGCGCCGCCGGGCAGTAACGAGCGCAGCAACCATCCTTCCCGCCGGAGGGCCCTTCCGGGGGGAATTTTTTTGGGTCAGTGGGCGATCAGCACCGGGACGGTCATGCTGGCCAGCAAGGTCCGGCTGGCGCCGCCGAGAACCATCTCGCGCAGACCCGTAGGCACGATAAAACGCTCCGCCGGCAATCCGGCGCCTCCATGGATCGCCGGCTCAAACCGCGGGTGCACCTGAAGGCCGACCAGGTGTGCCTCGAAGCGCCGCGCCAGTCCGCTCGCGACCGCCAGGCGCTGCGCCATTATCGGGCCGGATCGCAATGAACGAGAATCGTCTTGTAGCTCATCTGAACGCTCCCGGACGAAGGCAGCGACGGAAATCAGGCCTGCTCACTGCAATCCGTCTCACAGGCGAACACCAGGCGTTTTGATCCAGGTCATGGCACGGCGTGCGGAAAGGGCCTTTCTGATTTTCGAGCTGATGGGAGAGAGGCCATGGGCATTGCCTATCGCGTGAGCTTCTTCAACGACCTCACGAACTGCTACGGCAAATCGTTCAGGGTGTGTCAGCGGTCGATTGTCATACGCTTCGCCCGCAACCGGGAACGTGCCATTGAAGCAGCCAAGATCCGCTTCGCGCGTCTGGAACACGTTGGCAAATGGACCTTGCGCGCCAGAAGCATCGAGGTGGATCCGCTGCCACCCGCGCGATGCTCCAGGCAACAAACCCGGACCGTCAGGGGACGTGGCGCGCCGGCCAGGGAACTTATAAGCGAGGGCGTCGCTGCTGGCTGACGCGCCAGGAGTCGAACCTAGCTGTCGGCGAGCGAAACCAGGGTGGCGTTGCCGCCGGCGGCGGCCGTGTTGATCGACAGCGTCCGTTCGGTGGCAAAGCGTGGCAGGTAGTGCGGACCGCCGGCCTTGGGACCGGTACCGCTCAACCCTTCGCCGCCGAAGGGCTGCACGCCGACGACAGCGCCGATCATGTTGCGGTTGACATAGGCGTTTCCGACCGGAAGGCGGTTCACGATCGTCTCGACCGTGCGGTCGATGCGGCTGTGCACTCCCAGCGTCAGACCGAACCCCGTGGCCTCGATGGCCTCCAGCACCGAGTCCAGCCGCCCGCCGTCGTAACGCACCATGTGCAGCACCGGGCCAAAGACCTCGCCCGTCAGTCGCGACAGGGAATCGATCTCGTAAGCGCGCGGCGCAAACCAGTGGCCACGCGGCAAGTCCCTGGACAGCGGCGTCTCGGCAACCAGCCGGGCCTCCCTGGCCATGCGCGCAGCGTGCGCCCCCAGTGCCGACCGGGCTTCGGCATCGATCACCGACCCCACGTCGCTGGCAAGCTCCATCGGATCGCCGACCACCAGCTCCCGGGCGGCGCCGGCGATCATCTCGATGATGCGATCGGCGACGTCGTCCTGCACGAAGAGCACACGCAATGCCGAGCATCGCTGGCCGGCGGAACGGAATGCGCTGGTGATGACATCGTCGACCACCTGCTCGGGCAGGGCCGAGGAGTCGACCAGCATGGCGTTCTGACCGCCAGTCTCGGCAATCAGCGGCGCGATCGGCGCCTGCCGTGCCGCGAGCGCACGGTTGATGGCCCATGCCGTCTCCACCGAGCCGGTGAAGGCAACGCCGGTGATGCGCGTATCGCTGCACAGCGCCGCGCCCACCTTGCCGTCGCCCGGCAGCAGATGCAGCACGTCCTGCGGCACGCCGGCGCGATGCAGCAGCGCCACCGCGCGTGCTGCAACCAGCGGCGTCTGCTCCGCCGGCTTGGCCAGCACGGCATTGCCGGCCAGCAGCGCCGCCGCGATCTGGCCCGTGAAGATCGCCAGCGGAAAATTCCACGGGCTGATGCAGGCAAAGACGCCGCGGCCGCGCAGGCCCAGCGTGTTACGTTCGCCCGTCGGACCCGCGAGTTCCACCGGTTCTGCAAACTGGCGCCGCGCCTCGGCAGCGTAGTAGCGGCAGAAATCGACCGCCTCGCGCACTTCCGCCAGGGCATCGGGAATGGTGCGGCCGCCCTCGCGCACGATCAGCGCCATGAACGCAGCACGCTCGGCCTCGATCAGGTCGGCGGCACGATCGAGCACCCTTGCCCGCTGTTCCGCTGGCGTGCGTTCCCAGGCGGGGAATCCGGCCACCGCTGCGGCCAATGCCCGATGCACTGTGGCCGTGTCGGCATCCACGACAGAGCCATTGACGCGATCCAGATTGGCGGGATCATGCACGTTGTGCGGCGTGCCTTTGACCACAGCACCGCCCACCACGGGCGCGGCGCTCCATGCCGTGTCGGCCGCCGCGTGCATCGCGCTTAGCAGCTTCTCAGTGGCCCGGCGATCGGCCAGATCGATTCCGCGGGAATTGGCCCGTGCCGGACGGAACAGGTCGACCGGCAGGGGGATCTTGGGATGCGGCGTTGATGCATGGCGGGACATGATCTCGGCCGGGTCGCGGACCAGGTCTTCGGCCGCGACGTGCTCGTCCACGATCCGGTTGACGAACGAGGTGTTGGCCCCGTTCTCCAGCAGGCGTCGCACGAGATAGGCCAGCAGATCGCGATGGCCGCCCACCGGCGCATAGATCCGGCACGGCACTTTGTGCGCGCTGCCGCGGCCAACCACCTGATGGTAGAGCGGTTCGCCCATGCCGTGCAGACGCTGGAATTCGTAGCCGCCGCCGGCGCCGGCCAGTTCCATGACGGCCGCAACCGTATGCGCGTTATGGGTCGCAAAGCAGGGATAGAGGGTGTCGCGCGCCGCCAGAAGCTGCGCCGCGCACACGATGAAGGACAGGTCCGTGGCGGCCTTGCGCGTGAACACGGGAAAGGCGTCGAAGCCCCGCTCCTGTGCCCGCTTGATCTCGCTGTCCCAGTAGGCGCCCTTCACCAGCCGGACCATGAGCCGGCGCCGGTGCGCCCGTGCCGCCCGGATGACCCGCTCCGTCACGGCGGGTGCGCGCGTCTGGTAGGCCTGGATGGCGAGACCGAAGCCTTGCCAATCCGCCGGCAGTCCGTCGCCGAGCACCGCTTCGAACACATCCAGCGACAGGTCGAGCCGGTCAGCCTCTTCGGCATCGACCGTGAGCGCCATGTTCGCTGCCGCGGCCCTGTGTGCCAGCGCCGACAAACGCGGCACCAGCTCGCGCAACACGCGTGCCCGCTGGGCCTCTTCGTAACGTGGATGCAGGGCAGACAACTTGACGGAAATGCCCGGGCCCTCGACAGGGCCACGGCCGCGCATGGTCCGGCCGATAGCCTCGATCGCCTCGCCGTACGATTCCATATAGCGGTCGGCGTCCGCCATGGTGCGGGCGCCCTCGCCCAGCATGTCGAAGGAATGGCGGTAGCCCAGCGCCTCGTCGTCGCGCGCCCTGTCGAGGGCCGCCTCGATGGTTTCTCCCATGACGAACTGCCGGCCCAGAATGCGCATCGCCTGGCGCATGGCGAGCCGGATCGCGGGCTCGCCGGCCTTTGCCACCAGGCGGCGCAACAGCGTCGAGGGCCTGCCCGGATCATCCAGTGTCACGACGCGGCCGGTCAGCATCAGCCCCCACGTGGCGGCATTGACGAACAGGGAGTCGGCGTGGCCCAGATGCCTGTCCCAGTCGGCAGCGCCGATCTTGTCCTCGATCAGCGCATCGGCTGTTTCGGAGTCCGGGATGCGCAGCAGCGCCTCCGCGAGGCACATCAGCGCCACGCCTTCGCGCGTGGTCAGCCCGAATTCCTGCAGGAACTCGTCGATGCCGCCAAACCGCTTGCGGCTGGCGCGCATACCCCTTGTGAGGGTCACGGCGCGGCGGCGCACCCGTTCCCGGGCTTCCCCGTGCAGCGGATAGGCGCCGAGCAGGCGCTCCACGGCATCGGCCTCGGGCAGAGATGCCCCGGAATTGCCACCGTCAGCCATCCCCGATCCTTCGAAGGTTCTTCATAAATTGTCCACAGAGTGATAATATGCCTCGCTTTCCACGGTACTCGTACTGGAAAGCTCATGACCACGGCACTGCCGCCGTCTTCCAAGCCAGAAGCTGTCATTTCCAACGCTCCGCGCGCCCATCGTCACATCCGGCTGACGTCCCACCCCGCACGCGGTAACGGCAAGCCGCCGGCCATCCAGTGGGATGCCGCAGCCGCCGCCGAGCGAGGCCCTGTCGTGGCCACCGTCACCCACCCCGAGCATCGCAACGCCATTGGCGTGCATGCAGGCGGCTATGGCGTTTACCGGGCGTTGGCGATTGCCGCACAAACGCTGGCGCCGGACCACCGCCCCGATCTCACGGACACCGCACCGGCTGCGCCCATCGGCCCTTTTCCCCAATGGGCGGAGCCGGACAGGATCGTGTCGTTCGATCCGTGGGGGCATCTCGTGGCCGAGGTCTTTGCCGACCGCCTGGCTGCCGGCTGGGACATCCGGCCCACCATCGCGGTGACCCGGGCGCGCGTGTCGATGCCCGAGGTCAAGGATGCGGTTGAGGCAGGCCGGCTGGTTCCGGATGGCCAAATTCTGCTGCCCGGCGGCGATGTGCGGGTAACCAAGGCGGCCATCGAGCCGGTCTGGTGGCTGCCTGGCGTGGCGCGACGCTTTGAGGTCGCCGAGACGACTTTGCGCCGGGTTCTCTTCGAACAGACCGGCGGCATGTATCCAGAGTTGGTGACGCGCCCGGACCTGAAGGTCTTTCTGCCGCCGATTGGCGGCATGTCGCTCTACTTCTTCGGCGATCTTGGCAAGCTCGGTCAGATCGATACGAAGATCGCCTGCCGCGTTCATGACGAATGCAATGGTTCCGACGTGTTCGGTTCCGACATCTGCACGTGCCGGCCCTACCTGGCGCATGGCGTTGAGCTCTGCATCGGCATGGCCCAGCAAGGCGGCATCGGCCTCGTGGTCTACAACCGCAAGGAGGGCCGGGCGCTGGGCGAGGTCACCAAGTTTCTGGTCTACAACGCGCGCAAGCGCCAGCAGGGTGGCGACAGCGCGGCGCAGTATTTCGCGCGCACGGAGTGCGTGGCGGGCGTCCAGGACATGCGCTTTCAGCAGCTCATGCCCGACGTCTTCCACTGGCTGGGCATCGCCCGCATCGACCGCTTCGCCTCGATGAGCAACTTGAAGTCGGAGGCGCTGAAGTCGCTGGGAATTGACATCGTCGAGCAGGTGCCGATTCCCGAGGCGCTGATCCCGCCGGATGCGCAGGTCGAGATGGATGCCAAGAAGGCGGCGGGCTATTTCAGTCCCGACAAGCCGGATGCCGCCGAGCTGAGCCGGGCCAAGGGGCGAGGACTGGCAGAGTGATGCCACGTCGCGCCAGCGTGCACGCTGGCTGGCCCGCATGATCTCCCGGTCACTGACGACGCCTGCTGACGCCATCGCCTGGCTGCGTACGCCGCAGGCCATTCGCGAGCGGGCAAAGCTCATCGGGCGCCTTGTCGAGAACGGCGAATCCCGCTGGTTCGCCATTGACCAGGATGGCCTGGAGGCTGCGGTACAGGCGACACTCGACGTAGTGCGCGAACGCTTTGCCGATCCGCAAGCGGTGCCCTACCACGCCCGCTGGCGGCATTTTGAGGCAGGCGGGCGAAACCGCTGGCATGGCCTCGCCGCGCTGCTGCCCTCCGGCCTGGCGCTCGAAGAACGTGCGCGGCGGCGGTTCGACCTGGCGATTGTCTCGGTGTTGCTGGATGCCGGCTCAGGACCGGATTGGCGCTATCGCGAGGCTGCCACCGGCGAGGTCTACGCGCGGTCCGAGGGACTTGCCCTCGCCTCGCTGCACATGTTCGCCGCGGGCGCCTTCAGTCGCGATCCCACTGATCCCCTGCGGGCAGACGCCGATGTGCTGGCACGCATCGAGGGCCCGGTGTTGGCCGCCGGATTTCAGGTTGCCGCGCATAATCCTCTGGTCGGGCTGGACGGACGCATCGGCCTGCTGCGCCGGCTCGGTGAAACCGTGCTGGCGCGCCCCGGCCTGTTTGGCGCGCACGATGCCCGGCCGGGGCATCTGTTCGATCATCTTGTCGCGCAAGTCTCGGGACGAACCCTGCCTGCGGCCGCCGTCCTCCAGGCGCTGCTTGAGGCGTTCACGCCAATCTGGCCATCGCGCCTCAGCATCGCTGGCGAACCACTGGGCGACGTCTGGCGGCATCCGGCCATCCGTACGCGCGACCTCACCGATGGGCTGGTGCCGTTTCACAAGCTCTCACAGTGGCTCACCTATTCGCTTGTGGAGCCGCTGGAGGAAGTCGGGATTTCCGTGACGAACCTCGACGCGCTCACCGGGCTTCCGGAATACCGCAACGGCGGCCTCTTCATCGATAGTGGCGCACTGCGCCCGAAACGCCGCGAAATCCTCGACCGCGCCTGGACGCCTGGCGAGGAGGTCATTGTCGAGTGGCGGGCGCTGACAGTGCTGCTGCTGGACCAGGTGGCACAGCATGTGCGCGCGCATCTTGGCCTGGACGCCGGTGCGCTGCCGCTGGCGAAGGTACTGGAAGGCGGCACATGGCTGGCGGGGCGCCGGCTGGCTGCGCAACGCCGGCCCGGCGGCACGCCGCCCATCGCCATCGAAAGCGATGGCACTGTCTTCTGAAGGGGGAGGAAGCCATGACCATCACCGTCGTTGACCATCCTCTTGTCCAGCACAAGCTGTCGCTGATGCGCGACCGGGAAACAGGAACCGCCAACTTCCGCCGGCTGCTGCGCGAGATCGCCATGCTGCTGGGCTACGAAGTGACGCGCGATCTTCCGCTCGAAAAGCGCCACATAGAAACGCCGCTGGCCGGCACGGAGGCGCCATTCATCGAGGGGAAGAAGCTGGTGGTGGTGCCGATCCTGCGTGCCGGCCTGGGACTGGCCGACGGCCTGCTCGAGCTGATGCCGCAGGCGCGCGTCGGGCATGTGGGGCTATACCGCGATCCCGAGACGCGGGCGGCGGTCGAGTACTACTGCAAACTGCCAGAGGATATCGCCGACCGCCTCGTCGTAGTCTGCGATCCGATGCTGGCCACGGCCAACTCGGCAATTGCCGCTGTTGACCTGCTCAAGCGCGCGGGTGCCCCGCGCATCAAGTTCATGTGCCTGCTGGCGGCGCCGGAAGGCGTCAGGGCGTTCACCGAGGTTCACCCCGACGTGCCGCTATGGACCGCCGCGATTGATCGTAAACTCGACGATCATGCCTACATCCTGCCTGGCCTCGGTGACGCCGGCGACCGCCTGTACGGAACCAAGTAATCTATCCTCGGGTTCAGTTCCCCGGGCCCCGTTCCATGGAGTAAGGCTGCCAGCGCACGAGGGGTGACTTCTCCAGCACCGAGGGATTGACGCAGCTCCGCGGCCAGCGGCCGCCCAGCACGGCGGCCAGCTCCTGCCCTACGCGACGGCGTCGCGCCGGATCGAATCGCGCCGAGGCAGAAGCCACATGCGCGGTCAGGATCACGTTATCCATCTTCAGCAGCGGGTTGTCGGGCTTGACCGGCTCCACCTCCAGCACGTCGAGACCCGCCGCAGCGATCCAGCCCTCCTGCAAGGCCTTGATGAGGGCGCTTTCGTCTACCGTGGGTCCGCGGCCGGTGTTGATGAAGAGCGCGGTGCGCTTCATGGCGCGGAAGTGCGGCTCGCGCAGCATGTGGTGCGCTTCGGCCGTGGCCGGCGCGTGCATGGAGATGATGTCAGACTGCGCCAGCACCTCATCGAGGCTGGCCGGCAGCACGCCATGATCGCTCATGACGAGCTCCTCGACGAAGGGATCATAGGCCATCAGCCGCAGCCCGAACGGGGCGGCGCGGCGCGCGACAGCACGCGCGACATGGCCGAAGGCGATGAAGCCCAGCGTCTGGCCCATCAGCCGCGGGAACTGGTAGAGCATCGGCCGGCCCTCACGCCAGCGGCCGTCGCGCACCAGCCGGTCCTGCACCACCAGACGGCGGAATGTCGCCAGGATCAGCATCATGGCGTGATCGGCCACCTCCTCGATGAAGGTGTCGGGCACGTTGGTGACCGGGATGCCGCGGCGGGTGGCGGCCGCAACGTCCACCGAATCGACGCCGACGCTGCCCAGCGAGATCACCCTGCAGCGCTCCAGCCCGTCGATGATGCGGGCGCTGATCGGTCTGCCCTTGGCGTAGAGGGCATCGGCATCATGCGCCGCGGCGATGAACTCGTTTTCCGAGGGCGCATCGATCTCGACGATCTCGGCGTCGATGGCCGACAGCGCTTCCATCTCGTAGCTGTAGCCCGGCCCGCTGGTGCCTCCCGGCGCGGTGACGATCCTGAACTTGCCCATGCGTTTCCTCCGTTGCCGGGGCCGCAGTGAACCGATTGCGCCGAGCTCTTGTCAATCCGAACCGGCGCTGCTCACGCGAGAACGATTTCGAAAGTGCCGGACAAGGCGCCAGGTTCGGGTCCACCGGAAGGCGACAGCGACACGATGACGTTTTGCCGCTGACGCTCATCGCGGATGGCGCGCAGCACGCCGTCGCGTTCGTTGCCGGTTTCACCGGCGACGTACATCTGCGTCGTCAGCCGGCGCCCGTCCGCTGCGACGATACGGAAGTGGATGTGCGGCGTCCGTCCGGCATAGGCAACGGGCCGGATGGTGCGAAAACGCCAGCTGCCGTCGGCGCCAGTCGTCGTCTGGCCGAAGCCCTGAAAGCCCGCATCGCGCCGCGCCCGCTCCCGCCCCTCGCCCGGATGGTCGTAGATGCCGTGCACGTCACATTGCCAGATCTGGACCTGGGCGCCTGCCAGCAGCCGGCCCGAAGTGTCACGCACACGGCCGCTGACGTAAGTCACGACGCCTCGCGCTGCCGCCGGCGCGCCGCGCACCGTGACCAGATCGCTGTCGCTGTCGGCCGGCATCGCCACCGGATAGAACGGTCCCTCGGTCTGCGCGGGCGTGGGGACCAGCGTTTCGGCACGCACCAATGACGGTGCAGCTACAAGCAGCGAAAGGCCGGCGCCGGCACGCACGAACCGCCGGCGATGCACCGCAAGCGTTGACGGCGGGGACATGCGCGCCTCCATCCTGGCTGGTCTAGTCAATTCCCAGCCACCGCTTGAGCTTGTTGCTCCAGCTCTCGGCGTAGACGATATCCGCCCTGATCTCGTAGGGCACGCCGGGCGTCTGCCGAACCAGGGCAATCAGCGGCAGCTTCCATGTCACCTTGCGGCCGTCGGCTTGTACCTCGCCGGTGGCGTTCTCGATGCGCGCCGCCGAGACGCTCAACGTGACATAGCGATTGGCGGTCATGGCGAGCAGCATGGCATTGGCGGCCAGATCCTCGCCGGGTTTTCGACTGCCTGATGCCGGATCGTCCATCGGCTTGAAATCGCCGGTCAGCCGGTAGACGCCTTCGCGCAGCCGCTCGATCTTCAACTGCGACTTGTTGAGGCCGCCCAACCCGCGACTACCACCCTGTCTCTGACGCTGGGCCTCGGAGGCGAGAACCGGGTCGGACACTTGAACCACATAGGTGCACAGCGCCATGTCGCCGCGTTGGCTGCGCTTTCCTTTGATCGAGGTCACGCCGGCAGGAAGCGTGTCGGCCGGCCGCTCCTTCTCGCAATCGGCCAGAAAGTCCGGCTGCCCCGGCTTGCCCTGGCTGGCAAGCACCGCCGCAAGCTGTGTCGATATCCCCAGTTCCGCGGTAACTTGCGCGGTCCCGTCGGGTCGAAACACGCCGTCGGCAGTTACATCGAAACAGCCCGCCAGAAGACTTGCGGCCGCTCCCAGCGCCAGTACCCGCAATCTCATCCTTCCCCCCTCCGGCATCCGTACCGCACAGCATGCCGCCGGCCGGTGTCAGAAAGATGGTAGGCACCCGGCAGGCCCGGGCACAAGGCGGCTGCATCCAGAAGACGCCTGGCACCGTATTCAGGGGTATTCGTGACGAGGAGCGGATGACCGACAAGGCCGATCCCTTTGCGCCGACCCGCCTGATTGCGCCAAGTGATGATGAACAACGCACCAGCCTGTTGCAGCCCGGCGCCCTTCTCAACAGCTCGCACCGTATCGAGGCGTTGATCGGTCGCGGTGGCATGGGCGAAGTCTACCGCGCAACCAACGTTCACACAGGCGACCAGGATGCGATCAAGGTCATCCGTCGCGACCTCGCCGGCGATCCGCAGATCCGCGAGCTGTTCCGCCGCGAGGCCGGCGCCCTGCGCAAGATGCGGCACCCGGCTGTGGTTTCGTACCAGGGCGTTTTCGGAGATGAGTCCGGGCGGCTGTTTCTGGTCATGGAGTACGTCGAGGGCCCTTCTCTGGCTTCGGTCATTTCGAATGCGCCGCTGTTGTCGGTCAAAGTGCGCCGGCTCGGTGCGTGGATCGCGGAAGGGCTGGGCGCCGCCCATGCCGGTGGTGTCGTGCATCGCGATCTCTCGCCGGACAACATCGTGCTGCGCGGCGGCGATCTCGGTCAGGCCGTGCTGATCGATTTCGGTGTCGCCAAGAGGCTGGACAGGGTCAGCACGCTCATCGGCGATGGCTTTGCCGGCAAGCTGGATTACTGCTCACCCGAACAGTGCGGCCTGTACGGTAGCGTCATCGACCATCGTACCGACATTTACAGTCTCGGGCTCGTTCTGGCGGCTGCCGCCAGCGGCAAGCCCTTGCCCATGGGCTCGTCGCTGGCCGGGGCGGTGAAGGCGCGCGAATCCCGACCTGATCTGAGCGGCGTACCTGACGATCTGCGTTGCGACCTGGCTCGGCTTCTGGAACCCGACCCGGCGCGACGCGTGCAAAGCATGCGCGAGGTTGCGGCCCTGTTGAGTTGCGGCGTGGACCGTGCCTTGCCTGCCCCGACGCCTGCGCAAACGGGATTGTTGCGCCGCCTTGCCTGGGTTGCCGGCGGCGCGGCCGCCCTTCTGCTGGTGGGCATCGACGTTCCGGACACGCCGGCTCCGGCGCCAACATTCGATAGCGCTTTTCCGATACCGCAGGCCGTCGAGGAGGCAAGATCCGGCGGGGACGAAGAGGAAGCACGTGCTGAAGCCGAAAGGCGGCGTCTGGCGGATGAGGCACAGGTCAAGGCCGAGATCGAAAGACGTCGCGCCGAGGAGACGCAGCGCAAGGTTAAGGTTGAAGCGGACAGGCGCGCCGCAGAAGCCGCACAACGCAGGGCAGACGAAGAGCGGCGCAGGGACGAAGAGCGGCGCAGGGACGAAGAGCGGCGCAGGGCAGCCGAACAGCAGCCTGTCGCGGTTTCTGGCCCGTTACCGCGGCAATCGGGTCCGGAAGTCACCGGCTTGTCACAGTCGCGGCTGCCGGATGTGGACGGCGCATGGCGCGGAACCATCTGCTACCGCCGTATCGGGTTGACCCGCGGGAACGAGACATGCGGGCCTATGTCCGTTCTGGTGGCCGGAGGCACCGTCACGGGCAACTGGACGGTCCACGGCATCACCTACGGCATCTCGGGTGCCCTCGCGGGCGATGGTGGCAGGCTGACACTGGAAATGCCGCCGGCAGGCCGGGGCGCGTCGCTGGGCGCGAAGTTCACCCTGCCCGTGCGGCTGGCCGAGCGTGCCATGCATGGCGAGGGTTATACGATCAGCAACGTGCTGGTGATGCTGGGCGCCTCCCGTTGACCGGCACTGGCCCCTTCGCCGCTCCGCGCGCCCAATCGAGAGCTTGTGACTGTCCGGCGTGTTCCACGGGCGGCGATGGGTGTATGATCCCTGCCGGCTGGCCTGAGTTTCAGGTCGCGGCAAAACAACCATCAATGGCGTCCCTGGACTCGGACTGGCATGCGGCACCTTTGGGTTGCCGCAGCGTTCCAGATGTGGGTCAGCATGACCCTGAGCGTGTTACGCGCATCGGAGGATGCCATGGAACACAGGACGCTGGATGAACTCAGGCGTACGGCTCTGACGGCCCCGCTGCCGCTTTCTTCCCGGATGACCCGGCGGGAGAAACTCGAGCGGTGGGCGACCCTTCTCGAACGGCATACCGGGCCACTGATGCCGCTGATGCGGGTGGAATACCTCCCCGAGCAGGCCCGCCGGATGCTGCGCGGCGACGAGACACCGCTCAGCGTCGCGTACAAGGACCCGGTGTTTCAGGCGGAAGGCCTGAAGAGCGACAGGCTGGGCGACGGCATGGCGTTCTTCGAGCTGAGCGACCAGGAAGCGCACCACCTGCTCTGCGACTGCCACTACTGCGGAACGATGACGGGTGAGAGCGTCGCTGCGCGCGCCCGCTTCACGGCCAACGGCCCCGGCGCCCGCGGGCTCTGGGACTAGGGACCAGCGCTCCGGAAAGCAGTTGGCGGCCATGACCGGCGATGGCAAGTTGTCATCGACTTGCCATCCCGGAGTTCGTCATGGCCGCAAGGGTCGAGTTCTTCTTCGACTGCTCAAGTCCATGGACCTATCTGGCGTTTCACGCGATCCAGCCGCTCGCCCGCGAAACCGGAGCGGAGCTCGTCTGGAAGCCAATCCTGGTGGGCGGCGTCTTCAACACCGTCAATGACACGGTCTACAAGAGCCGGGAGCACCCCAACGAGCGCAAGCTCGCCTACGCTAAAAAGGACATGGCCGACTGGGCGCGGCTTTACGGCCTGCGGATCAAGATGAGGCCGACCGTGTTCCCCGTGAACAGCGTGAAATGCATGCGTGGCGCGCTGGTCGCCCTCGATGCCGGCAAGCTGGTGCCCTATGCCTACGCGGCCTTCGACATTTACTGGGGCGACGACAAGGATATTTCCAAAGACGATGTTCTGGCCGAGGCGGTGGACCGGGCCGGGCTGGATCGCGCCGAGTTCTTCGCCCGGATCAGCGAGCAGGCATACAAGGATCGCCTCAAGGCCAATACAGACGAGGTGATCGCCCGCGGCGGCTTTGGCTCGCCGACCATGTTCCTGAACACCAGTGACATGTACTTCGGCAATGACCGGCTGCCGCTGTTGCGCGATGCGATCCAGCGGTCGGCCGGCAGCGAAGCCGCACGCGTGCAAACGGCCGCCGCAGGGTTGTGATCCCTCCGGCCACAAACCCCCTGAAAAGTGGGCGGATGGCTCTTCCGCGGGGCGGTCAAATTGATATAACCGACGGCAGGCTGGCCAAATCCATATAACCAGGCCGGCTTCTGCGCGTCATGAGGTTCCAAACGATGCCCCCTTCGTTCTTCCGCGCCGCGGCGGTGGCCGCGGTGGCTACCGCTGCGCTTAGTGCTTGCGAGAAGAGAGCGGCGACGGCCTTGCCACCGCCATCGACCGCTTACGCCAAGACGTCGACCGCACAGGCCCCGGGACGGGGCGCGTGCCTGACGCCTGACGAAATGCAGGCCGTTCGCAACGAGATTACGTGGCAGCAATTCTACAACGCCGCGATCCAGTGCCGGGCAGGCACGCCGGCCTTCGCCAGCGACTACACAGCCTTCCGCAACAAGTTTCGGGCAGACAACGAGCTCAACTCGGCGCCGCTGCAACGCGTCGCGGCCAAGCGTCGGGCGAACATTCACGCCTTCAAGACCGAAATTGCCAATCGCGATGGCGCCATGGCCGGCGGAAACCCCAACTACTGCGCCAATGCCTACGCCGCCTTCCGCTGGGCCCTTTCCAGCCAGGTGACGAGTATCTCACAGGTGCCGCCGATGTTCGACTTTTTGCCCGAAATGGGCGTATCCACCTGCGGCGCGCCGGGTGCCACTTCGAAGAAATAGCGAATCCCCGCCCGCCGCCTGGCGGCCGTGGGATCCACACAAAAAAGAAACGGCCGGGAAATCCCGGCCGTTTCCGTCTGGTTGCAGGAAAGCTTACTGCAACACGATCTCGACGCGGCGGTTCTGCGGCTCACGCACGCCATCCGCGGTCGGTACCAGCGGCTGGCTCTCGCCGCGACCCACAACGGTGATGCCCGTGGCCGGGATGCCTTCGCGTACCAGCTGGTCCTTCACAGCGTTCGCACGACGCAGCGACAGGGCCATGTTGTAGGCGTCGGAGCCCGAGCGGTCGGCGTGGCCGGTGACGCCAATGCGCGTCCGGTTGCCGGCCTTGGCGGCAGCGGCGGCCTGCTTGATCGTGGTGACCGCCTGTGCCGTCAGCGTGGCGCGGTCGAAGTCAAAGAACACGATGTAGCTGGCAGTCGTCGGCGGGGTCGGCGGCGGCGGCGCGACCGGCGCCGGCGGCGCGAACTTGTAGCCCAGGGTCACCAGCACGGTGTGGTTCTGGAAGTCCTTGCCCTTGGCGAAGGTATTCATGAACCGATAGTCGAGGTTCGCAAAGAAGCCGTCGGTCAGACGCAAGCCGATACCGGCGATGCCCTGCATCGCGAAGTCTTCGGTGCTTACGTGGGCATACTCCCAGAAGTTGACGCCGGCGCCGATACCGAGATACGGCGTAAACGACTCACCCGGCAGGAAGTCGTACAGTACGTTCACCATCGGCGTGTACTGGTACATGTTCTTGCCGACGCCCTTGTTCTTGTTCTGGCGATACAAGAACTCCAGCTCAACGCGAGGGCCGACGAAATCGTAACCGGCGACACCACCGACAGCGAAGCCGAGCTTCTCCTTGGTGCTGCCCAGGGTGGAGAAATTCATGAAGTTCAAGCCACCGAGAGCGCCGACGTAAAAGCCGGGCAAACTCATTGTCTGCGCATTCGCGGCGGCCAGAGGTGCCGCTACAAGAGCCGCAGCAACAGCAGCTCCGAGTTTCGTCTTCATTTGGTATCCCCTCTCTAGGTCAAATACTCACATGACGAAGTGGCGGGGTTGGACACGGCACCAACTTCGTACTCGACTATATACAAAGATGTCGGCCTCGCAATGGGCCGCGCCCCGTTGCTGAGTCGATATTCGAACCCTGTGGCTTTCGCGCAACACCGCCGATTTCATCACAGACATGAATTATTTTTATTCTACAAATACTTCGCAGGCTTCATGACACCACGGCCGGGGGTGCCGCCTACGGTTTGATCTTGTAGGAGAGCCCCACCACCCCGCCATCATCGCGAGCCCAGATCATCGGTGACGGGCGGTTGGACTGCGGCTCGCCACGGGGCAGCGGCATGGTGAGCAGGTCCGGCGGCAGCGGCGCTGCACCACCGGAAGCCGTGCGCGGCACACCGGTCCGGTCGATCCGGCCATAACGGGCTGCGGCGTCAATACTGCCACGTATGGCGTCGGGCCCGAACCGTTCAAAGCCCAAAAGGCGCCGACGGGCCGGCGCCGGTGCTACCGGAGGACGAGATGCCTCCTCGACTGCCGCAGCATCCTGCGGTCCGCCGGACGGATTCCCATTGAGGTGGCCTGGCGCGTCGAACTGTGCGCCCGACGAATGGCTGACCCCCAGCCCAATGCCTGCATAACGGGAGCCGTCCATGGCATGTGCGGGCAGCAGATAGCCTGCCAGCAGCGCCAGACCCACGACGAGGCTCCCTGCGCGCATTACATCGCTACTCCAACGCTCGACTACTAGATATTCCACCCACGGACCAACGACCATACATTTCCTTGGACGCAGTCACAAGCGGGAATGGCGTCCCGAAGCCTTGACGGGGCAGCTAAAACCCCCAGCATGGGCCGGCTGATACAACTTCCGGAGAAAGTGGAGAAACGCCATGGGCCAGTACAGCACGGTTGCAACCGACGGCCGCCTGATGACCGTCACCATCAATCGGCCAGAGGTCTACAACGCGTGTCATCCCATGGCCAATCAGGAGCTCTCGGATGCCTTCGATACCTTTGCCGACAATCCGGACCTATGGGTGGCCATCATTACCGGCGCCGGCGACAAGGCGTTCTGCGCCGGCAACGACCTCAAGTATCATGCAGAGCAGCAGGCCAGGACCGGCAAGCGGCCGGTCCATCCGCCCAAGGGCTTTGGCGGCCTGACCAACCGCCTTGACCTCGACAAGCCGATCATCGCTGCCGTCAACGGCGTGGCCATGGGTGGCGGCTTCGAGATTGCCCTTGCTTGCGACATCATCCTCGCATCCGACAAGGCGACCTTTGCCCTGCCCGAGCCGCGCGTGGGACTGGCCGCCGGCGCCGGCGGCATGCAGCGGCTCGCCCGCATGATCCCGCTGAAGAAGGCGATGGGCATGATGCTGACTGGCCGCCACGTATCGGCGCAGGAAGGCCATGAGCTTGGTTTCGTCACGGCAGTGGTGCCGCACGAGAAGCTGATGGACGAAGCGCGCCGATGGGCCGGGCTGATCCTCGAGTGTTCGCCCATGAGCGTGCGCGCGACCAAGCAGGTCGTGATGCGCTCGCTCGACGTGCCGGCGCTGCAGACCGCCATGCACAACGCGCACTATCCGGCGTTCGTCGCCATGGCGAACAGCGAGGATACCGTCGAAGGGCCCAAGGCTTTTGCCGAGAAGCGCAAGCCCAACTGGAAAGGCCGCTAGGGAAATGACAGCCCGGGAAGACGGCGGCGCGCTGGCCGGTCTGAAAGTCATCGACCTGTCACGTGTGCTGGGCGGTCCCTATTGCGCCCAGATGCTGGCGGATCACGGCGCCGACGTCATCAAGGTCGAGCCGCCCCAGGGCGACGAGACCCGCGGCTGGGGTCCGCCGTTCGATGCCGAAGGAATCTCCGCCTACTTTGCCGGTATCAACCGCAACAAGCGCACGATCGCCCTGGATCTGACCAGGCCCAGGGCGCGGGATGTGCTGCTGACGCTGCTCGCCAGCGCCGATGTGCTGATCGAGAACTTCAAGACCGGCACGATGGAGAAATGGGGTCTGGGGTACACGGAAACCCTGGCCCGCAAATTTCCACGACTGATCCACGCCCGCGTCACCGGCTTCGGCGCCGATGGCCCCATGGGCGGCTATCCTGGCTATGACGCGATGGTGCAGGCTTGGGCCGGGCTCGTCTCGGTCAATGGAGCGCCCGAGAGCGGACCGGTGCGCATCGGCGTACCGGTCGTGGACCTCGCTACCGGCATGAACGCCTGCATGGGCATTCTCATGGCGCTATACGAACGTAGCCTTTCCGGCAAGGGCCAGTTCATCGACGCCACGCTGTATGACAGCGCGGTGGCGCTGCACCAGCCGCATGCGCCCAACTATTTCATGGGCGGTCTGAAGCCGCAGCTCTTCGGCAACAGTCATGGCAACCTCGCGCCCTACGCCAACTTCCCGACGAGGGGGCGCAACATCGTGGTCGGCGCGGGCAACGACGCGCAGTTCCGCAAGCTGACGCAACTGCTGGGCAAGCCGGAACTGGCCGATGATCCCCGGTTCCGCACGAACAAGGATCGCATCGCCAACAAGCCGGCGCTGGAAGCCGAATTGCGTGTGCTCACAGCCGAACGCGACGGCGAGCGTTTTGCCACCGAGCTGATGACGAACGGCGTGCCCTCCGGGGCAGTGCTCGAGGTGCCGGACGTCATGGAGCACCCCCATACCCGGCATCGCGGCATGGTGTGGGAGAAGGACGGCTATCGCAATGTCGGCAATCCAGTGAAGCTCTCGCGCACGCCGCCGCAAGTGCGCAGCAAACCCCGAACGTTCGGCCACGATACGCGCGCCGTGCTGAAGGAGCATGGCTTCGCCGACGCCGACATAGAGGCGATGATCAGCGAAGGCATCGCGCTTGTAGAAGCCAGAAAGGCATAGCGACATGGCACAAGCTGATATCGACCGGATCGCCGCTGCCCTGCTCGATGCGCGCCGCCGTGGCGTACAAATCCCGCCGCCCGGCGCGACGCCCGGAAATGTCGAGGAAGTCTACGCCATACAGGACAAGGTTGCCGCCACGGCCGGCGCGCCCGATGGCTGGAAGGTGGGGGCAAAGACGCCGACGGCTACGCCGACCTGTGCCCCGCTGCTGGCCCGGCACGTCGTGCCCGGTCCGGCCAGTTTCGAAAGCAGGTCCATGCACATGCTGGGCGTCGAGGCGGAAGTCGCGTTCCGCTTCGGCCGCAGCCTGCCGGCTGCGGCGAGCGCGCCCGACGCTGCCACCGTGCTGGATGCTGTTGCCAGCGCGCATGTGGTGATGGAAGTGGTGGACACGCGCCTGCGCGACTGGAAGAGCCTCGACCCGTTCTGGCCGCTGGCCGACAACGGCATGAACAAGGCGCTGGTGGTCGGCCCCGCCTTCGAAGGCTGGCGCAGCCTCGATTACGACCGCCAGCCCGTGAAGCTTCTGGTCAACGGCAAGGCCATCGTCGAACGCGCGGGCGGCAATACCGGCGGCTCACCGCTGCGCCTGCTGACCTGGCTGGCCGGCCACGTCGTCATCTCGCGCGGTGGCCTGCGCGCCGGCCAGATCGTGACCACCGGCTCGTGGGTAGGCTTGCAATTCGTCGAGCCCAGAGCCGAGGTGGTGGCGCAGTTCCCGGGCCTGGGCGAAACAACGCTTTCGTTCACCGCTTGAACGCCCTTAGCCTGCGTTGCCCGGGGTGACGATGTCGAACATCATCTCGAAATCGTCGAGCATGGCGAACAGAGTCGGCAGGATTTGAGGGTCGCCCTCGATGGCGAGGGTACCGGCATCCATCGCTGCTGCCGGCGACGTACGCTTCAGGACCAGTTCCTCCAGGCATTCGCGTGTCGTGGCGATGGAGGCCGCGGCAGCAGGATCCTGCTTGCGCATGACGTGCGTGAGCGTCGCGTTCTCAAGGTTCAGAGCAAGCGTTTCGCCGGTGTCGGTCAGCCGCCAGTTCACGACAAAGCGATGACCGGTCGCCCGCGCTGCATTCAGGCGCACCGCGATAAAGTCGAACAGGATATCGGTCGTGACGGCGCGCAGCAGATCGGGACTCAGCACCGGACGCGGCGGCAGCTTCATCACGCCCTCGCGCAACTCGCGCGCTGCGTATAGGCACGCGTTCCGCCAGGTCGCCGACTCGGCCTGATATCCAAGTTGCTCCAGCGCATCGGCGCTCAGCTCGCGCGCTTCGCGGCTGGCGGGATCGGCAAAGATGACCTGCTTCATCACCTCCGCCACCCAGCGATACTCTCCGCGTGCGAAGTCGGCGCGGGCCTGCTCTATGACCTTGTCCGCGCCACCCATGTACGCGACGGTCTTGCGCGCGCTCTCGACAGGCGGCAGCGGGTTGAGGTTCGCCGGATTACCGTCGTACCAGCTCAGGTAGCGCTGAAAGACAGCCTTGGCATTGTGGCTGAGCGTGCCGTAGTAGCCGCGCACCGACCATTCGCGCGACAGCTCGGGCGGCAAGGTCAGCCGCTCGGCGATTTCGGCTGGACGCAGGCCAAGATTCATCATGCGTACCGACTGGTCGTGCACATGCTTGTAGAGGTCGCGCTGCTTGGCAAGAAAGTCGATGACCCGCTCGCGCCCCCAGGTGGGCCAATGATGTTGCGCGATCAGCACGTCGGTACGCGAACCGAACATCTCCATCGCCAGCGACAGGTAACCCGACCACAGGCGTGGATCGCGTGCGACAGCGCCGCGCAGGGGGATGAAATTGTGCAGGTGCCGGGTGGCGTTCTCGGCCATGTCGAGCACGCGGAACTGCGGGAAGTACATGTGCATCTCGGCCGGCGCCTCGCTGTCGGGCGCAAGCTGAAAGACGATCTCGATGCCGTCGATGGTTCGCGTCTCCAGCGGCTCGGCAATCAGCATCGTGGGCGGTATCAGGGTCACCGTTCCCCGCGCCGTCACCTTGCCCAGCCCGGCATCGACCTGGCCGCGCTCGCCCGGCGGCAGCAGGGAGCCGAACTGGAACTGCGCGCGCCGGGTCATGGCATTGCCGGCAAGGATGTTCTCGCCGCCCACCGCTTCCATGAAACCCTGCGGCGCGACCACGCTCACCCGGCCCGCGCGTACGTCTTCCGCGCTCGCCACGCCCTTCGCGCCGCCGAAATGGTCGACATGGCTGTGGCTGTAGATGACGGCCGTCACGGGCTTGTGTGGCCGATGCGCGTAGTAGAGCGCCAACCCGGCGGCCGCCACCTCGCGCGTGGTCAACGGATCAATGACGATCAGGCCGGTATCGCCCTCGATGATCGTCATGTTGGCAAGATCGAGGCCGCGGATCTGGTAGATCCCCTCCACCACCCTGAACAGCCCGTTCTCGAGGTTGAGCTGCGCCATGCGCCAGAGGCTGGGATTGACGGTCGGCGGCGCGTTCCGGCCGTCGAGGAAATCGTAGGCCCGCAGGTTCCACAGAACGCTGCCGCCCTGGCCGCGGATCACGCCGTCCGGCAGGCGCGCGATCAGGCCGCGTCGGGCATCCTCGAAATCCTGACGATCCTCAAACGGCAACGCTTCAAGCACGGCCGCGTTCGCGCGTTGTGTTGCTGGCTCGGCGTCTTGCGGTGCAGTCATCGACGCCTCCTCCTGTTTCCGGCAATCTCAGAGTGTTCCCGAAGGAGAGGTGAGATGTTCCAGCCCGATCTGCTGAAAGGCAAACGCATTCTCGTGACCGGCGGCGGCACCGGTCTGGGCCAGAGCATGGGGAAGAGGTTCCTGGAGCTGGGTGCCGAGCTGGTGATCTGTGGGCGGCGTGCCGAGGTGCTTGAGAAGACCGCCGAAGAGTTCCGCCAGCAGATTGCCGGTGCCTCGGTCGAAACCCACAGCGTCGATGTGCGCGTGGCCGACGCGGTCGAGCAGATGATGGAGCGCATCTGGGAACGCCGGCCGCTGGACATCCTGGTCAACAACGCCGCCGGCCAGATCCTGGCGCAGACCCACCGGCTGTCGACGCGCGCTATCGACTCGGTGCTCAACATCGTGCTGCACGGTTCGGCGTATTGCACGGTGGCGGCCGGCCGGCGGTGGATTGCCGCGGGCGACACCGGCAAGGTCGTGCTCTCCATCCTCACCGTGTCCTCGCTGACCGGCGCGCCGTTCACCGTGCCCTCCGCGATGGCCAAGGCCGGCGTGCTCGCCATGACGAAGAGTCTTGCCGTCGAGTGGGGACCGAAGGGCATCCGCACCTGCGCCGTCGTGCCGGGGCCGTTTCCGACACCGGGTGCCTGGGAGCGGCTGATGCCGAAGGAACGCGGTGGCAATGAGGAGCTGGTCAAGACCATCCCGCTGCGACGCGTCGGCGAGCACGCCGAGCTGGCCAACCTCGCCGCGTTCCTTGTCTCGGATGGTGCCGCCTATATCAACGGCGATGCTGTGGTCATCGATGGCGGCAAGATGCTGCAATCCGGCGGCGGCGGCGCGAACACGTCCGCGATGCTCGACTGGACGGACGCGCAGTGGGACGCCATTCGCCCCAAAAGATGAGCGTCAGACCATAACGACCCTGCTGCCGCGCGCCACGTCCTCGGCGGGGTAGCCCCACTGGTGGCTGACCACGCGCGTGGCGCCAATGCGATAATCGACGTTGTAGTGCGTATGGCCGTGCACCCACAGGCTGGGCGCATGCCGCTCCATGAGCGCCGTCAGGTCCGATGCGAAGGCAGGCGAGAGGCTGTCGTCACGGAATCGCGGCTCGACCGACTCTGGCCCCGGCGCATGGTGCGTCACCACAATGGTCGTGCCATTGACACCTGACGACAGGCGCGTCGCGAACCAGTCAGCCGCCTTCATATGAAGCTGCCGTGCGTCCTCGGCGCGGAAAGGCCCGTCGCCCATCGTGATCCGCCGGTGATCGTACATCAGCTCCTCAGCGCGGCGCATGGCCTCGCCGGCGACGCCTGCGCCATAAAGCTGGTAGTCGGTCCAGGCCGTGCAGCCCAGCACGCGCACATGGCGGCCCTTCAAGGACAGATCGACCTCGTCCTGCTCGAGGAAGCCGACATTATCCGTGGCTGCGGCGGCGTCGCGCAACTGGCCGACGAGCCTGCCATGCTCATGGCGGTAGAACTCGTGGTTGCCGGCAACGTACAGCACCGGCAGCGATCGGAATGTCGCTGCCGCCCAGGTCACGCCAGCGGTTCCAGCATCGATGTCACCGGCCACGATGACCAGATCGGCGCCGGCCGCGCCTTCGCGTGCCGCATCGGCGAGCCGGGCCATCGAGGCGTTGCAGGTGGCCTCATCGCAGCCGTCGCGCAGCAGATGACGCCGGCGAATGTCCAGATGCAGGTCCGACAGAAGAGCGACACGAATGTCCGACATGGATCAAGGCGCGCTCTGGCTGCGGAGCCAGGCGATGATGTCGGCGCGATCCTGGGGGGCCGGGACGCGGAACCCCATCGTGGTTCCCGGCACGAGCGCGATCGGGTTCGCGAGCCATCGGTCGAGCATGTCAGCATCCCAGATGAAAGAGCGCTTGCGCAACGCCGGACTGTAGCGAAAGTCGCTCACCGATGCGACCCGGCGCCCGAACACGCCGCGATGTCGAGGGCCGACGCGGTTCGCGTCCAGCGAATGGCACGCGCCGCACCGGCTTTGGTAGAGCTGTTCGCCGCGCGCGGCATCGCCACCCGCCGGTGCGCGTGAAATCTGGACCGGCGACTGGGCGGCAGCGGGAATGGCCAATGCCAGGATTGCTGCGGCCATCAACGCTACCGCCATGCCGCGCCAGACCGGATCCTCCATGGGGCCAGCTAGGCTCCGAACATCAGGCCGTCGGCGGGGATCGGCTCGCCCAGCGCATTGCCGAGGATTGCGGCATGGAACGCCTCGTCGCCCGCCATGCGCGCGGCGAGCTGGTGCTGGTGCGCGGTGCTGAGCGAGGGAATCAGGCCCAGATAGGCGTTGGCAGCTCCACGTTCCAGCCTGAGCGCCAGACGCAACACATCGGTCTGGTTCTTCAGTGTCGCGGCATTGAGCGCCTTCGCGTATTCGGCATCGCTGTGCGCTGCTGCCGGCTTGCCGCCCAGCGCCGTGACGGCGCGGATCAGCTCGTCGCGATGCCGTTGATGGTGGCCGCGGAAGGTGACGCCGATCTTGACCACGGCGGGCTGCAACAGGCCGCTGCCGGCAGCGATCGTGTAGGCCGCAATGCCCTCGTGTTCGAGCGCGATGGCGGCATTCAGCAGACCCACGTCCTGGCCGGCGTTGGCGTTACGCTTCTGGGCCAACGCGGCGCCTTGCGATCCGAGCAATGCCGTCACCCCCGCGATGGTGAGCACGCCGGCGCTGCCGCGCAAAAGCTGACGCCGAGGTGCCAGGACCCTGTCGGTACTCCTCATGACCCTTCTCCCTTCTGTCGTTCCAAAAGCCGGGCGATCACACGCTCGGTCAGGGCCGCGCAGCGCTCGCCGCCGAACGGAAAGGCTTCCTGCAGCGCCGCCCGTAACTCTGGCTCCAGGATCTGCTGCAACCGGCGCCGGGCGCGGAACAGACGCGTCTTGATGATCTGCACCGGAACGCCCATCGCGCTCGCCGCCTCCTCAATGCTGAGGCCCTCGACGTCGCGCAGCACGAAGACGGTCCGGTACGCCTCCGGAAGCCGGGCGACGGCGCGTTGCAGGCGTTGCGCGATCTCGGCACGCGCCGCGCTCTCTTCCGGCGACGCATGGCTGACGGGCCCATCCGCAAGGCGTGCGCGATACTCGGCCATCTCGGTAATTCCCTGACCTTCGAGCAGGCGCGCCCGTCGTTCTGCCGCGCGCCGGCGTTCAAGTGCCTCGTTGATGGCAATACGCGCGAGCCACGTGGCATAGGACGCGCGGCCGTCGAATGGCGCGCCTGCCGTGAAGGCCTTGATCCAGGCATCCTGGACCGCCTCCTCGGAGTCAGCCCCGTTCCGCAGGATTCCCCAGGCGATCCGGTAGAGTCGCTGGTTGTAGCGTTGCGTCAGGGTGCGGATGGCCGCTTCGTCGCCTCGCAGTGCCAGCCCGTGAAGCTCGATATCGCTCAGCGCCGCGACATCCCGAAGCGCCTGACTACCCGATGGCATCGCCTGTCCCCCGGCCATTGTCATACTGATCAGATGGTATGACTCAGGGAAAAGTTTCAGCCGGCGATAACGTCGCGCTACCTACCGAATGAAACCCGACTCCGGGACGGAGAGCCTACTGCGCCCGCTTGCCGCCCATCCGGGCGATGATGTCGTCGGGAATGCGCTGGGCCGTGAGTCGGCCAGGTGCGGCCGGATCGTTGGTTGTCCAGCATCGGGTTTCATGCCCGTGCGCCACGACCTTGCCGTCGCGCGCCAGCACACGATGCGCGATACGGAAGGAACTGTTGCCCCATCGTTCGACCCGGCTCTCGACCACCAGCCTGTCGCCCGGCGTCACCGGGCTCTCGAAGTTGCCAGCCGCGTTCAGGATGGGCATCTCCATGTTGCCCATCTCGTCGCGCATGATGCGCCGGTCGAGGCCGATGGCCCAGAACAGCCGCCACGTGCCCTGGTCCCACCATTTGAAATAGGTGGGGTAGTAGATAATGCCCGCCGCGTCGCAATTGCCCCACTCGACGGTCACGGCATGGCGCACCAGCAGCCCCTCCTCAGTGTCCGTCGCCGTCGTATCTGGCGGCAGGGAATCCTCCTCATTCAGCGGCACGTGGCATCTCCTGCGTATGGCGGGCGATCTCGCCAAGTGCGCGCGCCAGCGACTCGCCTTCCGGATCGGCCAGAGCGGCAACCCGCGCGCTGGCAGTCGCATCGACGGCCACTGACGGCGTCATCGTCCCTGCCAGCGCGGGCGCAATCACCGCCGCCTCGATGCGCGCGAAGTTACCCAGGCCGCGCTTGTGCGTATCGCCGTAACCCTTGATCAGTCGCGCGCACTCCGCGATTTCGCGTGCCAGCGTGAGGCTGAGCGGTGCCGCACGTTGAATCTGGTCAAGCCAGCGTTCGATCTGCGCCTGCTCCCCGGCGAAGCGGAAGGTGCGGGGCCGCCACCAGCGCAATCGGGACAGCAGCCACAGGCGCGTAAACCCCGACACCGTCGTCGTGCGCACGTGCATGGACCAGTACCATTTGCCGAGACGCCCCTTCCGCTCTGCCCAGGCCAATACCCGTCGCGCCAGGGTGGGCGGCAGCAGCGCACAGATCTCCTCGATGCCGGGCTTGAAGTGCTCCGTGATGACGAGTGGCTCGCCCTCCCTGGCGCGCACCTCGGTCCGCACGCGGGCGAGGCGGTCGGCACCGGTCTTCACCTGTGCCACGCGGATCACGTCCTCGAACGACATGCGGACCGCCAGATGCCGGGCCGTTTCGCCCAGCAGCGCACCATCGCCGCCTGCGTCCTTCTCGCTCCCCCACACCCGGTCAAGACGATCGAGGTAAAGCTCTGCGTATCCACGATCCTGATAGCCGGCCAGCCGCCGGATGCCTTCCTCGATCACAGGCTGCGCACCGGCCGGAAATGACCGGCGGCCGCGTTCCAGCAAGTCTTCAACGCCGCGTGCCTCCGCCTGCCGTTTCTGATGCAGGCGTACGGTCTGTTCCAGCTCGCCGCAGGCATGCGCCCGGCCGAAGGCAAATCCGGCGAGATTGGCCTCCACCGACTTCCCGGCGGCGCGGATGGCGAACTCGAAGGACGCGTCCGGGATCGGCAGGCGGCGCGACCCGGCCAGCGCGCCCAGCAGCACGGCGTTGAGCACGCTGCCCGCCTCCTCGGCGGCCTGGTCCATGTCGAAGAGGATCTGCGCCTTTGACCGTTCCCTGACCGCGCGCAGCAAGCGGCCGACATCGAAGCGGCCATCGCCCATGGCGGCCCGCTCGCCGATGGCGAAGACACGATGGCTGGAGGAGATCAGGGTTGTACGGTCGGGCGTCACCCAGCCGTTGAAAACCATGCGGCCGGCCTCGACGAGTTCGCTGGCCAGCAGGACGTCGACCTCGCCCATGGCAGGATTCAATGCCAGCACCGGCGTGCGCCCGGCAAGCTGTCCCCGGTGCAGGGGAAGCACCTCCACGTAGTAGGTCGTGGCACCGGTGCGCTGTGCCACGCCCGGGATTTGCGTCGCCTGCGCCGGCAGGCCGGCATGGTGCGCCGCCTCCACGATCCAGTCGCTCAGCACGCCGCCGCCGTCACCGCCCAGAGCGGCGATCAGGATGGTGACCGGGCGATCCGGCGCGGTCATGCGACTGTGGCCGTGTCGCGGGAACGACCCTGCAGCCAGCCGATGACGCCGCTGCGTACCCGCGCAAGAAGCCGGTCCCGCCAGGCCGGGTTCTGCACGATCTCCGCCTTGTAGAAGGACGGGCACAGCACGGCGGCGTCGGCAACCTCCCCGCACAGGCCGCAGCCTACGCAGGAGTTGATCACCTGGGCCACCGGATCGTCGCGCAGCGGATCGGGGCTGGGCTTGATGGTGAGGGACGGGCAGCCCGACAATCGGATGCAGGAGTGATCGCCGGTGCAGACCGCATCATCCACGCCGTAGCGGGTGCGCACCACACGCTCTCCACGCTTGAGCGCCGCCGCCTGCTGCGGGCGGATGCGCCGCTGGCGCGCCAACTGACATTCGCCGTCCGCCACGATCACCTTCAGGCCGGGCTCGTTTGTCGTCATGGCCTCGCGCAAGGTGCGCAGCATCGTCGCGACATTGTAGGTGCGGATCGTCCGCAGCCAGCGCACGCCCATGGCCCGCAGGGTGGCGGCGATGTCCGACGTGTTCCTGCCGTCGCGGCGATTGCCGGCGCTGGACGGCAGGAACTGCGCGCCGGTGGCCGAGGTGTAGCCGTTCTGCATGACCACGAGCACGCGGTCGCCGCGGTTGAACATCGCCGACGAGACCCCCGACAGCAGCCCGTTGTGCCAGAAGCCGCCATCGCCCATCACCGAGATGGTGCGCTTCTGCATCACCGGCGCGACCGCGCCGGCGGCCGCCAGCGACATGCCATAGCCCAGGATCGAGTTGCCGAGATGGAACGGCGCCAGCGTCGCAAAGGAATGGCAGCCGATGTCGCTGGAGATGTGGACCTTGCCGACCTCGCGCTCCAGCAACTTGATGGCCGAGAAAACCGGCCGCTCGGGACAGCCCGTGCAGAAGCCCGGCGGCCGCAACGGCAATGGCGCACCGATCAGCCGTTGCGCCTCGGCGCGGCCAGCGCGCGCCGCCTCCAGTGCCTGCGCCGGCTTCGACAGGTCCATGTCGTTCGCACTCTGGCCGAAGAACTTCAGAAGCCCTACCGTCATCACCTCGGCCGTGTACTCGCCAGCCATCGGCAGCACGTCCTTGCCATGCAGGCGCGTACCGATGTCCCGCTTGCGCAGCAGTGCGCCGATCGCCTGCTCCAGGTAGTCGGGCGATCCCTCCTCGACCACCAGCACCGCCCGCTTGCCCTTGCAGAAATCCGCGATCTGGTCCGGTGCGAGCGGATGCGTGACGTTCAGCACCAGCGTCGGCACCTTCACCGCGCCGAAAGTGTCGGCCAGCCCCAGCCTGTCCAGGCCGCGCAGCAGCACGTTGGCAATGCCGCCCTGCACGATGATGCCGAGATCATCGCGTTCGCCGGGCAGCAGCTCGTTGAGGCCCTGCTCGACGATGAAGCGCTGCGCTGCGGGCAGCCGCACCTCGACCTTCAGCTTCTCCTGCACGTAGGTCGACGGCGGATGCGAGATGCGGTCGTAGTTGTGTGGCGCGGGATCGGCGAGACGCTGGTTGCGCGAGATCGGTGGCGCGACGTTATCCTTCGCAACGAACTCGCCGGTGACATGGCAGGCCCGGATGCGCAACTCGACCATGACGGGCGTGTTTGACGCCTCCGACAGCTCAAAGCCCTTTTCGACGCAGCGAACGATGGTTTGCAGGTTGGGACGCGGGTCCATCAGCCAGACGGACGACTTCAGCGCATAGGCATGCGCGCGCTCCTGGATGATCGAGGCGCCCTCGCCATAATCCTCGCCGACGACGATGAGCGCGCCACCCACTACGCCCGGCGAGGCCAGGTTGGAGAGTGCATCGGCCGCAACATTGGTGCCGACGATGGACTTCCAGGTGACGCATCCCCGGATGGGATAGTTAATGGACGCGCCCAGCAGCGCCGCCGCAGCCGCCTCGTTCGTGCACGTCTCCAGATGTACGCCGAGCTCGTCGAGCAGGTCCTGTGCTTCGACCAGCACATCTACCAGATGCGACATCGGCGCGCCCTGATAGCCGCCGACATAAGCGACGCCCGACTGCAAGAGTGCCTTTGTGACCGCCAGCACGCCTTCGCCGCGGAACACCTCGCCCGCGCCCAGGCGCAGGGAGCGGACCTCTTCGGCAAACGAGCGCTCAGGGTTAGTGCGGGCGGCCAGCGGCTGGTCGAACATGGCGGGCTTCCTGCGCGTGTCCGTAACGTGCCAGCTAAGGAGCGAGACTGTTGGATGTCAAACGGTTTTGTCGGGGCTGAGGGGCGCCTTGCCTTCTCCCCGCGAAGGCGGGGAGAAGGTGCCCGAGGGGCGGATGAGGGGCTTCGCGGCCTTGCAACAAACGAGGCGTCGGAAGATTGTGAAATAGCGTGCGGCCACCGTTCCATCGTGTCTGCTGCGCTGCCGGAAAGCCCCTCATCCGGCGCTTCGCGCCACCTTCTCCCCGCCTTCCAGGCTGTGTGAAAACTCCGGCGGGAAGTTTTGATTGAGCGGCGAGGTTTTGGCCTGCGCGCTGGAGCGCGTGTGACGTTATAAGAGGCGGTGGCGTTTGGG
>QOCQ01000017.1 GCA_003574685.1 Rhodospirillaceae bacterium SYSU D60007
GTGCTATCTGTTGTCATGGCGTGATCTCCGCCGGCGCGCTAACGCCGGTTGTTGCTTGTTGGTCCAAGCCGGAGATTACGCCTCCTTCAAATTCCAACCACTTCCGCGACAGCACCCGTACGGAGACAGGCGGAGACAGTTTGAGACAGATAGAACGTCCGGAGACAGTTGGGAGACAGTTTGAGACAGGTAGATTCCGCTGATGGAGGTCGCGATCCGTTGAACGCTCCCTGGGAGCGCGTGCGTCTCGTCCGCATCGCCCGCAGCGCAAGCGAAGGGCGAAGGCACTTCGGCGCTAGGCGCCGATGCAGGCAAAGATGCCCGCGCTCCCAGCAGGCTTGAATGCAGTGCCTTGCCGTATCCGCGGCGGCGAGGTAGCCGGGTAACGAGTTAGCCGGGTAACCAGATATGCCCATGCCCTGCGGGAAGAGATCTTTGAATCCGTCTTATGCATTTCCTCTTATGAAAAATCAAGCGGCAAGTATCACCGACACGCTGTGGATTGACATCGAATGGCAATCAATCGGTCACCGTTTGGCAGCCAAGGGAGGGTACCGATCGCCCCGGTGAATGCCGGGGGTGCGAATGCTCCGTCTGCAGCAGGTGACCAAACGCTTTGGCGACAAGAAGGCGGTCGACGGCGTTTCAGCCGTCATTCCCAAAGGACAGCTCGTGGGCGTGATCGGGCGCTCGGGCGCCGGCAAGTCGACCTTGCTGCGCATGGTCAACAGGCTCGAAACCGTTACCGAGGGCCGGATCACGTGCGGGCAGATCAATGTCGGCACGCTCTCCGGCCGGCACCTGCGCGCCTGGCGGGCCCGCTGCGCGATGATCTTCCAGCAGTTCAATCTGGTCGGCCGGCTGGACGTGCTGACAAACGTGCTGATCGGCCGGTCCTTCGGCGTCTCGACGGGCCGCTCGCTGCTGAAGCTGTGGACCGATGCGGACAGGACGCGGGCGCTGGCAGCGCTGGACCGCTTCGACATGGCGCATCTGGCGGCGCAGCGCGCCGACACGCTCTCGGGCGGGCAGCAGCAGCGCGTGGCCATCGCCCGGGCGCTGGTGCAGGAGCCTGACATCATCCTTGCCGACGAGCCCGTTGCCTCGCTCGATCCGCGCAACACGCGGCTGGTGATGGATGCGCTGCAGGCCATCAACCGCGAGCTGGGCATTACGGTGGTCTGCAACCTGCACAGCCTCGACCTTGCCCGCGAGTACTGCGACCGCCTGCTCGGACTGGCGGCCGGGCGGCTAGTGCTCGACGAAGCGCCCAATGCGCTCTCCAACGCCCGTGCCCGCGAGCTCTACGGTCTGGAAGCCGCCGATGTGGTCGGCGAGCCGGAAACACTGCCGGTCGCGGCCTATGCCATGCCCCTGGGATCACTTTCCGTCGCCCCCTCCGGCGTACCAGCGCAATAGACCAACGCCTATGACGCTGGACCTGCGCCCCTTCATGAGCCTTCCCCCGGAGGGGGAAGGTGCCCGAAGGGCGGAAGGGGGAAGGTGCAACACCTTCGGCTCTTCGCCTTTGAAGGCGGTGCTTGCGGAGGCATCCCCCTTCCGGCGCTGCGCGCCACCTTCCCCCTTCTTCGGGGGAAGGTTGTTTTTGACCATACGCAACTTTCCCCTCGAATGGAGAACGAGATGCATCGTCGCCATATGATCCTTGCCACCGCGGCAGCCGCTGCGACCTTTGCCGCTGGTACTGCGCAGGCGCAGTCGTGGAAGAAGAAGTATCCCGAGCTGGTGTTCGCGGTCATCCCGGCGGAGAACGCCTCCGGCGTGACCGAGCGCTACGAGCCCTTTATCGAGTACCTGTCCAAAGAACTCGGCGTGAAGGTGGTGCTGCGGATCGCCAACGACTACGCGGCCGTGATCGAAGGCCAGCGCTCGGGCAACATCCATATCGCGGGATACGGGCCGGCCTCGTATGCACGTGCCCACATCACCGGCGTGAAGGTCGAGCCGTTCGCCACCACGGTCAATGCCGACGGCTCCGTGGGCTATCACTCCGTCTTCTATGTACGCGCCGACAGCCCCTACAAGACGCTGGATGATCTCAAGGGCAAGAATCTCGGGCTGGTCGATCCCAACTCGACGTCGGGCAACAACGTGCCGCGCTTCGCGCTCAACAAGATGAAGATCAATCCCGAGAAATACTTCAGCAAGGTGATCTACACCGGCAGCCACGAGAATGCCGTCATCGCCGTCAACCAGAAGACGGTGGACGTGGCGGCCAACTGGTTCAACTCGGAGACTGACTCCAACCTGACCCGGATGGCCAACAAGGGCATGGTCAAGAAGGAGGACTTCCGGATCATCTTCAAGTCGGACCTGATCCCGAACTCGCCCTACGCCTACGTCTCCGATCTGCCGGACGATCTCAAGGCCGCGATCCGCAAGGCTTTTGCCGAAGCGCCGGACAAGGCGAAGGAGGCATTCGCGAAGCTGTCGGACGGCAAGGACAGGGATTTCAAGGCCGTCGATCACAAGTTCTACGAGCCGGTCGTCGAACTGGTGAAGTTCGTCGATCAGCTCCGCAAGACGAAGAGCTGAGCCGGACGCACGCAGCGTGTCCGCTTTGCCGTCCGCGATCGAACCGGCGCGGCTGGCCACGCTCGACCGCGGCTATCGCGAGGCCGTGCGTGCCCGCCGCTCACGCGCGGTACTGATCGGCCTCGCCATCGTTCTCTGCACGATGCTCTCCGCCATCTCGGCGGAGGTCGAGCCGGCCACGCTGTTCGCCAATATCGGCAAGTTCACCAGCTATATCGGCCGCATCTTCGTGCTGGAGAACGGCCAGCCCGTATGGACCAGGCCGGCCGAATGGTTCTGGGGTCTGGAGGACTGGCTCTCGCTGCTGCTGGAAACCGTGCTGATCGCCTATGTCGGCACGGCGCTGGGCACCGCTGGCGCCGTCGTCCTGGCATTCTTCGCGGCGGCCAATCTGTCGCCGCATCCTGTGCTGCGCGCCGTCACCCGCCGCTGGCTGGAGTTCTGCCGCACCTTCCCCGAACTGGTCTTCGCGCTGATTTTCGTGATCGCCTTCGGGCTCGGGCCGCTGCCCGGCGTGCTGGCGATCGCCATCCACAGCATGGGTGCGCTGGGCAAGCTGTTCTCCGAAGTCGCGGAGAACATCGACTTGAAGCCGGTGGAGGGCGTCGCCGCCACCGGCGCGAGCTGGCCGGTGGTGGTGCGCTTCGGCGCTCTGCCGCAGGTCCTGCCGAACTTCGTGAGCTACACGCTGCTGCGCTTCGAGATCAACGTGCGCGGCGCTTCGGTGATGGGCTTTGTCGGCGCCGGCGGCATCGGCCAGGACCTGATCGAGGCCATCCGCAAGTTCTACTATGCTGATGTCTCGGCCATCCTTGTGCTGATCATTGTCACCGTCGCGCTGATCGATTTCATCACCGAACGCGTGCGGCACCGCCTGGGCGACAGCGGAGCACCGGCATGAAGGATCGTACCGCCCTTGCCGTGGGCCTCGCGCTGGTGGCCGTCCTTGTCTATGGCATGGCGCGGCTGGGCTTCTTCGATCCCCGCCTGATCGATGGCGTCGGCCAGCTCGGATCGCTGTTCGGCATGATGCTGCCGCCCGATCCGGGTTCCTGGGACCGCGCGACCATCTACCTCAAGGCGCTGGGCGAGACGCTGGCCATTGCCTTTCTGGGCACGTTGCTGGCGGCGATCCTGGCGTTTCCGGTGGGCTTTCTGGCGGCGCGCAATGTGGTTGCGAACCGCATCGTGCATTTCCTCTCGCGCCGCTCGCTCGACACGCTGCGCGGCGTTGATGTGCTGATCTGGGCGCTGATCTGGATCAACGTCGTGGGCCTGGGGCCGTTCGCCGGCGTGCTGGCGCTGATGACCTCCGATCTCGGCACCTTCGGCAAGCTGTTCTCGGAAGCGATCGAGGCGTCCGACCGCCGGCCGGTGGAGGGCGTCGCCTCGACCGGCGGCGGGAGGCTGCAGCGAATTCGCTTCGGCATCCTGCCGGGCGTGCTGCCGCTGATGGCAAGCCAGGTCCTGTACTACATCGAATCCAACACCCGCTCAGCCACCATCATCGGCATCGTCGGGGCCGGCGGCATCGGCCTGCACCTCGCCGAGCAGATCCGCACGCTCGAGTTCCAGCAGGTGGCGTTCATCATCCTGCTGGTGCTGATCGCCGTCGCTGCCATCGACTGGCTCTCCACCCGCCTGCGCCTCGCCCTGATCGGTCGCGGCCGTGTGGCGAGGGCGTAACGCCGGTATTTGCTGGGAGCGCGCCACTCCAGTGGCGCATTGCCGGAGCGCCAGCGAAGCCAATCTTGTGAGTCATCGGAGCGCCAGCAAGGGATGGCGATTCACGAGGCTGGCTGCCCTGCGCTTCGCTCCGGGCAGTGCGCCACTGGAGTGGCGCGCTCCCGGCGGCCCCTCCGGGGGAAGGATTTCATACTCAGAACTCCACCACGAAGGTCATGAGGTCACCCAGCATGCGGCCGTGGCCGACGTCGATGGGGCGGCCGTCGGGCTCGACATTGACGCTGTCGGTCACCAGCATGGCGCAGCCGCGCCGTACGCCCAGGACGCGCGCATCGGCGGCGCTGATGAGCTGGGCCGAGATGCGCGTGGTGCGGCGCCGGTAGTCGGGCACGCCGCAGCGGCGCAGGGCGGCCGTGATCGAGCGCTCGGCGCGGAAGGCCTCGACGATATCGGGCACGCGTGCCTTCACGAAGTAGTGGCTGACGATGCCCACCGGCCGCTCGTCGGCGAGACTGAGAACCTCCAGACGGATCAGCGGCGTGTCCGCCGGCACCTCCAGTGCGGCGGCGATGGCGGTGTCGCCGGTGATCTCCTTCGCGTTCAACAGACGGCGCGATGGGCGGCGCTGCGCCTGGCCGACATTGTCGCTGAAGCGGGTGCGCTGGGTGACGGCGTAATTGATCGGCGGGTCGGGCACGAAGATGCCGCGGCCCTGCTCGGCACGCAGCACCCCCTCATTCTCGAGGTGCGCCACGGCCTGGCGCAGGGTGTGCCGGTTCACGTGGAAGCGTTCGGCCAGCGCGTACTCGCCGGGCAGGCGGTCGCCCGGCTTCCATTTGCCGGAGCGGATGTTCGCGGTCAGCTTGTCGGCGATCTGGCGCCATTTCGGCTGCTGCTTGTCAGGCATGTCGTCGAATCTTCACCAATCGGTCTTGCAACCGTCACGGCGCGACGGTAGGTTGGGAAAGTGTCTTGTATAGACAAGTAAGGATGTTGTCCAGATGGCAACGCAAACCGACACGGCCCGTCGCCAGCGGCACCTTGCGGTGCTGGCGCGCGCCGGGCGCGGCCTGCTCGAGGACGCCTTCGCACTCGTCCAGCCGGCGCCCCGCTACGAGGTGGTGAAACCGGCCGAAACAGGGCTGGTGATGGTGCGGGGACGTGCGGGCGGCACCGGCGGGCAGTTCAACATGGGCGAGATGACGGTGACGCGTTGCGTGGTGCGCAGCGAACAGGGGGTAATCGGCGTCGGCTATATCGCGGGCCGCGACCGGCGCAAGGCCGAGCTGGTCGCGGTCTTCGACGCCCTGCTGCAGGATCCTTCCCGTTCGCCGCAGCTTGAGCGGGAGGTGATCGCGCCGGCCGAGCAGCGCCGCCGGGAGCGGCAGGCCGCGATCCGCGCGCGCGCCGCCGCCACGCGCGTCGATTTCTTCACTGTGATGCGCGGGGAATGATCATGGACCATGCCGTTCTGCCCGGCTTTGCCGACGCCGTACCCGATGCGCAGGGCGCGTTCCGTGCGCTGCTGGAGGCGATGTCGCATCCGGGGCGTATCGTTGCGGTGCCGCCGGCACTCGCCGTGCCCGCCGGATTTGATCCGGCGACGGCGGCGCTGCTGCTGACGCTGTGCGATAGTGATACGCCGGTGTGGCTCGATGCCGCCGCCGAACCGGCCGCTCCGTGGCTCGCCTTCCATACCGGCGCGCCGCGTGCCGGGCAGCCATCCGCCGCGAGTTTCGCCGTCGTCCTGTCGCCCGCGACGATGCCGCCGCTCGATGCCTTCAACTGGGGTACGGACGAGGTGCCCGAAGCCAGCACGACGCTGATCGTGCAGGTCTCGCGGTTGAGCGATGGCGCGACGTGGCGCCTGCGCGGACCGGGCATCAAGAGCGAAGCGCAGCTTTCCGTCGCCGGCCTGTCACAGGACTGGGTTAGGCAACGCGCTGCACTCCCGGTGGCGTTCCCGCGTGGCGTCGACGTCGTGTTCACCTCGGGGCAGCTTATCGCCGCCCTGCCGCGCACGACGATGCTGGAGGCCTGACATGTACGTGGCGGTGAAAGGCGGCGAACGCGCGATCGCGAACGCCCATGCCTGGCTGGCCGAGGAGCGGCGCGGCGATCCTGATGTGCCCGAGCTCAGCATCGCGCAAATCCGCGAGCAGCAGCGGCTGGCGGTGGACCGTGTGATGACCGAGGGATCGCTTTACGATCCCGACCTCGCGGCGCTGGCCCTGAAGCAGGCGCGCGGCGACCAGGTCGAGGCCATCTTCCTGCTGCGCGCCTATCGCACCACGCTGCCGCGCTTCGGCAGCAGCCTGCCGCTGGATACCGGTGGCATGTGCGTGCGCCGGCGCGTCTCGGCGATCTTCAAGGATGTGCCGGGCGGGCAGGTGCTGGGACCGACCTTCGACTATACGCACCGCCTGCTCGACTTCGCGCTGGCCGCGGAAGGTGATCCCGCGCCGGCGCCGCGGGCCGACGCGCCGCTTGCGGAGACGCTGCCGGGCGTGATCGACGTGCTGAACAGGGAAGGCCTGATCGAAACGGAAGCGGCATCTGACAATGCGCTGCCGCCGCCCGACCTGACGCGCGAGCCGCTGCGTTTTCCTGCAGCGCGCGCCATGCGCTTGCAGAACCTGGCGCGCGGCGATGAAGGTTTCCTGCTGGCGCTGGGCTATTCGACCCAGCGGGGTTACGGCCGCAATCATCCCTTTGCCGGCGAGATCCGTTACGGCGAGGTGGCGGTGAGCTTCGTGCCGCCGGAGCTGGGTTTCGAGATCGAGCTGGGCGATATCGAGCTCACCGAATGCCAGATGGTGAACCAGTTCGCCGGTTCGAAGAATGAACCGCCGCAATTCACCCGCGGCTATGGTGTCAGCTTCGGCCATGGCGAGCGCAAGGCGATGTCCATGGCGCTGGTCGATCGCGCGCTGCGGGCGGCCGAGCTGGGCGAGGAGACGGATTCGCCGGCGCAGGATGCGGAGTTCGTGCTCTATCACAGCGACAACGTGGAGGCGCAGGGCTTCGTGCAGCACCTCAAGCTGCCGCACTACGTCGATTTCCAGTCCGAGCTGAACGTGGTGCGCGGCATGCGGCGTGCCGCGGCCGAAGCGGCGGAAGCAGCCCTGGCGGAGGCCGCGGAATGAACCACACATCAGCCCTCGCTGGCGAAGAAGGCTACAACTTCGCTTTCCTCGACGAGCAGACCAAGCGGATGATCCGCCGCGCCATCCTCAAGGCGGTGGCGATCCCCGGTCATCAGATCCCGTTCGGCAGCCGCGAGATGCCGCTGAGCTACGGCTGGGGCACCGGCGGCATCCAGCTCACCGCCGCCGTGATCGGCCGGGACGATACGCTGAAGGTGATCGACCAGGGCGCAGACGACACCACCAATGCCGTCAGCATCCGCGGCTTCTTCCGACGCATGACAGGCGTGCGCACCACCGAGCGCACCGACGAGGCCACCGTCGTGCAGACGCGGCACCGTATTCCCGAGACGCCGCTCAGCGAGGGCCAGATCATCGTCTACCAGGTGCCGATTCCCGAGCCGCTGCGCTGGCTGGAGCCGCGCGAAAGCGAGACCCGCAAGATGCACGGGCTGGCCGAGTACGGCGCCATGCACGTGAAGCTCTACGAGGATATCGTGCGCTACGGCCGCATCGAGACGGCCTACGACTATCCCGTGCTGGTGAACGGCCGCTACCTGATGCGGCCATCACCGATCCCCAAGTTCGACAATCCCAAGATGGACCGCATGCCGGCGCTGCAGCTCTTCGGCGCCGGCCGCGAGAAGCGCATCTATGCGGTGCCGCCCTATACCGAAGTCAAGTCGCTGGATTTCGAGGATCATCCCTTCGAGGTCGAGCGCTGGGAGCAAAGCTGCGCGCTCTGCGGCTCAAACGACAGCTTCCTCGACGAGATCGTGACCGACGACCAGGGCGGACACGCCTTCGTCTGCTCCGACACCGACTACTGCACCCGCCGCCGCGCCGCTGGCCATGAGGGCGAGGGCATGCCGGAAGGCTACCTGCAGCCGAGCGAGGCGGCGGAAGTGTTGCACCATCCCCCTTCCGCCCTTCGGGCACCTTCCCCCTCCGGGGGAAGGGATTCTGACCTTCCCCCGGAGGGGGAAGGTGGCGCGCAGCGCCGGAAGGGGGATGCCTCCTCAGGCACGGCGTTCAGGGCGGGGCTCAGGCCATGAGCGAGCAGGCGGTGCTGGAGGTGCGGGGGCTGACGCGGCGGTTTGGGCTGCGTACGGCGGTGCGCGATGTCGCCTTCGAGCTGTGGCCGGGCGAGGTGCTGGGTATCGTGGGCGAATCAGGGTCGGGCAAGACCACGCTGCTGAACTGCATCGGCGGGCGGCTGCCGGCTGACCACGGGTCGGTCATGTACAGGACGGCGGCCGGTTACAGCGTCGACATGCTGGCGTTGCCTGAAGCGGAGCGCCGCAAGCTGCTGCGCACCGAATGGGGCTTCGTGCACCAGAACCCGCGCGACGGGCTGCGGCTTGATGTCAGCGCCGGCGGCAATGTCGGCGAGCGGCTGATGGCGCTGGGCCACCGGCACTACGGCAGGCTGCGCCAGGCGGCGGTCGACTGGCTGGAGCATGTGGAGATCGAGACGGCGCGCGTGGACGATCCGCCGCGCGCCTTTTCCGGCGGCATGCAGCAGCGCCTGCAGATCGCGCGCAACCTGGTGACCCATCCCCGTGTGGTGCTGATGGATGAGCCCACGGGCGGGCTGGACGTTTCGGTGCAGGCACGGCTGCTGGACCTGCTGCGTCGGCTGGTGCGCGAGATCGGCGTGTCGGCGGTGATCGTGACCCACGATCTGGGCGTGGCACGCCTGCTGGCCGACCGCCTGCTGGTGATGAAGGGCGGCGAGGTGGTGGAAGGGGGACTCACCGATCGCCTGCTCGACGATCCGCATCATCCCTACACTCAACTCCTCGTTTCCTCCGCGCTTTCGGTGTGACCATGCGTGCCGACGATCCGGTGTTGCGTATCAGAAGCCTGCACAAGAGCTTCACCCTGCATCTGCGCGGCGGCGTGCGCATCGATGCGCTGCGTGGCGTCGATCTCGACCTGTTTCCGGCCGAATGCCTGGTGCTGCGCGGTCCCTCGGGCGCCGGCAAGAGCACGCTGATGCGCTGCGTCTACGGCAACTATGCCGCCGATGGCGGCAGCATCCGCCTGGCGCACGAGGGCGGGTGGGCCGAGCTGGTGGGGGCCGCGCCGCGCCTGGTTCACGCTCTGCGCCAGCGCACGCTGGGTTATGTCAGCCAGTTCCTGCGCGTGATCCCGCGCGTGCCGGCGCTCGACATCGTCGCCGAGCCGCTGCTGATGCGCGGCGTGGCGGCGGAGCACGCCCGGCGCAAGGCGGCGGCATTGCTGGAACGACTGAACATTCCCACCCGGCTGTTCGACCTGCCGCCTGCCACTTTCTCCGGCGGCGAGCAGCAGCGCGTCAACATTGCGCGCGTGTTCATTGCCCGCTATCCCGTCCTGTTGCTGGACGAGCCGACCGCCTCCCTGGACGAAGCCAACCGTGCCGTGGTGATCGATCTGGTGCAGGAGGCCAGGCGCGACGGGGCGGCCATTCTCGCGATCCTGCATGACCCGGCGGCGCGCGAGGCGCTGGCGACGCGGGTCTTCGATCTGGCGCCACGGCTGGCGGAGGTGGCCTGATGGCCGAGCTGGTTTTGACCGGTGCGCGCATTGTCACGCCGGAGGCGGTGATCGACGGCGCGCTCGTGGCGCGCGACGGCAGGATCGTCGCCGTCGAGTCCGGTCGCGCGACGGCCGGCGAAGCGCTGGACGGCGACTATCTGATCCCCGGCCTGGTCGAGCTGCACACGGACAACATGGAGCGGCACTTCGCGCCGCGGCCGGGCGTGCGCTGGCCCGCCGTGTCGGCGGCGCTGGCGCATGACGCGCAGATCGCTGCGGCCGGCATCACCACGGTGTTTGACGCGATCTCTCTGGGCTCCCTCCAGGACTACGACGTGCGTGTCACGGCGCTCACCGAGATGCTGTCGGGCCTGCGCACCGCGCGCGACAACGGCATGCTGCGCAGCGACCATCTGCTGCACCTGCGCTGCGAGGTGAGTTATCCCGGCATGACGCGGCTTCTGGAGGACATGATCGACGATGCGCATGTGCGGCTGGTCTCAGTCATGGACCACACGCCCGGCCAGCGCCAGTTCGTCAACCCGGATAAGTACCGCGAGTACTGGAAGGGCAAGAACGGCTTCAGCGATACCGAGCTGGAGGCTTACCTCGCGATGTCGCGCCAGCGCGGCGAACGCCACAGCGCCGAGAACCGCCGCGCCGTAGTCAGCCTGTGCGCGGGCCGCAAGCTGCCGCTGGCCAGCCACGACGATGCGACGCCAGAGCATGTTGCCGAGGCGCTTGCCGATGGCATGGTGGTAGCAGAATTTCCCACCACGATCGAGGCGGCGCGGCTCTCGCGCGACGGCGGCATGAAGGTGGTGATGGGCGGGCCCAACCTCGTGCGGGGCGGCTCGCATTCCGGCAACATCTCTGCCGGCGTCCTGGCCGAACACGGGCTGCTGGATATCGTCTCGTCCGACTATGTGCCCAACAGCCTGCTGGAATCCGCGTTCAAGCTGGCGCGCGATTTTCCCGGGATCACGCTGCCGCAGGCGATGGCCGCAGTTTCGGTGACGCCGGCAGAAGCTGTCGGACTGAACGACCGCGGCGCCATAAAGCCCGGTCGGCGCGCCGATCTCGTGCGCGTGCGCGTGGTCGATGGCCAGCCGGTCGTACGCGCCGTGTGGTGCGATGGCGTGAGGGTGGCGTGATGACTCTCGACGAGGCGTTCGCGTTACTGGGCCGTGCCGGCGCCCGGCAGTACGGCGGCGAACAGGTATCACAACTGGCGCACGCGCTGCAGACAGCGACGCTGGCGATGGAAGCCGGTGAGGCGGCACCGCTGGTCATTGCAGCGCTGTTCCACGACATCGGCCATCTGCTGGGCGAGGGTGATCACGGCCAGGCCGAGCGCGGCATTGATGCCCGTCACGAGGACCGTGGTGCCGAAGCGTTGCGACCGCTGTTCGGCAAGGCGGTTGCCGAGACGGTGCGCCTGCATGTCCCGGCCAAGCGCTGGCTCTGCTTCGCCGAGGGCGGCTACTGGGATTCGCTGTCGCGCGGCTCCAAGGCAAGTCTGGCCGTACAGGGTGGTCCCTTCGACGCCATCGAGGCCGGGCAATTCATGCGCCAGCCCCATGCGGGCGCGGCTGTACGGCTGCGCCGGTACGATGATCTGGCCAAGATTCGCGGGCGCGGCACGCCGGGCCTTGACGAGTTCCGCGGCTGGGCGACGGCCGTGCGTGCCGATGGCTGATGGACGGCGGCTCATCCTGGTGGTCGGCGCCAGCGGTGCGGGCAAGGACAGCCTCATCCGCGGTGCGCGGGCTGCGCTGGCGGGACGCGAAGACGTGGTCTTTCCGCGTCGTGTGATTACCCGGCCGGCCGATGCCAGCGGCACGGAGGATCACGAGCCCTGCGATGCGGCTGCGTTTCAGCAGCGCCTGGCCGCCGGCGAGTTCGCGCTGCACTGGATGGCCAACGGACTTTCCTACGGCGTGCCCGTTCATATCGAGCGCGACCTAAAGGCCGGCCGCGCCGTTGTCGTCAACGTCTCGCGCGGCATTGTTCCGGCCGCCGAGCATCGCTTTCCGGGCCTGTGCGTCTGCGTGGTGAGCGCGCCGGCAGCACTGCGCGCCGCGCGCCTGCACGAGCGCGGGCGCGAATCCATTGAGGACGTGACGGCGCGCCTGCATCGGGCCGATGCTTTCCCTGTCACCGCCCGTGAGATGCGCGAGATCTGCAACGACGGTCCGCTTGCTGTCGGCGTGGGCGCGCTGGTGGACATTATCCTGGCGCGGCTGGACGACGCTCAGGTGTCGGCGGCGGCCAGCGGATAGCGCGACATCTGAAGGAAAGGGGCCTTCGGCGAAGGCTCGGCAAACAGCCACAACGCATCGATCGTCACGGGCTGCGCGAGGGCGGGCGCGAGATATTCCGCCAGCGCCTGCCGGACGCGCGGCCGGATCGCGGAATCGAGTCTGCCCGTCAGCGTGAAGTGCAGGCGGAAATCGTCCATCACGTAGGGATAGCCCCACCGCGCGAGGTTGCTTTCCTGCCGCGCCGTCAGGCCGGTAGCACGCCGGCGGTTCAGCTCCGTGGCGTCGGGCGGCCGGCGGAAATCATCGAAGGCTCGCACGACATCGTCGGCCAGGGCGCGCAGCGCAGGCGGCTCCATCACCGGCCGCAACGCGAGGAATCCCGAGAGCTCGGCCACCTCAAGCCTGCCCAGCGGAACCGCGGCGCGCGTAGCGGCAAAACCGCGCAACGCCTCGTGCAGGGCTTCGGCGGGCTGAGTGTCGGCCAGACGAAAGGGCGGCTTCAGGGTCGCATGAAAGCCGTAGCGTGCGGGCTCGGCCGTCCACGCCGCCGCAGCGCTTTCATCGATGCCATCGAGGCGGGAACGCGGCACTTCGACACCGCGCGCGGCATCTCGGCCCAGCCAGGCGCTGGCGAGCCTGTGCAGCAGACTGTCGGGATCGGCGGCGGCGTAGATGGCAAAGCGGTACACGGCGAATATCACCTGGCGATGTAGTCGCGGATCGCCGGCCGCAGCACGGGCGGCGCATCGGCGATACGGATGGCCTCTTGGAGCGCGGCGATGGCGGTGTCGGCCGCGGCTTCGGTCGATGCGTGCACAAGAGCCAGCGGCTCGCCAGCCACAACGCAACGGCCGATGCCGGCAACATCGGAAAGGCCGACTCGCGGATCGACACTGTCGTCAACGTGTCGCCGCCCGCCGCCCAGCTCTACGATGGCAAGCCCGATAGCCCGCACGTTCAGTTCCGTCACAAATCCCCCTTGTGCCGCGGGGCAGGGGCGCACCACCGGTGCGTGAGGAAGGTAGCGGGCCGGATGCTCGATGAAGTCGGCCGGGCCGCCCAGCGCTGCCACCATGCGCGCAAAGGTATCAGCGGCGCGTCCGTCGGCGAGACCCATCTCCACCTTGCGCCGTGCTTCCGCGGGCGAAGGCGCAAGCTTGCCCAGCATCAGCATCTCCGTCGCCAGCGCCCGCACAATCTCGCCAAACCGCGGATCGCCCCGGCCGCCGACCTTCAGCCATTCGACCGCCTCGCCCACCTCAAGCGCGTTGCCCGCCGTGGTGCCGAGCGCCTGGTCCATGTCGGTGATCAGCGCCGTGGTTGGCAGCCCCGCGCCATGGGCGACCGACACGATGCTGTCGGCCAGCGCACGCGCCATGTCGTCGCTGGCGGCAAAGGCGCCGGAGCCGGTCTTGATATCCATGACCAGCGCGTCCAGGCCCTCGGCGAGCTTCTTCGAGAGGATCGAGGCGGTGATCAGGGGAATGGATTCCACCGTCGCGGTGATGTCGCGGATGGCGTAGAGGCGGCGGTCCGCCGGCGCGAGATCATCAGTCTGGCCGATGATGGCGCAGCCGACATCGCGCACGATGCGCTGGAACGTCGCGATGTCCGGGTCGGTGCGGTAGCCCGGTATGGCCGCCAGCTTGTCCAGCGTGCCGCCGGTGTGCCCCAGCCCGCGCCCGGAGATCATCGGCACGCAGCCGCCGCACGCGGCAACGATGGGCGCCAGCACCAGGCTGACCTTGTCGCCGACGCCGCCCGTCGAGTGCTTGTCGAGCAGCGGTCCGGGCATGCCGCGCCACGCAAGCCGCGTGCCCGAGGACGCCATGGCCGATGTCAGCGCCACGCATTCGTCCGCATCCATGCCGCGCAGGAACGTCGCCATCGCGAAGGCGGCCACCTGCGCGTCACCCAGGCTGCCGTCGGTGATGCCGCGAACCACAATGCCGATCTCTTCGGCCGACAGTGCATGGCCGTCGCGTTTCCGGCGGATGATCTCCTGCGGCAGCATCGCATCAGGACGCAAAAAAAACATTCAGGATACGCCGCAGATCCTCGCCGCCGCGTTGAGCCGCCACGCGCAATGTCTCCAGATGGCTCGGCTTTTCTCCGCCAAGACCGGCGGCGAAGTTGGTGATCACCGACAGCGCTGCCACCTTCATGCCGGCGTGCCGGGCCAGGATCACCTCAGGTACGGTCGACATGCCCACGGCGTCGGCGCCCAGCCGGCCGGCGGCGCGGATCTCGGCGGGCGTCTCGAAGCTGGGACCGGAGAACCAGATGTAGACGCCCTCATGCAGCCTCACGCCCGCGCTTGCCGCCGCCACGCGAAGACGCTGGCGCAAATCAGGGTCGTAGGCATCGATCATATCGACGAAGCGTGCGTCGCCGGTCTCGCCGAACAGCGGCGACTGGCCCGTGAAGTTGATATGGTCGGTCACCATCATCACGCTGCCCGGCGCCATCTCCGGCCGCAGGCTGCCCGCGGCGTTGGTCAGCAGCAGCGTCTTGCAGCCCAGCGCCGACAGCACGCGCACCGGCGCTTTCATGGTGTCGGCGCGGCCATGCTCGTAGTAGTGCGAACGGCCTTGCAGCAGCGCGACGGGCGTGTCGCGAAACCGTCCCAGCACCAGCCGGCCGGCATGGCCACCGACTCCCGGCACAGGAAATCCGGGCAGCTCGCCATAGGGCAGTGAGGCAACGACGTGCACTTCGCCCGCGAGCCCACCCAGACCCGAGCCCAGCACGATGCCAACCTCCGGCACAAACCCTTGGGCCCGGGCGCGGAGCTCGGCGAGGCATTGTTGCACCTGTTCGTCCATGATGAATCGGGTCTTCAGTTGGTAAGGACAATCCCATGGTTCATGAAAGCACCGCCCCGGACCAGCGCTTCTTCGTCCTGACCGGCGGCCCCGGATCGGGCAAGACCGCCCTGATCGAAGGTCTGGCGCGCGCCGGCTTCGCGCGGTCGGTGGAGGCGGGCCGCGGCGTCATCCAGGACCAGGTGGCCATTGGCGGACCGGCGCTGCCGTGGCACGACAGGACAGCCTTTGCCGAGCTGATGCTGTGCTGGGAAATGCGCTCCTGGCACATGGCGCTGGCGCAGGCCGGTGCGGTCTTCTTCGATCGCGGCATACCGGACGTGGCGGGCTACCTTCGGCTGCAGGGCTTGCCCGTACCCGGCCATGTCGAGAAGGCGGTGCGCTTGTTCCGCTACAACCGCCGTGTCTTTATCACGCCGCCGTGGCGGGAGATTTTCGCGCAGGACCGCGAGCGCCGGCAGGACTTTGACGAGGCCGTGCGCACCTATGACACGATGGTCGCGACCTACGCGGGTTACAGTTATGAGCTGGTCGAGATACCGCGTACCGGCGTCGAGGAGCGCGTCCGGTTTGTGATCGGCCATGCCGGCGTGGCATGATCCGGCCGCCCGCCATGGGCGCCGTCGCCACCGGCCTGAGGGAGTCATGCTGACCGGCAAGCGCATCCTGCTGATCGTCTCGGGCGGCATCGCCGCGTTCAAATGCCATGATCTGATTCGCCGCCTGCGCGAACGGGGCGCCGCGGTGCGCTGCGTGATGACGGAGGCAGCGGCGAAGTTCGTGACGCCGCTTTCGCTGCAGGCGCTGTCGGAGGACAGGGTCTATGCCGACATGTTCTCGCTGACCGACGAAAGCGAGATGGGCCATATCGAGCTGTCACGCGAGGCCGACCTGCTGGTGGTGGCGCCGGCGACAGCCGATATTCTGGCGAAGATGGCGGCAGGACTCGCCGACGATCTGGCCTCCACAGTGCTGCTGGCTACCGACAAGACCGTGCTGGCAGCGCCGGCCATGAACGTGCGCATGTGGCTGCACGCCGCGACGCAGGCCAATGCCGCGACCTTGCGCGGACGGGGCGTGCTGTTTGTCGGGCCCAATGAAGGCGCGATGGCGTGCAACGAGTATGGCCCGGGCCGCATGGCCGAACCGCTGGAGATCGTGGCGGCGATCGAGTCCTGGTTCATGGGCAAGCTGGCGGCGCCCGATTTCCACATGGCCCTGCCGCAACCGCCGGAAGCCATCATCCTGCCGCACCGCCCGCTGCTGGGCCGCCGCGCGCTGGTCACCAGCGGCCCAACGCGCGAAGCCATCGATCCGGTGCGCTACATCTCCAATCATTCCTCGGGCCGGCAAGGGCATGCGATCGCCGCGGCGCTGGCGACCCTTGGTGCCGACGTCACGCTGGTGGCGGGGCCGGTGTCGCAGGCCGATCCCGTCGGCGTTCGGGTGGTCAGGGTCGATTCAGCCGATCAGATGCTGGAGGCCTGTCAGGTGGCGCTGCCCGTCGATGTCGCGGTGTGCGCCGCGGCGGTTGCCGACTGGAAGGTCGCTCGCGCCGTCAACGCCAAGCTGAAAAAGGCGCCGGGGGCTGCCCCGCCGGTTCTGGAGCTGGTGCCCAATCCGGACATCCTCGCCACGCTGTCGGCCGCGGGTATCAATCGGCCGCGGCTGGTCGTGGGATTCGCGGCTGAAACCGAGGATGTGGTGTCAAACGCTGTCGCCAAGCGCACGCGCAAGGGCTGCGACTGGATTGTCGCCAACGACGTCTCGGCTGGCTCCGGCACTTTCGGTGGCACGGACAACACCGTGCATCTGGTGACAGCCGAGGGCGTTGAGGACTGGCCGAAGCAGTCCAAGGACGCGGTGGCCGCGCGGCTTGCCGTGCGCATCGCCCAGCATCTGGTCGCCTGAGAAGGTTACCCACCGGCAGCGGCAAGGAGCGGGTTGCGTTCCACGCTCCGGGCGTGTGAATTATTGGCGAATACCCCTTCGCCTGAGCGCCATGTCCGCGATTCTCACCATCGACGTAAAGCGCCTGCCACACGCGGCGGGCCTGCCGCTGCCGGAGTATGCGACGGCGCTGGCCGCCGGCATGGATCTGCTGGCGGCTGTCCGGGATAACGTCGTGCTGCCGCCGCTGGGGCGGGCGATCATCCCCACCGGCCTGCAAATCGCGCTGCCCGCGGGCTTCGAGGCGCAGGTCCGGCCGCGATCCGGTCTTGCGGCGAAGCATGGCATCACGGTGGCCAATGCGCCGGGCACGATCGATGCGGACTATCGCGGCGAGGTCGGCGTGATCCTGATTAACCTTAGTGCCGAGCCGTTCACCGTGACGCGCGGCATGCGCATCGCCCAGATGGTGATTGCGCGTCACGAGCGGGCGCGGTGGCGTGAGGTCGAAACCCTGTCCGAGACCGCCCGTGGCGAGGGCGGTTTCGGATCGACGGGTGTGCGGGCATAGCCAGGAGGTCAACGCGAACGCCCATGCCGAGGTTGAGCCGCAAGACGATGTTCGCCATCGAGGCCGTGCTGGATATCGCCATCAACGGCGGCGAGGATCCGGTACGCAGCGGCGACATCACGCAGCGGCAGCACATCCCCAAGCGCTACCTGGAGCAGGTGCTGCAGCAGCTCGTGCGTGCCGGAATCCTGGCGGGCAAGCGCGGGCCGCGCGGCGGCTATACGCTGGGCCGGGAGCGGCGGCGGATCAGTCTCGGCGATATCGTGCGCGAGGTGCGCCAGCTCGAGGCGGAAACCGAGCCGCAGGACGAGTCGGTGGGCTCGCCGCTGGCGCACATGGTGGTGTGGCCGACCTGGAACAAGCTGCGCGAGGAGCTGATGGAACGTCTCGACCAGATCACGATCGAGGATCTGGTCCGCGAGGCGCGCGAGCGTGGCGTGCAGAGCGAGGCCGCCGAGCGCCTGGAGTTCCACATCTGACTTGCTCCACAAGGAGCGCCCCCGGACTCTCCGGGGCGCTACCTTGTGATAGAGACGAAGATCGCGAGGTACTTGTCGAGCGGGCGGCGCGGCTCCACCAGAGAGCCGAAGGTCGCGGTAGTCTTTGCGCCGTCCTTCGCCAGCAGCCCGGCGATCAGCAGCAATGTGCACGCGGCGGCCATGTCTGTCGTGGGATCGTTGACCGGAAACGCGGTGACATAGGCGTTCAGGGCAGCACCGAGGCCCTTGATCAGGCCGGGCAGCAGCTTGCCGTTGTGCAGCTCGTCGGCGGTGACGAAGGCCAGTCGCGTCAGCATCACCTCCAGCGCGGCGGCGTCGCTGGCACCGCTGACGCTCATCCACGGCACGTTCGTGAGCTCGCGGCGCACCCGCGCGGCAAAGTCTGCCGGCAGGCTGCCGGGCGACAGGCCCGTGAAGAGGTGTTCGGCATAGGTGCGATACGATACATCGACCGCCTCGCGCATCAGGGTAATGACCACCGGATAGGACGGCTTCTGCAGGACCCGGCACAGCGCCTGCGCCCAGCTCTTGGTGTCGGGAAAGCTCTGGCCGTTGAGGCGCGCGATGTCCGGCAAAGGCGGCTTGAACGTCACCGTCAGCGTGCTGAGCTGCTGCGGCATCGCGTCATTGACGCTCACTTCCCGATCGATGTCGTGGTCGAAGGGCGGGCTGTAGTGCGGTCGTATATGCAGATGAAGCTTATGCTCGTTCGGATCGATGCCGGCATGCGTGACGATCCTGAACTTGCCGTCGTCGTCGGTCACTGCTTCCGCATAGCCGCTGGTCACGCCGGGGAATCGCTTGTCCCGCGCTCGCAGCTCGACGGTGACGCGACGGACCCCGCGATTGATGCCCCATGGACCCTTTGCGTAGACCAGCCGCCCCTCGATCGTCAGGGGCGGGCGTCGCCGGGGCGCTGGCCACGGCTGGGGCTGAGGCCTCTGAACCATACGCGTCTCCCGGCGGAAATGTGAGCGATCAATCTTGTCGCTTTACCGGCGTGCCGGTCCAATTTTTTCTTCTTATCCGGGCTATAAGCGCCTCTTCGATCGCACCTCGCGCGAAAGGACGACCGAGATGACCATTCCGACCGTGTCACTGCCTTCCGGCGCGCGCATGCCCACGTTCGGCATCGGCACCTGGCGCATGGGCGAGGAGCGGCGGCGGCGCAAGGAGGAAACGGACGCCATCCGGCACGCGCTGGATCTTGGCTTCACGCTGATCGACACGGCCGAAATGTATGGTGAGGGCGGCGCCGAGGAAGCGATCGCCGATGCCATCGCCAGACGGCGCGACGGGCTTTTCATCGTCAGCAAGGTCTATCCGCACAACGCCTCGCGGCAGGGCGCCATCGCCGCCTGCGAGCGCAGCCTCGCGCGGCTGCGGATCGAGCGGATCGATCTCTATCTGCTGCACTGGATGGGCGGCGTGCCGTTCGAGGAAACGATTGCGGCATTCCGCAAGCTGCGGGACGACGGCAAGATCGCCGACTGGGGCGTGAGCAACTTCGATCTGGACGATCTCCAGTCGTGGTACGACAAGGATGGCGGGCGCTGCGCCACGAACCAGGTGATGTACAATCTGGCGCGCCGCGGCGTGGAGTTCGACCTGCTGCCGTGGATGCGGCAGCACAATATGCCCCTGATGGCGTACTCGCCCTTCGACCGCGGACCGTTGGCACGCAATACCGCTTTGAAAACTGTCGCCGACCGGCACGGCGCCACGCCGGCGCAGGTGGCCCTGGCGTGGTTGTTGCGACAGCCGGGCATGATCGCGATTCCCAAATCAGCGGACAAGCAACGGTTGACGGAAAATTTCGGTGCGCTCCAAGTGAAGCTGACCGATGCCGATCTGGCCGACCTCGATCGCGCCTTCCCCCCACCCCGCGGCAAACGCTCGCTGGCAATGGCGTAGACCGTATTTCAATGGCTGCCTAGCCGAGGCACAGAGTCAAAATAGCCTTCATGGTGAGCTTGTCGAACCATGAAGGCGCGGGACGGCGCAGGCCGCTTCATGGTTCGACAAGCTCACCATGAAGCTATTCTCGATCGAACCGGCCAATCAGTACGGATTCGGCACGCCGAGCTGGGCGAGGATGCGGACTTCGAGGGATTCCATGCGCTGGGCGTCGGCGGCGGTTTCGTGGTCGTAGTCCAGCAGATGCAGCACGCCGTGCACGACGAGGTGTGTCAAGTGATGCGCCAGCCGCTTTTCCTGCTGCCGCGCTTCGCGGGTGACGGTCTGGCGGGCGAGCACGATGTCGCCGAGGAAACGCGGTTCGCCGGGCAGGGTGGCGCGCGCATCGGCCGGAAACGACAGCACGTTGGTCGGCTTGTCCTTGTCGCGAAAATCACGGTTCAGCACGCGTACGGTCGCGTCATCGGCCAGGGCGATCACGAGAGTGGCAGGCCTTCGGTGACGCTGGGCACCGGCGAGCGCCGCGAGCGCTGCCCGCCGGCAGAGCGCGCGGGCGGTGCGCAGGTCGGCCAGCCAGCGCGCATCACGAATCTCGACATCGACCACTGCTGTCGCAGCCTTCACGGCCTGGACGGACGCTGGTTACCGCGGTTTTCGCGTGCATCGTAGGCCCGCACGATGCGCGCCACCAGATCGTGGCGCACCACATCGCGGTCGGTGAAGTGCACGAAGCGAATGCCTTCCACGCCGCTCAGCGTCTCGATGGCATCGCGCAGCCCCGAGGGCACGCCGGGCGGCAGATCGACCTGCGTCAGATCGCCGGTGACGACCATGCGCGCGCCTTCGCCCAGCCGGGTGAGGAACATCTTCATCTGCATGGGCGAGGTGTTCTGTGCCTCGTCGAGAATGACGAAGGCGTGCGCCAGCGTACGGCCGCGCATGAAGGCCAGCGGCGCCACCTCGATATCGCCGCCGGCCAGCCGGTTGGCGATCTGGTCGGCCGGCATCATGTCGTGCAGCGCGTCGTAGAGCGGCCGCAGATAGGGATCGACTTTCTCGCGCATGTCGCCCGGCAGGAAGCCCAGCCGTTCGCCGGCTTCGACCGCCGGACGCGACAGTATGATGCGCTCGACCGTGCCGGCGATCAGCATCGATACCGCCATCGCCACGGCAAGGTAGGTCTTGCCGGTGCCAGCGGGACCGAGGCCGAACACAAGGTCGCGTTCCCGGATCGCCTCGACGTACTCCCGCTGCGTTGGCGAGCGCGGCTGGATCAATCGCTTGCGCGTGCGGATGGCGTCCGCACCGGGCACGCTTGCGTCGGCACCGACGCGGGCAAAGCGCACGGCGGCATCGACCTCGGCCTGGTCCACGGCCTGCCCGCGCTTCAGCCGCTCGTACAGCGCCAGCAGTGCCGCCCGCGCCAGGGACGTTTCTTCAGCGCCGCCGGAGATCGCGATCTGGTTGCCGCGCGAGCTGAGCTGCACGCCCAGAAGCTGCTCAATGCGCACGAGGTGACGGTCATGCTGGCCATAGAGCGACGGCAGCAACGCGTTGTCATCGAACGTCAGCCGTCGCACATCGGCGGCCCGCACACCGCCGAGGCCGCCCGCGTCGCTCACGCGGCTGCCTCCACAGGCTCGACCGTCACGATCTCGCCCGAGAGGCTGACGCTATGTGTCGCACGAATGTGAACGTCTACGATGGAGCCAATCAGCCGTGCATTGCCCTCGGCATGCACCGATTGCAGCCACGGCGACTTGCCCAGCAACTGGCCCGGCTTGCGGCCATGCTCCTGAAACAGCACCGGCATCGTGCGGCCCACCGCGGCGGCATTGAAGGCGCGCTGCTGTTCGCCGAGCAACGCTTGCAGGGCCTGCAGCCGCGCATCCCTGACATCGTCAGGTATCTGCCTTGCCATCATGGCGGCCGGCGTTCCCGGCCGCGCGCTGTACTTGAAGGAGAAAGCCGCCGCGAAACCGACCTCGCGGACAAGGCGCAGCGTATCTTCGAAGTCGGCGTCGGTTTCGCCGGGAAAGCCGACGATCAGGTCGGTCGACAAGGCCATGTCCGGCCGTGCGGCGCGCAGCCGCTCGACCAGGCGCAAGTAAAGGTCCCGACCGTGCCGGCGGTTCATCGCTTCAAGCACGCGATCCGAGCCGGACTGCACGGGCAGGTGCAGGTAGGGCATCAACTTCGGCACAGCGCCGTGCGCGGCAATCAGCGAGTCATCCATGTCGCGAGGATGCGACGTGGTGTAGCGAATGCGGCTCAGGCCCTCGATCTCTGCCAACGCCCGGATGAGCTGCGCCAGCGACCATGTCGTGCCGTCCGGCGCTGCGCCGTGCCAGGCGTTGACGTTCTGTCCCAGCAGCGTGATCTCGCACGCGCCGGCTGCCACCAGGCCGCGTGCTTCGGCGAGAATCGCCTGCGCAGGACGCGAATATTCCGCGCCGCGCGTGTAGGGCACGACGCAGAACGTACAGAACCTGTCGCAGCCCTCCTGGACCGACAGGAATGCGGCGCCGCCTTTGACGGTGGAGGGCGCGGGCAAATAGTCGAACTTCGGTTCGACCGGAAACTCCGTGTCCAGTACACCAGCGCCCTTGCTGGTGCCTTGCCGGTTGGCGGCAGCCCGGGCCGCGCGTGCCACCATTTCGGGCAGGCGGTGATAGGCCTGCGGCCCGACCACGATGTCGACGGCAGGCTGGCGGCGCATGATCTCCGCACCCTCGGCCTGTGCGACGCAGCCGGCGACGGCGATCACCAGGTCCTGGCCGTCGCGGCGCTTCTGTGCCTTGAGGTCACGTAGCCGGCCGAGCTCGGAAAATACCTTCTCCGACGCCTTTTCCCGGATGTGGCAGGTATTGACGATCACCATCTCGGCGTCGTCCGGGCTGGCCGCAGGGGCATAGCCCAGCGGCCGCAGGACGTCGGCCATGCGCTCCGAATCGTAGACGTTCATCTGGCAGCCATAAGTGCGGATGAACAATCCCTTCTTGCGAGCCATCGGAGCGGTTACGGTCATCTGATCCTGAAGTTGCACGGCCAGGCGGCCAAATCGCGGGGGTTCTATCACTGCTTTACGGCAGCGGTCGAGTCGCCCCCTACCGGCCCCTAGGCTGCCACCAGCCGGGGCGGAAGCTCCTCGTAGCGGCCGCGGTTGATCGACTGGACCGTCCGGGAGATGGTCCTGAAGCAGTGCTCCGTCAACTTCTTGCGATCGCCCAGGCGGTCGATATCGACGGTGTCGTGGAAGACCACGACGGCCGCCACCTCGCCAAGTGCGATCATGTTCCAGAGATGGGGCGCCAGCTCCATATCGCCGAACCAGGTGAAGAAGGGCCGGCACAGCCTGCCGACCGGAATCCCGTCCAGCCGTGCATAGGTGATGGTGACCGGTTGCACCGGTATCGGATCACGCCCGTGGCGCATCTGGGTGGCGCCCAGCAGGGAGCTGCGGAAGGGCAGCACCCGGGTTCCGTCGCCGCTGGTCCCTTCGGGAAACAGCACCAGGTCATCACCGGCATCGAGACGCCGCTGGATGCCGTCGCGGCCGGCGCGGGCGGCGCGCTTGCGCCGTTCGATGAACTCGGTGCGTTGCAGCCGCGCGAGCCAGCCGAAGAACGGCCAGGCCGCGACTTCCGACTTGGCAATGAAGGACACCGGCAGGATGGAGGAGAGCACCTCGACGTCGAGGTACGAGACATGATTGCCGACGAACAGGGTCGGCGTTGCCCGCGAGGGCTGGCCGTATATCTCGATGCGGATGCCGAGAATGTAGCACACCACGCGGTGGTAGATGACCGGCAGCCAGCGATAGACCGGGCGGATGCGCAGCAGGACCGCCAGGCCCTGCATTGGCATCAGCGGCAACGTCCACAGCGCGTAGAGCAGCAGACGGATCACGCCCCTGGCAGGAGAGCCGATCGACATGGCCTCGGCTAGATGGCGCCGGTTTCGCGCGCGGCGCGCTCGTAGTGCCGGTAGTATTTCTCGGTGATGAGGTCGGTCTTGACCACGATGTTGACGTCGGTGGTGTCGAACTGCGTGTCGATCACGGCACCATCGCCGACGAAGCCGCCCAGCCTGAGGTAGCCCTTGATCAGCGGCGGCACGAGGCGCTCGGCCTGCCTGATGTCGTAGGAGCCCGGCGGCAGGATGTTCATGTCCACATAGCGCTCGGCCAGGGCCCGCGCGCGCAGTTCAGGCGGGGCCAGATGATGCTGTGCGAGGTACGACAGCGGCATCGCCAGCCGCGCGAGGTCAGTGCCTGGGAGGCTGGCACAGCCGAACATGATTTCGATATCGTAGTGGAAGACATAGGTCGCAATGCCGCGCCACATGAGCTGCATCGCCGGCATGCTGCGGGCGGAGGCATCGACGCAGGAGCGGCCCAGCTCGAGGATTTCGCCCGGCCATTCGACCAGCCGCTGCACGTCGTACTCGGTCACCGAGTAGAAGCTGCCGTGCGCCGCTGCCGCCGGACGCCGGATAAGGCGATAGGTGCCGGTAATGCCTGACAGACCCGGCCGGCGGCGGTCGATAAACAGCAGATGATCGCACAGCGCGTCGAAGTCGTCGTAGTCGCGTCGCATCGCGGCCATTTCCGGGGTCGGCCGGGCTGTCATCTCCTCGTAAAAGACCCGGTAGCGCAATGCCTGGGCGGCTTCGACCTCGGCCTCATTGCGCGCCAGACGCACTTCGAAGTCGCCGGCCACGATCGGCGGCAACGCATCGGCTCCCGGACGAAGCCCGGCGGCGCGAAGTGCGACGCTGTTCATCGATGCTATTATTAGCCGGATTGGAGAATGCGGCCAGCTATTTGTTGCGGGCCTTGCGTCGGGCGGCGGCTTCACCGTCCTGCAAGGGAACGGCATAAAGCTCCAGCCGGTGATCGACCAGCCGGTAGCCCAGCTTCTCCGCCATGGCGCGCTGCAATTCCTCGATCTCTTCGTTCTGGAATTCGATCACGCGACCGGACTGGATGTCGATCAGGTGGTCGTGATGGACCTCGGTGTGCTCCTCGTAGCGCGAGCGGCCATCGCGAAAATCATGCCGTTCCAGGATGCTGGCTTCCTCGAACAGGCGGACCGTACGGTAGACGGTGGCAATGGAAATCTTCGGATCCAGCTCGATGGCACGGCGATACACAGCCTCGACATCGGGATGATCGGTCGCCTCGGAGAGCACACGCGCAATCACCCGGCGCTGGCCGGTCATCTTCAACCCCTTCTCGATGCAGCGCTCTTCAAGGCGCGACTTGTCCGCCACCGGTAAAGGCCTCCTGTTTTGCCGCCTTATATAAGGCCGGCCCCGAGGCGGCCAGCCCCTTGCGCAGCCGACCCCACGGACGGGTCAGCGTTGCTGACGCCTTTCCGGAAAGCGCAGGGCCGTTCGTCAGCCCCTGGCTCGCGCCACGCGTGCGCGCATCCGCTTGGTCCCCAGCCCCACCTTCTTTGCCAGTGCGCTGCGGACCTTCGAATAGCTGGGCGCGACCATCGGATAATCAGCCGGCAGACCCCACTTTTCGCGATACTGCTCCGGGGTCATGCCGAAAGCGCTCATCAGGTGGCGTTTCAGCATCTTGTGCTCGGTGCCATCTTCCAGGCAGACGATGTAGTCTTTTTTCACAGACTTGTTAATGGGGACGGCAGGCTCGGGCTTGGCAGCACTGCGCCCGTCGCCAATTGCGCTCAAGGATGCATGGACTTGCTCGATAAGTTTTTGCACGTCGCCGATGGAAACAGTATTGTTCGAAAGGTGCGCAGTCACGATTTGGGTCGTGAGAGAAAGAAGATCTGCGCGTGATTTGTTTTGTTCGCTCATATTTTCCTTCGTCTAACTGGAGGATTACTGCGCAGCATGCACATAGTACTGTGCGAAACGATGATCAACCTTTTGATCCCGCGGTCAAGAAACATGTGCATTGGCCAAGTCTCGCCGGACACCAGCATTGATATCACCTCGGAAGTGTGTCCGATGACATTCGTGCGTGTAAAGCTTGCCCTCGAACGTCTGCCGGCGGGCGCAATACTGGATGTCCGCCTCAACGACGGCGAGCCGCTGCGCAACGTGCCGCGCTCGGCGCGCGCGGAGGGACATGAGATCCTGCAAGTAGCTCCCGAGTCAGAAGGCTCGCGCGTCTATCGTGTCATCATTCGGCGCGCATAGGCTTGTCGCGCGCAAGCTCGCGACGCAGAACCAGCGCCGCACCACGGCAACCACCACGCGCGTAATAGCCGTCACGCCGCGCTACGACAACAAAGCCGTTTGACCCATAGAGGCGCCTGGCGGGGAAGTTGTCCTCCGCGACTTCAAGAAACAGGCACCGCGCGCCGCACTGGCGGCAGGCGTGCCCAAGCCGCGCGAGCAGGAAGTCGCCGATTCCCTGCCGACGCAGCGATGGAACGACGCCCAGCGTGAGCACCTCGGCTTCGTCGGCAGCAACGCGGGCCAGCGCAAGACCTGCCGGTCGCTGCTCCAGGACGGCAACCATGCCAAGGCAGCCGGGTGTGCCGAGAAGTTGCCGGAACTCATCGGCACTCCATGCGCGCTCGCCGGACTCCTTGAAGCAGAGGGCGTGCAGGCCGGCCGCAAGCGCGTCATCGGCCGGTCCCAGGGTGTGGACAACAAGCGTCATTGCGGACCCGCGGTCCGGGGCAAAGTGACTTCCGCGGGCCGCAAGTAGAGTGGCCGCGGCATGCCATCGCGATGGTTCGCCGTGCGCCAGTGGTCGACGCCGTGCAGCAGTGCCAGCCTTGCGATTACTTCGGCGTCCGGCGCTGCCGGTGGCGCAGGCAGGGCATCGATCCCTGCGGCGGCCAGCGCCGCGCACAGGCTGGCAGCGCCGTCGCCCACGACCAGCAGCGACCGGCCGGCACAGAGAGAAGCCACCTGCGTCGCATCCGCGATAAAGGGGGAAGGCGCATCCCCGAAGGCGGCATAGTAATCGCCGCGATGCGTATCGATGGCGGCCATCAAACGCCGGCCTTCCTGATGCGCCCCTTTGGAGGCCGCGGCAGCAACGCCGGCAAGCAGGGCCTCCGTCGTTGTCAGGCCCGCCACGGGCAAGCCCAGCGCCAGCGAAAGGCCGCGGGCCGCGGCCAGGCCGATGCGAACGCCCGTAAAGCTGCCCGGGCCGATGGTCACGGCCAGCAGATGAAGGTCCGCCGGACGAAGGCCGGCATCGGCAAGCGCCACCTGGATCATGGGCGCGAGTGCTGCGGCATGACCGCGCTGCATCTGCTGCGCGTGGCGCGAGTGAAGCCGGATATCTCCCCCGTCGGCCATGGCGATGGCCACGCTGCAGGCGGCGCCGGAGCAATCGAAGGCCAGAACTTTCAGCGGGTTCATGAGGGGTTCGGCCACTGGCACAGGCGCGACAATGCGGGCAAGTTGGTGCTCATGGATATCGTTCCGATCGCGCCACCCGAGTTCGACGTCGATGTGGCGCTCGCCTACGCCACCCCTGCCAACATAACCGGGCAGCCAGTCTACCGGAATGCCCGCTGCTGGTTGCGGCGTACGGCTGCACAACACCTGCAGCGCGCCATCGCGCTGGCAGCACCATTGGGCCTGCGCCTGCGCATCTTCGACGCGCTACGACCCACCGAGGCGCAATGGATGTTGTGGAACGCGAGGCCGGATCCGGAGTTCCTGGCCGATCCGCGGCGCGGCTCGCCACATTCACGAGGCGTCGCGGTCGATCTCACGCTGCTGGATCGCGCGGGCTGCGAACTCGACATGGGCACGCCCTTCGACGCCTTCACGCCGCGCTCGCATCACGGCGACATCAGTGTCAGCGTCGAGGCACAGCAGAACCGGCTGCTGCTGCTGGGCCTGATGACGGCCGCTGGCTGGGATTTCTACCGCAACGAATGGTGGCACTATCAACTCTTCGACCCGCGGCGCTTTCCACTGGTCGCCGATGCCGACCTGCCCGAACGCATGATGTGAACGGGGCTTGCGGCGTTCAGATCGGCGGCAGCCTGGCGCGGTCGAAGTCCGAGAGGCGGTTCTCGCGGATCAAGCCGCGCACGAACTTGATGTAACCACTGCCAAGTTCGGAATAGCGCACGAGCTGGCCGATGAGGTGGTAGCCGTCCGGGTCCCGGCCTTGTGCGCGCAGCCTCGCGCGCTCGGCGCGGAAGCCGGTATAGGCAAAGTGGGTGTTGAGATTGTGGATATAGGCCTCGACCGAATCAGCAACGCTGGAAAACGGCTGCGGTAGCTGACGGGTGCCAGGCTGGATCTGGCCGAACAGCGCATTGCTCGTCCGTGCGGCGCGTGACGTGCCCCAGCCGCTCTCCACGCCGGCCTGCGCAATCGCCATAGACGGCGGCACAATGTCGACGCGCAGCGCCAGTTCCTCGAAGTCGTCCACCTCGGTGCCGTAACGGTCGGCGACCTCGGCCAGCCACATGCGCTCGATCACGCTCAGGCCGCGGCCGGTGGTGTGCCGCTGCCGGAGGCGTTGCAGGTGCTGACGATCGGCAAGGATGCGCTCGTTGGTTTCCAGCAAGATCGGAAGGAGCGTTTTGATGAACAGCTCCTTTCGCTCGTTGCCGTCGCGGACCTTCACCAGGTCGCCCGGAACCCGGTCGATCTGCAGGGCGGGCACGGGCTCGCCGCGGCGCGCCTGGTCGAGGGTATAGTCATGCTGGTCGAAAACGCGCGCCAGTTCGTTGGTGCTGGTCACCTGCATCGGCGTGACCTGCCGGCGTATCGGCCCGGCGGCATAGGCCAGACGGCCGTGCATGGGACGGGCACCGGCATCGGACGCCAGGGCGGCCGGATCGAAGGGCGGCATCTGCGCCAGCGGCAGCTCGGCGATCGCTACTTCCAGGCGCGGCAGCAACTCGGCCGGGTCCAGGGGCGGCAACCCGGCGACGGGCACGTCCAGCACACCGGCCTGTACGGGGGCTGCGATCCGGCGTGTGTGATCCTGGCGGGACTCGGCGAGCGTCATGCCAGCGGGAATCGTCAGGCCTCCCGCCAGCGACACCGAGAACACCCCCACGAGGGCGTATTTTTGACCGAAGTCGACCGCTCGGGCCACGTGCACGTTCATGGACGACCTTCAGGCAACGGTTTGGCTTTCGGCAATACGTCACCCTCCGGCGGCCTGCCATGCAGGCGCCGGCGGCAGCACCGCCGTACTGGAAACGCGGCTAACTCGTGGGACTACGCGACCGGCCGGACCTCAACCACTTCCGGCACGTAGTGCCGCAGGAGGTTTTCGATCCCCATCTTCAGCGTCGCCGTGGAACTGGGACATCCCGAGCAGGAGCCCTGCATGTGCAGGTAGACGACGCCGTCCTCGTAAGAATGGAACACGATATCGCCGCCATCCTGCGCCACGGCCGGACGGATGCGCGTATCGAGCAACTCCTTGATCTGCGCTACGATTTCATCGTCCTCCTCGGCCGGCTGCGCGGCATCCGCGGCTGTTTCGGCGCGCAGCACGGGTTCGCCGGAGGTGAAATGTTCCATGATGCCGCCGAGCACGGCGGGTTTCATGATCTGCCAGTCCTGGGCGGCCGACTTGGTGATCGTGATAAAGTCAGAGCCGAGGAATACCCGTTCTACGCCATCGACCTCGAAAAGCCGGCGCGCCAGCGGCGAGCGCCCGGCAGCGGCAGCGTCGGGAAAATCCGCTGTGCCCTCGGCCAGCACGACGCGACCCGGAAGGAACTTCAGTGTCGCAGGATTTGGTGTCTGTTCTGTCTGAATGAACATGCTCGGCTCCGGACCGGGCCGACTATCCGGCCAACAGCGTCCGATGTTGAAGGGGCCAGCCCCCATCCGGCTTCGCCGGATGAACCTGGAACGTTTCCGAGTTAGGAGCCGGCCAGCAGGGGTTCAAGTCCAAATTTTCGAGCATATGCTCGTTGGTTACGTAAATAACGGATAACCTGCCCGGTTATTTACCGAAAATTCACATTCAAGGAAGCCCGGGAAAATCGCAACTGTCTCGAAGTCAATGCTGCAGTCTGTGGATAATCGACGCACATTGTCTCACCTTCAGGTGATGGCATCGACCTGGGCGTCAGTGAGGCTGCCGGGCACGATGGTCAGCGGCACCTTCAGCGTGCCTGCGTACTTGCTCACCATGGCGGAGACGAGCGGACCCGGACCATCACTGTCGGTACCGGCGGCCAGAACCAGGATCGAGATCGACGGATCCTCTGCCAGCAGCTTCAGAAGCTGATCGCGCCGGCCGCCTTCGCGGAAATGCAGGATGGGCGGCGAGCCGGTCATGGCCACGACCTCGTCGGCGTATCGCGCCACGATTTCTTCCGCCCGCTGCCGGGCTTCCTCGCGCATCAGATCGCCAATGGTAGCCCATTGCTGCGGTTCGGGCGGCTCCATGACGTAGAGCATCGCGACCCTCCCCCCGGTGCGCTTGGCGCGACGGCAGGCATAGCGCAGCGCCACCCGCAGCTCCGGCGTTTCGTCCACGACAACCAGAAAAACACGATCGGCAGGCATCTCGGCCATGCTCTTCTCCCCATCAGAAGCGTCTGGCGACGGCGCCTGCGACCCAGCCTACGGCCAGGGCCATGCCGATCGCGACGATGCCGTAAACCGGCGCGGCGGTATGTGACCACTCCGACACCCGGGCGCTGAACCCGGCCTTGCTGACCACCAGCGGGCGCGACACGGCCGATGCCACCTGCGCGTTGCGGAAGACGTAGGCCCGCACCTCGTAGTCGCCGACCGGCAGCCTTGAAGGGAAACGCAGCTCGGCGCGGAACAGGCGCGAGCCCACCACGGTAACCGTCCCTACGCTTTCGGGGAACAACCCCTCCCGCCGCTTGGCGGCGACCAGGCCCTGGCGGAAATCTGTCAGATCGATGGGGCGCCGACGCTGGGCATCCACCGCGTGCACCGATTCAAGCCGCTCCGCGAGGGTCACGGGAATGCCCGGCACGCCGCCCGGCGGCAGGATCTGGTCGAGCGGCCGGGTCGCCGCCACGGCGTAGAACGACGGCACATCATCGAAGGCCTGCCGCCCCGCGTTGACCCACAGCCCGAAGACGCGCTCCTTGCGCAGAACAACCTGACGGGTCGGCCCGCCGGTGACCGTGATGACCACGTCGCCGGGTGCGTCGATGGCGCCGAACACCAGCACTTCCGCGCCCCGGAAGGCGGAAGTGATCGACACCCGCGGCCGCGACAGATCGACGATCAGCGGCTGCGCCAGGCAAGCCCCGGCCGTGCCGATCAGCACCAGCCACCCGCCCGCCACGACGACAAGGACGCGGGCCGCCCGCAGCACGCTGGCGCTCATGGCATGTGCCCCATCTCTCCCAGCGTGTGGATCGCCGAGGGCGGCGTGACCAGTTCGAACATCAGCTCGAAGGCCATGCCCAGGATCAGCAGCGCCAGCAGGCCGCGCAACTGGAAGCCGGGCAGGTTGGCGGCGATGCGCGACCCGAGCGGGGCGCCGATCGCGCCGCCCAGCATCAAAATCAGCGCCAGCACCACATCGACCGTCTGGTTCTGGATCGCCTGCAGGAACGTGACGTTGATGGCGACAAACAGGATCTGGAACAGCGACGTGCCGACCACCACCACGGTCGGCATGCCGAGCAGGTAGATCATCGCCGGCACGAGCACGAATCCGCCGCCGATGCCGAGAATGGCGGAGAGCACGCCGGTGGCGAAGCCCAGCCCGCCCGGCAGCAGGGCGCTGATGTACAGCCGGGATTTGTAGAAGCGCAGCTTCAGCGGCAGCCGGTGGACGAGGAAATGCTGATGCAGCTTGCGCCGGGCGGGTTGGTTGGTGCGCCGCCGCTGCCAGGCGCGCCAGACCTCGACCACCATCATGCTGCCGATCGAGAGCAGCAGCAGCACGTAGCCCACGTGGATGACAAAATCGACCTGGCCGAAGCGCTTGAGAACGGTGAAAAGCTGTATGCCGGCGGTCGAGCCGAGAAGTCCGCCCAGTAGCAGCACCAGCCCCATGCGGACATCGACATTGCCGCGCTGCCACTGGTTCAGCAGCCCGGTGACCGAGGTGGCAATGACCTGATTGGCCTGGCTGGCCACGGCAACAGCCGGCGGCACGCCGACGAAGATCAACAGCGGCGTCAGCAGAAAGCCGCCTCCGACGCCGAACATGCCGGCCAGCATGCCGGCCACGCCGCCCAGTCCGAGCAACAGCAAGACATTCAGCGATACTTCGGCGATGGGCAGATAGACTTCCACGCGGGCCCCGACCCTCCGGCGGGCCCGCTCCGGCAGCCTCGCCACGCCGCTACGACCCGCTTCAGGCTTTTTGCGCTCGCCCGGTGCACGATGCAAGAAACAGAATTGCGGCAGCGGTCTCAGGGACGAATCAGCGGCACGTGCGGTGCGGCGTCTGCCGGCAAGGTGCCATCCAGCCGCGGATCATCATCGATCTCGACCTGCCGCCGGTAAGGAACGAATCCCGAGCGCTGATAGAAGGCCAGCGCCGCCGGATGGTCGAGCGTGCAGGTGTGCACCCAGACGCGCCGCGGCCGGGCGGCCCAGGCGCGCCGCAGCGCCGCATCCATCAGCAGGCGTCCGGCGCCGCGGCCGACCAGTTCGGGCGTGACGCCGAAGAAGGCCAGCTCCACCTCGCCGGGCTTGCGGAAATCCAGCTCCAGCAGGCCTTCGTCGCGACCCCCGGCTGTCAGCGTCGAAATCTCGACGGCGGGGTTGTGGATGACGGCTGCCAGCGAGGCGTCGTCCGCCCGCAACCGGCTGAACCACAGCCAGGGTGTGCCAACCCGGCGGAAGAGGTCGCGATACCAGTCAAGGGCGGGTTGCTCGACGCGGCGTACGCCGAATTGAGCCGAGGCGGCGGGCAGGGGCCGCGCCGGCGGCGGTGCGGTCATTTCAAGCGCGGTCACGACCGCGGCGATCTTGCTTGGTGGCACATCGATGAAAGTCATGGCTGGGCCTTACTTGCGCAGGATATCGGCGATCTCGCGCAACTGCGTGCGCGCCCGCATGAGATAGAATCCCTGCGCCACGAGGTGGCTGGGCAGGAATTGCGAATCGGGCGCGCCGTTGACCACGACCATGGGCTGCAAGGTGGCCGCATGCCGGAAGGTGTCCAGCATCTGCTGCCAGGGCGCCGACAGCTCGCGTTCGTTCACGATGTTCTGGAAGTCGGCGCCAAGCTCCTTCAGCAGCATAAAATAGGCGTAGAGCTGTCCCTTGTTGGCATAGAAGAGATTGTCGGCCTGGAAGTCGAGGAGGTTGCCGCCGTGATCGGTGATGTGCCGGTCGATCTGCGCCGACGTGGCGCCGATGTCGCTGGCCACTCGCTCCAGGAACGCCTGCAGATTGTCGGCACGCCGTTCAAAGATGGCCTGCCCCGACGCCAGCCGCCGATTGTAGGCGATCAGCGCGCCGCGGCCGTTGCGGTATTGCTCCGACGCCGTCACGCTGGGCCACCATGACATCGAGGGAGTCCAGACCCATTGCCGCGGATCGGCGTTCAGCCGCGCCGCCGCACGGTCGAGATCGGCGTCCTGCGGGCTGGAGCCGCGGGCCCGTGCGAGCTGGTCGCGCAATTCCACCGAGAAGCGCCCCAGGGCCTTCATGATGCCGGCCTGGTAGTTGGGCATGTTGTCGAGCCAGGCGCCGGGCAGGAAAAACGGATCCATCGGCGTCCAGTGATGGTCGTCGACCTCGCGCGTTATCAGCGCCACCGCCATGGCCACCGCGCGGCTCTCCCCGGGCTGCACGCTTTGCGGCGCGAAATCGGGCCGGTCGTCGATGCGGTGCAGCCAGAGCCCGCCGCCGACATAGTAGATGACCGGGAGCAGCAGAATGGCGATGGCGAGGCGCCACCAGCGGTTCTTCGGTACGACCGCGGCGGCGCTGCCCAGCGAAAGCTTCGGCCTCCAGCCGATCGCGCGCCGCCACCACGGCTGCGCCAGACGGGGCGGCGGTGCGTCATCAGGCTCGAAAGTCATGCATCCTCATAAGCGGTGGGCGCGATGCCGGAGGGCCGACGGCCGATCCTAGCACGACAGAGCCATGCCGATATGGGGAGCCTTCGCCGGTTGCACCACGCGCGCGCGGACGGCCATGATCGCACTACAACAACGAAGAGGACGACATGGCGCTCGATTCGACCGTCCGCAAGCTGCTCGATCTGGCCGCGGCTTCCGGCCGTCCCGCCATCAATTCGCTGCCGCCGCCAGAGGCGCGCCGCATGATGCGCGAGACGCGCCTGCCGGTGCAGGGCCCGTTTCTGGAGAGTGTCGCATCGGAAGACCGGCGCATCCCCGGCCCGGCCGGCGAGATGCCGGTGCGAGTCTATCGTCCGCGCGCGGCGGCGCCCACAGCGAAACTGCCGCTGCTGGTCTATTTCCACGGCGGCGGCTGGGTGATCGGCGACATCGAGACCCACCACACCATGTGCCAGCGCCTCTGCGAGGCGGGCCAGCTCGTCGTGGTCTCGGTCGACTACCGTCTGGCGCCCGAGCACCGCTTCCCCGCTTGCGTCGATGATTGCTGGGCCGCGACGGTATGGTCAGCGGCCAACGCCGCAGCGCTGGGCGTTGATGGGTCGAAAGTCGCGGTCGGCGGCGACAGTGCCGGCGGCAATCTTGCGGCAGTCATGGCGCTGATGGCGCGCGATCGCGGCGGCGTGCAGGTCGGCTTCCAGTTGCTGCTCTATCCGGCCGTCGATGCGCTGGCCAATACCGGCTCGCTTGCCAGAAATGCGGATGGTTACCTGCTGACGCGCGATGCGATGGTCTGGTTCTACGATCACTACATTCCCAATGCGGCCGACCGCAGCGACTGGCGTGCCTCGCCGCTGCGCGCACGCAGTTTTGCCGGCCTGCCGCCAGCAATGATCGTGACCGCAGGCTTCGATCCGCTGCTCGATGAAGGGCGTGCCTATGCGGAACGGCTGACGCATGACGGTGTCACGGTCGAGTACCTGGAGTTCGGCAGCATGATCCATGGCTTTCTGGGCATGCCCGGTGTACTGCCGCAGGCACGGCGAGGCCTGGCGTTGGCCGGCCAGGCGGTGCGGGAAGCGTTGGCCGACGCGGCCACGTGAGGGGAGAAACACATGCCGCTCGATCCGGAAGCCCAGGAGGTCCTGGAACAGCAGGCGGCGGCCGGCCGACCGGTGTGGTCCAGCATTGGGCCCGTTGCCGCGCGCCAGCAATATGCCGAAACCCGGATCGAGTCCGCGGGCCCGCGTCCGGACTCTGTCAGCGCCAGCGATCACCTGATCGGGCGCGTGCCGGTGCGGCTGTACCGGCCGAAGGCAGCCTCCGCCAAGGCGCTGCTGCCTACGCTGGTCTGGGCACATGGCGGCGGCTGGGTGGTGGGCGGCATCGACACGCACGACGCCACCTGCGGCCAACTGGCGGCACAGGCCGGCATCGCGGTCCTGTCCGTGGGTTACCGCCTGGCGCCGGAGCATCCCTTCCCGGCGGCCTTCGATGACATGGTCGCCACACTGGACTGGGCCGGGCACGAGGGCGATTCCATCGGCATAGACCCGCATCTGCTGGCGGTGGGCGGCGACAGCGCTGGCGGCAACGTGGCGGCGGCCGTGGCGCTCTGGGCGCGTGACCGGGCGATGAACAACGTCCGCTTCCAGTTGCTGGTCTATCCCGTCACCGATTGTGTCACGAGCAGTGCTTCCTATGCGCTGTTCGCCGACGGTTTCGGCCTGACGCGCACGTCCATGCAATGGTTCATCGACCAGTACGTGCCGCGCGCGGGCGAGCGCAGCGACTGGCGGGCCGCGCCATTGCGGGCGCCGAGCCTTGCCGGTGTATGTCCGGCCATGGTGATCACCGCCGGCTACGATCCCCTGCGCGACGAGGGCCGCGCCTATGCCGCCCGGCTGCGCGACGAAGGCGGCGGCTGCGATCTGGTCGAGTTCGGCGGCATGATCCACGGCTTCTTCGGCATGGGCGCGGTACTGCACGCGGCACGCCGTGCCATTGCGATCTCTGTCCTGGCGCTCAGCGAAGCCTTGATCGACCGCGCGGAGTGACGGGCGGACCGTGGGGCTTCCTTCCCAGCGGGACGCGCCGGCCGGCATGGCCATTCCCGGGATGATCGTCGCGCTCGCGCAGACCGGCGATTCACTACTATACGCGGTGCTGCCGCTTTATGCCGATGCGTTCGGCGTCAGCCTGTTCACCGTCGGCATCCTGTTGTCCCTGAACCGCTGGGTGCGGCTGGTGGCGAACTCGCTTGTCGCCATGATCGGCAACCACGTTGGCCCACGGCGCCTGATGATCCTCGCCGCCGTCACCGCCACGATCTCGACGCTGGGCTATGTCGTGGCGCCGGGCGAGGCACTGCTGATGGCGGCACGCGCCCTGTGGGGCCTCTCCTTCGCGGCCCTCAATCTGGGCATCATCGCCTATGCCGTGAGCGACCGCGCCAATGCCGGCAAGCGGGTTGGCGCCGGCCGCGCCGCTATCGGATTTTGCCAGGCCCTGGCGTTGATCGCGGGAACGGCGCTCGTGGCAAGCCTCGGCGCGCGCGATGTCTTCCTCCTGATGACGCTGGCCTCCTTCGCTGCTGTGGTGCTGTCCTGGTGGCTGCCGGCGCTGGCGATGGAGGTACGGCCGGAGCGCTTCCGCCTGCCGATGCCGGGACGTCTCGAGGCTTGGGGCTTTGCGCTGGGCCTGGTGGTCGACGGCATTTTCATCGTGACCCTTTCGCTGCTCCTGAAGGACGCACCGCTGCCGCTGTCGGCGGTGGTCGTCACCGGGATGCTGCTTGCGGTCCGCTGGCTGGTCGAGGTGGTGGCCGCGCCCATCGCAGGCGGGCTGGCCGACCGGTTTGGCGCGCGCACCTTGTCGCTGGGCGCCGGGCTTGGGCTGCTTGCCGGCCTGGCACTGATCGGCATGGGGCACGACCTCGCCGGTGCTGCGTTGGTGGTCGTCACGCGCGGCGCATTCAATACGTTGCTGCCGGTCATGGTCGCCGTCCGCGCGCGCGGCAGCGCCATGACCTCCCAGGCCACTTATTCGACCTGGCGCGATTTCGGTGCCGCAATCGGCCCGGTCGCAGCCGGCATGGTCTTCGGCGCCGTGCCCCAGGGCCTCCTGTACGGCACCTGCGCGGTCCTGCTCGCCGCCATGCTGTGGTGGTGCATTGCGCACCGGGGCTGACCGGTGGAGTCATTGCCGGTATGACGTGCACTGCCTGCCATGGCGGCGGCGATCCAGCTAGTTTCGGGTTGCGTCGCGCCTGCGATGGCCACCGAACCGGCGAGGAAGCCCATGACGTCTGCATCGTTCGACTATACGCCGCTGCTGGCGCCCAATCTGCCGGTGCCGGCGGCGAAATGGACGGGCTTTCCGAAATACAACTTCATCGGTGGCCACAACGACCCGGCACATGTGCCGGTCGACGCGCTGACCGTGGCGGCTGTCGCTGTCCTGAAACGCGAGGGCGTCTCGCTGGCGACCTACGGGCTGAACAGCGGGCCGCTGGGCTACAAGCCGCTGCGCGAGTTCCTTGTCGGCAAGCTCAAGAGCCATGCCGGCATCGCCTGTAGTGCCGACGAGATTCTGATTACCTCCGGATCGCTGCAGGGCATCGATCTGGTCAACGGCATCCTGCTGGCACCGGGTGACACGGTGCTGATCGAGCAGGACACTTATGGCGGCGCGCTGACGCGGCTCGTGCGGGTGGGCGCGAGGCCGGTGGGCATCCCCCTCGACCGTGAGGGGCTGCGACTCGATGCGCTTGAAGCGGCGCTCAAGGATCTCAAGCGCCAGGGCATCACACCCAAATACATCTATACGATCCCGACGGTGCAGAACCCGACCGGCGCCATCATGGGCGAGGAACGCCGCGCCGGGCTGCTCAAGCTGGCGCAGGCCTACGGCGTACCCGTGTTCGAGGACGAGTGCTACTCCGACCTCGTGTGGTCGGGGACGCGGCCGCCGGCGCTGTACGCCATGGCGAAGGGCAACGGCGTGATCCATATCGGGTCGTTCTCCAAGTCGATCGCGCCGGCGCTGCGTGTCGGATACGTCATCGCCGGCTGGGACGTGCTGTCCCGCATGCTGGCGCTGAAGCAGGATGCGGGGTCCGGGGCGCTGGAGCAGATGGTGCTGGCGGAGTTCTGCACCAGTCATTTCGCGACCCACGTGCCGAACCTGACCCGCGGATTGAAGGCCAAGCTTGACGTGCTGATGGAATCGCTCAGCGAGCAGTTCGGCACCGCTGCCGAGTTCACCGAGCCGGAGGGCGGCATTTTCCTGTGGATCAAGCTGCCGGACCAGGTGGACACGGTGAAACTGAGCCAGGCGGCGCTGGCGGCCGGCGTTTCGCTGAACCCCGGCCCCGAGTGGTCCACCGACAAGGCGCATGGCAAGAGCCGGCTGCGGCTGTGCTTTGCCAATCCCGCGCCTGAGACCATCCGCGAGGGCGTGGCCGTGCTGGCTGACATTTGCAGCCGCGAGTTTGGCGTGCCGACGCGCATCGCCAACGTCGAGCGCTCCGCCGCAAGCTAGCCGCCAACAGGCGTGGCGCCCCACAGCGTCCGGGCGTATCATGACGGGGCCGGCCAACGGGGGAACGCCGGCAGTCCTGTTGCAGGTAAGTCCCAATGGTGCGCCTGTCTGCGCCGCGCGCTGCGCGGGCGTTGGCGTCGTGCCTGCTGGCGTGGTGCCTTTTGGCGAGCCCCGCGTTCGGCGGGCCTTATGAGGACGCGCGTACCGCATGGTATCGCGCTGACTACGCGCGTGCGCTTCAGATTGTGCAGCCGCTGGCGCTCGCCGGCGAAGCGCGTGCGCAGTTCGAGCTGGGTTGCCTCTATGCCGCCGGCCAGGGCGTGAAGCAGGACGATGTGCAGGCGGCACGCTGGTTCCGCCGTGCCGCCGACCAGGGCTACGCCGACGCCCAGGCCAATCTGGGTTTCATGCTGGCCAATGGCCGCGGCGTGCGCCGGAACGAGGCGCAGGCGCTGTGGTGGTACCGCAAGGCCGCCGCCCAGGAGCACGCCGGGGCGCGCAACCTCATTGGCTTTATGTATGCCACCGGCCAGGGCGTCCCGCGCAACGATGCCATGGCCGTTGCCTGGTACCGCAAGGCGGCAATGCAGGGCGATGCCGATGCCCAGACGAATCTGGGGTACATGTACGACACCGGCCGGGGCGTACGGCGCAGTCTTGCCGAGGCGCTGGCCTGGTACCGCAAGGCGGCGGAACAGGGCCACGCTGTCGCCCAGTTCAATCTCGGCAGCCTGCATCTCATGGGAGAAGGCGTGCCCCGCGATGAGGTCGCGGCGGCGACGTGGTTTCTCGAGGCCGCTTACCAGGGCCATCCGGCCGCAATGTTCAACGTCGGTTACATGTACGCAACGGCCCGCGGCCTGCCGCAGGACGACGAGGAAGCTGTCGCGTGGTATCGCGACGCCGCACAGGCCGGTGACGTGCGCGCGATGGCCAATCTCGCCTTCATGTATGTCCACGGGCTCGGCACCGACCACGACACGGGCGAGGCGTTGCACTGGTACCGCGAGGCCGCCGGATATGGCTATGCCGAGGCGCAATACCGGCTGGCAGAGATGTTCGATCTGGGACTCGGGGTAACACCCGATGCGCGCGCGGCGGCGCACTGGTATCGGCTCGCCGCCGAGCAGGGGCATGCAGAGGCGCAAGCCAGTCTCGCGGGACTGTACGCATCGGGCGAGGGGGTGGAGCGCGACGACGCCGAGGCGGTGCGCTGGTATCGGCAGGCTGCTGCAGTGGGCCATGCCGGTGCCCAGCTCGGCCTGGGGTTCATGTATGCCCAGGGACGCGGCACGACACAGGATGTGGCGGCGGCCCAGCGTTTGTACGAGCTGGCCGCAGCGCGGCTTCTGGCGTTGGATGCCTCGCGCGACGAGGATGTACTGGTTGCCGGTCGAGCGGCGGCCACGGTTTCCGATCGTTTCCTGACGCAGATGCCGCCGGAAAGGCAGCGACCCGCAGGACGGCGACGATGATCCTGGCGAAATCGAAGCGGTTTGGGCCGCGAATGGACTACAATTCAGTGCTGCAAGAGGACGCGTAGGCGGAGTATGTCGGAAAAGGGCATTCCGTTTGGCCGGTGGCGCTTGCTGCCACGTACGCGGACGCTGCTGGCGGATGGCGAGCGCGTCTCACTGGGCGGCCGTGCGGCGGAGATCCTGCTGGCGCTGATCGAGGCCTGCGGCGCGGTGGTCGACAAGGAAGAGCTGATCCGCCGGGCGTGGGCCGGCCGCATCGTGGAGGAGGGCAACCTCGCGGTGCAGATCTCGGCCTTGCGCAAGGCATTCGGTGCGGAGGGCCCGGAGATCATCGTCACGGTCCCGGGGCGCGGCTACCGCTTTGGCGGGCAGTTGCGTCCGGTGCCGGCAGCAGTGGCCTTCAAGACGCCGGCCGCGCCGGCCGCAACCTCGACCCGCGGCCCTTCGCTGGCGGTGCTGCCGTTCCTGACGCTGGGGGAAAGCCGGACGCATCCCCACATCGCCGACGGCATTGTCGAGGATCTGATTACCGCCCTGTCGCGAATCCGCTGGTTCTATGTGCTGGCGCGCGACTCGGCATTCACGTTCAGGGGGCGCGACGTTGCGGCACGCGACGTGGGCCGCGAGCTGGGCGTGCGCTACGTGGTTACAGGCGCTGTCCGGCAGGCGGCAGGACGGGTGCGGGTCAATGCCGACCTGATCGATACGGTCGAGGGCGTGCAGGTGTGGAGCGGCCGCTTCGAGGATTCTGCCGATGATGTCCTGGCGTTGCAGGACAGGATGGTTGCCAGCATCGTGGCCGCGCTCGAACCGGGATTGCGCCGTGCCGAGCTGGATCGCCTGCGGCGGCGTCCGACGGAGCTGCCGCGTGCCTACGAGGCCTACTTGCGCGGCATCGCCCATATGCATGCGCTGACGCGGGAAAACTGCGCGGCGGCGCTGGCGGCCTTCGAAGCCGCGATCGAGATCGATCCCGGTTTTGCGCTGGCGCTGGCGGCCGCCGGCTACTGTTGCATGTGGCGTGTTTCGCAGGCCATTCCGGAGGACTCGGCAGCCGAGGCCGGCGAGGCCATCCGGCTGGCCGAGGCCGCGCTCGCACAGGTGCGCGACGATCCGCAGGTGTTGGCCCAGGCAGCCATCGTGTTCGCCTATCTCGCGCACCGGACAGATGCGGCGCTGGCGTTCGCGCGAATGGCCGTCGATCTGCATCCCAACTCGGCGATGACTCGCAGCACCGCCGGCTGGGTACATCTCTATGCCGATCAGCCGGAGGCAGCGATTCCGCATTTCCTCGAGGCGCTGCGGCTGGACCCGATCGATCCGGTCGCAGGCGAGTCGCTGACCGGCCTGGCCTATGCCCATCTCTCGACCGGGCAGGCGGAAGCCGCGGTGCGCTGGAGCGAGCGCGGCATCGCCGCCAGCCCCGAGCGGCTCTCTTGTCATCGCGCGCACGTCGCGGCGCTTGGTGCGGCGGGGCAACCGGCCGAGACGGCTGCCGCCCACCTGTTGGCGCTGGATCCCAATTTTGATCTCAGCGGCTTTACCCGGCTTCATGCCCGCCGCGCCGGCAGCCGCCTCCTGCACGTCGTGACCGAAGGCCTGCGCCGCGCCGGCATCCCCGAGGGCCCGCGCACCTCGCCCCGGCCTGCCCTGCGGGTGGTGCGCACGGGATGATGCGGGTGGCCGCGGCGAGTTTGCCGTCATCCTGAGCGAAGCGAACGACCTTGCGGTTATGTCGCTCAGTCTGCCGAGCCCGCTTTCTTCTTCTCTTCCTCAACTGGCACGAAGCCGGGGCGGAAGCCGCCTGCAGCGGGAGCGCCGGCCATCTGCTGCATGGTGACGGCCAAGGCCGCCTGGGCCTTCTCATTGCCCTTCACCGTGGCGCGGATCGACTCGGCACGACCCGCCATCAGCTCCTGACGGTGCGCTGCGAGATATTCAGCCGACGCCTTCTGGTTGACCGTATAGCCGTTCAGCTCGGGGATCACATAACGCGCGAACAGCTCCCAGGAGCGCAGCGTCGCCTCGTAGTTCGCCCAGTCATGCGCGAAGCCCAGCACGACGCCGAAGCCGCCAGTGATCTCCTGCAAGTCGCGGATGACCTTCACCAGCTCGTCGGGCGTGCCGATCACCGACGATCCGGTGCCGCTGCCGGCCGCGCCGGTCACCTGCTCCAGCAGCTTCCAGCGATCCTCGACCGCGGTCGCGCCGAGCTGGCCCAGCACCCGCACGCGATATTCGTTGTGCCACCACCACAGGCCATCGACGGCTTCCTGCTGCGCCTGCTTCTTCGATTCCGCCAGATGCCAGGACAGCAGCACGCGCCAGTCGCGGCGGTCCACGGTCTTGCCGTGCTTCTTCGCCGACTCTTCGGCGAAACCCCATTGCACGGGCAGCGCCTGAAGGCCTTCCAGCGAGGTCGAGGCGATCGACAGCACGCCCATGCCGTACTTGCCGGCGAGCTGCATGCCCGAAGGGCTGATCGAGGAGGCCGCGGCCATGGGCAGCTTTTCCTGCAACGGCAGAAGCTGGAGCTGCGCATCGTTGAGCTGGAACCACTCGCTTTTCACCGTGAAGCGCTCGCCCTCCAGCAGGCGCACGATCACGCCCAGCGCCTCGTCCTGTCGGTCGCGCAACAGCACCTGGTCGATCCCGAACGTGCGCGCATCGGACGGCAGCGCGCCCGGACCGGTACCGAACAGGACCCGCCCGCCGGTCATGTGATCGAGCTGCACGATGCGCTGCGCGACGTTGAAGGGATGGTGATAGGGCAGGGAGACGACACCCGTGCCCAGCTTGATGCGCCTGGTGCGCTCGCCGGCAACGGCGAGGAACATCTCGGGCGAGGCGATCATTTCCCAGCCCGACGAATGATGCTCGCCGCACCAGAACTCGTCGTAACCCAGCCGGTCAAGGTGGGCGACGAAGTTGAGGTCGCGCTGGAACTGCAGGGTCGGATGCTCGCCGACCGGGTGATGCGGCGCCAGGAAGGCACCGAACTTCAGACGTTTCACGGAAATGCTCCCGACTTGCACTGGGCGTGTCGCGGGCAGCCTAACGCGGCAGGCCGCCGTGGCCTAGCCGCCCGGTCGTTCTGCCACGCGATGCTGATTCGCGGCACGGGCATGGACTAGCGGTGCGGCTCCTTGCCTGCGCGGACCACGGCCGACGACAGTCCCATGCGGTCGACGGCAGCGATGCCGATCGCCGACAGGATGAACAGCCCGTGGATCAGCGACTGCCACATCACGCCGGCCTCGGTGTAGGCCGTGCGGTCCGAGCCCAGCCCGCCGGCCTCGATGAAGGTGCGCAGCAGGTGGATCGAGGAAATGCCGATGATGGCCATCGCCAGCTTGATCTTCAGCACGCTGGCGTTCACGTGGCTCAGCCACTCGGGCTGGTCGGGGTGGTTCTGCAGCTCCAGGCGCGAGACGAAGGTTTCATAGCCCCCCACGATCACCATGATCAGCAGGTTGGAGATCATCACAACGTCGATCAGGCCCAGCACCACCAGCATGATCTGCTGCTCGCTGAAGGTGAAGGTGTGGGTGACCAGGTGCCAGAGCTCCTTGAGGAACAGGGCGACATAGACGCATTGCGCGACAATCAGGCCGAGATAGAGGGGGAGCTGCAGCCAGCGTGACGCGAAGATAAGCTGGGGCAGCGGCCGCAGCCGTGCGGGCGTCACCCTGGGCGTGGCGATTTCGGAAGCCGTCGACATTGAGTTTCACCGTCCTGGAGTGGAATTGGCCGGCAGAAGGGCCGGCCTCAGCCCCAAGATGGCGATCATTTGTTGCCAAGCCAAGGCATACGCAAGGCAAAGAGCAGGCGCCTCCGCTATCCCGTGCGCTCCCATCCCTGTCACCCCACAATAACAGCCCCATTTGACCCTACCGCGCTGTGCGGCGAGAGTCGGGCATCGCAGCAGCGGGAGCAATCCCATGGAGCACCTCGATCCGCGCGACGTCCCCGAAAAGGACGTCCCGCTGCGCTATGACATCCGGCTGCTGGGCCGGATCCTGGGCGATACGGTGCGCGTCCAGGAGGGCGACGCGGTCTTCGATCTTGTCGAGCGCATCCGGCGTACCGGCGTGCAGTTCCATCGCGAGGCCGACGAGCATGCCCGCCGCGCGCTGCAGGCGATCACGAGCGAACTTCCGAGCGACCTTGCGATCCGGATCATCCGCGCCTTCGGCTATTTCTCGCATCTCGCCAATATCGCCGAGGACCAGCACCACATCCGCCGCACGCGCGCCTACGCCATGGCCGGCGCCGCGCCCCGGCCGGGGACGATGGCCCACGCGCTTCAGCAGGCGAAAGGCGCAGGCATCACGAGGGACCGCCTGCAGGCATTCTTCGACCATGCGCTGGTCAGCCCCGTGCTCACGGCGCATCCCACCGAGGTGCGGCGCAAGAGCTCCATCGATCGCGAAATGGAGATTGCCCGCCTGCTCGACGCGCGCGACCGCATCGAGTTCACGCCCGAGGAGCTGGCCGACAACCGCAAGGCGCTGCGCCGCGCCGTGCTGACGCTGTGGCAGACCAGCATCCTGCGCCGCACGCGGCTGCGCGTCATCGACGAGGTGGCCAACGGCCTCTCGTACTACGACCACACGTTCCTGCGGCAGCTCCCGCGCTTCTATGCCGATCTTGAGGACGAGCTCGGCGGCGTCGATCCGGCATGGCAGGATCTTCGCGTGAGCCCGTTCCTGCGCATGGGGAGCTGGATCGGCGGCGATCGCGACGGCAATCCCTACGTCACTGCCGACGTGCTGCGCCAGGCCCTGACCATGCAGAGCCGGCGCGCCCTGCAATTCTATCTCGAGGAGCTGCACCAGCTCGGCAGCGAGCTGTCGCTGGACGCAAGACTGGTGCCAGTGTCGGCCGCGGTGCGGGAGCTGGCGGAACGCTCGCCCGACCGCGCGCAGGAACGACAGGACGAACCGTACCGGCGCGCCATCGTCGGCATCTATGCGCGCCTTGCCGCCACGGCGCGCTCGCTCGACGGTCTGGAGGCACCGCATCCCACTGCTCCCGATGCGCCAGCCTACGCGCAGGCGGCCGGGCTGAAGGCCGACCTCGATGTCCTGTTCGATTCGCTGATGACCCATGGCTCGGCAGGCCTCGCCCGCGGAAACCTGCGTACGCTGCGGCGGGCCGTTGACGTGTTCGGCTTTCATCTCGCCTCGCTGGACCTGCGGCAGAACGCCGATGTGCACGAGCGCACGGTTGGCGAGCTGTTGGCTGTCGCCGGGGTGGAGGGCGACTATCGTGCGCTGCCGGAGGACGCGCGTGTGGCGCTGCTGGTTGCGGAGCTGGGCAACGCACGGCCATTGACCTCGCCGCACCTGGCCTATGGGGAGGAAACCACGGCCGAGCTGGCAATGCTGAGCGTCGCGGCCGATGCCCATCGCCGCTACGGCCCGGCCTCGATGCCGCATTACGTGATCTCTAAGGCCGATGGCGTGTCGGATGTGCTCGAAGTCGCGGTCCTGCTCAAGGAGGCCGGCTTGCTGCGTCCGCGCGAGGCCCGCTTGGACATGGACATCGTGCCGCTGTTCGAGACCATCGCCGATTTGCAGCATTGCGGGCGGATCATGGACAGCCTGTTTGCGCTGCCGCTCTACCGCCGCCTGCTGGCCAGCCGGCGCGATACCCAGGAGGTGATGCTCGGTTACTCCGACAGCAACAAGGACGGCGGCTATCTCACCTCGACCTGGGAACTGTACAAGGCGGAGCTGGCGCTGATCGATGTCTTCCGCCGCCACAAAATCGCGCTGCGCCTGTTCCACGGCCGCGGCGGCTCGGTGGGCCGCGGCGGCGGGCCGAGCTACGAAGCGATCCTGGCGCAGCCACCGGGCGCCGTGCAGGGCCAGATACGGATTACCGAGCAGGGCGAGGTGATCGCCGGCAAGTACTCCAACGCCGAGGTCGGACGGCGCAATCTCGAAACGCTGGCCGCCGCCACGCTGGAAGCCACGCTGCTGGAGTCGGACGCACCGGCGCCGTCGGCGGATTACCTCGCGGCGATGGAGGAACTGTCGTCGCACGCCTGCCGCGCCTATCGCAGCCTGGTCTACGAGACGGAGGGCTTCGAGCGCTACTTCCGCGAAGCCACGGTGTTGAACGAGATCGCCAATCTCAATATCGGCAGCCGGCCGGCTTCGCGCTCCGGACGCAGCCGCATCGAGGATCTGCGCGCCATTCCCTGGGTGTTTAGCTGGGCACAATGCCGGCTGATGCTGCCGGGCTGGTACGGTTTCGGATCGGCCGTACAGGCGTGGACGGCGGCGCATCCCGAAAGCGGCATGGCGATGCTGCAGGAGATGTACCGGCAATGGCCGTTCTTCCGCACCATGCTGTCGAACGCCGACATGGTTCTCGCCAAGAGCGATATCGCGATCGCCTCGCGCTACGCCGAGCTGGTGAGCGAGGCCGCGTTACGCGAGTCGATCTTCACGCGCCTGCGCCAGGAGTGGCGGGATTCGATCGCGGCCGTGCTGGCGATCACGGGGCAGAAGACACTGCTGGAGCGCAATCCCCTGCTGGCGCGCTCGATCCGCAACCGCTTTCCCTATATCGATCCGCTCAACCACGTGCAGATCGAGCTGCTGCGCCGCCATCGCGGCGGCGATACCGATCCGGCCGTCGTGCAGGGAATTCACCTCAGCATCAACGGCATTGCCGCCGGCCTGCGCAACAGCGGCTGACTAGGGCCGCGGCAGCGCGGCCATGAGCTTGTTCATCTCGCTGTTGGTGATCGCCTCCGCAGCATAGCTGAAGTCGCCGCGACTGCGGATGCCCTCCAGCACCTGCCGCACCAGTGTGGCGGTAGTCAGCATCAGGCTGCCGCCGATGCTCAGCCGCCGTACGCCCAGCCGGCGGGCTTCGGCCACGCTCAGCCCGGCGCGGCCGGCGAAGGCCGCCAGCACGTTCAGCGGTCCATTGATCGCCGCGGTCAGCCGGCCGACGGTTTCGGCATCGCCGGGACCCGGCACGAACACGCAGTCGGCACCGGCCTCAAGGAAGGCATTTGCACGCCGTACCGACTCGGCGAAGCAGGCCGCGGCGTCGCCGGTCCGCACGAGCCAGGGATCGGTGCGTGCATTGAGCACGAAGGGCACCCTGAGCCGGTCCGCCGCGGCGCGGCCGGCGCGGACGCGCGCCACGGCGAGATCGAAGTCGAGCAAGCGGCCGGTCTGCGGGTCGACATCCTCGATGTTGCCCCCGGCCAGCCCGGCCTCTATGGCGCCGGCGATGGTGGCCGCGACGTCTTCCGGCGCAGAGCCATAGCCCGCTTCGAGATCGGCACTCACGGGCACGGGGCATTGGGCCGCGATGCGGCCCGCCACGGCCAGCATCTGCTCGCGCCCCATCCGCTCGCCGTCGGGGTAGCCCTGGGCAAAGGCGATGCCGGCGCTGGTCGTGGCAATCGCCGGGAAGCCGGCCGCGGCCATCAGGGCCGCGCTGGCATGATCCCAGGCGTTCGGCAGGACCACAACCTCGGGGCCGGCATGCATGCGGCGGAAGTTTTCGGCTTTGGCTTGCAGACTCTCAAGGGCGGTCATCGCGGGTCTCCTCCAGGAAAGGCACGGGCCGACCATCAGTTGCCCTCGACCATCCGTCCAATGCATAGTATTGAACAGCCCCATCAGCTTTTCTGATGACATGAACATCAACGAGATCGAGGCCTTCGTCTTCATCCTGCAAGCTGGCGGGGTGACGCGCGCGGCCAGCCGCCTGCACCGCTCGCAGCCCGCCATCAGCCGGCGCCTGAAGCTGCTGGAGCAGCAGCTCGGCGCGCCGGTGCTGGAGAAGACCCGCGAGCGTCTGGTGCTGACCGATGCCGGCCGCGCGTTCCTGCCGTTCGCCGAGGCCTGCCTGGCGGCGATCCGCGACGGCAAGGAGGCGGTGCAGGCGCTGAAAGGCAAGCCGCAGGGCCGCGTGTCGCTGGCGCTGGTCGGCACGCTGGCGGGCACGCGCATTGTCGCCGATCTGCGCCGCTTCGTGCGGGCGCACCGGGACGTGCGGCTGGAACTGCGTACCGCCAACAGCCATGAGGTGAGCGAGCTGGTGCGCCGCGGCGAGGTGATGCTGGGCTTGCGGTATTTCGAGGACCCCGCACGCGAGCTGGTGTCGCGCATCGTGGCGCAGGAGGCGATGGTCGTGGTCTGCTCGTCGGAGCACGCTTTGGCCGGGCGGCGCCTCTCCTCGGCGCGGCAACTGGCGGGCGAACGCTGGGTGAGCTTCCCCGTGCGCCGCGGCCGGCAGGAGCCGGCGGCGCAGGCGATCGACCGCCAGCTTGCCGCGGCCGGGCTGGTTGACGCTGAGATCGTGGCCATCGACAGTCTCACCGCCCAGAAACGCCTGGTGGAAGCCGGCTTCGGGCTGGCGCTGCTGCAGGAAAGCGCCATCCAGGAGGAACTGCGCCTGGGTACGCTGGCACGGGTGCACGCGCCGTTCCTGCGTACGACGGTTCCCGTTTCGGTCGTTTACCGGCGCGCCGGCTACCTGGGGCCCGCCGCGCGGGCGCTGCTGGACATCGTCAGCCGTGTAAGGCGATGATGGCATTCTGAAAGATCGGGGGACCAGCATGCGCGCGACGACGATCCTGGGGATGGCATTCGTGCTGGCCGGCGCGGCGGCCTGTGGCGAGGGCGACATGCGCCAGCCGGTGTTTGCGGCGCCGCCCGCGCCCTCGCTCATGGCCAATGTCGGCGACACGGTGATGGATGTGCGGATCAAGCGCCCGCGGCTCAGCGCCATCGGCGTGGCCGGGATGGCCGGCGGCGGCTATGAGATCGGCCGCGTGCGGGTCGAGTTCGCCGGCGTCCAGAACCGGCGAGCCGTGTTGATCCGCCACTACCTGGCGCAGACTGTTGACGCGAACGTCGCGCCGCTCTGGACCCCGACTGGGGTGCCGTCCTCGGACCCGGGCTACGTTGCTGCCGCACAGCCGCAGGCTGTGGCCCTGGAACCGGGCGAGGTGTTGCCGCTGGAAGGCCGTCTGCTGATCGTCCGCCGCGTCGATCCCGCTACCCTTGAATACACCGTAGAGGACATTCCTTCCGCCGCACCCGTCCCTGGAGCGGGAACTGGGAGTTGATGCCGTCAAGGATTGTTGCGCTCGATTGAAAGCCGAACCACCTGCGTCAGCAGGCCACGGGCCTTGATTTGATCCACATCAAAGTTGCATACGCGGTGCCAGTCTAGGTTCCGTGTCAGTTTGCAGATGCTGAAGACGGTTCGCCCGCAAGTGACCGAGTCGTTGGTCGTCCCTGACGAAAGCCGGAGTCATCGCTTCAGGGAAGCGCCGTTCGTTTTCGTCGCGATCTTCTGGCTGGGGCTTCTGCTGGGCGTGTCGCTCCTGGCGACGACGGTCAAATTCCAGGCGCCGTCACTGGACCTGCCGACGGCGCTGGATGTCGGGCGGGTCACCTTTGCGCTGCTGTCGAAGGTTGAGTGGGTGCTGTGCGGAGTGCTGATCGCTGCTGCGTTCCTTTCACCGCTGTCGCAGGGCGTGCGCCTGGGCGGTTGCGCCGTCCTGGTAGCGGTGCTGGCCTGCCAGGCATCGTGGCTTTTGCCCGCTCTCGACCTGCGCGCAAGCCAGATCATCGCCGGCGCCACGGTGCCGGCCAGCAACCATCACCTCTACTACGTCGCCGCGGAAGGCCTGAAGACGCTGCTGCTGCTCGCGCTTTCGGTGGAGGCGCTGTGGACCAGCGTCTCGTCGCGCCGCCCGGCGTGAGGCAGGGGGAGTTCGCCAGATGCTATCCGGACTGACGGTTTCCGAGCGCCAGCTCTCTCTCGTCGTGCTGGGCCTGCTGGCCGTCTGCGGCCTGGCCATGATCGGCGCCGGACGGAACGACGATGCGCTGGGCACTCATGGCTTCATCGTGCTCGGCGTCAGCCTTGGCCTGACGTTTCTGGTGATCTCGCGATACTTCGATCCCGAGCCGTCACAGGAGCGGCTGTCGGAGTATTACGATGACCCTACGCGTGCCGGCATCATCCTTGCAATGGTGTGGGCCGTCATCGGCATGTTCGTCGGTGTGTGGGTGGCCGCGCTGCTGGCATGGCCGGATCTCACCTTCGATGCCGCCTGGGCGAGTTTTGGCCGCTTGCGACCCGTGCACACCAATGGGGTGATTTTCGGCTTCGGCGGCAACGCGCTGATCGCCACTTCCCTGCATGTACTGCAGCGCACCTCGCGGGCGCGGCTGCCCGACCAGTTCAGCCCCTGGTTCGTGCTGATCGGCTACAACCTGTTCTGCATCATCGCGGCCAGCGGCTACCTGATGGGACTGACCCAGTCCAAGGAATACGCCGAGCCGGAATGGTACGCGGACATCTGGCTGGTAATCGTCTGGGTCGTCTACTTCCTGATCTACATCCGCACGCTGCAGCGGCGGAAGGAACCGCACATCTACGTCGCCAACTGGTACTACATGGCCTTCATCCTGGTCGTGGCCGTACTGCACATCGTCAACAATCTCGCCCTGCCGGTATCGCTGGGTCATGCCAAGAGCTACTCGGTGTTCTCCGGCGTTCAGGACGCGATGGTGCAATGGTGGTACGGCCACAATGCGGTAGCGTTCTTCCTGACGGCCGGCTTCCTTGGCATGTTGTACTACTACCTGCCCAAGCGCGCCGAGCGGCCGATCTTCTCCTACCGGCTGTCAATCATCAGCTTCTGGGGCATTACCTTCATGTACATGTGGGCGGGTTCGCACCACCTGCACTACACGGCGCTGCCGCAATGGGTGCAGACGCTGGGCATGACCTTCTCGGTTGTGCTGCTGGTGCCGTCCTGGGCCTCGGCCGGCAACGCGCTCGCGACGCTGAACGGCGCCTGGCACAGGGTGCGCGACGACGCGACGCTGCGCTTCATGATGGTGGCCGCCGTCTTCTACGGCATCTCGACCTTCGAGGGCTCGTTCATGGCCATCCGTGCCGTGAACTCGCTGTCCCACTATACCGACTGGACCGTGGGCCACGTCCATGCTGGCGCGCTCGGCTGGGTGGCGATGATTACCTTTGGCTCCTTCTACGCGCTGGTGCCGTGGATGTGGAAGCAGGGGCGCATGTATTCGCCGAAGCTGGTGGAGGTTCACTTCTGGTTCGCGCTGGCCGGGACCGTCATCTACGTCTTCGCGATGTGGAACTCGGGCATCATCCAGGGCCTGATGTGGCGCACCTACAATGACAGCGGCACGCTTGCCTACTCCTTCATCGACAGCCTTGTCGCGATGCATCCCTACTACATCGCGCGCACGGTCGGCGGTCTGTTCTTCCTGATCGGCGCGGTCGTGGGGGCATACAACATCGCGATGACGATCCGCATGGCGCGGGCGGCGAAGGTGCGCGAAGAGGCCGGCACCGACGTTCCCTTGCCGCGACCAGTGGCGACGGCGATGCAGGCAGGGGAGTAGACGATGCCCACCTTCCACCGCCGGCTGGAACGCAGCGCCATTGGCTTCGTGCTGGCCATCATCGGCGTGTCGGCGATCGGCGGCTTCGTCGAGATCGCACCGCTCTTCACCATTGACGAAACGGTCGAGGAAGCGCGGGACATGCGCGTCTACACGCCGCTGGAGCTCGCCGGCCGCAATGTCTACATCCGCGAAGGCTGCTATGCCTGCCATTCGCAGATGATCCGCACGCTGCGCGACGAGGTCGAGCGCTACGGGCCGTTCTCACTGGCCGCCGAATCGCAATACGACCATCCCATGCTCTGGGGATCGAAGCGCACCGGTCCGGATCTGGCGCGCATCGGCGGCAAGTACTCCGACGCCTGGCATGTCGCGCACCTGATCAATCCGCGCGACGTCGTGCCGGTATCGGTGATGCCCCGCTATGGCTGGCTGCAGCGCAATGCACTGCGGTTCGAGGACCTTGGCCGGCATCTGGCGGCGCAGCGGGCGCTCGGCGTCCCCTATAGCGAGGCGATGATCGCCAATGCCGCGGCCGATGCCCGGGGACAGGCGAATCCCGACAGCTCCGAGGCCGGTGGCGTTGCCGAGCGATACGGCAAGGCGACCAACATACGGGTGTTCGACGGCGATCCCGGCCGCCTGACGGAAATGGATGCGCTTGTCGCCTATCTGCAGGTGCTGGGCCGTCTGACCGATGCCGCCCACAAGCCCGTGCCGGCAGCCGGGAAGTAGACGATGGACGTCGACCATGATTCGCTGGTCGCCTTCGCCAAGAGCTGGGGGCTGTTCTACCTGATCGCACTGGCTGCGGGCGTGCTGGTTTATGTGTTCTGGCCCTCGAACCGCAAACGCTTCGACCGTGCCAAGAAGAGCATCCTCGACAAGGACGATCGGCCGGGGGAATAGACGATGGAACTGGGAGAACGCGATCCGGTTACCGGCCGGCACACCACCGGCCACGAATGGAACGGCATCGAGGAGCTGGAAACGCCGGTGCCGCGCGTCGTTCTGTTCTTCCTGGCCGCCACCACCCTGTTCGCCATCGGCTACTGGATCCTGATGCCGGCCTGGCCTCTGGGGGTGAGCTATACGAAGGGTCTGCTCGGCTTTGACCAGCGCGAGGTCGTCACACGGCAGGTAAGGGACGCCGCGTTTGCCCGGGCCGCATGGACCGACAGGATCGCGCGCGCAAGCTTCGAAGAGATTGCGGCCGACCCGACGCTGATGCGTCATGTGCGCGAGGCCGGCCGCACGCTCTTTGCTGACAATTGCGCCGTCTGCCATGGCGTGAAGGGCACCGGCGGTCCCGGTTTTCCCAATCTCGCCGCAGGCGCCTGGCTGTGGGGCGGTGATCCCGCGACCATTGCCGAGACAATCCGCATCGGCATCAACTCCACCCACGAAGGCACGCGTGTCTCGCAGATGATGGCCTTCGGCCGCGACGGTGTCCTGACGGGACAGCAGGTGCTGAACGTCGGGGCGTATGTGCGTTCGCTCTCCGGACAATCGCTCAGCGAGGCAGAGCGCGGCCGGCTTGCCGCCGGCAAGGAGGTCTTCGCCGCCAACTGCGTTGTCTGCCATGGCGATAACGGCAAGGGTAAGCACGACGTTGGTGCACCGGATCTGACCGATCAGTTCTGGATCTATGGCGGCGACGTCCAGTCGGTTCACACCACCATCTACGGCGGCCGGCAGGGATACATGCCGCACTGGCAGGACCGCCTGTCGCCGGTCGAGACCAAGCTGCTCACGCTCTACGTCCTTACGCTTGGAGACAGGCAATGAGCGCGGAGGAAAGCCGGCACGGCCGTCGCATCAACTGGCGCGTGCTCGGTCTGACCATCGCTGGTGCGGCAGTCGCGCTGTTCATCGCGGCCAATGCGCACCTCGTCTACGTGGCGCTGGCGACGCAACCCGATTGCGTGCCGCACGCGAAATCGCCCGGCAAGGACGGCAGCTTCCGCGCCGCGCGGTCGGCCTGCTGAGGGAAGGGGCAGATGGGATCGATGGACACGGCCGATACCGCCCCGCTGCCCCTCGCGGCACAGCGGCAGCGCAACCTTCCCGTCGGCGCAGCCCTCACGTGGCTGGGCCTGGGCTGGCACGATCTCTGGCGCAATCCGCTGCCGAGCCTTGCCTACGGGTTTCTGGTCTTCATCGTTTCGCTCGCCATCGTGTCGGGGCTGCTCAGCCTGCAGCTGGACTACATCCTGTTCCCGGCACTGGCCGGCTTCATGGTGGTCGGACCGCTGGTCGCCATCGGCCTCTACCAGAAAAGCCGTGACATCGAGGCGGGCCGGCCCACGAGTCTCGCGCGCATGATCTTCGTGAAGGCGGATTCGGGCGCACAGGTGTGGTTCACCGGCGCGATCCTGGGCCTGCTGATGCTGGCCTGGATGCGGGCGGCCGTGATCATCTATGCATTGTTCTTCGGGCTCAGGCCTTTCCCCGGCATCGATGGCATTGTCGCCATGCTGCTGACCACGCCACAAGGCTGGGGAATGCTGCTGGTCGGCACGGTCGTCGGCGGCCTGTTCGCGGCCTTCTCCTTTGCCGTCAGCACCTTCGCCATCCCCATGCTGCTCGACCGGCGGATGGACGCCTTCACCGCCATGGGCACCAGCATCTCGCTGGTCTGGAACAACCTGCCCGTCATGCTCGCGTGGGGTGCCATCGTGCTGGTACTTTCCCTCGTCAGCCTGGCCACGGGATTGCTCGGGATGATCGTGGTGTTCCCGCTGCTCGGCCATGCGACGTGGCACAGCTACCGGGCGATCGGATGAGCACCGACACGCCCGCGAACGATCTTGCCGTCCGGGAGGAACTGCGCCTCGCGAGCCGGGCACTGGGGCAGGGGCTGTACCAGACGGAGCTGTCCGTGCCGGGCGTGCACTGCGCCGGCTGCATCCGCGCCGTCGAGAATGGCCTGATCCAGCTTCCCGGCATCGAGCATGTTCGTGTGAACCTTTCGACGAAACGCGCCAGCGTGAGGTGGCGCGGCGCCACGCCGCCCGACCTGTTGCAGGCGCTGGAACGGCTTGGCTTTCCGGGTCACCTGTCAGAAGCGGAGGATGGGCGGAAGGATCCTGAGCTGGGACGTTTGATCCGGGCCCTGGCCGTTGCCGGCTTTGCGGCCATGAACATCATGCTGCTGTCGGTGTCGGTCTGGTCGGGCGCCGACGCCGCCACCCGCCAGGCCTTCCACTGGATCTCGGCCGCGCTGGCGCTGCCCAGCCTGCTCTATTCCGGTCGCATCTTTTTCCTTTCGGCGTGGTCGGCCCTGCGTCACGGCCGCACCAACATGGACGTGCCGATCTCGGTGGGTGTCTGCCTCGCCTTTGCCCTCAGCCTGTACGACACCGTCCACAACGAGCCGCATGCCTATTTCGATGCCGCTGCCTCGCTGATCTTCTTTCTGCTGATCGGCCGCACGCTCGATCATCTGATGCGCGAACGGGCGAGAGCCGTCGTGCGCGGTCTGGTTCGCCTTGCGCCGCGCGGGGCAACGGTGCTGCGCGACGATGGCCGCCGCGACTATTTGCCGCTCGGCGAGATCGAGCCGGGCATGCGGCTGGCGCTTGCCGCGGGCGATCGCATTCCGGTCGATGGTGTGATCGAAAGCGGCGTTTCCGATCTCGACTGCGCCATCGCCACCGGCGAAAGCGCCCCGCAGCAAGTGCAGGCGGGATCCGTCGTGCGCGCCGGCACGCTGAACCTGTCGGGGCCGTTGACCATCATCGCCTCGGTGCGCGCGGAAGCGTCATTCCTGGCGGAGATGGTGCGTCTCATGGAGGCCGCCGAGAACGGCCGCGCCCGCTATCGCCGTCTCGCCGACCGCGCGGCAAGGCTTTATTCGCCGGTCGTGCATGCTGCGGCGTTCATGACGTGCCTCGGCTGGATGGTCGCGAGCGGCGACTGGCACCGCGCGATCACTGTTGCCATCGCGGTGTTGATCATCACCTGCCCCTGTGCGCTGGGACTGGCGGTGCCGATCGTGCAGGTGGTGGCGGCGCGGCGCCTGTTCGAGAACGGCATCATGGTCAGGGACGGCTCCGCCTTCGAGCGCCTGACCGAGATCGACACGGTAGTGTTCGACAAGACCGGCACGCTGACGCTGGGCAAGCCGCGCCTGCTGAATGCTGATGCGATCGCGCCCGAAACCCTGTCGATTGCCGCGGCGATCGCTGAGCGCTCCAGCCATCCGCTGTCGCGGGCGATCGCTGCGTCCCGGCCCGGCGCCGATGCGGCGCTGTCGGATGTCCGCGAATACCCCGGCCTTGGCATAGAGGCATGGCTGGAGGGAAGCCTCTACCGTCTCGGGCGCGCCGGATGGGCGCTTGGCGAAAGCGGCGAAACGAGCGAATCCGCGACAGTGCTCAGCAGCGACGGCAGGCTGGCGGCGCGCTTTTCCTTCGCTGACGCGGAGCGTCCGCAGGCCCGCGCCGCCATCGACAACTTGCGCGTACACGGCCTCCGGCTGGAGGTCCTCTCCGGCGATACTCCCGCGGCGGCGCAGGCAACCGCGTCCAGCCTGGGCATCGACAACGTGGCGGGTGGCCTCTTGCCGGCGCAGAAGCTGGGGCACCTTGACGCGCTCGCCGCGCAGGGCCGCCGCGTCCTGATGGTTGGCGATGGTCTCAACGACGCGCCGGCGCTGGTCGCCGCCCACGTCTCGATGGCGCCGGCCAGCGCGGCCGACATCGGACGCAACGCCGCCGACTTTGTGTTCCTGCGGGATGGCCTCGACGCCGTGCCGGTGGCACTAGGCGTCTCGCGCGCAGCCGGCCGGCTGGTGCGGCAGAACTTCGCCTTGGCGATCGCCTACAACGCCATTGCCTTGCCGATCGCCATTGCCGGCTACGTGACGCCGCTGATCGCGGCGCTCGCCATGTCGCTGTCGTCCGTCATCGTCGTTGCCAATGCGCTGCGGCTGGGATCGGGACGGCTGCGCGCCCGCGGCGCCTCGTCTTCGCGCGCCCGTGCCGGCGATTTCAGACCGGCGCTGGAGTCGGGCCGATGAGCAGCCTCGTCTTCCTCATCCCACTGGCGCTTGTTCTGGGTGGCGCGGCGCTGGCCGCCTTCTTCTGGTCGTTGCGCAACGGGCAGTACGACGATCTGCAGGGCGCGGCGGAGCGCATCTTCCTCGATCCTGATGCGGACCGTGCCGGTGCCGGCTTCCGTGATACCGGACCGGCTGATCCGTCGCGGCCCGGCTGAAACCGTCTGACTTCCAGTGCGTTTCCCCGCTGCAACGCAGAGGGCTGAAGCACGGCGCGTGCTTGTGTGCGGCGGCCTTGAGTTCGACGATGACGGCCAGCTCCGGCCATGGCTGCGGCACAGATCTGCCTAGTGTCGGGCCCGGCCAGCAGCGATCGGGTCCGCCGCTCGCGCGGATTTATCCGGCCGGGCCCTGCGGCAACGGATCGGCCGCGATGAGCTGCTCGTAGATCGCGATGTAGTCGCTCGCCATGCGCCGGCTGGTAAAGCGCCGCTCGAAACATTGTCGAACCGCCGCACGATCGAGGCGCAGCAGATCCGGCATGAGGGCGACCGCCTCATCGACTGTTTGCGTGACCATCCCGGAGACACGGTGGTCGATCACCTCGGCGACGGAACCAGCCTCGAATGCCAGGACTGGTGTGCCGCAAGCCATCGCTTCGATCATTACCAGGCCGAACGGTTCGGGCCAGGATATTGGAAACAACAATGCCGCAGCTTCGCCAAGAAACGTCTCTTTTGCATCGTCGCCGATTTCGCCGATGAACTCGACTCCCGGCAGTTTCAGCAGAGGTTCGATGTTGTCGCGGAAGTATTCCTGATCGACGACATCCACCTTGGCTGCCAGCTTGATTGGCATGCCCGCTCGCCGTGCGATCTCGATGGCCACGTCGGCGCACTTCTCAGGGGCTATGCGCCCGAGGAACGCGAGGTAGCCACCCGTTCTGCCAAGGACAGGCTTGTACAGGTCAGCCGGCAGGCCATGGTAGACGGTGGCAATGAAATTTGCCTCTGGCACAGGCAGGCGCTGCGCATTGGAAATCGAGACCAGCTTGAGCTCGGGAAAGGCACGATAAAGGACGGACAGATCGGGCAGATCCTGCCGTCCATGCAGGGTCGTAAGAACCCGCCCGGCATGGGGACGCATCACCGGATAGTGCAGCGCATCGAAATGGAAATGAAGGACATCGAACTGTTCCTGCTCGCGCTGCAGGCGATCCAGCAGCACCATATAGTGGGGCACCGGGTCTACCGCTTCGTGGCTGAGCCGGACCGCCTCCGGCACCACGGGGACGAGATCGGCCGTCGTGATCGAGGTACCGGTGGCGAACAGCGTCACGTCATGCCCCAGGGCGACCAGCTCCTCAGTGAGATACGAGACAATCCGTTCGGTCCCTCCATACTGACGTGGCGGGACATCCTCCATGATCGGAGCGATCTGGGCGATGCGCATGGTGCTCTCACCAACGGCGCGCTCCCGTGGCGGTTCCGGGCAGCCCGAACGCTACCGGAATCCGAACCGCGTGATTGCAGTCGCTGCAGAAGGAAGCTGGCGGACCCGGCGAGATTCGAACTCACGACCTCTGCCTTCGGAGGGCAGCGCTCTATCCAGCTGAGCTACGGGTCCCGCGCCATGGAGCGGACCTGTGGTCCGACGGCGCGGACCATACTGGATCGGTCCCGGCGGGGCAACCATGCGCTGGCGGCGTGGCGTCGCCCGGCGCGGCGGGCTAGCGTGCCGGCGTTCGCGGACGGTGAGCGGGGAAGGCGATGAGCGACAGCTTCGTCAGCATCGAGAAGGGGTTGGGGCCGCAGGGCCGCGTCGCGGTCGTGCGCTTCGACCGTGGCGACCATATCAACGCGCTGTCGATGGCCGCCATCCGCCAGCTCACCGATGCGGCGCGCAGCTTCGAGGACGATATCGATACTTCGGTCGTGGTGCTGACCGGCTCGGCCCGCGCCTTCTCCGCCGGTTTCGACCTGAAGGAGCCGGCGGGCAAGGCGCGTGGCGCGCTGCCGCTGGGTCAGCAGCGCGTGGCGCTGCGCAACGGGCCGCGGCTGGCGCGCGCCTGGTACGAGATGGACCAGGTGACGATCTGCGCCATCGAGGGGCACTGCATCGGCGGCGGTGTGGCGCTGGCCGTCGCGCTCGACTTCCGCTTCTGCGGCCGCAGCGCGCATTTTCGCGTGCCGGAGGTCGAGCTGGGCATGAACATGACCTGGGGCTCCGTGCCGCGCATGCTGCAGCTCATGGGGCCGGCGCGTACCAAGCAGGCCGTGATCCTGGCTTCCGACCGGATCCCGGCATCCGAGGCGCTGGAGTGGGGGCTGGTCGAGAACGTGGTCGACGACGGCCAGGCCTTCGCTGCCGCCATGGCGTTCGCCGAGCGGATTGCACAGCAGCCGCCGATCCCGGTGCAGATGACCAAGCAGACCGTGAACCGGCTGGCCGGCGCGCTCGACGATCTGGCGAGCCAGATGGAGATGGACCAGTACGCGCTCGCCACCTCGAGCGAGGATCACCGCGAAGGCATCGAGGCGTTCGCGGCCAAGCGTCGGCCGGTGTTCAAGGGGCGATAGGGCGGGCTACTGATCCGGCAGCTTGCGGCCGGGCAGGGCGTCGAGCACGGCCAGGCGCTGTTCGTCGTTCATCACCACCCAGCGGGAGATCTCGTCCAGCGTGCGCTTGCAGCCCCGACAGAGGCCGCTCTGCGGGTCGATGACGCAGACCGCGATGCAGGGCGACACGATGGGGCGGCGCGGGACGTCAGGCAGATGTGTCAACCTTCTCGGCGCGAGATGGTGGTGAGCTGCGCCTGTAGCTCCTCGAGCTTGCGGCGCAGCTCGTCGATGGCCTGGGAATCGCCGTTGTCACGGGCATTGCCAGGCGGCGGCGCCACAGGCGCGACCGGCGGTGTCGTGGCATCGCGCGGGGCGGGCGGGGCGGAGCTTGCCGCATCAGGCGCCACCCCCTGGCCCATGCCCGGCATCGCGGCCATGAAGGGATTGAACATCTTCATGGCCTGCTCGAACATCGCCATGCTCTGGCGGGTCTGCTGCTCCATCTGCGCGAACGGATTGAAGCCGAACGCGCCCTGCATGGCCTTGCGCATCTGCTCCTGGTTCTTGGCGAAGCTCTGCATCGCCATCTCCAGGTATTGTGGCACCAGACCCTGCAAATTGTCCCCGTAGAAGCCGATTAACTGCCGCAGGAAGGAAATCGGCAGCAGGTTCTGGCCCTTGCCCTCCTCCTCGAAGATGATCTGCGTCAGGACCGACCGCGTGATGTCCTCGCCGCTCTTGGCGTCGTAGACCACGAAATCGGTCTTTTCTTTCACCATCTGTGCCAGATGGTCGAGCGTCACATACATCGACGTCGAGGTATTGTAGAGGCGCCGGTTGGCGTACTTCTTGATCACCACCGGCGCGGCTTTGGCGCCCGGCGTTATCTCCGCTGCGGCCATGTCCAGCCTCGCATCATTTGCCCGATGCGGCGCTGCATCTAGTGCGCCGCACAAGGCAGAAATCTAGCGAGCGTCATGGCCATCCACAAGTGGTGTGTGCGCTGCGACAAGCCGCCGGCGGGAATGCATGCTGCGCAGCATGGTTCTCGCGCTATAGTCGGTGCCATGGCCAACGACACCGAGACCGACTACGACGCCCTGGCTCGCCGCTATCTCGATCTATGGCAGAGCCAGCTCTCGGCGCTGTCGTCGGACCGGCAGCTCACCGAAACGATGGCGCGGCTGCTGGCCACGACCAACGCCAGCATGGCCGCTGCCTTCGAAACCGCGCGCAGGGCGCACGCCGATGCCCGACATGCCAATGACGCTGCGGCAGGGACCACGACCCCTGCCGCTGCACCTGACGACCGCGCTGCTGAGCTGGGGGAGCTGCGAGCTCGGCTTGACGCTCTCGAACGGCGCATCGCCGAGCTCGAAGCCCGACCCAAGCCTCGCCGCCGCGCCGCCAAGCCTGCTGACCCCGCCACCTGAAGCGCAGGCTGATCCCGAGAGGTTCCGTGCTGCCCTGCGCCGCGAGGCGGCCGCACGGCTGGACAGGCTTGCGGCCGGGGTGCTCGCGTACCGGCACCATCCGGCACGCCGGCAGCTCGACGATCCGCCGGTGGTCTGGGCCGAAGGCGCCACCGTCCTGCGCGACGTCGGGGCCGCAATCGGCGTCAGCGTTCCAGCCAATGCCATGCCGGTGCTGGTCGTGCCCTCGCTGGTCAACCGCTGGGAGGTGCTCGATCTCGCGCCCGGCAAAAGCTTCGTGCGGGCGCTGGCCGGCCAGGGCTTCCGGCCGCTGATCGTCGACTGGGGCACGCCGGGGCCGGCCGAGCGCGACATGGATACCGCTGGCTGCGTCGAGCGGCTGGGCCGGGCGCTGGATCATGTGGTGGCGGTGCGCAGCCGGGCCGTGCCGGTGATCGGCTACTGCATGGGCGGCACGCTGGTTGTGGCCCTGGCCGCCATCCGCCCGGACAAGGTGTCGGCACTGGCGGCGCTGGCCGCGCCTTGGGATTTCCACGCCGACCGTTCCGGACAGGGCATGCTGGTGACGCTGGGGCCGGCGCTGGCGGAGCTGGCGCAGCAGGCCGGCGAGCTGCCGGTCGATGTCGTCCAGGCGCTGTTCTACTCGCTCGATCCCTGGCTGGTGATCAACAAGTTCCTGCGCTTCGCCGGCATGGACATGGGCTCCGACGCGGCGCGCGACTTCGTGCTGCTGGAGGACTGGCTGAACGACGGCGCGCCGCTGCCCGGCCCGGTGGCGCGAGACTGCCTAATGGGCTGGTACGGCGAGAACCTGCCCGGCACCGGGCGCTGGATGGTCGCCGGCAGCGCCGTGCGGCCGGACCGGATCGCCACGCCCGCGCTGGTGGTGATCCCCGCCAACGATCGCATCGTGCCGCCGCTCTCCGCCGCCGCCCTCGTCGGCGCCAGGGGCCTGCCCAACGCCACGCGGCTGGACCTGCCGCTGGGCCATATCGGCATGATGGTCGGCAGCAGCGCGGCGCGACGTTGCTGGCAGCCGGTGATCGAGTGGCTCAGGTCAGGCAAGGTCCGTTGACTTGATCCGCTTGACGCCGGCGGCCAGCATCTTCTTCCACGCCGCCATCAGCGAGCCCTGGGTATCGATGCCGCGGCTGGCATCCTCGATCACCAGCGCCTCGAAGCCGGCCTTGCGCGCATCCTGCGCCGTCCACGCGACGCAGAAATCGGTCGCCAGCCCGCACACGAAGACACGGCCGATGCCGCGCGCCTTGAGATAACCGGCGAGCCCCGTGGGCGTCTTGCCGTCAGCCTCGACGAAGGCCGAGTAGCTGTCGACCTTCGGGTTGAACCCCTTGCGGATCACGAGCTGGGCATGCGGGATGGCGAGATCGGGATGCAGCGCTGCGCCCTCCGTGCCCTGCACGCAGTGATCCGGCCACAGCACCTGCTTGCCGTAGGGCAGGTCCACCACATCGAACGGCTTCTTGCCCGGGTGCGAGGAGGCGAACGAGATATGCCCCGGCGTATGCCAGTCCTGCGTCACCACCACGTTGGCGAACTTCTTCGCGATGCTGTTGATCAGCGGCACCACGGCATCGCCGTCGGGCACCGCCAGCGACCCGCCCTTGGTGAAGCAGCGCTGCACGTCGACGACGATCAGCGCGTCCTTGGCCGTGGGCGCGATCTTCGTCTGCGCCCGCACCATGCCCGGAACGGCCGCCGCACCGGCGGCCATCAGGAACGCCCGACGATCCATGGCCATCATCGCACCCTCCCATCGGGATGATCCCCGCGTCAACCCTAATGCCAAATCGTGCTATAGTCAGCGCGTCCACCGAGATGGACGGGAGGTAGTCATGGCCAAAGGTCAGAAGAGATCAGGCAGAGAGCCCAAGAAGCCGAAAAAGACGGCCAAGGGCAAGTAACGCCAAGAAGTAGCCTTCATGGTGAGCCTGTCGAACCATGAAGGCCCGCAGCACCGACGATCGCTTCATGGTTCGACAGGCTCACCATGAAGCGATCTTCCGCGGACACTATTCCTCCTCGCCGCCGCCCATGCGGCGGCGCAGTGTTTCGGCATCGTAGTTCTGGCCGATCGACATCGCGCAGATGCGCGAGATGTGGGTGAGCGGCAGGCCGCTCTCTTCGGCCCAGGCGTTGAACTGATCCTGGATCTTGCGCCGGTCGCGTTTGGACGAGGCTCCCTCGGCGATGTCGAGACCGGCATCGCGCAGGCAGGCGATCACGTCGCGCGACAGCACGAAGCCATCCTTGCCGATAAAGCGCAGGAAATACTGGCCGCTATTGCCGCCCAGCCGCGTGCCGCGCTTGTCCAGCAGCTCCAGCAGTCCGATCTGGTCGCGGGCCGGCCAGGCCGCGAGGAACTTGCCGAAGCTGCCATGCTCGGCCGCGGTCTCGCTGACGAACCTGGCGTTCTCGCGCACGGCCATGATCTTGGCGCCGTTGCGCACGATACGTTTGTCGCGCGTCAACTCGTGCCAGAAATCCTCGGGCTGGAACAGCAGGCGGCGGGGCTCGAAGCCGAGAAAGGCCTCCTCGAAGCCGGGCCACTTGTTCTCGATCACGCTCCAGACGAAGCCGGCCGAGAAGATCCGCCGCGCCATCTCCGCCAGCACGCGATCGTCCTTCATCCGCGCCAGCGTCTTCGCATCGGGCGCCGGCGGCAGCAGCGCCATCAGCGCCTTCTCACCCCCCTTGCGCTTCTCGGCGCGTATCAGGATGACCTTGAACGGCGTCATGCGTCGCGCCGCTTCAACGCGCGCAGATCGTGTGCGTCGGGCAGTGTGCGGGGATCGCGGCCGTCGCCGAACAGCCGGTGTTTCTGGACTTTCTGTGTTCCCGTGACCGGCAGCGTATCGACGAACACCAACCATCCCGGCGCCTTGTAATAGGCCATCTGCCGGTAACAGTGGTCGAACAGTCGTCGCGCCAGAGCGGCGTCGGTCGGCGCATCCCGCGCCACCACGCAAGCCAGCACCTCCTCGTCCCGCATCTCGTCCTCGATCGCAACGACCGCCACCTGCGCCACATTCTCGTGCCCCTGCAGGCAGGCCTCGACCTCGGCCGCCGCGATGTTCTCGCCCGAGCGCCTGATGATGTTCTTCTTGCGGTCGACGAAGTACAGCATGCCCGAGTCATCCCGGGTGACGATGTCGCCCGTGTGGAACCAGCCGCCCCGCCAAGCCGCTTCGGTTGCTTCGGGCTGGTTCAGGTAGCCGGAGAACGCCGCGCGCCGCGGCTCAGCCGCCGAGTGGCGGACGAGGAGCTCGCCGGGCTCTCCGGTCGCCACGTCGCGATCATCGCTGTCGACCACGCGCACCTGAAGCCCGGGTTGCGGGCGGCCCATGGCGCGGGTGTGCACCTGCCGCGGCTCGTGGCAGTCGGCCAGGATGCAGCACATCTCTGTCATTCCCCAGACCTCGACCAGAGGGAAGCCGAAGCGTTCCTCGAAGGCGGCGTGCAATGTCGGCTCGACACCGGCCCCGAGCCCCCATTTTATCCGGTGTGCCCGGTCCTGCTCGCCAGGCGGCTCGTTCATCAGCACAGGCACGATGACGCCCAGGTAATGAATGGCTGTGGCGCCGGTCTCACGGATCTCGCGCCACCAGCCGGTCCGGCTGAACCGTTCGGGGATGACAAGGCAGTTGCCGCTCAGCACCATGCCGAAGAACGCGACGATGGCGGCGTTGATGTGGAACAGCGGCAGCGGGCAATACACGCGTTCCCGTTCTTCCTCGATCGTGAGCCGTCCGCCGAGGTTGCGGTACCATTTGCCGATCATGAGCTCGTAGCCGTGGCTCAAGATGCAGCCCTTCGGCCGGCCGGTGGTGCCGGACGTATAGAGCAGGCTCGCCTCGGACCCCGGGTGCACGGCGCCGGACAGCGGCGCCGGACGCGGTGCTGGTGAAAACCCCGCGGCACCCGCCTCCAGCAGGTCGAGCGCGATGCTGCGGCCGCTGGCGGCAATGCCCTCGCGCAGTTGCGCCGAGCGGGCACCCACCGTCACCGCCAGGTCGGCATTCGAGTCAAGCAGGAGATGCGCGGTTTCCGCCGTCCGGTAGTCCGGGTTGATCGGCACCCAGGAAATGCCGAGGATATTGCAAGCCAGCTTCAGCAGCAGCATCTCCGGCCGGTTCTCCAGCAGGCAAGCGATCCGGTGCCCGTGGCCGTAGCCGGCCTTCCGCAGCGCCGATACGTAAGCAGCGACGAGACGCCCGGCCTCGGCATAGCTGACCATCCCTCCCTCGGGAAGATAGGCGCGCGCGGGATCGCGCGGCACCATGAGCAGCGGGTTGTCGCCATATCGGTCCACTGCCTCCGCGAATACCTCGCCGATCGTCCGGTCCAGGAACATGACTCTCACTCCTGTCGGTCGGTCACGCCGTCGCTACGTAGCCGTCGCGGCGGGGATCGCAGGCGCCGGTCATGACGCCGGTGCCGGGATCGATGGCGACGGCCTGCATGCCGCCCGCGCGCATGTGCCAGGCGGGCAGCGGCATGACGTCATGCCCGCGCTGGCGCAGCGCGTCCAGCGTCGCGGGCTCGATGCGCGATTCGGGGTGCACGGCGCGGCCGTCCATCAGCCGCGCGCGCGGCGCCTCGATGGCGTCCTGCAACGGCAGGCCGAAATCGACGTACTGCACCAGCGCCTGCGCCTGCGTCTGGAGGATGCCGTAGCTGCCAGGCGTGCCCAGCGCCAGCACCGGCCGGCCGTCGCGCGTGGCGATCGAGGGCGCCATGCAGACTGGCAGCACGCCGCCAGGTTTGGAGCGGTTGGGACTGCGGGGATTGACGTCGGCCCAGTACAGGAAGTTGTTGAGGCAGACGCCGGTGCCCGGCACCACCACGCCCGAGCCGAACACGCTACCCAGACTCTGGGTGACGCACACGACATTGCCCTCACGATCGGCGATGGAGAACGAGGTGGTGTGATGCTCGGCCATGGAAGCGGGCTCGGCCGTCGCGATCGGCGTGGCCGCTGACTCTGTCCACTGCTCCGTCGGTCCCGTGACGGGCTCGCCATCATGCAGGCGCTGCCGCAACTGGCCGACGTGTTCGTCGCCCAGCAGCCAGGCAAGCTTGTCGGGTGCCGGGGGATTGTGCGCGATGCGCACGCCCGCGGCGATGCGGATGGCGCGCCACACCAGATCAAGATGCGCCACGCCGTTGCGCTCCAGCCGCGACAGATCCTCGCCTTCCAGCAGACGCAGGGTCAGCAGGAACTGGAAGCCCTCGCAGGGCGGCGGCAGCGTGTGCAGCAGCAGGCCGCGATAGGGCACGGCCAGCGGCTCGCACCAGATCGCGCGCGCCGCCGCCAGGTCTTCCATCGTCAGGCAGCCGCCCAGGGCGCCGAGATGCCCGACGACGGCCCGCGCCAGCGCGCCGCGATAGAACAGCTCCGGGCCCTCTGCCGCGATCGCCTCCAGTGTGCGGGCAAGCTCGCGCTGGCGCAGCACGAAGCCCGGGCCGACGCGGCCTGTGCCGTCGGTGTAGGTGCGGGCCCAGGTCTCGAACAGGGCTGACTCGCGCCGCAGCTCGAGAGCGGCGCCGCGCATCTCCTCGACATTGAACTCGATCAGCGGAAAGCCATCCCGCGCGAGCGCGATCGCCGGCGCGAAGATCTCGCCGAGCGTGCGGCGACCATACGCGCGCACCATCTCGCACCAGCCGGCGAGATTGCCCGGCGTGCCCACCGACAGCGCACCGCGCATGACATCGTCGCGCCGCGTGAAGCGCTCCACCGGAAAGCCTTGCGGGATCGGGTTCACGAAATTCAGCGTACGAACGCGCTTTTCGGCCGCGACATAACAGGTGGCATAACCCTGGCCCGCGAGGCCGGACATGTAGGGCTCGACCACATTGAGTGCTGCCGCAGTGGCGGCCGCAGCATCGAAAGCATTGCCGCCGCCGGCCAGCAGGCGGGCACCGGCCTGGGCGGCCAGCGGGTGGGCTGCGGCCACGACACCGTGCAGCGAGGCGATGGTCGGACGCCGGCCGTGCATGATGGGCTCCTCCTTTCAAGGCATGCCATCCTGCCTTGCGGTCAGCGCCCGGCGCCACCGCTCTTTGCCGCATGCCGGAGATGCACCGGCTCGTTTTCACCAGCGCGCGAAGGCGGCATGCACCTTGTCGAGGAAGGCTCGTCCCCGGCGTTCATAGAGATGATCCACGTCGTAGCAGGCGTGGAAGGACACTGGCGTACGCGGTCCGACATAGGCACGCATTGTGCGGGTGAGCAGCTTGCGCGGCGGGTCGCTGGCCAGCAGCGCCTGCAGGCGCGTGCCGCCATAGGTCGAGACGCCGGCAACACGCGCGAGATGATGCAGCGCGCCGTGCGTCTTGCCATCGACCAGCGTGAAGGCGATGCGGGGAATGAAGACCTTTTCGCAGAAGCCCTTGAGGATGGCGGGCGGCGCAAACAGCCAGGTCGGAAACACCAGCACCAGCCCTTTTGCAGCTTCCAGCCGCTCGATCCACGGCCGGGCCAGCGCGCGATTGTCCGGCACCTTGTGATAGAGCAGCCGGTCGTCGCGGCTCATGATGGCGGGGAAATTCTCGGCGTAGAGGTCACAGGCGTCCACCTCGTGGCCGCCGGTGCGCAGGCTCTCCTGGACGGTGGCGAAGATCGCGGCGTTGAAGCTGGTCTCGACCGGATGCGCATGGACAACCATCACCCGCATCCCGGCCCTCCGCCGTGCCTGCCATCTCCGACAAAATGTCCGGTGCGCCCCGATGTTCCCTTTCTTCGCTACGTCGGGGTTACCATGAAATCGAAGTCGCAGCCCTGGTCGGCTTGCAGGACGCTGCGCAGGAAGAGGCCGGCGTAGCCGCGTTGCGGTTCTTCAAGCGTGGCCGGCGGTTGCCACGCGGCACGGCGCGCCTCCAGCGTCGCGGCATCGACCAGCAGCTCGATGCGCCGCGCCGGTACGTCGAGCGCGATGCGGTCGCCCGTCTGCACCAGCGCCAGCGGCCCGCCGATAGCCGCCTCGGGCGTGATGTGCAGCACGATTGTGCCGAAGGCCGTGCCACTCATGCGCGCGTCGGAAATGCGCACCATGTCTTTCACGCCCTGGCGCGCGAGCTTGCGCGGGATCGGCAGGTAGCCGGCCTCGGGCATGCCCGGCGCGCCTTTGGGTCCGGCGTTGCGCAGCACCAGCACGTCGTCTTTCGTGACGTCGAGATCGTCGTCATCGATGCGCAGCGTCATGTCCTCGACGGAATCGAACACCACGGCGCGGCCGGTGTGCTGCATCAGCGCGGGCGATGCGGCGGATTGCTTGATGACCGCGCCGCGCGGCGCAAGGTTGCCGCGCAGGATCGCCATGGCACCGGTATCGCTGAGTGCCGTGGCGCGCGTGCGGATGATGGTCTGGCCCGGTACGTCCGTGGCGGCGTCGATGGCGTTGCCCAGCGTCTGGCCCGACACCGTCATTGCCTCCAGCGCCAGCAGGTCTTTCACCTCGCGCAGCATGCGCATGGTGCCGCCGGCCCAGTGAAAGTGCTCCAGATAGTGCGAGCCCGACGGCTTGAGGTCGGCCAGCACCGGCACGTCGCGGCCCAGCCGGTCGAGCTCGTCGAGATCGATGGCGATGCCGCAGCGTCCGGCCACGGCTGTGAGATGCACCAGCGCGTTGGTCGAGCCGCCCAGCGCCTGCATCGCCACCAGCGCGTTGCGGAATGCGTCGCGGGTCATGATCTGGCGTGGCCGCACGCCTTGCTTTGCGAGCTCGACGGCGCGCGTGCCGGTGGCCTCCGCGGCGCGCAGGCGGTCGGCGTGGGTGGCCGGGATCGAGCCGCTGCCCGGCAGCGACATGCCCAGCGCCTCGGTGACGCAGGCCATGGTGCTGGCTGTACCCATCACCATGCAGGTGCCGGTGGTCGGCGCCAGCCGGCCGCTGACTTCCTCGATCTCGCTTTCGGAGAAGGTGCCGGCGCGGTGCTGGCCCCACAGCCGCCGGCAATCGGTGCAGGCGCCCAGCACCTCGCCTTTGTAGTGCCCCACGAGCATCGGGCCGGTGACCAGCATGATCGCGGGGATGTCGGCGCTGGCGGCGGCCATGAGCTGCGCCGGCACGGTCTTGTCGCAGCCGCCGATCAGCACCACCGCGTCCATCGGCTGGGCGCGGATCATCTCCTCGGTGTCCATCGCCATCAGGTTGCGCAGGAACATGCTTGTGGGGTTGGAGAAGGATTCGTGGATCGACACCGTTGGGAACGACATCGGCAGGCCGCCGGACAGCATCACGCCGCGCTTCACTGCCTCGATCAGCTTGGGCACGTTGCCGTGGCAGGGATTGAAGTCGCTGAACGTGTCGGTGATGCCGACGATCGGCCGGTCCAGCGCGTCGTCGCTGTAGCCCATGGCCTTGATGAAGGCCTTGCGCAGGAACAGCGAAAAGCCGGGATCGCCGTAGCTGGTCAGCCCCTTGCGCATGCCCGTGGCCATAGTGGTCTCCTGTTGCTGGCTAGCGCTTCATGGTGAGCCTGTCGAACCATGAAGCGCAACGCGCCGCCGCGATGGGGGGCCTTCATGGTTCGACAGGCTCACCATGAAGGCTTTTTGCCAACTAGATCTGCCGTCCCGCCTTTTCCCAATAGGGCGCGCGGAGCTTGCGTTTGAAGATCTTGCCCGAGTCCTCGCGCGGCAGCTCGGCGCTGAACTCCACCAGCTTCGGCACCTTGTAGCCGGCCACGCGCTCGCGCAGCCAGGCGCGTACGGCATCGGCGGTCAGCGCCGCGCCTTGCTGCGGCTGGATGAAGGCGGCCAGCGACTCGCCATACTCCTCGTCGGGGATGCCGAAGACGGCGCAGTCCTGCACGCCCGGCATGCCGATGAGCACGGCCTCGATCTCGGCGGGATAGATGTTGACGCCGCCGGAGATCACCATGTCGCGCACGCGGTCGCACAGGAAGAGATAGCCGTCCGCGTCGAGGTAGCCCACATCGCCGCAGGTGATCAGCCCCGCGCGCTCGACCTCATGGCGCTTGTCGTCCATGCCGTTGTAGGTGAAGTCGGGAAAGCCTCCGATCCTGAGATAGACCTCGCCGATCTCGCCCGGGCCGAGCTCCTTCCCGGCAGCGTCGAGGATTTTCACCACGGCGCCGGGGATCGGCCGGCCCACGGTACCCGGCTTCTTCAGCGCCTCTTCGGCGGTATGGAACACAGCGCCGCCGGTTTCGGTGCCGCCGTAGTATTCGTTGATGATGGGTCCCCACCATTCGACCATCTGGCGCTTGACGTCGGGCGGGCAGGGCGCGGCGGCATGCACCACGAATTTCAGCGACGAGAGATCGTACTTGCGGCGGATTTCCGCCGGCAGCTTCAGCAGCCGCACGAACATGGTGGGTACCATGTGCAGATGGGTGATGCGGTGCTGCTCGATCTGGCGCAGCAGGTCCTCGGCATGGAAACGCGGCTGCAGCACCACCAGCCCGCCGTCACGCGCCGCCGACAAGGCGTAGAGGTTCGGTGCCGAGTGGTAGACCGGGCCGGTGACGACGGTGCGGATGCCCTCGCCGGGCCGGATGTCGAAGATGCGCGACACCATGGCCATCATCGCTGCCTGCATTTCCGGCGTCGCGGGCTCGCGGCGCACGCCCTTGGGCCGGCCGGTGGTGCCGGAGGTATAGATCATGTTGGTGCGGCTGGGGCGGGGCGGTTGTGTCCACGGCGGCTGCCGCGATACCCAGTCGTCCCAGTCCGTGGCGTCCGACGGCACGGCGCACGCAGCGTGGTCAATCCCGTATGCGTCGCGGATCTCGGGTGGTGTGGGCACTACGAACACGCTGACGCCTGCAGGGATGCCATCCCGGATCCGCGGCAGCAGGTCGGCATGCACCACCACCGCCCCGGCGCCGCAATCGCGGATGATGTAGCCCGCCTCGTCGGCCGTGAAGTGCCAGTTCACCGGCACGGCATAGGCGCCGACCAGCCCTGCGCCCATGGCCGCCTCGAAGAACGCGAAATCGTTGCGCAGCACCATCGCCACCGCGCCGTTCTCGCCAATGCCCAGCGACGCGAAGCCCGACGCCGCCTGCGCCGCACGTTGCAGCAGCGCCGATTGCTTCAGCTTCCGTTCCCCGCTGAGGATGATCCCGTCCATGCGATCCTCCAACTCATCGTCATTGCGAGCGTAGCGAGGAATCGAGGGGAGCGCATAGTGCCGCATGCCTTCGCCGGGAGCGCCGCATGGCGGAACGGACGATGCGGGATCTCCCCATCGGGGTACAGGCGTCGCATGATGCGGGCGACGATGCCGGCGCGAGGGTGCGATGATCAAAAAGCTGTTGATTGCCAACCGGGCGGAAATCGCCATCCGCATTGCGCGTACGGCGGCGGAGATGGGCATCGCCACTGTCGGCGTCTTTTCGGAGGACGATGCAGCCTCCCTGCACATCCGCAAGACGGACGAGGTGCGCCCGCTCACGGGCAGCGGCGTGGCGACCTATCTCGATATCGAGCAGATCATCCGGGTCGCGCGCGAAGCCGGGTGCGATGCCGTCCATCCCGGATACGGCTTCCTGAGCGAGAACGCAGAGTTCGCGCGCCGTTGCGAGGAGGCGGGGCTGGTGTTTGTCGGCCCGCGGCCCGAAACCCTGGCGATCTTCGGCGACAAGGCGCAGGCCCGCGCGCTTGCGACGCGTTGCAAGATTCCGGTGCCATCCGGCACGGCGGGGCCGACCACGCTGGAGGAGGCGCAGCGCTTTCTCGCGTCGCTGGGCGAGGGCGGCGCGGTGATGCTGAAGGCCGTGGCCGGCGGCGGCGGCCGGGGCATGCGGCCGGTGCACCATCCGGACGAGCTGGAGCAGGCCTTTGCGCGCTGCGCCTCGGAAGCGCAGCAGGCCTTCGGCAACGGTGCGCTCTATGTCGAGCAGCTCCTGCCGCGCGTGCGCCATATCGAGGTGCAGGTGGCGGGTGATGGCACCGGTGCCGTGGTCCATTTATGGGACCGCGACTGCTCCTTGCAGCGCCAGCGCCAGAAGCTGGTGGAGATCGCGCCCGCCGCGCACCTGCCGCCGCAGACCCGCATGGCGCTGCTCAATGCCGCCACGACGCTGGCCGCCGCCACGCGGTATGCCGGGCTGGGCACCGTCGAGTTCCTGGTCGAGGCGACAGAGACGGCGAAGCCGCGCTTCTTCTTCGTCGAAGCCAACGCGCGGCTGCAGGTGGAGCACACCGTGACCGAGGAGGTGCTGGGGCTCGACCTCGTGCGCCTGCAACTGGCGATTGCCGGCGGCGGCACGTTGGCCGAGCTCGGCCTGGTGCAGGACAGGGTGCCTGCACCGCGCGGCACGGCCGTGCAGGTGCGCATCAACATGGAAACCATGGCGTCCGACGGCACCAGCCGGCCGGCCGGCGGCACGCTCGGCGCCTACGAGCCGCCCTCGGGGCCGGGCATCCGGGTCGATGGCTTCGGCTATGCCGGCTATCGCACCGGCGTGCGCTTCGATTCGCTGCTGGCCAAGCTGATCGTGCACGCCGGCACTGGCGATCTGGCGGCAGCGCTCGCCAAGGCCTATCGCGCGCTCTGTGAGTTCCGCATTGCCGGGGTCGCGACTAACATCGCCTTCCTGCAAAACCTGCTGTGCCACCCCGACGTGGTGGCCGGCCGCATTCATACGCGTTTCGTCGAGGAGCACATCGCGGCCCTGCTGGCGCCGGCCAATGGCGATCACGCGCGCCTCTATTTCGAGCCCGCTGGACCGGCGGGTGGCACCCAGCGGCTGGCCGGCGTGAAGCTGGAGAGCCGCGATCCCCTGGCCGTGCTGGCGCTGGGCAAGCAGGCGCTGCCCTCGCCATCGGTCGCCTTCGACGAGCTGATCGCGGCCGAGGCGGGCGAGGTCGATGCGCCGGAGGGCACCACGCCGCTGCTGGCGCCCATGCAGGGCACGATCGTGAGTGTCGCCGTCCGGGTCGGCGAGGCGGTGAGGCCCGGCCAAGCTGTGCTGGTGATGGAAGCGATGAAGATGGAGCACGTGATCGGCGCGGAGATCGGCGGGATCGTGCGCGAGCTGACCGTGGCGGCGGGCGACACGGTGTTCGAAAGCCATCCGCTGGCCTTCATCGAGCCGGCCGAGATCGCCGGTGCCGCCATAACCGGCGATGAGGACAGCGATCTCGATACCATCCGTCCCGATCTCGCCGAAGTGCTGAAGCGGCAGGCCATGACGCAGGACGCCGCGCGGCCCGATGCCGTGGCGCGCCGGCGCAAGACCGGCCAGCGCACGGCGCGGGAGAACATCGCCGATCTGTGCGATCCGGGTTCGTTTGTCGAATACGGCGCGCTGACGGTTGCGGCGCGGCGCCAGCGCAACACGCTCGAGGAGCTGGTCGAGCGCACGCCGGCAGACGGTATGGTGATGGGGCTGGGCCGCGTAAACGGCGCCCTGTTCCCCGACGAGCAGGCGCGCGTGGCGGCCATCGCCTACGATTACACCGTGCTGGCCGGCACGCAGGGCTACAAGAACCACGAGAAGAAGGACCGGATGTTCGAGCTCGCGGGCCACTGGAAGCTGCCGATCGTGTTCTTCACCGAAGGCGGCGGCGGGCGGCCCGGCGACACCGATGCGGTCTTCGCCGGGCAGCTCCATGTGCGCGCCTTCGAGCTGTTCAACAAGCTCTCCGGTTTGGTGCCGCTGGTGGGCGTGGTGTCCGGCCGCTGCTTTGCCGGCAATGCTGTGATGCTGGGCTGCTGCGACGTGATCATCGCCACAGCCAATTCCAATATCGGCATGGGCGGCCCGGCGATGATCGAGGGCGGCGGTCTCGGCATCTTCCGGCCCGAGGAGGTCGGACCGATGAGCGTGCAGGTGAACAACGGCGTGGTCGACATCGCCGTCGCCGACGAGGCGGAGGCCGTGCGCGCCGCGAGGAAATATCTCTCCTACTTCCAGGGCGCGGTGCAGGACTGGGACTGCGCCGATCAGCGCAAGCTGCGCAAGCTGATCCCCGAAAACCGGCTGCGCGTCTACGACGTGCGCAAGGTGATCGAGACGCTGGCCGATACCGGCTCGGTGCTGGAGCTGCGGCCGCGCTTCGGCCGGGCGCTGGTCACGGCGTTCATCCGCATCGAGGGCCGGCCGCTGGGCGTGATCGCCAGCAACCCCATGCATATCGGCGGCGCCATCGATGCCGATGCCGCCGACAAGGCGGCGCGCTTCATGCAGCTCTGCGATGCCTTCGATATTCCGCTGCTGTCGCTGTGTGACACGCCCGGCAACATGGTGGGACCGGAGGCGGAGAAGGCGGCGCTGGTACGCCATTGCTGCCGCGTGTTCGTCACCGGCGCCAATCTCGGCGTGCCGCTGTTCTCGGTGGTGCTGCGCAAGGCCTACGGGCTGGGTGCGCAGGGCATGGTGGGCGGCAGCTTCCGCGCGCCGTTTTTCGCGGTGGCGTGGCCCACCGCCGAGTTCGGCCCGATGGGGCTGGAAGGCGCGGTGAAGCTCGGTTACCGCAACGAGATCGCTGCGATCACCGATCCGGCCGAGCGTCAGGCGTTCTTCGAACGCATGGTGGCGCAGATGTACGAGCAGGGCAAAGGGCTCAGCGCCGCCACGCTGTTCGAGATCGACGACGTGATCGACCCGGCCGATACGCGCCGCTGGATCATGGCCGGCCTGCGCTCCCTGCCGCCGCCCGCGAAGCGCGAGAGCAAGAAACGGCCCTGGATCGATACCTGGTGACCTTGCCAGCGAGGTGCCGAACTAGCCTTCATGGTGAGCTTTGTCGAACCATGAAGGCGTCGCACGGCTGCCCGTCAGGCCGCTTCATGGTTCGGCAAGCTCACCATGAAGCGCTTCTCCGGCAAACGTCGCGCGCTCCGGTGTGAGGGCGAGTTCACTTCCGGGTGTGGCCGAATGGTGCCACCACCGCCGACGGCTTGCAGGTTGGTGCAGCCTCTCATAGGCTCTCGGCGGCCCGCAAAGAGGCTGCCTCCCCGGTACCGGAAGACCGGGCGGGCGAGGCGAACGGGAGGAAACAAAAAGGTTTCGTGAGGACAAGTGTTGCGATGGGTCGTGGCCCGGCATTGCCGGTCGCAGGCGGCTGCCTGCCGGCCATCGCGCGCGGCGTGGCGTAGGCGAGCACAGGAGGAAGATGTAGCGCGCATCAGAGACATACCAAACGGGAGGTGACGATGTACGTTCGAACGGCAGCGACGTGTATTGGCCTCGGCGTGGCAGCCATCGCCATCGCTGCGGGCCCCGCGGGCGCCCAGACGCCGAAGCGCGGCGGAACCCTCACCTATATGATCCCCGCCGATTCGCCGCCGAGCTTCGACGGCCACCGCGAAACGACCTTCGCCACGGTCCATTCGGCAGCACCGTTCTACAGCGTGCTGATCCGGGTTCCGCCCGACAATCCGGCATCGACCACCGAATTCGTGTGCGATCTCTGCACCGAAATGCCGGAGCCGACCGATGGCGGCAAGACCTACACCTTCAAAATCCGCCCCGACGTGAAGTTCCACGACGGCAGCAAGCTCACCGCGAAAGACGTGGCGGCGAGCTGGCAGAAGATCGTGTTTCCGCCCGAAGGCGTCACCAGCGCGCGCGTCAGCTACTACGCCATGGTCGACAAGATCGAGGCGCCGGACGACTCCACGGTCGTATTCCGCCTGAAGTATCCGACCACGGCCTTCCTGCCGGCGCTCGCCGACCCGTTCACCTGGATCTACAAGAAAGAGATCATCGACAAGGATCCGCACTGGTACCAGAAGAACATCATGGGCTCCGGCCCGTTCAAGTTCGTCTCCTACGACATCGGCCAGTCGATCAAGGGCACGCGCAATCCCGACTACTATCACAAGGGGAAACCCTACCTTGATGGATTCGTCGGCATCTATGCCGCCAAGCAATCGGTGCGGGTGGAGGCGATGCGTGCCGACCGCGCCGCGATGGAGTTCCGCGGCGTGCCCCCGTCGGCACGCGACGAGCTGGTCAAGGAAGGCGGCAAGGAAATCGTCGTCCAGGACAGCGACTGGAACTGCGGCAATATCATCACGCCCAATCACAAGAAGAAGCCGTTCGATGACGTGCGGGTGCGCCGCGCGCTGATGCTGGCCGTCGATCAGTGGAAGGGTGCGCAGGCGCTGTCCAAGATCGCGATCGTGCGCAGCGTCGGCGGCATCGTGTTTCCCGGTTCGCCGCTGGCCGCGACGAAGGAGGAGCTGCAGCAAATCGCCGGCTACTGGCCGGACATCGAGAAGTCGCGCGCCGAGGCAAAGCGGCTGCTCAAGGAAGCCGGCGCCGAGGGCCTGTCGTTCGAGTTGACGAACCGCAATGTCGACCAGCCCTACAAGTTTGTCGGCACGTGGCTGATCGGCGAATGGAAGAAGATCGGCCTGAACGTCGAGCAAAAGGTTCTGCCGACCGGTCCGTGGTTCCAGGCGATGCGCTCGGGCAGCTTCGACGTGGTCGTCGATGCCAACTGCCAGAGCGTAGTCAACCCCGTACTCGATACCGGCAAGTACCTGCCGCAATCGGTCTATCCGGAGAGCTACGGCGGCTATGAGGATCCGAAATCAGTCGAGCTCTACCAGAAGATGCTGCGCGAGACGGATCCCAAGGCGCAACGCGTGGCCATGCGGGCCTACGAGAAGCATACGCTCGACACCATGGCGCATGCGATCGTCACGCCCTACTGGTACCGCATCATTCCAATGCAGTCCTACGTGAAGGGCTGGAAGATCAGCCCGAGCCACTATCTGAACCAGGACCTGGCGAACATCTGGCTCGACAAGTAGCCGGCTGACCGATGCACCGCTACGTCGTCAAGCGGCTGTTGCTGGCCGTCCCCACGCTGCTGGGGGCGGCAGCCCTGGTTTTTGTCCTGCTGCGGCTGGTGCCCGGCGACGTGTGCGTCATCCGGCTGGGGTCGGGCGGCGCCCATGTCGATCCGGCAGCGGTTGCGGCCTGCCGCGAAACCCTGGGTCTGGACGATCCGTGGCCAGTCCAGTTCCTTGATTTCCTGTGGAACTATATCTCGCTCGACTTCGGCAATTCCATGTGGTCGGGCAATCCGGTGGCGCATGAGATCGCCGTGCGTCTGCCGGTGTCGCTGCAGATCGCCATCCTGGCGACTATCATCGCCATCCTGTTTGCCATTCCGCTGGGCACAATCTCCGCGCTGCGGGAGAACACCTGGCTGGATCACGCGGTGCGCGTGATCGCGATCGCCGGCATCGCCACGCCCTCATTCTGGCTTGGCATCATGTCGCTGGTGCTGGTGCTGGACATCACCTACCTCGCCACGGGCAAGGCATGGATGCCGCCCATCGACTACGTGCCGCTGTGGCAGGATCCGGTGCGCAATCTCTCCATGGTGTTGCTGCCGGCGCTGACCGTCGGCTACCGCTATTCGGCCGTGACCATGCGGCTGACCCGCTCGGCGATGCTCGAGGTGATGCGCGAGGACTATATCCGCACGGCACGATCGAAAGGGCTGCTGGAGCAGATCATCGTCAACCGCCACGCGCTCAAGAACGCGCTGCTGCCGGTCGTCACCCTGATCGGCATCGAATTCGCCTTCCTCATCGGCGGCCTGGTCGTGACCGAGCAGGTGTTCAATCTCAACGGTATCGGCCGGCTGCTGGTGCTGGCCGTGCAGAACCAGGACAACACGCTGACCCAGGCGCTGGTGATGCTGATTGTGGCTACGTTCGTCTTCACCAACCTCGTGGTCGACCTGCTCTACGCCTGGCTCGATCCGCGCATCCGCTTCTCCTGAGGGATACCCTGGCATGACGACCACCGTATCCGACGCAGCGCTCGCCGGTTCGACAGGGGAAGCGAGGCCTTCGTGGAGCCGCGCGGCGCTGACCTTCCTGCGTCGCCGTCCGCTGGGCACTGTGGGAATCGCCATCGTGCTGGTCATGTTCGTGGCCGGCGCGCTGGCCGACGTGATCGCGCCCTACGATCCGGAGGAGAACGATTTCAGCGCCATGATGGAGGCGCCGAGCTGGGCGCATCTGCTGGGCACGGACCAGCTCGGCCGCGACATCTTCTCCCGCCTGGTGTTCGGCGCACGCACGGCAATGATTGTGGGCTTCAGCGCGGCCTTTGTCGGCTCCGCTATCGGTCTGGTCCTGGGCGTCGCCAGCGCCTATTTCGGTGGCTGGTTCGATCTGCTGTTCCAGCGCGTGCTCGATGTCATGATGGCCTTTCCGCTGATCATTCTCGCCCTGGCCGTGGTGGCCGTGTTTGGCACCGGCGTCTTCAACGTCATCCTCGCCATCACCATTCCGCTCATCCCGCGTTGCGGACGCGTCGTGCGGGCAAGTGCGCTGGCCGTGCGCGAGATCCCCTACGTCGATGCGGCCCGCGCGCTGGGTTTCAGCCATGCCCGCGTCGTGCTGCGGCACATGGTGCCCAACGTGGTGGCGCCCTTCCTGATCATGCTCTCGGCCTTTGTCGGCCAGGCAATCCTGGCGGAGGCTTCGCTCTCCTATCTGGGTCTGGGCGTGCAGGAGCCCGTGCCGGCATGGGGCCTGATGCTGCAGGGAGGTGCGGAGGAATATGCAACGACGGCGCCATGGATCGCCGTCTTTCCGGGGTTGGCCATCATGCTGGCCGTGCTGGGAATAAGCCTGTTCGGCGATGCGCTGCGCGACGCGCTTGATCCCAAACTGCGCGACCGCTAGCCAAGAGCATGAACCTTGACCTTCTCATGCTGACAGACGAGCAATTGTACGCGCTGCTGACGGACAGGCTTGACGGCACAGGCCCATGTCAGGTGCAGGAGAATGTGCCGATTGCCGCGCTCGCCGGCTCGGACGTGCTGCACAATGCGCGCATCCTGATGGCGGAGCTGGCCAATGGCGGCGGGAGGCTCACCGCGACGGGCAACCTCACGCGCAAATTTGTTGCCACATTGATGGAGCGCTTCCGGTGCGATCCTCAAGACCTCGCGGCGATCCGTGAGGTGTGCAAGGTCGTCAATGAATCGGACTTCTTGCCGGCGCAATATCTGCACGCCCTGTTCAGGATTGCCGGGCTTGGCCGCAAGCGCAAAGCAACTCTCGGCCTCACGCGGCTGGGCCATGAGCTGATGCCTGAGGCGCAGGCCGGCCGCCTGCATGCCCTGCTGTTTCGCACCGCCTTCGCACGTTACAATCGGGTCCGTCGTGACGGCGACAGGATCGCGGAGGTTCTCGGTTCGCAAACCGGGCTGATTCTGTATCTGATCGGCCGGCGATGCGCGAATTGGCAATCCGCGGAGGACGTGATGTACGCCAGCGTGCTTCCCGCCCGCGAGCTGGTGGAGTTGTTGTCCGATTCGAGTCTGCCCGATCTCGAGTTCGAGTTTGGCGTGCTTCGCTATCTCTGCTGGTTCGGTCTGATGGAGCAGAGGCCCCAGCCAGACGATGCTGGCTGGGACGAACCGTCCTTCTATCGCAAGACCGGTCTTTTTGACCGCATGCTGCGGTTTACGTTTACCGGCTTGCCGGCATACAGGGCCGTCTGAGCAGTCAGGCGGCTTCGCCGTCCGGGCCCTCGGCACCGAGCACGATCACCACATCCGTGGGCTGCGGTTCGTGCGGCGCAAGGCTGCTGCGATTGGCATCGCTCCATGCCGCGAGCTTGATCACCTGCCCGGTGGGTGTGTTCGAGGCGGGTTCCGCCGGCTCCACGATCAGAAGGCCGCTATTGTCGACGAAGAAGGTGTGATCGCCGAAAATCTGGTTGAGCTGCGGAACGACGGGATGGCTGTCAGGAATGGGCTGGGCCGGGAACTGGCTGATGGTGCGTTCGACACGTGCGGCTGACAATCTCATCGCACTCTCCGTTTTCCGTTGGTGGGATTAGACCGTGTGGGCACTTGCCCGTTCCACGGCTCGCTACGGGGCGCCTCCCACCGGCGGTGGTCGAACGTCGGTCATCCCGCCCGGAGTCACGTAAGCCCGGCGGCAGGCTGATCAAGCGGTCGGCAGGAAGAAACTGCGACTTATCCGGCGTGCGACGCCTCGACGCAGCAGCAGCGTTGTCGAGCTCAAGCTGGCTCTCAGCCGGGCTTGCGGTCCTCCAGGTACTTCGCGAGGTAAGGTTCCTTGGGGATTTCGATCCAGCCCCGGAAAGTGTGTCCGTCTTCCAGCGTCAGTTCACCAATGTACCAGGCGACGGGTTGCTTGCGGATGCTCACACCCACCCGATAGGTCACGCCGCCGCGCGCCGCACTGGTCATGCTCTGGCTCTCGCGGTCATATGCCATCGTCCAGGTTTCGAAGGACGGGATCTGCGTCTCGCGGGCGGCAGGCACGACCGTCGCCTTCAGGCGCAGACACTTTTCATGCAAGTGGGTCGCGGCCGTGGCCCGATGATAGTCCGTCTGCCCCCAGGCGCGCGACATGGCAGCCTGGGCCTTGGCCGATTGCAGGGTCGGGCAGACCGTGAACACCATCTGGCCCAGCTCGGCATTCAGCTTGACGAGACCCTCGGCCGAGGCGGTCGACAGGCACAGGGGAGACAGACCGGCGAGCAGGGCCCACCGGGCAAACGGAAGCGCAGATCGCATTACATCACCATATGTCGCGGGAAGACCCTGAATGTGCGGGAGACCAGCAAGGATCGGACCAGTAGCGAGTTCCCCCCGGCTCCCGCCCCGGCCGGCAGCAGCGGCGCAGCGCGGGCGCTTCTTACTGGATGCCCGCTCCACAGGCCACGGAAATTGCGTTCAGTATGGCTGCGCCTGCGGCTAGACAGGCAGGCGAAGGCGTGCACGCAGACCGCCGATGGGCGCGTCCTCCAGATGCAGTTCGCCGCCGTGGCTGCGCACCACATCGCGGGCGATGGTAAGGCCCAGGCCCACGCCGCCCGTACGCGGATTGCGCGACGCATCGAGCCGGAAGAACGGACGGAACGCATCCTCGCGGCGATCAGCGGGGATGCCGGGTCCGTCGTCATCGACTGTGATCTCGATGGCGGTCTTGCGCCTTCGTGCGCGCAATTCCACGCGGCTGGCGTGGCGCAAGGCGTTGCCCACCAAATTGCTCAGGCACCGCTTCATCGCGACCGGCCGCAGCTTGATGGAAAGATCGCCGCTGAGGTCGACCCTGACGGCGCGGCCATCGCGCCGGGCACCATCCGCCACTTCTTCAAGAAGCTCGCCGACATCGACGAGCACCGGCTCCTCGTCGCCTTCGCCGCGCGCGAAGGCGAGATAGCCCTCGATCATGCGCTCCATGTCCAGCACGTCGGCTTCCAGCTCGCGTCGCTCGGGCCCTTCTTCCAGCATCGCCAGCCCCAGCTTCATGCGGGTAAGCGGCGTGCGAAGGTCGTGGCTGACGCCGGCCAGCATCTCGGTGCGCTGCTGGATCTGCCGGCGCAGGCGCTCGCGCATGGTGAGGAAAGCCCGGCCAGCCTGGCGCGCCTCCAGCGAACCCTCCGGCTCGAAATCGGCCACGTCACGGCCCTTGCCCAGCGCATCGGCGATTCTGGCCAGCTTCCGGATCGGCTGCAGCTCGCGTCGCACAAAGAGGGTTGCCAGCCCGAAGAGTACCAGCGCCGAGCCCACCATGGCCGTCACGAACGCCCAGCTTGAGGTGGTATAGAGCCGGCCCAGCGGCGCCGTGAACTCGATGACCCCGTCAGACACCTGCACGGCGATCAGTACGCGCCGGTCTGTCGGCGCGGGATCGAGATAATAGGGCAGTCCGAGATAGTTATCGAGCGCGCTCGTGAGCTCGCGTTCGAGGATGCTGTAGAACGCAGCCGGACGCGATTGTTCAGGCAGCTTGGCATCCGGCTTGAATTCGACGGCCATGCGCACGTCGGCACGCGCGCGCTGCACGATCCACGCGAAATTGGCTTCGCCGGGGAATTCGCTGTGCAGGGCCACGACCAGCTTGATGTCGCCCACCACCGAGCGCGACAGGCGACGGGTGACGTTGTCCCACAGGGCTTCGTAGAAGACGAAAGTGGCAATCAGCTGGAGAAGGATCGCGGGCACCACGATGGCAAGCGTGGCGCGCACGAAGAGCGTGCGTGGTGCCAGCTTGCCGAGCTTGCGGCCCAGCCGCAGCCGTCTCCATCCTACCAGCAGGCGCGCACTCCAGGTGGCAGGTCGCACAGCCGGGCGCGCCTCGGCCAGGGACGGCTCGTGGCTCCGCTCCACGCTCATGTGCCTACCAGCCTGTAGCCCGTACCGCGCACCGTCTGCAGATATCGCGGAAACTTGGGATCATCCTCGATCTTGCGCCGCAAACGGGTGACTTGCACGTCAATCGTGCGGGCGTTGACGTCACCGCCGACCAGATTCGCAAGCGCGTCGCGACTCATGTCCTGTCCCAGATTGAGCGCGAAAACCCTGAGCAGGGCGCGTTCCGCGTCGGTCAGCTTGATCCGCTTGTCCCCGGCCGTCAGTTCGCCGTCACGAGGATCAAAGATGAGCGTCCCCATACGGACGACGCCGTCCGCCGGGGCTGTTGCGGGCGCAGTGGTCTGGCTGGCGGCGCGCCGCAGGATGCTGCTGATCCTCAGGAGGAGCTCGCGGGGTTCGAACGGCTTGGGCAGGTAATCGTCGGCACCACGCTCCAGCCCGGCAATGCGGTCCCTGGGCTCGCCCATCGCCGTCAGCATCAGGATGGGGATCGGCTTTTTCTGTTGCCGCAGCGCCGCCGCGAGATCGAGGCCGCTTTCGCCGGGCATCATGACGTCGAGCACCATCAGGTCGAAATCCATGCTGGTGAGCCGGTCGCGCGCCTCGGCCGCATCGGCCGCGCCGGTGACCCGAAATCCGTTGCGCGAGAGGAAGCTGCGCAGCAGCTCGCGCAAACGGTGATCGTCATCGACCACAAGAATGTGGGCCTTGTCCATGCCGCGCTCCGGCGCAGGTCAGCGGGCGCGCGTCAATTGCCGCTCGATCTCCGGCCGTTCCTCGGGATCGAGCATGCCCAGCAGCACACGGTGAAAGGCTTCCATCGCGGGGGCCCCTGACTCGCTGAAGGCACGGGCAAAGCGTGCCTGCTGGCGTGCGGTCAGCTCGCGTTCGAGGGCTTCGCCTCTAGGCGTCAGTGCCAGCAGCCGCTGCCGGCGGTCGCGTGCGCCGGTGTCCTGATGCACATAGCCGCCGTCGATCAGCTCGCGCAGCACGCGGGACAGCGACTGCTTCGTGATCTTCAGAATCCGCAGCAATCCGCCCACTGTGATGCCCGGATGCCGCCCGATGAAATAGATGGCGCGATGATGCGCCCGCCCGAAGCCGGCATCTGCCAGCATCGCATCGGCCTCGCCGGTGAAGTCGCGGTAGGCAAAGAACATCAGCTCGATGCTGCGCCGCAGATCCTCGTCACGCACGAAGGTCGGCAATGCGGTCATCGCTCGGGCGTCAGCCATCGGCAGCATCCTGAAATCGTATGGGTGCTTTTTAGCGATCTGCCCGCTTTCCGAAAAGTCCCGTTTCGGGATGTTTATCCCGTACTGTCCGGAATTGACAAGGACAATATGACTGTCATATCGTTTTTTTATTACTGGTGGAGGGCGATAATGGCAACTTCAGGTCCTATGGACGACCGTGATGGAATGATCTGGCTCGATGGCCAGCTCGTGCCATGGCGCGATGCCCGTACTCACGTGCTGAGCCATGCGTTGCACTACGGATCCGCCGTGTTCGAGGGTGAGCGCATTTATGGGGGCCGTGTCTTCCGGCTGGCGGCGCACAGTGCGCGTCTGATCCGCTCGGCACGGCTGATGGATTTCGAGCTGCCATGGACGCGCGCCGAGATCGACGCGGCGACACGGGCCGTGGTCGCGGCCGATCGGCTGACCAGCGGCTATGTGCGGCCGATTGCCTGGCGCGGTGCCGAGACGCTGGGCGTGTCGGCGCTTGGTACGCGCGTGCATCTGGCAATCGCACCATGGCAATGGACGCACTACTTCTCGCGCGAGGCACGGCTTCGTGGCATCCGGCTGACGCTGGCCGGCTTCCGCCGCCCGCCGCCGGAGAGCGCGCCCGGCGAGAGCAAGGCCTGCGGGCTCTATGTCATCTGCACGCTGGAGAAGGACCGCGCGATCAAGGCAGGCTTCGATGATGCCCTGATGCTGGACTGGCAGGGGCGCGTCGCCGAAGCGACAGGCGCCAACATCTTCTCGTGATAGACGGCCGACTGGTGACGCCCTCACCGCAGAACTTCCTCGACGGGATCACGCGCCGCGCCGTGATGGCGCTGGCGCAAGCCCGTGGCATCGCCGTGGAGGAGCGCGAGGTGTGGCCCCAGGACCTCGAGCGTGCCAGCGAGGTCTTCCTGACCGGCACGGCGGCCGAGATCACGCCCGTCCGCGAAATCGACGGCCAGCACTACCAGGTGGGTCCGCTGACGCCAAAGCTCATCGACGATTTCGCCGTACTGGTGGCGCAACCGGATTGCGAAGGCTTCGGCGAATCAGTTCACTTGGGATCCGTCGAAGTGGAACGGGCCGCGTAACGCTCAGTCCTTCTCCCATTTCCGGGCCGCCGCATCGTCAGCGGCGTGTGCGGCGACCCAGGCATCGCCTGCCGGCGTTTCTTCCAGCTTCCAGAACGGTGCTTTGGTCTTGAGCCAGTCGATCAGAAACCGGCACGCATCAAACGCGGCGTCACGGTGCGGGGACGCGGCGAGGACAAGGACGATTCGCTCACCCGGCTCCAGCCGTCCGTAGCGGTGAACGATCAGCGAAGCATCGAGTAGCCAGCGGCGATGGGCCTCGGCCTCGATGTCGGCCAGTGCCTTCTCGGTCACGCCGGGCCAATGCTCCAGCGTCATCGCCTTCACCGCATCGCGATGATAGCCCTCGCGCACATGCAGATCGCGCACGAGGCCCACAAAGCTGACGATCGCGCCAATGCGTGGATTGCCGCGGACCAGCGCCTCGGTTTCGGCGCCGACATCGAAATCCTCGCGCTGGAGACGCACAGCCATCCGGTATGCCTCAGCCGCCGGTGAAGGGCGGAAAGAATGCAACCTCGCGCGCGCCGGCGACCGGCGCATCGAGCTTCACTACCTGCTGGTCGATGGCTGCACCGAATACCTTTGCCTCGCTGAAAGCCTCGGCATGTCGGGGGCTGCGCCGGGCCAGCCAGTCGATCAGATCCTGAACGGTACGCACATCGTCGGGCGGCGTCACGTCCTCCTCGGCAACGCCGGCCTTCTGTCGCATCCAGGCAAAGTACTTGATCTTCACGCCGATCTCCCCTTTGCGCGGCGGCGGTCTTCCTCCGGACGCTGTGCCGCTCCGATAGGGCGGGGCGGCGGCAGGGCCGCAGGATCCTCCATCATGTGCTTCAGGCCCGCACGCAGGTAGTCGTAGCCGGTCCACAGCGTCAGTGCCGCCGAAGCCCAGAGCAGCGCCAGCCCGAGCGGCATCACCCAGGGCGGGCCGGCGTCTCCGACCAGCAGGACTGCGAGCGCCAGCATCTGGATCGCGGTCTTCCACTTGGCCGCGCTGCTCACCGGCAGCCCCACGCGCAGTTCCGCGAGAAATTCGCGCAGGCCGGACACCATGATCTCGCGGCACAGGATGACGAGCGCGGCCACGATATGCACGCCCTGAAGCGTGCCGAACGCGCACATCAGCAGCAGCACCGATCCGACCAGCAGCTTGTCGGCGATGGGATCGAGAAACCGCCCCAGTCGGGACACCTGCTGCCATCGGCGCGCCAGCCAGCCGTCGAAGTAATCGGTCACGCTGGCAGCGATGAACAGCAAGGCCGCGATCCAGTGCGACCAGCCGCTGTCGAGCAGGCCGCCGGACCCGGCCGCCATCGAGGCGAGAACCAGAGGAATCGCCGCAATGCGCGCCAGAGTCAGAAGGTTGGGCAGGTTGAACAGCATCGATCGGCGGCGAGCGGCGGCTTGCTCGCCGACTCTACCCGCCGCTTCGGAAGTGGTCATAGATTTTCTTCGCCATGGTGCGGGATACGCCGGGAACGGCTTGCAGATCCTCCAGTGTCGCCGTGGCAACGGCACGCGCCGAGCCGAAATGATGCAGCAGGGCGCGCTTGCGGCTGGCACCAATGCCCGGCACCTCGTCGAGCCCTGAACGCGATATGCCCATCGACCGGCGCGTACGGTGCGTGCCGATCGCGAAACGGTGCGCCTCGTCGCGCAGGCGCTGCAGGAAGTAGAGAACAGGCGCGCGCGGCTCGAGGGTGAAGGGCGCGCGGCCGGGCATGAAGAACCGCTCGCGCCCGGCATCGCGGTCGGGCCCCTTGGCGATCGAAACCAGCGCCACATCATCGATGGCCAGCTCGGCGAACACTTCCAGCGCCGCATTGAGCTGGCCCAGCCCGCCGTCGATCAGGACCAGATCGGGCCACAGGCCCTTGCCGCGTTCCGGATCTTCCTTGAGGGCGCGCCGGAAGCGCCGCATCAGGACCTCGCGCATCATGCCGTAATCATCGCCGGCGCTGATGGTTCCGTCAGCATTGCCGGCAGGCACAGGATCGGCACCCGGTGTCGCAGCCGTACGGATGTTGAACTTGCGGTACTGGTTCTTGAGGAAGCCTTCGGGGCCAGCGACGATCATGGCGCCGACCGCATCGCTGCCCTGGATATGGCTGTTGTCGTAGACCTCGATGCGCTGCGGCGCCGCTTCCAGACCGAAGACCTCGGCAACACCCTCCAGCAGCTTGCGCTGGGATGCGCTCTCGGCCGTTCGCCGGCCCAACGCTTCGCGCGCATTGGCCAGCGCATGTTCCATCAGGTCCCGGCGTGGGCCGCGCTGCGGGCTGATGATCTCCACCCGCCGATTGCCGGCAGCCAGCGACAGCGCTGCGGCGACCAGATCAGATTCCGGCAACGCATGGCTGACCAGGATTTCCCGGGCCACCGGTCGGCCGCTGTAGAACTGGCCGATGAATGACGACAGCACCTCGCCCACTTCCAGCTCGCGGCCGTGACTGGGAAAGTAGGCCTTGTTGCCGAGGTTGTTGCCGGCGCGCACGAAGAACACCTGCACGCAGATCTGGCCGCCTTCCTCGTAGGCGGCAAAAACGTCGGCTTCCTCGATGCCGGAGATCTCGATCGACTGATGCGCCTGGATGGCTGTCAGCGCGCGGATGCGGTCGCGCAGCACGGCCGCACGCTCGAATTCCAGATTGGCGCTGGCCACCTCCATGCGCTGCGAGAGCTGTTCCTGGACCTCGCGGCTCTTGCCGCCCAGGAAGTTGCGCACGTCGTCGACGATCGAGGCGTACTCCTCCGCCGTCACGCGCGCCACGCAGGGTGCCACGCATCGCTTGATCTGGTACTGCAGACAGGGCCGCGTTCTGTTGGCGAAGATCGAGTCCGAGCACGAGCGCAGCGGAAAGGCGCGCTGGAGCGTATAGAGCGTCCGGTTGACAGCTCCGGCCGAGGCGAAGGGGCCGAAATATTCGTCAGTCTGGTTGCGTGCGCCGCGGTGCTTGGCAAGCTGGGCCCAGGGATGATCGCGGCGGATGACGATGTATGGAAAGGACTTGTCGTCGCGCAGCAGGACGTTGAAGCGGGGTTTGAAGCGCTTGATGAGGTTGTTTTCCAGCAGCAACGCTTCGGCTTCGCTGTCGGTGACGACGAACTCCATGGCCGCCGTTGCCGACACCATCCGCATCAGCCGTGTCGAAAGGCGTATCGGCTGCGTGTAGGCCGCCACACGGCTCCTGAGCTGGCGCGCCTTGCCCACGTAGAGCACGTCGCCCCTGGCGTCGATCATCCGGTAGACGCCGGGCTTGCGCGGCAGCGTCCTGACATAGGACGCAATGACCGCCGCACCCGAAGCCATCGTGCCTTCGGCCAGGACCGGATCGCGGGCGCTCTCGACGGCAGCCCCTTCCGGCGGCGGCCCTGACGGTGCCGCCGGTTGGGTTACCGGAGCTTCGGTCGGCGCAATGGCCGACGCATTGTCTTCGATCTTGCCGGACATGATCCGCAACTAACGTCTCGCCCCCTTCTTCGGCCGTTCGGTCCGCCCTGGCCAGCAGAAATCGTTGCCCTTTCGCTGCGTAGCGCACCTGCAAAGCGGGTCAGACATTCATGTGGATAAGCCTGTGGGCTGACGCAACGGCGCGCCGGTCGCAGCTTGCGTCACGCGCGCGGGCGAAATCGTCCGGCGGGTCAGCGGTCACCCATTCCCTTGGCACCAAGGCATTGATATACGGAGGAAATATCGGCTTTCACGTTTCCGCAGACAATCTGTCAAACGGCAGATTGCCTGCCATACAACCATAACAATGTCCGCAGATGCCCTGTGTACAGATGCCGCGGGCATTTGTCTCGCGACGTGGTGAATTGACCGGATGACCCATGCCGCTGACGATGACTGCGATCCCCGACAGCTTGGGAATTGGTGAACGTTTTGCTGAGCAAGGTCGCGTTCCGAGCCGCAACATCTCTGCTCGCTACAGCCCTGTGCCCGCTGGCGGCCATCGCTGAAACCAGTTCGGCACCGGTGGTTACCGAACGCACGCGGGCCACGCTTGTGGTCGGCGCAGATGCCGCGGCACCGGGCGCACCGATCGCGGTCGCACTGCGCCTGCAGCTCAAGCCGGGATGGCACACCTATTGGCGCAATCCCGGCGATTCCGGCGAACCCGCAGTGGTGACGCTGCGCGTGGGTGAACGCGAATACAAGGGTCCGGACATGTGGCCGGTCCCGGAACGCATCGACCTCGCCGGTATCGTCAGCTACGGCTACCATGGCGACGTGTTCCTGCCGACGCGCGTGGTTGCGCCGGCAGGGGTAGTGCCGGGTGCTACCCTGCCGATCGAGGCGAAGGCAACCTGGCTGGTGTGCGAAAAGGTCTGCGTGCCCGAGCACGGCCGCTTCACGGTAAGCCTGCCGATGGCGGTCGACGTTCCGGCGACGACAAGCGGCAGCCCGTTCAATCCGGAGCCGTTGCAGCCGCTGCCAGCCCAATTCTCCAAAACGGCGGGCGGCTGGAACCTGCGTGTGCCGGCCGCCAGCGCCGATGCTGGCGGCGCCATCGTTGCGGCCTATTTCTTTCCCGAGCGTGGCGATCTGATCGACCATTCCGCGCCCCAGTCTCTGGATCGCTCCGGCAGCGGAATTGTCCTCGGCATGGATGCGGCGCCCGCGATGGCCGAGGCACCGTCGGAGCTGCGGGGCATTCTGGCCATCACGCAGCAGCGCGCCGACGGCACGCGCCAGACACGGTACTTCCGGATCGCGGCGCAACCCTGATCGTACCAGCAGGAGACGAGTGACATGACTGGTTCCGTGCTTCTGACCCGGCGCACATCGCTGTTCGTATTGGGCGGTGCGGGTGCGCTTGCCCTGCCCGGGACTGCCATGGCCAAACCGCAGGTCGGCAGCCCGGCCCCGACCTTCAGCGGCGTGGGCAGCGACGGCAAGAGCTACAAGCTGGCCGACTACCGCGGCCGCACCGTCGTGCTGGAGTGGACGAACCACGAATGTCCGTATGTGGGCAAGCACTACCGGTCCGGCAACATGCAGGCCTTGCAGCACGATGCGGCAGCCAAGGGCTTTGTCTGGCTGAGCGTCATCTCCTCCATGCCGGACTCGCAAGGTCATGTGGGCGCTGCGGAAGCCAACGACCTGACAAAGGCCCGCAACGCCGCGCCGGCGGCTGTCATCCTCGATCCGGACGGCGTGATCGGCCGCGCCTACGATGCACGCGTAACGCCGCACATGTTCATCATCGATCCGCGCGGCACCCTGGTCTACATGGGTGGCATCGACAGCATCCGCTCAACCAGCCTGGGCGACGTGACCAAGGCCACGCCTTATGTGCGCGACGCCATGCAGCAGCTTGCCGACGGAAAGCCCGTTGCGCAGCCGGTGACGCAAGCCTACGGATGCACCATCAAATACAAACCGACGGCCTGAAGCCGGCACCGCCAGGTGCGCCATGCCGCATGATGGAGCGATTGGTCCGCATGCCCACGACCATCCGCATCAGTGCGGCGAGTCACACGGTCCAGCGGCGACTCGTCGGCGTCTCCTTGCCGCCGGCGCAGGGCTGCTGATGCCGTTGACGCCCGGCCCGGCGGCGGCGCAGGTCGCCGAGCGCATGGCACGTGCCGCGCTGGACTGGCTGGCGGCGCTCGATGCCAGGCAGCGGGAGGGGGCGGCCCTCGCATTCGACGGCGGCGAGCGCGAGAACTGGCACTATGTTCCGCGCTCGCGTCGCGGCCTTGCGCTGCGTGACATGTCGCAGGCGCAACGGGTACGCGTCATGGCGCTGCTGGAAAGCGCCCTTGGTGCCACCGGTGTCGATCGCGTACAGGGCGTACGCCATCTCGAGGGCCTCCTGCGGCAGCGCGAGGGCACCTGGCGCGACCCGGACAACTATGCGCTGGCGGTGTTCGGTTCGCCCGGCGGCTGGCCATGGGGCTGGCGTTTTGAAGGCCATCACCTGTCGCTGAACGTCACGATCAGCGCGCCGGACAAGATAGCCGTCACACCGGCATTCTGGGGCGCCAATCCCGCACGCACCGCTGATGGTCTTCGCCTGATGGGCCCTGCCGAGGATCTGGGCCGCGAGCTGATCCGCGATCTGTCCGAGACACAGCGCCGCTCTGCGATCATCGGCAACCGCAGCCTGGGCGACATCGTGGCCGGTCCAGGACGCGAACGGGATCTGGGTGCGCCTCGCGGGGTGGCGATCGCCACCATGGAGGAGCCGGCCCGCAATCGCGCGCTCGCCATCATTGATTACTTCCTTCGGGCGCTGACGCCGGAGCTGGCGGCCCTACAGCGCCGGCGCGTCTTTGAAACCGGTGCATCAAATTTGCGCTTTGCCTGGGCAGGGCCGCTCGACGACGGGGAGCCGTACTACTTCCGTCTTCATGGTGCGGTGACGCTGGTCGAGCTGGACAACACCCAGAACGACGCCAACCACGTTCATTCGGTTTGGCGCGACCTCGCCGCGGATTTCGGCCGCGATGCGCTGGCCGACCACTACCGCCGCCAGCGCCATAGGTGAAAGCGGAACCGCGTTACAGTACCCCGAGCATGCGCCCGACCAGGGGGTGCCGCACGACATCCGCCTGGGTCAGCCGCATGACGGCGATGTCGTCCTGGCTCTCAAGCCTGCGGGCGATCTCGCTGAGGCCGGAGAGCTCCGGCAGCAGGTCCGTCTGGTCGGGATCGCCCGTCAGTACCATGGTCGAGTGCCATCCCAGGCGGGTCAGCAGCATCTTGAGCTGCCCGTAGGTGCAATTCTGCGCCTCGTCGATCAATACGAAGGCGTTGTTCAGCGTTCGGCCCCGCATGAAAGCAACGGGTGCGATCTCGATGCTGCCGTCATCCAGGCAGGCGCGCAGGCGCTTGGGGCCGAGCCGGTCGTTGAGCGCATCGAACAGGGGCCGCAGGTAGGGGTCGAGCTTGTCGCGCATGTCGCCTGGCAGATAGCCGAGGCTTTCGCCTGCCTCCACCGCTGGCCGCGACAGCACGATGCGCCCGATGCGCTTGCGCTCCAGCGCCTCGACCGCGGCCGCGATGGCAAGGTAAGTCTTGCCGGTACCGGCCGGTCCCAAGGCGATAGTGAGCGGCGTCCTGTCGATGGCCTCCATCAGGAGTCGCTGATTATCGCTGCGCGGCCGGACATGGCGGATGTAGCTCTGCTCCCTCTCCTGCGCCTCGAAGGGCACGACCGTTCGGGGTGACTCGAAGAAAAGGCTATGGACCTTGCCTGTCTCCGTTGACTCGAGGCGGGCACGACGCGTGGCGCGCTTGGCCATGAACCACTCCGCTACTGGTTTGGGCTGAGGTGCGCCGGGCCGCTCCAGGCACAAGCGCCACCGCGGGCGGAGGCGTGACAGGGCGAGACCGGACGGTGGCGAAGGTTGCGGGGCCGCATCCGGACCGGGCGGCATTGTTGCCGTCGCCGGTGGAAAGGAGAGGGGCCGGAACCCGCTGGAGGATTGTCTGCCTCCTTCGCAACGCTTGGAGGCTACGCCGTCCAGGACGGGCTGTCACCCTGTTTTGGGAGTGTGACGAAAATTTAATACAAGATATTGATCCGGCCGCCCATGAGCGCCGGTCAGGCCCGGCCGGAGGTCGATGAGAACATCCCCGGGTCGTTGCCCAGCTTGCCACCGATCTTGGCCAGCGAGCGGGCCCATTTGCCCTCGTAGTCGCCATCGAAGATCAGACCGTCATCGGGCGGTACCACGAACCAGCCATTGTCCTGCAATTCGCGGTCAAGCTGTCCCGGGCCCCAGCCGCTGTGACCCAGTGCCAGGATGGCCTTTTCCGGGCCGGCGCCGCGGGCCATATCCCGCAGGATTTCCAGCGAGGCGGTGAGGCCCAGCTTCTCGCCGCCAACCGTTGCCGTGTCATCGCGCTTGTAGTCGAGGCTGTGCAGCACGAACCCGCGCTCCGGCTCGACAGGGCCACCCCAGACGGTGAATCGCAGGTCGCCTTCGGTAGGTGGATCGATGTCGAGCTGCTGGAACAGCTCCGCCGGCGTCGGCGAGGCCAGCGCCTTGTTGAGCACCAGACCCAGCGCACCATCCTCGTTGTGCAGACACATATAGATAACGGTCTGCTTGAACCGCGAATCGGGCATGGCGGGCGTCGCAACCAGTAACTGCCCGCTGATGTAGCCCGAGGAGGCTTCGGCCCTGGCCATAGAGACTTCGCTACCGCGATTGGGAGCGCAGCGCAATGGCGCTGACGACACGCGCTTGTGAAACCCTGCGACCATCCCATGGCCGTATCTACCGGCCTGCACCGGCTTTCCTTTCTCCCGTCAGGCGGGCAGAAGGGGTGCAGAGGCGAAGGGGTGACTTTGTTGGCACTGATGCTGCGCATAGCGTTGCGCGTAGCCCTCACGGCTATGGCGATGTCTATTTCATCGGGGTTCGCCGTTGCCGCCGGCTCCGACTGGGTGCGTACAGAGCAAACGCAGGTGCGCCTCATTTCGGCGGTCGACGGTGTCGGCGACTCGCGCAGCGTGACGCTTGGTCTCGAATTCCGCATGAAGCCGGGCTGGAAGATCTACTGGCGCTCGCCGGGCGATGCGGGCTTTCCGCCGCAGATCGACTGGGGCGGCTCGACAAATCTGGACCGCACGCAGATGCTCTGGCCCGCGCCGCACCGCTTCGAGGTGCTCGGCCTGTCGACTATCGGCTACAAGGGCGCGATCGTTCTGCCGGTACAGGCAACGTTGACCCAGGCGGGCAAGCCCGTCTCCCTCAAGGCCAAAGTGGACTATCTGACGTGTGACGACGTCTGCATTCCCTACACCGCCACCTTTGCACTGGATCTTCCGGACACCGCGGCCACGCCTGGCGGCGAAGCGTCGCTGATTGCCGACGCCATGTCGGCGCTGCCGCGCGCTGCCAGTGCGGTCGGCATCACCTTCGGAACACCCGCCGTCAGCGAGATCGACGCGCCAGGCGGCAGGGTCGGGGAACAGGCGGTGCTGCTGTCCGTCGAGGTCCGCTCGGAACGGCCTCTCACGAATCCCGATCTCTTCGTCGAGCACCCGAACGTCCTTGTTGCCGAACAGCCCTCCGTGCGGCTGGAAGATGGTGGCCGGCGAGCGCAGATCACCGCAGTGCTGATCGGGGACAAGCTGAAAGCCGCCGATCTGACTGCCACCGACATGACGGTGACGCTGGCCGATGATGGCGAGGCGGTCGAGGCCACGCTGCGTGCTGCGGCGGGCGCCCCGCAGCCTGCGCCGGCTCCGACGGCGGGTGGCGGGTTGTGGTCGATCCTGCTGGTCGCGGCACTGGGTGGTCTGATCCTGAACCTGATGCCGTGCGTGCTGCCGGTCCTGTCGCTCAAGGTGATCGGGGCCGTTGGCCACGGCGGATCAGTGCCGACCCGGGTCCGCGCCAGCTTTCTTGCTTCCGCCAGCGGCGTTATCGCATCGTTCGCGGTGCTGGCTGCCGTGGCCATTGGCCTCAAGCAGGCGGGGCTGGCGATCGGCTGGGGCATCCAGTTCCAGCAGCCCGCCTTTCTGGCGTTCATGCTGGTGGTGATTCTGCTGTTTGCGCTCAATCTGCTGGGCGTGTTCGAGATTCCATTGCCGGGATGGCTCGCCGAGCAGGCGGTCGCGGGCGAGGCGCGCGCCGGTCGCTCGCACCTTGCGGGCCATTTCGTGACCGGAGCCTTTGCGACCCTGATGGCGACCCCGTGCTCGGCGCCGTTTGTCGGGACCGCCTTGTCCTTCGCGCTGTCGCGCGGGGCACCGGAAATTCTCGCGGTGTTCCTCGCCATGGGCATCGGGCTCGCGGCGCCCTACCTGCTGCTGGCGGTCTTTCCGCGCTGGGCCACGCGGTTGCCGAAGCCCGGCCGCTGGATGGTCATTCTCAAGAAGTTGCTGGCACTGGCGTTGTTTGCAACGGCGTTATGGCTGTTGTCGGTTCTGATGGCGGCAGCCGGCGCGGATGCAGTCATTGCCGCTGCGATAGGCGCGGTGGTCATGTCGGGGCTGCTTCTGGCGCGGCGGCGGATCGGTTTCGTTGCAGTGCCCGGCGCGCTGGCGGCGGGCTTGGCGGCTGTGATCCTGCCGGCGGTGCTCGCCTCCACCGCAGGCACTGCTGCAGCGTCCGTGGACGGCCGCTGGGTGCGGCTGGACACGTCCCGCGAAATTGCCGCGCAGGTACGGCAGGCTGCCGCCGGCGGCAAGGTGGTGCTGGTCGATGTCACGGCCGACTGGTGCGTCACCTGCCAGGTCAACAAGCGGCTGGTGCTGAATGCCGATACGGTCGTTCGCCGGCTCGCGGACGCCGGCGCCTTGTCGCTCAAGGTCGACTGGACCCGCCCCAGCGACCATGTCGCGCAATACCTGGCGGCCCACGGCCGTTACGGCATTCCCTTCAACGTCGTCTACGGCCCCGGCGCGCCGCAGGGCATCGCCTTGCCCGAGCTCCTCACTGTTGATCTGGTCACCGAAGCCATCGACCGCGCCGCCGGCCGCTAGCCGGCAAGCATGGCAGGGACGCAGTGCGGCGATGGCATTGCCGCAGGCTCGAAGCTAGCCTTCCCGACGGACAACGAAAAAATCCCGCGGATGGGAGGAAGCGATCATGCTCAGCCGCCAGGACAATGAGCTGCTGACCCGCACCGGCGCCGGCACGCCGATGGGTGACTATTTCCGCCGCTTCTGGCAGCCCGTGTTGCTGTCGCGCGAGTTGCCGGAACCGGACGGACCGCCCAAGCGCGTGCAGGTCATGGGCGAGAAGCTGCTCGCGTTCCGCGACAGCAAGGGCAGGGTCGGCCTGGTGGAGCCACGCTGTCCCCATCGTGGCGCCGATCTCTATTTCGGTCGCAACGGCGAGTGCGGGCTGCGCTGCGTCTTCCATGGATGGAAATTCGACGTCGACGGCAAGTGCCTGGAGATTCCTACGCTGCCGGCCGACTCGAATTTCCGCGAGAAGGTATCGATCAAGGCGTATCCGACGCGCGAATGGGGTGAACTGATCTGGGCCTGGATGGGGCCGGCGGAGCGCATGCCCGAGCTGCCGCATATGGAGTTCGCGCTTTTACCGGCCTCGCACCGGTACGTCAGCAAAAAGCTGCAGGAATGCAACTGGGCCCAGTCGGTCGAGGGCGGCATAGATACGGCGCACTTCTCGTTTCTGCACATGGTGATCCCGCAGGCGGCGGGGCACGCCGAGACCTTCATGAAAGGCGCCGCCATGGGAGACCAGGCGGTGAAGAACGATCGCGTGCGCTGGGTGCGCGACGATCCGATGCCGCGCTTCGAAGTCGTGCAGCATCCCGGTGGCCTGCTGATCGGCGCCGCGCGCACGGCCGATGCCGGCCAGCTCTACTGGCGCATCACGCAGTTCCTGGTGCCCAATCATTCCTTTGCGCCCGCAGCCTTTCCGGGCGAGGTGCACTACGGCCAGACCTGGGTGCCGATCGATGACACGAGCTGCTGGATCTACACCTACTCATGGCACCCGGATCGGCCGCTTTCCGAGCAGGAGCGAGCCCAGTTCGTCGCCGGCCACGGCGTGCATTCGGCTGTCGATGAGAACTTCGTGCCGCTGCGCAACCGCGCCAACGAATACCTCATCGACCGCGCCGAGCAGCGCTACCGCAGCTATAGCGGCATCCAGGGCGTATCGGAGCAGGATGCCTGCATTCAGGACAGCCAGGGGCTGATCCACGACCGCACCCGGGAAATCCTGGGGCCTACGGATCTGGCCATCATGCGCTTCCGGCGCCTGATGCTGGAGGGCGCCAAGGGCCTGCTGGCAGGGCGTGAACCGCCGGAAGCCGCTCGGCCCGAGGCATATACCGTGCAGTCCGGTGGCTGGGTGACTCAGGGAGACAAAAAACTGGCCGAAGTCATGGTCGAACGGTTCGGGCACCCCTCGGGCAATGTCCATGCCAGATATGCGGACACTTCGCAGTTGCGGCGGACCGGCTGACACAGCGTTGCCGGCGGGCGTGGACAAGGACGAAGCCCGTTACTAGGTTTGGTAGGCCGCCTGCCGCTGGTGCGGGCAAGCATGGAGGATCGAGCGACATGGCGAATGTGGGAGACAAGGTCCCATCCGCGACGCTGCGATACCTGGGCCCGGATGGTCCCAGGACGATCGGCACGGAGGAGTTGTTCGCGCCGGGCAAGAAGGTTGTGGCCTTCGCGCTGCCGGGCGCGTTTACGCCTACTTGAAGCGCCAAGCATGTGCCAGGTTTTCTGGCCAATCACGATGCGATCAGGGCCAAGGGAATCGATACGATCGCCTGCATTTCGGTGAATGATCCCTTTGTCATGGGCGCCTGGGCGAAGAACCAGGGGACCGGTGACAAGGTGATGATGCTGGCCGATGGCAACTGCGAGTTCACGGAAGCGATGGGCCTGACGCTCGATGCCAGCCGCAACGGCCTGGGCAAGCGCTCGCAGCGCTATGCCATGGTCGTCGAGGACGGAACCATCAAGGCGCTCTATGTCGAGAAGCCGGGAGCCTTCGATGTGTCGTCGGCCGAGGCAGTCCTCAAGGGACTGTGAACGGTCCCACGCCCGGAGGCGTTGGAAAGCGAGGGCGGGATCATGGTGATCCCGCCTTTCGCTTTGCGCCGATCCGTGCTGAGTTGGTTGCGCAGACGATCCGGCCCCCGGACGAAGGAGAGAGCCATGGTGAAGGTAGGCGACAAGGTCCCCAGTGCCACGCTGATGCACAAGAGTCCCGACGGCATCAAGCCGATGCCGACAGACGAGCTGTTTGCTTCCGGCAAGAAGGTGGTGGCCTTCGCCGTGCCGGGCGCCTTCACGCCGACATGTTCCGCCAAGCACGTGCCGAGCTTCCTTGGCAACTACGATGCGCTGAAGGCGAAGGGCGTCGACGCCATCGCCTGCATCTCCGTCAACGATGCCTTCGTCATGGACGCATGGGCAAAGGAGCAGAAGAGCGAAGGCAAGGTGATGATGCTGGCCGACGGCAACGGCGAGTTCACCGAAAAGATGGGCCTGGTGATGGACGGCTCGAAGTTCGGCCTGGGCAAGCGCTCGCAGCGCTATGCCATGGTGGTCGAGGACGGAGTCATCAAGGCGCTGAATGTCGAGGCGCCCGGCGCCTTCGAGGTGTCGAGCGGTGAGGCGATCCTGAAGGCGCTGTAGCCCGTCGCATCACATGCAGGAAAGGGGCGGCCGCGGGCCGCCCCTTTTTGTTGGCTGTGCTAGGCTGCGGCCATGGCTGCCGCTCTCGATCCTGCCATCAAGTCGCGCATCGCGGCGTTGCCGTGCTGGCGTGGTCCGATCGAAGTAGCGCCGCTGCCCGGCGGCATGACCAACCGGAACCTGCTGGTGCGCGACGGCGGCGGGAACTATGTCGCGCGGCTGGGCGAGGATATTCCCGTTCACGGCGTGTTGCGCTTCAACGAGCTCGCGGCCAGCCGCGCCGCGCACCAGGCCGGCCTGTCGCCCGAGGTCATATATGCCGGCGCCGGCGTGATGATCCTGCGCTATATCGATGGCCAGACGCTGTCGCCCGAGGAGATACGCGACCCGGCCCGGCTCGATGCGCTGATCGAGCTCCTGCACCGCTGCCATCGCGAGGTGCCGCGCTTGCTGCGTGGGCCGGTGCTGGCGTTCAATGTCTTCCATGTGGTGCGCGATTACGCGGCCACTTTGCGCGAGCGGGCCAGCCGGCATGTACCGATCCTTGACGATCTGTTGCGCCGGCTTGTCTTGCTTGAAGAGCAGGTTGGTGCTGTCGACATCGTGTTCGGCCATAACGATCTGCTGGCTTCCAACCTGATCGATGATGGCCGCAGGCTGTGGCTTATCGACTGGGACTATGCGGGCTTCGGGGCAGCGCTGTTCGATCTCGGCGGTCTGGCGTCCAACAACGGATTTTCGCCCGAGCATGAACACGTGATGCTGGAACGCTATTTCGGGCGGGCGCCGGATGCGGATTTATGCCGCCGCTTTGCTGCAATGAAGTGCGCCTCGCTGTTGCGCGAGGCAACCTGGAGCATGGTTTCGGAGATCACCTCCCGGGTCGAAGGCGTCGATTTCGCCGCCTATACGCAGGAAAACCTGCAGCGCTTCGAAGCCGCCTGGATCGTGCTCGATGACTGAGGAAGCAGGTTGGGGCCTTCTCCCCGCGAAGGCGGGGAGAAGGTGGCGCGAAGCGCCGGAGGAGGGGCTTTGCCGGCGTTGCAAGAGGCGCGATTGATGGATGAGGAGAAGCCGCGAAGCCCCTCATCCGCCCTTCGGGCACCTTCTCCCCGCCTTCGCGGGGAGAAGGCCAGAAGACCGGACTTTGCGGATCTCGTCGCGCGCCAGCTTGTCGACGCGCACGTTCTCGGGATGGCCGGCGTGACCTTTGACCCAGTGCCACTCGATGTCATGCCTGCCGAGCGCAGCATCCAGGCGCTGCCACAGATCGGCATTCTTGACCGGCTTGCGTTCGGCGGTCCGCCATCCGTTGCGCTTCCAGCCGTGAATCCATCTGGTGATGCCATCGCGCAGATACATGCTGTCGGTGAACAACCGCACGGTAGAGGGACGCTTCAGCGCCTCCAGCGCCATGATGGCGGCTGTCATCTCCATGCGGTTGTTGGTGGTGACGGCTTCGCCGCCCGACAGCTCGCGCTCTACGTCGCGATAGCGCAGCAGTGCCGCCCAGCCGCCCGGACCGGGGTTACCGCTGCAGGCGCCGTCCGTGAAGATCTCGACCGCGGGCAGCGACGGCGCGGTCATATGCCATAGTCGCCGGGACCAGCGACGCTGCGATGGAAGCGGAGCTTCGCAAGATACTCGAGCGGATTCTTGCGCCTGACCAGCGCGCCATCCGGCGTGTGCAGCCAGTCATAAAGGCGGGTCAGCAGGAAGCGCATCGCCGCCCCGCGCGCCAGCAGCGGCATGGATTCGCGCTCTTGCACCGTTAACGGCCGCACCCGCTGATAGGCACCAGCCAGGGCGCGTGCCTTGGTGACGTTGAAGCTGCGGTCCGCTTCGAAGCACCAGGCGTTGAGACAGATCGCCACGTCGTAGGCCAGCAGATCGTTGCAGGCGAAGTAGAAGTCGATCAGGCCGCTGAGCTTCTCGTGGAGGAAGAAAACGTTGTCCTGGAACAGGTCGGCATGGATCACGCCGGCCGGCAGGTCCTGTGGCCAGCCGCGCTCCAGCACGTCAAGCTCGGCGGCCAGCTCTTCCGCCAGCCCGGGCGTGACCTCGCTGGCCCGCTCCTTCGAGCCGTCGAACAGCGGCCGCCATCCGCTCACCGACAGGGCGTTCGGCCGCTTCAGCGTGAAGCCGGCAGAGGCCTGATGCAGGCGGGCCAGCGCCTCGCCGACAGGACCGCAATGCTCGACCGTGATGCGGCGCGGCCACATGCCGGGCAGAAACGTGGTGATCGCCGCCGGCCGACCTGCGAGCGTGCGAAGCGCACTGCCGTCGCGCCCGTGGACCGGCGTCGGGCAGGGGATGCCGCGCGCCGCGAGATGGTCCATCAACCCGAGGAAGAACGGCAGGTCGCGCGGATCCACGCGCTTCTCGTAGAGCGTCAGGATGTACGTGCCGCGCGACGTCGCCAGCAGATAGTTGGAGTTCTCGACACCTTCGGCGATGCCCTTGCACGAGATCGGCTCGCCGATGTCGTATTCGGCCAGGAACGCATCGAGCTGATCGTCGGCGACCTCGGTGTAGACGGCCATCAGGCAACCAGTGCGCGTGGCAGCTTGAAGACGGTGTTTTCGTCCGTCACCCGCACTTCCTCGATGGCGACCGTGTAGCGCTCCTGACACGCGGCGATCAGCTCGTCGACCAGCAGCTCCGGCGCCGAGGCGCCCGCCGTAATGCCCAGCCGTGCCATGCCGTCAAGCCAGCGCCAATCCATCTCGGTGGCCCGCTGCAAGAGGATGGCCTTCGGGCAGCCATAGTTCCGGGCCACCTCGACCAGCCGCATGGAATTGGAGGAGTTGGGCGCGCCGATCACCACCAGCCCGTCGCACTGCGGCGCGATCGCCTTGACTGCCGCCTGGCGGTTGGTCGTGGCATAGCAGATGTCCTCGCGTTTCGGACCCTGCATGCCGGGGAAGCGGCGCTGAAGGACCGCCACGATCTGTGCCGTATCGTCCACCGACAGCGTGGTCTGCGTCGCGAAGGCGAGATTGTCCGGATTGGCCACCTGTAGGTGCTCGGCCTGCTCGACATCTTCGACCAGCAGCACGGCTCCCTCCGGAAGCTGGCCCATGGTGCCCACCACTTCCGGATGGCCGCGATGGCCGATCAGGATCACCGTACGGCCGACGTTGTGATGCCGTTCGGCTTCGCGGTGTACCTTCGAAACCAGAGGGCAGGTCGCATCGACATAGAGGAGGTTCCGCCGGGCCGCTTCCCGTGGAACGACTTTGGGCACGCCGTGCGCGCTGAACACCACGGGCCGGTCATCGGGCACCTGATCCAGTTCATCGACGAACACCGCGCCCTTCGCCTCGAGGTTCTCCACCACGAAGCGGTTGTGTACGATCTCATGGCGTACGTAGACCGGCGCACCAAAGCGCTCCAGCGCCCGTTCGACGATCTGGATTGCGCGGTCCACGCCGGCGCAGAAGCCGCGCGGGCTGGCGAGCAGGATGGTGAGGGACGGTCTGGTGGCGGACATCGGCGGAAGGTTCGCTTGTACCGGCCTCGAACGATCTTCTAGGATCGTCCTTGGACCGGTAGCGCGGCGGCAGCCTACCAGAGCGGACATATGCGAGGAAGCGGACCATGAGCAGCCCTGTTGTCGCGGCCAAGGCCCCGATCAAGCTGACAGTCGAGGCCGGCAAGGACTATTGGTGGTGCGCCTGTGGCAAGAGCACCAGGCAGCCGTTCTGCGACGGCAGCCACAAGGGCTCGGAATTTTCTCCCGTCAAGTTCACTCCGACTCAGTCGGGCGATGTCTGGTTCTGTGCCTGCAAGCACAGCGCGAAAAAGCCGATGTGTGACGGCACCCACAAGACCGTGTAAGAAAGCCAGCCGGGTGTCCTCCCGCTCACGGTCTTGGAAAGGATCATCGATGCGTTTGCGCCTGCGCCTGCTGTTGGCGCCTGGAGTTGTTGCGGCCGGTCTGTCGGGTTGCGGCCCCTCGCTGGAGGAGCGGTCGGAATTGCGTGCGGCGTGTCCGCAGGCAATGCGTGTCCAGGACGCGTCCACGCTGACCAGGTTCCGGCCGGGAGCAGGGCGCGATCGCACGGACGTCCTGTTCGAGGCCGAGCTCGGCAAGGTCAACGTCGCCTGCAGCGCACGCAAGAATGAAGTCAATGTCGATCTCACCATGCAGATCCTGGTGGCCCAGGGACCGGCCAACCGCGAGCGTGTCGCCAATGTGGGCTACTTCGTGCGGCTGCTCGACCCTGGCGGACGCATCGTGCAGGGGCGCAATTTTGCCGCGGATTACCGGTTCGAGGGCAACCGCACGCGGCAAGGCTCGTCGGAACAGATCGCGCTCAACATCCCGCTGGCCGAAGGCGTGAGCGGTGGCGCCTACACAATCGCAGTCGGCCTGCTGCCGACCCCCGAAGAGCTGGAGTACAATCGCCGCGGCGGAGGCCAATAGGCGCAGCCGCGCGTCAGCCGGGCTTGGCGTTGAGGACCGCCCATGCCGCCTCGACGAATGTCGGGGCGTGGTCGGTGAGGGGACCGGTGATGCGGCCATAGACCTTGAACGTGGCCGCTTGCAGTACGACTCCCACGACGGACGCGGTCAGGGCGTCGATATCCCGCTTGGGGATCTCGCCGGCGGCGATGGCCTGCGCGATGACATCACGGACCACGTCGACCGGATTGGGCAGGTCTTCCGAGAGGCTGGCGAGGAAATGATGCTGCGTCAGCAGATGGTAGGCAAAGGTCGTCCAGTCGCGATCCGCCCAGTCACAATAACAGCGCACGATCGCCTCGGCTTTCGGCCGCAGCTTCTTGTGCGGCCGGTGGGCTTCCATGAGCGCTTCAGCCAGGGCCACGTGATGACGCGTGAATAGCTCAAGCGCGAGCGCGTCCTTGCTGGGAAAGTACCGGTAGATCGTTCCCTCGGCGACGGACGCCGCCATGGCGATCTCGCGCGTGGTCGTCTCGGCGACGCCGCGCGCCATGAACAACGTCAGGGCAGCGCGCTCCACGCGCTTCTTGGTGTCGTCAGCCTTACCCATGGCAAGATTATTACTGGTGAGTGGCCGCTTAGGGAAGCACTCATTTTGAGCCAACCCATGGATATTGCACCAGTTTTATCTCAGTCCCGGTGCTGTGATCCTCGAATTTGCACGCTCTTTACTTGGACTGCTTCTTGTAAGAACGTGTAAGTGCTCGCAGTGTGCACAACCACAGGATGCACATGCCGCTTTTCCACGCTTTTGTCTGGGCAGCCGGCCGGGGCAGCCATTGCGCGGTCGCAGGGCGGCGTCTATGGTCCTGCCGCCAGACGATCCCCGTGGGAGAGTGTGTGCCAACTGGCACACCGCCGAAGGAGCAACCGCCCCGGAAACTCTCAGGCCACCGGACCGCGGGGGGATGGCACTCTGGAAAGCGGTCGTGACCGGCAGACCCGGCGCGATCCACCGAAGAGGTAAGTCGCGCGCAGCAACGCGGGCGACCAATCTTTCAGGTCACCGGACAGAGGGGGCGCCACCGGCAGCTATTGATGCCGGAGCGTCCGTCTTTGTCGAGGTGGCTGGTGGGCGAAACGACTGCATCCGCTTCCCTTAAACGCACGCCGCTCCACGGCCTGCATGTGGCCCTGGGCGGCAAGATCGTGCCCTTCGCCGGCTACGAGATGCCCGTGCAGTTTCCGGCGGGCATTCTGAACGAGCATCTCCACACCCGGCGCGCGGCGGGCCTGTTCGACGTCTCGCATATGGGCCAGATCAGACTCACCGCAAAGCCCGGCCGCAATGCGGCCGCTGCGCTGGAGCGGCTGGTGCCGGGCGACATCACCGGCCTGAAGCCGGGCCAGATGCGCTATACGCAGTTCACCAACGCCCAGGGTGGCATCCTCGACGACCTGATGGTGACCAGCACCGGCGACCATCTCCTGCTGGTGGTCAATGCCGCCTGCAAGGAAGCCGACCTGGCGCATATCCGCGAACATTTGTCGCAAGACCTGGAGATCGAGCCAATGTTCGCGCGCGGCCTGATGGCACTGCAGGGGCCAGCCGCTGCCGATGTGCTGGGTCAGCACGCCGCCCGGGTGCGCGGCATGGCCTTCATGACCGGCAGCTTCGTTATGATCGACGATGCCGAATGCTATGTCACGCGGTCGGGCTATACCGGCTGCGACGGCTACGAGATTTCCACCCCGGCGGATGCCTGCGAGCGCATCGCGAAGCTGCTGTTGGCGGACGAGCGGGTGAAACCCGTCGGTCTGGGTGCGCGTGATTCGCTGCGGCTGGAGGCCGGGCTTTGCCTCTATGGTCATGACATCGACACCACGACGACGCCGGTCGAGGCCGGCCTGGTGTGGAGCATCGGCAAGGAGCGCCGCACCAAGGGCGGCTTTCCGGGCGATCACATCATTATCCGGCAGATTGCCGACGGTCCGCCGCGCCGGCGTGTCGGCCTGCGGCCCGAAGGCCGCACGATCGCGCGCGAGGGCACGGACATCGCCACCCCAGACGGCGCGGTGATCGGCAAGGTGACCAGCGGCGGCTTCGGGCCGTCGCTCAATGGACCGCTGGCGATGGGCTATGTCGATCGCAATCATGCGGCAACGGGTACGAAGCTGGCATTGATGGTCCGCGGCAAGCCGGTGCCGGCCGAAGTGGTCCCCATGCCCTTCGTCAAGCACACCTACTGGCGAGGCTAGTTCCATGGCGAAAGTGAAGTACACCGAGGAACACGAGTGGATCAGTGTCGACAATGGCGTCGGCACGGTCGGCATTACCGACTACGCCCAGGAACAGCTCGGCGACGTGGTGTTCGTCGAGGTGCCGGAGGTCGGCCGCACCATCGCCCGCGGCGAGGCGGTCGCCGTGGTCGAGTCGGTAAAGGCTGCCAGCGACATCTACGCCCCCGTCTCGGGCGAGGTGGTGGAGGCTAATGGCACGCTGGCCGATGCGCCGGGCAATGTGAACCTCGAGCCGATGGGCAATGGCTGGTTCTTCAAGGTCAGGCTGTCCAACCCCGGCGAACTCGACGGGCTTATGGATGAAGCCAGATACGAAGCCTTTGTGAAGAGCCTGGGGTGAGCCGCGATGCGTTACCTACCTCTGACGGAGAGCGACCGCCGCGCCATGCTGGCGACCATCGGCGTGCGCTCGATCGACGAGCTGTTCCGCGATGTACCGCAGGCGGCGCGGCTGGCCGGACCTATCGAGGGCCTCAGCGCCCATATGGGCGAGCTGGAGGTCGAGCGCCTGCTGGGCCGCATGGCGGCGAAGAATGTTCCCGCCGCCGACGTGCCGTTCTTCGTGGGCGCCGGTGCCTACAAGCACCATGTCCCGGCCAGCGTGGATCACCTGATCCAGCGCGGCGAGTTCCTGACGTCCTACACGCCGTATCAGCCGGAAATCACCCAGGGCACGCTGCAATACCTGTTCGAGTTCCAGACCCAGATTACCATGCTGACCGGCATGGAGGTGGCCAACGCCTCGATGTACGACGGCAGCACGGGCGCCTCCGAAGCCGTGCTGATGGCCAACCGCGTGACACGGCGCTCGAAGGCGATCCTGTCGGGCGGCCTGCATCCGCATTACCGTGGCGTCATCGAGACGACGGCACGCTGGCAGGGCTTCCGGACCGTCGGCGCACCGGCTGATGCAAGCGGAACGGAGGACCTGGCCGGGCTGGTAGACAAGGAAACTTCCTGCGTCGTGGTCCAGAACCCCAGCGTCTTTGGCCATGTCCGCGACCTTGCACCGCTGGCCAGCGCCTGCCAGGCGGCGGGCGCGTTGCTGGTCGTGGTGGTGACGGAAGTGGTGTCGCTGGGGCTGCTCACGCCGCCCGGCGACATGGGTGCCGATATCGTGGTTTGCGAGGGCCAGTCGCTGGGCGTCGGCCTAAACTTCGGCGGCCCGTATGTCGGGTTGTTCGCGACCCGCGACAAGCTGATGCGCCAGATGCCCGGCCGGCTGGTCGGCGAAACCGTCGATGCCGACGGCAAGCGCGGCTTCGTGCTGACCCTGAGCACGCGCGAACAGCATATCCGCCGCGAGAAGGCGACGTCGAACATCTGCACTAATTCCGGCCTGTGCGCGCTGGCCTTCACCATCCACCTGACCCTGCTGGGCGAAGCCGGCTTTACGCGGCTGGCGGAGCTCAATCATGCGGTGGCGGTGCGCACGGCCGAACGCCTGGCGGGCGTGCCCGGCGTGAAGGTGCTCAACGACACCTTCTTTAATGAGTTCACGGTGAAGCTGCCCCGGCCGGCAGCGCCAGTGGTCGAGGCGCTGGCCGCAAAACGCATCCTTGCCGGTGTGCCGGTGTCGCGGCTGCTGCCCGATGATCCCTCTGTCGCCGACCTGCTGCTGGTCGCCGCTACCGAAACCGTCACCGACGGGGATATCGACGCGCTCGCAGCGGGCCTGAAGGAGGTGTTGTGATGGTCCAGTCGATCGACCGTTCGCAGGGCCGCCACGGCGGGGTCGTGCCTTCTCCGGCGGTGTCGGAGACTTCCACCGGCAATCGCGGGCTGCAGCTCGAAGAGCGGCTGATCTTCGAGTACGCGCACGCCGATCGCAGCGGCGTCGATCTGCCTCCGCCGCCCAGGGTCAAGGATCGGCTTGGCGGCTTGCGCCGGCGTGGGGCGATCGGCCTGCCGGGCCTGGCGGAACCGCAGGTGGTGCAGCACTACACGCGGCTGAGCCAGAAGAATTACGCGATCGACAGCGGACTCTATCCACTGGGCTCGTGCACCATGAAGCATAACCCGCGCCTGAACGAACGCATGGCGCGCCTGCCCGGCTTTGCTGACGTGCATCCGCTGCAGCCGCAATCGACCGTGCAGGGTGCGATCGAGCTGATTGCCACGCTGGCAGACTGGCTGACGACCCTGACGGGCATGCCGGCGGTAGCGATGTCGCCTGCGGCCGGTGCGCATGGCGAGATGTGCGGCATGATGGCGATCGCCGCGGCGCTGGCTGCGGCCGGCGAGGGCCATCGCAAGATCGTACTGGTGCCGGAGTCGGCGCACGGCACCAATCCGGCAACGGCAGCGGCGCTGGGCTTCACCGTCAAGCCGATTCCCGCCACGACGGACGGGCATGTCGATGTCGCAGCGTTCAAGGCGGCGCTGGGGCCGGATGTTGCCGCGATCATGCTGACCAACCCCAACACCTGCGGGCTGTTCGAGCGCGATATCCGCGAGGTGGCTGATGCGGTTCGCGCCGCCGGCGCCTATTTCTACTGCGACGGCGCCAACTACAACGCCATCGTCGGGCGAGTGCGGCCGGGCGATCTGGGCGTCGATTGCATGCACATCAACCTGCACAAGACGTTCTCGACGCCGCATGGCGGTGGCGGGCCCGGCTCGGGACCGGTGGTGCTGTCGGAACGCCTGGCACCCTTCGCGCCGCGGCCCTGGGTCGTGCGCGACGGCGACGCCTGGCGGCTGGCCGAGGAAGACGGCGCGGTGGCGGATACGTCGCTGGGGCGGCTCAAGGCCTTCCACGGCCAGATGGGCATGTTCGTGCGGGCGCTGGCCTACATGCTGAGCCACGGCGCCGACGGGTTGCGGCAGGTGGCCGAGGACGCGGTGCTGAACGCCAACTATGTGATGGCGCGCCTGAAGGCTGAGCTGACCCCGGCCTTCGAGGGTCCGTGCATGCACGAATGCCTGTTCGACGATGGATTCCTCAAGGATACCGGGGTCACCACGCTGGACTTCGCCAAGGCAATGATCGACGAGGGCTATCACCCCATGACCATGTACTTTCCGCTGGTAGTGCATGGCGCCATGCTGATCGAGCCCACGGAAACGCAGGGCAAGCACGCGCTCGACGAGTTCTGTGACGCCATGCTGCATCTGGCGCGCAAGGCGAAGTCAGGTGCCACGGCCGACGAATTCAGGGCGGCGCCGCGTTTTGCACCGCGCCGCCGCCTTGACGAGACGCAGGCCGCACGCAAGCCCGTGCTGCGCTGGCGCCCCACCAATCGCGGTCCGGGCGACGACGGCCCGCTGCGCCAGGCCGCGGAGTAGCGCACTACGTCTCGCGGATCAGGGCCATGATTTCGGCGCCCAGGGCAAGGTCGGGGACGTGGCCGAAAGACTGGCGCCGCAGGCGGCCCGCCCGGTCGATCAGCAGCAGCGTGGGCGTGCCGCGCATGCCGTAGGCGCGCATGGTCAGCGGCAGCGGGTCGCCGTCCTCGTGTGCATCGATGCCGACCGGAAACTTCAGGCGGTTCTCATGGACAAACGCCTTCAGTGAGACCTCGCGCATGGCGTCGTGGTGCTCGAATACCGTGTGCAAGCCGATGGTGGCCACGATATTGCCGTCGAAGGTTTCATGCACGCGCCGGGCCTGCGGAATCGATTCGTGAACGCAGCCCGGGCACAGCATCTGGAAGGCAAACGCCACCACCACCTTGCCGCGCAACGCCGCCAGCGACAGCGGCACCTCGCTATTGAGCCAGGCGCTGGTACGCCATTCCGACGCCGGCTTGCCGATCATCAGCGCGTCACCCGGCCGGGCATGCCGAGATTCCCCGATATGACCTTGAAGACGTTCTCGACGCACAGCAGCGGGTCATGCAGGTTGGCGTTGACCCGCAGGCCGGCGGTGACGCCGTCATATTTGATCTCGCGCGGGGCGCCGATGTCCTTCAACGGCACACGCACCTCGACCTTCTCGGTCGCGAAGGCAGGCGGATAGTCGGGGCTGTCAATCAGCAGCGGCAGGCCGGGCCATGTCTTCGGCAGCCGGGGCTGGGCGCCCTTGGGAATATCCCTGACTTTCAGGCCGGCGGTGCCGCAGGCGGCATCCTTGACCAGCACAACCCAATGGCTGTGCCACTTGCTGCCGTCGTTCTTGAGGTTGCCATCGCCGTTCTCGTCATAGAGCGGTGTATCGTCGAAATCCGGATGAACCGTGACAGCCAGCGCCACGATACCCTGTCCGGAATCGAAGCCAATGGCGGCGCTGTCCAGCGAGGTCGGCCAGACGTAGCTGTAGACCGGCGCGCCGGCGAGCTTGCCGTTGCGGTCGGGGATCAGCGCACCCGGCATGCCGGCCGTGGTGTGGGCGAAGATCAGGCTGTCCCCCTCGACGCGAAGCTCGGTGCGGACCAGGTCGAAGGTCGGGGCGACCTTCGGGCTTGGTGCGGCCGTGATCGGTTCGTGTGCGAGAGCCGGCGCGGCAAAGGCGGCGGCGGCCAGCAAGGCGGCGAGCTTTGTCATGGCGTTTCCCCAAGTGGTATTGCAGCGATACCATCTGTCGGCCTGTCGTGGATTGTCAAGATAGTTTATTGGCGATACTAATCGTGCCGTGGTCCAGGACGGCACCTTTCACCTCATCGAGCGTCTCGGCAGCCTGCTGCGCAGCGAGCAGCGAAGGCTGGGAGCGCCGCATGACCTCGAACCGGTGCATCTTCAGGCACTGGCCTATCTCTCGCGTGCCAACCGCTACAGCGACACGCCGATTGCCGTCGCCGAGTTCCTTGGCCTGACCAAGGGCAACGTCTCGCAACGCCTGATGGCGCTGGAGCGGGCCGGGCTCCTCACGCGCCGGCCTGACGGTACCGACGGCCGCGTCGTCCATCTCGCGCCGACGGCGCGGGCGCGGACCTTGCTGCGTGCGCTGACACCGCCGCCGGGCTGGCGGGCGGCGCTGCAAACGGCCGGCATCGACGAGGCTGCCATGGTCAGTGCGCTCACGGCGCTGCTGGCCGGCCTGCAACGGGCCAATGCGCAGCGCACCTTCGGCCAGTGCCAGACCTGTCGTTTTCTGCGGCGCGAGAAGGGCGGCTTTGTCTGCGGCCTGACGCTGGAGCCGCTGACGCCGGCAGACACCCAACTGCTGTGCCGCGAGCATGAATCCGCAGCCTGAACGGCGAGCTACCCCGGCGACGTGTCGCTCGCCTGCCGGTCGAGACGCTCGATCAGCCACGTCAGCAGCATGCCGAGAAACGTCGAGGCGGCGAACAGGTAAATGCCGATCTCCGGCCTCAGCCTGACCAGCAGGCCGCCCTGCATCGAGGCCACCAGGATCGCAACGACCATCACATCGAGCATCGACCATTTGCCTGCCCCGGCTGCCAACACCGGCAGCAGGCCGCGCCGGGCCCGGGGTGCGAGCCACCACCATGCTGCGACGGCCAGCTTGGCGGCTGGAAAGAGCACGGAAAAAACCGCCACCACGATCGCCAGCAACCACGATCCGTCTTGCCAGAGCGCGGCGATGCCCTCCAGCACCGACAGTGTTTCGTCGATCAGCCGCAGCCGCGTGATGCGCACCGCCGGCAGGAGAAGGCCGCCCGCGAGCGTCAGCACCGCGATCGCCCACAACGCGGTGAGCGCGACAGTGTAGCGCGGGAAGCGCGCCGCCAGCGAGGTCATCGGCCGATCATATGCAAACAAAAAGCCCCGTGCCGCGGGCACGGGGCCGGATGCTTCGCCAGCACGGTCCCTCAGTGCAGGCGCCTGGGCAGTTCGGCGATGGCCTGGTCAACCAGTTCGCCGCCCTGACCGGCAGCGAGCCGCTCCCGCAGCAGGGTCTGCGTGGCGCCGATCGCGGCTTCGACCGCCGCATTGCGTACATCCGCAGCCGCCTGCGCCTCGGCATGGGCAATGCGGTCCAGGGCCTGGCGTTCGCGCAGCTTGATGGCCGTCTCAAGCTCGGCATGGGCCTTGACCTTCATGCGCTCCGCCTCGGCCCTGGCCTGGGCGATAATGCCTTCAGCCTCCTTGTAGGCCTCGGACTGCCGCCGCTGATAGTCGGCCAGCATGTCCTGCGCCTCGCGCCGCAGCTTCTCGGCCTCGTCGATCTGCCGGCGAATCGTCTCGGCGCGCTGGTCGAGCATGTCCGTGAACACCTTGCGTGCCTTCCAGATCATCAAGGCGACGAAGATGACGAACGCGATGGCGACCCAGAATTCCGGCTCGACGTAGAACGGTCCGTGGTGCGCCGCATCGCTGGCGGGATCGGCCGCCCAGGCTGTGCCGAACATCAGCTCCCTCCCTTGAGGGCGGCGTCAACGGCGACCTTGACCCTGCCGGCATCGGCAGGGCTGCCGGTGAGCCTGGCGAAGGCCGACTGCGCCACCTCGGCGGCCATCACCCGCACATTGGCCATGGCCTCGCTGCGTGCAGCGGCGATGCGCTTCTCGGCCTCGGCCAGCTCGCGGGCGATCCGGTCGCTGACCTCCTGCTGGCGCTGTGCCGATTCGGCGTTGGCCGCGTCGGAGGTCTGCCGCGCCAGCGCTTGCGCCTCACCGCGTGCGTCGGCCAGAGCCTTTTCGTAGGCGGCGATCACTGATTTGGTTTCTTCCTTCAGCCGCTGCGCCGTCTCCAGGTCGCCCTGGATCTTGTCCTCGCGCTGCTTCAGCACGCCACCGATACGCGGAATAGCCAGCCGCGACATCAGCAGGTAGAGAACGATGAACGAAACCGCCAGCCAGAAGAGCTGCGTGCCGAAAAAGGTCGGATCAAGTTGCGGCATGGCTGTTCCCGTCAAAGGCCGTCGCACGGGCTGGCCGCCCGCGCAGCGTCCGCGCTCAGGTGAACAGGATCAGGAACGAGACGAGCAGCGCGAACAGCGCCACAGCTTCCGTCAGCGCGAAGCCCAGCATGCCCAGGCCGAATACCTGGCCGCGGGCAGCGGGGTTGCGGCCGATGGCGCCGATCAGCGAGGCGAAAATGTTGCCAATGCCGGCGCCGACGCCCGCAAGGGCGATCACGGCAAGGCCGGCGCCGATCATCTTTGCGCTAGCGAGATCCATAGTCCTTGTCCTTTCCCGTTATCCTGGTCTCTTGTTCGCGCGACGGCACCCGACCGCGGCGCCGTGCGAAGGTTGTGGTTTCTCTCAGTGCTCCATGTGGAGCGCGTCGTTGAGGTAGATGCAGGTCAGTACCGCGAATACATAGGTCTGCAAGAGGGCGACCAGTATCTCGAAACCTGTCAGCACCACGTTCAGCGCCAGCGGCGCCCAGCCACCCAGCACGCCCAGCCCGACCACGAAGCCCGCAAACACCTTCAGCATGGTGTGGCCCGCCATCATGTTGGCGAACAAGCGGATCGACAGGCTCACCGGCCGGATCAGGTATGACAGGATCTCGATCGGCACCAGCAGGATCAGCATCACCGCCGGCACGCCCTTGGGCACGAAGAACGAGAGGAAGTGGGCGCCGTGCCTGATGAAGCCGATGATCGTCACACCGATGAAGACGACGAACGCCAGACCAAAAGTGACGATGATATGGCTGGTAAAGGTGAAGCTGTAGGGCACCATGCCCAGCAGGTTGCCGGCCAGGATGAACATGAACAGCGTGAAGACAAAGGGGAAGAATGGCTTGCCGCCGCTGCCGGCCTGGTCGGTCAGCATGTTGTTGACAAACTCGTAGGTCATCTCCGCCATGGATTGCCATCGGCCCGGCACCAGGGCGCGCTGGCGGGTGCCCAGCATCAGGAACAGCATGACGACCACGACGGCAATGGTCATCCACAGGGCGGAGTTGGTGTAGGAGATGTCGATACCGCCGATCGACGGAAGCTCGATCAGCGGCTTGATCTTGAACTGCTCGAGCGGGCCTGCCACGCCATCCCCCAACCTGATCCGCGCCGATGCCTGTCAGGCCCCGTCGCTGCCGTCGCGCCGCCCCATGAAGGCGGTGGCGCGATAGACGTTCAACATGCCGGCGGCGCTGCCCAGGAAGAAGAACACCACCATCAGCCAGGGCTTCGTGCCGAGCCACATGTCGAGCACGTAGCCGACGCCGACGCCGACCGCAATCGCCGCCACCAGCTCGGTGCCGATCCGCATGGCGAGGCCAAAGCCCGTCATGGGCGGCTTGCCACCCGGCGGACCCGAGCCGCGATTGCCAGACCGTTGCCTGTTGGCTGCCCGCGCCGCGGTAACCCGCGCGTCGAGATCCTCAAGCGACGTCGGCTTGTGCTCATCGGCCATGTCGGAAGGCTTCCGAACGACAACGCCATGCTTCGCGACCACCCGCTGCGATCGCCCTCGGGCCGGCGCAAAGCCGCGCGGAACCTAGGGAAAGGGTCGGGGGGTGTCAAGCGTGATTGCGGCTGGTCTAACGCTTTGAAAACGCCGCAGGAACAGGTAATTTTCGGGCATCGGTCGGTGATGCTCCGAACCCGGCGAAAGGGGGAGAGCCATGGCAATATCACTGGACGCCGCGGCCCAGGTCTTCCGCGAGGCCATGCGGGAAACCGTCAAGCGCTACTCCCTCTGGTATCTGGTGCAGGGCGGGCTTCTGGTTCTGGCCGGATTGCTGGCGATCATCTACCCGGTGATTTCGTCCGTGGCGGCGATCGTCCTGCTTGGCTGGCTGCTGATCGTCAGCGGCATCATCCAGGGTATCAGCCTGCTGGGCGCCAGGCACGTACCGCACTTCTGGTTGCAGCTCATCTCCGTGATCCTTGCCGTCCTGATCGGCTTTTTGTTCCTGCGCGATCCCGGACAGGGGATGCTGACGATCACTCTTCTGCTGATCGTCTTCTTCATGATCGAAGGAATTTCCAAGGTTGTGTTTGCGCTGACGATCCGGCCGTTTCCCAACTGGGGATGGGTACTGGCGAGTGGATGTGTGGGCGTCCTGCTATCGGCGATGTTGTGGGCAAGCTTGCCGGCAACGGCGTTGTGGCTGATCGGCCTGCTGCTTGGCATCGAGCTGATCAGCGTCGGCATGGCGATGGGCTACCTCGGCTGGCACGCAAGGCGCGCAGCGCGTGAAGCCCCGCCGCCGACATCCGCCTGAGTGACCTTCACCTCTGGGAGCGCGGGCGTATGCCGCGCTTTCAGGGGACATGACCGGCCATCTGCATCATGATGCGACGTAAGACGCGGGGGCGCGGCGGGGAGGTGCATGCATCCGGTTCGGTATGAGAATCCCGATGCGCTGGCGGATGCCATCATCGGTGAGGTCGGCAAGAACATCGTTCTGGCGCTGCCCCTGGGTCTCGGCAAGGCCAACCACGTTGCCAATGTGCTCTTCATGCGGGCGATGGAGGACTCGTCCGTTCAGCTCCGCATCTTCACCGCGCTCACGCTGGAGAAGCCGCGCGGCGGAAGCGACCTGGAGCGGCGCTTTGTCGGTCCCATGGCCGAGCGCCTGTTCGGCGGCTGGCCCGATCTGGCTTATGCGCTGGCGCGGCGTGCCGGCGTGCTGCCAGCCAACATCGCGATCAACGAGTTCTTCCTGCTCGCCGGCCGGTTCCTCTCCTTGCCGACGGCTCAACAGGATTACATCTGCGCCAACTACACGCATGCGGCGGGCTATGTGCTGGACCGCGGCGTCAATGTGGTGGCGCAGCTTGTCGCGAAGCGCATGGATGCCAGCGCGCCGCGCTACAGCCTGAGCTGCAATCCCGATCTGACGCTCGATCTTCTGGCGGCACGGCAGAGGGGCCGGGCCAAATTCCTGCTGGTCGGCCAGGTCAACGACGAGCTGCCCTTCATGCCCGGCGACGGTGATCTGCCCGGCGATGCCTTCAGCCATGTGCTTGAGAGTCCAGCGACCCAGTTTTCGCTGTTCGCGCCACCCAAGCCGCCGGTCAGTCCGGCCGAGTACGCCACCGGTTTTCATGTCGCGCGTCTGGTGCGCGACGGCGGCACGCTGCAGATCGGTATCGGCTCGGTGGGCGATGCGGTCTGCCAGGCACTGATCCTGCGCCAGCAGCAGAACGACCTCTTCAGGGAGACGGTGTCGCGCCTCTCGCCCTTGCCGCCCGAGCCGTTCGAGTCGGCCCCCTTTTCGACGGGCCTGTATGCCGCCACAGAAATGTTGGTGGACGGTTTTCTGGAGCTGATGAAGGAAGGAGTCCTGAAGCGGGAAGTGGACGGTGCCATCGTGCACGCCGCCTTCTTCCTCGGGCCGCGGGCATTCTACCGTACGCTGCGCGAGATGCCGGAAAGCGAACGGGCGCGCATCCGCATGACGCCGGTCGGCTTCGTCAACGAGCTGTTCGGCGACGAGATGGCCAAGCGCCGCGCCCGCATCGATGCGCGCTTCGTCAACAATGCGATGATGGCCACGTTGCTGGGAGCCGTCGTTTCGGACGGCCTGGCGGATGGCCGGGTCGTGAGCGGCGTGGGCGGTCAGTACAATTTCGTCGCCCAGGCCCTCGCGCTGGAAGGCGCGCGCTCCATCATCACGCTGAATGCCACCCGTCGCGAGGGCGGGCGGCTGCGCTCCAACATCCGCTGGAACTATGGTCACATCACCATTCCGCGGCATTTGCGCGATATCATCGTTACCGAGTATGGCGTTGCCGACCTGCGGGGCCGCAGCGACGCGGAATGCGTGGCGGCCATGCTGGCCGTGACCGACTCCCGCTTCCAAAACTCGCTGCTGCGCGAGGCGAAGGAAGCCGGCAAGATTGCGCGCGGCTACGAGATCCCAGCGGCCTGCCGCGACAACACACCCGAGCGGATCGAGCGCGCCTTGCAGCCGCTCCGCGCCCGGGGTCTGGTCCCGTTGTTTCCCTTCGGAACGGACTTCACCGCCGTCGAGCAGCGGCTGATGCCGGCGCTGGGCATGCTCAGGTCGGCGGCCAAGAGCATCGCACCGCTGGTCAGTCTCTTCTGGCGTGGCCTTTCGGCCGGCGCGGTTTCGGAGGAGGATGCCGCCTGCCTGGAGCGGCTCGATCTCGCGTCAACCACAGGCATACGTCAGCGTATTCTGCGGATGCTGGTTCGCGGGGGGCTGGCCGCGACAAAAGAGGACGTGCCTTGCACTGGAACAGGCAGCCCATTGGCAAGTTGATGGTCTGTACAGGCCGAGCTGGAGGTCACCATGCGACTGCGCACTTTGCTGGTCCACGCCGATACGGACGAACGCCTGCCGCAACGCTTGGCACTCAGCGTCTCTATCGCCCGGGAACATCAGGCGCGCCTTGTGGTGCTATATGTGCTCAAGGCGCCGATGTCGCTCAGCCTCTATGGCGAGCCGATGGGCGCGCCGGCAGCCGACCTGATCCAGCAGGAAATGAATGCGGAGCAGGGGCGCGCCGAGGAGCTGCGCCGGTCGGTTGACGGGCAGTTAAGCGCAGCCGGCGTGCCCTGGGAGTGGCGCAGCGTGCAGGGTATCACCAGCGAGCAGGTGGCTGCGACTGGCGGCAGCGCCGACCTCATCGTCATGGGTCAGCCGCAGGAGTCGGTTGCGCCTGTCGCGCAGGTGGCCCTTTCAGCGGGACGTCCTGTCCTCTGCGTCCCTCATGCCGGCAATTTCGCGACGGCGGGACGGCGCGTGCTGGTGGCATGGCACGGCACCCGCGAGGCAGCACGTGCGCTGCACGATGCCCTGCCGTTCCTGCTGCGCGCCGACTATGTCAGCCTGTTCACGGCCGGCGACGGCACCGAGGACGACACGCGAATCGACGATGCGCAGCGGCAACTCATCAGCCACGGGGTCAAGGCGGAGCTGCGGCGCGCCACGCTGAAGGACATCGACGCAGGCACGGCCATCCTGAATGCCGTCGCCGACAGCGCTTCCGATCTGCTGGTGATGGGCGCCTATGGCCATAGCCGCCTGCGCGAGCTGGTCTTCGGCGGCGCCACCCGCACCATCCTGCGCTCGATGCCCGTACCGACCCTCATCTCCCACTGACGCGGGGCAGCGCTATGCTGCGACCGCGCTTTCCAGGACGCGGTCGGCCTGTTCGAGGTCGACGGAAACCAGCATGGAGACGCCGCGCTCGGCCATGGTGACGCCGTAGAGGCGGTGCATCTTGGCCATGGTCACCCTGTGATGGGTGATGATCAGGAACCGCGTGTCGGAGTGGCTGGAGATATCGGCCACCAGATCGCAGAAGCGCTCCACGTTGGCATCGTCAAGCGGTGCATCGACCTCGTCCAGCACGCAGATCGGCGCCGGGTTGGTCATGAACACGGCGAACAGCAGCGCCAGCGCCGTCAGTGCCTGCTCGCCGCCGGAGAGCAGGGACATCACCTGCAGCTTCTTGCCCGGCGGCGAGGCGACGATCTCCAGCCCCGCCTCGAGCGGGTCTTCCGATTCGGTCAGCCGCAATTCAGCGCGGCCGCCGCCGAACAGCCGGGTGAACAGCTCCTGGAAGTGACGGTTGACATTCTCGAACGCCGCAAGGAAGCGCTCGCGGCCTTCGCGGTTGAGGCTGGCAATGCCTTGCCGCAGGCGGCCGATGGCAGCCGACAGGTCGTCCCGCTCGCCGGTCATGGCGACGATCTGCTGGTCGAGCTCTGCCGCCTCTTCCTCAGCCCGCAGGTTGACCGCGCCCATGCCCTCGCGCTCACTGACCAGCCGCTCCAGCCGGCGTTCGGCCTGGGGCAGATCGGGCAGCTCCTCCAGGCTTTGCACCTCGGCAAGTTCGAGGATCCCTGCCGGGGCAATGCGCAGGCGCTCCTCGATACGGTCGATGATGGCGCGGCGTTCGCGGTCGGCCTGCTCCAGCAGCCCTTCGCGCCGCACACGCTGCTCGCGCGCCTCGGCCAGATCGTGCTCGACCTGCTTCAGCGCCTTTTCGGCGGCCTGCAACCGGTTCTCGCCCTCGGCAAGACGGTCGGCAGCGGCCTTGCGTGTTTCCTCGGCGGCCGCGATCTGGTCCTCCAGCGCCGCGCGCTGTTCCATGAGCTGCGCCGGCCGCGCATCCAGCTCGGCGAGGCGTTGCACCAGCATCTCGCGCCGTTCATTCAGGGCAGCGATCTGCTGCGTGGCGTCGGCCAGCCGGTTCTGCCAGCCCTGGCTTTCCGCCTCGATCTGGCGCAGGCGTTGCGCGCGCAGTCCGGCTTCCCGCGCCAGCGTATCGCAGGCGGTCTGCTTCTCGACGAGCGCGCTGCGCAGCTCGGCGAGCTGCGCGCGCAGCCCTGCGGCCGCGGTTCGGTCGGCAGATGGATCAGCGATCCACGACCGGCGTGCTTCGCGGAAGGTCCGGCGCATCTCCAGATCGGCGATCTCACCGCCGACCTGCCGCGCCGTATCGTCCAGCGCCGCAAGACGCGAGCCGAGAGCGGCCGTTTGCTGCGCTACCCCGGCCGCGTGGTCGCGCGCGGCCGCGGCGGCCCGTTCGGCGTCGGCGATCCGCGCCGCCATTGTCTTGCGCGTGTCGGCCAGCGTGGCGCGCGCGTGCTGTTCATCGGCCTGTGCGCGCGCCACAATCTCCTGCTCGCGCTGGCGCGCCTGCAGCGTGATGGCCTGCTCGTCCTGCCGGGCTGCCTCGACCAGTTGCCGTTCGCTCTCACGCGCGCGTGCCACCAGCGCCGCGCCGAATTGCTGCGAGCGCTCCACGACCAGGCGTTCGGCCTGCCGCGCGGCATCCACGGCAGTGCGCGCGGCGAGATGTTTTGCGTCAGCAGTCGCCAGTTCCGCCTGCGCCTCATCAAGCTGCGCGCGAATTTCGACCAGCTTGTTGCGCTGGCTCAGCCGGTTCGTCGCTGCTGTCGGTGCACCAGCCTTGATGGTGAATCCATCCCACCGCCACACGGCGCCGTCGCGGGTCACAAGCTGCTGGCCCGGCTTCAGCAGCGGCTGCAGCCGGCGTCCGGTTTCCTCGTCGGCGACGATGCCGATGAACTGCAGCCGCCGCTCCAGCTCGGGTGGCGCCTTGACATGCGCGGCCAGCGGCTCAGCCTCGCCCGGCAGCGGGGGCGCGTCGCCCAGCGGCCCCAGCGCCTGCCAGTAGAGCGGCGCGCCGGCGTCGTACGATGCTTCCAGGTCCTCGCCAAACGCCGCACCCAGCGCCGCCTCGTAGCCGGACGCCACCGTCAGCGCATCGATCAGCGGCGGCCAGAGGCTGCCTGCGGCCGCGCGCAGGGCTGCGGCAATGCCCGACTCCTCTGCCTTCAGCCTCGTCACGCGGGCCGATGCCTTGTGCACGATGTCGGCAACCTTCGCGGCGGCGTTTTCGGCCGCCAGCCGCTCGGCGGTGCGGGCCCGCTCGCATTCGAGACGATCGGCTTCGGCGCGGGCCAGCGCCTCGCGCACCAGCGCGGCACCCTGTCCCTGTGCGGCACGGACCGCCTCTGCGGCCTGCGCAAGCGCCGCGCGTGCCGCTTCGGCCGCCGTGGCCTGCGCCTCGCGCGCGCGCTCGACGGCTGCCTGCTCATTAGCCTGCGCGGCCTCAAGCGCGGCGGCGCTTTCTCCACGGATGCGCTCCAGCGCCTCGCGGGCGGCGTTCGCGGCCGCCTCGACATCCGCCAGCGCCGGCAGGGCAGCAAGCTTGCCGCCCAGCTCCTGCCGCTGGGAATCAGTTTCTTCGCGGCGCGCCTTGAGGCGGATCAGCCGCTCGTTCAGCTCGGCGATCTCGCGCTGGACGCTCTGCATCAGCGTTTCGTCGGCGGCGATCTGGCGGGTGAGCCGGTCAAGCTCGGCTTCGGCGACATCGGTGGCTTGCCGGGCCGCATCGCGCGCGGCATCCGCTGCCGCCTGCCGTTCCGCTTCGCCGGCGCGTTCGTCAGTCAGCCGGCCGGACTCCGTGCCCAGCTCCGCCAGCGCTGCCTCGGCATCGCGCCGGCGTTCGCCTTCGCGGCTGGTGTCGGCTTCGATCTGAGTGAGCCGTATACGGCCTTCCTCGCGCGCCGCCTCGATGCGGCGCAGCTCGTCAGCGAGGGTTTCATGCGCCACCCGCAGGCGCTGCAACCCGGCTGCCGCGGCCGCCTCCTTCTGCCTCAGTCCCGGCATGCTGGCTGCGGCATCGGCCTGGGCGGTGGTGGCTGTGGCAGCCAGCCGGGTGAGGTCGGTCACCGCGGCCGTCGCCTCGTCAAGGCGTGCGCCCGCCTGCGCCATGCCGTGATCGGCCTCGGCCAGCTTCAATGCCAGCACGGCGGCCTCGGCCCGGCGGATGTGGTCGGTGAGGTTGCGGTAGCGGCTCGCCTGGCGGGCCTGACGCTTGAGCTGCCGGTGCTGCTCCTCCAGCGCCGCCAGCACGTCCTGCACGCGCAGCAGGTTAGCTTCGGCCGCCTTCAGGCGCAGCTCGGCCTCATGCCGCCGCGAATAGAGACCGGTGATCCCCGCGGCCTCGTCGATGATGCCGCGCCGGTCCTGCGGCCTTGCGTTGATGATGGCGCCGATGCGGCCCTGGCTGACCATGGCCGTTGAGCGGGCGCCGGAGGCGGCGTCGGCGAACATCACCTGCACGTCGCGCGCCCGCGTTTCGCGGCCATTCACCTTGTAGAGCGAGCCATGGCCGCGCTCGATGCGGCGCACCACCTCGAGATCGTCGCTGTCATTGAACTGCGCCGGTGCTATGCGCTTGCGGTTGTCGAGCTTCAGCAGCACCTCGGCGATGTTGCGCGCCGGCCGCTGGCCGGTGCCGCCGAAGATCACGTCCTCCATCTCTGAGCCGCGCATCTGCTTGGCCGAGGTTTCGCCCATGACCCATTTCAGCGCTTCGACAAGGTTTGACTTGCCACAGCCATTGGGCCCGACAATGCCGGTCAAACCGGGTTCGATGCTGAGTTCGGTCGGATCGACGAACGACTTGAAGCCGGACAGGCGAAGCTTGTGAAACTGCACGTCGGACCCTGGGTTGCTACTACTTCAATACCTTGGCGAGCGCGTCATCGAGCGCGGCAATGGTGCGCGCCCCGGTCCAGCGCTCGCCGTTGATGAACAGCGTCGGCGTCGCACTCACGCCCAGCTTCTCGCCCGCCTGACGTTCGGCCACGATCGCGGTCGCGATCTTGTCGTTCGCCAGACACGTCTTGATGTCGGCTTCGGTGATGCCGCCGATGCGCAGCGATTTGGCCAGATCGGCCATCGGATCCTTGGCCGCTGCCCACTGCGATTGCGTCTGGAAGATCAGGTCGAGCACCGCAAAGTAGCGCTCGCTGCCGGCACATTCCGCGATCTGTGCGGCCTGCAAGGCCACCGCGTCGAGCGGAAAGTCGCGGTAGACGTACCGGACCTTGCCCGTGTCGATGTACTTCTTCTTCAGTTCCGGCAACACCTCGTTATGGAACGAGGCGCAATGCGGGCAGGTCATTGACGCGTATTCGACGATGACCACCGGCGCGTCCTGCTTACCCAGCACATGGTCCGTCGGCGCGGGCTGCAATTCGGCCGGGGGCGACTGGGCCAGCAGCACGGCACCCCCTGGCGGAGCGGCAAGGACGCTCCCCGGAACCAGGGCCGCCGACAGGATGCCTCCAACCAGGATCAATATCTTACGCATCGAACTCCCTTCAGCCCCTACATCTTGGGCGCCAGGCGCGTAAAAAGTCAACGAAACCGGTCCTGCGATTGTCCACAAATACTGCTGGCCAAATGTGGCCCGTAGCAGGCGTCGTTGGACGGGTCAAAACACGTGCCGATTACCCTTTCCGACGGGACAGGATGGCCTGGCCCAGCCGCTCCAGCGCCTGGCGCAGGGCGTCGTCAGCCACCGGGGCTAACCGCTCGTGCAGGTCCTGCCGGCGGTGGGGGTCCAGTGGCGCGCTTCCCAGGACCGGCGGTACCCTGCGGGGCAAAGGCCCCTGAACGATCCGCAGCCGTCCGACGGCGGCATAGCCGAAATAGCCGTTGATGCGCTCGATGATTTGCGGGGCGAGGTGCTGGAGTTCCAGCGACAGGGGCCCCTCGACGCGCAGCCGCAGGGTCCCGCCGGTGGCCGGGGCGGCGGCGCGGCGTGGCGAGCTGGCAGGGCGGCCATGCCCGCCCCCCAGCCGTTCCGGCAGGCTATGGCGTGCGATCTCGGGGCCGACAATGGCCGGCCATTCCGCCGCCAGCCGTGCCGTTGCGGTGCCGCGCTGCCGGGCCAGGGGTCGCATCAGCCTCGCCGCGTGGGCGCCCGCCGATTTCAGGCTTCCGCGCCGGTCCAGCTCGATCTCGCGCTCGTCATCGGCCATGCCGGCAGAATAATGGAACAGGGTACCCGCTCCAGCCGTTTATCAGGTGTACGCAGGCGGGAGGCCGGCCATGTCCGACACGCTGTCGCAGTTGCATCAGTTCAGCCTCGGATTGAGTGACGACGGGCGTCTCTGCCGAATGGTGTTCGTTGATGACCAGTCACGCTCGGTCGAGTGCCTGGCCGATTTCAATGAGTTCACGCAATTTGTCTCGCGCCTGTGCGATGCGGCGACGGAGATGGCCAAGCGCCAGTCACCGGACTCGGCGCTGGCGCCGGAAAGCTGCCCGGGCATTCCGGTGGCCGCAGCGTCCTTCGAGACCGATCCGCGGACCGGCCAGATCAACGGCAATATGGTGACGGACACGGGCGATGCCTTCACGCTCCAGCTTGGCCCGCAGGTCGCCGCGCACATGGCGCGTGATCTCGTGCTGGCGCTGCCCGCCCAGGCGGCAAGCTAAGTCATCCACCACGGCGGCGAAGTTCGCGTGCCTGCTTTCTGAAACGGCGGCCTAGTATGGGTGCGGTCCAACCGACGCGCCCGCATGCTCGATTCCGAAACATTCACCCCTGAAGACGCCCGCGCCGATCCAGGACCGCTGCCGGACGCCTGCGCTGCGCGCGTGCTGGCCTGGTACGATCGTCACCGCCGCAGCCTGCCCTGGCGCGCGCCGCCGGGTGCGCGGGCCGATCCCTACCGCGTATGGCTGAGCGAGATCATGCTGCAGCAGACCACAGTGGCGGCCGTCGGCAGCTATTTCTTGGCCTTCCTCGAACGCTGGCCGACGGTCCGCGATCTGGCGCAGGCATCGCTGGACGAGGTGCTGCATGCCTGGCAGGGGCTGGGTTACTACGCACGGGCGCGCCATCTGCATGCCTGCGCGCGGGCCGTCGTCGAGCGACACGGTGGCGCGTTTCCCGATAGCGAAGAGGCACTACGCGCCCTGCCGGGCGTGGGGTCCTACACCGCCGCGGCCATTGCCGCGATTGCCTTCGACAAGCCGGCCAGCGCTGTTGACGGCAATGTGGAACGCGTCATCGCCCGGCTTCATGCGCTGGAGACGCCCTTGCCGGACGTCAAGCCGGCGATCCGGAGACTCGCCGAAAGGCTGGTGCCGACGCGGCGCGCCGGGGACTACGCCCAAGCGATGATGGACCTCGGCGCCACGGTGTGTACGCCGCGTGCGCCCCGTTGCGTGCTGTGCCCGGTGATTGATCTCTGCGCCGGCCGGCGGTTGGGCATTGGCGAGACCCTGCCGCGGCGCCGTGAAAAAGTGGCGCGGCCGGTGCGCCACGGCATCGCCTTCCTGCTGGTGCGGCGTGACGGCGCGGTGCTGCTGCGCCGCCGGCCGCCCGAGGGATTGCTGGGCGGGATGATGGAGGTGCCGTCCAGCGACTGGCAACCGGGCGAGCTGGACCGGAACTCCTGCATGGCCGCAGCGCCAGTTGCCGCCGGATGGCGCGTGCTGCCTGGTATCGTCCGCCACGTGTTTACGCATTTCGAATTGCGTCTCGAAGTCGCCGCCGCCCATGCCCCGACCGCCCGCATGGCGGACGGGGTAGCGGACTCACGTTGGTGCCCGGTGGACCGGCTGGACGAGATGGCGCTGCCGACCGTGATGAAGAAGATTCTGACACACGGGCTGAAGGGCCTTGCTGACCGTTGAATTTTGGCCGCGCTCGCGCCACGTCCGACCCTGTATTTGTGGCCAGCCATGAGGATGCGATGACCGTCGCCGAGTTGATCGCCTTGCTGGAGAACGAGGATGCCGACGCGACGATCCTGGTCAATGTCGAGGGAACGCCGCGCGAGATCTCACATCTCGAAGCCCTGCCGCAGGAGGACGGCGAGCTTGAGGTTCACATCATGCTGCCGGACTAGCGCGTGTCAGCCGGCCGGCGCCAGGTGCCAGACGATGACCAGGGCGAGCATGCCGAAAGCCACCGCCGCAGGTATTAGAATGACGTCGATGGCCGCATGCGAGCCCCGCTGGTGACCGCTGCCGACCTCGATCTCGCGCGATTTCCACTCATAGAACGACTGCCGGCTCGGCTCCTCGCCCTCCCGTCGCGCCGGATCGGGGCTGCGGCGCGCCAGCCGGACCATCATCCAGCCCAGGCCGAGCGCGATGACGCAGAAGTAGCTCACCATCGCCAGCACCAGCCCGGTGTAGGACTCCGCCGGATCATCGCTCCAGGTCGCGGTGAAGCCCCAGGCCGCAACAATCATCAGCAGCACCAGGCCGGCCACGGCCTTGAACACCCAGGGATGGAATCGCACCGTCGTGCGGTCGCGGTCCTGCGGGGCTGACATCGCCATGCTGGCCTCCATTGGAACTCGGAAGGCCAACGGGGCGCTGGATTCGGAGTTGCGGCCCCCGCGTGCGACGCCTCAACGCATGCGGGTTCTGGACCGTGGCCGTCTGGCCCGCCCGGCCTGCGGATCGTCGTCGATCAGGCGGTCAAGCGCCTCGCCGAACAGCGCATGGGCCACGACAGTTTCCGACGCCGCGCCGAGGCTGCGATAAAACGCGAGCGCGTCCGTATTCCACTGCTTGGCCGTCCACCAGAAGAAGATGCAGCCTGCGTCGCGCGCCTCGCGTGCGACGGCCGCCATGAGCGCGCGTCCGGTGCCCCGCCGGCGCTCGTCGTCGCAGACGTACAGATCCTGCAGGTAGAGTCCGCGGGCGGCATGCGGCGCATCGTAGGCGGGATGGAACATCGCATAGCCGACCGGCTGGCCATCGCGCTCGGCAATGAGTGCTGTCCAGCACGGCGCCACGCCGAAGCCGTCGCGGCGCACCACCGACGGGCTGAAATTGCCCACGGGATCGCCCTGGTGCGTGCCGAGGCCGCGCGCCAGCGCAGCCAGCGCCTCGGCATCCTCGATCGTGGCGCGGCGAATCGAAAGACCGCCGGTTGAACCATTCATGAAGGCAAGCCTACAACAGGCGGCCCAGCGGTGCGAAGCTGAAGCGGTGGTGCGGTGTCGGCCCGAGCGCCTCAAGGGCGGCCAGATGTTCCGGAACGGAATAGCCCACGTTCGTGGCCCAGCCGTAACCGGGATGGCGCACGTCGAGCAGGCGCATGATGCGATCGCGCGTGACCTTGGCCACGATCGAGGCGGCCGCGATCGAGTAGCTGAGCGAGTCGCCGCTGACCACGATTTCAACCGTGCAGGGCAGCCGCGGCGGCCGGTTGCCGTCAACCAGGGCAAGGTTGGGCGGCGCGGGCAAGGCCGCGACGGCGCGGCGCATCGCGAGGAAGCTGGCCTGGAGGATGTTGAAGCGGTCGATCTCGCGCGCGCTGGCGGCGCCGACGCCGATCAGCACCGCTTCGCTGCGGCGCAATGCGCGGTAGGCCCGTTCGCGTTCCTCGGGCTCGAGCTTTTTAGAATCATCCAGCAGCCGCAGCAGGCTGCGCTTGGCGCGCGTGCGGTCGAGGATCACCGCGGCGGCCAGTACCGGCCCGGCCAGCGGCCCGCGCCCGGCCTCGTCGATCCCGGCGACAGGTCCTTCATGGCGCGATTCGATCCGGAAACTCGGCATGGCATGCGGCTGTTGCAACGGCCGAAACATCGCCGCCCGCCGCGCCGAACGAAAGCCCCAATTTTCAACACCCTTGTGGAGAAACAGAAAGGCGAACCACAGAGAGCTATTGCGACGTCATACTCTGCTGAACCCGCCTTTGTGCTCTCTGTGATTTCCCGTGTTTTCGGCTCGTCAGAGCAGGGAGAGCTGGCGGTCGGGGGATGATCCGGAGGCGGCGGGCGGGACGCGGAACTGGGTGGTGTCGAGCGTGTAGCGGAAGCGGTTGAACGCGAACTTCTTCGCCGCCAGCGCAAAGCGCGTGCGCAGCAGCTCGGCATAGGGGCCGGTGCCGGTCATGCGCTGGCCCCAGTCGGAATCGTACAGCTTGCCGCCGCGGGTCTGGCGCACCAGCGACAGCACGTGCTCGGCCCGTCCCGGGAAATGCTCGCGAAGCCACTCCTCGAACAGCGGTCCGATCTCCAGCGGCAGGCGCAGCACGGTGTAGCCGGCGCGCGTGGCACCGGCGGCGGCGCAGGCCTCCAGAATCAACTCCATCTCGTGATCGTTGATGGCCGGGATCATAGGCGCCGTCATCACGCCGGTGGGAATGCCGGCCTCGCTCAGCTGCCGGATCGCCGCAATGCGCCGGGCGGGCGTGGAGGCGCGCGGCTCCATGACATTGGCGAGATGCCGGTCCAGCGTGGTCACTGACACGAACACCTCGGCGAGCTGCCGCTTCGCCATCGGCGCCAGAATGTCGATGTCGCGCGTGATCAGGTGGTTCTTGGTGACAATGCCGACGGGATGGTTGAACTCGGCCAGCACCTGGAGGATCGAGCGTGTGATCTTGAGCTCGCGTTCGACCGGCTGATAGGGATCGGTGTTGGTGCCCATCGCCATGACGTTGCAGCGATAGGCCTTGCGCGACAGCTCCTGGCGCAGCAACTGCGCTGCGTCGGGCTTGAACAGCAGCTTCGTCTCGAAATCGAGTCCCGGCGACAGGCCGAGATAGGCGTGGCTGGGGCGCGCGAAACAATAGATGCAACCGTGCTCGCAACCGCGATACGGATTGATCGAGCGGTCGAACGGTACGTCGGGCGACGTGTTGCGCGCGATGATGGTGCGGCTGGCGTCGCGCGTCAGTGTTGTGGCGAGCCGCGGCGGATCGTCGTCCTCGGGATGCGCGTTGACCTTGGACGCATCGCGGTCGTCGGCCGATCCCCAGCCGTCATCCACCGTGACAGTCGTCTGACTGTCGTAGCGGTTGGCAGGATTGCCGATCGCGCCGCGGCCCTTGCGGGCACGGGCCGGCACGGGCGCGTCGTGGCCGGGTTTCATGCGGCACCGTTGTGGAACAAAAATAGAACATAGCGATGTCGGAGAGGGCCGTCAAGCGCCCGGACTTTATCCGCTGCGCGGCGGCTTGCCCTCGTTGAGGCGAGGCATCAGCTCGGCGAAGTTGCAGGGGCGGTAGCGGATATCGAGTTGATATTTCAGGATTTCGTCCCAGCCGTCGCGGCAAGCGCCGGGCGAGCCCGGCAGGCCGAAGATGTAGGTGCCACCGGCGACGCCGGCGATGGCGCGGCTCTGCATGGTCGAGGTGCCGATCTTCTGGAAGCTGATCCAGCGGAACACCTCGCCGAAGCCTTCGATCTCCTTCTCGAACAGGCCCTTCAGCGCCTCCGGCGTCACGTCGCGGCCGGTGACGCCGGTGCCGCCGGTGGTGATCACGACCTCCACGGCGGGATCCCCGATCCACGCCCGCACGCGCGCCCGGATCTTTTCGACGTCGTCGGCCACGATGTCGCGGCCTGCGAGATGGTGCCCGGCGGCCGTGAGCCGCTCCACCAAGGTGTCGCCCGACCTGTCGTCGGCCAGGGTGCGCGTGTCGGAAATGGTGAGCACGCCGATGTTGACGGGCCTGAACGGCCGGCTCTCGTCGATGCGGTCCATGCGGGTCATGGCCATCCTCATGCCGGAAATGACGTTGCGTGCGCCGCAGAATATATGCATCCCGCCTGCCGTCCGTGGCATTTTCTCTCATGCCCGCCGACACGCGAGATCATCAGCCGGGACCGGAACGCTTCGACGTCGTCATCATCGGCGCCGGACATAACGGCCTGGTCTGCGCCTACTATCTCGCCGCGGCCGGGCTGAAGGTGAAGATCGTCGAGCAACGCAGTGTCGTGGGGGGCGCGGCGGTCACCGATGAGTTCCATCCCGGCTTCCGCAACTCCGTTGCCGCGTACACGGTGAGCCTGCTCAATCCCCGTATCATCCGGGATCTGGAGCTGCACCGCCACGGCCTGCGCATCGTCGAACGGCGGCTGGCCAACTTCCTGCCGCTGCCGGACGGCAACTACCTCAAGGCCGGCGAAGGCGTCACGCGCAGCGAAATCGCGCGCTTCAGCGCCCGCGATGCCAAGCGCTACGACGCATACAGCATCGAGATCGAAGCCATCGCCGACGTGCTGCGCGCACTGGCGCTGCAGGCGCCGCCCAACCTTGTCGAGGGTTCGTGGCGTGCTGCGCTTGTCGAGGGATGGCGGGCGCTGGCGACAGGCAACCGCCTGCGGCACTTGTCCATGCGCCAGCGCCGGACGCTGCTCGACCTCTTCACCAAATCCGCCGGCGACTATCTTGATGGCTGGTTCGAAAGCGACCCTGTGAAGGCGCTGTTCGGCTTCGACGCGGTGGTCGGCACCTATGCCAGCCCCTACACGCCCAACACCGCCTACGTGCTGCTGCATCACGTCTTCGGCGAGGTGAATGGAAAGAAGGGTGCGTGGGGCCATGCCGTTGGCGGCATGGGGGCGATCACCCAGGCCATGGCGCGGGCGGCGCGCGAGCGTGGCGTCGAAATCGAGACGGATGCGCCGGTGCGCGAGCTTATCATCGAGAAGGACCGCGCCGCGGGCGTCGTGCTGCGGGACGACCGTACGATCATGGCCCGCGCCGTGGCTGCCAACGTCAATCCCCGCCTGCTGTTCGACAGGCTCGTGCCGGCGGACGCGTTGCCGCAGGAGTTTCTCGAACGCATGCGCCGCTGGCGTTGCGGCTCGGGCACGTTTCGCATGAACGTGGCACTCTCCGCGCTGCCGAACTTCGCCTGCCTGCCCGGCAACGCGGTGGCGGACCATCATACGGCCGGCATCATCATCGCGCCGTCGCTGGCCTACATGGACCGCGCATACGATGACGCCAAACGCGAGGGCTGGAGCCGCGAGCCGATCATCGAGCTGCTGATCCCCTCGACGCTGGACGACAGCCTCGCGCCGCCCGGTGCGCATGTCGCCAGCCTGTTCTGCCAGCACGTGCAGCCGCAATTGTCGGATGGCCGCTCGTGGGACGATTGCCGCGATCAGGTCGCCGACCTGATGATCGCCACGGTCGATTGCCATGCGCCGGGCTTTGCCGCCAGCGTGATCGCACGCCAGGTGTTCAGCCCGCTCGACCTTGAGCGCACCTTTGGCCTGGTCGGCGGCGACATCTTCCACGGCGCGCTGTCGCTCGACCAGATCTTCAGCGCCCGCCCGATGCTGGGCTACGCGGACTACCGTTCGCCGGTGCGCGGCCTCTATCTCTGCGGCTCGGGCACGCATCCCGGCGGTGGCGTCACCGGCGCCCCCGGCCACAACGCCGCGCACGTGATGATCCGCGACCACCGCCAATGGCCGCGGTGATCCTGGTCCCGCCCAGCACCCGTCATCCCGAGCGACAGCGAGGGATCTCCCGCAAATGACGCATGCTGGGGGCGCG
>QOCQ01000018.1 GCA_003574685.1 Rhodospirillaceae bacterium SYSU D60007
CTGGCTCACCCTCGCCGAGCCGCTCTCCGATCATGCCATTGACCTCGCCGCATGAACCGATACCTTCAATCCGCCGGTGACCGCCACCCCAATTCCAACACTTCTCGCGACGGCACCGTGTCAGCATCGACAGTACAGTGTCAGTCACACTGGCGACAAGTCAATTGACGTGGTGCTGATCCCAAAACGTTCCGCCGGGGTGGCTCCCGTACGGCTTCAAACGGACATAGACAGATACAAAGCTGGAAAGATCTGGTGGCGACAGGGTGCGGAGGTTTTGGAAGCCAGTAGTCGCGAAATCCCGATTCTATATGGCGCTAGGAGTTCTGATGGGATCGAACAGAATGCCAGTGAGTCACGTGTCCACTCTGTTTTACCACCGCCACCATCGACAGTAACCGAATTCATCGGGCGAACCTCAGTCCTTGACAAGTTATTTGACTGGTTTGTGGACCATGAAGACTGTCGTCGTTTTCTCTGGGGAAAGGGCGGCTCGGGTAAAAGCACAATTGCATATGAGTTTGCGCACATTGTCGCTCAGCAGGGACGTGATCTTGTGTTGAGTGACGGGCGACCAATCGATAGTGTGCTTTATTTTTCTGCGAAGGAAGTTAGGCTGAATACGGTTTCCGGGAAGGTAGAGCCTAACAAGTCTCTCGATTTCTCGTCGGCAGTCGAATTCTATCGACTTCTGCTAGCCTGTGCGGAGTGGATGTCGCTTGATGAGGTTGAGAAACTTTCTGAGAAAGACCTAAAAGTTGAAATCAGGGCCTTAGTAGATCTCAACCGACTTCTTATTGTCGTTGACGATGTAGACTCATTGACAACACGAGGTGTTGATCCAGGTATGGATTTTCTTTTCACCACAGTAGTTCGATCGAAATCCGGAGGTAAACTACTCTACACTCAGCGTGGACTGCCGAGCGGAGCTATAGAGAGTGCGATTGAAGTGCCGGGCCTCTCCGATGCTGGGGAGCGAAGTGAGTACGATGAGTTCATACGAGCCTCATGCACGCAGTTCGACGTGCCGGTTCCGACCAGAGAGTTCTCAACTGGTCCGCTTAACAGACATAGCGAGCGTAGACCCCTTAGGTATGAAGACATAGATTTGATGCGGGTATTGAGTGATATGGAACAGCGTTCTGGATTTGGAGGAGTTGAAGCGGAGGCAATTTGCCGTCTGGTAATATCGGGTAAGACATATACAAAATTGCAGAAAGCGGAATTCTTGCGACGGCTTGGAGCCTTATACTATTTCCGCGCACGCGACGAAGCAGTATCTAATCCGATCGATTCGCTCGACAAATTTGAGGATGCACTTGCTGCTCACTTATGCTCATTCACCGCATTGTTCCACGAAAAGCGCTACGGGCTGGAGAAAGGCGAAGAATACTGCAGAAACACGGCCTTTGCATACGCGCAGGTCGCGGCCAGGGTCGGGGAGCCGCAGAGGGTCCTTAGTCACGTGTCTGGGCTGCGCCGTGAATCTGTGGAAGGAACTGATGGCCCCATCTTGTTGGATCCGATTGTAGAGCCGCTAAAATATTGTCTTGCTACGATGCGCCGGAGCGTGGGGGTGACGGGCCAGGCACGGATACCCAGCGTCATTCGAAAGTTCAGAACTGCTCTTGTGACCGGCCGAACGGTAGCAATTCGCGATGAGATGGCTCGAAACGAACTTGTTAGTATGGTCGAGGCTGTCAAGGGTTAAGTCTGAGCAGGGTCAGGGAAGACGATCTCCGGTTAGGGTCGAAAGTACTGCCCCTAGATTGTCCCCCAGCTCCGGGCCGAGATAGCCGCCTTCCTGGACCAGCAGCGTCGGCAGTTGCAGGGAGGCGATCAGCGCGGCCATGCGGGCGAAGCCTGATGTTGTCACCTTCAGCCCTTGCAGGGGATCGTGCTCCGACGCGTCGAGCCCTAGCGCCACGATCAGCGCGGTGGGCGCGAAGGTGCGGATGCGCTCCAGCGCGCGCTCGCCTGCGGCGAGCCAGGCATCGTCGCCGGAGCCCAGCGGCAACGGCAGGTTGAGATTGGAGCCTTCGCCCTGGCCTTCGCCGCGCTCATGCGCGTGGCCCCAGAAGAAGGGGTAGTAATCGGCCGGATCGGCGTGGATCGAGACGGTAAGCACGTCGTTGCGGGCATAGAAGATGCCCTGCGTGCCGTTGCCGTGATGCACGTCGATGTCGAGGATGGCCACACGCTGGTGCTGCGTGCGCAGGTGCTGGGCGGCGATTGCGGTATTGTTCAGGAAGCAGAAGCCGCCGGCGAGATCGGCATAGGCGTGGTGACCGGGCGGCCGGCAGAGCGCATAGGCGATGGGCCGCGAGCCGGCGGCATTGGCCTCGTCCATGACGATCTGCGCCGCCGTCACCGCGACCTGCGCCGCCGCCAGCGCCGCGTCCCAGGTGCCCGGGCCGATGGGGCAGGCGCCATCGACCTGGTGCCAGCCCGCCCGCCCGACGACGGCCCGCGGATACGTGCCGCGGTAGCGCACCGGATGCACGCCGGGGATCACCTCCGGCCCGGCGCCTTCCAGCTTGCGCCATTCGCGCTGCGCGGTTTGCAGGAAATCGACGTATTCCGGCGTGTGAACCGCCAGCACCGGCACCAGCCCGGTATAGGCCGGCGGCACGACCTCGTGCCCGCCCGCGCGCGCCGCCTTCAGCAGAACATCGGCGCGTCCCGGTTTCTCGGCGCTGTCGCGTTTCTCGCCGCGCACCAGGAAGTACGACGGGTCATGCAGCGCGTGCCTGTCGGAATAGACCACCTTCATCGCGAGCCCCTCTTGCGACAGCGTAGCGGCGAAAGCGCCGGGCAGACAACCGCCCGGCCACCAATGTCGTCAAAATTCCGTCATGCTGCCGCGTCCTGCCTTGGTGCCGACACACCGCAAGCCTTACCTGAGATCAAAGGAACCGGAATTTGCACCCGGGCGTTGGAACGCTGCGGGGGTTCCAGGAGGCCGCATGCGGCACTGGATGGGCGCGGCGATTGCCGCCTCGATGAGCCTGATCTTCTTGTCTGGCACGACTGTGACGGCCCAGTCCGATCCGCCGGCGCGCGTCGGGCGGATCAGCTTCATCACGGGCACCGTCTCCTACGACGATCGTGAGGAGGGGGAGGAGCGGCACTGGTCGCCGGCGCTGCTGAACCATCCCTTCACCACAGGCAGCGCCTTGTGGACCGAGCCGAACGGGCGCGCCGAGGTGGACGTGGCGGGCACGCGGCTGCGGCTGCAGGGCGCGACGGAGCTCGAGGCCGACGTGCTGGACGACGAGCAGCTTCGCCTGCGCCTGCCGCAGGGCCGGCTCGATGTGCGCAGCAGCGATATCGCATCCGGCCGCCCGCCCGAAATCCTGACTCCGCGTGGGACGGTGCGGCTGGTGCAGGACGGAGACTACGTTATCGAGGCCGGCACCGCCGACGATCCCACCCGCATTGGCGTGCGCAGCGGGTTGGCGCAATTCGTCGATGCCAACGGCAGCGTGCTGGAGGTGAAGCCGGGTGAAACCGGCGTCGCGACCGGCACACAGCCGGTGGTGTTCGCCGTCGAGCACGTAACACCGCCGCCGATGCCGGCCGAATGGGCCGCGCGGGACCGCCGCGTCACCGTCTACCGTCCGACGAGTTACGTTGAACCGGCCGTCACCGGCTACGAAGACCTCGACGCCTATGGTGACTGGAGCGACACCAGCGATTACGGCCAGGTCTGGGTCCCGCGCCACGTGGCGCCGGGCTGGGCGCCCTACCGGCACGGCCGCTGGGTGTGGGTACGGCCATGGGGCTGGACGTGGGTGGATAGCGCGCCCTGGGGCTTTGCACCGTTCCACTATGGCCGTTGGGTCCATCTGCACCGGCGCTGGTGCTGGGTGCCGCCGGCGCGCCGGACGCGCCCGGTTTATGCGCCCGCCATCGTCGGCTTTATGGGGGGAGCCGGGGCACGGCCGACGGTCGGCTGGTTTCCGCTGGGGCCGCGCGAAGTGTACGTGCCGCCCTATAGCCGCAACCGGACCTATATCCGCAATATCAATGTGACGAATGTCCGGGACGTGACGGTGATCGACCGGCGGATTGACGATGTCGAGCGGCATCGCCACCGGCGCGACGATCGACACGATCACGACCGGCGCGATCACGACCGCTGGACCTACGCCAACCAGCGCCACGCCACGGTGGTGCCCGTCGATGCGTTCAGGCGCTCCCGGCCGGTGGGGCGCTCGGCGCTGCCGGTCGAGCGCGAGCGGTTGGCACGCGCAGAAGTCGCGTCAGCGCCGCCGGATGATATCGGCCGGCCCGAGCGCAAGGAGCGACCGGGGGCGCCGGGCCCCGCGGCCAGGCGAACGCAGGAGCGCAAGGCGGTGGTCCCGGACCGCAAGCCCGACCCGCCCAGCGACAAGGTAACGCCGCCGCCGAAAGGCGCGACGCCGCCCGGCAAGGGACCCGGTACACCGCAGCGGCCCGAGGAGCGCGCAAAGCCGCCTTCGCCGGCGGGCAAGGATCAATTACCCGCGCCGCGCGCGGCGCCCAAAGCGCCGGAACGTATCGCGCCTTCCAGCGGCAACGACGAGCGGAAGGCGCGGTCGGCGCCCAGGGATGATGCACGATCGAAGACTGCCCCCAGGGCACCAGAGCGTATCGCGCCCTCCGGCGGCAGCGACGAGCGGAAGGCCCGGCCAACACCAAGGAGCAATCCGCCGAAGGTCGCGCCCAGTGCTGCACCCAAGCCGCAAGGCACGCGGTCGCGGCCAGCCCACAAGCTGCCCCAGCGCGTGGCGCCATCGACCAGCACACCGCGTGCCACCGCGCCGCGCACGACGGCACCGCGTGCGTCTCCGCAGCGGCCAGCCAAGCCGCGTGCGCGCACCCCGTCACGACCGCCGGCCAAGGCGAGGTCTGCACCAGCACCGCGGCCGCAGCGTGCGCCGGCCGGTCGCGAACGCGGTCGTTGAACTGCCCCGCGTTCAGTGATCCGAGCCGTGCAGGATGGTGTTTCCCAGCCCGGTGTCGTACTCCAATCCGGCCGGCGTCAGCGTGGGAGCATCGATCGTGCCGGTAGGGGTCAGTAGCCCCTTGCGGGCCAGAGCGAGGTGAACCGAGGGATTGTGCAGCCCCGTGGCGTCGCTGGCCATGACCACGCGCCGGCCGATATGGAAGTGGTTGCCGTGCGGATGCGGCAGCTCGTCGATGGTGACGTTGCCGGTTTCGGTGTCGGTGCGAGCGATCTCCGGGTGACGCGCCAGCTCCTGCAACAGCGTCAGGGTCTTGAGCTGGAGCTTGTTGAGACCGAGGGGATTGTGCTTCCTGACCATGGCTGCCGGTTCCGTTGCGGACGGGCCTGCCTAGCCGAGCGTCGCGACGCTATACTATTGCATCGACATGTCCTGCGACGGAGATGAGGATGGACGAGAAGACCCGCATCGAGCTCGAGGCTGCTGCCTTCCGCCGCCTGGTCGGCCATCTGCGTGAGCGTACCGACGTGCAGAATCTGGACCTGATGAATCTGGCCGGCTTCTGCCGCAACTGTCTGTCGCGCTGGTACCGTGAGGAGGCCGCGAAGCAGGGCATCGACATCCCCGATCCCAGGGCGCGCGAGATCGTCTACGGCATGCCCTACGAGGAATGGAAGGCGAAGTATCAGAAAGAGGCCTCGCCTGATCAGAAGAGGCAGTTCGAGAAGAGCTTCGCCGCCGCCGAACAGAAGCACCGGCACGGCTGAGGCGTCCGCGCCTTACCCCCGTTATCCCCGTCATCCCCGGCCGGCAGGTCGTTGAACCGCAATGGCGTGCGCGCCTAGGGTCGGCGCTGCCGCGTGGTCCCGTTGTACGAGGAGCGTCATGCCGGACGGCAGCCCCATCAAGCAGAAACCCGCTACCATCGCCGCCGACCGGCTGAAGTCGTTCGTCGAGCGCATCGAGAAGCTGGAGGAGGAGAAGAAGGCGATCGGCGCCGACATCCGCGACGTCTACAGCGAGGCCAAGGGTGTGGGCTTCGACGTCAAGACCATGCGCCAGGTCGTGCGGCTGCGGAAGATGGACAGCGCCGAACGCGAAGAGCAGGAATCGCTGCTCGACGTCTACAAGCAGGCGCTGGGCATGCTCTGAGCGCCGCCGTCAATACCAGAGCGCCATGGGGAGGCCGTGGCGGTCGCGCTCGATCTTCTGGTCGGGTAGGCGGCTGGCTCCGCCCTGATGGATCAGCAGCGCAGTGCGGCAGACAGCAGCCGCGTCAAGCACATCGTCCAGGCTGGCGTCGGAAGAACGCAAGCCGGCTTCACGGCGCCAGGCGAGCCACTGCGTTTCGGCGGACGGGAAGCCGTGCCGCGCGAGCAGGCGTCGCCGCAGCACCTGCCCCGGCCGCGTACGTTTGGGTGGCAATACTGGCTGGCCGTTGTTCATGCGAAGGAAGGCCAGCTCGGGATGCGCTTCGAATAAACGCTGGCCAAGCGACGGCCGCGCACGGAGCAGCGCATCGAGCTCCCGCATTTTCGGAAACAGATGGAAAGCCTGTCGTGTCAGCCCGACACCATCGGGACCGCTACCGCGATTGAGTGCACCGGCCTCGTGATGTGTCGCGGCGCTTAGTGCCGCACGGCACGGCGTCGGAAACACTGACGAGGTCTTGCCGACCAGCAGCGCCCGCGCAGCTCGTTCGCAAGCACGTCCGCCGCGCTCGGCGCACTCGGCAAAACCCGTGGGCATGTCGATCGCGATGACGCGGGGCTGCTCGTCAGCATCGACAATTTCGGCGAGCGTGCGCGCAAAGTGAAAGTGCCAGACCTCGGACTCGAGGTTCCGGAAGACGGCAACCCACCCGCTCCGGCAGCCATCAATGCCTGCAACCCACACCATTTGGGGCATTCCCATCGTCGCTTTCGTCGTCCTGAGCGAAGCGAAGGACCTTGCGGTGGTGCGATCCGTGACGATCGGCCAGTGAATCGCCACTGCCGTCATTCCCTTGCCGACCCATCGCAAGGTCCTTCGCTTCGCTCAGGACGGCGGTAAATCCTCATATGCGATAGCGGGGACGCCGCGGCCCTAGTGAAGGTTACTCCGCGGCCTGCTTCAGGGGTTCGGGGTTGCGGAAGGTGGCGAGCAGGGCGGCCCACTTCGTGCGCACTTTCGCGACGTTGGCGTCTTTCACATGGCCGAAGCCGCGGATGTCGTCGGGCAGGGCGGCAAGCTGCACGGCGATGGCGTGGTTCGACGGCGACAGCTTGCCGAGGATCTCCTCCACCAGCGTCTCGTAGTCGGCGATGAGCTGGCGCTCCATGCGCCGCTCTGCCGTGCGGCCGAACGGATCGAGGCGTGTGCCGCGCAGAAAGCGCAAGCGCTTCAGCACCTGGAAGGCGGCCATCATCCATGCGCCAAAGGCCTGCTTCTGGAGATGGCCGGTACGCGGATCGCGGTCCGCCAGCAAAGGCGGCGCGAGATTGAACTTCAGCTTGTAGTCGCCCTCGAATTGCTGCCCGAGCTGCCGCAGGAAGGCGCCATCCGTATAGAGGCGCGCCACCTCGTATTCGTCCTTGTAGGCCAGCAGCTTCGCGTAACCGCGTGCCACGGCTTCTGCCAGTCCCGTGGCGCCTGATGTGCGTTGCGCTTCTGCGGCCTTCACCTTCTCGACCAGCGCCGTGTAGCGCCGGGCATAGGCCGCGTTCTGGTAGCCGGTGAGGTGCGCCACGCGCGAGACGACGATGTCGTCGAACGTGTGCGGCAGCGGCCTCGCCACAGGCTCGTCCGCCGCCGGCGTCACCAGGGCGCGCACCGCCGGCAGATCGTACGCGGCGCGGCGGCCCCACAGGAACGCTTGCTTGTTCATCTCGACGGCGGCGCCGTTGAGCTCGATCGCGCGCTCCAGCGCCGCCGCGGACAGCGGCAGGTAGCCCTTCTGGTAGGCGAAGCCCAGCATGAAGAGGTTGGTGGCGATGGAGTCCCCCAGCAGCCTGATGGCCAGCGCCTGCGCGTCAACGAAGTCGCAGGCATCGGCGCCGGCCGCCGCCTCGATCGACAGCCGCAGCACCTGGCCCGGGAATTTCATGTCGGGATCGCGGGTGAAGGCGCCGGTAATCGTCTCCTGCGTATTGACCACGGCCCGGGTGGTGCCCTGCTCGACCTTGCCCAGCGCCTCGGGATAGCTCGCCACGGCGATGTCGCAAGCCAGCAGCAGGTTGGCGCCGCCAGCGCCCAGCCGCACCGCGTGGATCGCCTCGGGCGAGCGGGCGATGCGCACATGGCTCATCACGGCGCCGCCCTTCTGCGCCATGCCCATCATGTCGAGAATCGAGGCGCCGTAGCCTTCGAGGTCGGCCGCCGTACCCAGCAGCGCGCCGATGGTCACGACGCCGGTTCCGCCGATGCCGGTCACGAGGATGCCGTACGGCGCTTCATCCAGCGACGGCAGCACGGGGTCAGGCAGCGCCGGCCAGTCGGTGGCGCCGCGCGATGCACCCGAACCCTTGCCCTTGCGCACACGGCCGCCTTCGACGGTCACGAAGCTGGGGCAGAAGCCTTCCAGGCAGGAGAAGTCCTTGTTGCAGGACGATTGATCGATGGCGCGCTTGCGGCCGAACTCGGTCTCCACCGGCACCACCGACAGGCAGTTGGATTTGGTCGAGCAGTCGCCGCAGCCCTCGCACACCGCCTGGTTGATGAACACGCGCCGCGCCGGGTCAGGGAAGGTGCCGCGCTTGCGGCGGCGGCGCTTCTCGGCGGCGCAGGTCTGATCATAGATCAGCACCGACACGCCCTTGTACGCCCGCAACTCGCGCTGTACGGCGTCAAGATCGCGCCGATGGTGGAAGGTGACGCCCGGCGCCCAGTCGAGGCCCGGCGGATATTTCTCCGGATCGTCGGTGACCAGCGCGATGCGCTGCACGCCCTCGGCATGCACCTGGCGGCTGATCTTCCATGGCGAGAGATCGCCGTCATGGCGCTGGCCGCCGGTCATGGCCACCGCATCGTTGTAGAGGATCTTGTAGGTGATGTTGGCGCCGGCGGCCACGGCATGGCGGATCGCGAGATAGCCGGAATGGAAGTACGTGCCGTCACCCAAATTCTGGAAGATGTGCGGCGTGTCCGTGAAATGCGACATGCCCACCCAAGGGGCGCCTTCGCCGCCCATCTGCGTGAAGGTGAGCGTGTCGCGGTCCATCCACATCGCCATGGTGTGGCAGCCGATCCCGGCCATCGCCAGCGAGCCTTCCGGCACGCGCGTCGAGGTGTTGTGCGGGCAGCCCGAGCAGAAATAGGCGGGACGCGTCAGTCCCGGCGCGTTGCGCGAGGCTTGTGCCGCCTGCCGCCGCGACAGCAGCTCGAGACGCCGCGCGACCGGCAGTGGCAGCCGCTCGATGCCCAGCCGCTCGGCGATCACCTGCGCCAGCCGCGCCGGCGTCAGCTCGCCGGTGACCGGCAGCAGCGGTGCACCCCTCTCGTCGGTCTTGCCGACCACGCGCGGGCGGCGATCGGCCGGCAGATTGAACAGCAGCTCCTTGATCTGCGGCTCCATGAACGGCCGCTTCTCTTCCACGACCAGGATCTGCTCCAGCCCCTCGGCGAAGCGCCGCAGGCCCTGCGGCTCCATCGGCCAGGTCAGTCCGACCTTGTAGACGGCCACGCCCAGCCGCTCGGCTTCGGCCGCGTCGATGCCCAGATCGTCCAGCGCCTGGCGCACGTCGAGATAGCCCTTGCCGGTGGCGACGATGCCCAGCCGCGCGCCGCGCGCGCCCAGCATCAGACGGTCGAGCCCGTTGGTCCGCCAGTAGGCTTGTGCGGCCGGCAGCTTGTACTGATGCAGCCGCCGTTCCTGCTCCTGGAAGTCGTCGGGAATGCGCAGGTTCAGGCCGCCCGGCGGTAACTCGAAATCGGCCGGCAGCAAGGTGGCGATGCGCTGCGGATCGACGGCGGCGGTCGAAGAAGAGTCCGCCAGCTCGCCCACGATCTTGAAGGCAGCCCAGCAGCCGCTGAAGCGCGACATGGCGAAGGCGTGCAGTCCCAGATCGAGGATGTCCTGGATGCCGGCCGGGTGCACCACCGGGATCATCGCGTCCATGAACGCGAACTCGCTCTGGTGCGCCACGGTGGACGACTTGGCCATGTGATCGTCGCCGGCCAGTGCCAGCACGCCGCCATGTTTCGAGGTGCCGTTGACGTTGGCGTGCTTGAAGACATCGCCGCTGCGGTCCACGCCGGGACCCTTGCCGTACCACATGCCGAACACACCGTCGTAACGGGCGCCGGGCACGACATGGAGCTGCTGCGTGCCCCACAGCGCGGTCGCGGCGAGGTCTTCGTTGGTGCCGGGCTGGAAAACGATGTGGTGCTGCTTCAGGAATGGCTTCGCCTGCCACAGCGCCTGGTCGAAACCGCCCAGCGGCGAGCCCCGATAGCCCGAGATGTAGCCGCCGGTGTTCAGCCCGGCGGCCACGTCGCGCTGGCGCTGCATGATCGCCAGCCGCACTAATGCCTGCATGCCGGTCAGAAAGACCTGGCCGGACTCCAGCTCGTAGCGGTCATCGAGGCTGGCGGCGGCGAGGGGACGAGGCGCAACCACGAAGCGGGCTCCTGCTGAGGTTTAAGTCAGCACTGCTAACGCTTACAGTGTCCACGATCAATGTAGGGTGCAGCGCGGCATGCAGAAAGACCGATCGTGTCGCAAGTCCTTCAGCCGTCGGCGAGTAGTTGCCTTGGCATCGGCCAGTGCGCAAAGAAATTAACAGGAAAAGAGGTGGCTTTCGCGGCGGCGAAAAGGGCAGAGTGCGCGCGTCATGACGATCCTCGTAACCGGTGCCGCCGGCTTCATCGGCTATCACGTCTGCCAGGCGCTGCTGGCGCGCGGCGAGATCGTGCTGGGGCTGGACAGTGTCACGTCCTACTACGATCCCTCGCTGAAGCGGGCGCGGCTGAAGGAGCTGCACAACGGCAACCGCTTCCGTTTCGTTGAGGCCAGCGTCGCAGACCGCGCCGCCATGCACACGCTGGCGGACGAGCATCCCGGCATTACGGGCGTCATCCATCTCGCGGCGCAACCGGGCGTGCGCCATTCGCTGGTCGATCCCTGGGCCTATGTCGAGGCCAACGTGATGGGGCACCTCGTGATGCTGGAAACCGCCCGGCGTCTGGAGCAGCTCCGGCATCTGGTCTACGCCTCCTCCTCGTCGGTATACGGCGGGAACCAGAAAGTCCCCTTCGCCGTAAGCGATCCGGTCGAGCGGCCGCTGTCGCTCTATGCGGCCACCAAGCGCGCCGACGAGCTGATGTCGGAGGCCTATGCCGGGCTGTACGGCCTGCGCCTGTCGGGCCTGCGCTTTTTTACGGTTTACGGACCGTGGGGACGGCCGGACATGGCGCCCTGGATCTTCTGCCGCTCGATCCTCGCCGGCGAGACAATCCCGGTCTACAACCGCGGGCTTCTGAAGCGCGATTTCAGCTACATCGACGACATCACGCAGGGCGTGCTGGCCTGCTACGACCGGCCGCCCGCGCAGCCCGGCCACCGGCTCTACAACCTCGGCGCCAGCCACAGCGAGGACATCCTGCACTTCATCGCCCTCCTGGAGGAGGAGATCGGCCGCAAGGCGCAGATCGAGCTGCGGCCGGCGCAACCCGGCGACATGGCCGAAACCTGCGCCGACATCGCCGCCACCACGCGCGAGCTGGGCTGGACGCCGGCGACATCGATCGAGGCTGGCATCCCGCGCTTCGTGCGCTGGTTCCGCCGGTACCATCGGTGTTGAGTGGAACAGCCTTCATGGTGAGCTCGTCGAACCATGAAGCGGCCACACCGCCGGCCCTGCAACGCCTTCATGGTTCGACAAGCTCACCATGAAGGCTATTTCTGACACTGTGCCTCGACCCCATGTGCCTCAGCGGAGTGAGCCTGATGCGCTGCTGGCGATCCGCGATGTGCGGCGGGCGTTCTACGGTCTCGACGTGCTGCGCGGCGTCGACCTTGATGTGCGGGCAGGGAGCATCACCGGCCTGATCGGGCCTAACGGTGCGGGCAAGACCACCCTGTTCAATGTCGTGTCAGGGTTGGTACCGCCGGATGCAGGCAGCATCCGCTTCGCCGGGCGCGAGCTGGCCGGGGCTTCGCCGGAAGCCATCAGCAACGCCGGTCTGGTGCGCACCTTCCAGGTTGCGCGCGGCTTTCCCCGGCTGTCGGTGTTCCAGCATCTGATGCTCTACGGCCGCGAGCAGCCCGGCGAGTCGCTGGCAGCGGCACTTTTCGGCTCGGCCGAGTCGCGGCGGCGTGAAGCCGAGCTGGCCGAACGGGCGTGGCAGATCGCACGCCTGCTCAATCTGGAGCGCGTCATCGATCATCCGGCGCAGGCCCTCTCGGGTGGCCAGAAGAAGCTGCTGGAGATCGGCCGCGCGCTGATGGCCGAACCGCAACTGGTGCTGCTGGACGAGCCCACGGCCGGCGTCAACCCGACGCTGAAGGCCGAGATCGCGCATCATCTGCGGGCGCTGCCGGCACGCGGTATCACCGTGCTGCTGATCGAGCACGACATGAAGTTCATCGGTGCGCTATGCGATCCGGTGATCGTCATGGCGGAGGGCCGCGTGCTGGCCCAGGGCGGCTTCGAGGCCGTGCGCGCCGATGCCCGCGTGCGCGAGGCCTATATGGGTGTGCGGGCATGAGCCTGCTGGCGGTGGAGGGCCTGCGCGGCGGTTACGTGGCCGCCGACGAGATCGTGCGCGGCGCCTCGCTGTCGGTGGAAGAGGGCGAGATCGTGTCGCTGATCGGCCCCAACGGCGCCGGCAAGTCGACCCTGCTGAAGCTGGTCGCGGGCCTGCTGCGACCCAGCGGCGGGCGGGTGGTGCTGCAGGACCGGCAGATCGCCGGGCTGCCCGCCACCGCCATCGGGCGGCTGGGCCTTTCCTTTGTGCCGCAGGAGCGCAACGTGTTCGCCGCCATGACCGTGCGCGAGAATTTGGAGATGGGCGCCTACCTCGAGCCCGCGCAGGCACGGACGCGGATCGAGGCGCTGTTCGCCCGCTTCCCGATGCTGGCCGACAAGCGCCGCGCGCTCGCCCGTACGCTGAGCGGCGGCCAGCGTCAGATACTGGCGATGGCGATGGCGCTGATGACCTCGCCGCGCCTGCTGCTGCTTGACGAGCCCTCCGCCGGCCTGTCGCCGAAGGCGGCCGAGGAGCTGTTCGCCACCATCGTCGCACTCAACCGCGATGGTGTGGCGATCCTGATGGTCGAGCAGAATGCGCTGGAGGCGCTCACCATTTCAGTCCGCGCCTACGTGCTGGTGGTGGGGCAGGTGGCGCGCGAAGGGCCGGCCGCCGCACTGATGGCCGATCCCTCGGTGCGCGACCTGTTCCTCGGCGGCTGACCGACCTATGCTGCGGCCAAGACAGTTTGCTGGGGAGGTCCATCATGCGCGATCGTTCCATCCGTTTGACCCGCCGCACGGCGCTGGCCGCCGGCGCGGCGTCGCTGGCCATGCCTGCCGTGGTGCGTGCGCAGGGCGAGCCGATCCGGCTGGCGACGCTGACGCCGCTGACCGGCGGCGGCGGCTCGTACGGCCCGGTGATGGCGAAGGCCGCCGCCACCGTGGTCGAGGAGGTGAACAAGGCCGGCGGCGTGCTGGGCCGCCGCGTGCAGCTCACGAGCGAGGACGACCAGACCAACCCCGAGGCCGGCGTGCGTGCCGCGCGCAAGCTGATCGATGTCGACAAGGTGTCGGCGATCATGGGCACCTGGGCATCGTCGGTCACCACCGCCGTGGCGCCGCTGTGCTGGGAAAGCAAGACCATGCTGTGCACGGTGTCCGGCGCCGACAGCATTACCCTGCTGCCGCATCAGGGCTATCTGATCCGCACCCAGCCCAACTCGACCCTGCAGATCACGCGGCTGGGCGAGTACGTCCTGTCGCTGGGCGCCAAGCGGGTGTTCCAGATGATCCCGCAGACGCCGTTCACCCAGAGCAGCATCAAGCTGATGGAAGCGGCGCTGAAGAAGGGCGGCGGCGAGCAGGGCAGCCTGATCTACGACGACAAGAAGCCGACCTACCGCACCGAGGTCGACCAGGCGCTGCGCTTCAACCCCGACCTGATCTTCGCCGCCGGCTACACGCCCGACACGGTGGTGCTGCTCAAGGACATCTACCGCGCCGGCTTCAAGGGCAAGATCATCGGCATGGCCTATTCGATCAACCAGAAGCTGATCGACCAGATCGGCCAGGCCGAAGTGGTGGAGGGCGTCTACACCTTCGCGCCGTCGCCGGCCGAAGGGGCCACCGCCTACGAGCGGGTGAAGAAGATCACCGGCATGGACAATCCCGATCCCTACACCTGCCAGGTCTACGACCATGCGAACCTGGTGCTGATGGCCATCGCCGCGGCAAAGGACGCCTCGGGCACCGCAATCCGCGACAGCGTGCGCAAGGTCTCACAGGGCGGCGGCAAGACCGTCGACAACGCGGTGGACGGCATCAAGGCGATCACGGCGGGCGAGAAGGTCGACTACGTCGGCGCCAGCGGCCCCTGCGATTTCGACGACAAGGGCGACATCATCGACTGCAAGTTCCGCTACGAGCAGATCAAATCCGGCAAGCTCGCCCTCCTGAAGATCGCGTGATGGCAAGCCCGGCACGACCTTCCCCCGGAGGGGGAAGGTGCCCGAAGGGCGGAAGGGGGATCTCGCAACAGGCACCATGCCGGTTGCGGCATCCCCCTTCCGGCGCTGCGCGCCACCTTCCCCCTCCGGGGGAAGGCTTATGATGGACGCCATCCTTCAGGCAGCGGTGAACGGGCTGGTGGCGGGGGCGATCCTGGCGCTGCCGGCGATCGGCTTCACGGCGATGTTCGCGGTGCTGCGTTTCCCCAACTTCGCCGTCGCTGCCTTCGCGACGCTGGGTGCGTATGGCGGCTGGATGGCCAACGCCTGGCTGGGCTGGCCGGTGGTGGCGGCCCTACTGGCGGCCTTCGTGCTGGCGGGTGCGGCCGGCGCTGTCACCCAGCGGGTGGCGCTGGACGCGCTGCGGCCGGCTGGTCCGCTCACGGTCGCGATCGCTGCGATCGCGGCGAACGTGATCCTCGAAAACGTCCTGCGCTTCGCCTTCGGCAACGATCTTTTGGGCTTCGACCTGCCGCTGGCGCGCGACGTCCGCTTCGGCTCCTTGCGCATCGGTCCGCAGCAGATCGAGAACCTGATCCTCGCGGTGGCGGTGATGGCCGCGCTGTTCGCCTTCCTTGCCTTCACCCGCATCGGCAAGGCGATGCGCGCCACGGCCGACAACCCCGACCTTGCGCGCCTGAAAGGCATCGAGCCGCGGCGCGTGGAGCTGCTGGCGGTGTTTGTCGGCGCCGGGTTGTGCGGGGCGGGCGGCATGCTGCTGGGGCTGGACACCTCGATCGATCCGTTGACCGGCTTTCGCATCGTGCTGTCGGTATTCGCGGCGGCGGTGGTGGGCGGACTGGGCAGCATCCCCGGCGCGGTGGCCGGCGCGCTCTTGATCGGGCTGGCCGAGGAGCTGGCGACGCTTGCCATCGCGCCCACCTACAAGAGCGCCATCGGCTTCGTCGCCATCCTGCTGACGCTCAGCCTGCGTCCGCGCGGGCTCTTGGGCGAGCGCGCATACTGATGACGGGCTGGGCCAACTACCTCGTCTTCATCGTCGCGACCGGCGGCTTCTATGCCCTGCTGGCGCTCAGCCTCAATCTGATCTGGGGCGGCGCCGGCATGGTCAATCTCGGCCTCGCGGGCTTCTTCGCGCTGGGTGCGTACGCCTCCGCCCTGCTGACGGTGAACGCCGGCGCGCCGATCCTCGCCGGTATCGCCGGCGCGCTGGTGGTAGGCGCCATTGGCGGCTACGTCGTCACCATGTCCACCACGCGGCTGCGTGGCGATTATCTGGCGATCGTGACGCTGGGCTTTGCCGAAACGATCCGCCTGGTCGCCAACAACGAGATCTGGCTGACGCGTGGCAGCGACGGTATCTCCGGCATTCCCGGACCGCTGAAGGCCGAACTCGGCGGATGGTTCAACGCCGCCTATGCGCTGGGCACGCTGGCGATCGTGGCGCTGGTCTGGTTCGCGTTGCGGCGGATCGATCTGTCGCCCTATGGCCGGGCGCTGCGGGCGGTGCGTGAGGACGAGCAGGTGGCGCAGGTCGCGGGCAAGCGCATCCTGCGCTTCAAGATCGAGGCGTTCGCGATCTCGGCCGCCATCGCCGCGCTGGCCGGCGCGCTCTACGGCCACTTCAACAGCTACGTGGCGCCCGACATCTTCCAGCCGCTGATCACGATCTACATCTTCCTCGCCGTGGCAGCGGGCGGCGTGGGCCGCGTGTCAGGGGCGGTGGCGGGTGCGTATCTGGTGATCTTCTTCCTCGAATCGACCCGCTTCGCCGCCGCCGCGATCCCCGGACTTGCGCCCGTGCAGCACGCCGCCATCCGCGAGATGCTGATCGGTCTGGCGCTGATCGTGGTGCTGCGCTGGCGCCCGCAGGGCATCCTGCCCGAACGCATTCCGCCAGCCCCGCGCCCGCAGTCACAGGAGGCCACATGACCCCTTTGCAACGTTGCATCGCGGCCCTGAAGCAGCCGGGCCAGCCGCAGCCCTTCTATGCCGCGCTCGACCAGGCGGTGAAGGATACGGTCGGCCACATCCTCTTCACGCTGCTCTACCGCTCGCCCGACGGGCGCAAGGCCAAACGCATCTACACCAACATGCCGAAAGAATATCCGGTCGGCGGCTTCAAGGAGATGAACGCCACACCGTGGAGCGCGCATGTGATCGACGGCCGGCAGCCCTGGATCGGCCGCACCGCCGAGGACATTCGCTGGGCCTTTTACGATCACGAACTGATCGCCTCGCTGGGCTGCGAGTCGGCGATCAACATGCCCGTGATCTATGACGGCCGCGTGCTCGGCACGATGAACCTGCTGGCCGGCGCCCATCACTACAGCGAGGCCGACGTGCCGCTGCTGGAACCCTTCGCCGCCCTACTGGTCGCCCCCTTCCTTCAAGCCATCGCCGCCGATCCCGACCGTTGACACTGCGAAAGAGCTTCATGGTGAGCCTCTCGAATCATGAAGCGACCGCAGTGCCGCCGTGCGACGCCTTCATGGTGCGACAGGCTCACCATGAAGGCTTTCTTGCCCGGTACAACTTCCATGCTCCGGACTTGGCTTTGGGGCGGGGGGACGCCATATGTGGCGCGGGTGTGCAGGAGCAGGACATGAATGTTGCCGTTGCGCTGGGCGAGTTGCCGACCTGGGATCTGGGCGATCTCTACAGCGGCATGGAGTCGCCCCGGTTCAAAGCCGACCTGGAACAGGCGGCGGCCGAGGCTCGCGACTTCGCGGCGCGCTACGAGGGCAAGCTCGCGGGTCTGTCCGGAGATGAGCTCGCGGGCGCCATCGCGGCCTACGAGCGTCTGCAGGAGCAGCTGGGGCGGGTCGGCTCCTATGCCGGCCTGCTCTACGCCGGTAACATGAGCGATCCCGCCATCGCGCAATTTCAGCAGAACACGCAGGAACGCATCACCGCGATCACGACCACGCTGCTGTTCTTCGCGCTGGAGATCAACCGTATCGACGACGCGGCGCTGGACGCGAAGCTCGTTGCGCCGGCGCTGGCGAAGTACCGCCCGTGGCTGCGCGATACGCGGGCCTTCCGCCCGCACCAGCTTTCGGACGAGCTGGAGAAGCTGCTGCACGAAAAGCAGCTCAGCGGCCGCAATGCCTGGACGCGGCTGTTCGACGAGACCATGGCGCGCCTGCGCTTTCCGCTCGACGGCAAGGACCTGACCTCGGCCGAAATCCTGCATCTGCTCTCGGACAAGGACGGGGCGGTGCGGGAGAAGGCCGCGAAATGCTTCGGCAAGGTGATGGGCGACAACATCCAGATCTTCGCCCTGCTCACCAACACGCTGGCCAAGGACAAGGAGATAGAGGACAAGTGGCGCCGCTTCCCGCGGCCACCCTCGTCGCGCAATCTGGCGAACCAGGTGGAGGACGAAGTCGTCGATGCGCTGGTGACTGCCGTCAAGGAAGCTTATCCCACACTGTCGCACCGCTACTACCGACTGAAGGCGAAGTGGTTCGGTGTCGAGGTGCTGGACTACTGGGACCGCAACGCGCCGCTGCCCGATGCCGATGACCGCACGATCGCGTGGCCGGAGGCGACGAAGACGGTAATCGAGGCGTATCACGCCTTCTCGCCCGAGCTGGCGGAGGTGGGTGGACGCTTCTTTGCCCACCGCTGGATCGACGTGCCGGTGCGGCCGGGCAAGGCGCCGGGCGCCTTCGCGCATCCCTGCGTGCCCTCGGTGCATCCCTATCTGCTGCTGAACTACCAGGGCAAGGTGCGCGACGTGATGACGCTGGCGCACGAGCTGGGTCACGGCGTGCACCAGATCCTTGCGGGACCGCAGGGCTACCTGCAGGCCGACACGCCACTGACCCTTGCAGAGACGGCCTCGGTGTTCGGTGAAATGCTCACCTTCCAGTCGCTGCTGCAGAGCGCGCCGGATGCACAAACACGGCGCACCATGCTGGCCTCCAAGGTCGAGGACATGCTGAACACGGTCGTGCGCCAGATCGCGTTCTACGATTTCGAGGCGCGCCTGCACGACGAACGGCGCGGCGGCGAGCTCACCGCACAGCGCATCGGCGAGCTGTGGTTCGCTGTCCAGGCGGAGAGTCTGGGTCCTGCGCTGCGGTTCGGGCCGGAATACACCCATTACTGGGCCTACATCCCGCACTTCATCCACGCGCCGTTCTATGTGTACGCCTATGCCTTTGGCGATTGCCTCGTGAACTCGCTCTACGCGGCTTACCAGGCCGGTGCGCCGGGCTTCCAGGCGAAGTACCTCGACATGCTGCGCGCCGGCGGCACGCTGCGCCACAAGGAGCTGCTGGCGCCGTTCGGACTCGACGCCTCCGACCCCGCCTTCTGGAGCCGCGGCCTTGAGATGCTCGCCGGCTTCATCGACGAGCTGGAGGCGATGGGGTGAGCTTCTTCTGATGCCGCGCGACGAGGAGGACAACAGCCTGTTCGGCCGGGTCGGGCGCTATGCCCGGGTCGGCGTGTCAGTCGGCGGCGTGGCGGCACGTCTGGCCGGGCAGCGCTATCTCGGCTTCGACGTCGATCGCGATCGCAATGCCGCCGAGCTGGGGGCGGCGCTGGGCGGGCTGAAGGGTCCGCTGATGAAGGCAGCGCAGCTTCTGTCCACCATCCCGGATGCGCTGCCGGCGGAGTATGCACGCGAGCTCTCGCAGCTTCAGGCCAATGCACCCGCGATGGGCTGGTCGTTCGTCAAGCGCCGCATGGCGGGCGAGTTGGGGCCAGCCTGGCAAAGCCGCTTCGCCAGCTTCGGCAAGGAGGCGGCAGCCGCAGCCTCGCTGGGCCAGGTGCATCGCGCGGTGCTGGCGGACGGCACGCCGGTTGCCTGCAAGCTGCAGTACCCGGACATGGCCTCGACGCTGGAGGCCGATCTCAATCAGCTCAAGGTCGTCTTCGGCATCGCGCGGCGCATGGAGATCGCGGTGCACACCGACGAGATCTACAAGGAGATCGCCGCCCGCCTGCGCGAGGAGCTGGACTACCGCCGCGAGGCGAAGCACGCGAAGCTCTATGCGCTGATGCTGGCGGACGAGCCGCATGTGCATGTGCCCGAGATCGTGGACGCGCTATCCACGGACCGGCTGCTGACGATGAAATGGCTTGAGGGCGAAAAGCTGCTGGCGTGGAAGGAACGCCCGCAGGCCGATCGCGACCGGCTGGCCTACAACATGTTCCGCGCCTGGTATGCGCCATTCTACTTCCACGGCGTCATTCATGGCGATCCGCATCTGGGCAACTACACGGTGCGTCCGGATGGCGACGTCAACCTGATGGATTTCGGCTGCGTGCGCGTCTTCCCTCCCAGCTTCGTAAAAGGCTCGATCGATCTCTATAAGGCGCTGCTGGCCGATGACGAGGAGATGGCGGTGGCGGCCTATGAGCTGTGGGGCTTCCGCGATCTCTCCCGCGATATGATCCGGGCGCTGAACCGCTGGGCAGCGTTTCTCTACGGGCCGCTGATGGATGATCGCCCGCGGCGCATCGCCGAGGGATCGGCCGGCCAGTACGGGCGCGAGACGGCCAACAAGGTGTTCGGCGACATCCGCCGGCTGGGCGGCGTCACCGTGCCGCGCGAGTTCGTGTTCATGGACCGCGCCGCCATCGGGCTGGGCTCGGTGTTCATCCATCTGCGGGCGGAGATCAACTGGTACCGCCTGTTCCAGGAACTGATCGGCGATTTCGACGCCGACGCGCTCGCCGCCCGCCAGCGCGCGGCGCTGGACGCCGTCGGTCTGGAGCCGCCAGCCTGACCCTGGGACCGCGGGCCTCCCGGCCTGCTCATGATCCGGCGCTGGCGCGCCGGTGCGGGCAAGATGCCCGCGCTCCCAGCTATTTGTGCGTCACGAACGAGAGGGGCAGCTCGGTGGTGGATTTGATCTCCTCCATGGCGAACATGGAGGTGACGTCGCTGAGGTCGACCTTGGCGATCAGCCGCTTGTAGAAGGCGTCGTAGGCGGCGATGTCGGGCAGCACCAGCCGCAGCAGGTAGTCGATCTCGCCGCTCATGCGGTAGCAGTCCACGACCTCGGGAAAGTCGATCACGGCGCGGGCGAATTTTGCCAGCCATTGCGCATTGTGCTGGTTGGTGCGGATGGCGACGAACACCGTCACCCCGGCGTTGAGCGCATTGCGGTCGAGCAAGGCAACGCGGCGGCGGACAATGCCGGCTGCTTCCAGCTTCTGGATGCGGCGCCAGCAGGGGGTGCTCGACAGCCCCACCTTGTCGGCGATCTCGGCCACCGGCAGCGTCGCGTCGCGTTGCAGCAGGCGGAGTATCTTGATGTCGTGCTCATCCAGCATCAGGAATACCATTCCATCAATGACTGAAGAAGAACAAGGATATTCTATTTTTTGGCGGAATGGCAGCAAACCGGCAAACATTTTTCCGCCCGGCAGGTTCATGCTGAACGTTGTTGTTCGTCGCAGGGAGTCTCCATGCCCAGCTTGCGCGCCGCTTTCACCGATCATCCTGCCTCGGTGGGCGAGTCCTACGGCCAGCATATGGGCGTGGCGTTCAGTTTCGGCATGCGCATGATCGCGGGCGGCTGCGCCTGCCTGTTGCATGGATTGCTTCCCTTCCTCTTTGTCAGGACCGGCAGCGGCATCATCGGCAAGCTGCACGAGGAGATGGTGCAGCATCGTCGCCGCGCAGCGCCGCCAGCGGGTTTCGCGCAGCCAGCCGAGTAGGGCTGGCAATCAGCTTCCGCCGGGTGTAGGCATCGGCCTTGCCTCGTTCACAGGAGGCGGACTGGTTGCGCCTTGCTGCGACTTTTGTCGTGGTCACTGCCACCGGTTTGCCCAAGTCGCTCCGTTATGGTGCCGGCTCAGCGCCACCGGTCAGGGAGCATCATGACCCGTCGTCTCTTTCAGCGTCATCGTCCCCGCCGCAGGTGGCTCCGCGCTTTTCTGACCATCGTGCTGCTGGGCGTGGCTGGCTCAGCGGCTGTGCTGCTGGGATGCGACTGGTGGATCGACAGCTCGGCTGAACCCTATACAACCGACCGCGTCGAGTCGGTACCGCCGGCCGAGGTGGCGCTCGTTCTGGGCACGGCGCCATACGTCGCCGACCAGCGCCGCAATCTCTACTTCGAATATCGCCTCGACGCCGCCGCCGAGCTGCAGAAGGCGGGCAAGGTGAAATTCCTGCTCGTCAGCGGCGACAACCGGGCGCGCGACTATGACGAGCCGGCCGCCATGCGCGACGGGCTGATCGCGCGCGGCGTGCCGCCGGAGGCGATCTACCGCGATGTGGCGGGCGTGCGCACCCTCGATTCGGTGCTGCGGGCGCGCGATGTCTTCGCGCAGGAGCGCTATATCGTGGTGTCGCAAGCTTTTCACACCAACCGCGCCGTCTGGCTCGCGCGGCAGAATGGCATCGAAGCCTGGGGCTACGATGCGCGCGACGTGCCCTTCGGATCGGCGCCGCAGATGCTGCGCCAGTACCTAGCGGCCGCCCGCGCCGTCTACGACGTAATCGTCGGCACCGAACCGCAGCGCAGCGGGCCGCGTGTGGAGATCGGCAGCGCGCCACCCAATTGAGCTCCACCAATTTCTTATTGCACTATCGTGCGATATATTTCAGGATAGGCTTTGGGTTTGATTTGGGGAGTGCGACGGCGTGACTGCGGGCGCCGCGATGTGCGCAGGATCATCGTCATGGCGTCGCTTCGGATGGGCGGTCAATGCCCTGATCCTGCGCGAGACCCGGACGCGCTTTGGCCGTTCCCACCTTGGCTATCTCCGGGCCCTGCTGGAGCCGCTGGCCTGGATCGCAAGCCTCTGGGGCGTCTTTGTCCTGCTTGACCGCGCCTCGCCGATCGCAGCGCCGCTGTCGTTCTTCCTGCTGACCGGCGTCTGCCCCTGGGTCGCGTTCATGCGGACGTGGACCTACACATCGCACGCGCTGGAAGCCAACAGGGGGCTGCTGTCCTTTCCCGGCGTGAAGCCGCTGGATCTGGTGGTGGCGCGCGCGCTTCTGGAGTTCGTCACCCAGCTCTTCGTGCTGGCCATCCTGGTGATCGTGCTGCACTGGTGGTTCGATGATCCGGCCCTGCTGCCGGAAGACCCGTTCGGTGTTCTTCTTGCCTTTTCGACCATTGTCCTGTTGGGCGTCGGCTTCGGGCTGGTGTCGGAATCCATCACCCTGGCGTTCAACAGTTTCAACGTCATTGCCCAGGCGGCAGGACGATTCCTCTTCTTTCTGTCCGGCGTGTTCTTTGTGTCGGACCGCTTGCCGGTCGACTACCAGCAGATCCTGTCGTGGAATCCGCTGCTCCATGCGATCGAGTGGTTCCGGGCCGACTATTTTTCGGTCATCGAGAACGGCGCCTTCGAAGTTGCGTACTTGCTGGGCGTGACGCTGTCCCTGCTGCTGGCGGGCATGGTGCTGCAGCGGGTTTTCGTTCATGCGCACCTCGCCGGCTAGAAGGGAGGACGGCGCCAGCGAGGACCGGGCGGTGGTGACGCCCTGGCCCCGCCGCGCGCATCCGTCCGGCGCTCGCCGATCCGTGGCCACACGCGCCCTCATGGCCGCCTGGGCCTTCGCGACCTTGGCGCTGATCCTCTATTTCGCCGCCTTCGCTACCGACCGGTATGTCGCCGAAGCGCGCTTCACCGTTCGCTCCGCAAGCGGTACGGCTGCGCTGCCGGCAGGCGATCCCGTCAGCGCCCACACCGGCCTGCAGTCCACCGTGAACGCAGCGGCCGCATGGCAGGATGCGTTCCTGCTGCGCGACTACGTCGGCTCGCAGGAGCTCGTCGACAAGCTCGACGGGCAGCTCGACCTGAAACGGATCTTCGGCGGTGCCGGACCCGATATCCTTTCCCGCCTGCCGGCATCGGCGTCGCGCGAGGACATGCGCGACTACTGGCGCTCGCGCGTCACCACCGACCTCGATCTCACGACAGGGCTGGTGCGCCTGCGCGTGCAGACCTTTTCCCCGGATGTGACGCTGAAGGTTACGCGCGCCATCCTGGCGGATTGCGAGGCGCTGATAAACCGGCTCTCCGAGCAGGCCCGGCGCGATGCCGTGCGCTTTGCCGAGGAAGATGTCCGGAGCGCCGAGCAGCGGCTGAAAGCGGCGCGCCTGGCGATCACGCATTTCCGCAACCAGCATGGCGTCATCGATCCGATGAAGACCGCGGAGGCGAATCTCGCGCTGATCGCGAAGCTTGAGGCCGACGCCGTGCAGGCGCAGGCGCAGGTGCTGGCGGCCGACCTCGATCGCCAGTCGCCCACGCGGCGCAACGCGGAAGCGAGCATCAGCGCGCTGAAGCAGCAGATCGCAACGCTCCGCCGGGAGCTTGCGGCCCAGTCGCCAGACAGCGAGGCACCGTCTGCCACCCGCCCGCTGAGCAGCCTCGTGACCGAGTACCAGGAGCTGGAGCTGGAGCGGGAGTTTGCCGACCGGCATTACCTGAAGAGCCTGTCGGCGCTCGAGGCAGCACGGCAGGATGCAGCCCGCACCCAGCGCTACCTCGTCGTCTATGTCCAGCCACGGTTGCCGGACGAGCCGCTGGAGCCGCGACGCCTCTGGGCCATCCTCGGCATAGTGGCCGGTTCGCTCGCGCTCGCTGCCATGACCGCCATCGCCTGGAAAACCGTGCGCGAGCATGTCGGCTAGTGCGCAGTCATGCGTACCTGCGCTGTTACCACAGAGACACTGAGTTGGAGCAGGATTCTCGTCGTCCTGAGCGAAGCGAAGGACCTTGCGGTGGTTCTCGCGAATGACGGTGGCAGCGGTGATTCACGAGTGCAGTCATTCTCCGAGCGCGCGACCGCAAGGTCCTTCGCTTTGCTCAGGACGACGGGAAACCGCCATATGCGAATGGTTTTTGCCACTACGCTCGGGACGACAGGGGCATGATCCGGTTCGACAACGTCACGAAGTTCTACCGGACCAGCGAGGGGCGGCGGTGGATCCTTCGCGACCAGACATTTGCATTCGAACGCGGGTGCAACGTTGGCATTCTCGGACGCAACGGTTCGGGAAAGTCCACCCTCCTGCGCCTGCTTTGCGGGATGGAGCAGCCCAGTAGCGGCACGGTCAGGCGCACGGCCACGGTGTCGTGGCCACTGGGGTTCGCGGGCGGCGTGCAGGGCAGCCTCACCGGCGAGGAGAATGCCCGGTTCGTCGCGCGCTTGTATGGCGCCGATACCGCCGGGGTCGTGCGCTTCGTCACCGCGTTTTCCGAACTGGGCCGCGACATGAAGCTGCCGGTGCGGATGTATTCTTCCGGGATGCGGGCGCGGCTGTTGTTTGCCATGTCGATGGCGATCGGCTTCGAATGCTACCTGGTGGACGAACTGATTGCTGTCGGCGATCAGGCCTTCCAGGAGAAGTGCCGGCGCGCCTTCCAGGATCGGCGCGCTTCATCCAGCGTGATCGTCGTCTCGCACCAGGCCCGCACGATCCGCGACTACAGCGACCACGTGGCGGTATTGCACGACGGCCGCCTGCACTATTTCGCCGACAAGGCGCAGGGCATTGCCTTCTACGACACCGTTTGACACGGCACTAGGCCGCCAGCGGCGCCAGACGTTTGCCGATGATCTCCTTTGCCTCGCGCACGATGCGGTCGATCAGCTCCTTCACCGTGGGGATGTCCTGGATCAGACCCATGCAGGTGCCGGCCGACCAGATGCCGTGCTCCAGATCGCCCGTCTCGTAGACGACCTTGCCGCGCTGGCCTGACACCAGCGGCCCGATCTCGGCGATGGTCTTGCCCTCGTGCTCCATCTCGATCGCTTTCTTCGCGACGGAATTGCCGAAGACACGCGAGGTATTGCGCATGGTGCGGAACAGCAGCGACGTGCTGCGCTCGTCGGCGGCCACGATCGCTTCCTTCACCTTTTGATGGATCGGCGCTTCCTTCGTCGCCATGAAGCGCGTGCCCATGTTCATGCCCTCGCAGCCCAGCGCCAGCGCCGCCACCAGGCCGCGCGCGTCAGCAAAGCCGCCCGAAGCGATCATCGGGATCTTGATGACGTTGGCCGCGGCCGGCAGCAGCACGAGGTTGGGAATGTCGTCCTCGCCGGGATGGCCGGCGCATTCGAAGCCGTCCATGCTGATCGCATCCACGCCGATGCGCTCGGCCGTGATGCCGTGGCGGACTGACGTGCATTTGTGGATCACCTTGATGCCGGCTTCCCTGAACTTCGGCAGGAACGGCTTGGGATTGTTGCCTGCGGTCTCGACGATCTTCACGCCCGACTGGATGATGGCATCGACGTATTCGTCATAGGGCCGCGGCACCAGCGTCGGCAGGATCGTCAAATTCACGCCGAACGGCTTGTCGGTCATCTCGCGACAGCGTTTGACCTCCTTGACCAGGTCTTCCGGTGTCGGCTGGGTCAGCCCGGTGAGAAAGCCCAGCGCGCCGGCATTGGCCACGGCCGAGGTGAGCTCGGCCCGGCCGACCCACTGCATCCCGCCCTGCACGATCGGGTGTTCAACGCCGAACATCTCGGTAAAGCGCGTCTTGAGCATGGAAGGTCCCTTGTATGCGATTTCCGCCGGGCGAAAGACGTGCGTCCCCCGTCGTCGCGCGGTAACTTACCGGACAGATGGCCGATGGCCAGCGCCATCATGGGAGGAAGCCGCGCATGGGCTATGAGCGTATCGCGGTGCGACGCATCGCCGGCGCGTGCGGTGCGGAGGTTTCGGGTGTCGACCTGACGAAGCCGCTGGACGAGGCCACGGTCGGCGAGATCCGCCAGGCCATTGTCGAGCATGGCTGCCTGTTCTTCCGCGGCCAGCCCGGCATGACCGATCAGGACCAGGCGCGCTTCGCGCAATACTTCGGCAAATTCGGCAAGGAGCCCTTCGTGGAGGGCGAGGAGACGCATCCCAACGTGATCGCGGTCGTGAAGGAAGCGGACGAGGGCGGCAAGCCCAATTTCGGCGGCACCTGGCATTCCGACTGGAGCTTTCTCGAAACGCCGCCCGCCTTCACCTTCCTGCATGCGCGCGAGCTGCCGCCCTATGGCGGCGATACGATGTTCGCCAGCCAGTACCTTGCCTACGAGTCACTGTCGCCCGGCCTGCGCGCCACGCTTGACGGCCTGCGCGGTGTCTATAGCGCACGCGTTTCCTATGGTCCGGCGGGCGCCTTCGCGGACAACCGCAACGCGCGCAGCATGAAGATCCGCACCGGCCCTGAAGCGCTCGACGAGATGGTTCATCCCGTGGTGCGGGTGCATGCCGAGTCCGGCCGCCGCGCGCTCTATGTGAACCCCGCCTATACGGTCCGCTTCGAAGGAATGACGGAGCGGGAGAGCCAGCCGCTGCTCGCCTTCCTGTTCGAGCAGGCGGTCCGGCCCGAGTTCACCTGCCGCTTCACCTGGTCGCCAGGCGCGCTGGCGATGTGGGACAATCGTTGCCTTCAGCATTTCGCCATCAACGACTATGGCGGCTTCCGCCGCGAGATGCGCCGCAGCACGGTGATAGGCGAAAGGCCGATCGCGGTGGCAGAGGCCGGCACACGGGCTGCGGCGTAAGCAACGAGTGAGGGGAACGACGTGTCGTACAAGCGCATAGAGGTGCAGCGCATCGCCGGAGCCTGCGGCGCGGAGGTGAGCGGCGTCGATCTGGGCCAGCCGCTGGACTCAGCCACGATCGCCGAAATTCGCGCCGCGATCCTGGACCACCAGGTGCTGACCTTCCCCGGCCAGTCCATGGATGACGGCAGCCTCGAGCGGTTCACCGGTTATTTCGGCGCCTTCGGCCTTGAGCCGTTCGTGGAGGGCGAGGAGACGCACCCGCACGTGATTGCCGTCATCAAGGAAGCCGATGAGCAGCGCACACCAAATTTTGGCGGCAACTGGCACACCGACTGGAGCTTCCAGGAGCGTCCGCCCAGCTTCACCTTCCTGCATGCGCGCGAACTGCCGCCTTATGGCGGCGACACGATGTTTGCCAACCAGTATCTCGTCTGGGAGTCGCTGTCGGACGGTTTGCGCCGCATGCTGGAGGGGATGCGCGCAGTGCACAGCGCGCGCCGGCCGTACGGGCCGCAGGGCATCTATGCGGACCGCCGCCGCGCGCGCAGCATGAAGATCACCGCGAGCGAGGCGGCGCTGGCGGAGGTGACTCATCCGGTGGCGCGGGTCCATGCCGAAACCGACCGCGCGGCGCTCTACGTGAACCGCGTCTACACCATCCGTTTCGAGGGCATGACCGAGCGCGAGAGCGCGCCGCTGCTGGACTATCTCTACGCGCAGGCTGTGCGGCCCGAGTTCACCTGCCGCATCCGCTGGCAAGCGAACGCGCTCACCATGTGGGACAATCGCGCCGTGCAGCACCTCGCCGTCAACGACTATGACGGCTTCCGCCGCGAGCTGCACCGTACCACCACCGCGGGCGAGCGGCCCTTGTCGGTTGCCGAGGCGCGTCAGGGGCGTGCCGCGGCCTAGCCGCAGGAGGCTGACGATGACCGGCAAGTTCGACAGGGCCCAGGAAGACGTCGGCAACATCGTGCACCTGGAGCACGTCAATGTGCGGGTGCCCGACCAGCGGCTTGCCACGCTCTTCTATGTCACCGGGCTGGGCCTGACGCGCGATCCCTATCTGATGACCAGCGTCGACAATATGTGGGTGAATGTCGGCCGCAGCCAGTTTCACCTGCCCACCGGCAAGCCGCAGGTGCTGCGCGGCCGCACGGGGCTGGTCATTCCCGATCATCCCTTCGTGCTGAAGCGTCTGGAATCGGTGCGCGGGGAGCTTGAAGGCACGTGCTTCGCCTTTGCACGGCAGGCAGACGTCATCGACGCCACCTGCCCGTGGGGCAACAACATCAGCATCCACGAACCCGGCCCGCAGTTTGGCCGCGTCGCTCTGGGCATGGCGTATGTCGAGTTCGACGTGCCACCCGGCACCGCCGATGGCATCGCAAGTTTCTACCGCGATATCATGGGCGCGCCTGCGCGCTTTGTGGAGACGGGTGGGCGTCGAGCCGAGATCGGCGTTGGCAAGGACCAGCGCCTGGTCTTTCGCGAGGCTGGGGAGAATGCGCCGGCCTATGATGGCCATCACATCCAGATCTACGTCGCTGACTTCTCCGGCCCGCATCGCCGCCTGCTGGAACGCGGACTGGTCTCTGAAGAAAGCAGCCAGTGGCAGTACCGCTTCCTCGACATTGCCGATCCGCACTCCGGCAAGGCCCTCTTCCGGATAGAGCATGAGGTGCGCAGCCTGACTCACCCGCTCTACGGCCGCCCGCTCGTCAACCGCAATCCATACCAGACCAACCGCGATTTCGCGGACGGCTACGAATCCCGCCCATGGCTGTTGCCGTCCGCGCCGTAAACCGGCATGAGCCTTCCCCCCGGAGGGGGAAGGTGCCCGAAGGGCGGAAGGGGGATCTCTCAACACGCGCCGTCGTGCTTGTTGAGGCATCCCCCTTCCGGCGCTGGCGCGCCACCTTCCCCCTCCGGGGGAAGGTCCATCGCCTTACAGCACCGCCAGGCGGGCGTTGAGGAGGTCGGTTACCAGCATGTAGCCGGGCGCATGCGTGATGCTGAACTCCGGCTTGACGGTGGCGATCACCGACTGGGGGGTCACGCCGCAGGCCCAGAACACCGGCAACTCGTCGTCTTTCACGGGCACGGGATCGCCGTAGTCCGGCTTGCCGATGTCGCGGATGCCGATCAGCTCCGGCTTGCCGATATGCACCGGCGCGCCGTGCACGGAGGGGAAGCGCGACGTCACCTGGACGGCGCGGATCGCATCGGCCGGCCTGAACGGCCGCATCGAGACCACCATCGGCCCGTGGAACGGACCGGCCGGCGCCGTGGCCATCGACGTACGGTACATCGGCACGTTGCTGTTGCACGTCATGTGACGCAGCTCCAGGCCGTTCTCGATCAGCGCCTCCTCGAAAGAGAACGAGCAGCCCAGCACGAAGGCCACGAGGTCATCGCGCCAGACTTTCTTCAGGTCATCGACTTCCTCGACCAGCTCGCCTTTGCGCCAGACGCGATAGCGCGGAATGTCGGTGCGGATGTCGAGATCGGCGCCGAGGCCGGGCAGGCGCGGATCGCCGGGCTCGGATGCGGCCAGCAGCGGGCAGGGCTTGGGGTTCTGGTGGCAGAAGCGGTGGAAGTCGGCGGCGAGCGCCGCCGGCAGCACCGCGAGATTGCCCTGCACATAGCCTGGCGCCAGCCCTGCCGTGGGCAGGCGGTGCTCGCCGCGGCGGATTTTCAGGCGCGCGGCATGGCCGGTTTCGCGGGCGGCAGCGCTGCCCAGCGCGCTCATCGTGGTGTCCATCGGGACCTCCGTGCGAAGTCGCCCCTACCTATGGCACCGTTCATCGGGTGGCGCAAAGGGGGACGGTTCGTCACACCGTCACGTCAACGGCGCCACCGTCGATGCGGATGTTCTGCCCGTTGATGAAGCCGGCGCGCGAACTGCACAGGAAGGCCACCAGATCACCCACCTCCTCCACCGTCGCGATGCGTCCGACGGGATTGGGCATGTCAGCCGCGGCCACGCGGCGCAGCAGCGCGGCCGGATCGGCGCCGGCCGCCGCCTCCGGCCAGTTCTCGCGTGTGCCCCGCTTGCGCGCCATGTCCAATACCTCGGCGGTCGCGATCAGGCCGGGGCTGACGAGGTTGACCGTAACGCCACTGCCGGACAGCTCTTTCGCCAGGCTCACGGTGATGGCGGGCAGGGCGGCCTTGGCCGCGTAGTAGTGCGGCATGCGCGCGGCCGGGCGGGTCGTGCCGATGGTGCCCACCAGTATCACACGGCCGAAGCCACGAGCCTTCATGCCGGGAACGAGGGCGCGGATCAGGCGGACAGCCGAGAGCACGTTCTTCTCGTACATTGCCAGCCAGGCCGCATCGTCGGCATCGGCCCAGACCTTGCGCTCGGCCGTGCCGTAATTGGCGACAAGGATATCAACGTCGCGCCGCGCCTCGACCAGGCGCGCGACCACCGCGTTGGCCCCCTCCTGTGTGGCCACGTCGCCGACGGCGGCGCTGGCCAGATGTCCGGCGTCGGTGATCGCGCGCACGGTTTCGGCCGCCGCGTCCGCGGTGGGGCCATTCACCACCACATGCGCGCCCTCGCGTGCCAGCGCGCGGGCAATGCCGGCACCGGTACCGCGATGCGCGCCGCTCACCAGCGCTGTCCTGCCGTGCAGATCCAGATCGATGCGACACCTCCCCGCCGGACTTCTGCTTGTCCGGTCACCGAAGCAGTGTAGCGCGCGGTTCAGGCGTGCGTCATCTCGACCACGTGGTCGGCGATGGCCAGCGCTGCCGTCAGCCCGGGCGATTCGATGCCGAACAGGTGGATCAGTCCGGGAATGCCGTGGGTTTCGCGGCCATGGAACGTGAAGTCCTGGGCCGGTGCGCCGGCCGGCACGATCTTGGGCCGGATGCCGGCATAGTCCGGCTGCAGCGCCCCATCCTTCAGATCGGGCCAGTACTTGCGCACGGCAGCGTAGAACTTGTCGCCGCGCGAATGGTCGATCGTGTAGTCGATCCGGTCGATCCACTCCACGTCAGGTCCGAAGCGCGCCTGGTTGCCGAGATCGAGCGTGATGTGCACCCCCAGCCCGCCGGGCACGGGCACGGGATAGATCAGCCGCGAGAACGGCGCCCTGCCCATCAGGCGGAAGTAGTTGCCCTTGGCGTAGTAAGCCTGCGGGATAGTGTTGTAGAGCGCACCCTCGAAGCGGCGCGCGAGATCGGGCGCATGCAACCCGGCGCTGGTCACCACGAGGCGGGCGCGCAGCGTCATCGGGTCGGCACCGCCGATATCGAGCTCAATGCCGCTTTCGCGCACGCGGGCGTGCTGGACGGGGCTGTGAAAGGCAAACACCGCACCGGCCGACTCGGCATCGCCCTGCAGCGCCAGCATGAAGGCGTGGCTGTCGAGGATGCCCGTGGCCGGCGACAGCAGCGCGCCGGTACAGCGCAGGTTGGGCTCCATCGCCATGGCCTCGGCCGCGCCGAGAAAACGCATGCCCTCGACGCCGTTGGCTTCGGCACGCGCCTTGATGCTGGCCAGCGTCTCGCGCTCGGCCTCGCTGGTGGCGACGATCAGCTTGCCGCAATTGTTGTAGGGAACGCCATGCTCGTCGCAGTAGCGGTAAAGCGCACGCCGGCCGGCCACGCACATGCGTGCGATGTTGCTTCCCTTCGGATAGTAGATGCCGGCATGGATCACCTCGCTGTTGCGCGAGGAGGTTTCCGTGCCGATGGCTTCCAGTGCATCGACAACAATGACCTCGCGGCCGGCCATGGCGAGCGCGCGCGCCACGGCGATGCCCACCACGCCGGCTCCGACCACCACGCAATCGACGTCTTCCATACTCATGGCGCCGCACTCTAGCTGGAATCCATTGCCGTGCCTCGCCTATATTCGGCGGTGATGAAACGCAACACTTCCGTCCGCAGGGCTGCCCTCGTTACGGGCGCCGGGCAGCGCATTGGCAAGGCGCTGGCGCTGGCGCTGGCGGAGGACGGATGGTTTGTGTTCGTTCATTACAACCGCTCCGCGGGCGAGGCACAGCAGACGGTGGCGCAGATCCGCGCCGCCGGCGGTGCGGCCAAGGGGGTGCGGGGCAACCTTGCCTCGGCCGGTGCGGCGGCTGCGCTGGTCAGCCGCTGCACCGCGCCGGCAACCGCGCTGACCTGTATCGTCAACAATGCCTCGCTGTTTGTGCTGGACCGGCTGGACACGGTCACGGCGCAATCCTTCGACCGTCACATGGCGATCAACCTGCGTGCGCCGCTGCTGGTCGCGCAGGCATTTGCGCGCGGGTTGCCGGCGGATGAAACCGGCGTCATTGTCAATGTGCTGGACCAGAAGCTGTGGAACCTCAATCCCGATTTCCTCAGCTACACGCTCAGCAAGATCGGCCTTCAGGGGCTGACGACGCTGCTGGCGCAGGCGCTGGCGCCGCGGGTACGGGTTGCCGGCATCGCGCCGGGACTTACACTGCGCAGCGGCAGCCAGAGCGATGCGCGGTTTGCGCAGCAGCATACGGCCAACCCCCTGGGCGTGGGTGTTACGCCGGCACACCTTGTCGGCGCGCTGCGGTTCATTCTCTCGACACCCAGCTATACCGGCGACACGGTCGTGATCGACAGCGGCGAACATCTGACGGCGCGTCCGCGCGACATCGCCTTCGATGGCCGGAAGCGCAGGGGACGGCAACGATGACGGACGTGGTCCACGACCCCGGCGCGCTGCTGGCACGGTACGGCGAGACGCACCGCATCTTTCTGCGAAACCTGCGGGTGATGGCCGATATTGGCATCCACGATTTCGAAAAGAAGGCACCGCAGGCGTTGCTGATCAACGTCGATCTCTACCTGCGGCCGACGTCCGTTCCCCTGGACGACGATATCGCCAACACCCTCGATTACGACTTCCTGCGCAAGGGGATTGCGGAGCTGGTGGCATCGCGGCGCTTCAACCTGCAGGAGACGCTGGTACATGCCATTCTCGATCTCTGCCTGACGCGCGAGGAGGTGGTGCTCGCCCGCGTGTCCAGCGAGAAGCCCAACGTCTATCCCGACTGCGAAGCTGTCGGCTACGAATCCACACGCACACGTTCAGGCTCGGGGATTGTCGGAACAAACGGTCAGTAGAAGCCGTTGTTTTGCGACTTCGCTGCGGAGTAGTGCACATCATGGATTATGTCGAGGAACTGGCCGGCAATTCGTGGCCGCTGCAGATCGCTGTCGTTGTCGGGATCGTCATCGTTGCCGTGCTTGTGTACGACACGGTGATGGCGCTGGCTCGCCGCAGCCTGCGCCTGCGTACAGTCATCGATGAGGTTCGCCGGCCCGGACGGGTGATGGTCGCGACCGCGGTCGTGCTCGCCAGCGTTTCGACAATGCAACTGCCGCAGCGCATTGCCGATCTCCTCGAGCGCGGCCTGACCATCGGCCTGTTCGCGGTGGCGGGTTATGCAGTGTCGCGCCTTGTCGGCCTCGCGTTCGACCGCGCCATGCTGCCGCATTCCATGCGCGATGATCCCGCGTCGCGGGCAAGGCGCACCCAGCTCAGCTTCTTCCGGCGAATGAGCGTCATGGGCGTCATCGGCGTCACGGTGGCGCTCTGCCTGGTGACGATTCCGGCCGTGCGGGCCATGGGCCTCAGCCTGTTCGCCTCGGCCGGCGTGGCCGGCATTGTCATCGGCCTTGCCGCCCAGCCGACCATCTCCAACCTCATCGCCGGCGTGCAGATCGCGCTCACGCAGCCCATCCGCATCGGCGACTCGGTGGTCGTCGAAGGCGAGTGGGGCCGGGTCGAGGAGATCTCCTCGACCTACGTGGTCGTTGCCATCTGGGACGAGCGTCGGTTGGTCCTTCCGCTTTCGTATTTCCTGCAACGCCCGTTCCAGAACTGGACTCGTCAATCGTCCCAGTTGCTGGGCCCAGTCATCCTTTATGTCGACTATTCCCTGCCGGTTACCGCGCTGCGTGAGCAGCTCGGAAAAATCGTCGAGAAGTCGCCGCTGTGGGACAAGCGGGTGGTCAACCTTCAGGTGAGCGACCTCAGCGAGCAGACCATGCAGCTACGCGCGCTGGTGAGCGCCGCCGATGCCAGCAAGGCCTGGGACCTGCGCTGCTACGTGCGGGAGGAACTCGTCACGTGGATCCGCGAGCACTATCCGCAGGCGCTGCCGCGCGCCCGTATGGAGGCGACTCTCAGGATGCCTCGAGAACGCCAAGCCGCCTGAGCAGGGTCTTGCCAATGGCGATGCGCCTTGGCGTATCCCTGGCGCCGGCCATGTCGATGTTCAGCGAAAAGGCGTATATGACGGTGCTGCGCTCGACCCAGCCGGTCCACCAGCCGATCTGCGGTGTGCTGTCGAACAGCCAGCCGGTCTTGGCGTAGAGCCGCGCCTCGCCCTGGTGCGGCTGACGCAGGATATCGCGCACGATCGTCTGGCTGCGGGCGGAGAGCGGCAATTGCTGGCGTGCCAGCCGGGCCGCGAAGCGGGCCTGCTCGATGGCGCTGATCTGAAGCGGCCCGTCGAGCCAGAAGCGGTCGACCACGTCGCCGATTTGCCGGTTGCCGTAGTCCAGCCGGTCGAGCATGGCCTGCATGCGCGCCGGGCCGATGCGCCGCGCGATCTCCTGGTAGACCGCCACGTTGGACAGCGCGATCGCCTCGCGCATGCCCATGTCGCGCTCCCATTGCTTGAATGGCTGCGGTTTGCCGCCATAGGGAATGACCTCGTTCTCGTCCCTCACCGCACCAGTCTCCAGCGCGATCAGGCTGTTCGTGATTTTGAACGTGGAGGCGGGCACGTAACGGCGTGCGGCTCGCTCCCGGTCGATCACCGTCAGCCTGTCGGCAGCGACGTCGTAGAGCGCGAAGGTGCCGGGTGTTCCGTTCTCCGCGAACACCGATTGCAGGTCAGGCCGCTCGACGATTGGCGCGGCCTGCGCGGTGTGTCCTGGCAGAAGACCACCGGCCAGTGCGCTTGCCGCCAATAGAATCCTGCGACGTTGCATAGGAGAAGAATTCGGACGGGACATTGATGTTGCTCCGGCTCGTGAGGGGAGCCGGTTCATGGAACACGCGCGTGGAGTCCGTGTGGCCGCGCGGTGCAATTTCCGATCAAAGAAGCACTTATGGACTCCATAAGAAACGCAAATTGGCCTGCGGCGGCTTGCATGGGAGTAATGAGCGAACACTCGTGTTAACCGAGTGGCGTGCATTCGTGCGGGTTCCGGGTGAGCGGTCCGCCCCTTGTGGAGGTCAGCGAATGGCAACCGCTCTGGCACTTGCGCTGAACCTTGCGTCGGCTGTCACGTACTACCGGCAATTCCCGCGCGAGCCGATCAAGGCGGCGGGCCAGTTCGTGGAGGTTTCCGGCGCTGCGCTCATCGGGAACGATCTGGCGACCATCATGCGGGAGATCGTGGCGCGCGAGAAGCGTGGTGGCAGCGTGGTGATCGTCTCGCATGGGACCGAGCTTGCCTTGCAGGTCAAGGTCGGACCGCGTGCCGGGCTGGGCGTCGATGTGATGCGCCTGCTGGTCTACGCGATGGACGGCCGGATCGCCGATGCGGACATGCCCGTCCGTCTTGATTTCGACAAGGCGACCGGCGCGAAGGACTGGAAGGACCTCAGGAAACTGATCCAGGACGTGTGGAATCTCAATCTGAAGCGCGTTGACCTGCGTGCCTGCCAGGTAGGTATGGAAAAGGCCACGATGTACTTTCTCCAGCGGCTCTTCAATTGCGACGTCTGTTGCGCACCCAAGGCGTGGGACGTGTTCGGGGCCGTCAACTTCGGTGCGCCGACGACGGACGAGCGGACATGGAACGCCTGGCTGCAGGCGCATCGCGGGGCCGTCGTTCAGGGATCGGGAAGAATCAGATTCGCCCTCCACCACGAGATCGGCGCCGCGGTGAAGGTCGACGCGATTGCTGCCAGCAACGAGGCCGCGCAGGGCTGGGTCAGCCAGCATCTGCCGCGGGGAAGCTACAGCAGCGGGCCGATCCCCTATCACGCCCTGACGCCGGACAAGAAGGCGCTGATCTTCGCCGGCGATCCGGGCTACCGCGACCAGCTCGTGGAAACACCGAAGGGCACCGCCGAACCGAAGGTCGACCTGAACTCACCCATCAGGCCCTGACGATTGCCTCGGGAACAGGACGGCGGACGCCTGATCGCCGCATTATCAGAATTTTTTATTGGCCGCTCACTCAGGAATGACGGAATATAGCGGCTTGTTTGTCGTTAAGCGTTCGAGCCCTCGTTGTGGGGAACGCAAATGGCGGCTTCGGTGCTGGCAATGAGCATTGCCGTTGTCCTCTCGGCTTTGCTGCTGTGGGCTGGTTTCGGCAAGCTGATCAGACTGTCCGACGCGGCATCGACGGCTTCCGCCATCGGCATTCCCCTGAGATGGGGACGCGGTGCCGCGGTCACAATCGCACTCTGGGAAGTCGGGACGGCGCTGGGCGTGCTGTGGGCGCCTGGCTCGTCCTGGATCGCCGCGAGCGTGGTGGCGCTCGGCACCGTGTTCGCCCTTGCGGGACTGGTCGCGGTGCTTCGAAAGCAGCGCATCCGCTGCCATTGCTTCGGCGCCGGTGCGGCTGGCGCTTATCTCGGGTCAGCGCAGATCATCGCGTTACCGGGCTGGATCGGCGCTGCTGTGACGTTGCATCTCGCGCTGCCGGAAGTCTCGCCGGTTCCGACAGCCGCTTGCCTTCTGGCTGGCGTCGGCCTTGCGATCGCTGCGGTGAAGTCAGGAGCGCTGCGGCGTGCTGTGCGCGAAGCACGCGGCGATCGCCTCTCTGCCCAGGAGATGTACGTATGGTTACCATTGCGCTAATAGCGGTCGGCGCGCTGGCGCTGCTGACCTTTGTCCTCTTATGGGCACTGGTGGAGATGTTCCGCGACGTCCGCCAGATACGCGATGCGCTTGGCATCCTCGATCGTCCGATGGAGGTCGATATCGGCGCGGTGGCTGGCACGAACCCGGGCAGCCATGGCCTGCCGCAACAACTCGACGACGCAACATCGGCCCTCGTCCTTTTCCTTGCGGACCGGTGCGCGACTTGCAGGATCCTCGCGGCGGCGACGGGCGGCGCCCTGCCGGCCGGACTCTGGATCGTTGTGGAAGCAGCAAGCGATGATGCCGCGGCGGCATTCGTCGAGTCCCATGGGCTGGCACCGGGACTGCGGAATGGGCGCGTGATCGTGGATTGCGAGGGCGCGATCGCAGCGCGTCTCGGTCTCAACATGACGCCCGTAGCCTACCGGGTCGAGCGCGGCCTCTTCAAGGATGCGGCAACAGTGCCGTCGATGCGCACGCTGTCATCGATGATTCCCAGCCCCGGACAGCCGGTCGCCGTTTCGGCCGGAACCCGGACGCTGACGCCGCTCGGCGTGGTCAGTGCAAGGCTGTAGAGATGAAGGAGGGCACGGCAATGTCCACGTACACGGTTCAGCCTGGTGACGACCTTTCCGCGGTGGCACGCGAACACGGTTTCAAGTCGTGGAAGGCGCTTTATTCCCATCCCGACAATGCCGGATTCAGAAGGCTGCGCCCGAAGCCCGGTCTCATTTTCCCGGGCGACATGATCATCATTCCCAGGCTGGCCGCGCCCGATCCGGGCGGCGTGCACCCGGGCCTCAAGCCGGGTCCGACGCCGATGCAGAAGATCCTCGACGACAAGTGCTGCTTTCTGGCGACGAACAAGGAATGTCCCTACAAGGGCACCAAGTCGAACTACACCTGCTCGTCAGGCTATGTGAAGCACCACTGGGTGTGCACCGAAGGCACGCGCAAGATCGGCTGCGGCGAATGCGCCAAGAGCCCCAGCCAGAGCTGCTGGACGGGGCCGTTCGAATGCTCGATCTGGTGGTGGATGTGAGGCCGCGTCCCGCCCGCATGGGGAGGCAATCATGATTGACGTCGTGCTGGCGCTGGCGCTGGCGGCTCTTGCGGGGATCTCGCAGATCAGCAGCCCGTGAGGCGTTTCGATGGTGGGAACCATCGGACCCCTCGTGCAGGGGGCTCTGCCTCGGTGGCGCTGGCGGCTTCAGATCACGACCCTGTTCGTGAGCGGCTTCCTCGCCGGTGCCGGCATCATCTTCGCCGCGGCGTTCCTGCTGGGCCTCGCCTTGCAGCTCCATGAGCTGCCGCTGGCCCTGCGGCGCTCCATTGCGGCATCGGGCCTTGTGGTCCTGGCGGTCGTCGACCTGTGGGCACGCCGTCAAGGCGCGTACTGCCCGGTGGGACCGAGACGGCAGACGCCGCGGGCCCTGAGAAGCCGCCACTCGATGCTGCTTGTGGCGCCGGTCTGGGGCTTCGATACGGGGCTGGCCGTCACGACCTTCCGGGTTGCGGCGGCGACATGGGGCGCCATGCTGCTGACCACGCTCGGCCTTGCGGGCTGGCAGACCGGACTTGCCTACGGTCTCGGCTTCACGGTTCCCGTCACCTTCCTGATGTGGACCCATCGCTCCGGCCGGATGGCGATCACCGGCGAGCCCGGTGATCCCGGCCTTGGCGAGCTGCTGGACAGGAGCAGGACTTTGCAGGCGACCTCGGCCGTGCTGCTCGCCGCCGGCGCCGCGATCCTCGCGGCCGAACTCCTCACGTAGGCTGCCATGAAATGGAGATTCGCGGCGCTGGTTTCGGCAGTCCTGGCCACGGCGCCGTGCGCTTCAGCGGCGGCCCAGGGTAGTGTGCCGACCGTGATCGGCCTTGAACAACAGGTGCTGCAATTCGTGCCCAGCCGGCCCGATCTTTCGGTCGGCATCGTCTGGCTGACCATTCTCTCCCCCGACCAGGACTGGACGGTGCGGCTTGCGAAAGCGCAGATCGCCAACTTCCAGGACGCTGGTACCTACAAGTACCTCGAGCTGAAGCGGGTAGGGGACAACCGCTTCGAGCTGCCGTCGCTGAAGATCGAGCCGGCAAGCAAGGGCGCCGGTACCGTTTGCCTGTCGGTGAAGGCCTGGTTCAGCGAAGTGGCCAGCGAATCCGACTCGCTCTACTGGATCGACATGGCGGATCGCTACGCGCTGCTCTCCTTCTGCACGAAGGATGACGAGAGAGCGCAAGCGCGGCACAGCCAGAACCGCGTCGCCACACTGGAAGAGTTCCGGGCGCGCCTGGCGAAGCCGTTCGCCATCAACGCCCGGTCAGACCTGGTGCCATGGCGTCCGGCCATCTTCGTGGATCACGAGGGCGCACTCTATTTTCACAGCCTGCTGATCGGCCGGCACACACCGGGTACGCTGTCGCATCATCGGCTGGAAGGCTGGAAGCTGTCTCCGGACAGGAAGCTCGACAGGATCGCGATCAGCATTCCGCCGACCCGGCCTGCCTGGTCCGAGCGCATGCGCGATATGGCACGCGAACCCTTCGATACGCTGCTTCGGATTGCGGCTACCGATATTGTCGCGCGCGGTCCGGCCGGCAATCTCTACGTCGCGTCCCCGTCGTGCCGCGACGAGGTGGCGCCGCTGACAGAGGTGGCAAAGATAGACGCCAGCGGCGAATGCCGCACGATTGCCAGCCCGGCACAGCTTCACAACATCACGGCGCTGGCCGCGGGACCGGCTGGCGCGCTGTACATCACCGACGGCGCGCCCGGGACCGCAAGCGCGATCCGCCGCCTGGCGCCGGACGGCACCGTCTCAACACTGGCTGCGGACTTCCATTTGCCAAGCGCGCTGACGGTTGACGCGGCCGGCAATGTCCATGTCGCCGAGCCGCTTGACGGACGCGTGCAGAAAGTCACTGCCGACGGCGTGGTGACGACGGTGTCCGCGGCATCCGGCGATCCACTTGTGCGGCCCACTGGCGTGGCGGTCGGTCCGGACGGCAGCCTCTACATTCTCGACAGCGGCCCGCGGCGGGTTCGTATTCGCAAGATCCCGCCGCGCGGCAAGGTGCAGACGCTGGTCGTGATTGACGCGCCGGCAGATGCAGGGCCTGCCAGGTGATTCCTACATCTTCTTCCAGTCGCCCGACTGCTCGAAGGCGTAGGCCGCCTTGTAGATGGTGGGCTCGTCGAAGTGCTTGCCGATCAGCATCACCGAGACGGGCAGCCCGTCGGACATGCCGCACGGGATTGCCATCGCCGGATGATGCGTGATGTCGAAGGGCGCGGTGTTGGAGATCATGTTCAGCGCCCGCTCGACATAAAGCTCGCGCGGCGCGTCGGGCGGCGGCAGCGGCGTGGCCTTGATCGGCGTGGTCGGCATCAGCAGCAGGTCGTACTTCGCCAGCGCCTCGTCATAGGCGGCCGTCAGCTTGCGGCAGATGTTCATCGCCTTGCCGTAGTAGCGGCTGCCGTAATACTTGCGGATATAGGTGCCGAACACCGTGAACAGCTTGGTGGTTTCCGACAGCTCGTTGGCGCGGTTGCGCCAGTTGCGGTGGAAATCCATCAGGCTGGTGACATAGAGATCCGGCCGGCTGACACCATAGCCATCGCCCCACATCATGGTCTGCGTCAGCCCCTCGACGCCGATCGGCATCCACAGCGCCGGCGCCAGCAGGTGCCAGGGGATCGATACCTTCTCGATCGTGGCGCCCAGCGACTCGAACTTGCGCGCGGCGGCCATCACCTTCTCGTTGACGTCCTTCTCGGCATTGGCCTGCTCGAAGCCCTCGTTCACCACGCCGATCTTCATGTCCTTGACGCCGCCCTCCAGCATTTTCGTGTAGGCATGCGTCTTCACGTCGTACTGGCGCGGATCGTAGCCGTCAGGCCCGGCGATCACCTCCAGCAGCAGCGCGTTGTCCGAAACATTGGCCGTCATCGGACCGGTGTGATCGACATAGATCTCGATCGGCATGATGCCGGTGTAGGGCACCAGCCCGTGCGTCGGCTTCATGCCGTAGATGCCGCAGAACGAGGCCGGCATGCGGATCGAGCCGCCCTGGTCGCCGCCCAGCGCCATGTCGACCTCGCCCAGCGCCACCACGACGCCGCTGCCCGACGAGGAGCCGCCGGCCGAGTAGCCCATCTTGTGCGGGTTGTGCACCGGGCCGGTCGCGTTGGTGTGGCTGCCGCCCGACAGGCAATAGAACTCGCAATGCACCTTGCCGGCGATGGTGCCGCCGGCGTCGAGGATGCGCTGCACCACCGTGGCGTCAATATCGGGCACATAGCCTTCAAGCGTCGCCGCACCGTTCATCATGGGAACGCCGGCCAGCATGATGTTGTCCTTCAGCGCCACGGTCTTGCCCTTGAGCTTGCCGCGCGAGGCGCCGTTCACCGTCGTCTTCACGTACCACGCGTTGTGCTTGTTTTCCTCAGGGCCCGGCCGATAGCCCGGCGTACGGGGATACTTCACCGGCGGCAGGTTGTCGGGCATCGCGTCCACGACGTTGTACGCCGCGACGTTGGGGCGCAGCAGCGCGACGTAGGACTCGACATCGGCATCGGTCAGCGAAAGCCCGATCTCGCTGGCGACTTCCCGGATCTGCGCGGGCGTTGGCACCTGGACGGCCATGTTCTCCTCCTTCAGCCTCTTGTTGGGGAACCCGTGAAGCGGCGGGCCGGGCCGGCTCAGGGCGAGAGATACTTCAGCAGGCGTGGATCGCGCCTGACGTCGGATGCGGCGCCTTCCAGCGCGACCTGTCCGCGGTCCATGACGTAGGCATAGTGCGCCACGTCGAGTGCCAGCTCGATGTGCTGCTCTACGAGAATGAGCGACATCTCCGACGCGAGCCGGCGCAGTCGCTCGGCGATCTCGTCGATCACGCCGACCCACACGCCTTCCGTCGGCTCGTCGAGCAGCAGCAGCCGCGGACGGCCCAGCAGTGCGCGGCCGATGGCCAGCATCTTGCGCTCGCCGCCGGAAAGCGTACCGGCGGTCTGGCCCAGGCGCTGCGCCAGCTTGGGAAAGAAATCCAGCACATCATCGATGTCGTTCTTGTCCTTCTGGCCGATGGCGCCCAGCAGCAGATTCTCCCGCACGCTGAGCTTCGCGAACACTGCCTGCTCCTGCGGCACGTGCCCCAGCCCGCGGCGCGCGCGCCGTTCGGCCGGCTCGTCCTGCGCCTCCGCGCCGTCGAAGCGGATGACGCCACTCATGGGCCGGATCTCGCCGGCCAGCGTCTTCAGCAAGGTCGACTTGCCGACGCCGTTACGGCCCAGCACGGCGACGGCGCCGCGGCGCTGCGCCACGAGCGACAGATCAAACAGCACGCGGCTTCGGCCGTAGCCGGCGCTCAGCTTCTCGACCTGCAACAAGGCCTCGGTGTCAGACACGGGACGGCCCTCGCGTATGGCCCCCTGTCGTCGTCCTGAGCGAAGCGAAGGACCTCGCGATAGTTCGGCCAAAGAGTGGCGGCACCGGTGACTCACCGACGTCACCGTTCACGGATCGAACGACCGCAAGGTCCTTCGCTTCGCTCAGGACGACGGAGAAATCACCATATGCGAATGCGGTGTCAGACACGGGAGGTGTAGACCTCCTGCACGCGCCGGGACTGGGCGATCTGGGCAACGGTGCCGTCGTCGAGCACCTTGCCCTGGTCGAGCACGGTGAGGTGGTCGCAGATGTCCTTGATGAAATCAAGGTCGTGCTCAACGATCACCAGCGCGCAGTGGCTTCGGATGGGTTGCAGCAGCTCGCCCGTCACGCGGCGCTCCTCGGGGCTCATACCGCCGGTGGGCTCGTCGAGCAGCAGCAGCCTGGGCCGCGGCGCCAGCGCCATGGCGATCTCCAGCCATTGCTGCTGGCCGTGGCTCAGCTCGCCCGCAAGGTCGTCGGCACGGTCGGCCAGGCGGAAGCGGTCCAGCGCGGTCATGATGTCACCGTGAAGAATCTTGCGGCTGCGCGAGCGCAGCAGCGACCACAGGCTCTCGCCAGACTGCAGCGCCAGCAGCACGTTGTCATAGACCGACAGTTCGGGCAGCACCGCAGTGATCTGGAACTTGAGGCTGAGTCCTGCACGCGAACGCTCGTAGGGCGTGGCGGCGGTGATATCGCGACCGTTGAAGATGATCGAGCCGCTGTCGGGAAAGTGCGCGCCCGCGATCGCTTTCAGCAGTGTGCTCTTGCCCGAGCCGTTGGGTCCGATCAGGCCGTGGAAGGTGCCGGGCTCGACCGTCACGTCGATGCCGTCCAGCGCCCGCAGGGTGCCAAAGGACTTGCCGACGTTGCGCACTTCCAGCAGCGCCATGGCCTACTCTTGTCCTTCCGTGCGGACGCCGTACGAGCCGATGCGCTCGCGGTCTGACACGAAGATGCCGAGGATGCCCTTGGGCTGGAACATGACCACGGCCAGCAGCACCAGGCCCAGCAGGATCGGCCAGATGCGCTTGATCGCATCGATATCGGCCAGCAGGTAGGTGATCACCTCGACGGCGGCGGTGCCGATCACCGGTCCGATCAGCGTGCCGGTGCCGCCGAACAGGCAGTAGAGCACGGCGGTGGTGGACAGGCCCGGACCCATGTTGCCCGGCCCGATGAAGCCCTGGTGATAGCTGTAGAGCGCGCCCGCGATGCCGGCCACGGCGCCCGCCTGCGCGAATACCAGCGCCTTGAAGAGCTGCACGCGATAGCCGAAGAACGCCAGCCGCTCCTCGTTCTGCCGCATGCCGGCCAGTACCAGCCCGAGCTGCGAGCCCTTGAGGATGCGCGCGGCGATGTAGACCAGCAGCAGGACGCCGAGCGCGAGGAAGTAGAATTCCACGCCCTCGACGAATTCGTAGGAGCCGGCCTGCAGCAGCTTGACCGAGGAAAGCCCGTTGCCGGCGCCGACATATTGCCAGCCCGACACCAGTCGCTCGGCGGCGTAGGAGCCCGTCAGCGTGCCCAGCGCCACGAAGATCACCGTCGGCGTCCGGCGGCCCAGCAGCAGGAAGGCACCCAGCAAGCCGGCCAGCAGGAAGCCCGTGACCGCGGCGAGCGGCAGCGTTCCCCAGATGTGGCTGAATTCGAGATCGCGGCCGACGAGCGCGATCACGTATCCCGCGACGCCGAAGAACAACGCCTGTCCGAAGCTCATGATGCCCGACATGCCCCAGCACAGGTCGAAGCTGATCGCCAGCATCGAGAGGATCAGCACGTTGGTGGCCAGCGTCACGAGCGCGGTGCGCTCGCCCAGCACGAAGGGGGTGACCAGCGCCACCAGCAGCATGCCGATCTCGATCAGCGGCAGCACCCGCAACGCCCGCCCGCGCCGGCGCGCCAGCAATCCCGCCACCGCTGTCATGGCCGGGAGCGCGCCACTCCGGTGGCGCATTGGCGGCGCGTCAGCGACCCCAAGCCTTGCGGCGGTTGCTGATGCGCGGCCGATGGCTGCCCTGCGCTTCGCTTCGGGCAGTGCGCCACTGGAGTGGCGCGCCCCCGGCGAAGAGACATGACCGTCACCCTCAGCACTCCTTGGGGTCGACCATTTCGGCCTTGCTGATGACCTCGTAGCGGGTCTTGCCGGCGTCGACCTTGCACTGCGCGACATACATGTTCATCTTGCAGTGCATCTTGCCCGGCACCATTTCGGCGCCGCCGCCGGGGCCGTCGGCGATCTTGCCCTTGTCCATCGCCGCCGACACCGCCTCGCGCTTGAGATCGCCCTTGGTGGCGATCACCGCCGCCTCATAGAACTTCACGCCCCGATACATGCCCGTCGAGGCCGAGCCGGCCGTGAACAGGTACTTGGTGTCGGGGAACTTCTTCGCGTAGTCCGCCTGCAGCTTGTTGCCGAAGGGATCGTTCACCGCCTGGAAGTAGTCGAGGCAGCTATAGAGGCCCTCCATTTCGTGGGCGGGATGAAAGTTCAGCAGGTTCTCGTCGTAGTACACGCAGGCCAGCGTGCCGCCGTTCTTCTGGAAGCCGGACTCGTGCAACTGTTTCATGAATGGCTGCAGCCCGGGCGGGATGACGGTGTTGAACACGCAATCGACCTTGCCGTCACGGATCTTGCCGATGGTCGCGGAATATTCCGGCTGATCGAGCGGGTAGTACTCCTCGAAGATAACCTCGGCACCGTTGGCCTCGATCACCTTGCGGGCGTACTTGTTGAGGAGCTGCGGCCAGACATAGTTGGCCGATGGCAGGGCGAAGCGCTTCTTGCCCAGCTTCTTGATGATGTAGGGGATCAGCTCGTCGCATTGCTGCGCCGGGGTCGGGCCGGTGCAATAGAGATGCTTCGTGCACTCCTGGCCTTCATAGAGCTGCGGGTAGATATAGAGCGTGCGGCCGCGGTTCACGATCGGATCCTTGATGGCCTGGCGCATCGCCGAGGTGATGCCGCCCAGCACGACGTCCACCTTGCGTTCCTGGATCAGCTTGCGCACGTTGCCCACGGCGATCTTGGGATCGGATGCCGTGTCCTCCAGGTAGAGCTCGATCGGCTTGCCGAGGATGCCGCCGCCCTTGTTGATCTGCTCGACCGCGAACTGGGCTACCTGCCAGTTGGAATTGCCCGAAGGCGCGATCGCGCCGGTGATGTCGGTGGCGATGCCCATCTTGATCGCGCCGGCGGCATTGGCCCATTTGGGCCGCAGCATCCAGCCGCCCGAAGTACCGGCCACCCAGCCGGCGGCCGTGAGCGCGCTGGCGCCGCTCAGCAGGCGCCTCCTGCCGAGACCGCGCGCTGCCGTGCCGGACGCATCTTCGCCTGATTGTGTCATGATCAGAGCCTCCCCTGGGTAATGAAGCCTTGCGGCCTGAACCGCACGATCGCCAGTGCGAGCACGAAAACCAGCGGATCGGCCAGCACCGGAATGACGAGCCATGGCAGGCCGGCGGCCGTGGCGCCGACTGCCGCCGCGCCCAGCACCGGTCCCTCGAAGGTGCCGACGCCGCCCAGCATCACCGAGAGGAACGCCTGCACGAGAAAGCGCAAGCCGATATCGGCGGAGAGCTGGTAGAGCGGCACGATCAGCGCGCCGGCGAGGCCCGCCAGCGCCGAGCCGAAGGCGAAGGTCAGCGCATAGAGTTTCGGCGTGGCGATGCCGCAGCTTCGCGCCAGCGCCGGGTTCTCCAGCGAGCCGCGGATCTGAAGGCCGATCGAAGTGCGGGTCAGCATCAGCCAGCTTCCGGCGATGACCGCTGCCGTGACCACGAGAATGACGGTGCGCCAGCTCGAGAAGTCGATGCCGCCCAGCGAATAGACGCCGGGCAGGGGTTCGGGAATCGATTTGTAGAGGCCGCCCAGCAGGCCGCGCACGGACTCGCGGATCACCAGCCCGATGGCATAGGTGCCCAGCATGGCGATGATGGGCGCGGCGTAGAAGCGCCGGATGACGGTGCGCTCCAGCACCAGGCCGAACACCGCCAGCACCAGCGGCGCCGCAAGAATGCCGGTCCACACGGGCAGTCCCGATTCGTGGAACAAAAAGACCGTGTAGGCGCCCAGCAGGACGAACTCGCCGTGGGCAAAGTTGAAGATGCCCATCATGCTGGCGATGACGCCAAGGCCCAGCACGATCAGGACCATGACCGACGTGAATGCCAGGATGTCGAAGACCAGCCTGACGACCTCGTCCATTGCGTTCCCCCGCGCAAACGGAAGCCGTGCGTCCTTGGTTACGTGCGAGCAGGTCGCAAAGAGCGTGCCACGCTAGACCCGCCGCCGTGTCCTTGTCGATAGAAGCCGCCGCTCATGGCGGCGATGCGCACGTCTCATGTGGACGAGCCCGCCGCCGCCTCTGCACGCCATGCGCGTAGGTGCAGCGCAGCAAGACGATGGGAGACAGCCGGAGACAGATGGAAGCGACAGTTGGAGACAGGTGTAGACAGGTAGACACCGCAAATGGAGACACCCGGAGACAGATTGAGACAGCGCGCCACGGCGCTGCTGTCATTCCTCGCTGCCCTCGGGATGACAGATGGCCCGACGGAGACGGATGGAGACACTCGGAGACACCTGGAGACATATTGAGACAGCTAGACACGGCAGTCCGGGGTTGACCGGCTACGTCAGTGGCGCCGCGAATCGCGGATCTCGCGGATGGTCGGCCGCAGGTCGAGCGGCACGATGCCGAGCGACTCAAGGCCGGGCAGCGCCCCCGACGCCACGTTGTCGATCTCCATCAGCTCGATCTGGCTGCGCGTGACGGGCGGTGCGGGCAGCAGGGAGAGCGCGCCGGCGAGACCGAACCACAACCCGTAGGGCATCTCCACCAGTCGCGGCCGCACGCCGATTTCGGCCGCCACCAGCCGCAACAGGTCGGCGTAGCTCAGCGTCTGCGGACCGCCGATCTCGTAGGTCCGGCCGGCCGCCGCCGCGTCCTGCAGCATGGCCGCGATCGCCTCGCCGACATTTTCGACGTGCACGGGCTGCAGCAGCGTCTCGCCCTTGCCGAACATGGGATAGACCGGCAGGACCCGCAGCAGGCCGATGATCGTGTTGAGGAAGCCGTCGTCCGGCCCGAACATGACGGCCGAACGCAGGATCGTCGCGCCGGGCATGGCCTCGCGAACCGCCGCTTCGCCCAGACCGCGCGCCCTGATGTAGGCGGAGCCAGATTGCGGGTCAGCGCCGATCCCTGACATATGCACCAGACGGTCGATGCCCTGCTCGCGCGCAAGCTGCGCGATTCGCCGCGCCGCCTCCACGTGCACGGCACGGAACGTGTCGCGGCCATGCTCGGTGTACAGGCTCACGGCGTTCACGACGCCGGCCGCGCCGGCCAGCGCCTCGGCGACACGGCGCGGGTCATGCACATCGACATCCGCGGACTCCACATACGGCCGTTCCGCGGCGAACAGCTCCAGCGCTTCGACGGCATGCCGCGTCGCGATCCGCACCGCAAAGCCGCGCCGCACCAGGTGGCGCACCGCGCGCCGCCCAAGAAAGCCGCTGCCGCCAAACACCGTGATGCGCGGCCTTGGTCCGGATTCTGCGGAAGCGGCTGCCATGGGCGTCGGTCAGTTCATGCTGACATGTACACGGAAGTCTTATGGAAATCAAGGAATTTCATGCCTTCTCCCCGCGCAGGCGGGAAGAAGGTGGCGCGCAGCGCCGGATGAGGGGCTTCACGGCGCCGCAACAAGCACGACGGCGTCATGGGGAGACGCCGCGAAGCCCCTCATCCGCCCTTCGGGCACCTTCTCCCCGCCTTCGCGGGGAGAAGGAGAAGAGGTCGATGAAGTCACGCGCGGTCGCGCAGGTCGCGGACGCCCTCCGAAGAGGCGCAGTGGGCGCAGCAATACATCTTGCTGTCCTTCTCCAGGCCGTGGCCGATGATCGGACAGTTGCAATGCGCGCAGCGTGGCGCCGCGGCCTGGATGGCGCATTCGAAGCTGTCGAAGGTCCAGGTCCGTCCCTGTGCCATCACCTGGAAGGACTTGTCGTAGTCATTGCCGCATTGATCGCAACGTGCCATGGCATGGCTCCACCGGTTTGAGGTGCCTGTCGTCCAACGGCTGCCCGCAGTGCCGGGTTCCCCTGCGACCCTGTCCTGCGGCGGACGGGGTTGCGAGCACGGCCGGGCTGCTGTTACTGGCCTGCGGCGGAGGGGAGCATGCTCGATCGACTGCCCGACCTGGTGAACGGCAATGCCGCGCTGGTGCGCCGCGGCCGGCATCTCGACACGACCTTCCTCGTCGAGGTCGGCACGCAGGCCTGGCTGGTGCATGTACGCCAGGGCCGTATCGCGCGGGTCGAGAAGGGGCCGTTCCGCATGGCGTCGTGGTCCTTCGCGCTGCGCGGAACGGCCGAGGGCTGGGCCAAGTTCTGGCAGCCCGTGCCGCCGCCTTACTACCAGGATCTGTTCGGCCTGTTGCGGCAGAACGAGCTCAGATTCGAAGGCGACCTGCTGCCGCTCTGGGCCAACATCCTCTACATCAAGGGCGTGATGGGCGCCTTGCGCGGCAATCGGGGGGCGGCATGAGCGCCGATTTCGAACCGGTCATCGGCCGTTACCTGCGCTTTGCGTTTCAGGGCCAGACCTACCGTCTGTATGTCGAGGAGGCGGGGCAGGGGATTCCGCTGCTCTGCCTGCATACGGCCGGCTCGGATTCGCGGCAGTACCGGGCGCTGATGAACGACGAGGCCATCACGCAGCGCTTTCGCGTCATCGCCTTCGATCTGCCGTGGCATGGCAAGTCCTCGCCGCCGGCCGGCTGGCACGAGACCGAATACAGGCTCACACGCGATTTCTATATCGACATCATCGTCGCCGTGGCCGATGCGCTGGAGCTCGATCGGCCGGTGGTGATGGGCTGCTCCATCGGCGGGCGCGTCGTTCTCGGGCTGGCTGCCGACCATGCCGCAAGATTCCGCGCCATCATCGGGCTTCAGTCCTCGGCCACGCCCAGCGCGTATTACGACATCTCCTGGCTCGACCGGCCGGGCGTGGATCACAGCGAGGCCGCGGTCGGCGCGGTCTCGGGGCTGATGGCGCCGATGAGTCCTGATGCGGAGCGCTGGGAGACGCTGTGGCACTACATGCAGGGCGGCCCGGGCGTGTTCCATGGCGATTTGCACTTCTACACGGTAGACGGCGATCTGCTGGACCGGCTGGCGCGCATCGACACGTCCAGATGTCCGCTCTATCTGCTGACGGGCGAATACGACTATTCCTGCAAGCCGGAGTACACGCTGGAGGTCGGCAAGGCCGTGCCGGGCGCGAAGATCACGATCATGAGAGGCCTCGGCCACTTCCCCATGAGCGAAAACCCGCCGCTGTTCCGCAACTTCATCCTCCCCGTCCTCGACGAGATCGCACGGCCAGGCTGATGGTGTCTCACCGCAGGGCGTTCGCATCCGGGCAACGACCTTCCCCCGGAGGGGGAAGGTGCCCGAAGGGCGGAAGGGGGATGTCTCAACACGCGCCGCCGTGCTTGTTGAGGCATCCCCCTTCCGGCGCTGGCGCGCCACCTTCCCCCTCCGGGGGAAGGTTTCTGATGACCGGCGACCATGGCTGAACGCGTCTCGCGCTCAGCGCTGCTGTGGTCCAGCGCCGGGCTGATGTTCACGGCGCTGATCTGGGGAACCATGACGCCGCTGCTGAAGGTCCTGACCGAGGTCATGGATCTGTGGTTGCTGGCGGCGCTGCGCTATGTGCTGGGCCTGCCAATCCTCGGCCTGTGCCTGCTGCTGGTGGCGGCGCCGCGCAAGACTCCGCGTCCGATGAACCCCGGGCAGCTCGCGATCCTCGGGCTGGCGATGACGGCGTTCTCGGTGCTCTACACCATCGGCGTGCGCCATTCGCATCCCGTCACCGCCACCATCGTGCTGAATTTCGGGCCGGTGATTTCCGCGGTGATGGCACGCGTCATGCTGGGCACGCGCGTGGCGCCGGGCTTTCCCGTCGCGCTGGGGCTGGCGCTGGCGGGCGGGCTGCTGGTGATCTGGGGAACACCCGGCGCGCAGGAGCGGGGGCTGGGGCTGGAAGGCGGCGAGCCGCTGCTGGTGATCGCGCAGATCTGCTGGCAGTGGTACTCGATCCGCGCGCAGCAATGGCTGGGAGATCGCGGCCAGATCGGGCTCAGCACCATCACCTCGGCGGTCGCGGCCCTGTGGATGGCCGCGGGCTACCTGGCGCTATGGGGCGCCGGCATCGCCGGTGGTCCGCCGGGGTCACTCGTGTGGCATCACGTGATCTATCTGGTGTGGATCTGTGTCTTTGGCGTCGCGGTCGCCATCGTGCTGTGGAACGTGGGCGTCAGCCGCGTCGGCCTGCCGGTGGCATCGCTGCACATGAACGCCACGCCGGTGTTCGCCGTGCTGACCGCGGCGGCGATCGGCCTGCCGCCCACCGGTCTTCAGATCGCCGGCGGCGTGCTGGTGCTGAGCGGCATTGTCTACATGCAGGCGCTGCAGTTCTGGCGCGGGAGAACGGCGTGACGGTCGAGGTCGGCACTGCGGCCGAGCAGGCGCGCCGCGCGGCGTGGACGGGCCTTGCCGCGTTCCTGGTCACCTCGCTGTTCTGGGGCGCCAATCTGCCGCTGACGGCGGTGCTGCTGCGCACCTTCGATCCCTACTGGCTCACGCCGTGGCGGCTGCTGCTGGCGGCCATCGTGCTGGGCGCGGTGGTGTGGCTCACGGAAGGACGGGCTGCGCTGCGCATCGGACTGTCATGGCCGCGCTTCTGGCTGCTCAGCCTCTCGATCAGCCTGTTCTTCACCGACTACGTGCTGGCGCTGCGCTACACCAACACCATCACCGCCGCCGCCGTGATGGCGGGCGCACCGATCTATGCCGTCATCACGCTGTGGCTGATCACCGGCACGCGGCCGGAGCGCGGTTTCGGTGTGGCGCTGGTGCTGACGCTGATCGGCAGCGCGATCACCATCTATGGCCAGGCCGGCGGCACAGGCGGGCTGGTGCTGCAGGGCGGTGAAGTACTGGTGGTGCTCAGCATCGTGCTGTGGACGGTGTACTCCATCCTCGCCCAACGCTGGTTCGCGGCGCGGACCAGCCAGTTGCGGCGCGCCTACACGGCCTCGCTGGGCTCGGTGGTATGGCTGTTCCTGTTCTGGGGCATCAGCCGCATCACGGGGCTTGCCGGGCCGCCGAATGTGTCGCCGGACGGCGAGGCCATTCTCTGGGTGGTGCTCACCGCCGTGTTCGCGACGGCGCTGGGCAACTTCACCTGGAACATCGGCGTCAGCCGGCTGGGCATCGCCATGGGCTCGCTGTGGCAGAACGCCGTGCCGGTCTTCGGCGTGCTGATCGCGATGCTGTTCGGCATCTATCCGCAGCCCGAGCAGATCGCGGGCGGCATCCTCGTCATGGCCGGCGCCCTCTACATGCAATGGCGCCGCCTGTCGCGTTGATTGCTGGGAGCGCGCCACTCCAGTGGCGCATTGGCGAATCGCCAGCGAAGCCAAAGCTGCAGCAGGACTGCCCTTCGCTTTCGCTCCGGGCAGGGCGCCACTGGAGTGGCGCGCTCCCGGCGGGGCTGCCGAAATCGTTTTACTTCTCAAAAAGGCTGCGTAGGGTGCGCGCGATGATGTCGGACCAACCGGCTGTTGCAGGATGCCGCTGGGTGGAGCTGCGGGGGGCCAGCGATCCGCGCGGCAGCATCAATTTTGTGGAAACGGGAACCGATCTCGATTTCCCGCTGCGCCGCGCCTTCTGGATCCACGGCGTGCCGGCAGGCCAGAACCGCGGCCATCATGCGCATCGCGCGTCGCGGCTGCTCCTGATCGCGCTGGCGGGCGGCGTCGACCTGCTGCTCGATGACGGGCGGCAGCGTGCCACCGTTCGCCTCGACCGGCCTGACCGTGGCATGCTGGTCGAGCCATGGGTCTGGCACGAGCTGCACGCCTTCGCACCGCATACCGTGGCGCTGGTGCTGGCATCCACCGGCTACGAGGAAGCGGATTACATCCGCGACTACGCCACCTTCCGGCGCGAGATCGGAGCACGAGAGCGGCCATGATTCCCTTCCTCGACCTGCGTCCTGCCTATGCCGAGCTGAAAGAGGGAATTGACGCGGCGATGCTGCGCGTGGCGGCGTCGGGCTGGTACGTGCTGGGCGCGGAGGTCGCGGCCTTCGAGCAGGAGTTCGCCGCTTACTGCGAGGCGAAGCACTGCATTGGACTGGGCAATGGCCTCGAGGCGCTGGAGCTGGTGCTGCGGGCATGGGACATCGGCGCCGGCGACGAGGTCATCGTGCCCTCGAGCACCTATATCGCGACGTGGCTCGCCGTATCGGCGACCGGCGCGCGGCCGGTGCCGGTCGAGCCGGACTTGCGCACCGCCAATCTCGATCCGGAGCTGGTGGCCGCGGCGATCACGCCCCGCACGCGCGCCATCCTGCCGGTCCACCTTTATGGCCAGCCCGCCGACATGGACCCGATCATGGAACTGGCGCAGCGTCACGACCTGAAGGTGCTGGAGGACGTGGCCCAGGCCCAGGGCGCGCGCTACAAGGGCCGGCGTACCGGTACGCTGGCACATGCCGGCGCGTTCAGCTTCTTCCCGACCAAGAATATCGGCGCGCTGGGCGACGCAGGCGCGGTGACCACCGACGACGACCGGCTGGCGGACCGGCTGCGCACGCTGCGCAATTACGGCTCGAAGGTGAAGTACGTGAACATCGAGCCGGGCGTGAACTCGCGCCTGGATGAACTGCAGGCCGCGATCCTGCGTGTCAAGCTGCCGGCGCTGGATGTGTGGAACGACCGCCGCCGGGCGCTGGCTGCGCGCTATCTGGAACGGTTGCCGGGTATTCCGGGAATCGAGGCGCCGCACGTGCCGCAATGGGCCGATCCGGTCTGGCATCTCTTTACTGTGCGCTGCCGCGATCGCGCGCGTGTGACGGCCGCGCTGGATGCCGCGAAGATCGGCTGGCTGATCCACTATCCGATTCCGCCGCATCTGCAGCAGGCCTACGAGTCGCTCGGCATCAAGCGCGGCGCGCTGCCGCTGGCCGAGCGCATCGCCGACAGCATCCTCAGCCTGCCCATCGGCCCGCACATGCTGGGCGCCCATGTCGATGCGGTGATCGACGTGCTGCGCCAGGCAGCTTCTCCGTCGTCCTGAGCGAAGCGAAGGACCTTGCGGTCGTGCGATCGAAGAATGACCCAACTTGTGACTCACCGCCGCCGTCGCTAATTGAGGCGATCACCGCAAGGTCCTTCGCTTCGCTCAGGACAACGAGAATTCCCCTTAAGAGCCATATGCGAATGCTCTGTATCACTCGGGGTTTGCCGCGGTGCTGAAGCTGTTGCGGGCGATGGCGGCGACGGGCGGGGCGAGCGGCGTGACGCTGCTGCTGGGGCTGGCGACCAACAAGATCATCGCGGTGGTGCTGGGCCCGACGGGCGTCGGCCTGCTGGCGTCGTACCGCGTCGTGCAGGATGTCGTCACCGGGCTCGGCAGCCTCGGCGGCGCCGGCACCCAGGTCCAGGCCCTGAGTTCGGTCGACGGCGAGGCGCGCCGCGGGCGGGTCGTCGCCTCGATGTGGCTGGCGCTGGCCGGCATGGCCCTGTTCACGGTGCTGCTGCTGACGGCCGCGCCGCTGATCGCCGAGCACTTCTTCCGCGATCCATCGCCCGAAATCGTGACTGCGGTGCGCTGCCTTGCGGTCACGTTCTGCGTCTCCGTCAGCGCCATGCTGACGATGGCGTTCGTGAACGTGTCGGGCGCGCTCGGCCTGCTGGCGCTGGTGCAGATCGGCGCGTCGCTGGCGGCGCTGGCCGCCGCCTGGCCGCTGGCGGTGCTGGCGGCCGGCGGCTCGCAGCTTGCCTATGTCGGCATGATCCTGGTGCCGCTGGCGGTCCAGTTCGCGCTGGCAGCCTTCATGTCCTGGCGGCTGGGCTGGCTGCCGCTGGTCGGCGCCGCCTTCCGGCACTGTCCGGCGCGCGCCGATGTCCTGCATTTCCTGACCTACTTCGCGGCCCATCTCGGCGGAGGACTGGTCAGCGCGGCGAGCATGCTGGCGCTGCGCGCCGCCATCATCGAAACCCAGGGGCAGACGGCGAACGGCCTGTTCCAGGCCTCGTGGACACTGACACAGCACAACCTCACCCTGCTGATGGCGTCGTTCGGCACCTATCTGCTGCCGACACTGAGCGCGACGCATGACGCCGGCGACCGGCGGCGCTTTCTCGACGAGACGCTGCCCCTGATCATCGTGCTCACGGTGCCGCTGGCCGGCGTGGGCCTGCTGTTCATGCCGCTCATCCTGCGCGTGCTCTACTCGGCGGACTTCCTGCCGGCTATCGCGCTGCTGCGCTGGATGCTGCTGGCCAACCTGTTCAGCGCCTGCGTCGCGGTGTTCGCCATCCTGCTGCTGGCGCGCGGCCGCCCGATGATCAGCGCCGCCACGGAGATCGGCTGGTACGCCGGCTTTGCCGGCTGCAGCGTGGCCGTGCTGGCCGGGGTGATCGACGTGGGTTGGATGGGGCTGCAGCCGCTGGAGGCGGTCGGTGCGGCGTTCTTCGCCCTGCATGGCCTGCGGCTGGCGTGCCTGGTCGCGTTCTGCCGCAAGACGATGGACTACGCGCCGGACGCCGTGGTGTGGCGCACCGGCGCCATCGGCTTCGCGCTGCTGCTGCTGGCGGCCATCGTTGGCTGGTCAGCGCAGGAGGTGAACTGGGCGGTCTCGCTGCCGGGGGCATTGCTGCTGTGCCTGACGCCGCTGCTGCTGCTCAACCGCCCCCGCCTCACCCGCCTGCGCACCCTGCTGCGCACACGGTTTGGTAGTTAGCCAACCTTCCGGTGTCAGGGAACCGCTTCATGGTGAGCTTGTCGAACCATGAAGCAGTCTGCGTCGCTGGCCCTGCGCCGCCTTCATGGTTCGACAGGCTCACCATGGAGGCCATTTTGACGCCGTGCCTTGCTTCACGTCCCCAGGCCCAGGCGTTCGCCGCGGTAGGCGCCGCTCATGACGCGCTCCCACCAGGCGCGGTTGTCGAGGTACCAGCGCACCGTTTCCCGCAAGCCCGACTCGAAAGTGTGCCGCGGCTTCCAGCCGATCTCGCGCTCGATGCGCGCGGGATCGATGGCATAGCGCAGGTCGTGTCCCGGCCGGTCGGTGACGAACGCGATCAGCCGCGCGTGCGGGCGGCCCTGCGCGTCGGGCGCCAGCTCGTCGAGCAGGGCGCAGATGCCCTGCACCACGTCGATGTTGCGGCGTTCGCCGCGGCCGCCGACATTGTAGGTCTCGCCGATGCGGCCGCGCTCCAGCACCGCCTGCAGGGCCTCGGCATGATCCTCGACATGCAGCCAGTCGCGCACGTTCTCGCCCTGCCCGTAGACCGGCAGCGATTCGCCACGCAGCGCGCGGATGATGATCAGGGGGATCAGCTTCTCCGGGAAATGATAGGGGCCGTAATTGTTGGAGCAGTTGGTGGCCAGCGTCGGCAGGCCATAGGTGTGATGCCAGGCGCGCACGAGGTGATCGGAAGCCGCCTTGCTGGCGGCGTAGGGCGAGTTGGGCCGGTAGGGCGTCTCTTCGCTGAACAGCCCATCTGCTCCCAGCGAGCCGAACACCTCGTCGGTCGAGATGTGCTGGAAGCGGAAGCGGTCCTGCGCGGCACCGGAGAGACCGCGCCAGTATGCCAGTGCCGCTTCGAGCAGGGTCCAGGTGCCGACGATGTTGGTCTGGATGAAGGGTGCGGCGCCGTCGATGGAGCGATCGACATGGCTCTCGGCGGCGAGGTGCAGGATGGCATCCGGCTGTTCGTCGGCAAGGATGCGATCCACCGCGACGCGATCGCAGATGTCGGCACGATGGAAGCGATGGCGGGGATGATCCAGCGCTTCGGCCAGCGACTCGAGATTGCCGGCATAGGTGAGCTTGTCGAGCGTGACGACCTGCCAGTCGGTATGGCGCACCAGCCGGCGCACGACCGCCGAGCCGATGAAGCCCGCCCCGCCCGTGACCAGGACCTTCACGATCCGGCCTCCCTGCATGACAAGTGTCTGAAATCGGCGTATTTTAGGCGTTTATACATTTGCCCTTTACCTGATTGGCCAAGGAGATCGCGTGCGGACATTCTCGGCCGACCTGTTTGACCACATCAAGCGGCCGGAATTCCAGCCCGACTGGCCCGAGAACTGGAAGGGTTCGTTCCATCACGACGCGAACTCGGTCTGGCCGGGCGGCAGCGAACTTGGCTACCGGCGCGCCTATCACAACCGGGTGGCGCGGGCGATCGAGGCGGTGCTGAAGACGACCGCGCCCGGCGCGCGCGTGCTCGACGTCGCGGCCGCGCAGGGCAACCTGTCCATCGTGCTGGCGGCGCTGGGTTACCGCGTGACCTGGAACGACCTGCGCGAGGACCTGGTCGGATACGTCAGGCTGAAGACCGATCGCACCGATATCGAGTTCCTGCCCGGCAATCTGTTCGACCTGCCGTCGGCGCGTGTCGGCCGTTTCGACGCCATTGTCGCCACCGAGATCATCGAGCATGTGGCCCATCCCGACGCATTCCTGAAGGGACTGGCCGGCCTTCTGATGCCGGGCGGCGTGATCGTGCTCACCTCGCCCAACGGCAAATATTTCCGCAATCGCTTGCCGCGCTTCTCGGATTGCGCCGATCCCGCGCAGTACGAGGCGGTGCAGTTCCGGCCCGATGCCGATGGCCACATCTTCCTGCTGCATCCCGACGAATGGGTGTCGCTGGCGGATCGCGCCGGACTGCGTGTCGTGAAGCTGGAGTTCTTCACCAACCCGCTGACCAACGGCCACTTCAAGACGCGCTACCTGTTGCCGCTGCTGCCCGCGGGGCTGGTCATGGCCGTCGAACGCCTGACGCAGCACCTGGGCCCCGCCCTGCGCGCCCTTGTGCACCTTCAGACGCTGGCCGTCCTGACGCCGGTGGCGTGATAAACGACCTTCCCCCGGAGGGGGAAGGTGCCCGAAGGGCGGAAGGGGGATGTCCCAACACGCGCCGCCGTGCTTGTGGAGGCATCCCCCTTCCGGCGCTGGCGCGCCACCTTCCTCCTCCGGGGGAAGGCTTCCTTTAGTCAGTGGTGCAGGATCTGGCTGAGGAAGAGGCGGGTGCGCTCGTTGCGGGGGTTGGCGAAGAACTCGGCCGGCGGCGCCTGCTCGACGATCTCGCCGAAGTCCATGAAGATCACGCGGTCGGCAACGGAGCGAGCGAAACCCATCTCGTGGGTCACCACCAGCATGGTCATGCCCTCGTTGGCCAGCTCGATCATCACGTCGAGCACTTCCTTGACCATCTCCGGATCGAGCGCGGAGGTGGGCTCGTCAAAGAGCATGATCTGCGGGCGCATGCAGAGCGCGCGTGCGATCGCCACGCGCTGCTGCTGGCCGCCGGAGAGCTGGCCGGGATATTTCAGCGCCTGCTCGGGAATGCGCACGCGCTCCAGCAGGCTCATGGCGATCGCCTCGGCCTCCTTCTTGGGCATCTTCTTCACCCAGATCGGGGCGAGCGTCAGGTTGTCGAGGATGGTCAGGTGCGGGAACAGGTTGAACGACTGGAAGACCATGCCGACTTCCTTGCGGATGGCCTCGATGTTCTTCACGTCGTTGGTGAGCTCGATGCGCTGGCCATCGACCCTGACGGCGATCGTGCCCGCCTGGTGCTCCTCCAGCCGGTTGATGCAGCGGATCAGCGTCGACTTGCCCGAGCCCGACGGCCCGCAGATCACGATCTTCTCGCTCTGCTTCACCAGGAGATTGATGTCGGTCAGCACATGGAACTGGCCGAACCACTTGTTGACCTGCTCCAGCTCGATGACGGCGGGCGCGCTGTTGAGATTGCGGACTGCCATGCTCTTCTTCCCCCCGCGCTTCAGCGCTGCGTGCCCTTGTTCAGCTCGCGTTCCAGATACTTGCTGTAGCGCGACATCGAGTAGCAGAAGCAGAAATAGACGAAGGCCGCAAAGAGGTAGACCTCGCCCGGGAAGCCGGCCCATTTCGGATCGACCAGCGCCGCGTTGGCCGTGTTCAGGAAGTCGAAGATGCCGATGACCAGCACCAGCGTCGTATCCTTGAAGAAGCCGATGAAGGTGTTGATCAGCGGCGGGATGACGACGCGCAGCGCCTGCGGCAGCACGATGAAGGCGGTCTTCTGGGCATAGTTGAGGCCCATCGCGTCGGCCGCCTCGAACTGCCCCTTGGGCAGGGACTGAAGGCCGCCGCGCACCACCTCGGCGATATAGGCGCCGGCGAACAGGATAACGGCAACCTGGGCCCGCAGGAACTTGTCGAAGCTGACGCCGGGCGGCAGGAACAGCGGCAGCAGGAACGACGCCATGATCAGCAGGCTGATCAGCGGCACGCCGCGGATCAGCTCGATAAAGCCCACGCACAGCGCCCGGATCAGCGGCAGGTTCGAGCGCCGGCCCAGCGCCAGCAGGATTCCGTAAGGGAACGCCGCGGCGAGACCATAGGTCGCAAGGATCATCGTGACCGGCAGGCCGCCCCAGAGGCCGGTCTCGACGTACTCGAACGGCGCCACCGGGATCGCGGCACCGCGAATGACGCCGGCCACGCGCAGCACCAGATAGAGGGCTCCCAGCGCCATCAGCACGATCCAGGCGATGCGCTCCATGTCAGGGGCCGTGGCGCGGCGCAGCAGATAGCCGCCCGCCCCGGCAAGCAGCGCGACGACGAAGATCAGCGTCACCGGAATGTGGATCTGCCCGAACATCAGCAGGAAGGTGACAAAGCTGCCGATGGCCCACACGATCGCCAGGCGCCAGTTCCACATCCGCCGGTCGCAGCTCAGCACCAGCATGGCGATCATCGCCAGGATCGCCAGCAGCGGCCGCCATTGCTCCTCGTAGGGGAAGGAGCCGAAAAAGATCAGCCGCAGCTTGTCGTTGATCAGCGCCCAGCAGGCGCCGCCCGTCCCGACGCACGCCTGGCCGCTCTCGGCCTGGAAGGTGGCCTTCAGCAGCGCCCAGTCGATGAACCAGACGGCGAGCCAGACGAGCAGTCCGGCGAGCACGATCGTCGTCAGGCTGTTGCCGACGCTGCTGAACAGGTTCTTGCGCAACCAGGCGATGGCGCCGGTGTCGACGGTGGGCGGCAGCCGCGCAGGAGCGACCTGGCCTGCCTCGGTGGCCTGGCTCATGGCTCAGCGCTCCTTCAGCGCGATCTGGCGGTTGTACCAGTTCATGAACAGCGAGATCGTCAGGCTGACCGACAGGTAGGCGGCCATGATGATCAATACGTTCTCGATGGCCTGGCCGGTCTGGTTGATGGTGACGTTGATCGAGGCCACGAGATCGGGATAGCCGATGGCGATGGCCAGCGAGCTGTTCTTGGTGATGTTGAGGTACTGGCTGGTCATCGGCGGCACGATGACGCGCAGCGCCTGGGGCAGCAGCACCAGCCGCATGGCCTGGGCGCGCGACAGGCCGAGCGAATAGGCCGCCTCGCTCTGGCCCTTGTGCAGCGCCAGAATGCCGGAACGCACGATCTCGGCCACGAAGGCGGACGTATAGACGACAAGCCCGACCAGCAGGGCCGTGAACTCCGGCTGGATGACGATGCCGCCCTGGAAGTTGAAGCCCTTCAGCGCCGGCACGCTGAAGGCGGTCGGCGCGCCGCCCATCAGCCACACCAGAACGGGCACGCCCACGATCACGCCGGCCCCGACCCAGATCGAGGGGAAAGGCTGGCCCGTGGCTGCCTGCCGCGCCCTTGCCCAGCGATGGATCAGCCAGGCGCCGGCGATGCCCACCAGCAGGCCCACGCCTATCCAGCTATGCACGTCGTGCGCGAACGGGACCGGGAAATAGACGCCGCGATTGGTAAGGAAGATCGTGTCCCACAGCAGGCTGATCGCCTGCCGCGGGCCGGGAAACAGATCGCTGATCAGCTTGTAGATCAGGAACAGCCAGAGCAGCAGCGGCACGTTGCGGAACGCCTCGACGTACCATTCGCAGATCTTCGCCAGCAGCCAGTTGGGCGACAGGCGGCCGACGCCGATCAGCGTGCCGAGGATGGTAGCCAGCACGATGCCGATGACCGACACGCGCAGCGTGTTGAGGATGCCGACGAAGATGGCGCGGGCATAGGTGTCGGCCGGCGAGTAGGGGATCAGCGAATCCCCGATCTCGAAGCCCGCTTCCTGCCCGAGATAGCCGAAGCCGGTGGAGATCTGCTGCCGTTCGAGATTCTCGATCGTGTTGGAAACGAGATACCACGCCAGCAGCGCGACCGAGCCGATCACGACGAGCTGGAAGAACCAGCCGCGGATAACAGGATCATTCCACGGAGCCACACGGGCCTTCGGCGGTCCCGCTTGCGCGATGGCCATGTCAGCGCTCCCCTCGGATGTGGATTCCGAGTGTCTTGCCTTCTCCCCGCGCAGGCGGGGAGAAGGTGCCCGAAGGGCGGATGAGGGGCTTCGCAACGGTGCGGCAAACGCGGCGCGCTGATCGTGACGCCGCATCTGTGGCGCCGCCGTGAAGCCCCTCATCCGGCGCTTCGCGCCGCCTTCTCCCCGCCTTCGCGGGGAGAAGGGCAGATTCCCCGTACCAGCCGGCGGGCTTCATCTCCAGCATCGGTCCTCCCGGCCAGCCTGCGGCCGGAGGTTGCCGGCCGTGGCTGGAATTCGGCGGCGGATGTCTCGGGATCCGCCTTGACGACACTGTAGCGGGGAAATTCCCGCCGTCCATAGGTCCAAAACGCACGCCGCCGCCCCTGGGGGCGGCGGCTTTCGAAGGCAGGTTGTCTTCTCGTCAGCGGATCGGCATGGCGTATTGCTGGCCGCCCTTGGTCCACAGGGCGTTCTGGCCACGCTCGATCTTGAGCGGTGTTTCCATACCGAGATTGCGCTCGAAGGATTCGCCGTAGTTGCCGACCTGCTTGACGATGTTGTAGGCCCACTTCTCGTCAAGCCCCAGCGCCTTGCCCATGCCCGGCGTGACGCCGAGGATACGCTTGATGACGGGATTGTCGCTCTTCAGCATCTCGTCGACGTTCTTCGAGGTGATGCCGTACTCCTCGGCCTCCACCATGGCGTAGTGCGACCAGCGCACGATGTCGCCCCACTGGTTGTCGCCGTGGCGCACCACCGGGCCGAGCGGCTCCTTGGAGATGATCTCCGGCAGGATGATATAGTCATCCGGCTTGGGTGCGTTGGCGGCGCGGGTGGCGTACAGGCCCGACGCGTCGGTGGTGTAGACATCGCAGCGGCCGGAGAAGAAGGCCTGGCGAAGCTCCTCGACCTTTTCGATGACCACCGGCTTGAAGTTCATCTTGTTGGCACGGAAATAGTCGGCGAGGTTCAGCTCGGTGGTGGTGCCCGGCTGCACGCAGACCGTGGCGCCGTCCAGCTCCTTGGCGCTCTTCACGCCCAGCTTCTTGGGCACCATGAAGCCCTGGCCGTCATAGTAGTTCACCGCCGCGAAGTCGAAGCCCAGCGCCGTGTCGCGCTGCAGCGTCCAGGTCGTGGTGCGCACGAGCAGGTCGACTTCCTTGGACTGCAGCGCGGTGAAGCGCTGCTGCGCGGTGGTCGGAACGTACTTCACCTTCTCGGCATCGCCGAACACCGCCGCGGCGGTCGCCCGGCACAGATCGACATCGAGACCTTTCCACTTGCCCTGGCTGTCGGCCAGCGCGAAGCCCGCAAGCCCGGTGGTCACGCCGCAGATGACATGCCCGCGGGACTTGATGGCATCGAAATCCGGCCCGGCCTGCGCCGCGCCGGCGAAGCCGGTCAGCGTCAATGCGGCGGCTGCCGCCGCCATCGTTCTCTTGACCATGGTATACCCCCTCGAAAAGCCTCAGCCCTTCGCACGCCGCTCGAACGGCGCGCCGGTTGCGCAATGTGCACACCGTTGGCGGCACTCTAGGCCAGACCCTTCGTGCGGCGCAATCGGCGATGCAAGAAGTGGCACGCTGCGACGAAGCCGATGGCGCCAAATGCAAAGCGCCGGCAGGGTCGCTGCCGGCGCATGCTGCGTGCAGACTTCCGGTGCCTAGAGTCGTCCGTAGCCTTCGGCAGCGTTGGTCGCACCGGCGCGCGCCATGCCGGCGGTGGTGCGCTTCCATTCGCGGAAGGACACCAGGTCCTGCGGCCCCAGCCGTCCGCCGCCGCCGGTGACGTAGGGCGCCGGGTTGACGAAGCCGCCATCGACCAGCACGCAGAAATGCAGGTGCGGACCGGTCGAGCGGCCGGTGCTGCCGACATAGCCGATCACCTGGCCCTTGCGCACATGCGTGCCCGGCCCGATCCCGGGGGCGAATTGCGACATGTGGCTGTAGCTGGTGGCAAGCGAATCGCTGTGCAGCACGCGGACGGTCTTGCCGTAGTTATAGTACCAGCCGGCATAGTCGACCGTGCCGTCGGCGGCGGCGACGATCGGCGTGCCGTAGCGGCCGGCGACATCGATGCCGTTGTGGAATGCCGCCCAGCGGCCCCACCGCCGCACGCCGAACGCGGACGAGATATGGCTGCCCTCGATCGGCAGGATCATGCCGGAGTCGCCCACGCGATTGCCGTGCTCGTCGAAGAAGCCCTCAGGCTGGCCCTTGGGCGAGAACCACCAGACCTGTCCGCGCGAGCTGCGGTCATAGATAGTGGCCGTCAACAGCCGCACCTGGCCATCGGGCGCGCGGCCGTGCACCAGCTCGATATTGGCCGAGCGGCGATCGAGCGTGGCCGGCGCCACCGCCGCCAGCGCCTGGGCTGTGGCCTGGGCCGTGGTCCGGTCGACGCCGGCGCTGGCCAGGGCAATGTTGGGATCGCCCTTGGCCGCGATGCGGCGCATCCCGACCATGGACTGCGTCGCGGCACGCACCGAGCGCGCCACAAAGGGGGCCTGACCTTCGGCCGGCCGCCACGCGCGCAGATCGTCCTGGGGTTTGTCGCCAGTGGACGGGCTGCTCTGACCGCCGGTGCCCGCGACCTGCGACGATTTGGCTGCGAACTTGCCCTCGGCAGTACGCTCGACGTGAACGATGACGCCGCCGGCGCCGAAGATCTGCAGCACCCGCAGACGCTGCGTTACACCGGTCGCGTCTTCCATCGCGGCGCGGCCGGTATTGCCGATGGCAAGCGGCGTGCCCTTGAGCGCGCTGTCGACAGCGCGCGCCGCGGCGTCGGCGTCGCTGCGCGAAACGCCGATCGCCACGAGCTGATCGCCCAGCGGACGCGCGGGGTCCACCGCGAACGGTTTGGCCTCGTGCGCTGGCTCATCGTCGCCCGTCGGCAATGCACCGCCTGGCACCGAGCCGCGGCGCTTCACCACCGGCACGCTGACGCGCTTGGAGCCCTTCGTGACGGCAGGCCGCTGCCGCGCCACGGGCTTGCTCTTGTGGGCGCTGGTCTTTGGTGTGCTGGCCGTCGCCTTTTGCGGCGGACGGATAACCTGGGTGTTGGGCGCTGCCGTTGCGCTGCCGGACGTACCGGCCGCAATCACCAGTCCCGCGAATACCGTAAGCGCCACGACGACAGGACGCCGCCGTTGGCCGGTTATCTCCGGCATTATTCCCGTTTCCCGCATCAGATGGTGGGTACGTGAAGACTATTCTTGGCGGGTCGGGGTCGGTCGATTCGCGCTCGCTCTTGATGACGATGCACGGATCGGCCGGCCCTGCCCTTTGGTTGGCGAGACTTTCACCGAGGTTTTGCCGCCGAGTCCAGCGGAAAGTTGCAAAAATGCAACAGCAGGCCCTGTGGCATGGCGCGCCGAACAAAGCGGGATCAGTTCAATGTCGAGAGAAATTCCTCGACGATGCGGTTGAACTGGCCGGGCCGCTCGAAATAGGCGGAGTGGCCGGCTTCCGCGATCTGCACCGCGCGACCGCGCGGCATGGCCGCTGCGAGCTTGGGCGCGACGAACGAGGGAAACACCACGTCTTCCTCGCCGGTCACGAACAGCGTCGGCACGGCGATGCGGCGCGCGTCATCCGCTTTGCGCGTGCGGCTTTCGCCCAGGCGCTGGCGCACCGCCTGCTTGTCGAGCGTCGAGTTCATGGCGTCGATGGTGCCGTAGAGGAAATGCTGCGCCGGCTGCTCGCGCGCCATGCGCGCGCCGGCCGCGACGTGAATGCCGCGCTGCTGCAGGGAGGCCTGCTTCGCAGCCTGCTCGCGCTGCCACGCATCCAGCAGGTCGCCGCCCGAGGGATCGCCCTGCCGCGGATCGAGCGTGCCCGAGGTGGCGGCCAGCACCAGCCCCCTCAGCGCCGGCGGCTGCAGCAAGGCGTACTCTACGGCTGACCAGCCGCCCATCGACTGCGCCACAATGCGCACGTCGGAGAGTTCGAGATGCGCGACCAGGGCCGCGAGATCCTCGCCGTAGTCGCGCGGCTGCGGTCCGCCGGCGATCGCATCCGATGGCGCGAAGCCGCGATGCGCGAAGGTCACGCACTTGAAGCGGGCGCAGAAGCGCGGCACCTGCTGCCACCACGACAGGTGATTGCCGCCAAGACCGTGGGCAAAGATCACCGCGGGTCCCTCGCCAGTGACTTCGTAGTAGATGCGTGTGCCGGGCCGATGCAGGAAGCCGCGTTCATGCGGAACCGATCCGCCGGCATGCGCGAAGACCGTTCGAACAGTGGCCGGTGCGCTCATGGCAGTCCTCCCTCTGTTGTTGCCGCGTCTGCGCGCTCCAGCGCCGCCAGCAGCAGCGCCGGCGTGATCTCGTCGCTGGACCCCACCAGCCGCGTGCCGGGATATGATTGTCCGATCAGGAACAGCTCTCGGTCACGGAAAGCCAACAGCCGGCCGGTGATGCCAGCGGCGGCCGGGCTGCACAGCGCGACAACGAGCAAGGCGCTTGCCATGCCGCTTTCGCCGGGCGCCACCGCATTGACCGTGATGCCGCGCGCGGCGAGCTCGCGTGCGGCTGCCCGGGTCAGGCCGATAAGCCCTGCGCAGGCGGCGGCGGCCGCCACCTGATCCTGCCCCGCTGGCACGACGTTGACGATGGATGCGTTGCGCATCCGCGTACCTGCCGCGGCCATCAGATAGAACGGCGTCGACATGTTGGCGCGAATGACGGCCTCCCAGTCACGCGCATCGGTGGCGAGGACCGGCGCGTCGCGGTGGATCGCCGCGCCGTTCACCAGGATGTCGAGGCTGCCGAAGCTGCGCACGGCCAGATCGACGGCCGCCTTCGCGGCGCCCGGCGCGTTGACGCTGTCGGTGAAGGCAACGGCCCGGTCGCCCAGCGCTTTGGCGACGCCCGCGGCCAGCGACGGATCGGCGCCGTTGCCTTCGTCATCCGTACCGCTGTCGGCGATTACGGCCCGGGCGCCCGCTGCTATCAGCGCTTCAGCAATGGTGCGGCCGACGCCGCGGCCGCCGCCAGTCACCAGCGCCACGCGCCCGTGCAGCACTGCACTCACGCCCAGATCTCGCGAAGGGCCATCACATCTGCGCGCCGGTCTTGCGGCCGGCTGCCTCCATCTCGGCGGCGGTATAGAACGCATCGGCGTGCACGTCGATGCGGCGCATGCCGCGGTCGGTCAGCATGGCCGTAGCCGCCTCGACCATCGCCGGCGGGCCCGCGACATAGGCCTTGCAGCCGTCGAGATCGTCAAAGTCGCTGGCCACGGCTTCGTGCACCAGGCCGGTCCGCCGGCTGGTGGCGCTCGCCGGCTCGCTCAGCACCGGCATGAAGTGCAGCGTCGGATGCCGGGCTGCCAGCGCGTTGAAGTGCGCCTCGAGATAAAGGTCGCGCTCCTCGCGCACGCCGAAGTAGAGGTAGATGTGCTGCGGCAGTTTCTTCGCCAGCGCCTCTTCGACGATCGACTTGATCGGCGCCAGGCCGGAGCCGCCGGCGATCGCCACGATCGGCCCGCGATGGTTCTCTCGCAGGTAGGAGGTGCCGAAGGGACCTTCGACGCGCACCCTGTCGCCCGTCTTGAGGCTGGTGGCGACATGCATGCTGGTGACGCCGTCCGTCATGCGCCGCACGTGGAATTCCAGCAGTTGCTCGTCCGGGCGGTTGGCCATGGAATAGTCGCGCGGCGGCACGCCCTGGAAGGTGACGCTGGCGTATTGTCCGGCGGAGAAGACGAAGGGGCCGCCTGATTCCGTTTTCAGCCACACGCGGCGAATGTCGTGGGTGGCGTCCTCGATAGCCGCGACCGTGACTTCGAGAATCCGCCGGGGATGCGCGACCAGCTCATCCTCGTCCAGCCATGCGACCTCGCAGGCGCCGCGGGGCAGGGCGCGGCAGGCGAGGATCAGGCCGCGCGCGCGTTCCTCCTCCGTCAGCGCGAAGTCGGAGTAGTCCTGCAGGTCGACCTCGCCCGCAAGCAGGTGCGACTTGCAGGTGCCGCAATTGCCCGACTGGCAACCGTGCGGATAGGCAATGCCCGCCTCCAGCGCCGCGTCAAGAATGGTAACGCCGGCCCCGCAATCGAGCACCGCCCCCGTATTGGCAACCTTCACCACATAGCCCACGCCTGACCTCATGTGCTGTCGCGATCAGGCTAGCGAGGTAAGGAGCCCCTGTCATTCCGAGCGCAGCGAGGAATCTTTTGGCGTCGTCGCAGGAAAGATCCCTCGCTTCGCTCGGGATGACAGTTTCCTCCATCCCCAATGCATTCGCATACCTGATTGCCCGGCTCGCTCCGCGGGGCGAACGCTGGTGCAGAGAACAGCGTCATGGTGAGCTTGTCGAACCATGAAGCTGTCCGCTCTGTCGCTCTGCACGCCTTCATGGTTCGACAGGCTCACCATGAAGGCGTTTTCGACGCCGTTACTGCGCCTAATACATGTCAGCGGAGCCAGGTGGATGATCGGGTTCGTATATGAACAAGAACGACTTCCTCCGCCGGGGGAAGGTCAGTAGGGTTGTTGGGCGGGCAAACAGTATTATCTTCAGCACGACGTCCCATGGCACCTTCATCCCGCCGCTCTGCACGGCGTCGCGGTCCGGCGGTGGACGGGCTGGATCGGGGCGTGCTGCCGGGGCTGGTGGGCTATGCGTTGCGGCGGGCGCAGATCGCGGTGTTCCAGGACTTCACGCGCGAGATGGCGCGCGTCAGGGTGCCGGTCACGCCGGGTGAGTTCGGCATCCTGGTGCTGGTGGCGCGCAACGCCGGGCTGAGCCAGACGGCGCTGGCGCGCGCCATCGGCGTTGACCGCTCGACGCTGGTGCCGATTCTCGACCGGCTGGAGCGGCGTGGCCTGATCCGCCGTCGTCGCTCGCCGAACGACCGGCGCACGCATGCGCTGGAGCTTGGTGCGACGGGTGCCTCTTTGCTGCCGGTTTACGAAAGGGCGGTGCGGCGTCATGAGCGGCGCATCCTGCGGCGGTTGCGAGCGGGCGACAGCAAGGCCCTGATCGATGCCCTCGATCTTTTGCGCAACGGAACGCAGCCTTCGTGACAGCGGCATGCCGGCCGCCAACGGTGCTACGACGGCCGCATGATGCGATCAGAGTCTCGTGCAGTCCCTGCGTTGAGCGTCGCCAGGCCGGCGGCCGAGGGAAAAGCGCCGGCCCGGCGCTGGCTCGTGTTCTCGGTGCTGGCGGCGGTGTTCATCCTCTGCCAGTTCCAGCGCTCGGTGACCGGCGTGCTCGGGCCCACCCTGCGCGCGGAGATCGGGCTCAGCGCCGACCAGCTCGGCTGGGTGACCGGCACGTTCTTCTGGGGCGTGGCGCTGATGCAGATCCCCAGCGGCATCCTGTTCGACCGCTATGGCCCGCGGCTGACCATCGCACTTACTCTCGTGGTGGGCGTGGCGGGCGGTTTCCTGTTCGCCTTCGGCCATAGCTTCGAGGCGCTGACCGCGGGGATGGCGCTGCTGGGGCTGGGCACGTCGGCCGTGTTCATGGGCGCCGTCGTGGTGATCGGCCGCTGGTGGCCGCCGCAGCGCTTCGCCACCATGGCGGCGCTGATGATGTCGCTGGGCTATGTCGGCAATTTGCTGGCGACGCAGCCCTTCGTCGAGCTGGCCAAGCTGGTGGGCTGGCGCGCCGGCTTCGGCGGCGCGATCGCTGGCATCCTGGTGTGCGCCGCCGTGATCCTGCTGGTGGTGCGCGACGCGCCACCCGGCTCGGCGTGGACGCGGCGGCAACCGGAGCCTCTGCGCACCGTGGCGCTCGGCCTGCGTGAGGTGTTCCGCCATCCGGCGATGATCGGCCTCTGCGGTGCGGCGTTCGTGGGCTACGCCACCAATTTCGCGCTGCGCGGCCTGTGGCTGGGCACGTACCTGCTGGACGTGCACGGGCTGGGCGAGGATGCGCGCGGCACCATCCTGCTGGCCATGGCGATGATGGGCACCATGGGCATCTTCGCGGCCGGCTGGCTGGCCGGGCGCCTGCGCTCACCGCGCCCGGTGGTGATCGGCTTCATCGGCACATCGGCGATCTGCCTCACGATCCTGGCGTTATGGGGCGGCATACCGCTGCCGGCATTGCTGGCCGTGCTGCTGGTGTTCTCGGCCACCGCCAGCTTTTTCCCCGCCGTGCTGGAGCATGGCCGATCGCTGTTCGACGAGCGCTTGCGCGGCCGGTCGCTGACCTCGATCAATGTCTGGGTGTTCATCGGTGTGGGCGTGACGCAGCCCATCACCGGCTATGTGCTCGATGCGTTTCCCGTCCTGCCCGGCGGTGTGCTGGGCGAGGATGCCTATCGCGCGCTGTTCGCTTACTTGCTGGGGCCGGTGGCCATCGGGCTGACGCTTTATACGTTGTTTGCCAGCTACCGGCCGTTTCGTGCTACGGCAAAGCCATGAGAGTGATGGACCGGGAAATGACGGACGAGGAGATTCTGGAACGCTTTAGGGCCGAGCGGCAGCCGGCCGTGGCCACGCTGGGCGCCGAGGTGATCGAGGTCGATGCCGATGCCGGCAAGGTCGTCCTGCGCTGCACGGCAACGCGCGAGCATTGCCATTCGATCGAGTTCAGCCCGCGCGGCGGCATCGTGCAGGGCGGATTCGTCACGGGCTGGCTCGACACGGCGATGGCGCATGCCTGTGTGGCGCGGTCGAAGTTCACGCTGGCGGTGCCGAGCCTTGAGATCAAGGTGAGCTTCCTCGCGCCGGCACATCCCGGCACCTATATCGCCACCGGCTGGATCCAGCGCTGGGGCCGCAACATCGCCTTTCTGGAAGCCGAGCTGCACGACACGGCGGGCAAGCTGATCGCGACCGCCAGCTCGACAGCACTGCTGACGCCGCTGCCGGCCACCGTCGATGCCGCCGCCTCCTGAGCGCCGGCTGGCGCTGGTCACGGGGTCGACCTCGGGCATCGGCGCCGCGATTGCACGGCGGCTGGCGCGCGACGGCTGCACGGTGGTGGCCCATGGCCGGCGTCCGCGCGCGGCGGTCGACTCCGTTCTCGCCGACATCGGTGCGGCCGATTACATGGCCGCCGACCTCAGCGACGACGGCGAGGCGCGCGGGCTGATCGCCGGGCTGCTGCAGCGCCATGGCCGGCTCGACGTGCTGGTGAACAACGCCGGCGAAACCGTGCGTATCCCGCACGCCGATCTGAAGGCCGCGACTCCTGCCATCTGGCGCCGCATGATGGAGGTGAACGTCATCGCCCCCTGGGTGCTGGTGGCAGAGGCGGAGGCGGCGTTGCGCCGATCGGCGGAAAGCGGCCGGCCGGGCTGCATCGTCAATATCGGCACGCATGCCGCGGTGCGGCCCAAGGGCGGCTCGATCCCCTATGCCGCGAGCAAGGCGGCCCTGCATCACGCGACGAAGCTGCTGGCGCTGACGCTGGGCCCTGATATCCGCGTCAACGCCGTGGCGCCGGGCCTGGTCGACACGCCGATGAGCACCGGCTGGGATGCCGCATACGCGCTGTGGAACACGAAATCGCCCATGCGCCGCGTCGCGCAGCCGGACGACATCGCCGATCTCGTCGCCGCCCTGGTGGCCAACGACTACCTCACCGGCGAGATCATCCTCGCCGACGGCGGCCTCAACCTGACGTAGCCGCGCGGCCTTACTGTTGACCTTCCCCCGGAGGGGGAAGGTGGCGCGCAGCGCCGGAAGGGGGATGCCGCAACAAGCGCGGCGCCTGTTGCGAGATCCCCCTTCCGCCCTTCGGGCACCTTCCCCCTCCGGGGGAAGGAAGCAGGCTAAAGCTTCCCTTCTTTCCGCTCCGCCACCGTGGCGGCGCGGCGCTGGTGGGCGCGGCGGGAGAGCATGTTCAGCACCTCCACCAGCACCGAGAAGGCCATGGCGGCGTAGATGTAGCCCTTGGGCACGTGCGCGCCGAAGCCCTCGGCGATCAGCGTCATGCCGATCATCAGCAGGAAGGCCAGCGCCAGCATCACCAGCGTCGGATTCTTCTGGATGAAGTTGGCCAGCGGGTCGGCTGCTACCAGCATGACGGCCACCGTCACGATCACCGCCACCACCATGACAGGCACATGCGGCGTCATGCCCACCGCCGTGATGATGCTGTCGATGGAGAATACCAGGTCGAGGATCAGGATCTGCACGATCGCGGAGCCGAAGCCTATGGCGGCCTGGCGGCCGTCAAGGAAGTCCGGGTGGGGCTTGGGATCGACGCTGTGGTGGATCTCCTTGGTTGCCTTCCACACCAGGAACAGGCCGCCGGCAACGAGGATCAGGTCGCGCCAGCTCAGCGGGAAAGTGTAGCCGAACAGCTCGATCGGCTGCGTGGCGCGCACGATCAGCGCGATCGTGGTCAGCAGACCCAGACGCATGACCAGCGCCAGCGCGATGCCGATCCGGCGGGCGCGGACGCGCTGCCCTTCCGGCAGCTTGTTGGAGAGAATGGAGATGAAGATCAGATTGTCGATGCCGAGGACCACTTCCAGTGCGATCAGTGTTGCCAGCGCCACCCAGGCCTCCGGACTGGCCAGCAGCGCTCCAATATCCTCCAGCATCGACGCGTCCCTTGCAGTTGCAACCCTGCCAAGGTGATTTCGGGTGGCCGGCAATTCAAGATGGCGTTCGCCTGGCGGCTCGACGCGGATGACGATGCCACTACAATGGGCAGACCGGACCGATACGGAGGAAGCCATGTCAACGTCGCCAGCCGCTGCCGCAAGCGAATTGCCCCCGGGCTACAAGGTCAAGGCGTGGACACCGCCCGAAAAGATCACGGCGCAGATGCTGGCCGACGCCACCGTGAAGCTGCACGATCTGCTGCGCATCCGCACCCTGCCCATCGGCATGAAGCTGTTCGAGGATCCGGCGGCGATGGACGGCATCAAGGGCCTGCGCCGGCCGAGCGAAGGCCATCGCTTCACCATGTGTCAGATGGTGACCCAGGCGCGCTGGTACGGCTTTACGCTGGGCATCACGGTCGACAACACGCGCGGCGGCAATTGCGGCGGCGTGGTCGGCTTCAATCATCCCGGCGAGGGCTTCCTGTCGGGCGACCACATGAACGGCGTCTGGTTCGGCAACAAGGAGGCGGCGCGCATGCACCAGGCGACGATGCCGCGCGTGCCGCACGGCAAGTATAACGGCCTGGTCGCGGCGCCCCTGCGCGCGGCGCGGCTCGATCCGCCCGATATCTGCCTGTTCTACGGCACGCCCGGACAGATGATCCTGTTCATCAACGGCCTGCAGTTCCACCGCTACCGGCGCTACGACTTCACGGTGACCGGCGAAAGCGCCTGTGCCGATTCGTGGGGCCGGGCGCTCTCGACCCGCCAGACCTCGCTGTCGCTGCCGTGCTATGCCGAGCGGCGCTATGGCGGCGTGGCCGATGACGAGCTGCTGATGGCCTGTCCGCCGGACGAATACCTGCGCGCGGTCGAGGGCATGGGACATCTCAGCAAGAACGGGCTGCGGTATCCGTTTCCGCCTTACGGCGCGGCGATCGATCCGGCGGCCGGCATGGCCAAGAGCTACGGGTGAGCACACGGCTCTACGCGGTTTCGTTTCCGGTGCTGGCGGCTGCGGACGCGCAGCTCCTGAGAGATCTGCGCGCGCGCTATCACCCGACCCAGGCCGACCGCATCGGACCGCATTTCACGTTTGTGTTCGCGCTGCCGGAGTCGGCGCAGCCAACCCTTGCGGCGCAGATGCAGGGCGCTGCTGCCGCTACCGCGCCGATCGGCTTCACCCTGCATCGCGTCGAGCCGATTGCCGACGCTGCGGCTGGGCGTGCCTACATCGCGCTGGTGCCGCATCGCGGGCATCTCGCGATGCTCGACCTGCACCGGCGCCTCTACGAGGGGCCGCTGGAACGTTTCCGCGAGCCCGCGGCGCGCTTCGAACCGCATCTCACCGTGGCGATGTTCGACACGGCCGACGAATCGGTGGCCGACATCGCCGAACGCATTGCCGACCATATCCGCGACAGCGGCGCCGTCGCCGGCATCTCTGGCCGCCTCACCGAACTGGTGCTGGTCGCCGAAACCGGCGAGGCCCTTATCGAACGCCTCCGCGTGCCATTGGCCGGCGGTGTCAGGGCAGCGTGACGATTTCAACCCAGTTGGGATTCTGGCCCATCGGATACTGCCCGAGTCTCGTCAGCGCACCGGTCGCGGTATCAATGCGATAGCTCGACATGGCATGCGAGAGCTGGCCGACAACCAGCAGGAAACGGCCGGCAGGATCGATGGCAAAGCCGCGCGGTTGCTTCTCCGTGGGCGTGCGGCCAATCGGAGTCAGCGACCCGTCGACGGGATCGATGCGAAAGCCGGCCAGGGTGCTCGACGTGCGCTCCGAGGCATAGAGGAAGTTTCCGTCGGGCGTGACGTGCAGGTCGGCAGCCCACGGCTTGCCGTCAAAGTCTGGTGGAAGGGCGGAGACAGTCTGCTGCCGCTTGAGCTGTCCTGCGCCACTGTTCCAGGCGAACACGTCCACGGAGGCTGCCCGTTCGTTCAGCAGGTAGACGTGCCGGCCGCCGGGATGGAACACGAAGTGCCGTGGTCCGCCTCCGGGTGATGCCGGCACGGTGGGCGGCGCGTGCGCCGCGAGCGTGCCGGCCGCGGGGTCGAACCGGAACTGGTGCATGACATCGCTGCCAAGGCTGGTTGCCAGCACGTAGCGGTTCGAGGGATCGGCCTGGATCGCGTGGGCGTTCGGTTCGGTGGTGACGATCTGCGCGGGCGGCTGCACGACGCCCGACCCGGCAACGGGATTCACCGTCACCTTGTGCCCGCCATACGAGGCCGAAAGCAGAAAGCGGCCGCTTCGATCGGTGGCGATATACGCCATGCTGTCGGCCAGCGGCCCGTTGCCGATGTGCCGCAGGCGGCCGCTTGCGGCATCGATGGCAAAGCTTACCACCGTATACGGCTCCGACCGTACGCCGACATGGAGGAAGCGCCGGTCGGGCGTCACCGCCATGGGCGTCGTCTGGCCGGGTGTGGCGATGCCGGGCAGCGCCACCCTCTCGACCAGATCGAGTGCGCCGCTGTTGCCGTCCAGCCGCAGCACGAACACCTCGTTGCTTTCGGCGTTACCGACATAGACGCAGCTCACGGTCTCGGCACCAGCCATCATTTCCTCCGGAGTTCATTCCATGCAGCTATCAGGTGAAGTCGTTTGCTGTCGACGGGGAACGAAAGACCGGGTTGGGCGGCCTGACGGTCGGACGCCCCGTCAAAGGCGCCCGCTTCCCGGCCTGACGTCATTTGCCTTGCTCCGGGAGGCTGTTGGCCGCCATCATCGGGCGTAATTGTGGCGCGTGAGCGCGTGCAACTTCACCGCGCGACTGCGAGGGCGTTGAGCATGCGGGCGTTGATCTGCCATCAATGGGGCGGCATCGAGCAGTTGCGGATCGGCGAGGCGCCGGTCCCGCAGCCTGGCCGCGGCGAGGTGCTGATCCGGGTAAAGGCGACGGCCGTCAACTACGCCGACGCCATCATGGTGGCCGGGCACTACCAGACCAGGCCGGCGTTGCCTTTCAGCCCGGGGCTCGAAACCGCGGGGGTGATCGAGGCCTGCGGGCCCGAGGTGCAGGCGTTGAAGCCGGGTGACCGGGTCATGGCGATCCTCGCCTATGGCGGCCTCGCCGAATACGCCGTGGCGCCAGCCGCCGAGACCTACGCCATTCCCCACGGCTTGAGCTTCGCCGAGGCCGGTGCCTTTCCGATCGCCTACATATCCAGCCATGTGGCATTGCGCTGGCAGGGTCGACTGGAACCGGGCGAGACGCTGTTGGTGCTTGGCGCCGCGGGCGGCGTCGGTCTGACCGCGGTGGAGATCGGTAAGGCAATGGGCGCCCGCGTCATCGCAGCGGCCAGCACGGCGGAAAAGCTGGCCGTGGCCACGGCGCACGGCGCAGATGCCACGGTGAACTACGCCAGCGAGAAGCTGACCGAGCGGGTGATGGCACTGACCGGCGGCAAGGGCGCCGATGTCTGTTTCGATCCCGTCGGCGGCGAGCTGTTCGATGCGGCGTTGTCGGCGCTCGGCTGGGGCGGGCGCATCCTGCTGGTCGGCTTCGTCGGCGGCGTACCGCAGATCCCGGCCAATCGTCTCCTGGTCAAGCATCGCGCCGCGATGGGCTCGTCTCTGCGCTATTTCCGCTGGCACGCACCAGACAAGCTCGCGCAGTCGGTCGCGCAGCTGCTGCGCTGGCATGGCGAAGGCAAGCTCAGGCCCTGCATCACCCACCGCCTGCCGCTGGAGCGCGCGGTGGAGGGAATCCGCCTGCTGACCGACCGCCAGGCGCACGGCAAGATCGTGGTCGAGCTGGAGGCCGCATGACCGGGATCCATCTCAGCCGTCCGGCCCGTCATGTCGCGCTGATAACCATCGACAACCCGCCGAAGATGAACGCCCTGACCCGGCCGATGCTGGCCGAGCTCGGCCGCCTGTGGGACGAGCTGGAGCGAGACGACAGCCGCTGCATCGTCGTCACCGGAGCGGGCGAGCGCGCCTTCAGCGTCGGCGCCGATGTCAGCGGCGATCTGTCAGCCGGGCCCGAGACGGCGCGCATGGTCAACCACGCGCTGCTGAAGACCGACACATACAGAAAGCCGATCGTCGCCGCGGTGAATGGCGACTGCATTGGCGGCGGCGTCGAGCTGCTGCTGGCCACCGACATCCGCGCCGCGGTGCCAAAGGCGCGCTTTGGCCTGACCGAGGTCAAGTGGTCGATCTACCCGTTCGGCGGCGCCACCATCAAGCTGGTGCAGCAGATCGGCCATGTGCATGCCATGGATCTGCTGCTGACGGCACGCCTCATCGGTGCCGCACAGGCGGCAGCGCTGGGCCTCGTCAACCGCGTGCTGCCGCCGGAGCAGCTGATGGACTGGGCGCTGGAGACGGCGGCGATGATCGCCGGCAACAGCCCTTCCGCGGTGCAGGCGGTGAAACGCCAGGTCAGCGGCACCATTGCCGCCCATGCGCTCAGCCGCGAGGCGCTGGAGCAGGAGTTGGGCGACGCGGTGCGCGCCAGTCCTGATTTCGCCGAAGGTATCGCCGCGTTCCGCGAAAAGCGCCCGCCGCGGTATTGATGACAGCGACCCGGCCGCACAGCCGAACCCTCGGCGATCTGATCGACGAGCTGGCGGCGGCGACGCCGCGGGCGCCGGCCCTGGTCAGCGGCGCCGAGCGCCTGGATTTCGCCGCCCTGAAGACGCGGACCGACGATGTCGCGCGCGCCCTGCTCGGTCTCGGCATCGGCCGCGGCGATCGGGTGGCATTGCTGTGCTCGAACCGTAGTGAATGGGTGGTGGTCTCGGTTGCCGCCGCTAGGCTGGGCGCGCCGGTGGCGGCCATCAGCACCTTCAGCAGCCCGCGCGAGTTCGCGTATGCGCTGGAACATTCCGGCGCAAAGGCGCTGGTCATGCTGAACCGGTTTCGCGGCCGCCATTTCCTGCAGGCGCTCGCCGAGCTCTGCCCGGAGCTGGCGCACTGCCCGCCCGGGGCCTTGCAGAGCGCGGCGCTGCCGGACTTGCGGACCGTCGTCGTTGTGGACGGCGATGCCTCGCCCGGCACCCCCGGTACCTTCGGCCCGGCCGGGTTTCTGGCGCGCGGCGGCGGTGTCGATGGCGCGAACCTGGCGCGAGCACAGGCTGCGGTCACAGCGGATGACATCTGCTTCATCCTCTACACGTCGGGCTCCACCGCCGCGCCCAAGGGCGTCACGCTGGCACACGGGCCATTGCTGGCCAACGGCTTCGACATCGGCGAGCGGCAGCATCTCACGGCCGAGGACCGGCTGTGGCTGGCGGTGCCGCTGTTCTGGTCGTTCGGCTCGGCCAACGCCATGCCGGCGATCATGACCCATGGCGGCTGCATGGTGCTGCAGGAGGTGTTCGAGCCGGGCGCGGCGCTGGCCTTGATCGAGCGCGAGCGCTGCAGCGTGTACTACGGCATGGCAAACATGGCGCGCGCCCTGCTGGAGCACCCGGACCATCCCGGACGCCGGCTGGGCGCGATGCGCACCGGCCTCACCATCGGTCCGCCGGAGGACATCACGCTCACCATCGAGGCGCTGGGCGCCGCCGAGCTTTGCAACGTCTATGGCTCGACCGAGACCTACGGCAACTGCGCCGTCTCCGACGCGCACGATCCCCTGCCGCTGCGGCTGGCCACGCAAGGGCTGCCGCTGCCGGGCATGACCATCCGCGCCGTCGATCCGGCGACCCGCGCACCGCTGCCGTCGGGCGAGATCGGCGAGCTGGCGGTACGCGGCTACATCACGCCGGGCTACTTCCGCGCACCCGAGCTTAATGCCCAGGCGTTCGACAACGCCGGCTGGTTCTTCACCGGCGATCTTGGCTCGATCGAGCCGGACGGCCGCGTGCGCTTCCGCGGCCGGCTGAAAGAGATGATCAAGACCGGTGGCGTCAATGTCGCGCCACTGGAGGTCGAGCATGTCCTGCTGCAACATCCCGACATCGTGCAGGCTCATGTCGTCGGCGTGCCGGATCGGCTGAAAGGCGAGATCGTCGTTGCCGCCGTCGAGCTGCGGGGCGGCGCCGCGTCCGACGTCGCGGCGATCACGGCCTTCTGCCGCGAGCGGCTGGCAAGCTACAAGGTGCCTGCCCGGTTCGCCTTTCGCGCGGCAAGCGAGTTCCCGCGCACGCCCACCGGCAAGATCCACAAGCCCGGCCTGCGCCAGCAACTCGCATCGAACGACACGTGAGGGAGGAGCACATGCCCGGTCTCTACTACGATCAGTTCCATGTCGGGCAGGTGTTCAGGCATCCGATCGGCCGCACAATCACCGAGGCCGACAACGTCTGGTTCAGCGCCATGACGCACAACCCCTCGTACCTGCATCTCGACGAGGAGTACTGCCGCAACGAGACCGAGTTCGGCCAGCGGCTGGTCAATAGCTGCTTCACACTCTCCCTGATGGTCGGCATCTCGGTCGGCGACACCGTGCTTGGCACCGCCGTCGCCAACCTCGGCTGGGACGACGTGCGCTTTCCCAGGCCGCTGTTCCACGGTGACACCGTACGGATCGAATCCGAGGTGCTGGAGATGCGCGAGAGCAAGTCGCGGCCGGGCGAAGGCATCGTCATCTTCGCCCACCGCGCCTTCAACCAGAAGGGCGAGCTGGTGGCCCATTGCAAGCGCTCATCCCTGATGAGGAAGACACCGGCGTGACGACGATCGTGCTCGCCCTGTCGCAAAGCCAACTGCATGCAGTCAAGCACTCGGCGTAGCCGAGGGCGATATGCTCGCCTCAAAAATATCGGAGTGAGCGGCATGTCACTCCCAGACTACTACCTGTCGCGTAAATGGGTTGCTGCTTGCGCCATGCACTTAATTGCATAAAATGCACCACTTGCAACTCGGAATGCGATTAAATGCCGGAATGCAGGGGCGGTGGGCTGGATTGGATGACAATGCTTGCGGTGTGGATTGCGTTTGCAAATCTAGGAAATGGTTTCCCTGAATACGTCCGCGACGGTTTTGGAAACCATCTGCTCGACTGCAGAACTTTTGAAAGAACGAACTGCTGATTGGGCGCTGGACGGCCTCGCTGGCTACGAGTGCTCTCTGGTAGGGGACGCCAATGGCGGCGCAGTCTACGGATATCCCTGTGCCTCAAGTCGGCGTTGCTGGGTATTTTGTCGATATCGGTATCAAGCATCCAGAGTGGCCACATGGCTTCATCCTAGGGGTGGAGTGCGATGGAGCGACCTACCATTCATCCAGGTCAGCGCGAGATCGAGATCGGCTGCGCGAAGAAGTGCTGGGAAGACTGGGCTGGAAATTGCACCGCATTTGGTCGACTGACTGGTTTACTGATCCGGGGAAGGAGGCGCTGCGTCTGCGCAGCAGCATTCTAGCCCGCCTTGCAGAGTTGAAGAATACGGTCGGTGTAGCTTTCGCTGAAAGTGCAAGTGTCCCCGAGCGAGCCACACCAGAGGAAGCATGGCGCACAAAAGAGGCAGTATCGGACGAACTCCAACCTGAGGAATTGACTTCATCCTCAGAGGAGGAGAGCGTCGCGATAGGAGTGGGTGATAGAGTTCGCGTCCGCTACTTGACCGGATCCGGCAATACGCTTGAAGTAGCCTTGAGCAACACGAAGAATGATCCGCAAAATGGTATAGTTCATGTCAGTGAGCCACTAGGGACCGCACTAATCGGTGCGGAACAGGGAGATGAAATAGAGGTATTGGTCGGTAGCTACGTCCGACGTGCGCTCATAGAAAGAGTAACCAAGAGCGACGGATCAATACCTTTCCGGCGTCCGGCAGACGCGCCCCCCGTATCACCAAGCCAAGGCGAACTCTATCCCCCGAGCACCGATACGGGAAAACCGAAGACGGTGGATGACCTTGACCCTGATCAATTCTATGAGTCCGGCTATAGGAAAGTGATTCACGCGTACGGTGTGCAGATCATTGATAGGCGAGGGCCGGTCACGTTTCGGCATTTGTGTGACCTCATAGCCCGTGCGCATGGTTTTCAGAGGACTGGAAGTCAAATCAAGCGCCAAGTTTGGGCGACACTCTCCAAATCTCGCAAATCCAGCAAGTCGCCGAATGGCGAAACAGTGTTTTGGCCCAAGGGATCTGATCCCCGCCCTAGCGTTGCATTCAGAGGATTGGATGTAGATGGGTATGTAAGGGTATGGTCAGATGTCCCCTATCCAGAAAAGCTGGGGCTTGCAATTGCGGTGCTTCGAGGCCGGCGAGTGACCGACCCCACGGCTGCAATCGCCGCAAACATCGGATTAACTAGACTAAGGCAAACTACGAGAGACGAGTTGGAAACCTTAGTATCGGCAGCACGTAAGAGTATTGCAAGCAGCTCTAACTTGTAGCCGCTGGGGCCTATTGTTTATTGCTCAAGTGCGGGGCTTCGGCCCATTTCGCTAAGCCCTAGACGTCGGTCACGTCGAAGAAGCGGGTTGAGAGGCCGCCCACCGTCATCTCGGCGAAGCGCTTGATGTCGCCGTTGGCTTCCCGCCAGTCGCGGTAGGTCTGGTAGTGCTGGCGGCTGGCCCAGCGCATCACCAGCACCACGTTGTCGGGATCGTCCTGGTTCACCGTCACGTCGAGGCTGAGGCAGCCGTCCTTGTTGCGCGTCTCCGGCAGCGCCTCGCGCAGGGCCTCAAGGACGGTGGCGCCGGTGCCCGGCTTTGCGGTGAACTCAAGCATGACGTAGCAGGGCATCTCTCATCCCTACCGGCTGGTCAGGCGGATTTCGATGCGGCGGTTGCGGGCGCGCGCGGCTTCGGTGTTGTCGTTATCGATGGGTGCGTTGGCCGCGTGGCCGGCGGCGGCCAGTCGCTCCGGCGGAATGCCCTGGCTCTCGAGGAACTTCACGACTTCGATGGCGCGCGCCGCGGACAGCTCCCAGTTCGAGGGGAAGCGGTCGGTGCTGATCGGTATCGAATCGGTGTGCCCGTCCACCTGCAGCACCCATTTGATGTCGGGCGGGATCGACGCCGAGATTTCCTTCAGCCGCAGCGCCAGCTCGGTGATGCGCACGACGCCTTCGGGCTTGAGCTGCGCCGAGCCCTTGTCGAACAGCACTTCCGACTGGAACACGAAGCGGTCGCCCACGACGTTGATGCCGGGCTGGTGGCGCAGCGCCTCGCGCATGCGCCCGAAGAACTCCGAGCGGTAGCGCGCCAGCTCCTCGACCTTGCTGGCCAGCGCCCGGTTCAGCCGCTGGCCGAGATCGACGATCTGGGCCTGCTGCTCCTTCGCCTTGACATCGGCCGCGTCCAGCGCCGCGTTCAGCCGGGCCAGCTCGGTGCGCGTGGCGTTCAGCTCGGCCGTCATGCGCACCACCGCTGCCTTGGCCTCCGCCGAAAGCTTCTGCTCCTCGGTGAGGTCGTCCCAGAGCTTGCCCTTCTCCTGGTTGGCCGCGGCCAGCGAGGCGGCCAGCCGGGTCAGCTCCAGCTTCTGCCGGTCGATCTCGCGGCGCAGCGCTTCAGCCGCCTTCTCGGCATCCATTGCTGTCGCGGCGGCCTGGGTCTCGGCCATCTTCAGGAGCTTCGCCAGCTTGTCGCGATCGCCGGTCAGCACCAGTAGCTCCGCAGCAAGCTTCTCGCGTTCGCTCATGGCAGCAGCCAGCTCGCGGCCCTGCTGCTCCTGCGCCGCCGTGAGCTCCGTCACCTGCTTTTCCAGCTTCGCCTTGTCGCCGGCCAGCACTTCGGCCTGCTTGGCCTGCTTCTCCAGTTCGCCGATGCGCGCCGTGAGCCGGCCCTGTTCGACCGTGAAGCCCTCGATGCGCCGTTCGGCGGCGGCCAGATCGCCCGCCAGCTTGTCGCGCGTCGCGGTCTCGTCGCGCAGCCGCGTGGTGAGCGCCGCGACCTGCTTGTCGAGATCGCCCGCGCGCGTGCGTTCCATGCTGAGCAGGTCGCCCAGTTGCGCGATCTGCCGATTGAGACTGGAGATCGTCTCGTCGCGCGCAAGCACGTCCTTGTTCAGCTTGTCGATCTTTGTGTCGCGGCTGGAGACGTCGTTCTTGAGGCGGCCGATCTCGCTGTCGCGCTCGCTCACGGCGCTGCCCAGCGCGAACTGCGCCACCGTGTAGAACGCCAGCATGAACACCAGCACCATCAGCAGGCTGGCAAGCGCATCGACGTAGCCTGGCCAGGTGTAGTCGGCATACCCGCCGCGCCGGCGAGAGCTGATCGCGGCCATGGGCTAGCTTCCGGTGCGGTCGCGGCCGCCGCGCGCCAAGGGCGTCGGCTGCGTGGGGCGCGGACCGGTCTCGCTCGCGCCGGGACGCGGGCCGGCGGGACCCACCGGTGGGGCGGGTGAGACAGGCGGCGAGACGGCAACAGCCGGCGGTGCCGGCTGCGAGGGCGCGGCCAGCCCGGGACCGCCGGCGCTGCGCGCGGCGATGGTGCGGGCCAGCAGCTTGAACTCGCCGCGCAGCTCGTCGGCCAGCGCCGTGCGTCCCCGTACCGTCTCCTCCAGCAGCCGGGCGGTGTAGGCCTCCAGGTTGCGCAGATGGGCGCGCGAGGGCTCGTCAACCGGCTGCGCCTGGCTGGCCTGGGCCAGGCGCTCCGCCAGCCAGGTGACGGTCTCACGCAGCTCGTTGCCGCTCTCCGCCAGCCGCGTCATCAACGCCTGCTGCTGATGGATGGTGTCGGTGAGCAGCGCCATGCGCTCGGCAAGCTGCGCCACGGATTCGCCAGCCGCGCTGCGCTGCTCCTCGCTGCGTGCCAGCGTGCGCTGCAGCTTGTCGATGCTCTCGGCGCTCTGCTCCAGCAGGGCCTCGACATAGGCCGGCAGGGGCTGGTCGCCCTCGATGCCCAGGGTGCCGCCCGAGAGGCGGGTTTGCGCCGCGAGCCAGTCTTCCAGGTCGTTGAAGAAGCGGTTCTGCGCCTGGCCGGCCTGCAGCTCCATGAAGCCCACAATCAGCGAGCCGGACAGGCCGAACAGCGAGGCGCCGAAGGCCGTGCCCATGCCCTTCAGCGGCCCTTCGAGGTTTTCCTTGAGCCGGGAGAACATCTGGCTGGGCTCGCCGCCGAGCTGCAGGCGTGAGATCGCCTCGCCGACATGGCTGACGGTTTCCAGCAGCCCCCAGAACGTGCCGAGAAGGCCAAGAAAGATCAGCAATCCAATGGCATAGCGCGAGATCTCGCGTTGTTCGTCGAGGCGCGCGGCGATGCCGTCCAGCAGGGAGCGAGTGGCCATGGGCGACAGGCGCAGCCGGTCGCGGCTGTCGCCCATCATGGTCGCCATCGGTGCCAGCAGGCGCAGGCGGCCGGCCCCCGCACCCGGCGGCTCGCCGCGGTTCACTGCCTCCAGCCAGTGCACCTCGCGCCCCAGCAGGAAGACCTGGCGGAAGATGTACAGCAGCCCCAGCACAAGGGTGACCAGAATGGCGCCGTTGATGACCGGGTTATGCCAGAAGGTGCGGATCAGATCCTCGCGCAGGATCCACACGACAACGCCGACCGCTGCCAGGAACAGCAACATGCGCAGCAGGAAGCGGCGCGGCTGGGTCATCAGGGGCTCCCGAACGTTATCGTCCTGTGAGAATACCCGCTTTGGCATGGCAATTCGATGGCCGCTGCGCGCCTCAGGGCTTTTCGTTGCGGTCGGCGCGAAGAATGTCCACGTGGTCGCGCGGGCCGTCGTCGGGACTGCGGCCAAGCGGTAGCAGGTCCATACGCACGGCCGCGATGCCCTTGCGGCCGAGATATTCGCGCACCGCCAATGCGCGCTGCAACGACAGGCGGCGGGTTTCGCTGATGCTGGTGCCGGTGCTGGTGTACGCCTTCACCGTCAGCCGCATCTGCGGCTTGTCGCCCAGCGTGACCGCGAGGCCGTCCAGTGCTGTGCGCGCCTCGCCGGAGAGGTCCGTGGAACCGGCTTCGAAAGCGATTTGCACCAGCCGGGTTTCATGCGTTGTGCGCATTCCCGGCCGGCTCTGGGCATGGCCTGGTGGCGCTGCAGTGATCAGACCGAGGACGACCGCGACGCAGACGGCCACTATCGGCGCCTTCATGGCCCGGTGCCTTAGCCGCTCCTGAGCAGGCGGGAGAGCGGCTCGTGCAGGTCGAAGCTGGAGGCGAGCAGGGAGGGACCGCCCAGACGATAGGGTGCGCCGTCGATTTCGGTGACGATACCGCCTGCCTCCTTCACCAGCAGGATGCCGGCGGCCACGTCCCACGGCGACAGGTCGAACTCCCAGAAGGCATCGACTCGCGCGGCGGCCACGAAGGCGAGATCCAGCGAGGCGGAGCCGAAGCGGCGCACGCCGGAGAGGCCCGCCATGGCCGGCCGCAGCGTTTGCAGGAACTCGTCGTGACGGCCCTTGGACGGCGTCGGGATGCCGGTCGCGACCAGCGCGTTGGTGAGCGTGCGGCGGCCTGCCACCCGCAGCCGGCGCGAGCGCACCGTGCTGGGTGTCTCGAGGAAAGCGCCGGCGCCCTTCTCGGCCCAGAACAGCTCGTCCGTCGCGGGGTTCAGGATCAGCCCGGCAGTGATCTCGTCGTGCTGCTCCAGCGCGATCGAGATCGCGAAATGCGGCAGGCCGTGCATGAAGTTGATGGTGCCGTCGAGCGGATCGACGATCCAGCGATGCGTGCCGTTGCCTGCGGCGGCGTTGCCTTCCTCGCCGAGGAAGCCGTACTCGGGCCGCGCCTTCAGCAGGTGCTCGCGGATGACCTTCTGGGCGTAAATGTCGGCGTTGCTGACGAAATCGCCAGGTCCCTTCTCGGTGAACTGAAGATGCTCGACCTCGCCGAAATCGCGCTTCAGGCTGCGCGCCGCGGCGAAAGCGGCACGGATCATGATCGTCATCACCGGCGATTTGGGCGCCTCGGAGCGGCGCGACGGCGGCACCGAGCGCTCCCGCCCGCCAAGCGGCGCGCGTCCGACGCGGGCGACCGGACGGTCAGGCGGACGCGGGCCGCGGGGCGGTCCGCCGGGACGACGGGAAGGGGGCTGGCTCATCGGACTCCTGGTGCCGCCGGACTCGTGTCGGCAGGCGCGGACCTCAGTCCTTGGCGCGCTCGACGTATTCGCCGGTTTCGGTATTCACCACGACGCGGGTACCGGCCGCGATATGGGGTGGCACCATCACCTTCACGCCGTTCTCGAGGATGGCCGGCTTGTAGGAGGAGGAGGCGGTCTGGCCCTTCACCACGGCATCGGCCTCGACGATCTTCAGCGTCACCGACTTGGGAATTTCGATGCCCACCGGCGTGGTTTCGTGCATCGACACCGTCACGTCCATGCCGTCCTGCAGGAACTGGGCGCGCTGGGCACCGATCTGCTCCTCCTGCATGGTGAACTGCTCGTAGCTTTCCTTGTTCATGAAGTGAAAGCCATCGCCGTCGCGGTACAGGAACTGGCAGTCGTGATCGTCGATGCGCACCAGCTCGACCGTCTCACCGCTGCGGAAGCGCTCCTGCAGCTTGTTGCCTTCCTTCAGGGCGCGCGCTTCCAGCGCCACGAAGGCACCGCCCTTGCCAGGCGTGATGTGCTCGACCTTCATCGCGGCGTAAAGGCGGCCGTTGTACTCGATGACGTTGCCGACGCGGATCTGGTTGATGGAAACCTTCATGGGGAGACGGACGTCCGAAGAGGGCGAAAAACGGTCCGGGGGCGGTCCCCCGCCCCCGAAAGCGCGCGGAACCTATCAGAGGGCCCCCGATGAGGCAACCGCCCGGCGGACGCTTGCCACGTTGATGTCAGGGGCGCATGCTGGCTTCAGGTGGAGCAAGGGAGGAACTGGACCATGTTCGAATTCCTGCTCTCAGTCATGCTGCTGACGCCGACGCCCGGCACGGGAACGGTAACCTGGTCAGACACCGCACCGGCCGTGAACCAGGGGCAGGCGATGCGGCTCAAGGCCCAGGTGACGGGCCGGCCGGCCGCCGATTGCAAGCCGCCGCTCGCCAGCCTACCGCCGGGACGAAACGGAACGCTGCGCTTCGAGGATGCCGGCGTGCGCTACGAGGGCACCGAAAGCCAGTCGGGCAGCCTGGTCGTGCGCGGCAGCGGGGCGCGCCCGGTGGTGCTGACCGGCAGCCGCAGCAGCGGCGGGCTGTGGAGCGTCGGCAACGACGGCAAGTGCATCGGCACCTGGACGCCGGAGAGCTAGCCGGGCGTTCACTGGGTCCGGACCGGTGTGACCTTGTCCTTCTGGAAGTCGAGCTTGCGGGTGACGAGGTCGCGCTGCGGGGCGCGGAACTGCAGCTTCACCAGCCACTCACCCGGCATCTCGAGTTCCAGCATGGCTTCGTAGCTGCCGGGCTTGTCGGCGACAGGCCGCGCCGTCACGGGCTTGACGTTGTGCGCCATGGGCATCGAGGGCATGTCGGCTGAGAGCGTCACATCGGCGCCCTCGACGGGCTTGCCCGCGGGATCGGCGACATGGACGAGGCACTGGTAAACCAGGGCGGTTTTGGCCGGCGTGCAGGCCAGCTCGACCTTGTGGCGCGGCGCTTGCGCCCATGCCGGCATCGCCAGCAGGCAAAGGCATATCGCCGCGATCCATCGCTTCATCTCTCGCTCCCCGCACCGAGATAGCCCCGCGCCAGCGCCGGGTCATTGCGCAGCGCCTCCGCACTGCCGGCGGCCACGATCCGACCGCGCACCATGACGGCCGCGCGATCGGCAATGGCCAGCGCCATGGCGGCATTCTGCTCGATCAGCAGGATCGCCGCACCGTCCTTGCGCAGGCCGGCGATCGTCTCAAGCGTCTGGCCTGCCGCGCGCGGACCGAGACCCAGCGTCGGCTCGTCGATCACCAGCACTTTGGGCTGCGCCATCAGCGCGCGCGCCACCACCAGCCACTGGCGCTCGCCGCCGCTCAGGTCTGCGGCCGGCTGCTCGAGCTTTGCTGCAAGCTGCGGAAACGACGGGAGGATCCGGACGAGCCGTTCCTGTGCGCGGAACAGGGCACCCAGCACGTGCCCGCCTGACAGCAGATTGTCGCGCACGCTCAGGGTCAGTGCCAGCGGCCGGCCCTCGGGCAGGTGCGTCAGTCCGCGCGCGGCGATTTCGGCGGGACCGAGACGCGAGAGGTCCTCGCCCGCCAGCCGGATGACACCCTGGATCGGCCGGTGCGTGCCGGCAATGGCGCGGGCGAGCGAACTCTTGCCGGCGCCGTTGGGACCCACCAGCGCCAGCACTTCGCCCGCGTGCAGGTCGAGCGAGACGCCATCGACCGCGAGCGTCGGGCCGTGCCGTACGCGCACGTCGTGCAGCTCAAGCATGGCGCGCCGGGGTGGTGAACAGGCGGCGCAGGCGGCGCACGGTTGCCTCGTCGAGCAGGCCGCGCGGCCGCCAGATCAGCAGCAGCGCCACCAGCCCGCCGAACACCACCATGCGCCAGCCCTGGAACAGGCGGCTGGATTCCAGGATGCCGATATCGATCAGCACGCCGATCAGCGGCCCGAACGCCGTGCCCAGCCCGCCGATGATTCCATAGGCGAGCGCGTGCACGCCCAGCATCACGTCGAACAGGCGTGGCTCGATATAGGTGTTGAGATGCGCATAGAGCCCGCCGCCCAGACCGGCGATGGCGCCCGCCGCAGCGGCCGTGTTGACACGCAGGCGCGCCACGTCGGTGCCCAGTGCACGCGCCAGCACCGGGTCCTCGCCCGCCCCGCGCAGGGCGGCACCGCTGCGGCTGCGCTCGAACAGGATCAGGACCAGCATCGTGCCCGCCAGCAGCACCCAGATCAGGATCATGAAGGAGAGCGGCTCCCAGCCATCGGTGAAGGCGCGGCGGATGCCGGCAAAGCCGTTGGGCCCGTCCGGCCCGACAAGCTCGCCGCCGATCGGCCGCTGGTAGCGCCACAGGTCAAGCGCCAGCCGTGTCATCTCCGCGAAGGCGAGCGTGGCGATGGCGAAGTAGAGCCCGTGCAACCTGCGTGTCAGCGCGCCAACAAGCCCGCCGCCCAGCGCACCTGTCAGCGCACCAAACGCCAGTCCCAGCGCCAGCGGCCAGTCCCACAGCGTGGTGGCGATGCCGGCGGCATACGCGCCGAGCCCGAAATACGCCTGCTGCCCGAACGAGATCGAACCCGACACCAGCAGCAGATACGCCGACAGCGCCACGAAGGTGATCATGCCGATGTTGCTGATGAGCCCGACCGCAAAGTCGCTCATGGCGGTAGCGACTCTCACAAATTCCTTCCCCCGCAGGGGGAAGGTGGCGCGCAGCGCCGGAAGGGGGATGCCTCAACAAGCACGACGCCGCAGGTGTTGCACCATCCCCCTTCCGCCCCTTCGGGGCACCTTCCCCCTCCGGGGGAAGGCAGTGTTGCGCTCTGGATATTCACCATCACAGCCTCTGGTGGGCGGCGATGTCGAGGTCGAAGGCGGCGCGGCCGAACAGCCCGCCGGGGCGCAGGACCAGCACGAGGAACAGTGCGCCCCAGGCGATGAGCTCGCGGATCTGCGGGCCGAACAGCGCCTGGCCCGATGCTTCCAGCACGCCCAGCAGCAGGCCGCCGGCAACGGCGCCGGGGATCGATCCCAGCCCGCCCAGCATCATGGCAATGAGTCCCTTGGCCATGGACCACATGCCGAACATCGGCGTCACCTGCTGATCGGCCACCAGCACCAGCCAGGCACCGATGCCACCCACGGTCGATGCCGCGAGGAAGGCCAGCAGCGTGGTGCGGCCCGCGTCGATGCCCACGGCCTGCGCCGCCGCCGGGCTGTCGCTCAGCGTGCGCACCGCCAGCCCGAAGCGCGATGCGCGCAGCAGCCGGTGCAGGAGGATCGCAACCAGCACCGCTACGAGCAGCGTCAACAGATGCTCGGGCCGTAGCGTCAGCGCGCCCAGTTGCCAGGAGGCAACGTTGAACGGCGCGGGGTAGGGATTGGTGTGCAGCGGCAGCAGCCAGGTCGAGAATTCCTCGATCTGCATCCAGACGGCGAAGCTCGACACCATCGCCGCGACGCCGGACCGCCCGCGCAGCGGCGCAAAGCACAGGCGCTCGACATAGAGGCCGGCCAGCGTCGCGCCGGCGACCGTGACGGCGGCAGCGAGCAGGACCAGCGCGGCATCAGGCAGGGCGCCGCCGGCGCGAGAAGCGAGCAGGGCGCCGAGATAGCCGCCGAACATCAGCGTCGCGCCGTAGCTGAGGTTGAGCCGGCGCATGACGCCGAACATCATGGTGAAGCCGACGCCCAGCAGCGCATAGGCCGCCCCGGCAGCGAGGCCGTTCAGCAGCGTCTGGACGATATCGACGATCACGTCGCCTTCGCACTGCCGAGATAGGCGCGGCGGATGACCTCGTCCTGCGCCACCTCGCCGGGCGCGCCCGCGAACGTCACCTTGCCCTGCTCCATCAGAAAGAACTTGTGCGCCACCTTCAGCGCCATGTGCGCGTTCTGCTCGACCATGAAGATGGTGATGCCATCGCGGTTGAGCTCGCCGACGATGCGGAAGATCTCCTCGACCACCAGCGGCGCCAGGCCCATCGAGGGCTCGTCCATCATCAAAAGCTTCGGCCGGCTCATCAGTGCGCGCGCCACCGCCAGCATCTGCTGCTCGCCGCCCGAGAGCGTGCCCGCCGGCTGGCTGCGGCGCTCCTTCAGCGCAGGGAAGCGGGCAAACAGTTTCTCAAGGTCGCTCGCGATCTCGCCATGGTCGTGCCGCAGGTAAGCCCCGGCGGCGAGATTCTCGGTCACCGACATTTGCGGGAACACCAGGCGGTTCTCCGGCACCAGGGCGATGCCCCGATTGACCACGCGGTCGGCGGACTGACCCACCAGCTCGTCGCCGCCGAAACGCACCGAGCCGCGGCGCGGCCGGAGAATGCCGGCGATGGTGTACATCAGCGTCGTCTTGCCGGCGCCATTGGGACCCAGCAGGCAGGTGATGCTGCCCGGCTCGACCGACAGCGACACGCCCTTCAACGCCTCGATCTTGCCGTAGGCCGTGACGACGTCCTTCACGTCGAGCATCACACGACTCCCGCCGGGGGCGTGCCACTCCAGTGGCGCGTCTTCGGGTGGTGAACCATGGCATGACGCGTCACTGGAGTGACGCGCCCCCGGCAAAGTTCGGGCATCACGCCGTTCCCAGATAGGCTTCGCGGACGGCGGGGTCGGCCTGGACTTCGGCGGGCGTGCCTTCGGCGATCTTGCGGCCGAAATTGAGCACGCAGACGCGGTCGGTCACGGCCATCACCAGCTCCATGTGGTGCTCGATCAGCAGGATGGTGTAGCCCTGGCCCTGCAAGGCGCGGATGCGCTCGTCGAGCTGCGCGATCTCACCGGCGTTCATGCCCGCCGCCGGCTCGTCGAGCAGCAGCAGTTTGGGTTTTGCGGCGAGTGCCCGCGCCAGCTCCAGCCGGCGCTGTTCGCCGAAGGCGAGGCTGCCGGCGAGATCGTCTGCACGATGCGCAAGACCGGAGAATTCCAGCGCCCGCGTGATGCGTTCGCGCGCATCGCTGCGGCCGCCCACCCAGCGCTTCAGGAAGCTGGTCCCGGCCTGATGCGCGGGCGCATTCTCGGCCATCCAGAGATTCTCCCAGACCGTCAGGTTGGCGAACAGCCGGATGTTCTGGAAGGTGCGCGCAAGGCCCAGCGCGAGGCGCTTGTGCGTGGGAACGCGCGCGATGTCCTGGCCTTCGAACAGGATCTGGCCGGCCGTTGGCTCGTAAAGGCCGCAGACGAGATTGACGGTGGTGCTCTTGCCCGAGCCGTTGGGTCCGATCAGTCCGAAGATCTCGCCGGGGCGGATCGCGAAATCGATGCCGTCGACAGCCCGTACGCCGCCGAAATGCTTGGCCAGCCCCCGGACCTCAAGCACGGCGCTGCTCCCGGCCGAAGAGACGCGCCAGCCGGCGCGCCGTGGCGGCATCGATCAGGCCGTGCGGCCGCAGGTTCATCGCCGCCACGATCAGCGCCCCGAACAGCAGGTTGCGCCAGTCGCCCATGAAGCGCAGCCCCTCGACCAGGAATCCCTGCACGAAGATCACCGCCACGATGGTGCCGAACACGCTGCGCAGTCCGCCGAGAATGGGATAGGCGATGGCGAAGGTGGCCAGCAGCACGTTGAAGTTCGCGTGCTCGATATGGGTGGTGTAGTGCGCGTAGATCGAGCCGCCCAGCCCGGCAATGAAGCCGCCGATGGTCATCGCCGTCACCTTCACCGCCGTCAGGTTGATGCCGACGCTTTGTGCCGCAAGCTCGTCCTCGCCCACGGCGCGCAGCACGGCGCCGAAACGGCTGCGGTCGATCCACCACAGCGCGCCCGCCACCAGCGCCACCACGGCCCAGACGAAGAGCATGATCTCGAAGCTGGTCCAGCCATTCTCGGGAAACCAGCGGATCTGGCGGAAGCCCTCGCCGCCCAGCGGCCCGATCTTCACGTCGCCCTTGGCGATCTGGTAATCGAAGTTGAAGAAAAAGAGGCGCACCGCCTCGCCGAAGGCCAGCGTGGCGATCACCAGCATCAGGCCGCGTACGCGCAGCGCGGGAAAGCCCACGAGGCAGGCCATGATGGCGGCGGCGAGGCCCGCGACGATCATTGCCGGCACCAGATGCCAGCCCGCCAGCACCGTCAGCATGCCCGCGACATAGGCGCCGATGGCAAAGAAGCCGGCCTGCGCCAGCGTCACCTGGCCTGTCTGCAGAACGATATAGGCCGACAGACCCAGCAGCGTGTGGAAGCCGATGATCTGCGCCAGGCTGTAATAGAAATCCACAACCGTTCCCTTCAGTCGCGGCCGCGCGCTGTCGCGAACAGCCCGCCGGGCCGCAGCACCAGGAAGACGAACAGCAGCAGCATGACGTAGATGTCGCGCTCGGTGACGTTGCGCAGCGCCTGGAACAGGTTCTCGGCGGCGCCCACCAGCAGGCCGGCGACGATGGCGCCGGGGATGCTGCCCAGCCCGCCGATCACCGTCACGATCAGGCCCTTCACGGTGATCGGGCCGGAGATCAGCGGCGAGAGCATGCCGACCGAGGCGCCGATCATGGCGCCGGCGACGCCGCCCAGCAGGCCCGCGATCACGAAGGTGAGCCCGTTCACTGCCTGCAGCCGCATGCCGCAGAGCTGCGCCGCCACCGGCTGCTGCGCCACGGCCCGCGTCGCCAGACCCAGCCGCGTGCGGTAGAGCAGGGCCAGCAGAACCGCCATGGCGGCGACGCAGACCAGGAACACGCCCAGGAGGTCGGCGCGCAGGATGAAGCTGCCGATCTCGACCGGATCGCCGTCATAGATGGCGGGATAGTTCTGCGGCATGCCGGCGGTGGAATGCACCACGATCTCGTCGAGCAGCAGCAGCATGCCGACGGTGGACATCAGCGTGGCCAGCGGCGAGGCCAGCGGAATGAAGCGGAAGCAGGTCAGATAGATGAAATAGCCAATGGCGCCGGCGGCGATGATCGACAGCGGGAACACCGTCCATGCCGGCAGGCCCAGAAGCTGCGGCCCGACCAGCCCGCAATAGGCGCCGGCCAGCGACGCCGCGGCATAGCTCATGTTGATCTTGTGCATCACGCCGAAGACCAGCGTGAAGCCGATGCCGATCAGGGAGTAGGTGGTGCCGAAGAGCAGGCCGTCTATGACCGCCTGCACGTAATCAACAAAGCCCATGCGCCTCCGGGATCATCTGCCTTCTCCCCGCTTGTATGCAAAGCCGGCGTTAGCCTTATGGTGAGCCTGTCGAACCATGAAGGCTCCTGCCAGCCGTCGCGGCGCTTCATGGTTCGACAAGCTCACCATGAAGCGTCTTTCCGAGCGTGAGGCTCAATTCGTCAGCGGGTTGTGCAGCACCGCCCACTTGCCGTCCTTGGCGTGGACGTAGAGGTAGGGCTTGATCGCCTCGCGATCGTCGGTGCGCTTGATCGTGCCGAGAAGCCCGTCGGTCTGCTTCAGCCCGGCCAGCCCCTTGCGGATCTTCTCGCGGTCGGCCTGGACGGTGTCGGGCTTGGCCATCACCTTCTGTTCTTCCATCACCTTCTTGAGGATGAACATGTTCTCGTAGGCGGCGGCCGAGTGCAGGTCCAGCGAGCCGTCGAACCTGGCGGCCTGCTTGGCAGCGGCTTCCGCCTCCGGCGTCACCGGCGCGAAGCTGGTCGGGATGATGATGCCCTCGGCTTCCCGCGCGCAGCCCTGCAGGGTTTCAAGGCTCGACGAGCTGGTGAGCCCTATCAGCATCTTCACCTTCACGCCCTGGCGGCGCATCTCCTTGAGCACGCCGCAAGTGGTGAAGGGATGCGCTGCGATGGCGAGAATGTCGGGCGCCGCCGCCTTGATCTCACGCACCTGCTGGGAGAAGTTGGTGTCCTCCAGCAGCCACTTCGCCTCGCCCTTCACCTCGAGCCCGACCTTGGGCGCGGCTTCCTTCATCACCGCGTACCAGCTCGCGCGGCTATGCGCGAAATTCTCCTCGACGCCGGCATAGATGGTCTTCAGCTCGGGCCGGGTCTGTTTGACCCACTCGAACAGCGAATTGTACATCTGCGCTTCGCTGGGCACGTTGCGGAATGCCCATTCCGAGATCTTCGCCAGCCCGCCCTTGACGGCCACGTCGGTGAAGATCGGGAACTGCAGGCCGGAATCGCTGGCATCGCCCGCCTTCTTCTGCAGCACGCCGAACAGCGGCTCGGCGACGTTGGAGCAGGTCGGGCCGATGGCCACCAGCGCCGGGCCGGACGCGATGCGGCGTACTACCGAGATGCCTTCCTCGGCGGTGCAGCGGTCGTCGAGAAACTCGACTTCCATCTTGCCTGTGGCGCCGTCGCCCAGCTTCACGCCGCCCTTGCTGTTGATCAGGTCCGCCGCCGCCCGCATCGCCGCTTCGCTGTTGATGCCGAACGAGCGCACGACACCTGACTTGGCGCCGAATCCCTTGATGATGACGGCGCGCTCCTCGGCGGCCGCCATGCCGGGAAACGCCAGGCCGGCCGCCGCAACGAGCGCCGAACCCAGCAACACTGCCGTCTTGCGCATGCTTTTCCTCCCACGGGGTGGGTCCATGGACCCGGTTAGTGATGTTCTTGCTTCGTTGGGCAGAATCCGGCCCTGTCGGCGGGCATCTGTCAATGCCAAGTCGCAGGTTCAGGCGGCTTTGCGCAGGCGGAAGTCGTAGCGCATGGTGTGGATCGAGCCGTCCGCGCCGCCGAAATCGACAACCAGCGAGTCCTTCACGCCGAACACGACGTCGCTTTCCAGGTACTCGTCGCCCTTCACGAAAAGATGCGTGATCACTTGCCGGTGGCCCGGCGCCTGCACCCAGAAATGCAGATGTCCCGGCCGCATCGGGTGCCGGCCCATGGCGCGCAGCAGGGCGCCCACCGGCCCGTCATGCGGGATGGGGTAGCTGGCGGGCAGGGTGGTGTTGAACCAGAACCGGCCGTCGCTGGCCGATGTCAGCCGGCCGCGCAGATTGTGTGCCGAACCGTCGCCCATCTGCGAATCGTAGAAGCCTTCGGGCGAGGCCTGCCAGCAATCGATCTGCGCACCGGCGATGGGCGTGCCGTCCTGCGACAGCACGCGGCAATCGACGTTCACCCGCCGGCCGGCGATGCCGGGCGCCAGATCGCCGCCATTGGCGATGAGCGGCGGGTTTTCGCGGAAGAACGGGCCCAGCACTGTGGACTCAGTAACGTCGCCGCCGCCGGGATTGGCGATCGCATCCACCAGCATGGAGACGCCCAGCGTGTCGGACAGCAGGATGAACTCCTGCCGCTTGTCGTCGCAGAACCGCCCGCACTCTGTCAGGAAGGCGATGGCCTTGAACCATTCCTCGGGCGTGATGCGCGTCTCGCGCACGAAAGTGTGCAGGTGACGCAGCAGCGCGGTCATGACCTCGCGCAGCCGGGGATCGCACTCCGGCGCAATGCGCGCCACCGCCGCCTCGGTCAGCGACTCTTCGGTGAAATTGCGCATGGTGTCCTCGCTCAATCTTGCCTTCCCCCGGAGGGGGAAGGTGCCCGAAGGGCGGAAGGGGGATCGTGCAACAGGCACCGTGCTGGTTGAGGCATCCCCCTTCCGGCGCTGCGCGCCACCTTCCCCCTCCGGGGGAAGGATAGTCTTGCTAGGCCAGCGTGCAGGCTTCCTCGAAGGGGAGGCGGGGGCTGCGGGGGAAGATCTTGGAATGATCGCCGTAGCCGATGCCGCAGAGGAAGTTGCTCTTGTAGCGGCCGTCGGGGAAGAAGGCGGCATCCACCTTGGCATTGTCGAAGCCGCTCATCGGCCCGCACTCAAGACCCAGCGCGCGCGCCGCCATAATAAGGTAGGCGCCCTGCAGCGTGCCGTTGCGGAACGCGGTGGCGGCCGCCGCAGCCTCGGTGCCCGGTCCCTTGAACCAGGTGATGGCTTCGGGATTGTGCGGGAAGAGCCGGGGCAGCAATTCATAGAACTGCGTGTCGTAGGCCACGATGGCCACCACCGGCGCCGTCATGGTCTTGGCCGTGTTGCCCTCGGACAGCGCCGGGCGCAGCCGTTCCTTGCCTTCGGGCGTGCGCACCCAGACGATGCGGGCCGGCGAGCTGTTGGCGGAGGTGGGACCCCACTTCATCACGTCGTAAATGGCGCGGAGCTGGTCGTCGGTCACGGGCTTGTCCAGCCAGCCGTTCTGCGAGCGCGCGTTGCGGAACAGGAGGTCCAGGGCCTTGTCGTCGAGCATGAATCTCTCTTCTCGTCAGGGGATTTGCGGATCGGAGGATTGATCGCAGCCTTTATCCCGGAAGGAAAGCGTCCGATGGACGCCGCCGGCGTGGTGCGGGCCGGGGCGGCGGCTCGAATCCCAGCGCGAGTTGCGTCTTGCGCGGCAGCCGGGCGACGATCACGGCGTGAGCACGGCGGATATAGGCCTTGAGCTGGTCCGCCGGCAGGCGCGCGGGCTCGGCCATGGCCACCCAGCGGGCGCGGGCGAGATAGGGGCAGGGGCGCAGGCCGGGCGCCATCTTCATGGTGTCGTAGTGCAGATCATCAGCCTTGAACCACAGCTCCCGGCCGCGCCGGTCACCGTTGCGCGGCAGCATCGCGAACATGCGGCCGCCTACCTTGAAGACGATCACGTCTTCCCATTGCACGATGCGGGTGGCGGCGGGCAGGGAGCGGCAGAAGCGGTCGATGGCAGCAGGGGTCATGGCGGATAGAATAGCGTGCATGAGCAATTCCGCGAGCATCCCCGAATGGCGGCCGGATCGGCTCGGCCGCCGCTTGCCGTTCCTTGAGCAGCGAGGCCGCATCCTGCGCGCGCTGCGGAGCTGGTTCGAAAGCGAAGGCTTCGTCGAGGTCGAAACGCCGGCGCTCCAGATCTCGCCGGGCCTCGAGGTGCATCTCCGCGCCTTCGCCACGACGCTGGAGACACCGCAGGGTAGCCAGGCGCCGCTCTATCTCCATACCTCGCCCGAGTTCGCGATGAAGAAGCTGCTGGCCGGTGGCGTGAAGCGGCTCTTCCAGTTCGCGCGCGTCTGGCGCAACGGCGAACGCTCGGACCTGCACCATCCCGAGTTCACGATGCTGGAGTGGTACCGCGCCGACGCCGGCTACGAGGCGCTGATGGCGGATTGCGACGCCCTGCTGCGCGCGGCGCTGTCGGCAGCGGGCGCGTCGCGGCTGCGCTGGCGCGGCCGAGAATGCGATCCGGCGCTGCCCTTCGAGCGGCTGAGCGTGGCCGAGGCGTTCGAGCGCGACGCCGGCATCGACCTGCTGACCACCGCACCCGATCCGCAGGTGCCGGATGTGCGCGCGCTGGCGGTTGCGGCGGAGCGTGCCGGCATCCGGCACGACGAGCGCGACACCTGGGAGGACATCTTTTTCCGCATCATGCTGGAGCGGATCGAGCCGCGGCTTGGGGTGGGGCGGCCCACCATCCTCTACGACTATCCGGTGTCGATGGCGGCGCTGTCGCGGCCTAGGCCGGACGATCCGCGGCTGGCCGAACGCTTCGAGCTCTATGCCTGCGGTGTGGAGCTGGCCAACGCCTTCGGCGAGCTGACGGACGCCGTCCAGCAGCGCCGGCGGTTCGAGGCCGACCGCGCCATGCGCCGCGCGCTCTATGGCGAGGCGTATCCCATCGACGAGGATTTCCTCGCCGCGCTGGCGCACGGCCTGCCGCCCTGCGCCGGCATCGCGCTGGGCTTCGACCGCCTGGTCATGCTCGCGACAGGCGCCGACCGCATCGAGGACGTCCTCTGGCTCCCGGTCGCACAGCCGTAGTTTGCCTTCCCCCGGAGGGGGAAGGTGGCGCGCAGCGCCGGAAGGGGGATGCCTCAACAAAGCACGGCGGTGCGAGTTGCGAGATCCCCCTTCCGCCCTTCGGGCACCTTCCCCCTCCGGGGGAAGGCCAGTCCGTTCAGAGGCGCTGGCGGAGGATGTCGATGTTGCTGCGGCAGCGGTACTTCTCGTCCTCGGTGGCGTATGGCTGGCGGAGGATCTCTTCGTAGAGGGCGATGCTGGCTTGCGGCTGGTTACTCTCGGCCAGCAGGACGGCCTTTCGTTCCAGCGCGTCGTTGCGGCAGAAGGGCCGCTCCAGCGCGATGGCGCGGTCGTAAACAGCGATCGCATCCTGCTTTCGGCCCTGCTTCTCCAGCACGGCGGCGACGTTGCGCAGCATGTTGGCCCGGTCGAGCGGGCTGATATCGGATGCGGCCAGGCGTTCGAACACCTCGCGCGCCTCGTCGAGCTCGCCCTTTTCGAACAACTCGGAACCGACATGGGCCGACGTGTAGAAATCGTCGTAGTTCATCCTTGTTTGCCCCCAACAGAGCGTAGCGCGGCCTGCGCCTTCAGCGCCTGCACCGTTTCGCGCACGTCGTGCACGCGCAGCATGGCCGCCCCGCGGTCAGCAGCCGCCAGCGCCATCGCCAGCGAGCCGCCCAGCCGCCGCGCCGCCACAGGCTCGCCGCTGATGGTGCCAATGAAGCGCTTGCGCGAGGCGCCGATCACCACGGGATGGCCCAGCGCTGCCAGCGCCGGGATGCCGGCGATCAGCGCCATGTTGTCCCGCGGCGCGCCGCCCACGAAGCCGACGCCCGGGTCGATGGCGACGCTCTCGCGCGACAGGCCGGTGGCGAGGCAGGCCTCTATGCGCTCTGACAGAAAGGCGCACACGGCCGGCAGCAGGTCGCCCGGCGGTCGCGTGTAGCCGTCGGCCGCCGTGCCGTGGCGGTACATCAGGATCACGGGACAGCACCGCGCGGCCAGCAGCGGCAGGGCATCGGGATCATCGCGCAGTGCCGAGACGTCGTTGACGAGCCGCGCGCCCGCATCCAGCGCCGCGCGCATCACCGCGGCGCGCCGCGTATCGACCGACACCACCACGCCGCGGTCTGCCAGGGCCTGCACGACGGGCACGACGCGCGCGATCTCCTCGGCGATCGTGACCTCCCCCGCCCCGGGCCGCGTCGACTCGCCGCCGACATCGACGAGATCAGCGCCGTCCGCATGCATCTGGAGTCCGGCATCGATGGCGCGCAGGGGATCGCCATGGAGTCCGCCGTCGGAGAACGAATCGGGCGTGACGTTCAGAACGCCCATGGTCCAGGGGCGGCCGTCGGCGTGCGGTGCCAGCCCGGCGAAGGCAGCAGATGCGGTCACTGCGCTCACGCCACCTCTTCCAGCACGATCTCGTGCGTGACCTTCGCCGATTTGCGCACCATCGCGGTCGCCGAGCAGTATTTCTCGTCGCTGAGCGTGACGGCGCGCTCGATCAGGGCGCGGTTCAGCCCCTTGCCGCGCACGCGATAGATCAGTTTCACGTCAGTGAACACGCGGGGGTGATCGTCGGCGCGCTCCGCGGCCAGCTCCACGACGATCTCGCGGATGTCCTGCCGCTGCTTTTTCAGCATCGAGACAACATCGATCGCCGTGCAACCGCCCATGCCGATCAGCACCATCTCCATCGGCCGCGCGCCGAGATTGCGGCCGCCCATGTCGGGCGCGCCGTCCATGGTCACGGTGTGGCCCGAGCCGGATTCGCCCACGAACAGGGCATTCTCGACCCAGGCGATACGGGCAGTGGTGGCAGCCATGCGAAACTCCGTGTTCCAACAGGGCGCGGAAGCTAGCACGCGCTTGCGCTGCGTTCACCGGCAGCCTAACTCTTGAGCGGAACTCCGTGCGGGAGAGAGAACCATGCGCAAGATCATCGTCGCGGCGGCATTCGCGACCATCATGCCGGTCGCGGCATTCGCCCATCACGGCTGGAGCAGCTACGACGCCAACAACGTACTGACGCTGAAGGGTGCCATCCTCGAGTCGCGCTACGAGAACCCGCATGGCGAGCTGATGCTGGAGGACTCGGGCAAGCGCTGGCTGGTGACCCTGGCGCCCGTATCGCGCATGCAGGCACGCGGCCTGCCGCGCGAGGCGCTGGCGGTGGGCAAGACCGTGACCGTGGTGGGCTACCCCAGCCGCGTGAAGGAGGGCGAGATGCGGGCCGAGCGCATCACCGCCGAGGGCAAGACGGTCGAGTTGCGATAGGCGGCACGAAGGCCTGGCGCCGGTCCGCCCGACATGGAGCATGGCTCTCCCCTGGCGCCGGCCTGGGCCGCAGCCCTCGAAGCCTCGGCATGGGCGCTGGGCGTGCGCGATTCGACCTGGATCTATCCCCTCGCCAATCTGCTGCATCTGCTGGGCCTGACCTTGCTGGTCGGCCCCATTGCCGTGCTTGACCTGCGGCTGCTGGGAATCGCACGCAGCATCGAAGTGCCGGCGCTGTCGCAGCTGCTGACCCCTGTGGCCATCACCGGCCTGCTGCTGTCGATGTCCAGCGGCTCGGTCCTCTTCATCGCCGACGCCACGGCGCTGGTCAGCAATCCCGTCTTCCTGATCAAGATGTCGCTGCTGGCGGCGGGTCTTGCCAACGCGATTGGCTTCCGGTTGCTCTGGCGCCATCGCCTGAAATCGTGGGATACACATCCGCCGGCCGCCGGCCGGCTCCAGGCCGCCGCGTCGATCGCGGTCTGGCTTGGTACAGCGACATCAGGCCGACTGATCGCTTATTTCTAGTCTTGGTATGAGGACCGCTCCCCACAACAGCACACCCTGGCGCGCCCTTGCGCTGTGGCTGGCGCTGGTTGCGCTCACCATCCAGGCGATCGCGCCGGTGGCGCATGCGCGCGCCTTGCTGGACATCGTCAGCGGTGTGCCGGGCGGCCGTTATGTGGTGATCTGCTCGACCGAAGGGCTGAAGGTCGTCGATCTCGACGCGCTCAGCGCTGACGATGCGGGTGACGGCAAGGCGGTCGGCTTTCATCTGCCGTTCGATGTGCAGGGCAGCCAGAAGAAGCATCCCTGCTGCGCCGTGGCGGGCCCGCCTGTCATGCCGCCCGTCCTGCCGGACGTGGCGGCGCCTGTTATCGGCGCCGCTGCGGGCATGCAGCGGCTGCTCAACGGTCCGTCGTGGCACGACAGCAGACCGCAAGACCGGCCGGGCCATCCGCGCGATCCGCCTCTCTCCGTTTGACAACGCCTGTTCATCGCAACGCCGCCCGGTGAATGCCGGCGCTGCGTCCGTTGTCATGTCTTGGGGAGATCACCCATGGTTCTGTCCTTGCGGGCGGCTGCCTGTGCCGCCGTTTGCGCGCTGCCGCTGGCCGGCACGGCGCTGGCCCACGTCGTTTCCGATCCCAACGAAGGCGCGGCGGGGCGCTATTTCCGTACCGCCTTTCGCGTCACGCACGGCTGTCACGGTTCGCCCACCGTCGCGGTCACCATCCGCATCCCGGATGGCGTCCTGTCGGTGAAGCCGCAGCCCAAGGCGGGCTGGGAAGTCGAGCTGCGTACACGGCCGCTCGAAACGCCCGTCAGAGGCGCCCATGGGCATGAAATCCGCGAAACCGTCTCGGAGGTAACGTGGCGCGGCGGACCGCTGCCCGACACGCATTTCGATGAGTTCGCGCTCTCCATGCGCCTGCCCGACCAGCCGGGCGCTACGCTGCATTTCCCGGTGGTGCAGACCTGCGCCGACGGCAGCATCGCGTGGAACGGCATACCCGCACCCGGCCAGACGTGGAGCGAGCTTCCCGCGCCGGCGCCTTTCATCCGCCTGCGTGCGCCGCAGCCATGATGACGCTGACGGAGAGAGGCCGGCCCGCAGCCGCCGGCCTGCTTGCGCTTGCGCTCGCGGGTGCAGTCCCAGCGCAGGCTCAAGAGGTGCTGCCGCCGGTCACCGTGACAGTCGACCGTCCCATTCGGTCGCTCACCGTGCCGTCGCTCGACGATGCGCGGCGGGCGCTGGACCGGGTGCCGGGCGGTACCGCCATCGTGCCCGCCGAGCGCATCCGCGAGGGACGCGCCCTGACGCCCAAGGATGCACTGGACTACGTGCCGGGCGTCTTCGTGCAGCCCAAATACGGGCAGGAGGATTCGCGCCTCTCGATCCGCGGCTCGGGCTTGTCGCGCAACTTCCATCTGCGCGGCGTGCGCATCATGGTCGATGGCATCCCCATGAACCTGGCGGATGGCAGCGCCGACACGCAGGAGCTGGACCCGCTCGCGGTACGCTATATCGAGGTCTACAAGGGCGCCAACGCGCTGCAATGGGGCGCGGCGTCTTTGGGCGGCGCCATCAACTACGTGTCGCCGACGGGACGCAGTTCCCCGGGTCTGCTGCTGCGCGCCGACGCCGGCTCGTTCGGCACCGTTGGCGGGCAGTTCGCGGCCGGCAACGCCTCAGGGCCCTGGGATTACTGGCTGTCGCCCACCTGGAGCGACTCGGACGGCTATCGCCAGCACACCGAGCGTGACTACCTGCGCTTCAGCGGCAATCTCGGTTACCGCTTCGATGAGCACGCCGAGACCCGGTTCTTCGCCGGCGCCAACCGTATCCGCCAGAAGATTCCGAGCTCGCTCACCCGCCCGCGCGCCTACAGCGATCCCCGCACGACGGACCCTTCGAGTTTTCTGTTTGGTACGCGGCGGGACATCGATTCGATTCGTCTCGCCAACAGAACGACCGTACGGGTGGGCGAGGATGAGCTGACAACTTCCGTCTGGTATCACCGCAAGGTGCTGTTTCATCCCCTGACGTTCGGCGTCATTGACCAGGTGTCCGACGATGGCGGCGGCAGCGCACGGCTGGCGGGCAAAGGGCATATCGGCGGACTGAAGCTTGATTACATCGCCGGTGCCAACCTGTTTGCCGGCGAAACCGTCAACAAGACGTATGTCAACAGCACTGGTCATCGCGGCGCGCTGATGAACCACGTGCTGGAGCGCTCGATGAACCTCGAGGTCTACGGCGAGGGGCGGCTGTACCTCGATCCGACGCTGGCAGTGATCCTTGGTGCCCAGTTCAATCATTCGCGGCGCCGGCTGATCGACAAGTTCCTGGCCAATGGCGATGACAGCGGCAGCAAGACTTTCGACAGCGTCAATCCCAGGCTGGGCCTGCTGTGGGAACCGCGCAAGGACCTTCAGCTCTTCGCCAATGTGAGCAAGGCGTCGGAGCCGCCGACCTTCTCCGAGCTCAACCCCAACGCCAATCCCGGCTTTGCCGATCTCAAGCCGCAAAAATCGTGGACTGCCGAGATCGGCGCGCGCGGCCGCTGGCTGGGCGTGGCCTTCGACCTGTCGGTCTACCGCGCCTGGGTGAGGGACGAGCTGCAGCTTTTTGTCGTGCCGGGCTCGGGCAGCGGCGGCTTCGCGCTGAACGCCGACCGCACGCTGCACCAGGGCGTGGAGCTGGGCATCGACACGACGATCTTTCACGACCTGACGGTTGCGGCGGACCGGCTCGACCTGCGCCTCGCCTACACGTTCAGCGATTTCCGCTTCCGCGACGATCCGGTGGCGGGCGACAACCAGATTCCGGGCGCGCCACGCCACTACATCCGCGCCGAGCTGCTCTACAGCCACCCGCGCGGCTTCTGGTTCGGACCGAACGTGGAATGGGTGCCGCAGGGCTACTACGTGGACAACGCCAACACGAAGGCGTTTCGCACGAAGGCCTATGCCCTGCTGGGGGCGCGGGCGGGATGGCGCTTCGAAAACGGCCTGAACTTTTTTCTTGATGCCCGCAATCTCTTCAACAAGACGTACGTCTCGAATACCAACGCGCGGCCGGTCGCCACGAGCCTCGATCAGCTTTATAACCCCGGCGACGGCCGGGCGGTTTTCGTCGGGCTGGAGTACCGCTGGTAGATTCGGGAAAGGACAGCGCGTTGGCGACGGGAACATCAGACAATCCATCAGCCGCACCGGCGGCCGGCTACGCGGGCGCCCCGCCGGAAGCGATCCAGTTCCACTACGACGTGGGCGTTGATTTCTACCGCATCTGGCTGGACCCGCTGCTGGTCTACAGCGCCGCGCGCTGGCGCGGGCCGCTGGAGCAGGGGCCGCCGTCCATACGCACGCTGGAGGAGGCCCAGCTCGCCAAGCTGGATTTCCACCTCGATGCCGTGCGCGTGCAGGAATGCGCCTCGCTGCTGGATGTCGGCTGCGGCTGGGGCGCACTGATGAAGCGGGCGCGCGATCGCGGCGTCGAGCGTGCGGTCGGCCTGACGCTGAGCCAGGACCAGGAAGACTACGTGCGCACGCAGCAATGGTCCGGCATCGAGGTGCGGCGGGAAAGCTACGAGGTCTTCGCGCCAGAGCAGCCCTTCGATGCCATCGTCAGCATCGGCGCCTTCGAGCATTTCGTGCGGCCGGGCTACGAGCCGGCGCAGCGCCAGGCGATCTACCGCAACTTCTTCGAGCGCTGCCGCGGCTGGCTGCGCAAGGGCGGCGTGCTGTCGCTGCAAAGCATCTGCTGGGGCTATGTCGACCGCGCCTATGCCGCGAAGGCCGTGCCGGTCTGGATATTCCCCGACTCCGACCTGCCGTGGCCCAGCGAGGTGTTCGAGGCGGCCAATCCGTTCTTCGACGTGATCTATGCCGAAAGCCGCGGCGAGGACTATGCCCTGACCCTGCGCGAATGGCTGAAGCGGCTGCGCGCCAACAAGGCCGAAATCATCGCCGCGCACGGCGAGAAGCTGTTCGACCAGTACGAAAAATACCTGCGCCGCTGCACCTACGCCTTCGAGAACAACACCGTGACCCTGATGCGCTTCGTCATGTCCCGCCGCGGATAATCCTTCATGGTGAGCTTGTCGAACCATGAAGGCGGCGCACGGCGGCAACGCGGGTCGCTTCATGGTTCGACCCGGTGGATGCGAAGCATCCACCTGTGCTCACCATGAAGCGGTTCTCAGCCGTCGGGGCCGCTGAACCTGCCGTGCGAGACAGCGGGGGTGCCGCGGAACAGCGACATGTGGGTGTGCACGGCGATCCACGGATCGCCGATCTTCTCGCGGGCAAAGGCTATGGTGGCGCGGCCGCGGCGGTCGAAGCGGCTGCCGTCGGGATTGAAGCCGTCCGAATCCCAGATCGCCATCCCCGTACCGCTCAGGCGGTCGGGCGAGACGATGCCCTTCACATCCGTCAGCCGCCAGTGGAAGCGCCGGATCGTCGGCCACACCTTGCGCCACTGCTCGCGCTCGACGCCGTCGCGCCCGGCCACGAAATCGCTGAACGTGCCGAAAGCGATCATGTCCTCGGCGAACAGCGCCCGCCCGGCCGCGAAATCGACCGCGTTGACGCAATCCTCCAGCGCCTTGAACCAGCGCCGCATGGCTTCGATGTCATCGGGCTGAGGTTCGCTGCGCAGCTTCATTGGCGTGCCTCTAGATTCCCAGTGCGGCGAGCAGTGTCCGGACGGTCATGAAGATGAGGATGAGCGAGCCCGCTGTCCACAGGGTTGCGCGCAGGTCGTGCGTCTGCGCGGTGAAATAGGCAGCGAAGTGCAGCAGCCGTGACGCAGCGTAGCCGTAGAGCAGCACCTGCGCGAGCAACAGCGGTGGCACTGTCAGTACATACAGGAAGCCGGCGACGAGGAAGAACGGCACGTTCTCCAGATCGTTCATCTGAATGCGCCTGATGCGCTCGACTCGTTCGTCCGGCTCGAGCTGCCGCGGGTCGGGATTGGGATTGAGCGGCGTCTTCCTGAGATCTTCGGGCGAGCGGAACCCGCCCTTCACCTGCAGCATGCGCACTACCGTCAGCCATGACATTGCCACGGCCTTCAGGATCATCAGCGTGGCGGCAATAGCGTAGGTGGCGAATAGCGGATCCTGCAGACTCAGCCTGTCCATCCGTCGGCTCCCCCCTCGATACATTCGCCGCGGCGCGCGCCGGGGCCGGGGTGGACGTGGACGGCGCGGGCGTGCAGCGGCTCGCCGCATTCCGAGCACACTGTCACCGGATCGAACAGCTTCCCGCAAGCCTTGTGACGGTGCAGCAGCGGACGACCGCGCCGGCCCGCGAGATGCACGTCGCCGAAATGCACGATGGCCATCAGGACGGGATAGAGGTCGAGGCCCTTGTCGGTCAGCCGGTATTCGTGGCGCAGCGGCCGCCGCTCGTAGGCCACCTTGCGCAGCACGCCGGCCTTCACCAGCTTGCGCAGCCGGTCGGCCAGCACGTGGCGCGTGATTCCCAGCCGCGCCTGGAATTCCTCGAAGCGGCGCACGCCCAGGAAGCAGTCGCGCAGCACCAGTAGCGTCCAGCGGTCGCCGATCACCGCCACGGTGCGCGCCACGGAGCAGGCCTCCCGGTCCAGTTCCCGCCATCGCATGAGATTTCCTCCGGCCCGCGGCAAAACGATTGACGTTGACAAGTTCCCTTTCAGAACGCACTGATCATACGTTCTTTTTTGGAACGTGCAACGGGAGGACGGGCCATGGCCGATGCGAAAGCCGCGCTGGTGGTGGGCGCCGGCGATGCCACGGGCGGCGCCATTGCGCGCCGGTTCGCGCGCGAAGGCTACGTCGCCTGCGTCACGCGCCGGCACGCCGACAAGCTGCAGCCATTGGTGCAGCGCATCGAGAGCGAGGGTGGCCGGGCGCGGGCCTTCGGTACCGATGCGCGCAAGGAGGACGAGACGGTAGCGATGGTGGACACCATCGAGCGTGAGGTCGGGCCGATCGAGGTCGCCGTCTTCAACATCGGCGCCAACGTCAACTTCCCGATCCGGGAGACCACCAGCCGGGTCTACTTCAAGGTCTGGGAGATGGCCTGCTTCGCGGGCTTCCTGATGGGTCGCGAGGCGGCAAGGGTGATGGTGCCCCGCGGCCGGGGCACGATCCTGTTTACCGGCGCCACGGCAAGCGTGCGCGGGCGCGCCGGCTTTTCCGCCTTCGCCGGCGCCAAGCATGCCCTGCGCGGTCTGGCGCAGAGCATGGCGCGCGAGCTGGGGCCGCACGGCGTCCATGTGGCACATGTGGTGATCGACGGCGCCATCGATACCGAATGGATTCGCAGCAATTTCCCGCAGCGTGCGGCGCTGAAGGCGCAGGACGGGATTCTGGATCCCGATGCGATCGCCGAAAACTACTGGCAACTGCACACCCAGCACCGCAGCGCCTGGACGCACGAGCTGGATTTGCGGCCGTGGATCGAAAACTGGTGAGGAGGCCCGCCATGACGCCAACCGTCGAGTTCCACTTCGATTTCGGAAGCCCCAACGCCTATCTGGCGCACAAGGTGATTCCCGCGATCGAGAAACGTACCGGGGCCTCGTTCCGCTATGTCCCGGTGCTGCTGGGCGGCGTGTTCAAGGCCACCAACAACCGCTCGCCGGTCGAAGCCCTTGGGGGCATCAGGAACAAGCCCGAATACGAGCGCCTGGAGGTGAAGCGCTTTGTGAAGCGCCATGCGCTCGACCGCTTCAAGCTCAACCCCCACTTCCCCGTGAACACGCTGCAGATCATGCGCGGTGCCGTGGCGGCGGAGATCGACGGCTTCCTGATGCCCTATGTCGAGGCGGTCTATCGCTTCATGTGGGAGGAGGGCCGCAAGATGGACGATCCTGCCGTGATCCGCGCCGCGCTCGACGAGGCGGGCTTCGACGGCGCGCGGCTGCTGGAGCGCGCGCAGGCGCCGGAGGTGAAGGAGCGGCTGCTGCGCAACACCGAGGCTTCCGTGGCGCGCGGCACCTTCGGCAGCCCCACCTTCTTCGTCGGCAACGAAATCTTCTTCGGCAAGGACCGCCTGCGCGACATCGAGGAAGAGATCGTGGCCCAATCCGGCAAGGGAGCCTGAGGCATGACCGCGAAAAACACCGCACTCATCGTCGGCGTCGGCGCCAGCGAAGGTGTCGGCGCCGCCACGGCACGCCGCTTTGCCCGCGAAGGTTTCCACGTCGTGGTTGTCGGCCGCACGCCGGCCAAGGTCGGCAAGGTGGCCGACGAAATCATTTCTGCCGGCGGTTCGGCCGAAGCACTGACAGGCGATGCCAGCACCGAGGCCGATGCGAGCCGATTCGTTGCGGCGGCTGATGCGCAGGGCACACTGCTGGTGACGGTCCACAACGCCGGCAGCAATCGCCGCGACAGTTTCCTGGAGCTGGCGCGCGCCGATTTCGAGCAGCTCTGGCGCGAGCACTGCCTGGGCGGCTTTCTGGTTGGCCGCGAGGCGGCGCGCTGCATGGTGCCGCGCGGCAGCGGCTCGATCTTCTTCACCGGCGCGTCAGGCTCACTGCGCGGCCGTGCGGGCTTCGCCGCCTTCGCCGCCGCCAAGGCCGGGCTGCGCGCCGTGGCCCAGAGCATGGCGCGCGAGCTTGGTCCGAAGGGCATCCATGTGGCGCATGTGGTGGTGGATGGCGGCATCGGCGGTGCGCGCCTGCTGGGACGCATGCCGCAACTGGCCGACGAGCGCGGGCCGGACGGCCTCTTGAGCTACGAGGCGATCGCCGACACATACTGGCAATTGCACATGCAGCACCGCAGCGCCTGGACGCACGAAATCGACCTGCGCCCCTGGACCGAGAGCTGGTGAATCGGGAATCTGCCTGATTCCTTCCCCCGTAGGGGGAAGGTGCCCGAAGGGCGGAAGGGGGATGGTGCAACAAGCGCCGTGCTTGTTGAGGCATCCCCCTTCCGGCGCTGCGCGCCACCTTCCCCCTCCGGGGGAAGGACACATATGCGCGCAGCGAGACATCTTTGCCGGGCGGGATGGGCGGTGTATGCCGCAGGGGCATGTCCGGAATTGTCATCGCTGCGCTGATCGCCGCGACAGCGGCAACGCTGGTCTGGGGCGCCGCGATCCTGGCTCGCGGGCAACGCAGTGACCGCAGGCTCCTGGCGTTGTGCTTCGTGCTGCAGTTGCCGATGAGCGCGGTGGCGTATCATCTCGTGCGCACACCGCTGGACCGCGCCGTTCATGGGCTGCTGGGCGACGGTGCGCTCTATGCGTGGGGCCGGCTGCTCTATGCGCCGGTCACCGAGGAGCCGGCCAAGCTGTGGCCGCTGCTCATTCCCTGGATCGCCCGGCGCGTGACGCGCAGCAATGCCGCGCGGGTCGCGGCGGCGCTGGGGCTGGGGTTCGGCGTCGGCGAGATCGGACTTCTCGCGGACCTCATTCGCGTAAACCCGCGCGTCGCCGGACTCGCCTGGCATGAGCTCACGGGCTTCATGGTCGAGCGGTTCCTGGTATGCCTGGTCCATGGCCTGCTGACGGCCATGGCGCTGCTCGGCTGGAAGGCATGGCGCATCGGGCTCGCCGGCGGGCTTGCGCTCGCCATCCTCCTGCATCTTGCGGTGAACTTGCCCATCGCCGCGGTGCATGCTGGTTGGTTCGGTACGGAACCCGCGACGCTGACTGTCCTGATGTCGGTGTGGAACGCGGCTTTCTTTATCGCTGCACTGGTGGTGCTGCTGGTTCTCGACGGCAAGCGCTGAAGAGCGCTTCAAGCGTGGCGTCGTCCGGCATGTCTGGTGTGCCCAGCAGCACGAGGTCCGAGCGCAGATCGGCAATGCCCCATGGTCCCTCGCCACGGACATCAATGCGGCGGCCCACCATCTGCACCACGCTGCGCTCCAGCGGGGCATCGGCAAAGCGCAGGATGCCCTTCGCGCGGAGAACGCTTGACGGCAAGGCACGAAGCGCATCAAGCAGCGCAGCGCGGTCCACGGTCTGGCGTGTCGTCAGCGACCAACGGCGGAACGGCGGTTCTCCGCTGCCGGGGACTGCCGGCCGGTCTTGCGGTCCGACGCCGAACAGCGCTTCGATCGGAACATCGGCATCGACGGCGGTCACGATGCGCGCGCTGGTGGCGCGGTCCTCCAGCCAGACCAGAAGGTCGGCGCGTTCCGCCGCCGTCACCAGATCGACCTTGTTGAGGATCAGCAGGTCGGCGCCGTCGAGCTGTCGACGCACGGTGTCGCCCACGTAGCGATCCGCCTCGCGCTCCCGCACGCTCGCGGCGTCGGCCAGCACCAATACGCCGTCGCGCTCCAGCATCGGCTCAATCAGGGCCAGCTCGGCGATGCGCGCGGGATCGGCGACGCCGCTCGCTTCCACCACCACGTGATCGATGCGGTCCGCCTTCTCCAGCACGCGCACCAGCGCCAGCACCAGGCTGTCGCCGATGCTGCAGCAGATGCAGCCATTGGCGAGGCTGATCGTGTCGCCGCCATGCGCCACCACCAGCCGGCTATCGATATCGACGGCACCGAAATCGTTGACCAGGACAGCAAAGTGCCGGCCCGTCGTGGCGCGCAGCAGCCGGTTCAGCAGCGTCGTCTTGCCGGCGCCCAGAAAGCCGCCGATCACCGTGAAAGGCAGCCGCCGCATCTCGTTCTCCTGACCATGAGCGGTTGGGTCCTCATAGATCTCCCCCGAAAAGGTCGGGGCACAACGTCGAGTAGCTTTCATGGTGAGCTTGTCGAACCATGAAGGCGTCGCACAGCCGGTAGTGCGGGCAGCTTCATGGTTCGACAAGCTCACCATGAAGCGGTTCAGCTCACCATGAAGCGGTTCAGCTCACCATGAAGCGGTTCAGCTCACCATGAAGCGGTTCTTCAGTCAGCTATCTGGCGACGGGAAGATGCAGCCGCCCAGCACGGTGCCCCAGACGCGCACGTCTTTCAGCGCTTCGGGCGGCACGGCCAGCGGATCGTCGTGCAGGACCGCGAAATCGGCCCGCTTGCCGATCTCGATGCTGCCGACCTCGTGATCGAGCTTCAGCGTGTGCGCGGCACCCAGCGTGACGGCACGCAGCGCGTCGGCCACGCTGATCTTCTCGGAATCGCCCAGGGTGCGGCCCGACGCGGTCAGCCGGTTGACGGCGCACCACGCCGTGAACAGCGGGCCGATCGGCGTCACCGGTGCATCGCAGTGGATGGCGAACGGCACGCCCGTGCGCAGCGCGGTGCCGCAGGCGTCCATGCGGTTGGCGCGCTCCGGGCCCAGCGTCTGCGCGTAGTGGATGTCGCCCCAGTAGAAGAGGTGGTTGGCGAACAGATTCACGCAGATGCCCAGCGCCGCCATGCGGCGGAACTGCGCGGCATCGGCCATCTGGCAATGCTGCAACGTGTGGCGGTGATCGCGGCGCGGCGTGCGCAGCAGGGCGCGTTCGACCGCCTCGATCGCCACCTCCGAGGCCTCGTCGCCATTGGTGTGGATGTGCACCTGGAAACCGGCGTCGTGATAGGCCTGCAGCAGGCGGTCGATCTCGTCGGGGCCGGTATTCCACACGCCGTTGGGCAGACCGTTGTAGTAGCCGGGCCAGCGCATGCGCGCCGACAGGCCCTGGATCGAGCCGTCGGTGATGATCTTGACGAGACCGAAGCGCAGCTTGTTGTTGTTGCGCGGCAAAAGCGCGCGCAGCTTGGCCACGCCTTCTTCCACGGGCAGCGAAATCGCGCCGAACGCCGGCAGCAGGCGGATCGGGAAGTCATCGCGCGCCGTCGCCTGCAAATAGCCGCTGACCGTCGACTCGGGCAGCTCGTTGTGCAGATCGGTGGCCGTGGTCACGCCGGCAAGCTGCGCCACGCGCGCGAACCGCCAGACCGCCGCCTCGTCCGACAGGGCTTCGGCCAGATTGATGCCGCTGGCGCGGTAGGCCATGTACTTGGCGGCGATCTCCTGCAGCTCACCCGTGGGCTTTCCGGCCGCATCCTTGACGATGCCGTGCACGTTGGTGCTGTGATCGATGCCGGCCTTGCGCAACACCACGGAATTGACGTTGAGCACGTGGAAGTTGGAGTGGATCACCAGCACCGGCCGATCGGTCGAGACGTTGTCGAGGTCGGCAACGTTCATGCGGCGGCCGCCGAAATAGATCGGATCGAAGCCCCAGGCGAGCAGGGGTTCGTCACTCGCCTTCATGCCGCGTTCGATGTCGCGCAGGCGCGCCACCACTGACCCAATATCCTTCAGCCCGGGCGAGACGCTGCCGTCAGGACTGCGCCGGTCGAAGAAGCCGACATAGGGGAAGCTCCAGACGCCGCCCTCGAAGGCGTGGCTGTGGCCCTCGACGAAGCCCGGCATCAGCACCAGCGACTCGAAACGCCGGTCGAGCTCGTACGGTCCCCAGCCCTCCAGCTCGGCCAGCGAGCCGACCCCCAGCACCCGCCCCTCGCGCACCGCCACATGCGTCGCAAAAGGCTGGTGCGCATTCATGGTGATGATGCGGCGCGCCGGATAGATGACAGTCTGCGGCATGGCTCAGCCCTTCTTTTGGCCTTCCCCCGGAGGGGGAAGGTGGCGCGCAGCGCCGGAAGGGGGATGCCTCAACCGGCACGACGCTGCAGTTGTTGCACCATCCCCCTTCCGCCCTTCGGGCACCTTCCCCCTCCGGGGGAAGGCAGTCAGCGCCTGCGCTTGATGATGTAGCCGTTGTCGATCTTCGCGAAGCCGACCTTGGGGTAGTAGTCCATCGCCTCAGGCGCGGCCAGCAGGATGAGGGCAACGCCGTCGCCGATCTCGCGCTGGGTGATGGCGATCATTTCCTTGCCGATGCCGCGGTGCTGGTACGTCTTGTCGACCGCAAGATCGGAGAGATAGCAGCAAAAGGCGAAATCGGTGAGGGAACGCGAGATGCCGATCAGCTTGCCGCCATCCCACGCCGACACCGTGAGGTTGCCGTGCTGCAGCATGCGGGCGATGCGCGGCAGGTCGCCGGTCGGGCGGCGGATGGTCGAGGCGTCGAACAGACGCGCCACATCGGCGGCTTCGAGCGGCTTGTTGACTTCGTAAACAATCATGGCGGGGGACTCCGGGACTGTTCAGACGACTTCGCGCGCGGCGGCCAGCGGCGTGGCCAGAAGCTGCGCCACGAGGCGCAACGCGCGCTTGAGCTCGGCGTGGCTACGGGCATTGCCCAGGCACAGGCGCACGGCGCTGGGCGCATCGGTGCGGCCGCCGAGGAAGGCATCGGCCGGCGTCAGGCGCACGCCCTGCGCCTCGGCCTCGGACGCAAAATCGCGCGCCCGCCATGGTTCGGGCAGCTTCAGCCAGGCGTGGAAGCAATCGGCCGGCAGGATCAGCTCGGCCTTTTGCGGACCGGCCTCGCGCACCGGCGGCAGGCGCAGGGCGGTTTCGCTCCAGCCATTGTCGCGGGCAGCCGCTGGCGGCGTCGGAGCCTCCACTGGCGCCGGCGGCGTGCCGCCCCGCATCGCCGCGAGATGATTGGCACTTGCTTCGGCGAGACGGCGGCGAGACTCCGCGGCGCTGACCCGTTCGTTGCTGGCCACCACCCGCATGCTGGTGCGGGTCGCACGCGGCAGCGAGGCGGTCGCCGGCCGCGTGCTGCTCGCCGGCAGGATCTGGCCGGCGTCGGCGTGCACGGGAATGCCGGCCTCGCGGAAGATCGGCACCGCCAGGTCGTGGCGCCGGCGTGCTTCCTCGCGCTTGCGCTTCAGGATCTCGTCGAGCACGCCATCATCGATCCAGCGCGTGGCGACTTCGGCGGCGATCGGCGCGGCCGTCCACGAGGCCGCGGCCATGGCGCCGGCCAGCCGCGCCGCCAGACGCGGCGGCGCATGCAGGAAGCCGATGCGCAGTCCCGGCGCGCCGGCCTTGCTCAGCCCGGCGAGATGGATGACGTGCTCGGGCGCGAAGCTCGCGATCGGCGGCGGCGCCTCGACCGGGAAGAAGCCGTAGACGTCGTCCTCGATGATCGGCAGCTCGTGGGCTTCGGCGATGCGCGCCAGCTCGCGCCGGCGCGGCTCGCTGATGGTGCGCGTGGTGGGATTGTGCTGCACCGGCGTCATGTAGAAGGCGCGCGCATCGCCCGCCCGCGCCGCCGCTTCGAATGCCGCCGGCAGCGGCCCGTCGGCATCGCAGGCGACGGGCTTCAGCCGCAGCCGCATCAGGCGCGCCAGCGACACCACGCCGGGATAGGTGAGGTCTTCCACCAGCACCGCATCGCCCGGTGCGGTGAGCGCCGCCAGCGTCACCATCAGCGCATGCTGCGTGCCGGCCGACACCAGCACATGCGCCGGATCGATCGGCACTGCGGCCGTATTCTTGCCGCGCGGTTGCAGATGCTGGCGGCGTGCCAGCAGGCGGGCGCCGGCGGCGCGGTGGCGCTCCAGCCCGGCGCGGCCGCTGAACTCCAGCAGCGAGTTGATGTCCTTCATGCGGGCGATGTCGGCCAGCGTGCGGCGCAGCAGCTCGTCCTCGCCGACCTCGGCCGGCCAGTTCATGGCGAGATCGATCAGCCGCGCACCCGGCGCGTCCAGCACGGCGCGCGGATCGCCGGTGGGATTGGCCGGCGAGCGCTGGGCGACCGGTTCGGCGTAGGGGATGGCGGGCGGGCGGACATAGGTGCCGCGGCCGACCTCGCCATGCACCAGGCCGCGCCGCTCGGCTTCGGCATAGGCGCGGGTGATGGTGCCGATGGTGCAGCCCAGCGACCAGGCAAGGTCGCGATGCGTGGGCAGGCGCGCATAGGGTTCGAGCTTGCCCGACGCGATGTCGGCCGCGAGCTGGTTGGCGATCGCGACGTAGAGCGGCGTCGAGGCGCCGGGATCCAGCGTCGGGCGCCACGCCGGGCGCTTCTTGCGGGCAGCATTCATGGCCGTCACCGTGGCCCGGTATCGGGGCAGTCTGATTGTCACCGTGACAATCAGACTCGCTTCCGGGCAGCTTTCCTGCGGGGCGATGGATACAAGCCAATTGTATCGATGACAATTGTCTTTGCCGCCATGCGGGACAATGAAATTGTCTCTGTCATGCGGCGGCGGATTGTCTAACGTCCGGCGCCATGCACGACCATCAACGCTACTTCGAGGATTTCCGGGTGGGCCAGCGCTTCGAGAGCGGCGGCCTCACCATCACCGAGGACGCCATCATCGGCTTCGCCGCGCAATGGGATCCGCAGCCCTTCCACCTCGACGCCGAATACGCGCGCACGAAGGGACATTTCGGCGGGCTGATCGCGTCGGGCCTGCACACGATGTGCGCCACGCTCCGGCTGTGGCTCGCCGACCGAATATTTATCGACTGCACCATCGGCTCGCCTGGCGTCGACGAGGCGCGCTTTCTGAAGCCGGTGCGTCCGGGCGACACGCTGAGGGTGGTGACGGAGCTGCTGGAGTTGCGGCCCTCGCGCTCGAAGCCCGACCGCGGCTCGGTGAAGATGCGCCACACCACCCTCAACCAGCACGGCGAGACAGTGATGACCATGGACGCCCGCGTCATCCTGCGAAAGCGGCCGGCCTGAGTCTTTCTTCCCCCGGAGGGGGAAGGTGGCGCGCAGCGCCGGAAGGGGGATGCTTCAACAAGCACACCGTACCGGTTGAGAGATCCCCCTTCCGCCCTTCGGGCACCTTCCCCCTCCGGGGGAAGGCAGAGGTTAACGCCAGGCCCAGACGGGCTGGTCGAAATGGTCGACGCGGGTGGCGCGGCCCTCCAGCGCGACCTCGCGGAACTGGTAGAGCAGGGCGGCGGTGGGCGCGTTGATATGGCCGTTGACCATCGGCGTCGGCAGACGGATCACCGGCCGGTCGCTTTCGGGGATGCTGAAGATCTCGGGCGATTCGGGGCGGCGCAGCTCGGTAAGGGGAATGCGGAAGACATGCGCGACCTCGGCCGGGTTGGGCGCCATGGCGGCCTCGCGTGGAGTCCACACCACCACCGGCGCGATCAGATAGCCCGAGCGCGTGGGATAGTCGTCGAGCACGCCCAGCACGTGAGTCTCGTCCAGCGACAGGCCGATCTCTTCCTCCAGCTCGCGCAGCGCTGCCTGCTGCGGCGTCTCTCCGCCATCGATGCGACCGCCCGGCAGCGCAAGCTGGCCGGCATGGGCACGCAGCTTCGGTGCGCGGCGGGTCAGCAGGAAGGCGGCATCACCGGGGCGGCCGTAGAGATCGTCATCATCGCGCGCCACCACCGTGATCGCCACGGCGGCGCGCTTCAGCCCGTGCCCGTCCGGCCGGTGGCAGCATTCGAACTCGTCAAGGCGCAGGCGGATGGCCTGCTTCAGGGTGTCGTCAAAACGCATCGGGGCCAAGCATGCGCCGCAGCCCGCAGCCTGTCGACCGCAGGCACCGCAACCCTCGTCTGCTGGCGGCGCGCAATCAGAAGGCCAGCGCCTTGGCCTGCGTCACGCCTTGCAGTGCGGCGATCCGCTCGACCAGCGCCGCATCCAGCGCCTGGTCGACCGCCACCAGCGCGATGGCCTCGCCGCCGGGCTTGTCGCGCCCGAGATGGAAGGTGGCGATGTTCACGCCGGCATCGCCCAGCAGCGCGCCCAGCCGGCCGATGAAGCCGGGCTTGTCCTGGTTGGTGATGTAGAGCATGTGCGGCGCGAACTCGGCCTCGATCTCGATGCCCTTGATGTTGACCAGCCGCGAATGCTTGCCGCCGAACAGCGTGCCCGAGATCGAACGGGTACGGCGTTCGGTGGTCACGGTGATGGTGATCTGGGTCTGGTAGTCGCTGTCGCGGTCGTGCTTGACCTCGGCCACCTCCACGCCGCGCTCGCGCGCCAGGATGGGCGCGTTCACCATGTTCACGTTCTCGAGCTGCGGTCGCAGCAGGCCGGTGAGCGCCGCCTGCGTCAGCGGCTTGACGTTGAGCGCCGCCACGGCGCCCTCGTACTCGATGCTCACCGCCTTGATGCCGGTCTCGGTGAGCTGGCCGGCGAAGGAGCCGAGGTTCTCCGCCAGCCTGAGATAGGGTGCCAGCCGCGGCGCATCCTCGGCCGAGACGCTGGGCATGTTGAGCGAGTTCACGACCGCGCCGGTCATCAGGTAGTCGCTCATCTGCTCGGCGACCTGCAGGGCGACGTTCTCCTGCGCTTCCAGGGTGCTGGCGCCCAGATGCGGCGTGCATACCAGGTTGGGCGCGCCGAACAGCACGTTCTCCTTTGCCGGCTCCTCGCTGAATACGTCGAACGCCGCGCCGGCGATGTGGCCGGAGATCAGCAAATCGCGCACGGCCAGCTCATCGACCAGCCCGCCGCGCGCGCAATTGACGATGCGCACGCCCTTGCGCGTCTTCATCAGGCGCTCGCGGCTGAGAATATTCTTCGTCTGCTCGGTGTAGGGCGTGTGGATGGAAATGAACTCGGCGCGCGCGATCAGCTCGTCGAGCGTCACCTTCTCGACGCCGAGCTGCTGGGCGCGCTCCTCCGACAGAAAGGGATCGTAGGCGATCACCCGCATCTTCAGTCCGATCGCGCGTTCCGCGACAATGCTGCCGATATTGCCGCAGCCGATGAGCCCCAGCGTCTTGAACGACAGCTCGGTGCCCATGAAGCGGTTCTTCTCCCACTTGCCGGACTGGGTCGATGTATCCGCGGCCGGCACCTGGCGGGCCACGGCGAACATCAGCGCGATGGCATGCTCGGCCGTGGTGATGGCGTTGCCGAAGGGCGTATTCATCACCACCACGCCGCGGGAAGTGGCGGCCTTGATATCGACGTTGTCGACCCCGATGCCGGCGCGGCCTACCACTTTCAGCCGGCTGGCCACGGCCAGCACCTCGGCCGTCACCTTGGTGGCCGAGCGGATGGCAAGCCCGTCATACTCGCCGATGATGGCGCGCAACTGGTCGGGCTTCAGCCCCACCTTCACGTCGGCATCGACGCCGCGCTGCCGGAAGATCTCGACCGCACGCGGCGAAAGCTCGTCGGAGATAAGAACCTTGGGCATGGAAGCTGTCTCGAATCGGAATGTGATTAGCAATCACAGAGGCACAGAGACACAGAGGTAAGAGGATTAGGGGCGCGCGAAGCGCGCAACCATCTTTCTCTGTGCCTCTGTGTCTCTGTGGTTATCTTCTAAGGATTACGCCGCTTTGGCGCCGAATTCGCGCTCGATCTCGGTGTAGGCCCAGTCCAGCCACGGCAGCAGGGCCTCGATGTCGGCGGTCTCGACGGTAGCGCCGCACCAGATGCGCAGGCCCGGCGGGGCGTCGCGATAGGAGCCCAGGTCATAGCCGGCCTTTTCGGTTTCCAGCAGGTCGGCCATCTTCTTGGCGGCTGCCGCCTGCTGCTTGGCATCGAGCTGCACGAACCACGGCGCCACGATGTTCAGGCACACCGAGGTATTGGAGCGGATCGAGGGCGTCGCCGCGAGGAAGTCGATCCACGGACGCGCCGCGACGAACTTCTCGATGGCCGCGAGGTTGGCGCTGCAGCGCGCGACCAGGCCCGGCAGGCCGCCGACCGACTCGCCCCACTTCAGCCCGTCGATCGCGTCCTCGACCGCCAGCATCGAGGGCGTGTTGATGGTTTCGCCCTTAAAGATGCCCTCGTTCAGCTTGCCACCCGAGGTCATGCGAAAAATCTTCGGCAGCGGCCAAGGGGGCGCGTAGGACGTCAGCCGCGCCACCGCCCGCGGCGAAAGCACAAGCATGCCATGCGCGCCCTCGCCGCCCATCACCTTCTGCCAGCTCCAGGTGATGACATCGAGCTTCGTCCAGGGCAGGTCCATGGCGAACACCGCCGAGGTGGCATCGCAGATCGCCAGCCCCTCGCGGTCATCGCGGATCCAGTCGGCATGCGGCACGCGCACGCCCGACGTTGTGCCGTTCCAGGTGAAGACCACGTCGCGGCCCCAGTCGACGAGCTGCAGGTCGGGCAACTGACCATAGGGCGCATTGAGGGTGCGGGCGTCGGCCAGCTTGAGCTGCTTGATGACGTCGTTGGCCCAGCCCTCGCCGAAGCTCTCCCACGTCAGCACGTCGACACCGCGGGCGCCCAGCATCGACCACAGCGCCATCTCGACCGCGCCGGTGTCGGAGGCCGGCACGATGCCGATGCGATAGTCGGCGGGGATGCCCAGCAGCGCGCGGGTGCGGTCAATGACCTCCGCCAGCTTCTTCTTGCCGAGCTTCGAACGGTGGGAGCGGCCGGTTGCCGCCTCCTTCAGCGCCTCCGGGGACCATCCCGGTCGTTTGGCGCAGGGTCCCGAAGAGAAATCGGGACAAGCAGGGCGGACATTCGGCTTCATGCAGCCTCTCCCTTCCAGAAGAGTAGCGCTCCGGTGGGGGAGCGTGGCCCAGCGGCTGGTTAAGGGGCCGCTCCGCCACCGTCAAGTCAAATGCCGTTACACATTGTCACGCTTGTCGCCGGGAGCGGCCGCCGCGTTCCGCTGTCATGCTGTCGTGTCAGGCGCCGGCTTTTCGCAGGGCGGTGATCAGCGCTTCGAGGTCGGCGGGGCGGCGCCATGATTTGGCGAAGCGCGTCCGCGGGGTTTCGGCATTGAAGGCCGGATCGAGTGTCCTCAGCCGCGCCAGCATGGCGCGCGCGGCCTCGCCCTTGTCCTGCCGGGCAAGCGCCGCCGCGGCGATCTCCAGACAGTCGCGCGCGCCGGCATGGCGTGCGAGGCAGGACTCGGCGGCGCGGACCGCCTCGCCGTCGCGTGCCAGCAGGAAGAGGGCGCGCGCCTCGACGCCAAGCGCCGCCGGTGAGGGCAGGGGATCGTGCTTTCTTGCGCGGGCCAGCAGATCAAGCGCGCCGGCCGGTTCGCCGTCGAAGACCAGAATCAGCGCAGCGCGCTCCAGGGCCGCGGTTTCGGCTGCTCGTGCATTGACCACCCGCCCGGCCGCGGCGCGCGCCTCGTCATGGCGGCCCAAATGTGCCAGCGCGAGCCCACGCGTGGCCAGGGCCTGCGGTGCATCCGGCATCAAGGCCAGCGCCGCGTCGGCGGCTCGCAGCGCTGCCTCCAGCCCTTCGACCGCGCCGTCGGCCTCGGTCCAGCGGCGGGCATAGGCGATCAAATATGTATCGGCCAGCGCCAGCAATGCCGGCACATAGCGCGGTTCCGCCTCGGTGGCGCGCAGCAGCAGGGCACGCGCCTGAAGGACGGCGTCCCGCGAGTCCTCGTTGGCGAGCTTTCGGGCCTGCAACACCTGCTCATAGACCTCGTGCGAGGGACGATGCACCGGCGCGGCCGCGCGCCGCGCGGCAGGCGCCGGCGCTGGCGGCGCGGGCCGTGCCGCTGCTGCCGGAGGCGCGGGTGCCGGTGCCGGCGGGGCTGGCGGCGACGCCGATCG
>QOCQ01000019.1 GCA_003574685.1 Rhodospirillaceae bacterium SYSU D60007
GCGCTCCCGGCAGAATGAACGTGAGCAAACAATGAGCGCCTGGGAACAGAATCCGCCGGTCAGGCTGCCGAACGAGCGGGCGATTACGCCAGAGGTTGTGGCCGAGCACGGCCTGTCGCCGGAAGAATACCAGCACGTGCTGAAGATCATGGAGCGCGAACCGACCCTGGTCGAGCTTGGCATCTTCTCGGCGATGTGGAGCGAGCACTGCTCCTACAAATCCTCGAAGGTGTGGCTGAAGAAGCTGCCGACCAGCGCGCCGTGGGTTATCCAGGGTCCGGGCGAGAACGCCGGCGTCATCGATATCGGCGACGGCCAAGCCGCCATCTTCAAGATGGAGAGCCACAACCACCCCTCCTACATCGAGCCGTACCAGGGCGCCGCCACCGGCGTCGGCGGCATCCTGCGCGATGTCTTCACCATGGGCGCGCGGCCAATCGCCAATGTGAACGCGCTGCGCTTCGGCGATCCTGCCCATCCCAGGACGCGCCACCTCGTGGAAGGCGTGGTGGCCGGCATCGGCGGCTACGGCAACTGCATGGGCATTCCTACGGTGGCCGGCGAAACCAGCTTTCACCGCGCCTACAATGAGAACTGCCTGGTCAACGCCATGACCGTGGGTATCGCGCGCACCGACCGCATCTTCTACGCGGCGGCCGCCGGCCTCGGAAATCCGGTGGTTTACGTCGGCTCCAAGACCGGGCGCGACGGCATCCACGGCGCGACCATGGCATCGGCCGAGTTCACGGAGGACAGCGAGAGCAAGCGGCCGACGGTGCAGGTCGGCGATCCTTTCGTCGAGAAACTGCTGCTGGAAGCCTGCCTGGAGCTGATGGAGACGGACGCCATCATCGCCATCCAGGATATGGGCGCGGCGGGTCTCACCTCGTCGTCCTTCGAAATGGCCGACAAAGGCGGGCTGGGCGTCGAGATCGACCTCGACAAGGTGCCGATGCGCGAGACGGGCATGAACCCGTACGAGCTGATGCTGTCAGAAAGCCAGGAGCGCATGCTCATGGTGCTGAAGCCCGGCCACGAGGAGGACGCGCGCCGCATCTTCGAGAAGTGGGAGCTGGATTTCGCCATCATCGGGCGGCTCACCGACACGCGCCGGATGGTGCTGCGCTGGCATGACGATGTGGTGGCCAGCATTCCCATCCCGCCGGTCGTGACCGAGGCTCCCGTCTACGAGCGGCCGTGGACGCCGACGCCCCTGCCGCCTGCCCTCTCGGCACAGGAAGTGCCGCCACCGCAGGATTACGCGCAGGCCCTTCTGAAGCTGGTCGGCTCGCCCGACCAGTGCAGCAAGGCCTGGGTATGGCGGCAATACGACCATCTGATCATGGGCAATACGGCGATCCGGCCGGGCGGCGATGCCGCGGTCGTGCGCGTGCCGGGCGGCAACGGCAAGGCGCTGGCGATCACCTCCGACTGCACGCCGCGCTACTGCCAGGCGCATCCGGAAACCGGCGGCCGCCAGGCTGTCGCCGAGGCATGGCGCAACCTGACGGCAACAGGCGCCACGCCGCTGGCCTGCACCGACAACATGAATTTCGGCAATCCGCAGAAGCCGGAGATCATGGGCCAGTTCGCGGGCTGCGTGATGGGGATGGCCGAGGCCTGCACGGCGCTCTCCTTCCCCATCGTGTCGGGCAACGTCTCGCTCTACAACGAGACCGAGGGGCGCGGCATTCTGCCCACGCCGGTGATCGGCGGCGTCGGCGTGATGAAGGACGTTGCCGGTTGTGTCGAAATCGCGATCCGAGAGGAAGGTCTGGTGGTCGTCCTGGTGGGCGAAACCCGCGGCCATCTCGGCCAGTCGATCTATCTGCGCGACATACTGGGTCGCGAGGATGGCGCGCCGCCACCGGTGGACCTTGCCGCCGAGAAGCGGCATGGCGACTTTGTTCGGATGCAGATCCAGGCGGGCCGCATCGCCGCCTGCCACGACCTTTCAGATGGCGGGCTGGGCCTTGCGCTGGCGGAAATGGCCATGGCGGGAGGCGTTGGCCTCACCGTTTCGCCGCCTGCCGATACCGGCTGCCCGCCGCATGCCTGGCTCTTCGGCGAGGATCAGGCGCGCTACGTGCTGGCCGTGCGTCCCGCCGCCGTTGAAGCCGTGTCGCGCGATGCTGCAGCCGCCGGCGTACCGGCCGCGCGCCTTGGCACCTCCGGCGGCGCTACGTTGACAGTCGAAGGCCTGCTCGCCATATCGGTCGCGGAATTGCGCCGGGCCCATGAGTCCTGGCTGCCCGCCTACATGGAGGCGCGACACTAGTGCCGATGGCTGCGCAGGATATCGCCCGGCTGATCCGGGAAAGCATTCCCGATGCCGAGGTCCGGATCGAGGATCTGGCCGGAGACGGAGACCACTACGCGGCCACGGTTATTTCCGCAGCCTTTGCCGGAAAATCGCGCGTGGCCCAGCACCAGATGGTCTACGCCGCGCTGAAAGGGCGCATGGGCGGCGAACTGCATGCGCTGAAACTGACCACCTTGGCGCCGCCGGGGTGATTGCGTACATTAACACCGAGCCAGAAGGCCGGCCCGCCGGCCGCAGCCAGGAGATGGAAATGAGCGACGTCGCCTCCCGTATTCGCGACGAAGTTGGCAGCAACGACGTCGTGCTCTTCATGAAGGGCACGCCGGTGTTCCCGCAGTGCGGCTTCTCGGCCGCCGTGGTCGAAGTGCTCGACCACATGGGCGTACGCTTCAAGGGCGTTAACGTGCTGGTCGACCCCGAGATTCGCGAAGGCATCAAGGCCTACAGCGACTGGCCGACCATCCCGCAGCTTTACGTCAAGGGCGAGTTCGTGGGCGGCTGCGACATCATACGAGAGATGTACAGCACCGGCGAGTTGCACCAGCTCCTGAAGGACAAGGGCATCACCCTCACCGAAGCCGCCTGAGCGCACACGAAGCCATGCAAAAGGGCGCCGTTCCGGCCGGAGCGGCGCCATTCATTTTCTGGTACCCGACTGGCTCTGGCGGTCAAGTGTGTCAGAGAACCGCTTCATGGTGAGCACAGGTGGATGCTGTGCATCCACCGGGTCGAACCATGAAGCGACCACACTGCCGACCATGCGATGCCTTCATGGTTCGGGCTCACCATGAAGGCCATTTCCACGCAGGTTCATTTTTCGTCGGAAACCGCCTCAATCCAGTTCAGCGCATCCTCCTCGTCGGCCCTGCTGAGCCTGGCGACCTGGGCGGCGATGCTTTGTGCCCGGCCATGCTCCTCAAGCTCGGCGGCGGCGATGGCCTTGGCCAGAGCGGCGCTTAGCGCCTTGGCCGACTGCAGCGTCAGCTCGACGGCGACCCGTGCGGCTGGTTCCAGCACCGGGTTCAGGAAGTCGATGGTGATGGCTTCCTCCAGCAACGCATGGTGCGGGTGATCCCAGGACACGACGGCACGGGTCACGACGAACCATCCGCCCTCGCCCTTGCCGGCGCCCTCGGCATCGACGATCTCGACGATCGAAGTGCACATGCCGGTGCCTAGGCCGCCAGGTGCTTGTGCAGGAACGCGAACACCTTCTTCCAGCCGTCCAGCGCCTGCTCCACGCGGTACATCGGCCGGTCGTAGTAAAAGAAGCCATGGCCGGCGCCATCGTAGCGGTGGAACTCGTACTGCTTGCCGTGCTTCTTGAGCTCGGCCTCGTGCTGGTCCACCTGCTCGGGCGTGGGCGCGCGGTCCTCGTTGCCGAACAGCCCCAGCAGCGGACACGAGAGGTTCTTCGTGAACTCGATCGGCGCGGTCGGCTGCTTCTGCGTCAGCTCTTCCTTGCTCATCACCACCCGGCCACCCCAGAGATCGACGGCGGCGTCGATGCTCCTGGTATGGCAGGCAAACAGGAACGCGAGCCGGCCGCCCGAGCAGGTGCCCAGCACGCCGACCTTGCCATTCAGCCAAGGTTGTGCCCGCAGCCAGGCCACCGCACCTTCCGTGTCGCCGATAGCCTGCGCATCAGGAACCCCGCCCTCGGCACGCACGCGTGCGGCCACGTCGTCCGCTTTGCCCTCGCCGGCGCGGTGGTAGAGGTTGTGGCTGATGACGGCGTAGCCGTGATGGGCAAACTTGCGCGTCGTCTCGCGATACCACTCATCCCAGCCCGGCGCGTGATGGACGAGCACCATGCCCGGAAAGGGTCCCGCACCCAGAGGCCGCGCGCCATACGCCGAGATCGGCTCGTTCCTGTCGCCATTGATCGAAAGCGTTTCCGCGATCATGCCTTCGTAGGCCATTGCCACCTCCCTCTCGGTCCGCCTTCACAATAGGCCAGCATGGCGCACAGTGGCCACACGACGGTCACTGGACCCCCGCACCCCGGCGTCCAACCTGCACCATGAGACAAGCGCCGGAGGCAAAGAGATGCGCGGTTTCGCCCTTGCGGTGGCGCTGATGCTGTTGACCGCTCCGGTCCAGGCACAGACCGGCGGCAAATCTCCTTCCACGAGATCAGACCAGGGTTTCAGCCAGGGCTCCGGCCAGAGCGGGCTGAACGGCTACGGCTACAGCACCGGGAAGAATCCCACTGGGCACTATGGCGGCGGCTATATCCGCAGCGACGGCTCTTTCATGAAGCCGGAGGGATCGGCCCTTGCCCCCAATACGCAAACGGACGGCTTTAACACGCGTCGCACCTACGATCCCGAAACCGGCACCTATCGCTCGGGCAAGCGGCGGGACTGACCTTGCGAGAAGTCGGGTCGGGGTCGCATAGTGGGGCCCTCGAAGGCACGAGAGGGAGCCGTACCATGTCCGCTGCAACGAAACTCGCGGAGAAGCCTGCTGCCGACCAGCCCAAGGCGAAGCGCGCGTGGGGACGCAAGGCGGATGCCCGCTACGTTGAAGGCCGCCGGTCCTACTTCAAGTATCGCGAGCTGGGTGTGACGGAAGGCAGCAACGGCCGCATGCGTGCTCAGGTGACATCGGCAACGCAAGGCATGTCGCGGCCAACCGGCTGGCACTATCACGTCTGCGAGTCGCAGCTCGTTTACATGTTGAGCGGCTGGGTCGATCTGGAGTTCGAGGACGGCGAGACGATCCGCGTCGAGGCTGGCGACTCGCTCTATATCCCCGGCGGGTTGCGGCACAACGAGATCCGCACATCCGATACGTTCGAGCTGCTGGAGGTATCGGTACCCGCCGACATGGGCACCGTGCCCTGCGATCCGCCTGCGGGGCGATCCTAGCTTACGGACGGCGCTTCGAAGGCAAAGGCGCTCATTGACAGCGCACCGTGCGTGAAGCTGCGGTGCAGCGTCCTGCCCCTGGTGTTGGCTCCGGCGGCCCCCATCGCCACGAACAGGGGCAGGAAATGCTCGTCCGTGGGATGCGCCATCCGCGCATGGGGCGCCTGGTGCTTCCAGTCCAGTAGCGCCGCTACGTCGCCAGCCTCGATGGCGGCCACCAGCCAGTCATCGAAGTGCTGCGCCCATTGCGCGACTGATTCGTGTCGGCCGCGGTCGAGCGCGCGCAGATTATGCGTAGCGCTGCCGCTTCCCATCACCAGGAGGCCTTCGGCAACCAGCGGAGCCAGCGCCTGGCCCATGGCGTAATGGTGGGCGGCGTCGAGATGCGGCTGCACGGCAAGCTGCAGGATCGGGATGTCGGCCGCCGGCCAAGCCAGCATCGCCGGCACCCAGGCGCCGTGGTCCAGACCTTGTTCAGGGTCGATCACGGCCTGAAATCCCGCTGAGCGCAGTGCTTCGGCCAGGCGCTCCGCCAGATCGGGTGCGCCCGGCGCTGCATATTTCAACGCGTAGAGCGGCGGCGGAAATCCGTAAAAATCATGAATCGTCTCCGGCCGCGCGGCGCCGGATACGGCAGGCATGCGGGTCATCCAGTGCGCAGAGACGGCGACGATGGCTTTCGGCCGCGCCACGTCGCTGCCCAGCCGGCGCAGGAAACGCGTTGCAGGCAGGTCTTCCAGGATCAGCGTGGGCGAGCCGTGAGACACGAACAGGCTCTTTGTCACAGTCATCATAGGCGCCGCTCCGATGCGAAGATCGTAGCCACAAGCCGCGATGAAGGACAGATGCCTGCCTCCCTTGGCCGGGCTCCCGTCCTCCTGCTAACGTCACGCCGAAGCGTTGCTGGAACGGAGATGCGGGTGATGTCGAAGATCGGAAAGCGGGCTGCCTGGGCAGCCGCATTGCTGGGCGCTACATTGCTGATGTCGCCGGCACAGGCGGAAACCACACTGCGCGTGGTCGCGCATTCCGACCTGAAGGTGCTCGACCCGATCTGGACCACGGCCTACATCACACGCAACCACGGATACATGATCTACGACACCCTGTTTGCGCAGGATGCCGAGCTGCATATCGAGCCACAGATGGTGGACACCTGGAAGGTCAGCGACGACAAGCTCGTCTGGACCTTCACCCTGCGCGAGGGCCTCGAATGGCACGACGGCCAGCCCGTGACCAGCGCCGATGTGATCCCCTCGTTGAAGCGCTGGGCGGAAGTCGACGGCATGGGCCAGGTGCTGTGGAAGGTCGTAAAGGAGATCAGGGCGGTTGATGCCAGGACGTTCGAGCTGGTGCTGAGCGAGCCCTACGGGCTGGTGCTCGAGTCGCTGGGCAAGCCGAGCTCGCGTGTGCCTTTCATCATGCCAAAGCGGATCGCGGAAACGCCGGCGAACCAGCAGATCAAGGAGTTCATTGGCTCGGGGCCGTTCATCTTCAAACAGGATGAGTGGAAGCCGGGCGACAAGGTTGTCTACGTCAAGAATCCCAAATACAAGCCTCGCGCCGAGCCCGCGTCCGGCCTCTCCGGCGGCAAGGTCGCACGGGTGGATCGCGTGGAATGGGTGGCGATCCCCGATCCGCTGACAGCCGTCAATGCGCTGCTGGCCGGCGAGATCGACCTGATCGAATTGCCGCCGCCGGACCTGTTCCCTGTGCTCAAGGAAGACAAGAACGTGCAGCTTTACGGCTGGAACGCGCTCGGCAGCCAGGCCATTGCGCGCTTCAATCACCTGCATCCGCCGTTCAACAACGTGAAGGCGCGCCTGGCCGTGCTCTATGCCACCGCGCAGGAGGACTACCTGAAGGCGCAGGTCGGCGACAGCGACATCTACATGGTTTGCAACGCACCGCTGATCTGCAAGACGCCCAACGGCAAGACCTTCGGCGACATGCTGATCAAGCCGGATCTGGAGAAAGCGCGGCAGTTGCTGAAGGAATCCGGCTACGACGGGACGCCGGTCGTCATGATGCATGCCACCGACCTGCAGTCGTCCAACCGCTTTCCGCAGGTCGCCAAGGCCCAGATGGAAAAGGTCGGCTTCAAGGTCGACATGCAGTCGATGGACTGGCAGTCGGTGGTTTCACGCCGCGCCAAGAAGGACCCGCCGGCGCAGGGTGGCTGGAACATGTTCTTCACCACCACCGTGGCGGTCGATGCGTCCAACCCGGTTGCCAACATCTTCACCAGCGGCGGTTGCGACAAGGCATGGTTTGGCTGGCCCTGCGACGAGGAGCTCGAAAAGCTGCGCGTCGCCTACGCCAGCGCCACCGACGAGGCGGCGAAGAAGGAGCTGGCCTACAAGGTGCAGGACCGCATCATGGCGCAGGGTCACTATCTGATCCTGGGCCAGTACAAGGCGTTCGGCGCCTATCGCAAGGACCGTATCAAGGGCTGGCTCCCCGGCCCCGCCGCGGTCTTCTGGAACATCAGCAAGAAGGACTGACGCCCCTACCGCAAGGGCTGCATCGGGTAGCCGGCGGCGCGCCAGGAAGCGAGGCCGCCGCGGTACCAGTAGAGATTTCGGTATCCCGCCTCGTAGGCGCGCAGCACGGCGTTGTACGATTCCCAGCAACGCACGCCCTGGCAGAAGAAAACGATCGGGTAGTTCATGCCCTTGCCGCCCACCAGCCCGGCCAGATCACTGACGAGCTGCTGCTGGACGAGGTCGTTGAAGTTCCCGGCCCTGCCGCCATAGGGGATGTACCGCGCCTTGATGATGGTCTGCGGATGAGCGCCCTCAAGCACGTCGACCAGGAGGAAATCCGTGCCCTTCTGGATCTCGTTGTAGAGCGCCTGGGTTGATAGCACCCGGCCGACGGGGATCGTCGTGGGCGTCGGGCTGCCGACATTGCTCTGCAATGTCCGCTGCGGCGACACGCCGAAATTGGCGTTCTCCTCGGCCCAGGCGGTGGTCGAGGTTGGCCCGGGCGGCGTCGGCGCCGGTGTGGGCGTCGGCGTGGGGGTTCCGGCCTCGCGTTCGGGCTTCGTAACGGGTCCGTCCTGACCCTCGACACGCGGCGACGGCGTGGGGCCCGGCGGCTGCGGCGAGGGTTTCGGTGTTGGCGTCGGGGTCGGGGTCGGCGCGGGCTCCGGCGGCGGCGATACCGAGCCGATGATGTAAAGCACCACCAGCACGGCGACGATCGCGCCGATGCCGATCAGCAGCCACTTGACCCATCCGCCCTTGCCGGCCGCCTGGGCCGGCGGTGCGCCCGGATAGGGATAGGGTCCGGCCGGCGCCATGTCGGGCCCCGACGACGGCCATCCGGCGGGCTGCGGCGGATACTGCGAGGCGTGCGCTCCGTAGTGGGGCGGCGGCGCGCCATACTGTGCCCCCGCCGGCGCACCTGCCGGGGCGGATACCCCGACCCATGATCCGTCCGGCTGATGGCGCGGGATCGGCGCCGAATGTGGACCAGACACCGGCCCGCCCGCCATGGGGCCGCTGCCGATCCATGTCCCCTCGGGACCGCTCTGGGGCACGGCTGACGGCGCATGGTGGGACGCGCCAGACCCGTACTCCGAGGGCAAGGGACCACGGCCCAGCCCGTGGGCGCAGGCGCGCACCACCGGCAGGGCGATGTCGCTGCGGATGCCGAGATTGGTCTCGATGCGCGCCGCCAGCCGGTCAATCTCCAGCGCGATCTGCTCGGGGCGCGCGCCCGAGAGCGCATCGAACACGCCGTCGTCGATGGCGCTGCCCAGCACCTTGATCTCGCGGCGCGCCTCGGGAACGCGATCAGAGAGGACCGACACCACGCGCCGGCGGTCGGAAAAGACGGCCGGTCCGAACCTGTCCGGCAACTCGCGCAGGACTTTCGCGAGCGCATCGTAAGTCTCAGCCGCCATGTCTCCCTCTGGGATCGGCAAAGCCCGGCATCATCAGTACCGCCGCCCTTGCTGGCAAAGATTCATTGTACCACGCCACAACCGATCATCTGCTCACAATTGCCGGCGAGCACACAGACATTGCTGCCGCGCAACTGCACGTCGGCTGCGCCCGGCTGCACGAAGGCGACGCACATGCCGCCGATGTTGAGGCCGTCGCGCTGCCATGCCGGCTGCAGCACGCGGATGGCGTTGTTGTTCTGCCGGGTGAGCTGGAACGGGCCGGGCTGCGACAGGCTCTCGGGCTCGCTGGCGCCTTGGCTGGCGACGGCGACGAAGCCCGCGTCCCAGCCCTGGCGCGAAACGCCGACGATCACCCGGAAGAGCTGGTTATTGGAGGATACACCGAACTCGATGACGAACGCCTGCTGTGCATCCCGCAGCGGGATGCCCGGCGGCCGTTGGCCCCCGCCAGGCGGCACGACGACGGGCAGGCCGGCGGATTGCGGTGGCTGCCCTGCGGGCGGCTGCTGCGGACGGCCGGCCGGCGCGCCCGAGGGCGGCGCCTGCGGCGCCTGGCGAGGCGGTGCCTGGGGCGCTTGCGGTGCTTGCGGATCCTGGCCGCTGTTCAGCGACAGGCCGATCACCACCAGGGCCCCCAGCCCGACCAGTGCGGCAATGCCCCAGCGGCCCTTCATGAAATCCTGGGCGGTTCCCGGGGACGGCGGCGGCGCACCATAGCCGGGCGTTCCGTAGCCAGGCGGCGGGCCCACGGGCGCAGGACCCGGCATGCCGTGCTGCGCGCCGACGCCGGGCACGGCCGAGCCGCCGATCCAGCTCCGCTCGTCGGGCGGCCGTGGCACCGGACCCGCGCCTGGTGGAGGCGGACCGCCGCCGATGCGGGCGGCGATGCGGATGCCGGCCATGGCATCGTTGTAGGCAACACCGTCCCGGCCGGCGATCTCGTTGGCCAGACGGTGGAATTCCGAGGCCTGGTCGGGTGCCGCCCTCAGCCGCTCGGGCGCCCCGATGCCAAGCGCACCGGCCGTGGCCTTGATGACGCCGCGCAGCTCCGGCGCCTGGTCGGCCAGCATGGGCACGCTGCGCCGCGGGTCACGCAGAATGTCCTCGCCAAAGCGGCGGCGCGCCTCGGCGAACAGCGCCACGACGCGATCGTCCTCAGGAAACATCTCCCCCTGCCCTCCGGCGGATGCCCCGCCGCCCCGGGTCCGGCCCTTACCAGACCATGTCGCTCGACCGCCGCTGGCGCTCCGCGTCCAGTGCAAGCTGCGTCACGGGATCGGGCGCATTGCGGGCCTGCGACACCGACTTCACCGGTGCCGTGGTCGCCCACTTGATGCGGTTCACCAGGTCCTGGGCGTTGTTGGCGCGCAGCGGCTTGAACTCGGGATGGGCGATGAAGCGCTCGAGCACCTCGTAATCGGCATCGCTGCCGATGGCGATGGCCACGCGCAGCGAGCGGCTGCCGTAGGGTGAGTCGAACAGCCGCTTCAACCCGGCCTCGAAATCGTCCGAAGGCTGGCCGTCCGACACCAGCACCAGCACCGGCGGCAACTGCCGGCCCGGCATCCGCTCCGGCCGCAGCACGTCGGCCATCATGGCCAACGCCTCGCCCATGCCGGTTTCGCCCCCGGCCGTGACGTCCTGCCATTCGAACTGGCCCACGGGCGTGGGCGCCGCGACATGCCATTCGGCCCGCGACGAGAAACGCAGCACGCGGATCAGCACGTCGGTTTCGGGATTGTCCTCCGCGGCCGTGCGCATTTCCGGGATGGCGGCGCGCATGGCGTAGTTCAGCGAGGCGATCTTGTCGCCTGTCATCGAGCCGGAGCAGTCGAGCGCCAGGATCACGTGTAGCTGGCGGCGCACGAGCTGCGCTGCGCCAAGACCGGGGAGATCTGCTGGCATGACCCTTCCGCCACCCTGTTTCAGCCGACGACGGCGCCCTGGATGCCGCCGCCGAAATCGATGCTGATGCCGCCCGCGAGGCGCACATTGCGCTGCGGCTCGACCGGCTGCACCGAGCCGTCGCGCAGCCGAGCATACCACGTTGCGGCCCCCGCGTTCTTCAATCCGATGACACCGGGATGACGCGGATGCACCGAAACCTCCGCGACCATCCCGCGGCCGCGCTCGCCAAGGGCCGGAATGGCGGCAAGATCGATGCGCGCCCCCGGCACCAGTGGGATATTGGCGCCCGCCACGTGCAGCGACAGCCCCGGCGCCACGGCCGAGGGCTGCATGGGCGTGGTCGCGGCCTCGCCGGGCGCCGCCGGCGCATGCGGCCAGGGATGGTGCGGCGGGGGCGGCGCCACCGGTGGCCCGGCATGCGGGTGACCCCATTGCGGCGGCGGCGGCGCGCCCCATTGCGGCGCGGCCGGCGGCCCGCCACCCCACTGCGGCGATACCGGCGGCGGCACGGGCGCATAGCCCGGGGCCGGCGCCATGCCATGGGCCGGCCCGGACGCACCGACGATGATCGAACCGCCCGTTTCGGCCCCCCGCCCGAAAATGCTGGCCTCAATCTGCCGCGCCTTCAGCAGGCAGGCGATCAGGGCCACGACGGTGGCCGCCGCGACGAGATAGTTCAGGGCATCCCAGATCGTGCCCACCGAATTCCAGAAGGCGTGCAGGATCGAGGCCGTCAGCCAGCCGATCAGCAGCAGCATGGGCGCGCGCTTCGGCCGGATGACGGCCAGCCCGATGAAGTAGCCGAAGATGCCGGCATAGGCCATGTGGCCGGCGAGCCCATTGATGACGCGCGGGAAGAGCAGCATCAGCCCGAGCCCGAAGGCGCCGAGATCGTTGCCCTTGGTGGCCTTGAAGACGTTGGCCACGATGTTGGGCACATACTGGTCCCAGGTCTCGATGAAGATGAAGCCGGCGCCCGAGGCCACGCCCATGAGGATGCCGTCCAGCGGACCGCGCACCCGCAGCAGCTCGAAGATGGCCGGCGGTATGCCGCCGCGCATCCTGACGGCAAATACAGTAAGCGCCGCGCCGAACAGCACCGGGATGGATTTCATCAGCTCTTCCATCAGCCCGGCGCCGAAGAACATGCCGATGAAGGCGTTGAAGAAGATCGGCGATTTCGTGAGGTTGGCGCCGCCGGGCAGGATCTCGCGGAAGATGAAGATGAACAGGCGCAGGAAGGGCGGCGTCAGCAGGATGCAGATGACGATGATCGGAAAGGCGAAGTACCAGATCTTCCGGTCGGTGCGCGAATAGACGTAAACCGAGAACAGCGTCAGCATCAGCAGATACGCCGTGATCACCATGGTGAGCGAACGGAACACGCCGTAGCGCGCCTGCGGCGTCTGGGCGCTGATCAGTCCCTGCATCAGGCCGAACAGCAGCACCGTGGCGATGGCCGTCACGATCCCGAAGATGAACAACGGGCTCTTGAACAGGCTGATCTTGCCCGAACGGATCGGCACGATCTCCGAAAACGACGCCTCGTCGTGATCGCGCGGTATCGGCGGCATGTGGTTGGCCATTGACCCCGTCTCCCCCGGCCTGGCGGCCGTCTGTAAGCAGTTCCCCGCTACGCCACCTGCGCGGGCGCGCCGACCGCAAGGCAGAGCGTCACGTCGTCGCCGCTGCCGCGGTGAGACACGTCGTTCAGCCATTTCTCAAGCTGGTCGAGCACGCTGGGCAGCCCCATCTTGCGGATGGAGTTGCGATAGTCGCGGGCAATCGAGCGAAAGGTGTTTTCGTCGGCGAATGACTTCGAAACGCCATCGGTCGACAGCATCACGAAATCGGGCCAGGCTTGGCCATCCTCCCGCCGGCACGCGTAGACGCGGAAGCGGCGCGCAGCGTCGTCCAGGCAGAGCGAATAGGTCTGCTCGCCGAACAGCCCCTGATCGCTGGGCAGGGGCCGCTCGACATTGCCGTCGGGATAGCCAAACAGCACATCGCCGTCGCCGATCTGCAACGTGAGCATCCGGTCCGGACGGAAGGCCACCGCCGCCAGGGTCGTACCGTACGGCACCAACCGTTCCTGCTCGGACTCGACCCAGTCGCTCTCGACAGGGTTGGCGGCCAGATCCTGGATCACAGCCTGACGCCAGCCGGAAATGACCGCTTCGACGATCGCGTGCGCATCATCCTGCGGCTCCGGAACCTCGATGAAACGGCCGAGCACGGCCTTGGCCACGTCGACGGCCAGCCGCGCGCCAGCTTCGGAGCGATAATAGGCAGCCCCGCCATGCCCATCGGCGATGGCGGCGGCGAAGGCGGGCACGGCCGCTTCTCCCGGCGCCACCGGCGTCACCCAGCCGATCGCGTCCTGGTTGGGCACGCCGCGCCTGACATGGGCAGCGCCACGAACGGACGCTCCGCCGAGCAACCAGGCCATACCGTTGGCCGTCATGATGTCTGCCACTGCGGCGGCCTCGGGACGGATGCTGCCGGTGCCGCCGCCATCACGCGGCCCGTCCGGCGGCCGAAATCGATCGCCGCGCCATGCATGATGCGCACGGCACGCCCGGGTTCGACCGTCACGACACCGGCATCCGGCAGGGTCGCACGCCACGGCGCACCGGTCAGATTACGCAGGCCCCAGATGTTGGGCCGGTCGGGATGCGCCTCGATCACCGCACCGTGCGTGGTGAAATCCAGCGCCCTTTCCGGGTTCAGATGGCGCAGGGCGATGCGGCCACCTGGCGAGAGGGTCACGACGTCCCGCCCGAACAGCATCACCGGCGGCTTTGCCAGCGGCGCACCGCAGCTCACGCAGGCATGCGGCGCCAGCGCCTGACCACCGGCTTCCACATGCATTGCCTGCTCGAAGCCGCAGGCACGGCACGCGACGATGGCATCGACCATGCGGGCGAAGGCGCCGCGCCACTCCGGCTCAAGGATACGGTCGCCCGGCTGGCGCAGGCCGACGGTGAAGGACCGCGTGAACAGCGTGCGCACCGCCGGCGTCAGCGAGTTCCAGCGCGCCACAATCGGGTCGTGAAAGCCCGGTACCGGCCCGTTGGAGCCATCGGTCGGGTCGAACAGGAACACGGGATGGGCGCCGTAAAGGCCGACCTCGGCCGAGGAATCCATGATCTGGATCTCGGCCTCGCGCCTTCCGTCGAGCGGATGCCAGCCGTGCAGGATGTAGAAGAAGAGCACCGCCATGGAGAACAGGTCGGTCTTGGTGCTGGGCAGCGCGCGGCGCATCACCACCTCGGGCGCCATGAACTTGCGCGTGCCGAACACCGAGGCGTCCATGCCGTCGACGTCGACATTGTCGTTGTCGCAGATGACGACGTCGCCGGTGCCGGGGTTCAGAAAGATGTTGCCGAAATTGATGTCCTGGTAGCAGAAGCCGCGTGCGTGCAGCTCAAGGAAGTTGTGCGCCACGCTGTGGCAGACCAGCACCCGTCTGGCCAGCGGCAGGTCCAGCCGATTGGGCGGCCGCGCGATCAGCCCACGCATGCCGGCGTATTCGCCCTGGCGCAGGGGCATCACATAGCCGAAACTGGGGCTGTTGCTGACCTCGACCAGGTCGATCGGCCAGAGGAAGCGGTCGGTCGGCGGACCCACGCCAATCGCCCGCGACAGGCGTGCGCGCAATGTGCGGTCGACCTGCACGATGCTGTCGTGATACCACTTCAGCGCAAAGCGCGAGCCCTCGATGTCCACCGTATAGACGGCGCCCTGCCCGCCGGCGCCGAGCAGGTTCACGACACGCCCGTGCCGCCTCCCCCGCACCGTCAGGAAGGAGGTTCCCAGCGGCAGATCCTCCGCCCGCCCCGTCATCGTTCTGCCCGTACGGCCCGTCTTCAACCCCCGGACCGCGCCCGCCGCAATCCATGGTGCAAATTTACATCACGCGCCCCGTCCTGCCTAGCATTTGCGCGCCTGCGCACGACGTTCGCAGGGCCTCTGCGAGAGGTCGCGCATGACGCTCAGACGGTCAGCGCGCCCTCGACGCACGTGACGCACTGGCCGCCCAGCCTGACGATGCCGTGGCCGTCGATTTCGACCTGGATGCGCCCGGCGCGGCCCACCTGGCAGCCCTGCGACGCCGTGTAGCGCCGCCCGAGCACATCCATCAGCCCGCCGTCGCGAACGAAGACCGCGACGCAGCCGTTGCCGCTGCCGCAGACCGGATCCTCGTCAATGCCGTCGGAGGGTGCGAACGAGCGCACCTCGATCGCCGCGGGTCCGTCTGGCGGATAAAGCCCGAACACGGTAACCCCGGTGGCCTCCAACCGGTGCTCCAGCACCTTCATGCGCGCGAGGTCGGGCCGCAGGCCGATCACTGCCGCCGCATCGGCCAGCCGCGCCACGATCCAGCGCGGCCCGACGTCGATGACCCGCGGCGCGGGCGCATCCGCGACCGGCGCACCCAGGACGGCCGACAGCTCCTCGAGATCAGCAGGCATCAGTTCGCGCACTGTGGCCGGCGGCAGCTCCAGCGTCAGCACCCGCTCGCGGCCGGCGCCGCTTGCCGCCAGGTTGACCAGACCCACCTGGCATTCCTGCACCAGCCGGCCCTCGCGCAGCGCCGCCACGCCCGCATCAAGCACCGCATGCGCCGTGCCAAGCGTCGGATGGCCCGCGAAAGGCAATTCGCGTGCCGGTGTGAAGATGCGCACGCGGTAGTCGGCGCCGGGCTGGGACGGCCTCAGCACGAACGTCGTTTCCGAGAGGTTCGTCCAGTTGGCGATGCGCTGCATCGTCTCGGTATCCAGCTCATCGGCGTTGAGCACGACGGCCACCGGGTTGCCGGCAAACGGCGCGCCGGTGAAGACATCGACCTGCTTGAACGGCAGTGGCATGGGGGTGCTCCGGCGTGGAAGAACGTGGCCCCGCAATAGGCCTGCGCCCGCCAGCCGGCAACGCCTGAGTTGCCTTCACACGAATGGCCTTGGGAGCGCGGGCATCTTGCCCGCATCGGCGCGTCAGCGCCGACCGCGCAAGGTTCGCCCTCCGCTTGCGCTCCGGGCGATGCGGGCAGGATGCCCGCGCTCCCAGCCGCATGATGCCTGCGCGACCACCGGGTGACGTCGGCGGCAGGGTCGTCTAGCATTGCTGCAGGATAATCCAGAAGCCGGAGGACAGAACGATGGGCGCGGTGATTGATGTCAAACGGCCGGATGGCGGCAGCGTGCGCGGTTATCTGGCGGAAGCCGGCCGCGGCAAGCCGGGTGTGGTGGTGATCCAGGAGTGGTGGGGGCTGAACGACCAGATCATGGGCGTGGCCGACCGCTTCGCGCGCGCCGGCTACAACGCTCTGGCGCCCGATCTGTACAAGGGCCGTGTCACGACCAAGCCGGACGAGGCCAACCACATGATGGAAGGGCTCGATTTCCCCGGCGCCACCAGTCAGGACATTCGCGGGGCCGTCCAGCACCTCAAGGGCATGAGCGGCAAGGTCGCCGTGATGGGCTTCTGCATGGGCGGTGCGCTCACAGTCGCAGCGTGCGTGCACGTGCCCGAAGCCGATGCGGGCGTCTGCTTTTATGGCATTCCTCCGAAGGATTTTGCCGACCCGGCGAAGATCACCAAGCCCTTCCAGGGCCATTTCGCCAACAAGGATGACTGGTGCACGCCGGCGGCGGTGGACGAGCTGGCCGCCGCCATGCAGAAGGCCGGCCAGAAACCCGACATCCACCGCTACGATGCCGCGCATGCCTTCGCCAACGAGCGCAGCGAAGCCTACGACGTGAACTGCGCCAACCAGGCGTGGGAGCGCATGCTGTCGTTCCTCGGCAAGACCCTGAAGTAGCAGAAGCCGCGGCAGCGCCGTGCCCGCATCGCCCTACGCCATCGCCGTCGTCTGGCCGTGGCTGCTGGCCGGGCTGGCGTTCGGCTATCTGCTGGGCTCGATTCCGTTCGGGCTGATTTTCACCCGCCTGGCCGGTCTGGGCGACATTCGCAAGGTCGGTTCGGGCAATATCGGCGCCACCAACGTGCTGCGCACCGGCAGCAAGGGCATCGCTGCGGCGACCCTGCTGGCGGACGCCGCCAAGGGCGCCGCGGCGGTGCTGCTGGCAGCGTGGTACGCCGGCGAACCGGTTTCGCTGGCGGCCGGGCTGGGGGCGGTGCTGGGGCACTGCTTCCCGGTATGGCTGCGGTTCAAGGGCGGCAAGGGTGTGGCCACGACGCTGGGGACGCTGCTCGCCTGGTCATGGCCGCTGGGCATTTTGGCCTGCCTGCTGTGGCTCTTGCTCGCGGCGCTGTTTCGCATCTCCTCGCTGTCGGCGCTGCTGGGTCTGGCGCTCACCGCGGGCTTGGCGTGGCTCTTCGCGTTCGTGCCGCCCTGGGGCTATGCCCTGTCGTCACTGCCGCTCGCGATCATGCTTAGTCTGGTGGTCGCGCTGGTCTGGGCCATGCACCACGAGAACATCACCCGCTTGCTGGCCGGCACGGAGCCGAAGATCGGCGGTGCAGATTGACGGTGGTCACGCCGGCACAAACTCGATGACGTTGCCGCAGGCGTCTGCCGGGCCGACGGCAAGGCCGTCGCTGGTCTTCATAGTGGTAACCCCGGCCTCGGCGAGACATCGCGCGGTCTCCGACAGGCTGGCCACGGCGATGCGATAGCCGCGGTAGGCAGCGCCACCAACCGGCAGCGGTTCAAAACCAACCGCGCCGGGAAAGCGGCGCGTGAAGTCGTCCTGGCTGTAGATCGCAAGCTCGGTCGTGCCGGGGGTCACATACCAGCCGCCATCGCGTTGCTGGCGCGCCGTTGCGCCGAACAGCCGCTCGTACCAGGCCACAGTCGCCGGCACGTCGCTGGCAACGGCGAGCACGCAGAGCAGGTGCTGTGCCGTGTTGGGATGAACCTGCCAGTCCTTGCGCAGATAGAGATCGAGCGTGTGGTACTGGCAGGCATTGAAGCCCAGCGGCGCAGGAACGGGCAGCAGCACGTGGAACTCCGGCCACACCGAGCCCTCGCCCGGGATCACCCATTCGCGCCGCACGTGGACGGGCGATGCGAAAGGATAGCCGTCCGCCACCAGCTCCTCCTGCGCGGCCTGCGCGTCAGGCGTCATCATCACCATCGACTTCACGCCTTCGACGCCCGACAGCACACCGGCCATGACCGGCGGCAGCTTCGTACGGTCACGCGCCGCCATCAACTCGACGAAATTCGCCGTGCCCGCCCGCCGTGGCCTGAACAGTGCCAGGCGGTTGACGATACCCATCGCCTCGATGTCCGACTCCGGACTGAGCGCGAAGCCCAGCCGCCGGTACGCTGCCGCAGCACGATCCAGATCGGCGACCCAGGTCAGCAGGTGATCGATCTCGGCGATGCCGTGCTTCATGCGATTCCCTCCAGCGCGAAATCGAGTGCCGCCCTGACGTGCAGCTCAACGGTGTCGAAGACGGGCAACCCGAACGATTCGCCGCGCAGCAGCACCGGCAATTCGGTGCAGCACAGTGCCGCCGCGTCGAAGCCTTGTTCTGGCAAGGCTTCGACAAGCTTCCGCGCCGCGCTCCGGACCTCCGGCGTGAATCGCCCGCGTGCGAGATCGTCGAAGATCATCCTGTCGATGCGTTCCACCGTGGCATCGTCGGGCGCTGCAACGGCGATGCCGTGCGCCGAGAGGGCAGCGTCGAACAGTGTGCCGCGGGCCACGAAGCGCGTGCCGAGGATGGCCACCCGCCGGACTTTTCCGGCCGCGGCGCCCGCTGCCAGCGCGTCCGCGACATGAATGAGCGGCACGCGGATGCCCGCGCGCACCATGTCGGCCTGCAGATGCGCCGTATTCGCCGCCAGCAGCACGCAGGCGGCGCCCGCATGTTCCAGGCGTTGCGCGCTCGCCCGCAGCATGCGTCCGATGGCCGGCCAGTCCTCGCGATTGGCCAGCTTTTCGATCTCGCCGAAATCGAGCGAGTCGACCAGGATGCGCACCGTGTGGGCGCTGTCAGGCTGCTGCAATCGCAGGCGTGCATTGGAGAGGCGATTGAGCCGGTCGTAGTACAGCGCCGTGGCTTCCCACGTCAGGCCGCCGACGATGCCGATCACGCGCGGAAGATGGACCATGGTACTCACGCCAGAGGATCAATGCCCGCACATTGCCATAACGGGCAGCGGGCAACGCAAGCACTTCGTCGGCCGCCCTGCGGTCAGCTTTCCGCGTGACTTGCCGCGCGGCCCGGCGGAAAATCCGGCAAACGAAAAGCGGCCGGATTGCCGCCGGCGGATGCGGACCAGGCCGCCCGGAGGGACGCCATGGACACGCATGTCACCGCCCCGAGCGGCGCTGCCGCGCATATCGTCGTGGTGCCGATCAACGGCAACATCGGCGCGGAAATCCGGGGCGTCGACCTGCGCCGCCCGCTGCAACCGGCCGAGTTCCGGGTGGTCCACGACGCGCTGGTGCGTCACGGCGTCATTATCCTGCGCGACCAGGACATCACGCTGGAGCAGCAGATGGCCTTCGGCCGGCTGTTCGGCGAGCTGTCGATTCATCCCTTCTCGCCCAATCTGGACGACAAGCGCGAGGTGATCGTCCTCGACTATTCGAAGGATAACCCGCCGCATCTCACCGATCAGTGGCACGCCGACGAGACGTTCCGCGCTGCCCCGCCGCTGGGCACCATCCTGCGCGCCCGCGTCGTGCCCGAGATTGGCGGCGACACGCTGTTTGCCAGCATGACGGCTGCCTATACCGGCCTGTCCGAGCGCTTGAAGCAGTACATCCACGGGCTGGAAGCCCTGCACGATTTCAAGCCGTGGCGGCCGCTCTTCACCAGCTCGGAGGCTCACCAGAAGAAGCTGCGGGAGATCGAGGCACGCTTTCCCAATCCGTGGCATCCCGTGGTGCGGGTGCATCCCGTATCGGGCCGGCGGATCCTCAATGTCAACGCGCAGTTCTGCGTGAAGCTGCGGGGGCTGCGCGACGACGAGAGCAGCATGATCCTGCAATACCTCTACAGCCGGGCCGCGATTCCCGAGTATCAGCTGCGCGTCCGCTGGGCGCCCAATACCGTGGTGATGTGGGACAATCGCTCGGTGCAGCACTACGCGGCGCACGACTACTATCCGCAGCGGCGGACCATGGAGCGCGTGACCGTGGCCGGCGATCCCGTGATCGGCGTCAGCGGCCCCTACACGCCCGAAGAGAATATCGAGCCGCTGCCCGACGGCAAGGGCGCCAGGATCGCACCACCGGGCCAGCGTCCGATCCGCGAATTCGAACGCGACTTCTACTGAGGGGAGCTTCCCATGCCGGGCTCCCTGCGCCGCCGCCGGCTGTTGCGGCTGACGGGTGCCTGCAGCCTTCCCGCCGCGGTGGCTCCCGCCGCTGCCGCGAGGAACACCTGGCCGAGCCGGCCCATCCGGATCGTGGTGCCCTGCCCGCCTGGCAGCCTGAGCGACATGCTGGCGCGACTGATCGCCGGACGCCTTGAGAAGCAGTTTGGCCAGCCCGTCGAGGTGGAAAACCGGCCGGGCAGCGGCATGCGAGGATCGACCCGCTATACAGGCGGCGCAGCGCCCGACGGCTATACCCTGATGATGGCGGGCAGCTTCACGCCGCAAGCCGCCCTGTCGGAAGATCTGGTGGCGGGCGCCATGCTCGGCGCCGCAACGCTGTTCCTGGTCTCGCACCCGGCCGTGCCGGCCACCAGCGTGCCCATGCTGATGGCGGCCCTGCGCGCGCGGCAAGGTCTCTATACCTATGCATCGCCGGGCGAAGGCACGATCAATCACCTGTTGATGGTGCTGCTGTGCCATGCGGACAAGGCGCAGGCGCGGCACGTTCCCTATGAAAGCAGCAAGGCGGCGCTGGCGGACGTCATCTCCGGGCGCCGGGATCTGATGTGGATCGATCTGGCGACGGCCGCGCCGCACCTGCGCCGTTTGCGGCCGCTCGCCGTCGCCGGCAAGAAGCGCTCGCCGCTGTTCCCCGACATGACGGCGCTCGCCGAGACACACGCCGACATCGATTTCGTGCCGTGGCAATGGATTGCTGCCCCCGCGGGCACACCGGGTGCGATCACGCGCAGGCTCGCCGAAGAGATCAACCGCGCGCTCGGTGAACCCGCCTTCCGCCAGCGCTTGTCCGACATGGGCGTCGAAGCCAATCCCATGGACATCACCGAAGCCAACACCCTCATTGCGCGCGACGCCGACCGCTGGACCAACGCCATCCGCCAGGCCTCCAGCTTGATGATCCAGTAGACGGCCGCACCGGGGTGCACGGCGGCGTTGCGGCAATGGCGGTCGCGGCGGCAGACGCGCGCGGCTAGAACCGCCATCGCATGTCTGTCGAGTCTCCCGCCGCAGCGGCGCGCACTGCCGCTCCCGCGACAATGGCGATGCCCTGGCTGCTGCTGGCGGCGGCGTGCCTCGGCTCATTTGCGGCCACGGCCAGCGGCACCACGCGCGCGCCGTTCCTGATCGACATGGCGCGCGATCTGTCGGTGAGCGTGGTGCTGGTCGCCAATATCGTATCGATGACCGCCACGGCTTGGGGGATCACCTCGTTCGTCGCCGGCTACGCCTCCGACCGCCTCGGACGCCGTCCCTTCCTCGTGGGCGGCCCCTTCGCGCTGGCGCTGTGCATGCTGGGCGTATCGCAGGCCGGCGATTTCGTCGCGGTCGCGATCTGGGCCACCATCGGCGGCGGCTGCAGCGGCCTCTTCATGGGCACGATCTTCACCGAAGTTGCGGCCCGCGTTGCCGCCAGCCACCGTGGCCGTGCGCTGGGCTGGGTGATGAGCGGCCAGTCCCTGACGCTGGTGGTGGGCGTGCCGATGGCGGCCTGGGCCGGGGCATCGATCGGGTGGCGCGGCTGGCACGTGGCGCTGGCGGCATTGGCCGCGGCTGGCGGGCTGGCGTTGTGGGCCACCACAGGCGCCGCCGCCGCACGCAAGCTGCCGGTGGCGCACGGCATGCCGCGATCGGGTGCGTTGTCGTTCCAGGTGATTGCGCTGCTGACGATCAGCGTCATCGAGCGCGTCTGCTATGGCCTGGTCGTGGTCTATTTCGCCACCTTCCTGCTGGAGCAGTACAAGGTCGGTCTGGAGGCCGTGGCGCTGCCCTTGGCCCTGGTGGCGGTGGGCAACGTTGTGGGCACGATCGCCGGCGGGCGAATGGCCGACCGCGTCCGTAACCGGCTGGGCCTGTTTGCGCTGACCATGGCGGGAACGGCGGCCGCAGGTCTTGCCCTGTTCGCGTGGCGGCCCGACATGGCGGTATCCGTGGTGCTGGGCTTTGCCTATGTCTTCATCAACGCGTTGGGGCGGCCGGCCCTGATGGCTGCGCTGGCGGACGTGCCCGAGGATGTGCGCGGCACGGTGCTGGGGCTGAACGGCACCTGTGCCAGCCTCGGCTGGGTCGGTGCAGCCGCGCTGGGCGGCTGGATGATCGCGACCTGGGGTTTCGCCGGCTTTGGCCCGCTCTCTGCGGTTCTGGCGTTGCTCGGCGCGGCGCTGGCCTTCGCGCGCCGCTGACAGCTTACAACTTCTGCGAGATTTACATTGCCTGTGATTCGCGCTATTGGAACAAGCCATGAACGCGATCGCGCGGCTTCCCCTCTTCAGCCGGACAGCACCATCGCTGAGCGGGGAACGGTTGGCGCGCGCCCGGCTGGCGCGTACCGCCCGCATCGGGCCGGTCACCTTCCACGAGATGCTGGGTCACTACGGCTCCGCCGAGGCGGCGTTGGAGGCTCTCCCTTCGCTGGCGCGCCGCGCCGGTTTCGCGCAGGCCCCGATGCCGCCGGCGCCCGACGTGCTGCTGCGGGAATCCGATGCGCTGGAACGACTGGGCGGACGCCTTATCGTGTACGGCGATCCCGATTATCCCCAGACGCTGGCGCAGGTGGCCGATGCGCCGCCGCTGCTGTCGGTGATCGGCGATGGCAGCCTGCTGTCGCGACCGGCGCTGGCCGTGGTGGGTGCACGCAACGCCTCCACCAACGGACGCCGCGTGGCGGCGGAGCTGGCGGCCGCGCTGGGTTCGGCCGGCCTGACCATCGTCTCGGGACTGGCGCGCGGCATCGATACGGCGGCGCATCGCGCCTCGCTGGCCACCGGCACGATCGCGGTCCTGGCCGGCGGCGTTGATGTGATCTACCCGCCCGAGAACGAGGCGCTTTATGCCGAGATCGCCGCCCGCGGGCTGGTCATGGCGGAGGCCCCGCTGGGCGCCGTACCCCAGGCGCGGCACTTCCCGCGCCGCAACCGGATCGTCTCGGGGTTGTCCATGGGCGTGCTGGTGATCGAGGCGGCGCTGCAATCGGGATCGCTGATCACGGCCCGGCAGGCCGCCGACCAGGGGCGCGAGGTATTCGCCGTCCCCGGATCGCCGCTGGATCCGCGGTGCCGCGGCAGCAACCGGCTGCTGCGCGATGGTGCCACACTGGTCGAGACAGCCGAGGACGTACTGACCCAGATTGGCGCGCGAACGACGGCGGCCCCGCGACCCGCGGCGGTCTCACCAAAAGTCGCGGCTCCGCAAGATGTTGTGGTTGCCTCTCGTAACCAGCCAACGCGAGAGCGTCCGGCGACAGCACCTCGTACAATCGACCAACATATTGAAAAGGCTGAAAAATCCGTCCCGGAACGTATTCTTGCATGCCTCAGTCCCAGCCCCACGGCGGTTGACGAAGTGATCCGCCAGTGCCATGTCTCGCCCGCCCTCGTCACAGCCGCCCTGCTCGATCTGGAGCTTTCCGGCCGGGTGGAGCGACTGCAAGGAAACATGGTCGCCCTGATCTAAGGCGTGGAAATCGCTGGCGATTCGGGCGCAATCGCAAAGCGGCGGTTGTTCGCCGGCGAACGGGTTTAAATGTCCAACGTCCTCGTTGTCGAATCGCCGGCCAAGGCCAAGACCATCGGCAAGTATCTGGGGCCCGGCTACACCGTTCTGGCCAGCTTCGGGCATGTGCGCGACCTGCCGGCGAAGGACGGCTCGGTGCGTCCCGACGAAAATTTCGCCATGGACTGGGAGGTCGATTCCCGGTCCCAGCAGCGGGTGAACGACATCGCCCGCGCCGTGAAAGGGGCCAAGGCGCTCTATCTGGCCACCGACCCTGACCGCGAGGGCGAGGCCATCTCCTGGCATGTGCTGGACATCCTCGCGCGCAAGAACGCGCTCAAGGGTGTTCAGGTCAAGCGGGTGGCCTTCAACGCCATCACCAAGCAGGCGGTGCAGGAGGCCGTCGCCAACCCGCGCGACATCGACCAGCAGCTTGTCGAGGCCTATCTCGCGCGCCGCGCGCTCGACTACCTCGTGGGCTTCACGCTCTCGCCAGTGCTGTGGCGCAAGCTGCCGGGCAGCCGCTCGGCCGGCCGGGTGCAGTCCGTGGCGCTGCGGCTGATCTGCGAGCGCGAGGCGGAGATCGAGGTTTTCCGGCCGCGTGAATACTGGACCATCGATGCGCTCTTCGCCACGCCGCGCGGCCAGATTTTCAGCGCGCGTCTGACGCATCTCAACGGTGAGAAGCTCGACAAGTTCGATATCGCCACCGAGGCCGAGGCGCAGGCCGCCAAAACGCAGATCGAGAACCGGGCCTTCTCCGTCGCCGGCGTCGATCGCCGCCAGGTGCGGCGCAACCCGCCGCCGCCCTTCATCACCTCCAGCCTGCAGATGGAAGCCTCGCGCAAGCTCGGCATGGGCGCCGCGCACACCATGCGCGTGGCGCAGCGCCTCTACGAAGGCGTGGACGTCGATGGCGAGACGGTGGGCCTGATCACCTACATGCGAACCGACGGCGTTGACATTACGCCCGAGGCGCTGACCCAGACCCGCCGCCTGATCGACAGCAAGTACGGCAAGGACTACCTGCCCGAGAAGCCGCGCTACTACACCTCGAAGCTGAAGAACGCGCAGGAGGCCCACGAGGCGATCCGGCCGACCGATCTCTTCCGCACGCCCGAGAGCGTGGTGCGCTATCTCGACCGCGATCAGCTCCGGCTCTACGAGCTGATCTGGAAGCGTACGGTGGCCTGCCAGATGGAAAGCGCCGTGCTCGACCAGGTGACGGTGGACATCGAATCGGGCGACCACAATGTGCGCCTGCGCGCCTCGGGTTCGGTGGTGAAGTTCGATGGCTTCCTGACGCTCTACGAAGAAGGCAAGGACGACGAGGAGGCCGAGGACGGCGCGCGCCTGCCGGACGTGCAGCCGCAGGAGGCGCTGCGGCGCGGCGAGGTCAAGCCGGAGCAGCATTTCACCGAACCGCCGCCGCGCTACTCGGAAGCCAGCCTGGTGAAGAAGCTGGAGGAGCTGGGCATCGGCCGCCCCTCGACCTATGCCAGCATCATCGAGGTGCTGCAGACGCGGGGCTACGTGCGGCTGGAGCGCAAGCGCTTCATGCCTGAGGATCGCGGGCGCATCGTCACCTCGTTCCTCGCGACCTATTTCCCGCGATACGTCGAGTACGGCTTCACCGCCGGTCTGGAGGAGCAGCTCGACGACATCTCGGGCGGCCGCGTCGACTGGCGCACGGTGCTGCGCGACTTCTGGCGCGACTTCAAGGGCGCGGTGGACGACACCAGCGAGCTCAGGGTCAAGGACGTCCTCGACGCCATCGATGCCGAGCTGGGCCCGCATTTCTTCCCGCCGCGCGAGGACGGCAAGGATCCGCGCGCCTGCCCTGCCTGCGAGGCGGGCCGGCTGTCGCTGAAGCTCGGCAAGTTCGGCGGCTTCATCGGCTGCTCCAACTATCCGGAGTGCCGCTACACGCGCAAACTCGCGGTGCTGCCGGCCAACGACAATGGCGAGGCCGCCGGCAACGGCGCGCTCGAGGGGCCGCGCGAGCTGGGTGCTGATCCCGCGACCGGCAAAACGGTGACGGTGCGGCAGGGACCGTACGGCGCCTATGTCCAGCTCGGCGAGGCCGAGGGCAAGGAGAAGCCCAAACGCGCGTCCCTGCCGAAAGGCTACGACGCGGCCGGTATCACCCTGGAGCAGGCGCTGGCGATCCTCGATCTGCCACGGGATCTGGGGAAGCACCCCGAAGATGGCCAGCCCATCGTGGCCGGCATCGGCCGCTTCGGCCCCTATGTGCGGCACGGCTCGCAGTACCGCTCAATCCCGGCCGACGAGGATGTGCTCGCCATCGGCATGAACCGTGCGGTGGCCCTGCTGGCGGAGCCGAAGGCCGGGCGTGGCGCGCGCACCGCCGTGAAGCCGTTGCGCACCCTGGGCCCGCATCCCGACGACGGTCAGCCCGTCGAGGTCTATAGCGGCCGCTACGGACCCTACGTGAAGCACGGCAAGATCAACGCCACGCTCACCAACGGGCTGGCACCCGAAACCGTGACCCTCGAGCAGGCGCTGCCGCTGCTCGCCGCACGTGCCGCCAATGGCGGCAGCCGGCGCGGCACGCGCAAGGTGGCGCCGAAGCGAGCGGCCGCCGCGCCCGATGCCGCAAGCGACGGCAACGCGCCGAAGAAGCCGGCGGGCAAGAAGACGACCTCCAGAAAGAAGGCCGCCGCCGGCAAGAAGGCAGCGGCATAGGGCGCCATTTGACCAGGCCGAAGAAACCGGCCCCGCCATTGCCGACACGGGACCAGGTTCTCGCCTTCATCCGCGAGAGCCCGGTGCCGGTGGGCAAGCGCGAAATCGCCCGGGCGTTCAACGTCAGGGGCGCCGATCGGGTTGGCTTGAAAGAGCTGTTGCGCGGCTTGCGCAGCGACGGCGCTGTGGCGCGGGGCAATCGCCGCGAGCTGATGGATCCCGGCGCGCTGCCTGAATACCTCGTGATCGAGGTGATCGGCCCCGACGCCGATGGCGACCTCATGGCCCGCCCGGTGCGCTGGAACGCCGATGACGGCACGCATCCGCCCGAGATCGTGGTGCTGCCGGCGCGCGAGCACGCCGCGCCCGGTTCCGGTGACCGGCTGCTGGCGCGGCTGCGCAAGCGCGGCAAGGGTCGCTACGAAGCACAGATTGTCCGCAAGGTGGGCCATGGCCCGCGCCGCGTGCTGGGGGTGGTCGAAATTCCCGAGGCGGGCCATCGCAGTCGCAGGCCGGGAACCCACCATGCGATCGTCCGGCCTACCGACCGCAAGCTGCGCTATGAGATCGAGGTGGCGCCTGCCGATCTGGAGGACGCCGTCGACGGCGATGTCGTGTGGGTGGAGCCGATCGGCGGGCCGCTGGCGCGCCGCGGCCGGGTGCTGGGCAAGGTCGGCACGCTGCGCGATCCGCGCGCCGTCAGCCTGATCGCGATTGCCGCCAACGACATTCCGGTCGAATTCCCCGACGCCGCGCTCGCACAGGCCCGCAAGGCCGGCCCGGCGCCGCTGGATGGGCGCATCGACATGCGCGACGTGCCCTTCGTCACCATCGACGGCGAGGATGCGCGCGACTTCGACGATGCCGTCTGGGCCGAGCCGGACACGGACGCGGAGAATGCCGGCGGCTGGCATATCAGGGTCGCGATCGCCGACGTGAGCTGGTACGTGCGGCCCGGTGATGCGCTGGACCGGGCCGCGCTCAAACGCGGCAATTCTGTCTACTTCCCGGATCGGGTCGTGCCCATGCTGCCCGAGGAGCTCAGCAACGGCTGGTGCTCGCTGCGCCCGCATGAGGACAGGCCCGTGCTGGTGGCTGAGATGTGGATCGATGCCCGCGGTCGGCTGCGGCGCCACCGCTTCCACCGCGCCATGATCCGCTCCGCTGCCCGCCTGACCTATACCCGGGTTCAGCGCGCAAGGGACGGTCACCCCGATCGTGAGATCGCGCCGCTGACCCCGGGCGCGATCGCGCCGCTGTACGGCGCCTTCGCGGTGCTGCTGAAGGCTCGCCAGGCGCGCGGCACGCTTGATCTCGACCTGCCCGAACGGCTGGTGACGCTCGATGAGGAAGGCCGGATCGCCCAGATCCGCCTGCGCGAACGCTTCGACAGCCACCGGCTGATCGAGGAGTTCATGATCCTCGCCAACGTGGCGGCGGCCGAGACGCTGGAAAGGCGGCACCAGCCCTGCATGTACCGCATCCATGCGCCGCCGGATGCGGCCAAGGTCCAGGCGCTGCGCGAGTTCCTTGCCACGCTGGGCATCGGCCTGGCGCCCGGCATCAATCTGAAACCGCGCGACTTCGAGGCGGTGCTGCGCAAGGCGGCTGGCCAGCCCTGGGAGCGGCTGGTGCACGAAACCATCCTGCGCAGCCAGAGCCAGGCAGTATACAGCCCGGACAATGTCGGGCATTTCGGGCTGGCGCTGCGGCGCTACGCGCATTTCACCTCGCCGATCCGCCGCTATGCCGATTTGCTGGTGCATCGTGCGCTGATTGCCGGCCTGGGACTGGGCGAAGGCGGACTGCCGCCCGACGCTGGCGCCGGTTTTGCCGCCATCGGCGAGGAGATCTCGATGTGCGAGCGGCGCGCCGTTTCGGCCGAACGCGCCGCCATGGACCGCTACATGGCGGCCTATATGGCCGACCGCGTCGGCGCCGAGTTCGCCGGGCGCATCGCCGGCGTGACGCGTTTTGGCCTGTTCGTCGAGCTGGACGAGAGCGGCGCCAACGGCCTGATCCCCATCAAGACGCTGGGCGAGGAGTATTTCGATCACGATGAGGCGGGACAGGCGCTGGTCGGCCGCCGCACCGGCCTCACCTGGCGCCTTGGCGACCGCCTGCGGGTACGGCTGCGCGAAGCCGATGTCGCAACGGGGGGGTTGCTGTTCGAGCTGCTGGAGGGGCTCGAGGCGAGCGCTCCGCGGCGAGCGGCACAGCCTCGCCGGCGCGCCTCGCGCAGGCCTGGACCACGGCGATAGGCACCGGCAATTTGTCGCGCAGGCGCGGCGTTTACGGACCGGGGATCAGCCGCTACACACTTGCCCCGTGCGCATCGAGGATCATCCGGCCGACCGGGCCGAACGCGACTGGCGGCCGGCATTGCTGCGTGGCTGGACCGGACGCTGCCCATCCTGTGGTGCCCGCACCCTCTTCACAGCCTGGCTGAAAATGGCGCCCGCCTGCGGCGACTGCCGGGCGGGGTTCGAGCCCTATCGCGCCGATGACGCACCGGCCTATTTCGTGATTTTCATTGTTGGCCATATTGTCGTGCCGCTGGTGCTGATGGTGGAGAAGGTCTGGGAGCCGGCTCTCTGGGTCCATGCCGCGCTCTGGATGCCGCTCTCCATCGGCCTCAGCCTGGGGCTGCTGCCGCGGGTGAAAGGCGCCGTGATCGGCGTGCTCTGGGCGCTGCGCGTGCGCACACCCCAGCCTGTCCGGGCGGAAAAGTGTCCGTTGTGATCTGAACCACGCTGTGCGTGGTATACGGCTATGGTAGGATTGGCGTAACGCAAACGGGTTCGGGGCGGCGCCGGCCGGGTCAGACTGGCGCCCAAGTGCGCGGGAACGAATGAGCCTTTTCGGAGCGCGCGGCCATCACGGGATGACCGCCAAGGGTGTAATCCGGCGCGCGGCGATTGTCCTTGCCGCCGCCATGGGAGTGGCCTCCTGCCTGGCCGCCGATGATCCGGCGACGTCGGCCGCGCCGCTGCGCGATGCCTCGATCGAGCGGGTCATCGTGCGCAGCTATGGCGCCATCGCCGACCGATATATCAGCGACATTGCCGATTATGGCCCGCTGAGTGTCGAGGCGCTGCGGGGCGTGTCGAACCTCGACAGCCAGCTCCGCATCGAGGAGCGTGCCGGCGCTTTGGTGCTGTATCACGGCAATCGCATCGTGGCGCAGCGCGCCGTGCCGGCGGATCGCGGCGACGGCCCGGCCTGGGGTGCGCTGACGGCAGCGCTGGTGCACGCGGCCATGGAAAGCTCTGCTGCCTTGCGCGACGCCGGCCGCAGCCGCGTGCTGCGCGCCGCGCTTGACGGCACGACCCGCAAGCTGGACCGCAACTCGCGGTATGCGGACCCCGTGGAATCGCGGGATAACCGTTTCAACCGCGAGGGCGATGGCGGCATTGGCGTCACGGTCGAGGCCGAGAACGATCAGACGGTCGTACGGGCCGTCCAGGACGGCACACCGGCCGCCGCATCCGGCATCCGCGTCGGGGACCGCATCGTCTCGGTGGATTCGCGGCGGGTGGTTGGCCAGCCGATGCGCGAGGTCGTGCGTGAATTGCGCGGCCGTGTCGGCACGACGGTCGCCATGGGCGTGTTCCGGCCTTCCGAAAGCCGGGAGCTCGTCTTCTCGATCCGCCGGGCTTACGTCATTCCGGGGACCGTCACTTACGAACGGCGCGGCGATATCGCGTATATCCGCCTGACCGGATTCAACAAGGGCACGCCCGAGGCCCTGAAATCGGCGCTGGACAAGGCCGCCGCCGACATCGGCCCGGCCATGGCGGGCATTATCCTCGACATGCGCGACAATCCGGGCGGCCTGCTGGATCGCGCCATCACGACCGCCGGCCTGCTGCTCGACAGCGGCGTCATCCTGACCACTGAAGGGCGCCATCCCGACAGCCGCATGACCTTCCGCTCGCACGGCAACGCCATCCTGCCGAACGTGCCGATGGTCGCCGTGATGAACGGGCGGTCGGCCTCGGCCGCCGAAATCCTGGCCGCCGCCCTGCAGGACCGCGGCCGTGCCGTTGTGGTCGGCAGCACCTCCTACGGCAAGGGCACCGTGCAGACCGTGGTGCCGCTACCCAATGACGGCGAGTTGACGCTGACCTGGTCGCGCATGCTGGCCCCGTCCGGCTATGCGTGGGCGGAGATCGGCGTCTTGCCGACCGTGTGCACGGCCAAGTTCAGCGATGCCGGCGTGCTGTCGGTCGAAATGGAAAGGCGTGCCCAGGAAGTGCGGCGCACGCTTGCGGACTGGCACACCGTACGCGACCCCACGCCGCAGCGGGTGACGGCGCTGCGTTCGCTCTGCCCGCCGCTTGACCAGTCACCGGCCAAGGACATCGAGCTGGCGGAGCGTGTCCTGCGTGACCGCACGCTCTATGCGCGCGCCATCGGCTACGGCGTCAGCGCCATCGCCGAACGGCCTGCCACGCCGCCGCCGGCGAACCTCAATCAGGCCCGTTAGCCCGCATTTCTCAAACGTGTCCCCTGCTGGGGGCGCGCCACTCCAGTGGCGCCGACGGCGTGCTAACGCCGCCATCATGCAAGCATGCGCACACGACGTTGGTCGCCCTGCGCTTCGCTGCGGGCGAGGCGCCACTGGAGTGGCGCGCTCCCGGCAGGGAATGATGCCTCGCAGCTTGAGAAATGCGGGTTAACTATTCGGCGGCCTGGCGGACGGGTTGCTGGCGGGCCAGCACCTGCTCGACCAGCGTGACCCAGTAGGACGCGCCCAGCGGCAGCACGTCGTCGTTGAAGTCGTAGCCGGGGTTGTGAACCATGCAGCTCCCCTCGCCGTCGCCGTTGCCAATCCAGATATAGGCGCCGGGCTTGGCGCGCAGCATCCAGGCGAAATCCTCTGATCCCATGGCCGGGGTCGGGTTGCGGTTCACGTTGCCGTCGCCGACCAGCGCGGCGGCAGCCCGCGCGGCGATCGCGGTTTCGGCCTCGCTGTTCACGGTCGCGGGGTAGCGCCGCTCGTAGCGGAAGCTGATGCTGGCGCCGAACGCCGCCGCGACGTTGCGCGCGATCCCCTCGATCCGCTTCTCAATGAAGTCCTGCACCGGCGCCTTGAAGGTGCGCACGGTGCCGCGCAGCATCGCAGTTTGGGGAATGACGTTCCAGGTGTCACCGGCGTGGATCTGCGTCGTCGAGACAACGGCCGTATCCATCGGATCGACATTGCGCGCAACGATCGACTGCAGCGCCGTCACGATATGCGAGCCGACCACCACAGGGTCGATGCCATGATGCGGCATGGCGCCGTGCGCGCCCTTGCCCTCGACGATCACCTCGAAGACGTCGTAGGCGGCCATCATCGGGCCCGGGCGGATGGCGAACTTGCCGACCGGAATGCCGGGGATGTTGTGCATGCCGTAAACACCTTCGCAGGGGAACTTGTCGAACAGCCCCTCCTCGACCATGACACGGCCGCCGCCCTCGTTCTCCTCGGCGGGCTGGAAGATGAAATAGACCGTGCCGTCGAAATTGCGCGTTTCCGCCAGATGCCTGGCGGCACCGAGCAGCATGCAGGTATGCCCGTCATGGCCGCAGGCATGCATCTTGCCGTGATGCTTCGAGGCGTGCGCGAAGGTGTTCGTCTCGTGCACATCCAGCGCGTCCATGTCGGCGCGCAGGCCGATGGCGCGCTTGCCGGTGCCCGCGCGGAGGACCCCTACCACGCCCGTCTTCGCGAGTCCGCGATGCACCTCGAGGCCGAAGGACTGCAATTTGGCTGCAACCACATCCGAGGTCCGGTTCTCCTCGAAGGCGGTTTCCGGATGCATGTGCAGGTCGTGACGCCACGCCGTCATCTCTTCGTGGAAATCGGCGATGCGGTTGATGACGGGCATGACAGGGTGCCTCCGGCTGTTCGGAAAACCTGCCGGATCGTAGTCGACACCGGTGAGCCGTCAAGTTTGGCCGGCGCGCTGCTGACCTGCGGCGGCTTCGATGCCTTCCGCCAGCTTAAGGGATCGGCCTGCCAGCGTAGTGTTCCGCAAATAACTTCTGTCATCCCAAACACACCGTCATCCCGAACGCAGCGAGGAATGACGGGGAGCGCTGCGGGCAGAAAGTCATAGTCCGATTTTTCGCGGACGGCCCTTCCTGCGCCTGACCTCGATACCCGAATCCCGAAGCGGCGAGCTTGCGAAGAACTCCGCCAGGTTGCCCGCTCGCCTGGATTTTCGCTCCCATTCCTCAGCTGACACGACGACAGCCGCCGTTCGACCATGCCTGGTGATGGTCTGCGGTCCCTTCGATTGTGCCTGCTCAAGGAGTTCGCTGAACCGCGCCTTGGCCTCGGCAACGGTCCAGGCATCGATGTGCATTAGAGCCTGTCCCATCTGAAAGTGTCACTATGGTCATGATCGTCATTCCTCCGTTTGGTTCAAGTCAGCGCTTTGCCCCCGGGGCCCTGCTGGGAGCGCGCCACTCCAGTGGCGCCGGCGGCGTGTCAACGCCGCCATCATGCAAGCTTGCGCACACGACGCTGTTCGCCCTCCGCTTCGCTGCGGGCGATGCGCCACTGGAGTGGCGCGCTCCCGGCAGGCTTCAACGCCGCGCCTTGCCCTACGCGCGTCAGCGGAGCCAGCCGGGCAATCAGATATGAGAATGCCCTGGGCCCAATACCGACGCGATTGATGCTCAGGCGCGCACGTAGCTGCGCTCTTCCGCCGGCAGCCGCCCCTCCTCGACGGCGTGGCAGGCGACGCGCGTTTCTCCGGCCGCGAGCAGCTCCGGCCGTTCGCGCCGGCAGCGGTCGTTGGCGAAGGGACAGCGCGGGTGGAAGGCACAGCCCGCCGGCGGATTGATCGGGCTGGGCACCTCGCCGGCGACCGGCGCGCGCCGCCGCCCGGTCATCTCCAGGTCAGGGATGGTGTCCAGCAGCATCCGCGTATAGGGGTGCCGCGGCCGGCGGAAGAGCGTGTCGGTGGCCGCCACCTCGACCAGCCGGCCGAGATACATCACGCCGACGCGGGTGCTGATGTGATAGACGACCGCGAGATTGTGCGAAATGAAGAGATAGGTCAGGCCGAAATCGCGCTGCAGCTCCATCATCAGGTTCAGGATCTGCGCCTGCACGGACACATCGAGCGCCGATGTCGGCTCGTCGCAGACCAGGAACTCCGGCCGGCTGGCGAGCGCCCGGGCAATCGAGATGCGCTGCCGCTGGCCGCCGGAGAACTCGTGCGGGTACTTCACGCCGTCGGCCGGGGTCAGGCGCACCTGGCGCAATAGCCCCTCGACGCGCTGCCGGATCTCTTGCCCGGATTTGGCCAGCCCGAAGGCGCGGATCGGCTCGGCGATGATGTCGAACACACGCCAGCGCGGATTGAGGCTGGCATAGGGATCCTGGAAGATCATCTGCATGCGCCGGCGGATCGCGGCCATCTCCGCCCGGCCGCGGCGTGCGCCCATATCGGCGCCATCGAACTCGATTCGCCCCGCCGTAGGCGGATAGAGGCCCACAACCAGACGCGCCACCGTCGACTTGCCGCAGCCCGATTCGCCCACCAGCGAGAAGGTCTCGCCGCGCGCGATCTCGATATCCACGCCATCGACAGCCTGCACGATGGCGCGGGGCTTGCGTTCCAGCACACGCGCGAGCCACGGCGGTGATACGTCGAAATGGCGCTTCAGTCGCTCCAGCCGCAGAAGCGGCCGTGCCGCGGCCTGCGGCGCCGGCCGCGTGACCGGTACGCCGGTGTCAGGCATCGACCGTCTCCGCACGCAGCGGGGCGCCAACGCCCTGCGGATCGTAGAGCCAGCAGGCCGCCCGGGTCCGGCCTGCCGGCATCAGGTCCGGCCGCTCGCGCGTGCAGCGTTGGCCGGCATGCGGACAGCGCGGGTTGAAGGCGCAGCCGGGCGGGATCTCGGTCAGCCGCGGCATCGAGCCCTCGATCTGTGTGAGCCGGTGGCTGCGCTCGCCGATGGACGGGATCGAACCCATCAGGCCGCGGGTATAGGGGTGCGCCGCCTGCTTGACCACGTCGCGCACCGGACCGATTTCGGCCAGCCGGCCGGCGTACATCACCGCCACGCGGTCGGCGGTTTCGGCGATCACGCCCATGTCGTGGGTCACCAGCATCACCGCCGTGCGATGCTCGCGGCAGAGCTTTTTCAGCAGCGCGATGATCTGGGCCTGGATCGACACATCGAGCGCTGTCGTCGGCTCGTCGGCAACGATCAGCCGCGGATTGGCACACAAGGCCAGCGCGATCACCACCCGCTGGCGCATGCCGCCGGAAAACTGGTGCGGGTAGTGCTCGAAACGCGCCTCGGCCGCCGGAATGCCGACCTCCTTCAGCAGCTCCAGCGCGCGGGCTCGTGCCGCCGACGCAGCCAGCGGCAAGTGGGTCTGGATCGTCTCCACGAGCTGCCGGCCGACGGTATAGAGCGGATTGAGGCTGGTCAGCGGATCCTGAAAGATGGCGCCGATCCTTGCGCCGCGAATGCGCCGCATCTTCTCGTAGGGCAGATTGTCGATGCGCTCGCCCTCGAGCCGGATCTCGCCGCCGGCGATGCGGCCGGGCGGTTCCAGCAGCCCGATGATGGCGGCGCCGGTCAGAGACTTGCCCGCACCGGACTCGCCGACCACCCCCAGCACCTCGCCGGGCGCGATATCGAACGAGACGTCATCGACGGCGACCAGCGTACCGCGCCGGGTGGGGAATTCGACCCGCAGATGGCTCACCTCAAGCAGCGGAGCGTTGGCGAGCGACGTCATCTCCGCTGCTCACCGCAGCTTGGGATTGAGGGCATCGCGCAGCCAGTCGCCCAGCAGGTTCACCGCCAGCACCAGGACCGCAAGCGTAATGCCCGGGAAGATCACGATCCACCAGGTGCCCGACAGCAGCACGTCGTTGCCCAGCCGGATCAGCGTGCCGAGCGAGGGTTCGGTCGAGGGCAGGCCGACCCCGAGGAACGAGAGCGTCGCCTCGGTCAGGATGGCAAGACCAAGGTTGATGGTGGCGATCACCAGCACCGGCCCCATGACGTTGGGCAGCACGTGCCGCACCATGATCAGCACCGGCGACAGTCCGATCACGCGCGCCGCCTGGACGTATTCCTTGTTCTTCTCGACCAGGACCGAGCCGCGCACGGTGCGGGCATACTGCACCCAGAAGCTGAGCCCGATGGCGCCGACGATCACGTAGATCGCGATCTCGTCGTGGCGCTGCACCGAGATGAGGCCGCGCACGACGCCGTCGATCAGCAGTGCCACCAGCAGAGCCGGGAAGGTGAGCTGCACATCGGCCAGCCGCATGATGAAGGCATCGACTGCACCGCCGACATAGCCGCTGACCAGGCCCAGCGCGATGCCCAGCACCATTGCGAAGGCCGTCGCCGCGAAGCCAACCACCAGCGACAGCCGGGTGCCGTACATGATCGAGGACAGCACGTCGCGGCCCTGCTCGTCGGTCCCTAGCGGGAACGTCCAGTCCGCATCGTCGCCGAAGAACACCGGCGGCTTCAGCGCATCCATCAGGTTGAGTGTCGCCGGATCGAACGGCGTGTGCGGCGCCAGCACCGGGGACAGGAAGGCGGCAAGAAGGATGAAGAGTGTGACGCCGGTTGCCCACACCACCACGGGCGACGACCTGAAGCTGTACCAGATGTCGCTGTCGGCAGCGCGGCGGGCAAATTCGGCGAGGCTCATGGTCAGTGTCCCCGCGCACCCGCGGTCGCGGCGCCACTGCGCAGCCGCGGATCGACCGCGTAGTAAAGGAGATCGACCACGAGATTGATCAGCACGAAGAACAGCGCCACCAGCAGCAAATAGGCCGCCATCACCGGAATATCGGCGAACTGCACCGACTGGACGAAGAGCTGGCCCATGCCGGGCCAGCTAAACACCGTTTCGGTGACGATCGAGAAGGCGATGATGGCGCCGAGCTGCAGGCCGGTGATGGTGATCACCGGCACCAGGGTGTTCTTCAGCGCATGGCCGAAATTGATCGCACGATTGGTAAGGCCGCGAGCGCGCGCGAACTTGATGTAGTCGGTGCGCATCACCTCCAGCATCTCGGATCGCACCAGCCGCATGATCAGGGTGAGCTGGAACAGCCCCAGCGTGATCGAGGGCAGGATCAGCGCCTTGAGGCCGCTCAGCGTGAAGAACCCGGACGTCCACCAGCCGAGTTGCACGGTGTCGCCCCGTCCGAATGACGGCAGCACGCCCAGGATGACCGCGAAAACCAGGATCAGCAGGATGCCGATCAGGAAGGTGGGCAGCGACACGCCGATCAGCGACACCGCCTGCAGCAGCCGGCTGGACCAGTGGCGCGGGTAGAGCCCGGTCCACACCCCCATCGGCACTCCCACCAGGACGGCGAACAGGGCGGCAACCAGCGCCAGCTCCAGCGTCGCCGGCATGCGTTCCAGGATCATGCGGCTGACCGGCTCGGAGGTGCGGTAGCTGAGGCCGAACCAGCCTTGCGCCGCGTTGCCGACAAAGCGCGCAAACTGAAGCGGCGCCGGGTCGTTCAGGCCGAGCCTTTGGCGCAACTCCTCCCGCTCCTGCAGCGAGGTGTCCTGGCCGACCATGCCGCTGATGGGATCGCCGACGTAACGGAACAGCAGGAAAGCCACCAGACCCACCGCGAGCAGCACGGCGATCGACTGGGCGAGGCGGCGAAGGACGAAGGCGGTCATCGAACGGCGTTTGAAGCCCTGTCAGGACAGCAGGTGCGGAAGTAGCAGGATTTGCCCCAAACGCAAACCGGCCCCGTGCGCCAGCGGGCGGACGGGGCCGTCGAAACAGGCGGCCGGGAGCAGCAAGGCCCCGGCCGCGTCCTCACTTGACCTGCACGAAGCGCAGCGGGAAGCGGTTGTCCGCCGGCTGGTGCAGCTCGATGTTCTTGCGCGCCGCCCAGATCACGGCCTGCTGGTGCAGCGGAATATAGGCGTAGTCCTCGGTATAAAGCTTGGTCGCCTCGTAGATCATGGCGTCCCGCTTCTCGGTGTCGGTCTCCTGCTCCATCTTGTCCGACAGCTCGTCGACCTTCTTGTTCGAGTAGCCGCCGACATTGAACAGGCCCTTCTTGGTTTCCTTGTTCGGAGTCTGGATCAGCGACTCGAAGACGTTGTGCACGTCATAGGTCGTGGCCGGCGACCAGCCCAGCATGAAGAAGCTGGTTTCGCCCGGGCTGTTGTCGGCCTTGCGCAGGATCTTGCTGAAGTACTTGCTGCGGGTCTGCGCCAGCAGGTTCACCTTGATGCCGATGCGGGCCAGCATCGCCACCACCGCCTGGCAGATCTTCTCGTCGTTGACATAGCGGTCGTTGGGGCAATCCATGCCGGTCTCGAAGCCGTCGGGATAGCCCGCGTCGGCCAGCAGCTTCTTCGCCTCCTCGGGCTTCAGCAGCGGCGGGCGCTTGTCGAGCTCCTTGACATAGCCGTTGATGCCCGGCGCCACCATCAGGTTGGTCGGGAATGACTGGCCGCGCATGACTGCGCGCCGGATTGCCTGGACATCGATCGAGCGGTGAAAGGCTTCGCGTACCCGCCTGTCCTTGAACGGATTCTTGCCCTTGATGTTCGACTCGAGCAGCTCGTCCCGCTCGTGATCGAAGCCGAGATAGACGACCCGCGTTTCGGGGCCCTCGATGACCTTGAGGTTCGCGTCGCGCTTGAGCCCGTCAGTGTCCTGCGGCGGCACTTCGTACATCATGTCGATGTCGCCGGCCTTGAGCGCCGCCACCCGCGTCGCGGGATTGGGGATCGGCGTGAAGATCACCTCGGTGAGATTGTGCTTCGGCTTGTCCCACCAGTTCGGGTTGGGCACCAGCACCGTCTTCTCGCCTGCCCTGCGCTCCTTGAGCATGAACCCGCCGGTACCCATCGCATTGCGCGTGGCGAAGTTCTCCTCGTTCTTGGTGGCGTCGGCGGCGACGGCGGCATTGTTCTTCTCCGCCCACGCCTTGGACATGATCAGGATCAGCGCCCATTTCGACGCCAGCAGCGGATCAGGATACTTCGTGTCAACCTCGACACGATGGTCGTTGACCTTGCGGATCTCCTTCACCGAGGTGAAGTTCCCCTTCAGGTTCGAGCCGCCGCTGCTGGCGCGGTTCAGGGAGAACACGACGTCATCGGCGGTAAACGGTGAGCCGTCGTGGAACTTCACGTTCGGCCGCAGGTCGAAGAACCAGGTCGTCGGCGACATCTGGCCCCACTTCACGGCCAGCGCCGGCTCCAGCCCCAGCTTCTCATCGCGCCGGACCAGGGGATCGTAGATGTTCTCGAGGAAGGCCAGCAGGAAGGTTTCGTTGCGGTAGTACGGGTCCATCGAGCTGACATCGCCCGCATTGGCCCATTTGAACGTCTTGGCCTCAGTGGTGGAGGCTGCTCCAAGACCCAGCGCGAGCGCAGCCGCTCCGGCCAACGCCCAGCGACGCAATTCGGCTTTCATTGCGCTCTCCCTCTCCCACGCTCCCCCCGCGCGCCGCGCCGGGAGCAGCTTTTTGCACTTTCAAGAGCCGTTTTGATAAAAGCATTGCGCGGCCGATGCCGTCAATGACGGATCAGGGATAATTCGCCGCGGGGCCAATGGATAAATACTTGGAACCGCGAAAGAAATCCATGCCGCAACCACAGGCCGCGCCGTCACGCCGTTGCAGCGCCGACATGCCGGCCGGGTGGTGGACACCGGCAACGGCCGCCCTGTAGCATTCCACCGGCATTCGGACGAAAGGACGGGGCATGAACCAGATCATCCGCTCGCTGCGCGGCAATTCCAACGCAGCGCGCGATATCGCATATCACCTGCATCCCTACACGAACATGAAGAAGCATGAGTCGGAGGGACCGCTCACGATTGTGCGCGGCAAGGGCGTCTACGTCACCGATGATGATGGCAAGGAATACATCGAGGGTCTGGCCGGTCTGTGGTCGGCCGCGCTGGGCTTCGACAACGAGCGGCTGGCGCGCGTGGCCTACGAGCAGATGCGCCAGCTTCCGTTCTATCACTCGTTCAATCACCGCAGCCACGAGCCGGCGATCAATCTGGCCGAGAAGCTGCTGCAGATGGCGCCCGTGCCGATGTCGAAGGTCTTCTTTGCCAACTCCGGCTCGGAGGCCAACGACAGCGTCGTCAAGATGATCTGGTACATGAACAACGCGCTGGGCCGGCCGGCGAAGAAGAAGATCATCAGCCGCATCAAGGGCTATCACGGCGTCACGGTCGCCTCGGCCAGCCTCACGGGGCTGCCCTACAACCACCGCTCCTTCGACCTGCCGATTGCCAACATCCTGCACACCTCCTGCCCGCACCACTACCGCTTCGCGAAGGACGGTGAGACCGAGGAGCAGTTCGCCACGCGCTGCGCCGAGGAGCTGGAGCAGCTTATCCTCAAGGAAGGTCCCGATACTGTCGCGGCGATGATCTGCGAGCCGGTGATGGGCGCCGGCGGCGTCATCGTGCCGCCGCGCACCTACTACGCGAAGATCCAGGCGGTGCTGAACAAGTACGACGTGCTGCTGGTCGCCGACGAGGTGATCTGCGGCTTCGGCCGCACCGGCAATGTCTGGGGCAGCCAGACGCTCGGCCTGCAGCCCGACATCCTGAGCTGCGCCAAGGCACTGTCGGCGTCGTTCCTGCCGATCTCGGCGGTGATGGTGAACGAGCGCGTCTATCAGGCGCTGATGAGCGAGAGCGACAAGATCGGCACCTTCGGGCATGGCTTCACCTACTCCGGCCATCCCGTGGCCGCCGCCGTGGCGCTGGAGGCGCAGAAGATCTACGACGAGATCGACCTGTTCGGGCACGCACGGCGCATGTCCGAGCCGTTCCAGCGGCATCTCAAGGCGCTGGCCGACCATCCGCTGGTGGGCGAGGCCATGGGCATCGGCCTGGTGGGTGCCGTCGAGCTGGTGGCCAACAAGGCGACCAAGGCGATCGTGGAGCCGGCGGGGTCAGCCGGCACGGTCGTCGCGAAGCACGCCCAGGAGCGCGGCCTGATCGTGCGCAACATGGGCGACCGCATCGCGATCTGCCCGCCGCTGATCATCACGCCGGCCGAGATCGACGAGCTCTTCGCTCGCCTCAAGGCGGGGCTGGATGCCGGTTTCGAGGAGCTGCGGGCCACCGGCAAGATCGGTGGCTGACAGCAAGGTGCCGCTTCCGGGCGGCACCGGTGCCGGGCTGACCGTCAGGCTGGCCCGGCGTGTGCGCAACGTCGCGATCTGGGCGATCGCATTCTTCGTCGCCTCCGTGCCCGTGGCGCTGGTCAGCGGCGGCCCCGGCGAAGGCTCTGGCGGCAACCTGCTGGCCATGCTGTGCTGGCTGGCGGGATTTGCCGCCGCCGTCTGGGCCTTCGTGCTGGCCTTCCGCCACTGGGATGAACTGCCGCTCGGCACGCGCTGGCTCGCCAGCTCTCCGCTTCTGGTCGTCCTCTTCCTGATTGCCCTGTCGATGCTGGTGACAGCGATCTGAGCCGGCTGGGAGCGCGGACATCTTGCCCGCATCGGCGCGCAGCGCCGAGGTGTTTTCGCCCTTCGCTTGCGCGACGGGCGAGGCGGGCAAGATGCCTGCGCTCCGAGGAAAGGAGACACCTTGAGACAGATGCGGAGGCAGATGGAGGGAGACACTCGGAGACAGATCCGAACGGGAGACACTCGGAGACAGATCCGAACGGGAGACACTCGGAGACAGATCCGAACGGGAGACACTCGGAGACAGATCCGAAAGGGAGACACTTCGGCTCCGCGGATGGCGCCGCCGGCAAGCCGCGCTTCGGCCTCGCGGGACCGCCCGGTCGGCGCCGTCTCTCTCGATCGATGTCATGCGATCGATGTATAGTTTATACCTTACGGGAAATCAAGAACCGGGTCCGACGCGTCGCTAGCCGTTCTTGATGTGGAAGCCGGTCTGGTGCGCGTCACCGGGGTTGCGGGCATACCAGATGTCGTTGTCGGCATCGTACTCATGCTTGGGAAAGTAGCGCTTCAGGTGCGCGACCACGAATTCGCGTGCGTCTTCGTACGACTCGAAGGATTTGGGCATCTTCTCCTGGGACGTGAACTGGTACTGGCCGTTCAGCGGGCCCTTGATGACGATAAACATGGCAGCCGGCTCCCCCAAAAATATGCACCCAGCATGACACAGTTTGCCGTCCTGCGCACTGGATTTTTGAGGAATCGCTCACAGGGACTTGATCGCCGCGACTTCCCGGGACAGGCCGAGCTTGCGGTTGCAGGCCGGCCAGTGGTGAACGCCGTCGCGCTCGAAGATCACGTATTCCGCCAGCGCCATGGCCTGTTCGTAGTCGTGCGCCAGGGCGATGGCCTGCCCGGTACTGAGATCGCGCCCGTCCCTCTCGCGCACGAAGGCGATCACGGTGCGCGGCGCGAACTGGAAGCGGCCGAAATAGGCACCGCGGCCGCCCACGATCGGCCGGTCCGGCTGGCCGGTGCCGCCGCTCTCGCATTCGGCAAGCTGACGCAGCAGGTCATCCTGACGCGCCTCGATCTCGATCGCGCGCGCATCGAGGGCCTGCGTAGCGACAGGCGCCGGCGAAGCGTGCGTGCAGCCGGCGACAATGAACAGGGCGAGCGGGACGGAACGAAAGAAGAAAGACATCGGCGGCGGCGATCTTGCCATCCAGGCGCGCCATGCGCATCCCCTGATTTCCGAGCTTATAACATTTAAGAAAATTTAAGGTCCTGGACCACTTACGCGCCGGCATAGTCGCTGCGTCTGAGCTTGCCTGGGGAGGAACCGGCATGAACGACTACAAGACGCTGATCGCCTTTATTGAGTCGCAGGTGCAATCGGTTGTGCCCGATCCCGGTGAATCGTATCGCGACCTGCACGCCTACTTCAGGGAGAAGATCGACAACCCCAGCAACGACAAGGGCGATGTCCGGCTCATGGCCTCGCGGGCCCTGAAGGTGGCCGGCCTCAACCAGAACCGCCACTCGCACACGGCGTCCACGCTGAACCAGCCGGCCAACGCCCACAAGCGCGCCTGTGCCGCCACGTTGCTGGCGATGTCGATTATCCGCGACACCAGCGAGAGCCTTCTGACCAACGATTACAAGCGCCTGCAGAAGATGCAGACCTCCGCCGTCGTGGCCGAGCTGCTGCTGCTCCTGAAAAAGGGCGACACGGTGCGCTCGACGCGCCATCCCAAGCTCGAGCTGAAGAACTTTGCCAGTGCCGGCACGCGCACCAGCCTGTGGAAAATGGAAATCGAGGATGCCTATGCGCGCGCCCTCGATCTGCTGCTGCGCTGCGAGATGACATTCCTGCCGCCCAGCCTGCCGATCGCGCAACGCATCCGCCAGTGCTTCACGGATTACTTCGGCGATCCGGACGCGATGGTCGATACCTCGACCATCCCGTTCAAGGTCGGCGGACCGACATGGGGTACCAAGAATCAGTCACGGCTGACGGTGGCGCGCGAGGTGATGCGGCGTGTCTGCCGCAACTTCGTGCGCCAGGAGGTGCGCATCTATTTCGGCGGACGCAGCATCGATGCCGGCACCTTCGCCTATGTCAGCGGCGCCACCAACCCGACCAAGATCCATGTCGGCGGGATGTTCTTCACCAAGGTGCAGACCGGTCTGGGCAGCGAGGCCGGCACGATCGTGCACGAATGCACGCACACCTTTGCCGGCACGAAGGATCACAAGTACCGGTCCGATCCGTGCAAGCAACTGGCGCTGTCGGAGCCCCTGAAGGCGCTGTCCAACGCCGACAGCTACAAGTTCTTCGTGGAGTCCGCCTTCGGCTGAAGCTTCATGCCTTCCCCCGGAGGGGGAAGGTGGCGCGCCAGCGCCGGAAGGGGGATGTCAACAGGCGCGATACCGGGTGTGGTGCGAGTTCCCCCTTCCGCCCTTCGGGCACCTTCCCCCTCCGGGGGAAGGTATTTTTTTGCCCATAAGCGAACGCCCTGTTCCTACCGCGGAAGGCAAGAGGCAAGGCAGGCGCGGGAAGTGGCCGTTTGCGGACAGGGCTTGCCGGCAGCGGATAGACGCGAAAGGCGACGCGCGTAGACTCCTTACACCTGACTGACGGCTGCGTCCGCGCCAGCAGCAGCCGGTGACGCATGCCTGCCGACGGAGGATGGTCGTGGCAGATCGCCGTCCGCTGACCGCCAACGAAATGACGTTCTTCCGGTATGTCTTCCACCTGGAGACGCCGCTGCGCAACACCGAGGTGGTGCGCCGCGCGGTTGTGAGTGGCGGCTTCACGCCGTTCGGCACCGTGAACGTCAGCAACGAACGATACAGGGAGGACTATATCGGACCGGACATGTTCAAGCCGTCGAGCGCGTACTACCCGCCGCCCCCAATGGGCAACATCAAGTTTGGCGATCCGATCTTCGACATCCCCCATTTCTTCCTGCATGAGTTGGGGCATGTCTGGCAGTACTTCGTGGGCATGCCGATGCTGCACGCCTGGACGACGGCCAGACGTCAGGCCCGCCGCATCGTCCGTGCGGAAGACAAGCCGAAGGTCGACGGCGGACTGCGCATGCGCAAGACGTACATGCACTACGCGACCTACCACTACGACCCGACCACGGGTCAGGATCTCGCCGAGTACAACATGGAACAGCAATGCGAGATTATCGCCGACTATTTCGCGGACATCATGTGGGGCCGAAAGATTCCGGAGAACAAGTCGGGTTATGCCAAGGCCACCCGGAAGCAGCTCGAAGACATCCTGGCAAACTTCCTTACCGACCGAACCTATGTGACGCGCGATCGCGCGCTGTGGCGCGCGCGGGCGGCGGTACGCGACAGTTCGTGAGCGTGAATGGCTCCGGACAATCGGAGGACGACAGTCATGCCGACGGCAGGGCAGTTCACGGCAGGCCGCTTCGAGCTGGCCATTGACGGCCACTCCATCGCGCACTTCTCGGAGCTGCAAGGGATAACGACGGAGGTCCGCCCGGTGTCGTACCGGAACGTCGCGCCGGTCACCCTGACCCTCAGGCGCGGCAAGACCGGCGACATGCAGCTTCTCGCCTGGCACCGCTCGGGCGTGAGGAAGAACGGCACCCTCGCCATATACGGCGCCGCCGGCGCGCCCGTGACGCGCTACCGGCTGACGAACGCCGCGGCGACGAAATACGGGCCCGTGACGAAGATCGACAGCTTCACCTGGAAACAGGCCGTCATACCGGCGCCAACGGAGGCGATCACGATCGTCGTCGAGCGCCTCGACCGCTACTGACCGTGGTCACTGCTGCGGCGGTGGCCCCGCGCGCGGTCGAGCCGAAAAGAATCCCGCAGGCCCGGGAATGATCGGACGCGTGCCGCTGTTTGCTGGACGAGTGCCCTATTGCGGGCACCGGGGAGGACAGCATGACGCTCGACGAGCTGCTCAACGACGCCAGAAAGCGCGGTGAGCTCGTCTACGAGATGCGGCAGACCTACATCAAGCTCTTCATCATGGACAAGAACCCGCCCGGCCGCTGCGGCGCAGCCCCCGAGCATGGTTCCTGCGCCGGGCTGGCGCTGCGCTGGATCGCGCTTCGTCAGCGCGGCGGCGACTATCCGTTCGACCCGAAAGCGCTGTGGTCCGAGGCACCCTATTTCGAGGCCGTGTGCGACCAGAAGGCCTTCAACGACGCCAAGGGCAGTCCGCTGGACTGGATCCAGGCCGTCATGAGCCGCTACCGCGTCCAGCCGAACTGGGGCCGCTACACCTCCTTGCCGGGCGGCGTCACCGCCGAGCGCATCGAACGGGCCGTCTTCGCCGGCGACGGGCTCTACTACATCGACATGAGCCGTGCAGGCGCGGGCCACGTGATTGTCGTGCAACGCTCGGGCACGACGTACCGGCTGTTCGATTCCAACCGCGGCCATTTCCGGCTTGAGGGCCTCGACCGGTTCAGGAAGTTCCTGCGGGATTTCCTGACGACGGTCACCAAGGACGGCGTCTACCAGGACAAGTACACGGCCCATTTCCGCGCCGTCGGCTTCGACGCGCCGCGCGACGAGACGGTCAATCCCGCAAAGATGTTCCCCGGTGTCGTGACGTTCAGCCGGAACGGCGGCATCAGCCACCAGGCAGTGGCGCCGCGCCCTTTCAACTAGCCGGATCGTCTTGCCTCCTGCGCGGGCAACGGGTAGGTCGGAGCGGACCGGCCATCGTCAAGAGCGGGCGGGATGCCCGCGCTCCGGCGCTGCGCGCTCACCAACACGGAGCGCGGGCATCTTGCCCGCATCGCCCGGAGCGAAAGCGAAGGGCGAGACTCGCGAAAGACAGAAGATGAGCCTCCTCGACTGGCTCTGGCGCCTTCCCGATGGCCCGGAGCATTCCATCATCGCGGCCGTCTTCTTTTTCGCCACCTTCATCCCGTGGCGGCTCGCCGGCTGGTCGCATCCGGCGATCGTGGGCTGGCTCGTCGGCACCATGTGGATCTACGCCCGGGAGATGGCCGACGCCGACTCGGTCAACCGCGAGCTGCTCGACAACGTCGCTGTCCTGTGGCCGGGCAACTGGCACGCCGACTCGCAGACGGATTTCTACTGGCCGCTCGTCACCAACACGCTCCTGCTGCTGATCCTCGAAGGCGTCGCGTGGTGGCGCCGGCGCAAAAGCAACCAGGGTCCCGCCTAGCGGCGCGCCTCTGCCGCCATCCGGCGGGCGAAATGCGAGGGCGGAGACTTGGCCCAAGTCGCCAGCGGCTTGCGCGCGTTGGGCGTGTAACGCTGGATCTGGATGTCAGTGACGACGTAGATCGAGAGCATCTGGTGGGCATAGCCCATTTTTCGGGCCCGCTTCGAGAGGCGCCTGATCAGCCCGATATCTTCGCTCTCGTCGTCCGGGTCATCGGGGTCGCCCGAGAGGTCGCGCCATGACTTGCCCTCCAGCAGTGTTAGCGCCGCTTCGTACAACGGATGCTTGGGCACATGCGTATGCCAGAAGGCAACCGCGACGGCGTCGGGCGGCGCGAGCTCGCCGCGATAGCGAATCGCGTCGGCGGTACCGTCCCGCTGGATGGTCAGTCCGTACTTGCCGCTCGGCTTCCTGAAGACGATGCCGCCAAACTCCCGGCGAGCATTGTAGCTGGTCTCGAAGTAGTAGTTGGCGGCATACCAGACCGCAGCGAGCTCGGTGTCAAACTCGTGCGGATCCACGTTGGGATCCACGAGGCTCCCGAACGGCGTTACGCCCTTGAACAGCGACCGCGTGCATCCCCTGTCCGCTTCCATCGGAGCCCCTATGGCCTCAATACGGAGTGAGGCATCACCTATAGAACCCCTTTGGCAAACTTTTATTCCGGGCAGGCGCGGTTTCCTGATCGTCGTTTGCGCTGTTCGGGATGTGGCGGGGGGGGTACTCAGTGGGCCATGCCGTCGCGACGCATCCCGGCAGGTGCATCATTCTACGCGTGCGTCCGATTGAAACCATTTCTGCGTCATCACGCTGCCCCTGCCGCAGCTATAATCATAGTCGGCGCCAGGACCGGCGGCTTTTGAAACCCTCCTCCACGGATCGCAAATGACACAGCGCGGTCCCCATGAGAGTGAGTTTCTTGCGTCTCCAGACCTCCGTCCGATCAGGACGAAGTTATGATCACCATTCTTTATTTCCATCCAGTCGATGGGTCGAACGCCGTTATCCAGCAGATACGTGAACGCGACCGCCGAAATCTCTCCGCAGTTGCCGAGCCCGCTCCTTTCAGCCCGTTTGGCCAAGTCTCTGGCTTGAGCAACCCCCGTCTTCTTGTCCAGCAACTGGTCCAGAAAATAGGCTGGCCGAGTTGCTAGCTGCCCGACAAAGGATCCGCCGTAGGACTTCAGAACGTCGCGCACATCATTGCCGACGTACGGGATGACCGACCTTGCATATTTGACAGCCAACTCGGCCCATTTAAGGTTGTTCTGAAGTGCCTCGGCATCGCTGTTGACCTGTATCCGTTTGACTTGTCCCCAATACACGTTCGGAGCCTGAGGCACGGATTCTCCGCTCATAGGACCCCTCCCCCTGCATGACTGCGGTCACGACGTGTAGCTGCGCGGGCCTACGATTTGCGTTTCATTATGAGCCGGTCAGAAGGACGGCGTTACATTCTTTCGGGGTCTGTTCGGGTGATCCCGGCACAAAAAATCGCTGAGCGCTGGAACCATCGCTCTGCACGCCATCGACCTGGCGCCGTTCCAGGTCTTCGATCTGGATAGCCGGGGCTCGCCGCAGGAACAGGCCCGGATCATCGGCGCGCGCCGCATGGTGCCGTGGCAGGCGGTCCAGGCGACGGCGCGGCACAGAAGGCCGTTCCGTGCACGGGTGCTTACCCGATCCTTGTTTGGAGTTAACTGAGGCCGGTGCGTACGTGCTTTTTTGCCTTATTTCAGCTTGGTGAGCCCGGAGGGGATCGAACCCTCGACCCTCTGATTAAAAGTTATCGGTCCACCGTTGCATCGTGTTTCCGGCACCATTCCAGAGTTTCATCCGATGCTGAGAAGAACGGCACTATTTTAATTTCCCGTTTCCCCACGTTTCCTGTAGTTTCCTTCCCGGTGGGTACTCCGTGGGTCCAGGACCCGCGCAGGACCCACCGCCGGGAGGGCACAAATGGCCACTGCTAACAGCGAGGAAACAGGTTCCGGACGGCTCACCAAGCGGGCCATTGACGCGGCCAAGGCCGGCCGCACGGCGCGGTGGCTGTGGGATGGCGAACTGAAGGGGTTTGGTGTTCGGCTGCACGCCAGCGGCGTCAAGTCGTTCGTGTTCCAGTACCGCGCGGGCAAGGGCCGGGCGGCGCCCAAGCGCCGCTACACCATCGGCACCTATGGCACCCTGACGCTGGACAAGGCCCGCGACATTGCCCGCCAGCTTGCCGGCAAGGCGGCCGGTGGCAGCGATCCGCTCGCCGATAAGCGCCGCGAGGCCCTTGCCCAGCGGGAGGCCCGGCAGAAGGCCAGGAATGCCCGCCAGAACACCGTCTCCGGTCTGGCGGCCCGTTTCCTCGACCAGCACGTGAAGCCTCACAATCGCAGTGCCAGCGAATATGAGCGCATCCTGAATCGGTACGTGCGGCCGGTATGGGGCAGCCGCCCTGTGACAGACATTCGCCGCGCCGATGTGGTGGCGTTGCTCGACGGCATCGTGGCCGGCACCGGGCCGGGCACTGCGAAGCCCCGGCGCCGCAAAGGCCAGACCGCCCCGCCCCGCAGCCGCGACCGGCGCACCATGGCGCATCACGTGCTGGCCGTAATTCGCAAGATGTTTCGCTGGCATCAGGCGCGGGACGAGAATTTCGTTACGCCGGTAGTGGCCGGCATGTCGCCGCTGGTGCGGCCCGGCGAGCGCGCCCGCGACCGCATCCTGTCGGATGACGAGCTGCGGGCCGTCTGGACCGCGCTGCACGCCACCGCCTACCCCTTCGGCCCGCTGGTGCGGTTCCTGTTGCTGACCGCCCAGCGGCGCGAGGAAGCGGCCCAGGCCTGCTGGGATGAAATCGACCTGAAGGCCGGCACCTGGACCATTCCGGCCGCACGCTACAAGACCAAGCGAGCCAACGTGGTGCCCCTCAGCGCGGCAGCGCGCAGCATGCTGACGTCCCTACCCCGCATTCAGCCGATGCCGGCCGAACCCGGCAGCGAAGCGCCGCCGCCCGTGTACGTGTTCACCACCACCGGCGACACGCCGTTTTCCGGCTTCTCCAAGGCCAAGCGGGCGCTGGACGACGCCAGCAAGACGAGCGGCTGGACGTTGCACGATTTGCGCCGCACTGCCCGCACGCTGATGGTGCGCGCCGGCGTGCGCAGCGACATTGCCGAGCGCGTGCTGGGCCATGTCATCGGTGGTGTTGCCGGCGTCTATGATAGACACGATTACATCAGCGAGAAGCGCCACGCGCTGGAGGCGCTGGCCGCCGAAATCGACCGCGTTATGAACCCACAGCCCGCCAAGGTAGTGAAGCTGCGGCGCGCGAAGTGAGGCATACTTGCCGTTGGCGCGGCTAGGTTGGCCGCCGAACATCCCGCACCGCACGGGACCGCCGCGCCGACTTTCCATGCGGGCGCGAGCGGTGGCGTGAATGGAGCGTGTACTTCCTGCTGGCTATGTTTCTCTTGGTGCGGCGTGGTTGGAATTCCAGACAAAGCACCCTGACTACGCCGGCAACTTGCCCCCACCCGGTAATGCACGAGCCGAAGCCGAATGGCACGCTCGACACAATGAAGTGATAGGCCGCCTTGAGTCCCTTCTACTGGACTCCCTGACGAATGATGAACTGCACGACTACGTCCTGATTCGCCATCGCGACAACACATGGACGGAACATCGGTTGCCGCGCGAATACTGGCGGGATGCAGACGGCAATACGCCGGGCTTTGCGGCGTGTAGCTTCGCTACTGGCGACGTTGTCGGGTGGTTGTTGTCGGACGCCGACAAGCATCTTGACGGCGCCCCCTTGGTTTTCCGCGAGCGAGATTGGCAGGACTGGTTGGCACGCCAACTTGCAGCGGCGCAACCAGCGCCGGCGACGAACGATCCGGACGCATTCAGCTTGACGTACTGGACTCTGATTCAGACGGTCGCCTGGGTATTTCTGCGCAACAGGCATATTGTGGAGCTTGTGACCGGCGATGCTCGATTGTCGAGGCAATATCGTGCTGAGGCGTTGCTTCCTGATGGTCGGAAGGTGATGGCGACACAGAATGTCGGGCGAGCAACAGACCTGACCTTGGACCTGTATGCAGCCACAAGCGGAGATACGCACTTCAAGAGTGCAGTGGAAGCGGGTGAAGCAATTCTGGAGCGAATGCGCGCCGGCGAGGTGGTCGGCTACGGTAGAGAAAACGGGAGTGGCGACATGAAGGAAATTCCGCCGATCTCCATCATCGACGCCAGTCTCAACCTAGATCCCGAAGGGATAGGCCCGAAATTTGGAAAGGCAACGCGCTGGCAAGACGTTCGCTTCAAGCGCGCCGACATAGTCGCGCTGTGGCCAGGTGAAGGTGAAACGGGCCAGTCGCCGACCCGCGAAGTAGCGCGCCAGAAGGAGCAATACGGGAGTCGACGTAAACCTTCCGAACAAGAGCTGACCGACTGGTATCAGCAGCGCATCAGCCAGTGCGAGGCCATCGGTGAACGGCCTTCCCGCAAACAGGACGAGCATGCGGCACGCGAGGCGTTCGGACCGGGCCTCAGTCTTCGGGTGCGAGCACTTCGCCGCAAGCGCGCACCGGCCGCGTGGAAAGGAACTGGCAACAAGGGACACAAGTTGGCGGTCCGCTCTGGCAGGAAATGATCTGGCCGCCAGATTGCCAATGCTGACTGCCAGAGCGACAAGCCTCTGAATGCCCACGTTGAGACGGCGTTTTCCGTCTCTTTCACGTGAGGCATCATGCTTCCCAGCGACAACAACGGCGATACGGGCGCGCCGCAATACGTCCGCACCGGCCGGCTTGCCGAACTGACCGGCCTCAGTCGCAGCTACTGGAACAAGAGAAGGGTCTACGGCGACGGGCCGCCCTTCATCCGCTTGGGCGGCGCGGTCCTGTACGAGCTTCGCGCCGTACGCGCGTGGCTGGCGAAGCGCCAACGCGCCAGCACCAGCGAGCCTGACCATGCTGCCTAACGAAAACCCCGGCGCGGTGATCCAGACCGCGACCGGGGCAAGTGTTTGTCAATCCCCGTGAATTGGAGGCTGACTTGGCCAAGGTAGACAAACGGGCGCGGCGCCGCAACGGGCCGGCCCCTTCCCCTCTCCCGCTCCTCGAATACGGCGAGCGCCAACGGTGGGCCGCCTTGCCGCTCGCCGCGCGCATCACTGGCCGGCGATTGGGAATCACGTCGGCGGCGCTGGCGCTGACGATTGCCGAGCTGGCCGGCATCGGCGGCCGGGAGGATCGCTGATGGCGGCGCTTCCCCGTATCGAGGCTTTCGCGGTCGAGGGCGATGCGCACCGGCCGCTCGTCGTGCGGGGCCAGACAGCGCGCGCCTTGTGTGCGCTGGTGGCGGCCGGGCCGCGCGGCGTGACGGCGTTGGATGTGTCCGGCACCTGGGCCTATCGCTTCGCAGCCTACTGCCACAAGCTGCGCAAGCGCCACGGCCTTGCGATCCGCACCGACCGCGAGCCGCATCCCGGCGGCTGGCATGGCCGGCATGTGCTCGAAACGCCCGTGGTCATCGTCGGGGACGCGATTAGCGACGGCGCATCGGATACCGGTAGCGCACCGCCGCGCGAACCGCTGGATGGAGCAGGCGATGGGCCGGCGTAGGAAGGTCAACGCCACCGGCCGCAGCAACCGCGAAGGGCGCCATGTGCGGTTGTACGAATGGATGATGCGCGGCTGCGCCTTTGACAGCCTCAGTTTTGGCGCGGTGCGTACACTGATTGAACTTTACCGCCTCTTCAACGGTGAGAACAACGGCGAGCTCTTCATGAGCGCCAGAGAGCTTGCGAGGCGATTGCACTGCGGCAAGAGCCTCGCAGCCGAATTGCTCGCCGAGCTGCACGCCAAGGGCTTCATCCGTCCCAAGCAGGTTGGAGCCTTCAACGTCAAGCGCGGGCCGGCAACCGTGTGGATTCTCACCGAACATCCGCACGCCGGCCATTTGCCGACGAAGGATTTCATGCGCTGGCAGCCACCCGAATCCGGGCAGGAAACTGTCTGCCCCGGCAGACAGAAAAAACAGAACACGGTCCACGCTGACGGACAGACTGTCCACGCTGGCGGACAGTTGAAAACAGCCCAATCGGAAATCGTGGAAAATCAAAGACCAACTGTCCGGGCTGGCGGACCATTGAAGGCCGATCCGCCCGACTCACGGTCCACGCTGGCGGACACAGATAGTATACCAGGGGGTGGGGAACTGACGGAACGGGTCGCGCCGGCAAAACCGCGTGCTTCGTCCCGCCTCGCGCCGCTTCGCTCACTCTCTGAAATCCGCCGTCTGAGCTAGGCAAACCCCGCGTGTCGCAACGCACGCACTCTAGATTTGCTCGACTGTAACCAGACGCGCGTGCGGGACGCGGAAAGCAGAACAGGGCCGAATGGGTCGCCTTTTGCATACAAAGAAGCGGGACCTACTTGACGGATGCGGGCGCTCGCATTCTCATGCAGTTATGCAACCGCGCAAAGCGGTCCTATGGGGAGGAAGGCGATGTTGGGAGTTTTTCCGATACGGGGGAGTTTGCTGATCGTCGTACTTGCACTCGCCGCGTGCGACACTCCCGCACAACAGGAAGTCCGGCGCATTGAGAGCGAGTCTCAGCGCGTAGAGGCGCTGGTCAAGCCGTGCTTTGAGCGGGCCTTGGCTTCGCCGAGCGCTCTCGCCCTGAAAGACAAGCTAATTCCGTATGACTTAAACACGCCGGTGCCGCTCACGCTGCTAGCCGACGACACAAAGCCCACGCCGGAACAAGTGCAGGCGATCTTTGCCCTGCACGCTGAATATCAACCGTGCCGGAAGCTGGCGCTGGAAAATCTGGGTTCCATCAATCCCGGTTTGGTAGCGATCTTTGCCGAGCACTACGCCCGGCAGGACGAACAAGCCGTTCAGCTCACTAAGGGGGCGCTTACGTGGGGCGAGAACGCCAAGGCCGCCCAGCGGTTGAGGCAAGAAACAACCCACAAGCTGGTTGCCCTCTGGCAACAGATGAACCAGCAGCTGGCCGCTTCGCACGCAGCTGAAATCGAGCGCCGACAGCGCGCCGGGCAGGCCCTTCTGATGTGGGGCGTCTACCAGCAACAGCTAAACCAACAACAGCAGATGATTAACGCCATGAGCCGGCCGGTTGTCACCAATTGCAGTTACGTGGGTCGCCAAATTCAATGCAGGAGCTTCTAGGGAGGCAGGAACGCTTTGGGGCAATCTTGACTCGACTGCGAGGCTGCCAGTTAGCCAATTGATTTAGGAAAATCCTGCGAGGCGCAAATGGGCGGGTACGGTTCCGGACGACACAGAGGCAGGCCCACCAGCGAGGCGTGCGGATCGTACGTGCTGGAGTCGTGGCTGCTGGACCGCGCCAAGGTGCGGCCTGGCATCCTGGGCGCTGCGACGTTCCCTTACCGCGACGGCTTCAAGGTCAAGCTGACCATAGACACCCGCAACGGCGCCTGGCACTTCATCGACTTTGAGCACGCGCGGCACACCAGCGACGCGGCTTTGGAAAAATACCGCGTCACGTTGCTGCGGACGTTCCCCCGCTTCGGCGACGCGCGCTGGTGGTTTGAATGTCCGCGCACCGGCAATCGCGTCGCCAAGCTGTTTCTGCCGCGCGGCGGGCATCGGTTCTGGAGCCGGGCCGGCTATGGTCTGGGCTATGCCTGCCAGCGCGAAACGCGGCTGGACCGCGTCCACCGCCAGGGCGCGAAGCTGTGCCGCGAGCTGGGTGACGCGGCATGGTGGCCTGAAAGCCTGCCATCGAAACCCAAGTGGATGCGGTGGCGCACCTATGAGCGGAAGCAGGAACGATTCGATGAGCTGGTGATACGGCTTGACGTGGCCTTTGTCGCGAGCGCTCAAAGATTGCTCGCGCGATATGGCCGCCTTGGTTGAGTCTGGCGCGCCCTTAACCTTCCTCCCGGCCAGCCCCGACGCGATCGGCCGATACCGCGCTGACAGTGGGCAGCACCGGTGCCCGGCAGCGGCTTGAAGCTCCTCTCGCAAAAAAAGACCCCGCCGAAGCGGGGCAGTGCGAGGATACGGCCGACCGTCGCCTGGTCGGCGAGAATATACGGAACGCCGCCCGGCGGGTTCCGCCCAGGTTTCTTCGAGACTTCCCACTGTCGAGGCCGACACTGGACAGACGCACGAACTGCTGAAGCACGGCGGGAGCGTGCCGATTGCATGCCTCTGGCTATTCGGGCCGCCAGCCCTGTGCAACCGCTGTATTCGGACAAAAGCGGGCGCCATGTGGCGCCTGTTAGGAGCGGTTAGTCTTAAGATGGCTTTGTCACACAAGCTTCTACTATAGGGCCTTCCTCCTGTCGTGCGGCGTCTCCGGCCAGCGACGCTCCCAGCGCCATCACGTCGTGCCGCACGACCAGCGCCGACAAGGTGATTTCCATAGCCTGCAACGTTCGGGCAGCTTTCGCGGCATCGGGGTGGTTCGCGCCTTGCATGGTATGTACCATTTCCCGCTGAATTCTGACCTGCTCTGTCATCAGGAGCAGTTGCCGCTTCAGGTTTTCAAGCTCCGTCGGGTCGTGCGCCATGAAAGCCCCCCGCCACTCTTAACCTAGGTTATCAATGCCGATGCTGGGCTATGGTTGCCAAAGCCACTGAGGGCGTCGCGTATGTCGGCAGTGGCGTTCACATGCGCGCAGAGAAAGACGCCCAATCACTCAGAAACAGCGAATGACGTTGCGGTGGGTACCCGGTGGGTACTTTTGGGAAGCCGTGGTGCCCGGAGCGCCGGGAAGCCGATAGTTAAGCCCTCAATAGCTTGATTTTCTTTGAAAAAATTGGTGAGCCCGGAGGGGATCGAACCCTCGACCCTCTGATTAAAAGTCAGATGCTCTACCGCTGAGCTACGGGCTCGTCCGGGGAGGCGCCGCGGGGCCGCCGGCCGGCGGCAGCGGTATAGGGGGGCCGGCGGGCAAGGTCAATTCGCCCGCACCGGCCCGGCGCCCTCAGCGGCCGCCGAACTTGGCTTTCAGCCGCGCATAGACCTTCGGCGACACGAACTTGGAAATGTCGCCGCCCAGCCGCGCGATGTCCTTCACCAGGCTCGACGCGATGAACTGGTGGCGGTCGGAGGCCATCAGAAAGATGGTCTCGACGCGGGGTTCCATGCGCGCGTTCATGTTGGCCATCTGGATCTCGTACTCGAAATCCGACACAGCGCGCAGGCCGCGGATGATGCAGGTGGCGTTCTGGGCGCGCGCGAAATGCACCAGGAGCGTATCGAACGGCACCACGGTGATGCGGCCGGCGATGTCGGCGGGCTGCTCGGCGATGATCTCCTCCAGCATCGCCACGCGCTCCTCGAGCGTGAACAGCGGGCCCTTGCCGATATTGGTGGCCGGCGCCAGCACCAGCCGGTCGACCAGCCGCATGGAGCGCCGCACGATCTCCTCGTGGCCGCTGGTGATCGGATCGAAGGTGCCGGGATAGACGCCGATGCGTTCGCCAGCCATGCAGTTTCCTCCACGACGCGCCTGAATGGGCGTTCATGATGCATTGCGTCATGGAAATGTAGCGGCTTTAACGCAAGCCTGTCACCCGCTTTGCGGCGCCGCAGCAGGTGCATTATTTGCCGGCTGCGGCGAAGACGTCGCGAAACGGGCCGAGGAAACGCCGCTCCGGCGACCAGTCGGTGATGGCAAACACGATGTCCGAGAAGGCGCCGTCGAATTCGTTCGCCAGCGCCGCGCGGAAATCCGCGGCCGTGCGGCGCACATCATTGGCGAAGGCGCCGCAGCCCCAGGCGCCGAGAACAAGCGCGGTGTGCCCGTAGGCCCGTGCGATCGCGAGAACACGACGGATGCGTTTCTCCAGGAGATCCCCCGATTCAGGCTGGCCGATCTCGGGCGCATAGGGCGCGGCGCAGGTCAGGATGCTCAGCAGCCAGGGGCGGTCGAGCTCTGTGCCGGCATCCGTCCGGAACACGGGCACATCGGGCGAGTAGATGGCCCAGTCGGTCGCATCCGGCCGCGGGCGCTTGCGGTGCGCGTCATACATCGGGTCGCCCGCCAGCGTGCTGTAGAGGGCGCTGGATCGGCAGAGCACCTCCTCCTGCGCCCTGGCGCCGACCAGGAAGCCGCCGCCGGGCTGAATGCCGTTGGCGAAGTTGAGCGCCAGCGGTTTCAGGCCGCTCTCGGTGAAGCGCAGCGCCGCGCCCAGAGTCGTTTCGTTCGTGACCTGGATGTGCGTTTCGGGAAACGACACCGGCTCATGTGCCGGAAGCAGCGCGTCCGGCGGAATGCTTTTCCTGGCCGCGCAGGCGTTGCGCACTTCGCGGCTCCAGTCCACGCGCTTGCCGGCGCCGTTCACGTAGTGCCCCGCACTGGCGGTCTCCACGGCTGATCTGCCGAGCACGGCCGCGTCGTGATGCGACATCCCCAGCTCGCGCTGCCGCGCCGCCGCCAGTTCCGCGGAGTCCATACAGGAAAGGATCTTCAGCATGGCCGGCTCCTGAGAGACTTCCTTCCCCCGGAGGGGGAAGGTGGCGCGCCAGCGCCGGAAGGGGGATGGTGCAACATGCGCGGCGTCTGTGCGTGTTGAAGCATCCCCCTTCCGCCCTTCGGGCACCTTCCCCCTCCGGGGGAAGGAGCACTGCTACTTCCCCGTCGCGGCGTCGGCTTCGGCATCGTCGACGAGGTGGGCGACGGAGACCACCTTCTCGCCTTCGGCCACGGCCACGATGCGCACGCCGCGCGTGTTGCGGCCGGCGATGCGGATACCGGCCACCGGGCAGCGGATCAGCGTGCCGCCGTCGGTCATCACCATGATCTGATCGCGCGCCGCCACCGGGAAGGCCGCCGCCACCGTGGCGTCGCCCGGCAGGTTCATCAGGTCCACGCCTTTGCCGCCGCGGCCCGTCAGGCGGTACTCGTAGGCCGAGGTGCGTTTGCCGAAACCGGTCGAGGCGACGGTCAGCAGGAAATTCTCGCGCGCGGCCAGCTCGGCGAAGCGCTCGGGCGACAGCGCGATCTGCGCCACCGGCGCCTCGCCCTCCTCGCTCGCGCTGGCCGCCGCGCCGTTGCCGTTCGTTTCCTCGACGGCGCCGTTCTCCGCTTCGCCGTTCTCCTGCTGGCGCAGCAGGCGCGCCTGGCGCAGATACGCCTCGCGCTCCTCGGTGGTGGCGCGGCCGCTGTCGAGCAGCGTCATCGAGATCACCGCGTCGCCATCCGCCAGCGCAATCCCCCGCACGCCGGTCGAGGAACGGCTGTTGAAGACGCGCACGACCGACACGGGGAAGCGGATCGCCTTGCCCAGCCGCGTGGCCAGCAGCACGTCCTGCTCGTCGGTGCAGACCTGGGCGGCGATCAGCCGGTCGCCCGCGTCGGCGCCTTCGAACTTCATCGCGATCTTGCCGCCCTGGTTGATGTTGACGAAGGCCGACAGCTCGTTGCGCCGCACGCCGCCGCGCGCCGTGGCGAACATCACGTGCTGCTTCGACCAGCTCGCCTCGTCCTCGGGCATGGGCATGACGGTGGTGATGGCCTCGTCTTCCTGCAGCGGCAGCAGGTTCACGAATGCCTTGCCGCGCGCGTTGGGCGCGCCCAGCGGCAGGCGCCAGACCTTGAGCTTGTGCACGATGCCGCGGCTGGTGAAGAACAGCACCGGCGTGTGCGTGTTGGCCACAAAGATGGTGGAGACGAAATCATCGTCGCGGGTGGTCATGCCCGAGCGGCCGCGCCCGCCGCGGCGCTGGGCGCGATAGGCCGCCACCGGCACGCGCTTGACGTAGCCGCCATGCGTCACCGTGACCGCCATGTCCTCGCGCTGGATCAGCTCCTCGATATCGGTTTCCAGCTCGTCCTCGATGATCTCGGTGCGCCGCGGCGTGGCGAAGCGTTCCCGGATCTCGACCAGCTCGGTGCGCATCAGCGCATAGAGCTTCTCGCGCGAGGCCAGCAGCTCGAGGTAGTTGCGGATCTCGACCGCGACCTGTTGCAGCTCCTGGGCGATCTTGTCGCGCTCCAGCCCGGTCAACCGCTGCAGGCGCAGCTCGAGGATGGCGCGGGCCTGCGCCTCGGACAGGCGGTAGGTGCCGTCCTCGGCCACGGCACGGCCGGGCTCGTCGATCAGCTCGATCAGCGGCCGCACGTCCTGCGCCGGCCAGTGCCGCGCCATCAGCCGCTCGCGCGCCGTGGCCGGATCGGGCGCCCGCCGGATGGTCTCGATCACCTCGTCGATATTGGCCACGGCGATGGCGAGGCCGACCAGCACGTGGGCGCGGTCGCGGGCTGCCGTCAGCTCGTAGCGCGCGCGGCGCGTCATCACGTCTTCGCGGAAGCGGATGAACGCCTGCAACAGCTCGCGCAGCGTCATCAGGCGCGGGCGGCCGCCGTCGAGTGCCAGCGCATTGACCGGGAAATTGGTGCGCAGCGTGGTGAAGCGGAAAAGCTGGTTCAGCACCACGTCGGCCATGGCGTCACGGCGGATCTCGACCACGATACGTACGCCGTCGCGGTCGCTCTCGTCGCGCAGGTCGGTGATACCCTCGATGCGCTTCTCGCGCACCATCTCGCCGATGCGCTCGACGATCCGCGCCTTGTTCTCCTGGAACGGCACCTCGGTGAAGACGATGGCCTCGCGACCGCCGCGCAGCTCCTCGATGTGGTGGCGCGCCTGCATCACGATCGAGCCGCGGCCCAGCTCGTAGGCGGCGCGGATGCCGTTGCGGCCCAGGATCAGGCCGCCGGTCGGAAAGTCCGGGCCGGGCACGATCTCCTGCAGGCGCTGGGCCGGCACGTTGGGATCGTCGATCAGCGCGCAGCAGGCATCGATCAGCTCGCCGAGATTGTGCGGCGGGATGTTGGTGGCCATGCCGACGGCAATGCCGCCGACACCGTTGGCCAGCAGGTTGGGGAAGCGCGCCGGCAGCACCGTCGGCTCGCGGCCCTGATCGTCGTAGTTGGGCTGGAAATCGACCGTATCCTTGTCGATGTCCTCCAGCAGCGCCTCGGCGGCACGCGCCAGGCGCGCCTCGGTGTAGCGCATCGCCGCCGGCGGATCGCCGTCCATCGAGCCGAAATTGCCCTGCCCGTCGATCAGCGGCAGGCGCACGGAGAAATCCTGCGCCATGCGCACCATGGCGTCGTAGATCGCCTGGTCGCCGTGCGGGTGGTATTTGCCCATCACGTCGCCGACGATGCGCGCCGATTTGCGGAACGGCCGCGTCGAATCGTAGCCGTTCTCCTTCATGGCGTAGAGGATGCGCCGCTGCACCGGCTTCAGCCCGTCGCGCGCATCCGGCAGGGCGCGCGCCACGATCACGCTCATCGCGTAGTCGAGGTAGCTGCGCCGCATCTCCTCTTCGATGGTGACGGGCGCGATATCGCCCGGCGGCGGTGGCGGCGGCGGCAGATTCTCTTGCGGTTCGGTGGCGTCGGTCACGCGGATACTCGTGGCGCGGAGAAGTCAAATGAAGGTTCGTCGCCCCGCCGCGCCGAAGGGGGACTTTTGCAAGTGTTGTCAGGCACCTGGCTGGGCTCCCGGTGCAGGTCCGGAAGCGCGGGGCGCACCCTAGCAAACCGCGCGGATTGCGCAACGAAATTCGGCCCCGGGAGAGCGCCGGTAACGCACTGATATAACGCGCTTTTTAGCTGGAACGTGACAGCCGCCACGCCATTTTAGCCGCCGCGCCGCACAGCGCCAAACTGGTCCCCGGTTCGGCCGGCCCAGCAGCGGCCAAACAGCTACACGCAGCCATACATTTATTCTACTTTCGGTTGCTGGGAGCGCGCTAGCCGGCCGGCCAGGCGGGCGGGTGCGTGCCCAGAGGGACGGCGGGCCGTGTCCAGACGGGCGGCGTTTCGCTGAGGCGGCCGGCGTGGCGCGCGGCGAGCAGACGGCCGAAGCCGCTGTCGCTTTCCTCCAGCAGGTCGCGCACGTCCTCGAAGGTGAGGTCGGCACCTTGCAGGCCATCCTCGAGCCGGCCCAGGCCGGAGATCCAGCGGCCGGTCTGCGCCAGCGAGACGCGCACGAGCCAGCTTCCGCCCTCGCGCGCCCGGCGCAGCAGGGCCAGCATGACTCCCAGCGCCATCAGGTAACCCGAGGCGTGGTCCAGCGCCTGGCATGGCAGGGGCCTGGGCTCGCTGACGCCTGCTGCCTCGGCCTCGGCGTGGTTCATGCCGCTGGCGGTCTGCACCAGCGAATCGAAGCCGCGGCGCCCGGCCCACGGCCCGGTCAGGCCATAGGCCGAGAGGCTGGCGTAGATGATGCCGGGCCGCAGTTGTGTGAGCGCCGCCCTGTCGAAGCCGTGGCTTGCAATGGCATAAGGCCGATAGCCCTGGATGAAGACATCGGATTCCCGAATGAGGCCGCGCAGTTGCTCCTGGCCCTCATCCGTGCGCAGATCGAGGTGCGCCGCCAGCTTGCCGCGGCCGGTGTCGATCACCAGCGGCTCGACAGCCGGCAGATGCGGGCCGGTGATGTTCAGCACATCGGCACCATGCGCCGCCAGCGTGCGGCCGCAGACGGGTCCGGCGATGATGCGCGTCAGGTCGAGGACGCGGATCCCGTCGAGCGGCCGGCGCGGGTCGGGCGAAAACTCGCGCACCGGCGCCTCGCCGATGCGCTTGATGCGCAGCACGGGCAGCTCGGCGATCGCCTGGCCCTGCGGATGGGCCGCCCACTCCGCCGGGCTGCGCATCATGGCCACCACGAGGCCGGCATCGGCCGCCGCCTGCTCGAATTCCTCGGCCTGCCGGGAGGCCAGGGCTGCCGCCACGGCCTCGCGGTCATACGCGCAGCCCAGCAGCTTCAGCACGCCGTCGCGATGGTGCGGGAAGTTGGTGTGCAGCCGTACCCAGCGCCCGTCGCCGCAGCGGTAGGTGCGGGCAATCGGATCCCATGGTTCCGCGGGCGACTTGCCTGCGACACGCAGATAGCGCTCGCTGCGGAACTCGGCGGCGGCGTGGCGCATGTCCACCGACACGCCCTGCCGATGGCCGGTGCGCAGGCGCCACAGCTCGGCCGCGGCCAGCGTCGCGGCGGCGATGCTGACCTGCGCCGCCGCGCCGACACGGTACGAAGAGGGCAGCGCCGGCTCGCTGCCGGTCAGTTCAACATGGTCGAGTGCCAGCGGATGGCCCCCGACGGATTGCCAGAGTTCGGCAAGAAGCTGGGGGACGGGCGCATTCATGATCGCCCATCCCAACAGAGCACCGCCCCGCTGACAAGCGCCGCGGGGGCGCTAGAACGGAACGTCGTCGTCGAGGACGTCCCTGGCGCTGGCCCGCGACGAGGGGCGGCCGCCGCCGTTGGCCGGTTCGCTGTCGGCGCCGTTGGCGTACTCATCGACCATGGCGCCGGCGCCACCGCCACCGCGGCTGTCGAGCAGGGTCATGGCGCAGCGGAAGCCCTGCAGCACGACTTCAGTGGTGAACCGCTTCTGGTTGTCCTTGTCCATCCAGTCGCGGGTCTGCAGCTCGCCTTCGAGATAGACCTTGGAGCCCTTGCGCAGATATTTCTGCGCGATCTCGCCGAGCTTGTCGTTCTTGATGACGACGCGGTGCCACTCCGTGCGCTCCTTGCGCTCGCCGGTGTTCCGGTCGCGCCAGTTCTCGGAGGTCGCGACGGTCATGTTCACGACCATCCCTCCGTTGGCGAACTGCTTGATTTCGGGGTCGCGGCCGAGATTTCCGACCAGAATGACCTTGTTTACGCTGCCGGCCATGGGGGCTTCCTTTCTGCTTTCCCGGAGCGGCAGGTGCCGCTCCTACCTCACGCCGGCAAGCTACCGCACCCCGCCTGTGGGCAGCCACCGATTTCCGGTTGTGCCGGGGGCCGCGGGATGCCGCTTGCCAGCGTCCGCGGTGGCCCGTACCGTCGGCGCAATCAATGAAAACAGGGAGGATTCGATGGGCATCGCCGCAAATGTATCGCGCGTCGTCGCGTCGGGTGTGCTTGGCGCTGTGTTGGCCGCTGCGCCGGCAGCGGCGCAGCAATCGTTGCGCATGGCCACAAGCTGGCCGGGCGGCCCGCATATGGAGGACTTCGCCAAGCGCTTCGCAGCCAATGCCGAGCTGCTGACGGCCGGTGCGGTGAAGATCCAGGTCTTCCCGGCCGGGACCATCGGCAGCCCGCTGAAGGTCACCGAGACGATCCAGAAGAAGGTCGCGCCCGTGGGCCATAGCTGGTCGGGCTATGACTGGGGCATCGACAAGGTGGGCGTGCTGTTCGGCGGCTATGTCGGATCGCTGCCCATCGAGGGGCATCTGCACTGGATCTACGACGGCGGCGGCATGCAGCTCTGGCGGGAATGGCGGATGGAGAAGTTTGGCGTCGTGGCCCTGCCCTGTGGCGCGCATTCCGACGAAATCCATATGCATTCGCGCAAGCCCGTGCGGACGCTGGAGGACCTCAAGGGCCTGAAGCTGCGCACGACAGGCGCATGGGCGGAAATCGCCAGCACGCTGGGTGCCTCGACCGTGATCCTGGCCGGCGGCGAGGTCTATCCGGCGCTGGAGCGCGGCGTCGTCGATGCGATCGAATGGGCCACGCCCGGCATCAACTACCCGCTCGGCTTCCACAAGATCGCCAAGTACATCATCATGCCGGGCGTGCACCAGCCGGCGGCGACGCTGGAATGCGTGTTCGACAAGGACACCTGGGCCAAGCTCGACGATCGCGCCAAGATGATGCTGGAGACGGCCGCGCGGAAGACGACGCTCGAATCCTGGATGAAGCTCAACGCCGACGATGTCGGGGCGCTGGCCACGCTGAAGAGCGAAGGCGCGGAATTCGTCAACGTCGACCAGAGCTATATCGACGGTGTCCGCAAGGCCTCGCGCGAGTGGGAAGACAAGTACGCCAAGTCCGAAGGCGGCTGGTTCGCGAAGGTGCTGGAGCATCAGCGCGCCTTCGCGCAGCGCTGGGCGTTCTCGACGCAGTACCGCTCCGAGCTGAAGCAGTGACGCGCGCGGCCATGAGCCTTCCCCCGGAGGGGGAAGGTGGCGCGCCAGCGCCGGAAGGGGGATGCCGCAACCGTCACGGCGTCAAAGAAACGGACATCGCAGGGGTTGAGACATCCCCCTTCCGCCCTTCGGGCACCTTCCCCCTCCGGGGGAAGGTTTGTTGCCCATGAGGGGCGTCGTACGTGCGATCGAGGGGATGAGTCGCCTGTGCGGCTGGGTGGCGGCGGCGTTGATCTTCATCCTCGTCGTGCTGATGCTGTACGACGTCTTCCTGCGTTATGTGTTCAACGCGCCCACGCTCTGGGGCTTTGAGGTCAGCACCTGGACGATGGGCGCGGCATTCCTGATCGCGATGGGCTATGCGCTGGCGTGCGATGCGCATGTCCGGGTCGATCTGCTGTACGGCGGCCTGATTCCGCGGCGCGCGATGCTGGTCGTTGACCTTCTTCTGCTGCCGCTGCTGCTGGTCGTGGTCGCATGGATCACCTGGGGGCTGTGGGAGTACTTCCAGGAGGCCTGGCGGTCCGGCGAACGCTCCGGCGGTTCTGCCTGGAACCCGAAGGTCTGGCCGTTCCGGCTGATCGTGGTGATCGGATTCGCTGCCTTCACGCTCCAGATCGTCGCCTCGATCCTCAGGACCTTCCTCGCGCTGAGGGCCGGCGCCACCGCGGCCGGCCCGGCAGACTCGCACAGCGTCTAGCATGTCGTCGCTGTGGATGTTCCCGGCCCTGATCGCAGCGATCCTCAGCGGCTTTCCCGTGGCGTTTGCCATGCTGCTGCTGGCGACGGCGTTCGGCTATGCCGCCTTCGGCGAGGGCCTGCTGCACCAGTTCCTGCTGAAGATCGAGGAAGTCGCGACCGCCAATGTGCTGGCGGCCGTCCCGCTCTTCATCTTCATGGGGGCGATGTTCGAGCAATCCGGCATTGCCTCGCGCCTGTTCGACGCCATTCATAGCTGGACCCGGCGCGTGCCGGGCGGCCTCGCCATCGGCACGGTGCTGATGTGCGTGATTTTTGCGGCCACCAGCGGCGTGGTCGGCGCCACGGAAACCATCGTCGGCATGCTCGCCATCCCGGCGATGATGAAGTACCTGTACAACAAGGGCCTGATCTGCGGCACCATCTGTGCCGGCGGGTCGCTGGGTACGATCATCCCGCCCTCGGTGCTGGCGGTGGTGATCGGTCCGGTCGCCAACGCCTCGGTCGGCAGCATCCTGATCGGCATGATCGTGCCCGGCCTGCTGCTGGCGCTGTCCTACATCATCTACATCTTCTTGCGCTGCCTGCTGCGGCCGCAGGACGGGCCGCGCATCCCGCCGGCGCCCGACGAGCCGCCGATGCGCGACCGCCTGATCCTCACCGCCAAGGTGCTGGTGCCGCCGGTGATCGTCATTATCGCGGTGCTGGGCTCGATGATGGTCGGGCTTGCCACGCCCACTGAAGCTTCGGCGACAGGTGCGCTGGGTACGGTGCTGCTGACGCTCGCCTACGGACGCCTGTCATGGCCGGTGTTTGTCGACGCGTTGCTGCGCACCGTGCGCGTCACGGCGATGATCCTGACGATCGTGATGTGCGGCTCCATGTTCGCCTCGGTGTTCGTCGGTTCGGGCGGGCTCCAGGCGATCCAGGATGTCGTCAACGCGGCCCAGGTCGGACCGTGGGGCACGCTGGCGGTGGTGATGGCCATCGCCTTTCTCGCCGGCTTCATGCTCGATCCGCTGGTGATCATCCTGATCGTGGTGCCGATCACCACACCGCTTATTGCGGCCGCGGGCTTCGATGTGGTGTGGTTCTGCGTGCTTTTCCTGGTGATCCTGCAGACGGCGTACCTGACGCCGCCCATGGCGCCCTCGATCTTCTATCTGCGCGGTATCGCCCCGCCCGAAATCACGCTGCGGAACATGTACACCGGAATTTGGCCGTTTATCGCCCTGCAGGTCACCGTGGTTTGCCTCATCACGGTCTTCCCGCAGCTCGTGATGTGGCTGCCGACGACTTTGCTGGGCGGCCGCTGACAGATTTGAAGCGGCGCATTCCTGCCCGGATTTTTTGCAGCATGTCTCAGCGGTAGGCAGGCTCTATAGTCCGGGCCGGTATTGTCGGCCCGCGAGCGTTCCCGATGTCCGTTGCTTCTGCCTCCGGCGCCTATCACTCCCCGCTGGTCAGCCGCCGCGAGGCGGACATGATCCTGGCCGGCGCGGCGCTGATGATGACGCTGGCCATGGGCATGCGCCAGAGTCTGGGGCTGTTCCAGACGCCCGCGTCACAGGCGCTGGGAATTGCAGTTTCCGACTTCGCCCTGGCGGTATCGATCCAGCAGGTCGCATGGGGCGTCACGCAGCCCTTCGCCGGCGCGCTGGCTGACCGCTACGGCACGCGCTGGGTCGGCGTCGCAGGCAGCGTCATGTACATCGCGGGGCTGTGGCTCACGGCGACGGCGGAGAACGCCGCGATGATCACGCTGGGCGCCGGCGTGCTGATCGGCACGGCGCTCTCCTGCACCTCCGCCGGGGTGACGGCCAATATCGCCGCCCGCGTCGTGGTGCCGGCGCGCCGCACGCTGGCGTTCGGCATCGTCTCGGCGGCAGGCTCCATCGGCGCGCTGCTGACCGCGCCGCTGGCCGATTTCCTGATCAAGGCGGATGGCTGGCGCACCGGCCTGTTTGCGTTCGTCGCGCTGGGGCTGGTGATGATCCCCGCGGCGCTGGTCGGCGGCCGTGCCGACAAGCTGCCCAACAGCACCGCGCACGACCGCGAGCTCACCTTCGGCGGCGCCCTGGCAGAAGCGGGCCGGCATTCCGGCTATGTCGTGATGGCCTGCGCCTACTTTGTCTGCGGGCTTCAGCTCGTATTCCTGACCACTCATCTGCCGACCTATCTCGCGAGCTGCGGCCTCGATCCCGGCTACGGCGCCTGGGCGCTGGCCCTGATCGGCGGCTTCAACATTATCAGCTCATGGGGTTTCGGCTGGCTGGGCGACCGCTATCCCAAGCGGCTGCTGCTGGGCCTGCTCTACCTGCTGCGCTCGCTGGCGCTGGCGGCCTATTTCATGTTCCCGCCGACGCCGGTCAGCACGCTGCTGTTCGCCGCCGTCATGGGGCTGCTGTGGCTGGGCGTGATCCCGCTGGTCAACGGGCTGGTCGCCCAGATCTTCGGCCTGCGCTACCTCTCGACGCTCACGGGCATCGCGTTCCTGAGCCACCAGACCGGTTCCTTCCTCGGCGCCTGGGGTGGCGGCTACATCTTCGACGCGCTGGGCACCTACGATCTGGCCTGGAAGGTCGCCGTCCTGATCGGACTCATCGCAGGCACGGCGCAATTGCTGATGAACGACCGGCCTACCGCGCGCGTGGCGGCGGCACAGGCCGCCGAATAGTGCCTTGCGCTTGCCGATTCGGAGGTTATAATTAACGTTATAACTAACGGAGCGCCGCGTGCTTAAGGTCAAGGTCACCACAGTAGGCAATTCGGTGGGTGTCGTGCTGCCGAAAGAAGTGCTGGCGCGGCTGCATGTGGTCAAAGGCGACACGCTCTGCGTGACCGAAACTCCCAATGGCATCGAGCTGTCGCCATATGATGCCGGGTTCGAAGCCGACATGGCGGCGGCGCGCAAGGTCATGCGGCGGTATCGCAACGCGCTGCGTGAGCTGGCGAAGTGAATGACGCCGGCTGGCGCTGGCTGGGCACGAAGTCAGTCCTTGCGATCCATGCCGAACAGCTCGCGGAGCATGGCGGCAGCGACGGCGTGCGCGACATTGCCTTGCTCGAATCGGCGCTCGCCCGCCCCCGGAATGTCGCGGCATACGGCGAGCCCGATATTGCCGCGCTGGCGGCGGCCTATGCCTACGGTATTGCGCGCAATCATCCCTTCGTGGATGGCAACAAGCGCACCGCGCTCGTGACGTCGGTGACGTTTCTTCTGCGCAACGGCTTTGATTGTCATGCAACGGAAGCGGAGGCGGCCCTGACCTTTGTCGCCCTGGCTGCCGGCCAGCTCACGGAGGAGGCATTGGCAGCCTGGTTCCGGCAGCACGTGAAACCTGACAGATCTTGACAGTTTGGCCTCATACTGTGGATAGCGCTGCCCTACGCCGCAGTGGCGGCGGGCAGCCCGCTTGCAGATAATCCCCGGCCCCCTGTGGCCGGACCATCGAACGACGACATGAGCAAACCTGTCACTGTGTTTCGTACCACCGCCGAACCCAGCCGGTTTATCTCGGTGCGTGGCGCGCGCGAGCACAATCTGAAGAACATCGACGTCGATCTGCCGCGCGACAGGCTGATTGTGATTACGGGCCTCTCGGGCTCGGGCAAATCCTCGCTGGCGTTCGATACCATCTATGCCGAGGGCCAGCGGCGCTATGTCGAGAGCCTGTCAGCCTACGCGCGCCAGTTCCTCGAACTGATGCAGAAGCCCGACGTCGATTCCATCGAGGGTCTGTCGCCGGCGATCTCCATCGAGCAGAAGACCACCTCGCGCAACCCGCGCTCGACCGTGGGCACGGTGACCGAGATCTACGACTATCTGCGCCTGCTGTTCGCGCGCGTCGGGGTGCCCTATTCGCCTGCTACTGGCCTGCCGATCGAGAGCCAGACGGTGTCGCAGATGGTCGACCGCGTCAGGGTTATGCCCGAGGGGACGCGGCTCTATCTGCTGGCGCCAATCGTACGGGGACGCAAGGGCGAATACCGCAAGGAATTGCTGGAGTGGCGCAAGAAGGGCTTCCAGCGGGTGAAGGTGGACGGCAAGCTCTACGAGATCGATGCCGCGCCGGCGCTCGACAAGAAGTTCAAGCACGACATCGACGTGGTGGTGGACCGCATCGTCGTGCGGCCGGATCTCGGCAACCGCATTGCCGACTCGCTGGAAACGGCCCTGGAGCTGGCGGACGGGCTGGCGGTCGCGGAGAACGCCGATAGCGGCGAACGCACGGTGTTCTCGGCCAAATTCGCCTGCCCGGAGTCGGGTTTCACCATCGAGGAGATCGAGCCGCGGCTGTTCTCGTTCAATGCACCGCAGGGCGCCTGCCCCGCCTGTGACGGGCTGGGCGTGAAGATGTTCTTCGACCCCGACCTGGTGGTGCCGGACGACCGGCTGTCGATGTCGGAAGGCGCGATCGCGGCGTGGAGCGATTCGCCCTACTACGCGCAGACCCTCGAGAGCCTGGCGCGCCACTACAAGGTCAAGATGACGACACCGTGGCGCGACCTGCCCGCGAAGGCGCGCGACGCCATCCTAAACGGATCGGGCAACGACGCCGTGACGATGCGCTACGATGACGGCGTCCGGCAGTACCAGACGACCAAGCCGTTCGAGGGCGTGATCCCGAACCTGGCCCGTCGCTGGAAGGAAACCGACTCCTCGTGGATCCGCGAGGAGATGGAGCGCTTTCAGAACGAGCAGCCCTGTGAGGCCTGCCATGGCGAACGGCTGCGGCCGGAAGCACTGGCGGTTAAGATCGGCGGTCTGCATATCAGCCAGGTGACGCGCTTTGCCATCGCGGAAGCCGTGGAGTGGTTCGCGAAGCTGCCGGGCCAGCTCACGCCCAAGCAGCAGGAGATCGCGGCGCGCATCCTCAAGGAGATCAACGAGCGCCTGGGCTTCCTCAACAATGTCGGTCTCGCCTATCTGAACCTCAACCGCTCGTCGGGGACGCTGTCAGGCGGCGAAAGCCAGCGCATCCGGCTGGCCTCGCAGATCGGCTCCGGCCTGACCGGTGTGCTCTACGTACTGGACGAGCCCTCGATCGGCCTGCACCAGCGCGACAACGACCGGTTGCTCAAGACCCTCACCCGGCTGCGCGACCTCGGCAACACAGTGATCGTGGTCGAGCACGACGAGGATGCGATCCGCGCCGCCGATCACGTCGTCGATATGGGGCCAGCCGCCGGCGCGCATGGCGGAAAGGTGGTGGCGGTGGGCACGCCTGACGAGGTGATGCGCAACCCCGCCAGCCTTACCGGACAATACCTGTCGGGATTCCAGCAGATCCTGGTGCCGGCGCAGCGGCGCCGCGCCGATCTCAAGCGTGCGCTCACGATCCGGGGCGCGCGCGAAAACAACCTCCAGTCGGTCACCGCGCGCTTTCCGCTGGGCACGTTCATCTGCGTCACCGGCGTCTCAGGCAGCGGCAAGTCGACGCTCATCGTCGAGACGCTCTACAAGGCGCTGGCCAAGCGGCTGAACGGCGCGCGCGAGGCGCCGGGCGCGCACGACCGCATCGACGGCATCGAGCATCTCGACAAGGTGATCGACATCGACCAGTCGCCGATCGGCCGCACGCCGCGCTCCAACCCGGCGACCTACACCGGGGCCTTTTCGCCGATCCGGGACTGGTTCGCGCAACTCCCCGAGTCGGCGGCGCGCGGCTACAAGCCCGGGCGGTTCTCCTTCAATGTCAAGGGCGGCCGGTGCGAGGCCTGCCAGGGTGACGGCGTCATCAAGATCGAGATGCACTTCCTGCCCGATGTCTACGTGCAGTGCGATGTCTGCAAGGGCAAGCGCTACAATCGCGAGACGCTGGAGGTGCTGTTCAAGGGCAAGTCGATTGCCGACGTGCTGGAGATGACGGTCGACGAGGGCGTCGATTTCTTCAAGGCAGTGCCGGTGATCCGCGACAAGCTGCTGACCCTGCAGCAGGTTGGGCTGGGCTACATCCATATCGGCCAGCAGGCGACGACGCTGTCCGGCGGCGAGGCGCAGCGCGTCAAGCTGAGCAAGGAGCTGTCGCGCCGTGCCACCGGCCGCACGCTATACATCCTCGACGAGCCGACCACCGGCTTGCATTTCGACGATGTGCGCAAGCTGCTGGAGGTGCTGCACCGGCTGGTCGATACCGGCAACACGGTGCTGGTGATCGAGCATAATCTGGAGGTCATCAAGACGGCGGACTGGATCGTCGATCTGGGACCGGATGGCGGCGCCGGCGGCGGCCGGATCGTCGCCGAAGGGCCGCCGGAAGACATCGTCAAGGTGGCCGAAAGCTACACGGGGCAGTACCTCACCTCACACCTCCGAAAGAACGGCACCACCGCCGCGCGCAAGCGGGCGTGACCGAAAGCGGATGGGCTCCCGAGCGCAGCGAAGGATTTCCCGCAGCCGCCTGTCGGTTCCGCCAGTTCCTGCACGTCATGATACCGTGGCCGCCAGCGGCGGCGATCATGGGAGGGCAAGATGGCGAAGTTCCTGTTGCTGCTGCGTGACAATCCGGACGGATTCCGGAGCCTGCCGCCCGCCGAGATGCAGCGCATCATCGGGGAGTACCGTGCCTGGGCCGAGGGGCTGCGGGCGCGCAATCAGTTGCATGGCAGCAACAAGCTGACGGACGATGGCGGCAAGACGATACGCCACAAGGGCGGTGCCCTGGTCGTGATGGATGGTCCCTACACGGAAACCAAGGAAGTGATCGGGGGATACTTCCTGATCGAGGCGCCCGACTATGCAGCCGCACTCGATCTGGCCCGCACCTGTCCCCATGTGCGGGCCGACAACGACGGCAGCATCGAGGTTCGGCAGATCCAGGAAATGTAGCGCTGGCGCGCAGCGAGCCGGAAAAGCGCTTCCCACGGCGTCGCCTCGCGTGACCCTCAGGCGTCGACCTGCAACACGCGCGTAACCCGGATGGCGGCATCGCCCCCGGCTTCCCAGCCGGCGACGCGGAGCGCGCCCGTGGTGGCGCAAAGCTCGGTGGTCAGCCGGGTGAAGGGATTGATGACGGGCGGCTTTGCCCAGCCAAGCGCCGTGCCGTCCTGCCCTGCCCAGGCATCCAGCGCCGCCTGCCGGCGACGATTGTTTTCGGCTGGCTGGCCGGTGCCGCAGACGCGGCCCTCCCAGCCACGCTGTTCGTCATGCCAGTTGTTGGCCACCGCGGCAATGTTGGGAAAGAGCCGCGCAGTCGTTTCCTCGCGTTCGATCAAGGCCAGCTCGTCGCGCCGCGTGCCGACAAGCGTAAAGAGGACGGGCCGTGCGACAGGCGCCGTGCGCAGCAGATCGCGCGCCTGCTCGAACGTGGCACATGTCTCGAACACGCGCCGCAGCAGATGATCGGGCAGTTCCCTGCGCGAGCCGGCCAGTGCACCCGCCGCATTGATCGCGTAGTCGGTCCAGCGCAGCCAGTCGGCCGTGGTGCGACGGCGCAGCGGCGCCTGGTTGATCGCCGCCGCGAACCGGCCCGGCGCCACAGCGGTCAGCACGCCAGCAAAGCCCGGCCAGGTGACATTCAGGTAGTCGCCGGCAGGTCCGCGCTGACGAGCCACTTCCACAAGGCGGCCAAGGCCGGGGAAGGGCCAGTCCAGTGTGCGCCGCAGCCGCGGGCCCTGTGCGCCAAGATCGATCAGCGCGGTACAGCCGAACAGGTAGGCGCCGTGCAATAGCCAGGTTCCCGGTCCCGGCACGGCGCCGGCAATGGCCTCGATGTCACCGACATAGGCCGAGCCCGAGCGCCGCATCCACCGCCGCACCAGCGGGTCGGCGACACGCGCCATCAGCCTGCCGGCCGGCAGCCAGCCAAGGCAGGCCGCACGAACCGCCTCGACCCGCGCCGGCCACTGGCGCGCGTATCCCGCCGGACCGCCGCCGCGAAGATCGACGAGAGGCACCGGCTGCAGTGCCGCGTCCGCTTCCGGAAGGACGGATACACCCATGAGCGGCTAGACGCGGGCCGCCACGACCTCCACCTCGACCAGCATGTCGGGGCTCGCCAGCCCGGTGACGATCACAAGCGTCGAGGCCGGCATCGGATCATGGACGTACTTGTCGCGTATCGAACGATAGGCGCCGATGAAGCGCGAGTCGGTGAGATAGCCGTTGATCTTGACGATATCGCCGTAGCCCATGCCGGCGCCGCGCAGGATGGCGCCGATATTCTTCCAGACCAGATCGCATTGCTTCTCGATGCCGGCCGCGATCTTGCCCTTCGAGTCGACGCCGACCTGGCCCGAGACGTAAAGCGCGCGCTGCCCGGGCGGCAGCTCCACCGCGTGGCTGTAGCGGCCCATCAACGTGACGCCCTTGGGATTGTGACGCTTGAGCGGCATGGCAATGCTCCTCCCCCTGTGACCGGGTACGCTTCCGTGGCTGGACGGCCGGTTGCGCCGCCATGACCTGCGCATTATGTGTTCGCGCGTACGCTGTCTGTCCCCGGGATGTAAGCCGTGTCCGGCAATTTGTTCAACCCCGTCCACGTCATTGGCGGCGGGCTGGCCGGCCCGGAAGCCGCCTGGCAGCTTGCCCGTGCGGGTATTCGCGTGATCCTGCACGAGATGCGGCCGCAACGCGGCACCGATGCGCATCTCACCGACCGGCTTGCCGAGCTCGTCTGCTCCAACTCCTTCCGTTCCGATGATCGCGACTACAACGCCGTCGGCCTGCTGCACGAGGAGATGCGCCGTGCCGGCTCGCTGATCCTGCGCGCCGCTGACGCCCACAAGGTACCGGCGGGTGCGGCCCTGGCCGTGGACCGCCACGGCTTCTCGGCGGCCGTGCAGGCGGCGCTGGAGGCCGAGCCGCTGCTCGAGATCCGCCGCGAGGAGGTTGCGGGTCTGCCGCCGGCGGACTGGGACCAGGTCATCATTGCCACCGGGCCGCTGACGTCGCCGGCGCTGGCGCAGGCAATCCTTGATCTGACCGGCGAGCGCAACCTCGCCTTCTTCGATGCCATCGCACCCATCGTGCACAAGGAGACGATCGATTTCGGCACCGCCTGGTTCCAGTCGCGCTACGACAAGGCAGGGCCGGGTGGCGGCGGCGCCGACTACATCAACTGTCCGCTGGAGCGCGAGCAATACTACGCCTTCGTTGATGCACTGCTCACAGCGGAGAAAACCGAATTCAAGGAATGGGAGCGCGACACGCCCTACTTCGACGGGTGCCTGCCGATCGAGGTGATGGCCGCGCGCGGGCGCGATACCCTGGCCTTCGGTCCGATGAAGCCCATCGGCCTGACCGATCCCCGTACGGGACGCCGGCCTTTCGCAGTGGTCCAGCTTCGCCAGGACAATGCGCTCGGCACCCTCTATAACATGGTCGGCTTCCAGACCAAGTTGAAGCACGGCGCGCAGACCCGGATCTTCCGCATGATTCCGGGACTGCAGAACGCCGCGTTTGCCCGGCTGGGCGGACTGCACCGCAACACCTTCATCAATAGCCCGCGGCTGCTTGACGGGATGCTGCGCCTGAAGGCGGAGCCGCGCCTGCGTTTCGCGGGACAGATCACCGGCTGCGAGGGCTACGTGGAAAGTGCCGCGATCGGCCTGCTGGCGGGCCGCTTCGCTGCCGCCGAGCGGCGTGGACTGCCGCCGGTGCTGCCGCCGCCGACCACGGCCTTCGGCGCGCTCCTGGGCCACATCACCGGTGGTGCGCTGGACGACACGTTTCAGCCGATGAACGTCAATTTCGGCCTGTTCCCGGACGTGCCCGCGCCGGCAGGCGCGCGACGTCCGCTGCGCGGCAAGGACAAGAAGCTGGCGCTCACACGCCGCGCGCTCGGCGATCTCGACTCATGGCTGGGGACCGCCCGCGCCGCGGCGGAATAGGATTTCCGTCTTCCCTTCTCCCCGCGAAGGCGGGGAGAAGGGAATACGGTTCAGCGGAGGCAACCGGATGAGATCAGCCGCAGCGGGAATAGCCGCAGGACAGGCAAAGATCGCAGCCGTCGCGGTGCGTCAGTGCCGCGGCGCCGCATTGCGGGCATTGGCCCAGCCGCAGACCGACTGAACCGCCGGCGCCGCCGTCGCCCATCTCCACCTCCGCGCCGGCGATGGCCACGGCCTGCGGCTGCGTCAGGGTCAGGGGCTGCTGGTCCGGGGCCAGGAAACCGATCTGGACGAGATGTCGCTCGATCACCGTGCCGATGGCGGCCAGCAGCGACGGCACGTAGCGGCCCTCCATCCACTGGCCACCGCGCGGATCGAACACCGCCTTGAGCTCCTCGACCACGAAGGAGACGTCGCCGCCACGGCGGAACACGGCAGAGATCATGCGCGTGAGCGCTACGGTCCAGGCGTAGTGCTCCATGTTCTTGGAGTTGATGAAGATCTCGAACGGACGGCGCCGGCCATCCTGCACGATGTCGTTGAGCGTGATGTAGATCGCATGATCGCTGCCTGGCCATTTGATCTTGTAGGTGCTGCCGGGCAGTTCGGCCGGACGCTCCAGCGGCTGGGCAATGTAGACCACACCGTCCTTCCCGGCCGGACGCTGCGCCGCCGCGCCGCCGCTTGCCGCCTCCGGCGCTGCGGCCGTCAGCACGGCGCCGGTCACACGGTTCGGACGATATGTCGTGCAGCCCTTGCAGCCCAGGCGCCAGGCCTCGGCATAGACATCCTTGAAAGCCTCGAAGGAAATCGACTCGGGCAGGTTGATGGTCTTGGAAATCGAGCTGTCGATGTATTTCTGTGCCACCGCCTGCATCGCCAGATGTGCCGCCGGCGGCAGCGTCTGTGCGTCCACGAATGCGTCCGGCAGCCTCGCGTCCGGGCCCTTGAGGTGTCGGAACAGGCGCCAGGCGTAGTCGGCCACTTCCTCCGTCCGGCGTGAACCGTCAGGCAAAGTCACCGCGCGTTCGTAGGTGAAGGCAAACACCGGCTCGATTCCCGACGAGACGTTGTCGGCCAGCAGCGAAATCGTGCCGGTCGGTGCGATCGAGTTCAGCAGCGCATTGCGAATGCCGTAGCGCGAGATCGCCTCCCGCACATCGGGCTCCATCGCGCGCACCGTCTCGCCCGCCAGATAGCGGCGGTCGAACAGCGGAAAACTGCCCTTTTCCGCCGCCAGATCGGTGGAAGCGAGGTATGACAGCCGGCGCAGCGCCGCAAGCCATTCCCCCGTGAGCCGCACCGCCTCGGGTGAGCCATAGCGTACGCCGCACATGACCAGCGCATCGGCCAGCCCGGTCACGCCCAGACCCATCCGGCGCTTGTTCTGTGCTTCCGCCTGCTGCGCCGGCAGAGGAAAGCGGGACACGTCGATGGCGTTGTCCAGCATCCGCACCGCCAGGGGCACCAGCTCTTCCAGGGCTCCCATATCGAGCGCCGCGCCGTCCTCGAACGGGTCTTTCACGAGACGCGCCAGATTGATCGATCCAAGCAGGCAGGCACCGTAGGGCGGCAAGGGCTGCTCACCACAATTGTGGACGTAGAGCCCGTTGGCATCGAAGGCATTGACGCCCGGCACGCTGACATCGAATACGTCCTCGACACCGTCGGGTTCAATGGACGCGACGTGCGCAACGAAACGCGCGCGGTTCGGCTGCCGGCGGTAGGCGGATATCAGGGCCTTGAGGCGCGCCGCCTTGGACGCGTGCATGAAGCCCACCATTTCCGCGAAGCGCTGCACGTTGCCGTTCGCGACGACCAGCTCGTGCTGCTCCTGTATGGCATAGCTTTTTACGCTGCCGCGGCCATCCGGCATCGGCCGCATGCCGGAGGCGCGCCGCTGCCGGTAGATCGTCGACACGATGCCCAGACGCAGCAGCATGCGCTGAACGGCTTCGAGACGCGGCAAGTCGCTTTGCGCCAACCGGACGCTGACACCTTTCTCCTGCGAGCCGGTGACCGTCCCGTCGCAATCGAAGAAGCCGCGCAGGAAACTGCGATAGAACGCGCTCGACGCCTGCTCCATGCGGGGCGTGATGCTCTTGTCGCCGGGCGACATGCCGACATCCAGTGCCAGCCGCCGCAGCGCACCGGTCGCCAGCCGCAGCTCCTGCCTGCCAGCGACTTTGACCCAGCCGGAAAAGTCTGACCGGTGCGGCAACTGCCGAACCGCGGCTACGGCTGCGTCCATGATCGCCGCCGCATCCGGATCTGCCTGGGCGCCACCCGCGACAGCGGCCTGCGGCCATACCGACAGCACCGCCTTGTCGCTCTTGAGCGTGCCGTCGCCGATCAGCAGGCCCAGCAGGTAGCCCTCAGCCTCACCGAACGCGCCCGCCCATTCGGTCGCCGCACGGTGATCGTGCAGCACCACAAGATCACCCACCCTGAGATCGCCGGCAGCGCGCCACGCCACTTCCTGACGCCAGCGCGTCTGCAGCGACACGACACGCACCAGATGATCCGGCGTCAGTCTGAGACTGTAGCCTTCGGTCGTAGCAACTCTCAGAACAGCCTTGCGTCCTGTCAGGAAGAATCCGCCGGGTGCCGTGGGATGGACGGCGCCGTCGACCAGCAGTGTTGCGGGCTGATTGACCAGATCACGAACCTGGCGAGGCCCGCTACTGGTGTGCACCCATGTATCCGCCGTCACGCACGGGTTGGTTGCGCTGATGGATTCGCAGTAGGCGAGGTTGTTGGCGCGGTTGATGCGGTCGATGAAGATCACGCCCGGTTCGGCCACCTCGTAGGTGGCGCGCATGATGCGGTCCCATAGCGCGCGCGCCCGCACGCTGCGGAACGTGCGGCCGCCGAACACCAGCGGCCACTCAGCATCGGCCTCCACCGCCTGCATGAAGGCATCGCTCGCCAGCACCGAAAGATTGAAGTTGCGCAGACGGCGCGCATCGCGCTTGGCGTCGACGAACGCCTCGATGTCGGGGTGATCGCAGCGCAGGGTCGCCATCATGGCGCCGCGGCGGGAGCCGGCACTCATGATGGTGCGGCACATGGCGTCCCAGACGTCCATGAAGCTCAGCGGGCCGGAGGCGTCGGCGCCCACGCCATGAACGGGTGCACCCTTGGGCCGCAGCGTCGAGAAGTCGTAGCCGATACCGCCGCCGCGCTGCATCGTGAGCGCAGCTTCCCGCAGGTGCTCGAAGATGCCCGACATGTCGTCGGGAATGGTCCCCATGACGAAGCAATTGAACAGCGTGACGTCGCGGCCTGTGCCGGCGCCGGCCAGAATGCGGCCCGCCGGCAGGAACTTGTGATCACGCAGCGCCTCGTAGAAGCGGGACGCCCATCGTGCGGGCTCGCGCTCGTTGGCCGCCAGCGCGTCCGCGACCCGTCGCCAGGTGTCTTCGATCGTGGTGTCCACCGCCACGCCTGCGCCCGCGTCAAGGCGATACTTCATTTCCCAGACGCGCTGGGCGATCGGTGATGGCGGCAGGGAGAACCCGTCCATGGAACTACGCGGCATCCGTTGTGCGCAGGAAACTGTAACCTAGTTGCGAGATCCCGAAAGATCAATGTTCTATTTCTGTTCTTTTATGGTCAGTTGCTTATCAACACCTCACTGCCGGCTATCTTTCTGAAGTTTCAGCAGTTCTGGCGTTGTCCCCAGTTCGATCCACAAGGAGCTCACGTGTCGCCGTCTCGATGCGCTCACGCAGGACACGCATGAACTCGGCACGCCCGAGCCCGGGTGCTATGGGCGGCAGGATTTCGACCCTGATGGTGCCCCGCTTCTTCAGGAATGTCCGCCGGCCCCAGTAGAGGCCGGAGTTCAGAGCCACCGGCACCACCGGTACCCCGAGCTGCGTATAGAGCGCGGCAACACCGGGGTGATAAGGCGCCTCTGCACCCGGCGCGGTGCGTGTGCCCTCGGGAAAGATCACGATGGGACGGCCGGCCGCCAGGGCCGCGCGCGCGTCGCGCAGGATCGACCGCAGGGCCGAGGGGCCGGCCGTCCGGTCGATCCCGATATTGCCCGCGCGCCGCATCATCCAGCCGACGACCGGTATGTAAAACAGGTCGCGCTTGAGCACGAAGGCGGCGTCGTGGAAGACCAGATTGAACGCCAGCGTCTCCCATGTGGACTGGTGTTTGGAGGCGATGATGCAGGGCCCGGCCGGCAGGTTCTCCCGGCCGTGGACCACATGGGTCAACCCACAGGTGGCCCGAAGAAGGGCCAGCGACAGGCCGACCCACAATCGTGCCCAGGCGACGGTCAGGCGCGCCGGCAGCACCAGGAGGGGCAGTCCAGCAATCGCCAGTATTGCCGACAGCAAGTAAAAGCCCGCGTTGAACAGCAACGAACCGAGTGCCTGCCGCATCAGGGCACCGGACTATCCACAGTTTTCACCGGCATATCGGTCACGCGAGGTATTGTCCTCGTGGCGGCGCGCGTTCGACAATCTACACGTCAATTCGCTGAATAAATCGGTCCCCCCGCTGATGCAACTAACCTGTCCGAATTGCTCGGCGCGCTATCTCGTCGATCCCGCAGCGATCGGCCCGAGCGGCCGGACAGTCCAGTGCTTTCGCTGCAGCCACAAATGGCATGCGCCGGCCGCCGAGGCTGCAGCCGACATTCTCCCGCCGCAGCCCCCATCGGTGCCTGATGTCATCATCCGGCCGCAGAACGGTGCCGCAACAGCGGCGCTGCCGGCCATTCCCGTCGAGCAGGGAATGCCCGGATGGCTGAAGGCGACGATCGGGCTGCTGGTGCTCGTGGCGCTGGTCGCGGCCGGCGGCTATTTCTTCCGCGACACCTTCATCGCGTCACTGGTGATCGATCAGCAAAGCGCGAAGATCGACCGGCTTGCCGATGTGGACGGCAAGACTGTCATCGTGATCAGCGGCGACATCGTCAATACCGGCCGCAGCGAGGCGTCGGCCAGCCGCCTGCACCTCATGTTCAGGGATGCACAAGGCAATCTGGTCGCCGCGCGTGCCATCGATATCGCCACCGGCCAGATCCCGCCCAACGGCCGTTCCAATTTCCAGGCCCGCATCGACGACGCCCCCGCCGCCTCCGTCCGCGTCGATCTGGCGGCGGAGTAGCCCTTCCCCGGCGTGTATGGCTATCGCATATGCCAACTTGGCGTCGTCCTGAGCGAAGCGAAGGACCTTGCGGTCTTCGCAACCGTAAACGCTGGCGGCGGTAAATCACCGATTCTGCCTGTCTTCGGCCGAACCACCGCAGGGTCCTTCGCTTCGCTCAGGACGACGACTGTTACCGCGCCGGGGGAAGTGCTGTCGTCATGCGCGCAGGGTGATGCCGCCGTCGACGATCAGCAGGTGGCCGTTGACGTAGGCTGATTCGTCGCTGGCCAGAAACAGCGCGGCGTTTGCGGTGTCCCAGCCGGTGCCCATCTTGCCGGTGGGTGACGCCTTGTTGCGGATGGCAATCATCTTCTCATAGGCGGCGTTGTGGTCCCTGGCATCCTTCGCATACTCCTCGGCGAGAAAATCGATCATCGGCGTATGCATCAGGCCGGGCAGGATGGCGTTGCAGCGAATGCCCTTGGCCGCATATTGCAGGGCGACCGCCTGCGTGAGTGAATTTACTGCGCCCTTGCTGGCGTTGTAGGCCACGTAGCTGATGCCCTTGGGCACGCGGATCGAGGCGATCGACGATACGTTGATGATCGAGCCGCGTCCATGCGCCTCCATCACCGGCAGCACGTGCTTGAGCGTCAGGAAAAAGCTCTTCACGTTCACGTCGAAGACCGTGTCCCAGTCCTCTTCTGCCAGCTCGACCGGGCCGCCGGTCGAACCGATGCCGACATTGTTGTCGAGCACATCGATGCGGCCCCAGCGCGCCAGGCAGGCCTCGGTCATGGCCTTCACCTGCGCGGCCTGCGTTACGTCGGCCTCGTGGGCAACCGCCTCGCCGCCTTCCTTTGCAATGATCTCCGCCGTCTCCTTCGCGGCCGCCAGCTTCCGGTCGACGCAGAACACCCGCGCGCCCTCGCGCGCGAAGGTGACGGCCGTGCACTTGCCGTTGCCCCAACCCGGACCGCTTGACCCGGCCCCAACGACGATCGCCACCCGGTCCTTCAGCCTGCCCGCCATCGCCCGTTTCTCCCGAATGCTCCAATGAACCGGCACGCTAGCACGCCTGGCCGGCCATCGCATTCAGTCGAGCCACAGCCGGCGGTGCAGGAAGCTGAGCAACAGCACGATGGCGAGCGCGGCAGCGGCGCCGAGGAACGTCGTCTCGAAGCCGCGGATGAAGGCAGCCACATCGCCAACACCTTCCGCCAAGGCAGCCTGCCGGCCGTGCTGGAAGAGCGCGCTCAGAAGCGTGGCGCCAGCAACCGTACCCAGGGTGCGGGACACCATAGCAAGGCTGCCGGCGACTCCCCGGTCGCGCAGCGGCAGGGTTTCCGTCACGATGTCGGTATACGCCACCTGGAAAAGGCCAAGTCCCACACCCTGGCAGAACAGCGCGGCGATCATCGGATACAGGCTCGCCGCTGCCGCGAAACTGCCGATGGCGGCGCTGCCCGCAACGACCAGCAGAACACCCGCCAGTGCGATGGCGCGCTGGCGGAATGTGCCGGCAAGACGCCCCGCGGCCCAGGAGCCTGCGATCATCCCCAGCGCATTGATCGCCAGCACAACGCCACCCGTGGATGCCGACAGGCCGGCGATGCGGGTGAGCTGATACGGCACCAGCAGCAGGACCGCGAACCCCACCAGGCTGACGGCGACGCTCATCAGGTTGAGCAGCGAGAACGCTCCGTCGACGAACAGCGCAGGACGCACGATCGGCTCGTCAATGCGCTTTTCATGCGCGACGAACCGCCAGAGCACTACAACGCCTGCCAGTCCCAGCAGCAGTGGCCCCCACGTGCCGGCATCCGGCATCTGGGCCAGCGCGAGGGCCAGCAACAGGCCGCTCATCCAGAAGGCCAGCAGACCGGCGCCCAGCCCGTCGAAGCTGCGCCGGCCATCTGCCACCGGCAAGGGCAGGCGCCACGACAGGGCCAGCGCCAGCAGCGCGATCGGCGCGCGGAACCAGAAGACGGCGCCCCATCCGCCGCTATCGACCAGCACGCCGCCCAGCAGCGGACCCAGCGCCCAGCTTGCCGAGAACAGGGCGGCATAGGCACCTAGCGCCCGCGCACGCCCGCTTTCCGCATAGAGCGATGTCGCCAGCGCCGGCGCGCAACTCAACGTCAGCGCAGCGCCGATCCCCTGCAGAACGCGGAACGCCAGCAACCAGATGAACCCCGGCGCCAGTGCACACAACACAAAGGCGACGATGCTGACGAGCAGTCCGAGCTGGAAGATGCGGCGATAGCCGAGGAGATCGCCGAGCTTGCCGAAGACCAGCATGAGGCTGGCGTAGGTCAGCACATAGCTGATCACGATCCACTGGATCGTGCGGACCTCGATCGCGAAGGCAGCCGTGATGGCGGGAAAGGCGATGTTAACCGACGTATCCAGCGGCGCGCCGGCCACGCCCAGCCCCACGATCAGAAGCCCCAGGCCCGCATGATCGGGACGGCGCGTGCCTGCAGGCTCACGCATGAGCCAACCGGGCGTCACTCAACGCCACACCCTTGCTGCCACCATGGACATGCTTTCTCCCTGAGCCTGATCCTAGCGCACTGTCGAGGAGGAATAAAAACAAGGTTACCGTGTCCATACGGGCACCGGGACGGACGATATTCGAGGAGAGCGCGATGCCGTGGGATCCCCTGGTCAGGATTTGTGTGGCACGTCCCTCGTATTCCATGATGGAACGCGCCTATCGGGACTACCTTGCCGACTCCGCACCCTGCAAGAACCCCGACATCAACAACCAGTGCGCCGTGCGCATGAGCGTTGCGCTGGGGCGCTGCGGGTTCGACCTGCTGGGCTTTCCCAACCGCCGCCGTGTTCACAGCGGGCGGCGGACCTGCCAGCTCCAGGTCGAGCATGTGGTGGGTGCGCGCGAGCTGGCGGACTATCTCGTGACCGCGCTGTGCATCCCGCAACGCTTCGATGCGAAGCAGGCCGATGACGCGCGCACGACACTCGCCGGACAGCGCGGCATCATCTACTTCAACAACTGCTTTCGCCGCACGGCGGGCGGGCCGATGATCGGCGATCACATCGACCTGTTCGACGGCACCAATTACTACAACGAGATCATCCGCGTCAGTGCCGGCGGCGATGCGCGCAGCGGCACCGACCTGTTCCGCCGCGCCGACCAGGTCTGGTTCTTTCCGCTGACCTGAGGCGCTGTCGATATATCCGGCGAAGGTTCTCCTGCGCCGGGAACGAGGAAATCGTGACCGACTCTCCCCCTGAGCGGCGCAGCGCAGCCATCCTGGCTGCCGACGTTGCCGGCTACTCGCGCCTGATGCAGACGGCTGAAGAGGCAACGCTCGCCGCCATGCAGGCGCATGAGCGCGAACTGGTCGAGCCGGCCGTGACATCGCACGGCGGACGCATCGTCAAGACCACCGGCGACGGCTTTCTTGCGGAGTTTGCGAGTGCGCCGCAGGCGCTGCGCTGTGCCCTGGCCATCCAGAACGGCATGGCCGCGCGCAACGCCGCCGTCGCACCCGGACTCGGCATTGCGTTGCGCATCGGCATCCATGTCGGCGATGTGATCTCCGCGGGAGCGGACATCTTCGGTCACAGCGTCAACGTCGCGGCCCGCCTTCAGGCTCTGGCCGAGCCCGGCGGCATCTGCCTCTCGGATGCCGCGTGCCGAGAGGTGCGTGGCGACGTGAACGTCGAGTTGCGCGACGGCGGCCAGCGTTACGTCAAGAACTTCGCGACTCCCCTGCATGTGCATCACGTGGTGATGGCCGACGCACCGCCGGCATATCCGCCGCCCGTTACCGATCGCCCCTCAATCGCCATCCTGCCATTCGAGACCTTGTCGAGAAATCGGCGGCTCGAGTTCATGGCCGACGGGCTGGTCGAGGACCTGACGGCGCTGGTGGCCCGCATGCCGGGCTTCTTCGTGATCGCCCGCGCCTCGGCCTTTGCCTACAAGGGCCGCGCCGTCGATATCCGCACTGTCGCCCGCGAGCTGGGCGTGCGCTATGTGGTGACCGGAAGTTGCCGCGGCTGCCGCGAGCGGGTGCGCGTGACGACGCAGCTCACCGACGCAGAAACCGGCGAGCACCTCTGGGATGGCCGCTTTGATGCGCCCTGCAGCGACGCGTTCGATATCCAGGAGGATATCGCACGCGCGATCGTCAGCGAGCTTGAGCCTGAACTGAATCGAGCCGAGCTGACATCCATCCAGCGCCAGCGCCCCGACAATCCCGATGCCTGGGATTGCTACCGCCAGGCCCTGGGCGCCATGGCATTCGGTGGCTGGACCGAGGACACCGTCGCCGCTGCCCTCGGTCACCTGCGCCGCGGGATCACCCTGGATCCGCAATTCGGGCTGGCGCATGCGTACTACGCGCTGCTGCTGGCGCTGGGACAGCAATTGGGCGTGGTGCCGGCCGACGAGGCGCACCGCGCTGATGCCATGGCCGCGGCCGAGAGGGCGCTTGCGCTTGATGCAGGCAATTCCGAAGCCCTGGGCTACGTCGCCTGCGCGCTCTCCGATCTGGGCGAGCGGCGTCGCGCCGAAGATGTCGTCCAGCGCGCGCTGGAGATCGATCCCAGCAACGCGCAGGCGCGGGTGGTGCTGGGGGCCATCGAAGCCTTCGAGGGCGATTGCGACAACGGCATCGTGAACATGCGGCTGGGGATGCGGCTCAGCCCGCGCGACCGGCGGCTGGGTTTCTGGGCAGGGTTGCTGGCGCTCTTCCTGCTGCTGGCCGGCCGCACCGAGGAGGCGCTTGCTGAGGCGCGTACGGCCTGCCGCCACGACAGCGCATTCTTCCTCTCGCCGCTGGTCGAATCGATTGCCCTGCTACGACTCGGACGCGGCGATGATGCGCGGGCAGCGCTGCAAGAGGCACTGCGTATCCGCCCGAACCTCGCGACCGACCAGATCACCCGCCTCTGCGGCGCGGAAGCCGCCGCCCTGCTGGAGCCGCTGCTACGCCATCACCCCCGCGCCGCCGCTTAGGCCCGCCGGGAGCGCGCCACTCCAGTGGCGCATTGTCGGAGCGCAGCGGAGCCAAACCCTGACGTGCGACCGTGGCTGCCCTACACTATCGCTCCGGGCAGTGCGCCACTGGAGTGGCGCGCTCCCGGCAAATGCGTCCCTCGGGCTAGCCGCGGCCGACGAAGGGCATCTTGGTGGCCATCACCGTCACGAACAGCGCGTTGGCATCGGGCGGCAGGGTGGCCATGTAGACGATCGCGCGGCCCACGGACTCGACGTCCATCAGCGGCTCCGGACGGACCGAGCCGTCAGCCTGCGGCACGCCTTGCGACATGCGCGCAGCCAGCGGCGTCAGCGCATTGCCGATATCGATCTGGCCGCAGGCGATGTCGAAGGGCCGGCCATCGAGCGCGATGCACTTGGTCAATCCGGTGATCGCGTGCTTGGTCGAGGTGTAGGCCACGGAGTTCGGCCGCGGGGCGTGCGCCGAGATCGAGCCGTTGTTGATGATGCGGCCGCCCTGCGGCTTCTGCTCCTTCATCATCCGCATCGCTTCCTGCGCGCATAGGAACGACCCCGTGAGATTGACGTCCACGACCGCCTTCCAGGTTTCGAACGGGAGCTGCTCCATCGGCACGGCAGGTGCGCCCATGCCGGCGTTGTTGAACAGCAGGTCAAGCCGCCCGAACGTCTCCTTCGTCTTCGCGAACAGCGCCTTTACCTGAGCCGGGTCACCCACATCTGCCGGCACCACCAGCGTCTTCGCGCCGAGCTTCTGCGCTTCCGTCGCCACCTCCTCCAGCAATTCCTTGCGCCGTCCTGTCAGCACGACGGAAAAGCCCTCTTTGGCCAGGGCCAGCGCCGCTGCCTTGCCGACGCCCGTGCCGGCACCAGTGATAAGGGCGATCTTGGGTGAAGGCATGGGCAGGTCTCCTCCGGGTGTCGTGCATGCTTCAGAAAGGTCAGTACGCCTACAGGAGCTTGCGCAGCTCCGTCTTCAGGATCTTGCCGTAGTTGTTCTTGGGCAAACCATCGATAAAGCGATAGTCCTTGGGCCGCTTGTAGCGCGCAACGTTCTCAAGACAGAGCGCGTCGAGCTCCGCCGGCGTGGCTTGCCGGCCCTCGCGCAGCACCACGAACGCGATTGCCTCCTCGCCCCACTCCGGATGCGGACGGCCCACGACGGAGCATTCGGCGACCGCGGGATGCATGTTCAGCACATCCTCGATCTCGCGCGGGTAGATGTTGGACCCCCCGGAAATGATCATGTCCTTGGAACGGTCCTTCAGCGTCAGGAATCCGTCCTCGTCGAAACAACCGACATCGCCCGTCCACAGCCAGCCATCGCGCAGCGATCTGGCCGTGGCCTCGGGATCCTGCCAGTAGCCCGCCATCACGGTCTCGCCGCGCACGATGATCTCGCCAACCTCGCCCGTCGGCAGCACCTTGCCGTCCTCGCCGACCACGCGCACCTCGACGCAGGAATCGGGCAGACCGGCCGAGGCCAGACGCTGCTCCCACCGGGGATGGTCGCGCCGCGCGTGCTCCTCGCGGCTGAGATGGGTGATGGTCATCGGGCTTTCGCCCTGGCCATAGAGCTGGATCATGACATTGCCCAGCAGATCGAGCGACTTCTTGAGGTCGCTGACATACATCGGCGCGCCGCCATAGCTGATGGTGCGGATCTCGCCCGGCCGGATATCGCCGGCGGCAGGGTGATCGATCAGCCGCTTGACCATTGTCGGCGCCAGGAAAATGGTGGCATCGGGCCAGCGGCGTAGCAGGGCAATTGTCTCGGGCACCTCGTAGCGGCCGCTTTCAGGAAACACCTGCACGGCACCACGGCCCAACAAGGGGAAATTCCACAGCCCCGACCCGTGGCTGACGGGCGCCACATGCAGGATCGATCTGCCGGGCTGCGGCCGGTCAACGTCGGCATAGTAGTTCAGGCTCATCGCCAGCAGGTTGCGGTGCGTCAGCGTCGCGCCCTTGGGCCGCCCGGTCGTGCCGGAGGTGTAGAACAGCCAGGCCGGATCCTCCGGTGCGGCATCGGCGATCGGCAACGGATCGCCCACGGCCATAAAGCTGTAGTCGCGCGTGGACGTATCGACGATGCGCTCCAGCGCTTCGCACTCGCTCTTGATCGAGGCGATGCTGTCGGCGAGATCAGGCGTCACCACGCAGGCGCGTGTTCCGGAATTCTGCAGGATGAAGGCGAACTCGCGCGGATGCAGCTTCGCGTTCATCGGCACCGCCACCAGGCCGGCGTGCCAGATGGCATACATCGCCTCGATCGATTCCACGCAGTTGGTCATCGCCAGCGCCACGCGATCGCCCGGCTGGAGCTTCATGCGGGTGCGCAGGTGCGTTGCCATCACGGACACCTTGCGCAGCAGGTTGCGGTAGCTGAGGTGCGCCGCGTCGCCCTTCGCCAGGGCAATGTGATCGGGGAAAGCCTGTGCCGACTTGATCAGCAGATGCGCAATATTCATGTCCATGGCTCCGTCGGGCGCGACGATGGCACGCCTCAATGCCGGTTTTCCAGCCCCTCCCGATTGCGCCGGCGGCATGCGGCTTGCCATAGTCCTGCGGCGCGGCGGCGGGAGCAGCAATGAGCACTATCGAGGTCGAGTTTGCCATCATCGGCGCCGGCATTGCCGGCGTCTCGTGCGCCTACTTCCTGGCCGGAAACGGCGCCGTCGCCATTCTCGAACGCGAGCACATGCCGGCCTACCACACCACCGGCCGCTCGGCGGCGCTCTACACGGAAACCTACGGCAATGCCGCCATCCGCGCGATCACGGTATGCAGCGGCGACTTCTACCGGCACCCACCGGCCGGCTTCGCCGATGTTCCCCTGCTGTCGCCGCGCGGCGCGCTGTTCATCGGCACCGCTGGCCAGGCGGCGGCACTCGATGCCGCTCATGCCGAGTTTCACGCCCTGGTGCCAACGGTGCGCCGTATCGGCAAGACTGAAACGCTGGCGCTGCACCCGTTTCTCAATCCCGATGCGGTCGATGGCGGCATGTATGAGCCCGATGCCGAAGACATGGATGTGGCCGCAATCCATGGCGGCTTTCTCAGAGGTGCCCGCGCAAAGGGTGCCACGCTGCATCTGAACGCCGAAGTGGTCGCGCTGGAGCAAAAGGGCAGCAAGTGGCATTTGCGCTTGCGCAACGGTGATGCGGTGACAGCCGCCGTGGTCATCAACGCCGCGGGTGCGTGGTGCGACGAGCTGGCGGACATGGCCGGTATCCCGCCGGTCGGCCTGGCGCCCAAGCGCCGCACGGCCTTCACGTTCGACGCGCCGCCCGGTACCGACATTCATGCCCTGCCGATCGTCGTCGATATCGACGAGACCTTCTACTTCAAGCCGGAGGTCGGGCAGTTCCTTGCGTCACCCGCCGACGAAACGCCCAGCCCGCCCTGCGATGCCCAGCCCGAGGAGATCGACATCGCCGTCGCCGTCGAGCGCATCGAAGCGAGCTCGACGCTGCGGATCAGGCGGATAAAAAACAAGTGGGCGGGCCTGCGCAGCTTCGTGTCCGACAAGACGTTCGTCGTGGGTTACGACTCCGCTGCGAAGGGTTTCTTCTGGCTTGCCGGCCAGGGCGGCTATGGCATCCAGAGCGCCCCCGCCATGGGCCGCCTGTCAGCGGCGCTGGCGCTGGGCAACGCCATGCCCGACGACCTGAAGGCGCATGGTGTCACCGAGGCGACGCTCAGCCCGGCGCGGCTGCGAGCGGCAGGGTGAACGAGAATGTTGTCCCGCTGCCGCCTGCATTCGGTTCGGCACGGATGTCACCGCCATGCGAACGCGCGATCGACCGGCAGATGGAGAGGCCGATACCCATTCCGGTGGGCTTCGTGCTGACGAAGGGGTGGAACAGCCGGGCTGCAACATCAGGCGCTATGCCGGGACCGGTATCCGACACGCTGATCTCGACGGCATCGCTGCTGGCGATCGTACGCACGACGAGCTCCCGCAGCGGGCTTTCGGCCATGGCTTCGATGGCGTTGCGGATCAGGTTGACCAGGATCTGCTGGATCTGCACGCGGTCAATCGTCATCGCCGGCACGGCCGGATCGAGCTCCAGCCGGGTGCGAACGCCGAGCTGCTTGGCACCGATCAGGGCAAGCGCGCTCGCCTCCTCCACGATCTTGTTGATCGATTCGAGGCGACGTGTCGTGCGGCCCTTGCCCAGGAACTCCCGCAACTGGTGGATGATGGTGCCCGCCCGCTTGGCCTGGCTGGCCGCCCGATCAATCATCGCGGCAATTCTTTCCTTGCCGGCGTTAGCCTCCAGCAGATGCTGGGCGGTTCCGAGATAGGCCAGGGCCGCCGTCAGCGGCTGATTGAGCTCGTGCGCCAGGGTCGAGCCCATCTGCCCCATCTCGCCCAGCCGCGAGACATGCGCCAGCTCGGTCTGAAGCTCCTCCAGACGCCGTTCGGCGGCCTTGCGTTCGGTGAGGTCGCGGATGAAGCCCGTGAAAAGACGACCGCCCTGGTATTTCGCCTCGCCCACTGCCAGTTCCAGCGGGAAGGTCGTGCCGTCCTTGCGCAAGCCGGCAACGACACGGCCGATGCCGATGATCCGCTTCTCGCCCGTCCGAAGGTAGCGCCCCAGATAGCCGTCGTGCTCCTCGCGATAGGGCGAGGGCATGAGCATCTTGACGTTCCGGCCGATCACTTCGCCGGCGGTGTAGCCGAACATGCGCTCGGCGGCGGCGCTGAACGACTCGATGATCCCATGCTCATCGATGACGATGATGGCATCCGGCACCGTATCCAGGATGGACTGCAGCCGCGCGCTGGCATCGTCCGGCGGCGTCGGTGATGCAGCAGGTTTCTTCCCTTCCGACATGGCCCTCAATCCGGCCTGACGCCGGCCAGCACGGCCATGCGCACCAGCTCCGGTAGGCTGTGAGCCTGCATCTTGTCCATCAGGCGTGCACGATAGATCTCGACCGTCCGTGGACTGATCTGCAACTGATGCGCGATCGCCTTGTTCGGCCGGCCTGCGACCAGGCCTGCCAGGACCTGCCGCTCGCGCAGGCTCAGCGAGGCAATCTTCGCCGCCTCGCTATCGCGCTCCGCCGCCCGGCGACGCTGCAGCTCGGACTGTTCCAGGGCTCGGCGCACCGCCGCCAGCAGCGTCTCGCGGTCAAAGGGCTTCTCGATGAAGTCCACGGCGCCAGCCTTCATGGCCTCGACCGCCATGGGCACATCGCCATGGCCGGTCATCATGACCACGGCAATGCCGGGACAGGTGGCCGCCACCCGTTTTTGCAGATCAAGACCGCTCATTTCGGGCATCTGGACGTCGGCCAGCAGGCATCCCGCCCTGTCGGCCTCCGCCCAGTTCAGGAACTCGGAAGGTGAGGCGAAGCACCTGACGTCAAATCCGGACACGTCAAGCAGGGCCTGAAGTGACTCGCGAACCGCCTGCTCGTCATCGACCACGTAAACCTTTGCCGCTGCCACCGCCCCGTCTCCAGCCCGCACCGCCTGCCTGGACCCAGATTAGGCACTTCCGCGGCCGCGTTCCATGGCTGCGCCATGTGGCACCAGCGCGCGCTTGATCCGGATCAAAGACACCCGTCAGGAAGTAACGTTCGTATGTGAACGGATAGACTTGTTGCAGCCCATCAACTTGCTCCCGCGCACCGCCCCCCGGCACCCTGCCGCTCACACGGCATCGCCTGACGGGGTGCCGCGCGCCAGCCTGCGCCGTGTCGTGAATCTGCCGGCGCTGGTCCTCTACGCCGTCGGTGTGTCCCTCGGTGCCGGGATTTTCGTGCTCGTCGGACGCATTGCGGGGCTGTCGGGGGCTCTTGCGCCGCTGACGTTCCTGACGGCAGGCGTGATCGTGGCGTTCACGGCCTTCAGCTTCGCCGAGCTTTCCTCGCGCCTGCCGCATGCCGCCGGCGAGGCCGCCTATGTTCACGCCGCCTTCGGCCAGCGGACCCTGGCCCGCGTGGTGGGGCTGTCCGTGGCCATCGCGGGCACGATCTCGGCGGCGGCCATCGTCAACGGCTGCCGGGCCTACGTTCAGCAGCTCATCGCCGCCCCTGACTGGACAATAGAACTCGCCATCATAGCGGTGATGACCGCCATCGCCGTCTGGGGCGTGACGCAATCCATGATTGCCACCGGGCTTGTGACGATCCTGGAAGCGGGCACCCTGATCTGGATCGCCTCCGTGGCTCTGACGAGCGGCGTAACCCCCGAGCCGGCCATCGTTGCGACGGCGTCCTCCGAAGGCATCGCGGGCGTGTTTGCCGCATTGCTGCTGGCCATCTTCGCCTTCATCGGCTTCGAGAGCGCGGTCAACATGGCGGAGGAAGTCCGCCGTCCGACCCGGACCATCCCCCTTGCCCTGGTGGCAACGCTGGTGATTGTGGCCTCGCTCTACGCCCTGGTATCCGCCGCCGCACTGTCCGTGGCCAGTCCGGCCGCGCTGGCACAGGCCGATGCACCGCTGGCGCTGGTCTATCGCCTTGCGACGGGCAAGGAAGGCGCATTTCTTAACGGGCTGGCGGTCACGGCGACCATCAACGGCGTTCTGGCGCTGATCGTCATGGTGTCGCGCCTGCTGTTCGGCATGGCCGCGGACGGCTTCCTGCCGCCGGGTCTTGCCTGGGTGTGGCCGCGCACGCGCACCCCGCTCGTCGCTACGCTGGCCGCCTCGGCCACCGTGCTGCTGCTGGCCTTGCTCGCGCCGATTGAGCCCCTGGCGCGCGCCTCCTCGACGGTGCTGCTGCTGGTCTTTGTCGTGGTCAATGCTGCCCTGTTGAAGATCAAGCTGCGGCGGGAACCGGTCGGACCGGGCGTCTTCAGCGTCCCGGCATGGGTGCCGGCTGGCGGCGTGCTGTTCAGCCTCCTGCCCGTCGTCTGGGAGGCCCTGCGGCTGTTCCATTGAGACAGCCGCCGGGAGACACCTTGAGACAGATAGACGCGTGGACACGCGGACACGCACGCGGAGACAGCCGGAGACACGTAGAGACGGGCGGAGACACGGAGACAGGTGGAGACAGGTAGTACAGGTGTGGACAGGTAGACAGGTGTAGACAGGTAGACAACGAGAGACCGGCTTCGTTGAGACAGCCGGAGACAGGTCGAGACAGATAGACATCGCATGCTTTTGTTGCCTTCGACTGCCGAATACCGTCGTCCTGAGCGAAGCGAAGGACCTTGCGATCGTGCGACCCGTCACAATAGGACCGGTGAATCACCGAACCATCGCAAGGTCCTTCGCTTCGCTCAGGACGACAGCCAATCGTCAAATGTTCATCGGTCCCGTCATCCCGAGCGCAGCGAGGACCTCCCGCGAATGACGTACCGCGCTTCAAACGGGGAGATCCCTCGCTGCGTTCGGATGGCGGCCCCCTGGGACGAGACAACGGGAGCTCGCGGATCCACGTGCATATCAGACTAGCATATTTCTTATGGAAAGACAAGCCGGGAAGGGAACCTTCTGCGCGGTTAATGCAGATCAAGGCGGCTGTTGGGGGACGGGGCAAGGAATTGCTGTGATGGTTTGAATGGCGACAGGAGCACGCAGCCATGGCCTATCGAGTGGTCCTGGTTCCCGTGATGGGGGATCCCGCTGAACCGCACGCGCTGGATGTCACCCGCGCGATTGCCGGCATGATGCGCACGCACATCATCGGCATCCATGTGCGCCATCCCTTTCCGCCACCGCCATCGAGCGGCCTGCTCGATCCCGGATACGTCACGCCCGGCATGCTCGAGGCGATCGAGGAGAGCGACCGCATCGCCACGGCCGCGGCGCGCGACACGTTCCACAAGTGGCGTGAATCGTCAGACATCGAGTGCGCAACATCGCCGCCCGCCACGGGCAGCACCACGGCAGAATGGCACGAGGTCAGGGGACCCGTGGCAGAGGAAATCGCCCGGCGGGCACGCACCGCGGACATTACGGTCATCGCGCGCTCCGGCCGGCAGCATGTGTTCAATGACGATCAGGCCTTGCACGGCGCGTTGTGGGAGTCCGGCCGGCCCGTCCTGCTGGTTCCCGGCGATAGTGCAACCAGCCTGTTCGACACGGTGCTCATAGCCTGGAACGACAGCCGCGAGTCGGCGCACGCCGTATCCTCCGCGTGGTCATTGATCAGCCGTGCCCGCCGGCTGGTCGTGTTCGTCGGCGGCGGGGACGATGCCCTGCGTCATTCGGCCGAGCGTCTTGTGGCACACCTGACGTGGCGCGGCTATGCACCGGCCACGATCGCGAGCGATGCCTCACAGGAAACCGGTCCGGCGCTGCTCGCCATGGCGGAACGGGAAAAGGCCGGCCTGGTGATCATGGGTGCCTACAGCCACAGCCGGCTGCGGCACATGGTGTTCGGTGGCGCCACCAGCTTCATGCTGAGGAACGCGGGCGTTCCCGTTCTGATGGTGCACTGAGGCGCCATCACGGCCGCATGAAGCCGATCGGCTCGTCCTCGTCGAGGTTCTCGGCGGTGGCGATCAGTTCGGCGGCGATGTCGGACAGCGGCCTTCCTGATCCCTTGAAGATCCGGACCGCCTCCGACACCAGGTTGCGGGCCACGACGTCCTCCGGGATCGACAGCGCGGCCGCCTCGACAAGCGCGGCCTCGACATGTCCGGCGACCATGGCATAGGGACTCACCGGATTCACCTGCCTCTCCTCGCCCGCCTGCCGCGCCACATCGACGGCGGGGTTCCAACCAGCAAGCGCAAGCCGCCGCGGTCGGGGTCATCGAGCCCGGCACGCAATGCGCGCAGCAACGTAGCCAGCACCGCACCGCCCGCCAGGACCACCACCGGCAGCAGGAGGATCATGGCGTCCATTGTGCCCTTCCTTCCCGTTTGCCGCAGGCTGCCACGCATGGGCGGTGCCGCGCCTTGCGCCAGATCAACGTCACCCCGGCCGGCTATCGGCGCGCGGCAGCAGGACCATGGGTGCGATCACGGCGGCGAACAGGCCAAACGCGGCCGTCCACAGGATCCCGGCGCAGGTCAGCAGATGTGGCGCCAGTTCCTCGGCGAGAAGCACGCCGGCCAGACGGGCCACCACCGCCAGGGCCAGCAGCACATAGGCCACCACCATGGCGGGCGGCGCTTTCATGATGCGGCCGGTATGGCCCAGCGCCGCGCGCGACATCACGCCCATGATCATGGTGCCGATGGCCCCCATGGTGAGGATGTGCAACGCGGCAATGGGCGGCAGCACGCCGGCCGTCAGCGCAAGCCCGCGCGCCGCCAGGCCCAGCACCAGCCACGCGACGCCCGCATGCAGGATGAACAGGATCGGCGTGCGGATCGTGCTGGCGGTTCGCCAGCGCGCCAGCCGCACCGCCAGCACGACAGCGGCGCACAGACAGGCATAGCCGACGACAAGATGTCCGTCGCCGAATGCCAGATCGGCCACCGCCACCACGGCCATCGACGCGATGCAGAGGCGTTCCAGCGCCGGCCATGGCGCAATGCCGGATGATCCCGGCCGGCTCACATGCAGGAAGGTCCCGGTGAACGCCGGCACGATACGGCCGCTGACCACCGTGATCATCAGGAGCAGGATGTCGAGCGCCAGGAACAGGCCGCGGCGGCCCTCATCGAGAACGCCGCCCGCTTCAAGATGCACCAGCGCATTGGCCACGGTCAGCAAGGCGATCAGCACGAAGAACACGTAGTTGCGCCGGTTGTTCGCCCTGATCACCGCCGGCGCCACCGCGCCGGCGAGCGCCGGCAAGAACAGGAGGTCAGCGGCCGCCACGATCTGCCAGGGCAGCGGGTCCATCAACCTCATGGCCGCCCGTCCCAGCAGCCACAGCGCCACCAGGACGCCCAGCCGCGCGCCGGCAACGGCAGGGGCCCCCGTCCAGTTGGGCACCCCCGTCAGCAGGAACCCGCCCAGCGCCGCAGCGGCGAAGCCAAACAGCATCTCATGCGCGTGCCATACGGCCACCGGCATGCGCTGCGGCGCGTCGCCAAATCCCTCCAGCCAGAACAGGTACACGGGAATGGCCAGGGCCGCGTAGAGCGCCGCCAGCAGGAAGAACGGCCGAAAGCCATAAGCCAGCAGCGCGAAGACAGAGGCCCGCGGTTGCGGCTCAGTGAGGTCCATGACGTTGGTGTGCATGAGTGCCACGCTGCTGCCATCTTCCCTTCTCCCCGCGAAGGCGGGGAGAAGGTGCCCGAAGGGCGGATGAGGGGCTTTGTCTTTCAACAAACAAGACACTGGCTTGTCGGCACAACGCGACTGCCATGGTGGCATCGTAGTTGCCGCGGTGCCGTGAAGTCGCTCATCCGGCGCTGCGCGCCACCTTCTCCCCGCCTTCGCGGGGAGAAGGAAAATGCGCTGCGAGCTGTCCCCGTTACTGCACCAGAGGCGAGGTGGCGCTGCCAGGATGCGGATGTATTGCGAGACGGCCGTGCGCCACGCGGATGATCATCTGTTCCTGTTCGCGGTGTTCAGAACACGCTGGACATGAGCCCGGAGGGCCTCACGTGCGCTTTTGCGAAACTGCGGCGGCGTAGTGGGATGATGTCGGGCTGTACGGACGGCAGCCCATCAAGGCGGTCAACGGGCAGCCTGGTCCAGGCGGCATTCCACGACGGCATCCAGCAATGGACCTGAACGGCGACGGCCGCCGCCGGCAATGCTGCGTCCTTGCCGCCGGCAACGGCGCGCAGGCCGAACGGCGCTGCCGACTGCTCGAGTTCGGCGTGTCCATAGCTTCCCAGGCAACAGCCCGGCTCGCCCTTGTTTGTGATGTAAATCTCGGCCCGTTCGTCTTCCTCGACGAAGAGCATGGCGTTGCTGTCATGCCACACATGGCCGACGCGCACGATGAATCCCGACTCCACCTGAAACTGTCTGGGCATGGTATTGCGACCTCTCCATGATCCCGAAGTTTTTCCCCCACCGAAGCTTGTCCCTGCCACCTCCTGCCGCGAACACGCGCGCGATGAAGCGCGCCCGCCTGCCCTTTTCCTGGCGAGCGACCGTACGCCGCCGCTATCCTGTCCAGCACGGTGCGATCGAGCATCCTCATTCGAAGCTCCGCCTGCTACAGAACCCGAGCACTCTAGAAGGTTATTGGTCCGGCCTGTTTGACGCAGATCAAACTGCGGCAAGGCGGCACGCTTCAGCCGTGCCACAAAGGGAAGGCCCGCAGCGGCAGGCGCGGGCTTTTGGCTTGACCTCTGCTGTTGCCTCTCCTACTATGAACAGGCACTCACTCACAATCTGTAGCTTATCCCGGCTTGGGTTCCACACGCAGGCGTAGTCGCGGCCAGTGACAAAACGCGCGGCGCGGCGAGCGGCGTCGCGCCATCGGGGGAGGCAACGATGGCGGCCCAGGACACGGAATTCCTCACACCGGGAGAGTCCTACGGATCGGAAAACCTGAAGATCGTGCGCATCGTGCGCCGTCTGCGCGAGATGCGCATCCAGGAACCGAAGGCGCACCTTGCCATTGTCGGCCTGCTGAGCACGAAAATCCTCACCTTCACGACGACTCAAATGGAGAAGGAGCGCTTCGTCGTGAAGGAGATTCTATACCGTGCGCGCACCAGGGCGCTCGAGTTGCTCGGCGAGAACGACAAGGGCGTCATCGCCTACGTGCCTTACAAGTGTGTGCCGATCGAGCGGCCCGGGCAGGTGGTGCTCTACGCCCTGCCATGGGCGCCGCGCCCGGCGGGACCCTACATGTGGGATCAGCAACCCAAAATCCAGACTCCCCTCGCGCCGGACGCCGAGGCGTCCCTGAGCATGGTCTACGACCACAAGGCCCACGAGCAGGACGAAAAGAACAAGGAGAAGCTCGACAACCTGGTCTGGTGCGAGGTTGAGGTCGCGATCTGGGATTCCAAGACCAACATCAGGAAGATCCAGTTCCTGCCCGACGCCAAGGTGTCGCTCACCATCAGTGCCGTCGGCATCGAGGAGGTGGCCGGGGAACTAACGGCGCTGAAGATCAAACTCAAGGCGCTGAACCTTGCGGAGAAGTTCAAATGGGGCTTCATCAACAAGGTCGAGGTTTCGATCAAGGGCGAGGCGGGCCTGGAGTTCAAGCGCGGATTCGACAGGGGCAAATTTACGCGCCTGTTCTCCGAATGGCAGGCGAAGTTCAAAGCGTCGCTGTCATTCGAGCTCAAGATCCCCAAGACCTCGATCAAGCTGCCGATCGAGATCACCCCCTATATCGACCAGGCCGGCGCGCCCGGAGTCGAGTTTCAGGTCAAGATTCTCGATTTTTAATCAGGAGATTGCGCCGTTGGCTTCCCGCATGCAGTCACCAGATTCTTCACTGCCTGGATCGCCGCCGCCACATCAGCCTTGACGATTGGCTGTGTGGGATTGTGCGACAGTGGATTGAGAATAAGCTTCTTATACTTCTTCAACGCTTCGAAGGCCGCCTTGCGACCGGCGCTGCCATTTGCATGGGCTTCGCCCTTCTGTAGCAACGCCTCCAGTTTGATCTTCTGAGGATCATCAGTGTAACCAAACTGAACGTTGTGCCTGCGGCAGTAACGACGGAGCGTTAGCTCACAAGCCGTGCGGGCATAATTCGCCGCGGCGGCGGGATGATTGTCATCGAGGAACCTGCCCGCCTGTTTCAGCGTCTCCGCGACCAGATCCTCCTGGCTTTCCCAGATCACCGGCCGCAGCAGGCCATCGGCGTCGAGCTTCTCGTATATTTCTATCGCCTTCCAAGGTTCGCCGGACAGTTGCTCGCGCGCGAGTTCGAACCAGAAGCGGTCATGTGTGAGCAAGACGATCTGCCAGCCCTTGAACAACTCCGTGATCACGTCCAACACCGGGCGTCGGTGTGAATGGTCGAGGCTGAGCAATAGATCATCGAGCACCAGCAGCTTCAGGGCCCCGTCGCCTTCCGGAACACATGCGAGGCGACCGGCGAGGTAGGTCGCGATCGCCAGAGCGGACAGGAATCTCGGCTCACCGAAAAGGAAACGCATCTGCCCGACGCTGTCCAACGTCGTGCGGAGGTGCCCGTAAGCAAAGGTCGTGAAATAGGCCGAGACAACCGACAGTCGGCTGCCTGGGACCGCGCGTTCGCCGATGAACTCGTGGACCGCTCCCCTGCTCCGATTATCCCTAATGCCTGATCTTGCCTTCACGCACTACCCTCACTCAAGATCGCCTGATGCCAGCGGCAACGGCAGTTCGAATACACCGCCCGGCTCAAGTGCGGCATACCGACCCCATCTAAAAAATCGCCGATTGGAGCTTGAATTACAACCGTCTCGCCAGCCATCGGACAGCCTTAGCTGTGAGCCTACTATCGACGTGAACTCGGCCATCCTTTTAGTCGCGTCGGCCGGCGGGCGACGATTGGGCGACAAGCAAAGGCCTTGACGTTCTTGGCGATACTGATCTAATATGAACATACACTCACTCATAAGCTGGTGAGTTCCAAGGATGATAGCGAAGGTTGGGGTGTTCATTGCCGGCATGGCGGTGCTGGCATCCGTCCCCCTGTCCGCGGCGATCGGCCAGGACGCCGCGATCCGGTCGGTCCACACCAGTCTGCGCGCGCAGGATTGCGCGCGGAAGGTCGACAAGAACGATCCCAACGAGACGCCCTACTGGCTGTGCCCGGGCGTTGCCAACTATGCGCTGATCATACGCCGTGCCGAGGCGGGCCGCCGGTCCATCGACGTTGTGGACCCGGCGCAACGCGTGCTGCCGCTGCGCTACGAGGAATTCGTCACGCGCCACATGTCGAGCCTGGAAGAAAAGGCCGAGTGGCGCGTTATCACGAGGGCCGGGAAGCAGGTGCCGGTCGCGCTGATCGTTGGCGTGCAGGCGCGGGAGGACGCCGATAACCCGGAAAAGGTGACCCGAACCTTTCTTGCCATCGCGAAGATCATGCCGGGACAAGCCTGCGTCACGGAGAGGATTGCCGAAGGCACGCGACCGCAGGCCGAGGTGTACCGGGCAGCGGACTCCGCGCCGTCGAAACCCTGCGCCTCGCCGCTGCCGCCGCTGAGATAGACGAACCGCAAGGGGGAATGAGCCATGCCGACGCCGGTGGCGTTCATGACGCAGTACCGCAACCTCAAGGTTAACGCCGTCATAGACGACCCCGTGGCACAGGTCTGCCGCGTCGGGACGCATGTCGTCCAGCTCAGGAAGTACTTCATGATGGACTGGGACGACGGCACCGAGGAAAGGCGCGACTTCAACGCCGTCACGCGCGGGTCCAGGAGCGACACCTGGTTCCAGGCCAACAAGGAACGCATCAAGACGGCAGCGATGGGCAAGGGCGCCCCGCAGGATTACGAGCTGGCGCTGGAATGGGCAGTGCGTTCGGGCAAGATCCGCAATCCGACACAGGCCAGCATCCAGACCTACGCCGACGAGCATCTCGGCATCGACTGCTCGGGCTTCGTCACCAACTATCTGGTCGCCTGCGGCAAGAAGGCCTACTCCGCCACCACGTTGCGCAATACCGGCGCCGCGTCCTATTTCAACGCGGCGACGGCCGTTAACGATCCGAGCCAGGTGCGCCAAGGCGACCTGCTGGTGTGGATGGACGGCAACTCGGTGAAGCGCAGCCCGGGGCACATTGCCGTCGTCGAATCTTACGTTGCGCAATCCATGGTTGGCGGCAACATGCGGGTCTGCGAGGCAACCGGCGCCTCCGGCGCCAACCCCAAGCTGCTCGACTCCATGTACACCGTCGAGCGGATCATCCCCAAGGGCGGCGCTGTCCCCGCGATGATCCTCGTCGTGAAGCGCCACGGCGTCTCCGGCAGCCGAGTAACCGTGATGCGGGTGTAGCGAGCCGGCTTGTAAGCGCCGGCACTTTCGCATCCCTGATTGGCCGGCTGGCTACGCTCGGCGGACATTTGGCGGAGAACCGCTTCATGGTGAGGTTGTCGAACCATGAAGCGGCCCGCACCACCGTTCTGCCACGCCTTGATGGTTCGACAAGCTCACCATGAAGGCTCTTTCGAGACTTCTTGTAAGCCCCGGCGGATCGCGGCAAACATGGGGCCGATACCAACATCCGGCACATGCCGGCGAGCGGAGATCGGCCATGGACGACGGCGGCAAGACAAGTGGACTGGAGCTGCGCTCCCTGATCCGCAAGAGCGGCGAGCTTGAACTGTCGCTGGTGAAGGTGCCGCTGCCGGAGCCGGGCGCCGACCAGGTTCTGGTCCGGGTCGAGGCGACGCCGATCAATCCGTCCGACCTTGGCCTGCTGCTGGGGCCCGCGGACATCGCGACGCTGAAATCCAGCGGCAGCGGCGAGAGCGCCGTCGTGACGGCCACGGTGCCGGCCGGCGCGCTGCCCTCGATGGCGGCGCGGCTCGACCAGCCCATGCCGGTTGGCAACGAAGGCGCTGGCGTGGTGATCGCGGCCGGCAGCTCGGAGGCGGCACAGGCGCTCAAGGGCAAGACGGTGTCGATGATCGGCGGCGCGATGTATGCGCAGTATCGCCTGATCAAGGCCACCGACTGCCAGGAGCTGCCCGCCGGCACAACGCCGGCAGAAGGCGCTTCGTGGTTCGTCAATCCGCTGACGGCGCTGGGCATGACGGAAACCATGCGCCGCGAGGGCCACAAGGCGCTGGTGCATACCGCAGCCGCCTCGAATCTGGGCCAGATGCTGAACCGAATCTGTCTTGAGGACGGCATCGGCCTGGTCAACATCGTGCGCAACGAGCAGCAGGCGAAGACGCTGCACGGCCTCGGCGCGAAGTACGTCTGCAATTCGACGGCGCCGGGCTTTCTCGACGATCTCACGCAGGCCCTCGCCGACACCGGCGCCACCATCGCTTTCGATGCCATCGGCGGCGGCCGGCTGGCCAGCAACATCCTCGCCTGCATGGAACGGGCGCTGAACCGCAATGCCGCGACCTACAGCCGCTACGGATCGAGCGTGCACAAGCAGGTCTATCTCTACGGCAGTCTCGACACGGGTCCGACCGAGCTGGTGCGCAGCTACGGCATGGCCTGGGGCGTGGGCGGCTGGCTGCTGACGCCTTTCCTGCAGAAGATCGGACGGGCCGAGCAGCAGCGGCTGCGCCAGCGCGTGGTCGCGGGACTGAAGACGACCTTCGCCAGCCACTACAGCAAGGTCGTGTCACTGCCCGAGGCGCTGCAGCTCGACAACGTCAGGGCCTACAGCAAGCGCGCCACCGGCGAAAAATTCCTCATCAACCCGCACAAGGATTGAGGAGACTCGCTTCATGGTGAGCTTGTCGAACCATGAAGCGACCGCCTCGCGGCCGGGCTGAGCCTTCATGGTTCGACAGGCTCACCACGAAGGTTTCTTGATGCGCCGGCGCGCTCCCAGCGCTTGTTAGCCTGCGAGGCTATGCATTCGTGGGGCCGAGCCGACTGGCGGCGTCTGGCCCGTGCTGAGGCTGATGCCTTCATAGCCTTTGGCGGCGACGTCGTTGATGCGGGAGACGTACTTGGGCGCGCCGCCGTTATAGACGAAGTAGCGCACGCGGCCATGCTCGTGGCCGGGCACGTTCGAGTTGTAGCCGGTGAACCACGACTTCGCCTTGCGCATCAGCATCATCGAGTACATCTGCACCACGTGCGCGGTCCAGCGCTCCTCGGCCTCGGCCGTGGCCTCCGCGCGCGTGAAGCCGCGATCCCACATGTATTCCAGGAACGCCGTGCACCAGTTGACGCCGGTCTCGATGCCGCGCGGATAGTTCGTCGAGGCTGACCCGCTCTGCGGTCCGGCGGGCATCAGCAGGTTCGGGAAGCCGTGCACCATCATCCCGAGGAACGTGGAGGGACCGTCCTTCCATTTCTCGCGCAGGCTCTCGCCACCCACCCCGCGAATGTCGATGTGATCGAACGCACCGGTGATGGCGTCGAAGCCGGTGGCATAGACGATGATGTCGAACTCGTGGTGGCCCGCCGTCGTCTGCAGACCGGTCTCGGTCACCCGCACCAGCGGTGTCTCGCTGATATCGACCAGGCGGACGTTGTCGCGGTTGAAGGCCTCGTAATAGCGGGTTTCCAGCGGCACGCGCTGCACGCCGAAGCCGTGATCGCGCGGGATCAGCTTCTCCGCCGTCACAGGATCCTTCACCCGCTGCCGGATGCGGTTCGCGATGTACTCGGAGAACTCGGCGTTGGCTTTTTCATCGGTGAAGATCTCGCGGAAATTGCGCAGCCAGATGCCGAAGCCGGGCTCATCGTAGAGCTTGTCCCACAGCGCCACCCGCTCCTCGCGCGGAACCTCCCAGAAGCCGCGCCGGTCAGGTTCATGCTCGAAGCCGCCGGGCGTGCGCGCGCAGGTCGCAAAAATGTCGTCGTAGCGGGCGCGAATCTCGGCCATCTCCGCGTCGGAGATCGCACTGTTGTTCAGCGGCGCCGCCCAGTTGGGCCGCCGCTGAAAGACGGTAAGCTCGCCCACCTTGTCGGCAATTTCGGCGATCACCTGAATGGCGGTGGCGCCGGTACCGATGACCGCAACCTTCTTCCCGGCAAGCTCCACCGGCTCATGCGGCCAGTAATAGGTGTGGAACGAGCGTCCGCGGAAGGAGGACATGCCTTCGAGCCGCGGCAGGGTCGGCGATGACAGAAGGCCCAGGGTCATGATCACGAAGCGGCAGGTGAGCTCGCGCCCGTCACTGATCCTGAGACGCCAGAAATTCTCCAGCTCGTCATAATGCGCCTCATCGACCCGGCAGTTGAACTGCATGTGCTTGCGCAGGTCGAACTTGTCGGCGACGTAGTTCAGGTAGCGCAGGTTCTCGGGCTGGCCGGAGAACCGCTCCTTCCAGTGCCACTCACTCAGCAGCTCCTTCGAAAAGGAGTAGCCGTAGGTGTAGCTCTCGGAATCGAAGCGGGCGCCGGGATAGCGGTTCCAGTACCAGGTCCCGCCGAGATCGGGCGCCGACTCGAGCACGGTGGCGCGCACGCCCAGCTCGCTGAGGCGCTTGATCTGGTAGATGCCGCCGACGCCGGCGCCGATGACGATGACCTCGTAGTCCGGACCGCTGGTGCTTTTCATGCCCTGCTCCATCCCTGTCTTGCCGGTCCTACGCGAACGCCAGTTCCCGATAGCCGCCGGCCGCCACTTCGTCGCACCGCGCCCGGTAGGCAGGGGCGCTGCCGCTATAGCGGGCCACGATCCGGGTTTGCTTGCCTTCGACATTGCTGTTGATGCCGGTGAACCATGAATTCACCTCGTTCGACAGCAACCCCGCGCCCACAGCCTTGACATGATCGGTCCACGCCGCCACGGCTTCGGGGCGCGCATCCACCACCGTGAGATCGCGTTCGCGCATGTGCCGGATCAGGCCCGTGACCCACTCCACGTTATACTCGATGCTGCGGGGAATGTTCCCCAGCGCCGTGTGGGGACCCATCAGCATCAGCATGTTGGGGAAGCCCTCGACCTGCACGCCGAGAAAGGTCTGTGGTCCACCCTTCCACCGGTCCTTCAGCCGCTGGCCGTCCAGCCCCCTGATGTCGATCCGGTCGAAGCTGCCGGTGATCGCATCGAAGCCCGTGGCGTAGATGATGATATCGAAGGGATAGTCGGCGGCGCTGGTCCGGATGCCTTCCGCCGTGATGCGCTCGATCGGCGTTTCCGTGATGTCCACCAGCGCGACGTTGGGCTGGTTGTAGACCTCGTAGTAGCGCGTCTCCAGTGGCACGCGGCGGGTACCGAAGCCGTGGTCCTTCGGGATCAGCTTGTCGGCCACCGCAGGATCCTTCACCCGCTGGCGGATCTTTTTTGCCACGAAGGCGCTGATCGCCTCGTTGGCAGTCCGGTCCGTGAGGATGTCGCGGAAATTGCCCTGCCAGATGCCGAAGCCCGGCGAGGCGTAGAGCTTCTCGAAGAATGCCTCGCGCTCCGCTGCATCCACCTCGAACGTGCCGCGCGGATCGGGGGTATGCAGAAAGCAGGCGAACGTCTCGTCGCAGCGCCGGAAGATCTCGGGATAGCTGGCCCTGATCTTCGCCATCTCCGCGGCATCGATCGGGCTGTTGTGCAGCGGCGCGCACCAGTTCGGGCGGCGCTGGAAGACGGTGAGATGGCCGGCGGTCTTCGCCACCTCCTGGATCGTCTGCACACCGGAGGCGCCGGTGCCGATCACCGCCACGCGCTTGCCCGCGAAATCCACCGGCTCGTGCGGCCACTGGCCCGTGTGCCAGGCCTCGCCGCGGAACGTCTCCACGCCCGCGATGCGCGGCATGGTGGGCGCCGACAACGGGCCGATGGCGGTGATCAGGAAGCGCGCGCGGTAGCGGCTGCCGTCCTGCAGGGTGACGTTCCAGCAGCGCGCTGCCGCGTCATAGTGAGCCGCCGTGACGCGGCTGCGGAAGCGGATGTCGCGGCGCAGGTCGAACTTGTCGGCGACGTGATTGATATAGCGCAACGTTTCCGGCTGGCCCGCGAAATGCTCGCTCCAGTTCCACTCCTCCAGCAGTTCCGGAGAGAAGGAGTAGCCGTAGGTGTAGCTCTCGGAATCGAAGCGCGCGCCGGGATAGCGGTTCCAGTACCACGTGCCGCCCACCCCTGTGCCGGCTTCCAGCACCAGCGCCCGCACGCCCAGCTCGCGCAGGCGATAGAGCTGGTACAGGCCCGACATGCCCGCACCGATGATCAGGGCGTCGGTTGTGGCATCGGTCATGAACGTCTTTCCTTCAGGCGACCAGGGCGGCCTGGCGGGTCAGCCGGAAGCCTTCGTAGCCGTCGGCCACCACGGCATCGCAGCGGCGCTTGTAGCGGTCGAAGCCGCCGACATAGGGCATGAACACCCTGGGCTTGCCCGGAATGTTGGCGCCCAGATACCAGGAGTTGGCCAGCGGATAGAGCGTGCTGTCGGCCACGGCGTTGACGTGCTGCACCCAGTCGGCTTCCGCCTCGGGCGTGGCCTCGACCCGGTCCAACCCCTGACGGCGCATGTGGTCGAGGCAATTGGCGATCCAGTCCGTGTGCTGCTCAATCGAGGCGATCATCTGCGTCTTCACGCCGGGACTGCCCGGCCCGGTAACGATGAACATGTTGGGGAAGCCCGCCACCATCAGGCCGAGATACGTCAGCGGACCGCCGGCCCAGTGGTCGGCCAGCGACGCGCCCGCGCTGGTGCGGATATCGATCTCGCGCAGCGCGCCGGTCATCGCATCGAAGCCGGTGGCAAAGACGATGGCATCAAGCTCGAAGGCAGCACCGCCCTCGGTACGCAGGCCAGAGGGCGTGATGTCGCGGATCGGATCGCTGCGCACATCGACCAGCGTGACGTTGTCGCGGTTATAGGTCTCGTAGTACTCGGTATCGAGACAGAGCCGCTTGGTGCCGATGGGATGGTCCTTCGGCGCCAGCAGCTCGGCGGTGCGCGGATCCTTGACGATGCTGCGGATCTTTTCGCGCACGAACTCCGATGCCGTGTCGTTGGCGTCCTTGTTCACCAGCAGGTCGGTATACGCGTAGAGGAAACTGATGCTGCCGCCTTCCTGCCACTTTGCTTCGTAGGCCGCCTTGCGTTCGTCAGGCGCGACCTCCAGCGCCGAGCGGGTCGGCTTGGGATGGCCGGCAATCGCGAACGGCGTGTCGTGGGCGGCGCGGCGGCGGGCGGCGTATTCCGCCTTGTGGCGGCGCTCGCGCTCGGGCTCCATCGGCGCATTGCGCGCCGGCAGGCTGAAATTGGCCGTGCGCTGGAAGACGTGCAGGTGCTTCGCCTGGCGGGCGATGATCGGGATCATCTGGATGCCCGACGAGCCGGTGCCGATGACGCCCACGCGCAGGCCGCTGAAATCGACTCCCTCATGCGGCCACAGGCCCGAGTGGTACCACTTGCCCCGGAAATCCTGGAGGCCCTTGAAGTCCGGCACGCGCGGCGTCGAGAGGTTGCCCGCTGCCATGACGCAGAACCGCGCCCGCACCACGTCGCCCTTGTCTGTCCGGAGCGTCCATTCATTGGCGTCGGCGTCGAACAGGGCCGACTTCACGCGGGTGTTGAGCTGCACGTGACGGCGAAGGTCGAAGCGGTCGGCCACATGGTTGATGTAGCGCAGGATCTCCGGCTGCGTGCCGTATCGCTCCGGCCACTTCCACGCCTGCTGCAGGTCCTCCGAGAAGCTGTAGGAATACTCCAGGCTCTCGACGTCGCAGCGCGCGCCGGGATAGCGGTTCCAGAACCAGGTGCCGCCAATGCCCGAGCCCGCCTCGAAGGCCCGCACCCGCAGGCCCATGCCGCGCAGCCGGTAGATCGCGTAGAGGCCCGCCAGCCCGCCGCCGACAATGGCGACGTCGAGCGACGCCTTGTCGGCGGCGCCGGAAAGGGTCGAAGCGTCCGGCATGGGCACCTCCGTCGTCAATATGAACGGTCATTTAGTACAGTTGGCGGCCACGGGGTGCTAGCCCGTCCAAGCATGGCAGCACCCCGATTTGACAAGACCTTTGATTACGCTTTCGACGGCATCCAGTTGTAGATTTTCTGGAGACTGCCTCCCATCAGCGTGGCCCGGTCGCTGTCGGAAAGGCGGTCCGTGACACGGAACGCCTCGACACCCTGCTTGTAGGTCAGCAGGGCCACGGCCCGCGTCCAGTCGGTCCCCCACATGCAGCGTTCGAAGCCGAAAGCATCGAAGATGCGGCCCAGCGGCTCCCACAGATCCTTGTACGGGAACGGCTCGTGCGAGAGCGTGCAGGCGCCGGTGATCTTGACCACGACGTTGTCGTGCGCCGCGAGCGCCAGCAGCTTCGGCAGCTCGGCGAAGGGCTCGGCCGGCGGCGGCGGCTCGAAGGGCTGCGCCAGGCCGAGATGGTCGATCACCAGCCGCGTGCTCGGGTGCAGCGCCGCCAGCACCGCGACCTGCTCCAGGCGGCCGCGGCACATGAGGTTCACCGGCAGGCCATGCCGCGCCGCCTCGGCCAGCACACGGTTGATGCCGGGATCGGCCGGATCGGTGGAGACGCCCGGTACCATCATGATGCGGATGGCGACGCGGCCCTTCGTTGCCGCCCACTCGGCGATGGTGTCGGCCACCGCCGGATCGTTGGGCTCGACCGGTTTCACCAGACCGAAGCGGCCGGGAAACTGCTCGTAGACCTGGAGCGCATAGCTGGCGTCGTAGCGGTACATCGTCCACACGGAGACGAGGATCGCGCCATCAACACCGACATCGTCCATCGCCTTCACAAGCTGCGCGCCGGTAACTTCCGGCGGCCCATGCAGAACGGCAGCCCACGGCCTGCCGGGGTGGTCGCGTTCGTAGGCGTGTACCTGCGCGTCGATGGTCAGCATGGGCCCTCTTTCCTCTCCTCCGCCTTTCCGGTTTTGTAAGGATCATGGGGAACAGTGATGGCGTCAACGCCGGGCAGCGCTGCACGGCATGCAAGCGCCATTGATCGGCAGCCCGCCGCCGGCTCTGATAGAGTGCATGCGGAAACGCTCACCGGAGAGGATGAAGGTCGATGAACATCTACAATCCGGACAACAAGTGGATTGGCAAACGCACGCTGCGCCCGGACGGCGCCGACAAGGTCACGGGCCGCGCCGCCTATGCGGCGGACACCACCATGCCCGGCATGATCTGGGGCAAGGTCCTGCGCAGCCCGCACCCCCATGCCCGGATCCGGTCAATCAACACGGCCAAGGCAGAGGCGCTGCCTGGCGTGAAGGCGGTCATCACCAGCAAGGACATTGTCGATTTCCCGGTCGACAAGTCGGTCATGCTGGGCATCCAGGACATGCGCTGGATGTGCCGCAACGTCATGGCGCGCGACAAGGCGCTGTTCGCCGGGCATCCCGTGGCGGCCGTAGCCGCGACCACCCAGCAGATCGCCGCCGAGGCGCTGAAGCTGATCGAGGTGGACTACGAAGTCCTGCCCTGGGCGATCGAGATCGAGGACGCAATCAAGCCCGATGCGCCGATCCTGCACGAGCATATCCGCTTTGACGGCAAGCCCTCCAACATCGCCGGCAAGCTGGAGCACAAGCTGGGCGATATCGAGGCCGGCTTCGCTGAGGCGGACGTGGTGGTGGAGCGCAGCTTCAAGACCAGGCCCGTCCACCAGGGCTATATCGAGACGCACGCCTGCCTGGTGAGTGTGGCGCCTGACGGCAAGGCCACGATCTGGAGCTCGAGCCAGGGCCAGTTCATGGTGCGCGCGATGTGTGCCTACCTGACGGGCACGCCGCAGAGCGACATCCGCGCCATTCCCGCCGAGATCGGGGGCGGCTTCGGCGGCAAGACGATCGTCTATCTCGAACCGCTGGCGCTGGTCTTGGCGCGCAAGTCGGGCCGGCCGGTCAAGATGGTGATGTCGCGCGACGAGGTCTTCCGCGCCACCGGCCCGACCTCGGGCTCGATGAGCACCGTCAAGATCGGCGCCAAGCGCGACGGCAGGATCGTCGCGGCGCAGGGCACGTTCTACCTGCAGGCCGGCGCCCTGCCCGGCTCGCCGATCCGTGGCGCGGTGGGCTGCGGCTTTGCGCCCTATGACATCGCCAACGTTCACGTCGTGGGCTACGACGTCGTGTCCAACCGGTCCAAGGTCGCGGCCTACCGGGCGCCGGGCGCGCCGATCGGCGCCTATGCTGTCGAATGCACGCTCGATGAGCTGGCGGCGCAACTGAAGATGGACCCGCTGGAGCTGCGCCTGAAGAACGCCGCGAAACAGGGCACGAAAGCAGCGTATGGCCCGACCTTCCCGGTGATCGGCTACGAGCAGACGCTGAAGGCGGCGCTGGAACATCCCCACTACAAGGCGCCGCTGGGCCCCAACCAGGGTCGCGGTGTCGCCAGCGGCTACTGGTTCAACGCCGGCGGCGAATCAAGCGCGCAGGTCAACATCAACGAGGACGGCACGGTGGTGGTGATCACCGGGCATCCCGACATCGGCGGCTCGCGCGCCTCGACCGCCAACATCACGGCGGAGCTGCTGGGGGTCGACCACAGCAAGGTCCAGGTCCTGATCGGCGATACCAGCACCATCGGCTTCAGCAACCTCACCGGCGGCAGCCGCGTGACCTACGCCTCGGCCATGGTCGTTACCCGCTCCACCGAGCAGGTGATCAACATCCTGCGCGAGCGGGCGGCGAAGATCTGGAAGATCGATCCCGACGCCGTCACCTGGGACAACGGCGAGGCACGCCCGGCCGGCGACAATGCCGGCAAGTTCGAACCGCTGTCGTTGGCCCAGCTCGCCGCGAAGGCCAGCGAGACCGGCGGCCCGATAGGCGCCGGCGTGTCGCTCAACACCACCGGTGCGGAAGGCGGGTTTGCCACGCAGATCTGCGACGTCGAAGTCGACCGCGCCACCGGCAAGGTTTCAGTGAAGCGCTTTACCTGCTTCCAGGATGTGGGCCGGGCGATCCATCCCGACTACGTCGAGGGACAGATGCAGGGCGGCATGGCGCAAGGCGTGGGCTGGGCGCTCAACGAGGAATACATCTATGACAAGAAAGGCCATGTCGATAACCCGAGCTTCCTCGACTATCGCATGCCCGTCGCCTCCGACCTGCCTATGCTCGACACGGTGATCATCGAGGTGCCCAATCCCAAGCACCCGCAGGGCGTGCGCGGCGTCGGCGAAGTGCCGCTGGTGCCCTCGCTGGCGGCCGTCGCCAACGCCGTTACCAACGCGCTCGGCCACCGCTTCGACAGCCTCCCCATGTCCCCGCCCGTCGTGCTCGAGGCGCTGGAACCTGCGGAAGGCTGACGTTGTGAAGGCGCCGGGAGCGCGCCACTCCAGTGGCGCATTGGCGGCGCGCCAGCGACGCCAAGTCTTCCGGTGATGATGCGAGGCCAACGGCTGCCCTGCGCTTCGCTCCGGGCAGCGCGCCACTGGAGTGGCGCGCTCCCGGCGAAATAAGGCACACGTCAAGCGCGAGGAAATCATGCGGTTCAGCTTTACGAGCGAGCAGGAGGAGTTCCGCAGCATCGTGCGGCGGCTGCTGGAGGCGCGATCGCCCACCACGGAAGTGCGCCGGCTGATGGCGACGGAAGGCGGATGGGAGCGCGAGGCCTGGCAGAAGCTGAACCGCGAGCTGGGGCTCACCGCGATCCACATCCCCGAGACCTATGGCGGGCAGGGTTTCGGCTTCTCGGAGCTCGCCATCGTTCTTGAGGAGACCGGGCGCAGTCTGCTGTGCGCGCCGCTCTTCTCGACGGCGCTTGCCACCAGCGCCATTCTCAACGCCGGCACGGAAGAACAGAAGCGCGCATTGCTGCCGGCGATCGCGGCGGGCGACGTCACCGCGACCCTGGCATTTGCCGAGGAGAACGGCCGGAACGACGCCGCCAGCGTGGCCATGACCGCCGCCCCTGCTGGCGGCAAGTATCGTCTGGATGGCGCGAAGAGCTTCGTGCTGGATGGTCACACCGCGGACCTGATCGTGGTGCTCGCCCGCAGCCGCGGATCAACCGGCGAGGAAGGCCTGTCGTTCTTCACCGTATCTGGCAGCGCTGCCGGCCTGCAGCGGCGGCGGCTGATCACGATGGATGAAACGCGCAAGCTGGCGCGGCTGGAGTTCAGTGGCGTCGAGGCGGAGCTGCTGGGCGAGGCCGGCGCTGCGGCCGGTCCCTTCACGCGCACCATGCAGCAGGCGACCGTGCTGCTGGCCAACGAGATGGTCGGCGGCGCCGACAGGCTGCGGCAGGATGCGCTCGCCTACGTCAAGATGCGCATGCAGTTCGGCCGCTCGATCGCCTCGTTCCAGGCGACCAAACACAAGGCGGCGGACATGCTGGTCGACGTCGAGCTGGCGAAATCAGCCGCCTACTACGCAGCCGCAGCGCTGGACGAAGCCGATGACGAATTGCCGGCGATCGCGTCGCTGGCCAAGGCTTCGGCGGCCGAGGCTTACCTGCAGACCGCGATCCATGCCGTCCAGATGCATGGCGGCATCGGCTTCACCTGGGACAACGACACGCATCTGTGGTTCAAGCGGGCCAAGAGCTCCGAGGTGCTGTTCGGCGACGCCAACCACCACCGCGAACTGATGATGCAGCACTGGAAGCAGTAGGAAAGCAAGGCCGATGAGCGAACCGACGGAAGAAAGCGTGCGGGCCGAAGTCCGGGCGTGGCTGGAAGCGAACTGGGATCCCGGACTCGCCCTGATCGAGTGGCGCAACAAGCTGGCCGATTCCGGCTGGGGCGTGCCTCACTGGCCGAAGCGCTGGTACGGCCGCGATCTGCCCGAGGCGCTGGCGCTGGTGGTCGAGGATGAGTTCCGCCGCATCGGCGCGGTAGGCGTGGCGCGGGCCGGCATCCGCACCTTGGCTGCCGCCACGATCCTTGCGCACGGCACCGACCTGCACAAAGAGAAGTTCCTGCGCCGCATCCTCACCGGCGAGGATACGTGGTGCCAGCTCTTCAGCGAGCCGGGCAGCGGTTCGGATCTGGCCGGTGCCGTCACGCGCGCCGATCTCAAGGGCAACAAGTGGGTGATCAACGGCCAGAAGGTGTGGACCACGAGCGCCCATCGCGCGCACTGGGGCCTGCTGCTGGCACGCGCCAACTGGGACGTGGCCAAGCACAAGGGGCTTGCCTATTTCATTCTCTACATGAAGCAGCCCGGCGTGCAGGTGCATCCGCTGAAGCAGATGAACGGGCATGCCTCGTTCAACCAGGTGTTCTTCACCGACGCCATCGTCGAACCGGAATTCATGGTGGCCGAAGTCGGCGACGGCTGGAAGGTGGCGACCACGACGCTGATGCACGAGCGGCGCGGCGCCGACAGCCTCAGGAGCTGGGCGACGGCGTCGGAGCGCAAGGGCCGCATCTACGACGAGGAGCGGGCCGAGGTCGCCACCACGATGGAGCCTTACAAGTGGTACCCGCAGCGCGCCGGCCGGGTCGATCTCGTCCTGCCGCGCGCCAGGGCCACCGGCGCCATCAACGATCCGGTGATACGCCAGGAGATCGCGAAGCTGCTGATCCTGTCGAAGACGGCCGAATGGACGGCGCGTCGTGCCCGTGCGGCACAGGAGCTGGGCAGACCGCAGGGACCCGAGGGCTCGCTGGGCAAGCTGGTGTCGAGCCACGTCGCGCGCGCCGCGGCGCGGGTGCATACGTATATATCGGGTGCCGATGCGCTGCTGAGCGGCGCGGACGGGCCGATGGACGGGGTCATCGCCGAAATCCTCGTTTCGGTTCCGGCGACGTCGATCGCCGGCGGCACCGACGAGATCCAGCGCAACATCATCGCCGAGCGCGTGCTTGGCATGCCAAAGGAACAGAGCGTCGATACCGACAAGCCGTTCCGCGACGTGCCGCGCAACATTGTCTCGTCCTGAGGAGAGCATCGCATGATCGAATTCGAAATTCCGGCCGAGGCGAAGGCCGTGCGCGAACGCGTGCGCCGCTGGGTGCAGGACGAGTGCATTCCGGCCGAGAAGCGGCTGCTGGCGGGTGAGGATTACAAGACGGTCCTCGCCGAACTGCGGAAGAAGGCGCGCGCACAGGGCCTGTGGTGCCCCTTCATCCCCAAGGAGCACGGCGGCATGGGGCTTGGCCCGCTGGCCAATGCGCTTGTCCAGATGGAGCTGGGCCAAAGCCATCTCGGCGCGCTCTCGATGAACACGCAGGGACCTGATGACGCGACGATGCTGACGCTGCTGGAGCACGGCACGCCGCACCAGAAGGAGAAGTTCCTCAAGCCGCTGCTCAACGGCGAGAAGCGCATCTGCTACTCCATGACCGAAAAGGCCGCCGGCGCCGACGCCACGGGCATGCGCACGCGCGCCGACAAGGTGGGCAACGAGAAGTACCTCCTGAACGGCGAGAAGTGGTTCTCCTCGGCCGCCACCGCGGCTGACATCGCGCTGGTGATGGCGCGCACTGATCCCGACGCGCCGCGTCACCGCCAGTTCTCGACCTTCCTGGTCGAGCTACCGAATCCCGGCTACCGCATCAAGCGCAACATCCCGACGATGGCCATAGAAGGCCCGCTGAGCCACATCATGGGCGGCGGCCATGCCGAGATCGAGATCAAGGATCTCGAAGTACCGGCCGAGAACCTGCTGGGCGGCGAAGGCAACGGCTTCAGCATGGGACAGCACCGGCTGGCCTATGGCCGGCTGCGCCACGGCATGCACAACGTCGCCATGGCGCAGCGTGCGCTGGACATGGCGACCGCGCATGTCACCCAGCGCACGACCTTCGGCAAGAAGCTCGACGAGCGGCAGGCCGTGCAGTTCATGCTCGCGGAATGCGCCAGCCAGCTCTATATCGCGCGGCTGATGCTGCTGCACATCGCCTACAAGGCCGAGAAGAAGATGGACATCCGCCAGGAGAACGGCATCGCCAAGGTGTTCCTGGCCAACATGGTGCACAAGGTGGTGGACACGGCCATCCAGCTCCATGGCGCGCTGGGCTATTCGCAGGACACGCCGCTTGCCGGCTGGTACACGCGCATCCGCTCCCAGCGCCTGGTCGATGGCCCCGACGAAGTGCACAAGTGGACGACGGGCCGCAACGTGATCAAGGCCTTCAAGGCCAGCGGCACCACCGCCAGCGCCTGCGGCGGCGACCTGTTGTAGCGGCCGCCCCTCGGCAGGCGAATGTTCGGGTAAGAGAACCGCTTCATGGTGAGCTTGTCGAACCATGAAGCGCAGAGTCGACCGTGCGACGCCTTCATGGTTCGACAAGCTCACCATGAAGGCTATTTCAACTCTGCGCTTTGCCCCTCCGGAGGAAGCAGTCGGGCAATGGGGACAAGATTGGGGTGGTGCTGGAGCGGGTTCTGCGCTTCACGGGCGGGATCGGCGGCGTGGTAGCGGTGGACGGGAAGGAAATGCATCGGGCGGGCGGCGTTGATTCCGGCTATGCGTGGGCGCGCCTCGGTGCCAGCCTCGCACTCAGCACAGTCGGCGGCATCGGCATGTGGTCCATCGTCGTCGGGTTGCCGGTGGTGCAGGCCGATTTCGGCGTGTCGCGCGCCGATATCTCCTTTGCCTACACCACCACCATGCTGGGCTTCTGTGCCGGCGGCGTGGTCATGGGCTGGGTCGCGGACACAAAGGGCATCGCCCCCGCCGTGATCCTGAGCACGCTGCTGCTGGCGCTCGGCTTCGCCGCCGCCGGCCTTGCCCCAAGCGTGGGCTGGTTTGCGGCGGCGCAGGGCGTGCTGATCGGCTTCGGCGCCGCCGCCAGCTTCGCGCCGCTGGTGGCCGATATCTCGCACTGGTTCGAGAAGCGCCGCGGGGTCGCCGTGGCGATCTGCGCCTCGGGCAATTACCTCGCGGGCACGATCTGGCCGCCGTTGATCGAGCTTGGCATGCGCGATCACGGCTGGCGCAACACCTATTTCGGCGCTGCGGCGCTCTGCCTGTTCGCGATGCTGCCGCTGGTGCTGGCGCTGCGCCGGCCGCCGCCCTTCCACGCCGAGGAGCTGGCGGGCGCCGTGCCGGCACCGCCACCGCGATCCGTCGGCCTGTCGCCGAACGCGCTGCAGGCCCTCATTGCCGTCGCCGGCCTCGCCTGCTGCGTGGCGATGTCCATGCCGCAGGTCCACATCGTCGCCTACTGCGCCGATCTCGGCTATGGCGTGGCGCGCGGCGCGGAGATGCTGTCGCTGATGCTGGGCTTCGGAGTCGTCAGCCGGATCGTATCAGGGTGGATTTCCGACCGCGTCGGCGGCGTGGTCACCATGCTGCTGGGCTCGGTGCTGCAGACGCTGGCGCTGATCCTCTACACGATTTCCGACTCGCTGGTGTCGCTCTACGTCGTGTCGGCGCTGTTCGGCCTGTTCCAGGGCGGGCTGGTGCCCAGCTATGCCATGATCGTGCGCGAATACTTCCCGCCGCGCGAAGCCGGCATGCGGGTGGGCATCGCCATGTCATCGACGATCGTGGGCATGGCGCTGGGCGGCTGGATGGGCGGCGTGCTGTTCGACATGACAGGCTCGTACCAGGCGGCGTTCCTCAACGGCATCGCCTGGAATGTCGCCAACGCCGCAATCGGCTGGTGGCTGCTGGCGCGCCAGACCCGGCGCACCGCGCTGGCGTAGCACGCAACGGCCAGCCCGCATTTCTCAAAGCCTCCTCCTGCCGGGAGCGCGCCACTCCAGTGGCGCCGGCGGCGTGATGAACCGTAACCAGCGCAAGATCAAGGTAACTCGTGTCGCTGCTGGCCTATGCGGAAGTCGATCACACCAGAAGACTACAGTGTGGCCCAATCTGACAGGCGGCGCGCCCGCTTCTCCTCGCCTCCGCTCAGCAGGATCAGGTGCTGCGGTTCGGCAGCGAACCAAACGAAGCTGTCCCATGCAAGCGCGCCGGCATTCAGATGGGTGGCTTGCCAGGTCTGAATGGCGGTCTTGAGTGCAGTTCCGTTCAAGGCAGGATCAAACAGTTTGGCGAAGTCAGCCTTCAGGGCGTAGCGGCCGGCCGGTGAGGTGGTCGGCAGGCCCTGACGCTCAATGACCGATCCATTGGCGACGAGGCCCGCGCGGAGCGTTTCGTCACGAACGGGTTCGCGCGTGTTCACGGCATACCAGCGGCCGGCAATCTCGCCCTTGCCCGGTGCGACGGATTCCTTTGCCCATGACAGACGAGCGTCATCGTCGGTCTTCAAGGCTTGCGCGTCCGTCATGCGCGTCACCTGGTCCGGGCGCAGCCATACGTCGGCGCCCTCGACCGCGCCGATGTAGAGCATCGCGAAAACAGTCCGTGCGGCAATTTCCCGGGTGCAGTTGTTCCGGTTCGGCGTTCCTTCGGGAAATATCTCCTGCAATCGGCCGTGAATGTCCGCACCGGGAGCACAGGCAGAAGCGGCACTACGCATCCTCGCCGAAATAGATCGCACGCAGCCTCTGCTCGATCGCCGCCCTTGACCGGCCCCGTGCAACCAGCGCCTCGATCTCCTTCATGTCTTCGAGATCGGGCAGCGGCAGCGCTTCCAGTTCGTAGGCTGACACGGCGACACTGCCGCTGATGCAGCGGAAGGCGCGATCGACGACGTCGCTGTTCAGTATTGCGGCCACAGCGGCCGGCGAAACCCTCGGCAGCCCGTTGCAGGGCCGCACCATGTTGAGATGGTTCTCGATCACCACAGCGCCATGCGCCTCGACGAAGCTTGCCGGCAGTTCGGCGGCGATCAGGCGCCGGCGCTGTTCCTTCGCCGTGGTCCTTTGCACGAGCACGCAGGGGCGACCGGTTTTCAGCCAGTCATCGCCTTTCTCGATCCTGAAATATGGCTGGTGATTGCGCTTCAGCGCGCGATGGATGAACTGCCCATCCGGTGTTACGGCTTCGGCCCAGATCAGGGGATAGGCGCCGCTGCACGGCGTCGAGCGAAGCTGGCTCTTGTGGCGGTTCCACACGAGCGGGCCGGTCGAGACGGCATAGCCCCAATCCGAAAGCCGCGTCGGCATTTCGGCAAGTCGGGCGATGAGCGGTGTGTGCTCCGGCACGCGCGGCAGCAGCCAGGGGCTCGCGGGTTCGGGTGGCAGCGTGAACTTGCCTGATCGAGTGATGCTTGCGCTTCCCTCGGGCGTGACGGTGACGTGATGAACGGCGGCCGGGCCTGTCCCACCGCCGCGCCGGTATGCAGCCAGCAACGTCTCCTGAAGCACATCCTCGAACACGCCACGCCGCGCCGCAATAAAATCTACGCCGGCCGGCGGCGCCTCGCGGGCCAGCAGGCCACGCAGCGCCTTGAAGTATTCGCCGGCCAGGAAGCTTGTCGGGGTTACGAAGGCGATGACGCCGCGGGGCGCTGTCCAGCGCAGCGCCAGATCGGTAAAGACCCCGTAGAGGTTGGCGTGTCCGTAGAGGCTGCGCTTGTAGCGGTCGCGCAGGGTGGGCGGGAGCGTCACGCGGCCATAGGGCGGGTTGCCGATGACGAGGTCGAAACCCTCGCCGTCCGGCGTTTGCTCAAGGCTGTCGCATACCGTGACGACACGCGGCAGGCGGCGACCCGCGAGCCGGCAGATGGGCGCCACCGCGATTTCGAGAAAGGCCTGTGCCATCCAGGCGGCAAAGTCGTCGATCTCAAGCCCGCGCAGGCGGCTGGCGATGTTGTTGAGGAGGATCGCCGGTTCACACCCCGGGAGTTCTTCGATGATCCGTCGAGCAGCGGGCGCCAGAAAAGCGCCGCCGCCACAGGCCGGGTCGAGCACGCGGCACGTCGTCCAGTCGACGCCGCTTTCGCTGGCCATGTCGATCAGCCGGCGCGCCAGCGCGGGCGGCGTGTAGTAGACACCCAGCCGGGATCTCAGGCGTTCGGGCAGCATGATGGTGTACATCACGCTGAGCTGGTAGGCGGCCTCCTCCACATCCAGGTCGGCGGCCACCGTGCCGAGCTTATGGGCAAGCCTGGCAACGACAGCATCGAGAACGTAGCTGCCGTTGTCCTGCGGTGGCTGGGAGAGCGCGATGCCCTGCCCGGTGTTGACCGTGATCTGCGCCGCATACGCCGTAATAGCGCGTGCGCCGAAACTGCGGGCGGCAGCGATGCGTGCGGACTCGTCGCGTATGCCCTCGATCTCCGTCGGCATGACATCGCGGGCCGCCTCGAAGGTTTGGCGCACCGCCAATGAGGACAAGGATGTCGGCTACGGCTTTCCCGCACGCGCTTTCTTCCACACCTCGTAGTCGCGCTTCGCCTCTTCCCCTGCCACTGGAAACAGGCCCTTCAGCGAGCGGCCGCGTGCCACCTCGGCTTCCGCAAACTCCTCGTACTCATAGGTCGCCAGCGCTTCCTCGGCCACGGCGACGACGATCTCCGGCGGAATGACGACCACCGCATCGCGGTCGCCCACCACGATGTCGCCGGGATAGACAGCCACGCCGCCACAGGCGATCGGCAGGTTGAGATCCACCGGGCGATGCGCGATCGGGCTGGGCGGCGATGACGGCCGGCGATGGTAGGCCGGCAAGCCGGTCTTGAAGATGCCGTCGGTGTCGCGCAGGCCACCATCCGTGACGATACCGGCACAGCCGCGCGTTTTCAGCCGGCCGACATAGAGATCGCCTGCCGAGGCCGCACGCCAGTCGCCGCGCGAATCGATCATCAGCACGTGTCCGGGCGGGCACTCCTCCATCGCCTGCGGCTGCACGGTGCTGCGGTTGGTGGATGCCGGACCGTCCTTGTCCTCGCGCGAGGGAATGAAGCGCATGGTGAAGGCGATCCCGACCATGCGGGGAATATCCGGCCGGATCGGCCAGACATCGTGCAGGCACATGCTGCGCAAGCCGCGCCGGTTCAGGATGCCGGTCAGGGTCGACGTGCCGACACGCGCCAGCGCATCGCGCAGCTCGGGTGTCAGTGCGGTCATGGACAATCCCCTCCCTCATCTCGCCCGACACTGTCACGCCCCCTTCGTCCAAGGCAAGCGCACACCTCTGTCTCCTTCCTTCCCCCGGAGGGGGAAGGTGCCCGAAGGGCGGAAGGGGGATCTCTCAACGCGCGCCGCCTGTGATTGTTGAGGCATCCCCCTTCCGGCGCTGCGCGCCACCTTCCCCCTCCGGGGGAAGGTTTGTGAGAACGAAGACAGATGGCATCATCATCGGACACCAGCCGGAGACGTCACAGAATGTCAGCTCTGCCCCGTATTGCGGTTATCGGCACAGGCGGCACAATCTCCTCGCTCGGGGCCGACAGCCTCGATGTGCTCGACTATACCGATACCAACCTGCGGCTGGAGGCCGACGAGCTGGTAGCGCGGTTTCCCGAATGCGCCGCCGTTGCCGACGTCGTGGCGATACGCCATGCGGCCGTCCCCAGTACGGCCATCGGTCCCCGCGAATGGATCGCGCTGGCGGAGCTGATCCACGCCACCGTTGAACGCGAGCCCGGTTTGGCGGGCTTGGTGCTGACGCACGGCACCGCGACACTCGAGGAAACCGCGTACTTCCTCAATCTCGTGCTGAAGGTGGAACAGCCGATTGTGCTGGTGGGCGCGCAACGCCCGGCCAGCGCGCTGGGCACCGATGCCGGGATGAACCTCGTGGGCGCGCTGCGCACCGCCGGCAGCGCGGCGGCGCGCGGCAAGGGCGTGCTGGTGACGCTCAATGACGAGATTCACGCGGCCCGCGAGGTGACCAAGACCTCGACCTACCGGCTGCAGACCTTCCGCAGCCCTGATTTTGGCGCGCTGGGCCATGTCGATGGCGACGGTGTCTTCTTCTACCGCGCGCCGTTGCGCCGCCATGCTCCTGAGACGGAATTTGCCATCACCGGCCGGCAGGACCTGCCGCGCGTCGATATCGTGCTCTCCTGTGCCGGCAACGACGCCTGGGCCATTGAAGCCGCCGTCGCGGCCGGTGCGCGCGGGATCGTCTCCGCCGGCTTTGCGCCGGGCATGGTGACGCCCGCCGAGCGTGCGGCGCTGGAGGCCGCGCGCCGCAACGGCATCGCCGTCGTGCAGTCCAGCCGCGCCGGCAGCGGCCGGGTCGCGCCCCGCCGCTACCTGCAACGCAACGCCCTTCTGGGTGCCGACAGCCTCACGCCGCAGAAAGCCCGCATCCTGCTGATGCTGGCGCTCGCGCACACCGACGATCCCGCCGAGTGGGCGCGCATGTTCGGCGAGTACTAAGCCTTCCCTCCTGTACGGACCGGGGAGATGGGTGACAGGTGTTCGGAGACATGGGTGACACATTCATGGCGTCAGGCGAGCCGGTTGTCGATGCGGTTGCGCCTGTGGGTTTGTGGGCATGGTGTCGAG
>QOCQ01000002.1 GCA_003574685.1 Rhodospirillaceae bacterium SYSU D60007
CCGAAGCGCTGAGGCGCGAACTGGATGCGGCCCGCCGGACGACCGAGATGCAGACCGCCGCCTCGGGCAAATCAGCCGAGGAAGCGGAGCAGGCCCGGCAGGCCGCAGTACGCGCCGCCGAGGAACTACGGCAGGCCCTGTCGCAGGAGCGCCAGAAGGCCGAAGCGCTGGCGCGCGAACTGGATGCGGCGCGACGGGCCGCCGAGACGCAGACCGCAGCCTCGGGCAAATCGGTTGAGGAAGCGGAACAGGCCAGGCAGGCGGCGGTGCGCATTGCCGCCGAGCTGCGACAGGCCTTGCTGGAGAAGCACAAGCAGGCCGAGGCGCTGGCGCGCGAACTCGACGCCGCGCGACTTGCGGCCGGCACGCAAACGGCAGCCGCCACCCAATCCGCCGATGTGGCGGACCAGGCGCGGCAGGCTGCCGAACGCCTCGTCGCCGAACTGCGGCAGACGCTGCTGGAGGAGCGCAAGAAAACCGAGGTGCTGGCGCAGGAGGTTGACACCGCGCGTCGCGCCGCCGAAGCGCAGACCGCAGCCGCTGCCAAATCCGCCGATGAAGCGGAACAGGCCCGGCAGGCTGCCGCGCGTGCTGCGGAGGACTTGCGGCAGGCGCTGTTGCAGGAGCGCGAAAGGGCCGAAGCGCTGGCACGCGAGCTGGTTGCGGCCCGCCGTGCGGTCGAGACCCAGACCGCCGCTTCGGGCAAGTCAGCCGATGAGGCACCGCAGGCGCGGCTCGCGGCGGAACGCAGCGCTGAAGAAATGCGCCAGGCGCTCTTGCAGCAGCGCGAGAAAGCCGAGGCTCTGGCGCGCGAGCTGGCGGCTGCGCAGCGCACGATCGAGACACACGCGGCCGCGACACAGGACTCCGATCGCCGGCTCGCCCAGATGCAGGAAGATGTCAGGATGGCGGCAGCCGCCTATCGACAGGCGCTGGCAGAAGAACAGCAGCGGGCCCGCACGCTGCAGGCCGAGCTGGCGATTGCCCGGCGAACGACGACGGAGCCTGCCGCCGCCAGCGGACCGGCACCAAACGTGAGCCAGGCCCGAACCACCGCGCCAGCGAATGCGGCGCAACCGGCTGCCCTGCCACTGGACCCCGCCAGCAGCGCGGAAGCGGCAAGGCTCATCGCGCGGGCCGGCGAGCTGCTCGCGCAAGGCAATATCGGCGCGGCGCGCATCGTGCTGGAGCGGGCCGTGGAGCTGGGCAGTGTCCAGGCGGTGTTCGCGCTGGCCGAAACCCATGATCCGCTGGTGCTGACGAAATGGCAGACGCTTGGCACGCAAAGCGATGCGGCCAGAGCGCGCGAACTCTATGCCCGGGCGCTGGCAGGCGGCATCCAGGATGCGGCGGCCCGGCTGGAGGCATTGCAGTAGCAACCGGTCGGCGTTGCGCCAATGCAACGGGACCGACACTCGGGGGAGTCATCCATGAAGAGTATCCGCGCACCGCGCCTTTTGCGCCTGCTGGCCGCCGTCTGCGCGCCAGTCATCGTCATGCTGCAGCCTGTGACCGCCGACGCCCAGGCGCAGGGGCAGCGACGCAACACGAGCTACGACCAGCTCAAGGACAAGGCCAATGCCTGGACCGTAGGCATCGCCGGCGGGCTGATCGAGGGCACGCCGCTGCGGCTGGCGGCGGAGATGGCGCGGGTTGTCGATGACGGGCCCAACATGCATTTGCTGCCGATCGTCACGCGCGGGGCGACCGAGAACCTGAACTCGCTGCTCTATCTGCGCGGCGTGGACCTGGCGATCATCAACTCCGACGCGCTTGAGGAGTACAAGGCGCAGATCGCCGAGATCCAGCGGCACGTCGCCTATCTGCTCAATCTCTTTCCGGCCGAGCTGCATATTTTCGTGCGGCCGGAGATCCGCACGCTGGAGGATCTCGCCGGCAAGAAGGTGAACTTCAATACGCAGGGCACCGCCGTCGCCTATACCGGCCCGCTGGTCTTCAGCCGGCTTGGCATCGCCATCGAGAAGACCTTCATTCCTCATCCGGTCGCCCTCCAGCAGCTACGCAAGGGCGAGATGGACGCCGTCGTCTTCATCACCTCCAAGCCGATCGATGCCTTTCTCAAGGGCAGATGGGAGCCCGGCTTCAAGTTCCTGCCGCTGGCCTATGACAGGCGGTTCGAGGACTACTATCTGCCGGCGGCGCTCGACAGCAACGACTACCCCAACCTGATCGAAGCCGGCGGGCGCGTGCCGACGATCGCGGTGCCGACCACGCTCGTCGCCTATAACTGGCCGCCGGGCACGAACCGCTACCAGCGCGTCGCACGATTCACGGATCTGCTGTTCTCGCGGATCAATCGTCTGCAGGGGCCGGGTTTCGACGCGAAATGGAAATCGATCAACCTCGCCGCGACGGTTCCCGGCCTCACCCGCTTCCCGGCGGCCCAGGAGTGGCTTGACCGCGAGGCGCGCAAGCCGCAGGCATCGCGATGAACCCGATGACGCTGCCGCTGTCGGTCGTGGCGCTGGGCATCATCAGCCCGGTGGTGCTCGCCGAGGGCGGCAGCGATCCGATGAGCCAGTTGCGTGCCTGCGCGCAGCTCGAGGCCACTGCCCGCCTGCAGTGCCTGGAGAAACTGTCGAAGGACATTGCACCGCCCCCGCCTGCGGTGCCGCCGGCACGGTCTCCGGCTGCCGACAACTGGCTCATCACCGAAACGACATCGCCGGTCGACTATACCCCGATCGTTGTCGCTATCAGGCGCGCGCTCGCAGAACATGATTCTGCGATCGCCCAGCTTTCCGTTCATTGCCGCTCCGGCCGCACCGACCTGGTGCTCGCCGGCCCGGCCGTGGTGCCTGTCGATGTCGCCGCCATCTCGCTGCGCGCCGGTGCCGGCGAGCCTGTCACCCTGGCAGCCGCAGCGCCGGCATCCGGCCCCGGTGTCGCCATCAGGGGCGACGTGGTCGCCGTGCTGCGCTCGCTGCCAGAGGGCGGCAACCTGACGGTGCAGATCGCCACCCGGCGCGGCGGGACGTACGAAGGACGGTTCTCGCTGCAGGGACTGGCGGTCGTTCGCAACAAGGTGTCGGCTGCGTGCCAGTGGCCCGCCGCTGCACCGCTACGCAACTGATGTTTATCGGGCGCTCATCACAGGAGACAGAGATGCATTGTTATCGGAAGGTCACGACGGCAGCGGTTGCCGGAGTCTTTGCGCTGCTCGTCGTTGCGCCGCAGGCCATCGCGCAGCCGAAGAGCACAGCGCCCGCACAGTCGACCGCCCCGCGGACGACGGTGAAGACGCCGCACCGCCTTGTGCTGCAGGTCAACACCAACGAGCCGGCAACGATGAATCTGGCGCTGAACAACGCGGCCAACGTCGTGCAGTACTATAAGGATCTCGGCGAAGAGGTGGAGATCGAGATCGTCACCTTCGGTCCGGGCCTGCACATGCTGCGCGACGACACCTCGCCGGTGAAGGACCGGATCGCGGCCATGGCGCAGCGCATGCCGGCGATCGCGTTCAAGGCCTGCGGCAATACGCAGGGCAACATGCAGAAGGCCGAAGAAAAGGAAGTGCGCCTTATCCCGCAGGCAAGCGTCGTGAAGTCGGGCGTGGTGCGCTTGATGGAACGGCAGGAGCAGGGCTGGACGTACATCCGGCCGTAGGTCAGGCCGGCGGCGCTAGGCCGGCACGGGCGGCGGCGATGGCCTCGCGGATGACCGACTCGTCGCCGACATGGTTGGCCAGCAGCAGGATCAGGCGCGCGTCCAGCGCGCGGCACTGCGCCTCGTCGAGGCCTTTGTGCGCATCGACGACCAGGTTGTAGACGTCGTCGGGGCTGGCCAGGTTCGGCTCGCGCTTCAGGGCCACCATCGCATATTCCTCAGTTGCCGGTGGCGCGCCGCAGGGCTTCGGCCAGGGCATGCATATCAAGCGAGCGCCAGCGGCCGGCGACCACCTGGTCGGGGCGGACAAGGTATGTCGTGCCGGGCCGCGCATCGCAGCGGCGCGCCAGCAGCCTGTCGCGATCGCGCAGCAGGGTCCAGCCGGCCGGCGCCCGGTCCGCGTCGCCGATCGCGAAACATTCGACCGGAACGGCCGGGCTCGACAGGTCGCGCGGCGCTGCCGGAAGTGCCGTCGTAGAATCGCTGAAGGCCACGACAGCGAAACGTCCGGCGACCGCTTCCGTCGCCCAGGTCCCGGCACCGTTGGCCAGCGGCGCATCGGGCAGGACGTCACCCGGAACCGGCGCGGTGCTCCAGTCGCCACCATCACAGCGCGCATGCAGCGGCGACTCGGGACAGCATGTCGGACGCGACAGGCGGCCGCTGTTGACCATGGCGCGGGCGAACGGGAAGTCGCGTGCCAGATCGAGGACTGCGTCGCGGAAGGCCTGGCTGGCCGGGAATTTCGGCGTAATGAAATCGGTGCTGCGCGTGGACTGGCGGATGTTCTCGCGCGCGGCCTGGAGGCGCTCGATGCTGTAGCTCTCCAGCAGCGATGCCGGCGCGGCGCCCTTCAGGACAAGAGCGAGCTTCCAGCCGAGATTGTCGGCGTCCTGCACGCCCGAGTTGCCACCGCGCGCGCCGAAGGGTGAGACGACGTGTGCGGCATCGCCCGCGAAGATCACCCGGCCGTGCACGAAGCGCTGCAACGTGCGGCACGTGAACTTGTAGACGCTGGTCCATTCGTGCTCCCACTGCACATCCGGGCCGAACATCATGCGCAGGCGACGGTCGATGTTCTCGACCTTGCGCTCCTCCTCGGCGTCGGCGTCGCGGCCGAGCTGGAAATCGACGCGATAGACATTGTCGGCCTGGCGGTGCAGCAGCACCGAGTTTGCAGGATGGAACGGCGGATAGAACCAGTAGCGACGGATGTTGGGCAGGTCGGCCGTCATCCGGATGTCGGCGATCAGGAACTGGTCGTCGAACACCTCGCCCTCGTAGGGAAGCTGAAGCTGGCTGCGCACCGTGCTGCGCACGCCATCGCAGGCCACCAGCCAGCCGGCGCGCAGCGTGTAGCGTCCGTCGGGCGTTTCGACATCGACCGCCACATGGTCGTTGGCCGGCCGCACGCCCGTCACCTTGTTGCGGAAACGCAGGTCGATGCCGGGGACTTCCTGGCAGCGCTCGATCAGGAACTGCTCGCAGTAGTATTGCTGGAGGTTGATGAAGGCCGGGAAGCGCTGGCCCGGCTCGGGCTGCATGTTGAAGCTGTAGATCTGGCGGTCGCCGACATAGACCTCGCCGGTCGTCCAGGTAACACCCTTGGCCACCATGCGGTCGGACACCCCCAACCGGTGCCAGATCTCGAGCGTGCGCTGCGCCTGGCAGATCGAGCGGCTGCCGACGCTGACCGTATCGTCCTCGTCCAGCACGCAGACCGGGACGTCCTTCAGGGCGAGATCGAGGGCCAGCGTCAGTCCGACGAGGCCGGCGCCGACAATCACCACCGGGTACGTGTGGCCGGCGCAGGCCGGGACCGAGAGTTCGGGCGGCGGGCTCCAGGCGTACTTGGGATAGACGTAGCTGGCCATGAGCGGCCCGCTATTCCAGCGACTTCCACATCTCGATGTCGCGCTCGGCCGTCCAGATCCGCGGATGCTCGATGCCTTTGGCCTCGTCGTAGGCGCGGGACACATCGAACGGCATGCAGTGCTGGAAGATCACCCAGTTGCCGTAGCGCGGGCTGAGCTTCGCCATCGCTGCGTCGTAGGCAGCCTTCAGGTCGCCGCCGGCCTGCGCCCGCTTCTTCACCTCGTCGTAGAGTTCGGTGAGGAAGGCCTGCGTGCCTGCCAGCCCCTGTTCTACAGCTTCCGGCGTCACCAGCGCCTCACCGCGGCCGGGCACCAGCGCCACGGCCTTCATGTCGCGCAGCTTCTGGAGGGTCTGCGGCCAGTCCTCGAAATAGGCGTCGCCGGCATAGGGTGTGGCGCCGAACTCGACCAGATCGCCGGAGAACAGCACCTTCTCTTCCGGCAGCCAGGCGATGGTGTCGCCCTTGGTGTGGCCGCGGCCGGCGTGAATGATGTCGACCTGCAGCTTGCCCAGCCACACTGTCATGCGCTCGCTGAACGTGATCGTGGGCCAGGTCAGGCCCGGGATCGACTCGGCGTCGCGAAACAGCCGCGGGAAGCGCTGGAACTCCGACTTCCAGTCCTGCATGCCGCGCTCGACGATCAGCTCGCGCGTGGCTTCGCTGGCGATGATGTGCTCGGCGCCGTAGGCCGACGCTCCCAGCACCCGCACGGCATGGTAGTGGCTCAGCACCACATAGCGGATGGGCTTGTCGCTGACCGTGCGGATGCGTTCGATCACCTGGCGGGCCATGGCCGGCGTCGCCTGGGTATCCAGCACCATGACGCTGTCATCGCCGATGATGATGCCGGTGTTGGGATCGCCCTCGGCGGTAAACGCGTAGGCATGCTCCGACAGCCGGCTGAAGGTGATCTTCTTGTCGTCCAGGTCCGCCTGCGAGGCGAAAGCCTTGGCCATCGTCGTTCTCCTCTCTGCCATGCGCCCTTACAGCGTGGGATCGAGCTTCAGGTACTTGTACCGGTCCGTCGAACGCACGAGCACGTCCTCGGGTATGCCGTCCCGCTCGATGCCGAGCTTCACCGTGGAGCCGCTGGTGCCGGACGCCCACAACTTGCGATAGAAGTCGGCCACCGCCTCGACTTCCGTGCCGGCCACGTCGCGGATGATGTCGCCGCGGCGCAGCCCCGCCAGCTCTGCCGGGCTGCCTGGCGAGACATAGGCAATGATCAGCCGCCCCTGCACTTCCTGGGTATAGACGCCGATCCATGGCTTGGAGCCCGGCGGGCGCCTGCCCTCGCGCATGAGATCGTAGATCGGCTTCAGCCGGTTGATGGGAATGAACATGTTTCCCGGCAACGTGCCGCCATGCGCGCGGTAGGCATCGCCGACAAACAGCGAGCCGATGCCCAGCAGGCTGCCGTCGTCGCCCAGCAGGGCGGCACCGCCGAACAGACCGAACGGCGGTGACGTGAAAACCGCATTCTCAAGCAGATATTCCCAGTAGCCGGCGAACTCGCGCCGGTCCACCACAACCGCGCGCTGGGCCATGTCTTCGCCGCCATGCCCCGCAACGGTGACCACGTCCCGGAACTTCAGCACATCCGAATCGCCGAAAGGCAGGGGTTTGGCACGCAGCGGAATGGCCGTACGCAACAAGCCGAAGCCCGACTCATAGTCGTAGGCGAGCACGGTTGCCGAGACGCGCCGGCCGCCGGCTTCGATGATCTCGACCGAGTCGGCTTCCATGATCAGGTAGCCGACCGTCAGGACAAGACCTTCCTCGCCAATCACCACCCCATGCCCGGCCCGCTCGGTACCCAGCTGCTCGGCCGAGCGCGCCGTGGGCGGAATGGCTGCCCGCAGCGCAACCACAGAGGTCAGGGCGCGCTGAACCGGATCGGGCAGCCGCACGCGCTCGTTCTGCGGACCGCCCGGCTGGTCGGACTGCTGGGCCTCCGCCGATCCGTTCAGGAAGACCGGCACCAGGCTGGCAATGGCGATACTGCGCCATTTCGATTTGTTTCCCTGCCGCGGCATCGTGCCCTCCTCTGCCGGCACGGCACTGCTGCACATTAACCGGAACCGGCAAAAGGTTAGCACGATCGCGGTGCAGTGAAAGATGTTCGGGCCGGCAACACTCGGCGCTGGCACCCCTGCCATTGCAGCAAAGCGAAAGAATTCGGGCAAAAAGCGTCCGTCAAACTGTTGTCAGTCAGGATCCTTGTCCGCCGCGGCGCTGGCAGGGCCGCAACTTCCGTGGCGGTGGTGCGTTGGCAGATTGCAAGCGCTCTGCAGCGGGCGCAGGGCTGTCCGGAGCGGCGACCAGACCGGCTCGCCGATATCCGGCTTGCCACGATTGACCAGAAGCCTGCGCACCGGTCCTGCCGGCCGCCGGCGCGTTCAGTCGCAATATGATGGAGAGAGCCTATGAAAACCCGACATGTGACCATTCCGGCAGTCGTTTCGGCGCTGGCCCTGTCGCTTGCGCTGGGCGGACCGGCCATCGGTCAGACAACGCCGAGTACGCCAAGTGAGACAAAGCCGCCGGCGCAGACATCGCCGCAGACAGGCACAACGCCGTCCAAGCCCTCCACGACCGCGGACAAGGAGGCAGACAAGGCCATGGTGCCGGAGGGCGCTGTGGCGCGCGCAAACGCCCTGATCGGCACGACGGTGCGCAACAGCGCCGGCGACAAGGTTGGCACGGTGGACGACCTGCTGATGGGCAGCGACTCCAAGGTGAACTATGCTGTGTTGAGCGTCGGCGGCTTCCTGGGCATTGGTGATCGCCTCGTCGCGGTGCCGATGAGCGACCTGCAGATGGCCAGCGACCATATGGTCATGCCGTCTGCCACCAAGGAGGCGCTGCAGAAGATGCCGAAGTTCGACCGCAGCGCGGTCTACTATCCAGGCTATACCAAGGACGTGCCGCGCGCGACGCCGGGCGGCACGGGTGGCACCGGCGGCGCGACCACCCCGCCGCGCAAGACCGAGTAGCGTTCGCAAGCAGCGTTCAGCGAAGAGGATGCCTTCCGGCATCCTCTTCTTTTTTCTGCCTAACCTTCCCCCGGAGGGGGAGGGAGTTCTACCCGACCGTGATGCAGACCTTGCCGAAGTGTTTGCCGGCGCTCATGTGGGCCATGGCGTCGGCCCATTTCTCCATCGGGAATGCGGTGTCGACCACCGGCTTCAGGCGGGCTGTGCCGATGGCGCGCAGCATCTGGTCGAGATCGGCGCGGCTGCCGACGGTGACGCCCTGCAGGCGCAGATTGTTCATGACGATGAGCGCCACCGGCATTTCGCCGGCAGCACCGCCCAGCACGCCGATCATGCTGAGCGTGCCGCCGAAGCGCGTGGCCCGGATCGACTGCGCCAGCGTGCCGGCGCCGCCGACTTCCACCACCTGATCGACGCCGCGGCCGCCGGTTGCGGCACGCGCCGCCTTGCCCCATTCCGGCGTGGTCTTGTAGTTGATGGTGACATCGGCGCCGATCGCCTTCAGCCGCGTGATTTTCTCCTCGCTGGAGGAGGTCGCGATCACCCGGCAGCCGCGCAGCTTGGCGAATTGCAGGGCGAAGACCGACACGCCGCCGGTGCCTTGCGTGACCACCACATCGCCCGGCTCGGTGGTCGCCTGGGCCACGACCGCGCTCCACGCGGTGAGTCCGGCGCAGGGCAGGCAGGCCGCCTCCTCGTACGAGAGATGATCAGGGATCACCGACACGCCCTGCTCGTCGAACACGCCGAACTCGCGCAGCGTGCCGTCATGCGGTCCGCCCAGCGGCGCCTTGTCGGGCACGGCCTGCGGGTCGAGCCGCTGCGCCGGGCCGGCCAGCCATTTCTGGAAGAAGCTCATGACGACGCGATCGCCCGGCTTCACGCGCGTCACGCCCGGCCCGACTTCGGACACTTCACCAGCGCCGTCCGATACCGGCACGAAGGGCGGCTTGGCGAGCGATCCATACCCACCCTTGACCATGAGCAGATCGCGGTAGTTCAGCGATGCGGCGCGGATGCGCACCAGCACCTGTCCGGCGGCCGGGCTGGGTGCCGGCAGGTCGCGCAGCTCCAGTTTTCCGAACGATTCGAGCACGACAGCTTTCATGAAACGAGAATCCCGGGTTGCGGCAATGGTCAGGGAAGATGGCCGCGTGCCCCTCTGCCGGCAAGCGGCGGCACGACGGCGGACTTGATCCGCGGAAATTCCTCGGTTCTAGTCACTGCGGCTGCGCGCTCTGGCGACCGCAAGCAGGAGGCTGCCATGATCCGTCGACACGTGCTTGTGTACGCGTTCGCGACCGCGTTCGCCTTGTCTTCGCCGGCGCTGGCGCAGGCGCCCAACTCCGCCCTCAACGCGCTGGTGACAAAACACGCACGCGCCAACAATGTGCCCGAAGCGCTGGTGCACCGGATCATCTTTGAGGAGAGCCGCTATCATCCGCGCGCGGTCGGTCGCGGCGGCGCCATGGGACTGATGCAGATCAAGTACAGCACCGCTCGCGGGCTGGGGTATCGCGGTTCGCCAGCCGGCCTGCTGGATCCCGACACCAACCTGACATGGGCCGTGCGCTACCTCGCCGGTGCCTGGCGCATGTCCCAGGGCGATCCTGATGTCGCCCGCATTCTCTATGGTACGGGCTACTGAGCCGCCGCGCTGCTGCGCGCCCTGTTCACGGGATCGTGAGCATCTGGTAAGGGCATCAGCCGTCCAGGGCCATGGCATCGCCGCACTTCTTGGCTGCCGTCGCGTTTGTGTCTAATGACTTCCACAGCGCCGGGAGTCAGGGGCGTGCGGGAGTTTGCTGATGGCAAGAGCGACAAGGAAGAAGGCGGCCACCAAGAAGCGCACGAGCGCCGCGAAAAAGCCTGTGGCGAAGAAGGCTGCGAAGAAGGCGAGGGTCGCAACGAAGGCGAAGAAGACAGCCACGACAAAGACGACGGCCAGCCGCAAGCCGGCGCGCGCAAAACCTGCCGGCGGCACGAAAGTCACGAGACCACGGACGAACGGCACCGCAGCCTCCGGGAATCAGGAGCGCCGCAAGCCCGCAATCGCGTCTCAGCCGTTGGCGCCGACCATTGTGGCAACACCGGCACCAGTGCCCGCAAGCGCCGACGCCAACCTCCTGAACGATGTGCTGGCGTGGACGCGCGCCGCGGGCGCGGATGCCGCCGACGCGATTTACGTCGAAGGCACCCAGCTCTCGGTCAGCCAGCGCCTGGGCGCACGCGAGCAGCTTGAACGCAGCGAGGGTCATGATCTCGGACTGCGCGCCTTCGTCGGCACGCGCCAGGCGATCGTCTCCACCACGGACCTGCAGGTGGATGCGCTGAAGGAGCTGGCGGCGCGCGCGGTGGCGATGGCCCGCGCCGTGCCGGAAGATCCCGTGTGCGGCCTCGCGCCGCCCGAAATGCTGGCGCGCACATGGCCGGAGCTCGATCTCGATGACGGCCGGGAAGCGACTGTCGATCAGCTCGCGGACTGGTGCGCCCGCGCCGAGGATGCAGCGCGCGCCGTGCCCGGCGTGACCAATTCCGAGGGCGCCGGCGCCTCATGGGGCCGCACGCGCGTGATGCTGGCCGCCAGCAACGGCTTCACCGGTGGCTACAGCCGCGGCGGCTATTCGCTCTCCTGCTCGGTGCTGGCCGGCGATGGCACCGGCATGGAGCGCGACTACGACTGGACCACCGGCGTCGGCGTGGATCAGCTCGAAAGCCCCGAAAAGACCGGCCGCACCGCAGGCGAAAGGGCCGTGCGCCGACTCAATCCGCGCCGCATGAAGAGCACCCGCGCACCGGTGGTCTACGATCAGCGCGTGGCATCCAGCCTGCTGGGGCATCTTGCCGGCGCCATCAACGGGCGCGCGATCGCGCGCAAGACATCGTTCCTGCTCGACAGGCTGGGGCAGCGCATCTTCCGGCCAGGCATCCGGGTCGTTGACGATCCCCATCGCAAGCGCGAGTCGGGTTCCCGCCCCTTCGACGGCGAAGGCTTGCCGACGCGGCGCTGGAACATCATCGACGATGGGGTGCTCACGACCTGGGTGCTCGACCTGGCCTCGGCGCGGCAGCTTGACCTGGCGCCGACCGGCCATGGCAGCCGCGGCGTCTCGGGCCCGCCGGGGCCGTCCACCAGCAACCTTTATCTGGAGGCCGGGGGCGCGTCGGTCGAGGAGCTGATCGCGGACATCGAGAGCGGCCTGTACGTGACCGAGCTGATCGGCTTCGGCGTCAACGGTGTCACCGGCGACTACAGCCGCGGTGCTGCCGGATTCTGGATCGAGAACGGCAAGATCGCCTGGCCCGTTTCGGGCATGACCGTGGCCGGCAATCTGAAGGACATGTTTCTTAACCTGACGCCCGCCAGCGACCTCATCTTCAAGGGCTCGGTCAATGCGCCCACCGTGCGGATCGATGGCATGACCATCGCCGGAGAGTGACAGTGGCGATGCGTCCGATCTTCCTTGCCGGATGCCTGCTGGTCGCGGCAGGCGCCGGGCCGGTGGTCGCGCAGTCCGGTGATTTCCGCCCCTGCCTCGATGCCATCCGCGATACGGCCATCAGCCAGGGCGTGCCCGCGGCGACGGCCGATCAGGCGCTGCGCGGCATCACGCCCGATCCGCGGGTCGTGGAGCTCGATTCGCGGCAGCCGGAATTCACCCTGACGCTTGGCCGTTATCTGGGCAACGCCGTGAGCCCCGAGCGCGTGGCAAAGGGCCAACAGATGCTGGCGCGCTACCGCACGCTGCTGGATCCCATCGAACGCGAGTACGGCGTGCAGGCGAGCTATCTCGTTGCGTTCTGGGGTCTGGAGTCCAACTACGGCAGCTTCACGGGCGACTTCTCCGTCATCCGGTCGCTCGCCACGCTGGCGTGCCAGACCAAGCGGGCAGCGTTCTTTTCCAACGAGCTGGTGCAGGCGCTCAAGATCCTCGCGCGCAATCACATGACGGCGGCGCAGATGAAGGGTTCCTGGGCCGGCGCCATGGGCAATACGCAGTTCCTGCCCTCCACCTATGTCGACCACGCCGTCGATCGCGACGGCGACGGGCGGGTCGATCTCTGGAGCAGCCTGCCGGACGTCTTCGCCTCTTCCGCCAATTTCCTCGCCCGCAGCGGCTGGAAGCGTGGCCAGCCCTCGCATGACGAGGTCGCCCTGCCCTCGAATTTCGACTATGCCCGCACCGATCTGTCGGCCGAACGGCCGGTGCGCGAGTGGCATGCGCTGGGGGTGCGGCGCGCCGACGGCCGGCCGCTGGTCGACTATGGCGAGCACGCTTCCATCGCCTTGCCCGCCGGCCACCGCGGACCCGCCTTCCTGCTGTGGCCGAACTACAAGGTGATCCTGATGTGGAACCGTTCGCAGCTCTACGCCCTGTCGGTGGGCGAGCTGGCGCGGCAGATCAGCGGCGGTGCGGGCCTGATGCGGCCACCGCCGCCCGACGACCAGCCGCTGGCGCGCCATGCGATCTTCGATCTGCAAGCGCGCCTGCAGCGCCTGGGACACTACACCGACGATATCGACGGCCTGCTGGGCCCGCGCACGCGCGCGGCCCTGCGCGATTTCCAGGTGCGCGCCGGCGTCGTGGCCGACGGCTATCCCACCCCCGACACCCTCTCCCGCCTGCGCGCCGCCACGCCGTAGTGACCTCTGTTGTTTCCTTCCCCCGGAGGGGGAAGGTGCCCGAAGGGCGGAAGGGGGATCTCGCAACCAACGTGGCCGTACTTGTTGAGGCATCCCCCTTCCGGCGCTGCGCGCCACCTTCCCCCTCCGGGGGAAGGCAGGGAGGGTCACGGTGGCATCAGCAGACGGAGGCGGCGAGGGGCGAGGGTGACGAGGGCGGGCAGGGCGGCGGTGTGATCGCCGTCGACCTGGACGGGTTCGGTATCGTTGCCGATGGCCTCGATGGAAACGCGGCTGGCTTCGATCACCCGATAGCCCGACGTCACCGACAACCGGCCTGTCACCAGCGCCAGGCCATAGCGCACCACCTGCCATCGCCCGCCGCGCTCGAACAGGCAGACGGAAAGAACTGGCCGCTGCAGGTCGGCCGCCGGCGCGATGACGAAGGCGCCGCCATACAGGCGTCCGTTGCTGACGATCGCGGACGACGCTTCGAAGGTGCTGCCGTCGATCTGCACGCGATAGCGGCGGTCGCGATACGCGATCATCTCGCGCAGGGACTGCCAGACATAGGCTGCCTTGCCGAAGCGCCGCTTCATGCCGTTATCGACGCGCGCCACGACATGAGCATCGAAGCCGCTGCCGACCATCAGCATGAAGAAGGACTCGGTGCCGTCCGCCTCCTGCAACCGGCCAATCGTGACCGGCATTGCGGCGCCCGCCGCTAGCGTCGCGGCCACCTTCCTGACCTGCGTGCCGACGCCGATCTCGCGCGCCAGCACATTGGCGGTGCCCAGCGGAATGATGCCCAGCGCCAGGTCGTCGCCATCGCGCGCCATCAGGCCGTTCACAACCTCGTTGATCGTGCCGTCGCCGCCGGCGGCAACGATCACGTCGTAGCGTCCCGCATCGGCCTCGCGCGCCAGCCGCAAGGCATCACCGCGCGCGGCGGTGTCGTGCACATCGGCAGCAAATCCCTGCGCCCGAAGGTTCGCCAGCACCGCCTCCAGCATCCGGGGGCGGCGCCTTCCGGCCGTGGGATTGCGGATCACGAGCAAGCGACGCGAGGCAGACGTGTCAGCGGGATCCATTCCGGGCGGGTCTCAGGGGAGACACTGTCCGGCTGTAATCGAACCGCCGCACAAGCGTCACATCGGCATCATGGAGGAAACGTACAACCAACACATTGAATCAATCCTTCGCGCATTGCGCAACGGGAACCGGCAAGGGATTGGTCCTATGACCGCGCTGCGGCCGGCGCCCACCAGATGGCGGGCGATCTATCTTTCGGACATCCACCTCGGCACGCGCGGTTGCCAGGCAGAGATGCTGCTGGATTTCCTGCGCAACACGGAAAGCGACTATCTCTACCTGGTCGGCGACATCGTCGATGGCTGGCGGCTGAAGCGCTGGTGGTACTGGCCGCAGACGCATAACGACGTCGTGCAGAAGATTCTGCGAAAGGCGCGCAAGGGCACCCGCGTGATCTATGTGCCGGGCAATCATGACGAGGCGGCGCGCGACTATTGCGGCCTGCTGTTCGGCGGCGTCGAGGTGTGTGCCGAGGCCATCCACGACACCGCCGACGGCCGCAAGCTGCTCGTCCTGCATGGCGACATCTTCGATGGCATCGTCCATCACGCCCGCTGGCTCGCCATCCTCGGCGACTGGGCCTACGCGCTGGCGCTGAAGCTGAACTACGTCTTCAACACCGTCCGCCGCGCACTGGGGCTGCCCTACTGGTCGTTGTCGGCCTACCTGAAACACAAGGTCAAGAACGCCGTCGAGTATATCGGCCGCTTCGAGGAGGTGGTGGCGGCCGAAGCTCGCCGCCGGGGCGTGGACGGCGTCGTCTGCGGTCATATCCATCACGCCGAGATCCGCGACATCGGCGGCGTGCTCTACTGCAACGACGGCGACTGGGTCGAGAGCTGCACGGCGCTGGTCGAGAACGACGATGGCCACATGTCGATCATCCGCTGGACCGAAGAGCGCACCCGGCCGCGCGTGGCTGTCTCCATGGCTACCAGGCTGGCGGCCGAATAGGCCCCGCGCGTGCGCATCGCCATCGTCACCGACGCCTGGCTGCCGCAGGTCAACGGCGTGGTGCGCACGCTGGACATGGTGCGCCGCGAGCTGGCCGCGATGGGCCACACCGTCGAGATGTTCGGGCCCGACCGCTTCCGCACCTGGCCTTGCCCCACCTATCCGGAAATTCGCCTCGCCCTGTTTCCGAAGCGTCGCCTGGGCCTGCTGCTGCGCGGCTTTGCGCCGGATGCGATCCACATCGCCACCGAGGGTCCGCTGGGGCTTGCCGCGCGCCGGTTTTGCCTCGACCACCGTCTGCCGTTCACCACGGCCTATCACACACGCTTCCCTGAATATGTACGCGCGCGCTGGCTGTTTCCGCTCGCCTGGACCTACGCCATCCTGCGCCGCTTCCACGCCCCCTCATCGGCAGTGATGGTCTCCACCGACAGTATCCGGCGCGATCTTGCGGCGCGCGGTTTTCGCAACATCCGGGCATGGACGCGCGGCGTCGACCTGGAGCTGTTCCGGCCACGACCGCCTGGACCGACGCCGGAAGACCGTGACCGGCCGATCTGGCTGCATGTCGGCCGTGTTGCGGTCGAGAAGAATATCGAGGCGTTCCTCGCACTCGATTTGCCTGGCCGCAAATGGGTGGTCGGCAGCGGCCCGCTGCTGCCGAAGCTGGTGGCGCGCTACCCGGACGTGCGCTTCACCGGCCACCAGCAGAACGCTGAACTGGCGGCGCTTTATCGCGCGGCCGATGTGTTTGTGTTTCCCAGCCGCACCGATACGTTCGGCCTCGTGCTGCTGGAGGCGCTGGCATCCGGGCTGCCGGTGGCGGCCTATCCGGTGCCGGGGCCGCGCGACGTGCTGGGCGATGCCCCTGTCGGCGCACTGGACAACGATCTGCGCGCTGCGGCTTTACGCGCGCTGGACACCGACCGCACGGCCTGCCATGCGCATGCGGCGCGTTACTCATGGCGGCACACGGCGGAAATGTTTCTGGCAAACCTCGCGCCTTTCCCGCCGCCGCCGACAGGACACTTGGATATGGCCCTGCAACAGTGCCTTCGTCGTCCTGAGCGAAGCGAAGGACCTTGCGGCGCTTCGGCCAGGGAATGACAGCTTCGGTGATTCACCGGCTCCATCGTCACTGATGCGCGACCGCAAGGTCCTTCGCTTCGCTCAGGACGACGGTAAATCTTGTCGAACCGTGAAGCATTGCACGGTCGGCAGTGCGAGCCGCTCAGCCTGTGGGTTCGCCGGCGGCGACCCAGGTCTCGTAGGCGGCGCGGGTCTCGTCGTTGGGCGGGTAGAGGCCGGGGATGGCCCTGCCCTTCATCACCTGTAGCGCGATGAACTTCTCGATGTGCTCCTGGTCGGCGGCATCGCGCGCCACCTCCTCCGCAAGATGACGCGGCACGATGACCACACCATCGGCATCCGACACAACCACATCGTTGGGAAATACCGGCACGCCGCCGCAGCCGATCGGCCGTTGAACATCCACCGGATGCAGGCTGGTCATGCTGGGCGGCGCAGTCGGACACACGGCAAACACCGGCAAGTTCATGGTTGCCAATACAGGCGCGTCGCGCATGGCGCCGTCGGACACGATGCCGGCGACGCCACGCACCATCATGCGCGCCGCCAGGATGTCGCCGAACGTGCCGCTGCGCAGCTCGCCGCCGGTCGAAACGATGACGACGGAACCCTTCGGCGCCTCCTCGACCGCGATGCGCTGCGCATTGATCGGATCGCCCGGCCTGGGTGGCTGCGTGAGGTCCTCGCGCGCCGGGATGTAGCGCAGCGTGAATGCCGGCCCCACCATGCGCGTAGCGTTCGGATTCATCGGGCGGACGTTGATCGCCATCTGGCGAAACCCGCGCTTCATGAGCTGCATGGTGAGCGTGGCGGTGCTGGCCTTGTTGAACAGATCGATGGTTTGCTGCGCCAGCGGCTTGAAGGCGACATCCTCGCTCATGTGGGATCCTCCCGCGCGTTGAATTCAGAACAGGCTGCCCTGGGAACCGCCCCCGCGGCGCGGTTTCGCTGGCGCAGCGGCACTGGTCGCCGGCTTGCCGTCCGGCTGATCGACAGTCGCACCTACAGTGCCGTCGGCGAACTCGATTCGCACGCCGCTGCCCGGTGGAGCGGCTGTCGCCGAAACGACGGCATGGCCCGCTGCATCGCGCACCAGCGCGAAGCCGCGCGAAAGTGTGCCCTTGAAGGAATAGCTTTCCAGCAGCTTGCCCAGGCCGTCCACGGAACCCGACCGCTGATCCAGCAGCCCGCGCATGCAACGGGCCATGCGCTCCGACAAGGCGTCGACACGATCTTCCACGCGCGCAGTCTTCTGCTGCGTCTCGCCGGCAAAGCGGCGCAGCGCACCGGCAAGCGCCCGCCATTCGCCGGCCAGTTGCTGCGCCTTGGCCTCGATGACCTCGCGCGGCGTGCGCAGGCGATCGGCGGCACCGGCGAACTGCGCCCGTCGCAGCGCGACGAGATTGGTGGTCGCGGCCGCCAGCCGCTCGCCGCAGACATCGAGCCGCTGGGTGCGCTCCTCGATCAGCCTGACCGGATCGGGCAGACCGCGTGCCAGGCCGGCCAGCTCGGTCTCCGCTTCGCGCAGACGCCGGTTGAGCGCGTTCAGCAGCCGGCCGTCATGGTCGCGCAGATCGGCCAGCAGCTCCGCCCGCACCGGCACGGCCATCTCGGCCGCCGCGGTCGGCGTGGGCGCGCGCCGGTCGGACGCGAAGTCGATCAGCGTGGTGTCGGTCTCGTGCCCGACGGCGGAAATCAGCGGGATGGTCGAGGCGGCCGCCGCGCGCACGACGATCTCTTCGTTGAAGGCCCAGAGGTCCTCAAGGCTGCCCCCGCCGCGCGCCACGATCAGCACATCCGGCCGCGGCACCGGGCCGCCCGGTGTCAGCCGGTTGAACCCCTCGATCGCGCGCGCCACCTCCGGCGCCGCCGTCGTGCCCTGCACCGCCACCGGCCAGATCAGCACCCGGCGGGGAAAGCGGTCGGCCAGGCGATGCAGGATGTCGCGAATCACCGCGCCGCTGGGCGAGGTGATGACGCCGATGACCTCAGGCAGGAAGGGCAGCTTGCGCTTGCGGGATGCCTCGAACAGGCCCTCTGCCTGCAGCTTCTTGCGCCGTTCCTCGAGCTGCTTCAGGAGCGCGCCCTGGCCGGCCATCTCCAGCCGCTCGACGACGATCTGATAGCGCGAGGAACCGGGATAGGTCGTCAGCCGGCCGGTGGCGATCACCTCCAGCCCTTCCTCGACCTTGAGGCCCAGCCGCGGCAGCGCGCTCTTCCAGACCACGGCATCCAGCACGGCATCCGTATCCTTGAGACGGAAGTAGCAGTGGCCCGACCGGGGAAAGGTGGGTTGCGAGATCTCGCCGCGCACGCGCACGCGCGGGAATGCCTGCTCGACCTCGCGCTTCAGGGCGAAGGCAAGTTCCGAAACCGTGTACTCCGGCACGTTGTGGCGGGGGGCTTCGGAAACCGTCGCGGACTCGCTGCTCGCCATGGCGCACCATATCGGGGGCAAGGCGTGGAAAACCACCCCGAAGCGGCTTTGCAGGCATCCATTTCCATGGTTCTTTCCGCCCGCCCGCGAAGAGGTCGGAGACGGTTCGATGCGCATTCTGGTGGTCGGCAGCGGCGGACGCGAGCACGCGCTGTGCTGGGCGATCGCGGCCTCGCCGCTCTGCGACACGCTCTACTGTGCGCCGGGCAATGCCGGCATTGCGGAAGTCGCCGAATGCGTGCCGATCGGCCAGGAGGATTTGCCGGCCCTGGTCGCCTTCGCGCAGCGCGAGAGGATCGATTTCGTGGTCATCGGACCGGAGGGGCCGCTGGTCGCGGGCCTGGCGGACCTGCTGGCGCAAGCCGGCATCAAGGTCTTCGGCCCCTCGGCGGCGGCGGCGCGACTGGAAGGCTCCAAGGGCTTCACCAAGGATCTATGCCGCAAGTATGGCATCCCGACGGGTGCCTACGAGCGCTTCACCGATGTCGAGGCCGCGACCGACTATATCCGCCGGCAGGGCAATGTCTGGAAGGACCAGCCGATCGTCGTCAAGGCGGATGGGCTGGCGGCGGGCAAGGGCGTCATTATCGCCACCAGCGAGGCGGAAGCGATTGCCGCGGCCAGGGACATGCTGTCGGGCAACCGTTTCGGCGCGGCCGGCAGCTCGGTGGTAGTCGAGGAATTCCTGGCGGGCGAGGAAGCGAGCTTCTTCGCGCTGGTCGATGGCACGCATGCGTTGCCACTGGTCGCGGCACAGGACCACAAGCGCGTGGGCGACGGCGATACCGGCCCGAACACCGGCGGCATGGGCGCCTATTCGCCGGCCCCCTGCATGACCTCCGAGCTCGATCAGCGGGTGATGGAGGACATCATCCGGCCGACCGTGCGGGCGATGGCGGCCGAAGGTGCGCCCTTTCGCGGCGTGCTGTTTGCGGGGCTGATGCTGACGCCGGCCGGGCCGAAGCTGATCGAGTACAATTGCCGCTTCGGCGACCCCGAATGCCAGGTGCTGATGATGCGCCTGAAATCGGACCTGCTGCCGGCGCTGATCGCCTCCGCCGACGGCGCGCTGGCGCACTTCGACCTGCGCTGGCATGCCGAGACGGCGCTGACAGTAGTCATGGCCGCAAAGGGCTACCCGGACGCACCGCAGAAGGGCAGCGAGATTCGCGGCCTCGCGGCGGCCGCCGAAGTGGAGGGCGTCACCATCTTCCATGCCGGCACCACGCGCGAGGGCGAGCGCATCCTGGCGAGCGGCGGGCGGGTGCTGAATGTCACGGCAATGGCGCCCACGGTCGAGGAGGCCCGCCGCCGCGCCTACGCCGCCATCGATCGCATCGACTGGCCGGAAGGTTTCTGCCGCCGCGATATCGCATGGCGGGCACTTGCTGCGCGCGGATAGACAGGGGGCCGCGTCGTCCCTACCCTTTTCGCAGCGCACAAAATTCAATTCCGGATTGCAGAATGCCCGATTCGCTCGATCATGCGCAGCGCCTGCTGGCGCAGTTGCGCTTCCCCAGCGGTGATCCGCCGCCGTCAGGCACGCTCAAGAACGTGGCGCCGGCGATCTGGTGGCTGCGCATGCCCCTGCCCTTCCAGCTCAACCACATCAATCTGTGGATGATCGAGGAAGCCGACGGATGGGTGATCGTCGATACCGGCATCAACATGGACGAGACCCGGCAGCACTGGGAGACCATCTTCGCCCGCGAGCTGCGCGGCAAGCCGGTCACGAAGGTGGTCGTCACCCATATGCATCCCGACCATGTAGGGCTGGCCGGCTGGCTGTGCGCGCGCTGGAACGCGCCGCTGCACATGACGCTGGGCGACTACATGAGCGCGCAGGCGATCCGCAACGGCATCGTCGATCAGGCCGACACGCGCGGCGCCCACCTGCTGGGCAACGGCGTGCCGGCCGACAAGGTCGAAACCTTCGCCCGTCACCGCGGCGGCTACAGCAAGGGCGTCGGGCCGCTGCCGCCCAGCTTCGACCGGCTGATCCATGGCCATCCCCTCGTCATGGGCGGACGCCGCTGGCAGGTGATCGTCGGGCGCGGCCATGCGCCGGAGCACGCCTCGCTCTGGTGTCCCGACCTCAACGTGCTGATCTCCGGCGACCAGGTGCTGCCCAAGATCAGCACCAATGTGGGGGTGTGGTCCAACGAGCCGCGGGCCGATTCGCTGACCTGGTTCCTGGACGGTTTTGCCCGCTTCCGTGCCCTGCCGGCCGATGCGCTGGTGCTGCCTTCGCACGGTTTCCCGTTCGTCGGCCTGCACACGCGGCTGGACCAGCTTGTCGCGCATCATGACGCGCGCCTGGCCGAGATCGCCGCCGCCACTGCAGCGCGCGGCGAGAAGGGCGCTACGGCCTGGGAGATGGTGCCGGTCCTCTTTCCGCGCCATCTCGACAACAACCAGGTGGTGTTCGCCTTCGCCGAAACGCTGGCGCACATGCATTGCCTGGAGACGCGCGGCTATGTCGAGCGCCGCACCGGCAGCGACGGCGTGCATCGCTTCGTTATCGTCAAGCCCATGTCCGCTGCGGCCGCACCGGACGACGATACGGAGGTGTTTGACGTCGTCTGACCGCGGTCCGGCACCTCAGTCTTCGGATAGCAGGTTCGGATCACGCAGGCTCGTGTCCTGGCCGCGGACAGGATCGCGGATCGCCTCGGCCAGGCTCTTCGCGCCTTTCCATTCATGCGCCGGCCGCACGTGGCCGCCGACGTGATGCAGCTCGGTACTGCGCGAGGGCTGTTGCATGCCGCCGACGAGCGCGATGCCGTGATGATCGGGATTGCAGCGCAGGAAGACCATGCCGCCCGGCATCATCGTTTCCGGGTAGACATCCGATATCCGGAAGCCCAGCACCTCGGCATAGAACTTCACGGACCGTTCAAGGTCGGTGACGTTCAGCACGACATGACCGATCTTCGTGATCCGGAACGGCAGCCCCTGCGGCCGGTCATAGCCCCTGATCCGCTCCGGATCGACCTTTTCGGTCATCGCCGCTTCTCCGATTGAGAGCGCCACCACCATAGCCAATTCGGCCGCTGTGGCCTATAAGCCGGCCGCCCGCCGGCCTGTGCCGCCGGAAGGGGCTGGAGGCAGACAATGACGCGCAGCTTCCGCGGCATGGCCATCGCCATTGCCGCCATGGTCGGCGTGGTAGCGCTCAGCAACTACGTCGTGCAGTTCGAGATCCTGACGGCTGCCGTTATCGGCACCATCACCTGGGGCGCGCTCACCTATCCCGCGACTTTCCTGGTCACGGACCTGTCCAACCGCGCCTGGGGTCCGGGACGGGCCCGGCAGGTTGTCTATGCCGGCTTCGCCGCCGGTGTGCTGGTTTCCCTGCTGGTCGCGCCATGGCGTATCGCGGCGGCGTCAGGCACCGCCTTTCTGGTGGGCCAACTCCTCGACATCGTGGTCTTCGACCGGCTGCGGCGAGCCACCTGGTGGAAAGCGCCTCTCGCAAGCTCGGTGGCCGGCTCGATCGTCGACACCGTGCTCTTCTTTGGCATCGCCTTCGCCGGCGTCTTTCCGCTACTGCCGGAAGGAACCGGGCCATCGGTGCTGTCGCTGATCCAGGGCGACCTGATCATCAAGCTGGCGTTCGCGCTGGTGTTCCTGGCGCCGTTCCGGGCGCTGATGGGTATCGTCCGGCCGATGGTGCCGTCCGCAACGCCGCGCTGATAGCAGGCACATGCGCGTCGAGCTGTTCGATTTCGCCCTGCCCGAGCGGCTGATCGCGCAGCGGCCGGCCGTGCCGCGCGACTCCGCGCGCCTGCTCTACCTGCCACGGCACGGCGACTGTGCCGAGCACGTTGTCGCCGACCTGCCGCGGCTGCTGAGACCAGGCGATCTGCTGGTGTTCAACGACACCCGCGTCATTCCGGCGCGGATTTATGGCCGGCGCGACAGCGGCGGCCAGGTGGAGGCGCTGTTATTGCATTCCACCGGCACCGGGGTCTGGCGTGCCATGGCACGCGGCGTCAAACGGCTGCGGACCGGGGCACGGCTGGCGTTCGACGGCGATCTGTCCGCCACGGCGGCAGCCATTCACAACGACGGCACGATCGACCTCGATTTCGGCCTGCCCGACGCAGAGCTCCTGGGCTGGCTGCGCGGGCACGGCCATATGCCGCTGCCCCCCTATATCCGCGGCGGCCAGGACGATGCGCGCGACCGGGACGACTACCAGACCGTCATGGCGCGGCGCGACGGCGCCATCGCCGCCCCCACAGCAGCACTGCATTTCACGGACACACTGTTGCAACGTCTGGCGGTGGCGGAGATCGCTGTGACGACGCTGACGCTGCATGTCGGCGCCGGCACCTTCCAGCCGGTGCGTGCCGCCGACACGTCAGCACACAGCATGCACACGGAGCGCGGCGAACTGCCGCCCGAAGCGGTGGCGGCGCTCGATGCCTGCCGCGCGCGCGGCGGACGCATCGTGGCCGTGGGCACCACCAGCCTGCGTGTGCTGGAAACGGTGGCCCATCGTCATGACGGCCGCTTTGTGCCCTGGTGCGGCGAAACAAATCTCTTCATCACGCCGGGTTTCCGCTTCCGGGCGGTGGACCTGCTGCTCACCAACTTCCACCTGCCGCGCTCGACGCTCTTCATGCTGGTGTCCGCCTTCGCCGGCCTCGAACGCATGCAGGCCCTCTACGCCCACGCGATCGCACGGTCGTTCCGCTTCTACTCATATGGCGATGCCTGCCTGCTGGAACGGCAGGAGGCGGCATGAGGCTATCTGTAGCGCCGCACGCAGGCCATCAGCTCGTTGAGCGCCACCGAGGTGCCGATCAGCGTGATCGAGAACCCGTCGGCGCCTTCGGGCTCGAAGAACATCTTGTTGCCGCCGCGGATCTGATGGAAGAGCTGCTGCGAATCGGCCAGCAGCACCAGCAGCCGGGTCGGCGCCACGGCGCGGGCGGTGCTGCTGAAGCGGCCATAGGAATCCACCCAGTACGAAATGCGCCCCTGCGAGCCGGTGCGCCAGTTCCAGCGCGGATTGTTGATGGCGACACCCCAGACGACGTCGCGGGTCAGCATGAACAGCACCGAGGCGCCGCCGCCATAGCTGCCGGTCGCGGTGCAGTTCTGAAAGCTGCCGCGTTCGGCGTTTGCCTCGATGACCCATCTTCCGGTGTTGTAGCGCTGCAAAACCTCGGCACCGGCAATCTCGGGCGCCAGAAGCGCCACCATCCCCATGATGGCTGCCAATATCCTTCGCATAACCCTTCACCCCGTTCTTCGACTTCGCTGCTGGTTGCGCATGGGCAGCGTCGGCAGAAGACCGCTCGCGCTGCTACGCGCGCGGCCGCTGCTTGCCTGGCAGAATTTGCAGGAACTCCCCCCTTGGCGCCCCCGATGGCCGGCATCCCAATGCTGCCAAACCGGCAGTCATTCTACTCCAAATCCCGCTCCAACTGAATTGCGATGACGACCGAGTTCGCCCTGCTACACGCGCGTGGTGCTGCGCGGCGTGGCCGCCTGCTGACCGCCCATGGCGCCATCGACACGCCCGCTTTCATGCCGGTCGGCACGGCGGCCACGGTCAAGGCGATGCTGCCGGAGTCGGTCGCTGTGACCGGGGCGCAGATCGTGCTGGGGAACACCTATCACCTGATGCTGCGGCCGGGCGCAGACCGCATTGAGCGGCTGGGTGGTTTGCACCGGTTCATGAACTGGTCGGGGCCGATCCTGACCGATTCCGGCGGCTTCCAGGTGATGTCGCTCGCGAAGCTGCGTCAGATCGACGAGAACGGCGTGGATTTCCAGTCGCATATCGACGGCTCCCGCCAGCGGCTCACGTCGGAGAGCTCGATCGAGATTCAGCGCCAGCTCGGCGCCGACATCAGCATGAGTTTCGACGAATGCACGCCCTTTCCGGCGACGCACGCCGAGGCGGCCGCTTCCATGCGTCTGTCCATGCGCTGGGCCGAGCGTGGCAAGCGGGCGTTTGCCGCGCGTCCCGGGCACGGCCTGTTCGGGATTGTCCAGGGCAGCGTCTACGAGGATTTGCGGCTGGAATCTGCACGTACGCTGACGGATATCGGTTTCGATGGATATGCCATCGGCGGGCTGGCGGTCGGTGAAGGCCAGGCGGCGATGTTCAGGGTGCTGGACAGCACGGTTCCTGCCCTCCCGGCGGACCGGCCGCGCTACCTGATGGGCGTGGGCCGACCGGCGGACATCGTCGGCGCCGTCCTGCGGGGCATCGACCTGTTCGACTGCGTGATGCCGACGCGCGCCGGACGCACGGCGCAAGCCTTCACCTGGCGCGGCGAGCTCAACCTGCGCAACGCCCGCCACAGGGATGATCCGCGCCCCTTGTCAGAGAGCTGCGCCTGCCCGGCCTGCAGCAGCTATAGCCGCGCCTACCTGCATCACCTGATCAGGAGCGATGAAATCCTCGGCGCCATGCTGCTGACCTGGCACAACCTACACTTCTATCAGGACGTCATGCGCGGCCTGCGCGGCGCCATCGAAGCCGGCACGCTTGACGACTGGAGCGTCTCCTTCGGCGAGCAACAGGCCAAAGGCGATATCGATCCGCTGTGACATTCAGCCGGCGAGCGCCCGCAACGCGACGACGGCGGCCACGCCCACGGCCACGGTGGCCAGCAGCGGCAGGCGCGTCGCGGCGACAACGGTCACGGCGGCCGCCGCGGTTTCGGGCCAGCCCGTCGCCAGTGCCGACGGGGCGATCACGGCTACCAGAACGGCCGGCGGGATGGCGTCGAACGCGGCCTTGGCGCGACCGCGCAGCACCAGCCGGCCGCCGATGAGAAAGCCGGCGATGCGGGTCAGCCAGGTTGCCGCTGCCATCGCCAGGATGGCCGCCAGCGTCGCCGGATCGACCGTCATGGTGAACTGCGCTCCGGCGGCGCGGCACACCAGGCTGCGGCGATGCCGGCGAACGCACCCGCGGCGACATGCCAAGGCGGGCCCAGCCACACGTAAGCCAGCGCCGACGTGACCGCGCTGACAATCACCGTGATGGCCGTATCGCGCCCGCGCCACAGGCCGGCGACAAGTCCGATGAACAGGGCGGTGAAGGCGAAATCGGCTCCCAGCGCCCGCGGCTCGCCGAGGAATGAGCCCAGCCAGGCGCCCAGGAAGGTGCATCCCACCCATAGCGGCGGCAAGGTTGCCGCCACGGCGAACCAGTAGGCCGGGGTGAGCTGGCGCCGCAATGCACAGCGCTCGGCCAGCGCCCAGGCCTCGTCCGTCAGGACGGATGCCCCAAGCAGGCGCTGGAACAGCGAGAATTCGCCGAATTTGGGCGCAAGCGACGCTCCCATCAGGACATGGCGCGCATTGATCAGCAGGGTCGAGAACGCCAGGGCCAGCACCGGCACCGGCCAGGTCCACAATTCCAGCGCCGCGAATTGCGCGCCGCCGGCGAAGACGAGGATGGACATCAGCCCCGCTTCAAGGACAGACAGGCCCTTGCCGACACTGAGAGCGCCAAACAGCAGCCCGATGGGTATGCAGGCGATCATCGCCGGCAGGATGTCTCGCAGGCCTTCTGCTGCCGTGGCGCCCGTCGCCTCCCGCTCGAGAACCAGAGTTCGGCTCATGCGGCAGCGGCCGCACGATAGACGCCGGGGGTGACGCCGACGCGAGCCTTGAACACGCGCGTCAAATGAGGCTGGTCGCAAAAGCCGGTGGCGGTCGCGACATCCACCGGCGCCTCGCCGCGCCGCAAAAGGATCTTGGCGCGCTCCACACGCACGCTCATCAGCCAGGCATGCGGCGTCAGGCCCGTTTCGCGGCGGAACGCGCGAATGAGATGATGCGGCGAGAGGCGCGCCTCGGCCGCCAGCATGCTGAGGGGGAGATCTTCTCCATAGCGCGCCGCAAGCAGGTCCTTGACCCGCGCCACAGCCATTGGTTCCCGGCCGATCGGCGTTGCTGCGAGCCGCGCATGATGCATCAGGCAATGTCCATAGGCGCGCGACAGCAGCTCGTCGGCAGCCAGTGTATCCTGCCCGGCTTCGAGCGCCTGGTGGGCGGCAACGACCAGCGCTGCTCCCTGTGGATCATGCACCACCGGCTCCGCGAAGAAGGGCGAACCGTGCACCAACCGGCCGGCAATATCCGCCGCCAGGCCCTGCAGCAGCGCGGCTGACGGATAGGTCATGCGATAGGCATAGCCCGCGCCGAAAGGCTCGCCGTCGTGAACCTCATGCGGATGCACAAAGACAAGGTCCCCGGGACAGGCGTAGTGGCGGTCGCCGCGCACCGTCCAGGTTTCGCACCCCGCGACGATGGCACCGATCACGTAGGTATCGTGGGTGTGCGGCGCATAGCGGTGCGTACGAAAGGTTGCCGCCAGACATTCCAGCCCGTCGAACCGCTCCGCCATGAAAAAACGTGCCCGCTCGCCGCCCGCCAGCGGTGCCACACTCAAGGCTTCGGCCTGCGTGATCCCGTCCATCGTCCGAGTGTAAAGCGCATGAAAACGCGCCCGTCTTGAAGAAAATTGTCCTGCCTTTCTGTAGAGAGGACATTCGCATACCTGATTACCCGGCTGGCTCCGCTGGCCTATGCACCACATGCCCTTCTCCCCGCGAAGGCGCTACGGCGTGGACACATCTCTGGAGGATTCCCCTTCTCCCCGCGCAGGCGGGGAGAAGGTGGCGCGCAGCGCCGGATGAGGGGCTTGGCGGCGCTGCAACCCAGCACGATGGCTCTGAGGGGAGAGGCCGCAAAAGCCCCTCATCCGCCCTTCGGGCACCTTCTCCCCGCCTTCGCGGGGAGAAGGGAAGACGCTCTGGAAGATGTGTCCACGCCGTAGCGCCTGCGCGGGGAGAAGGGAAGACGCTCCGAAGATGTGTCCACGCGGTAGCGCGAAGGCAGGGGGAAGGATTTTTGCCAAGGAGAACGCCTACAGCGGTTGCTCCGGCATATCGAGCGGGGCGGCAGGGGGCAGCGGTCGCGGCAGGGCGCGCCGCAGCGCTTCCCCGAAAGCGGGATCCGTCGGCGATTCCAGGAACTGGCCGGACCAGCGGTGCGCGCCCTCTACAGAGAGGAAAGCGGCCCGCAGCGCGTCCTGTGTCACGGGTCCGTCAATGGCGAGGCGCGCCGCCCATTGCGATACGAGGCTGGCCATCGCCTCCGCTACTGCCTCTTTAGGCTGCCGGGACGGCGATCTTGCGGAGACGGCTCCTGTCTCGGCGAGGATGCGACTGACGAGCCGGCGCCGGCACTCTGGCGGAAAACTCCCCCATTCCGCCAGCAGCCGTTCGGCCCAGAGCGACGGTCGGGCCATGATCTAGGCCGCACGTCGCGGAGGCCGTTGGTCGGCCGTCCGCAGGGCATGCTGCAGCGCCGCGGCATTGGCCAGCAGCGCGCGCCGCTCCGCTGCCGCCAGCCCATCAGACCCGATCGCCGCGCGCTCGGCCGAGTCAATCAGCACGCTGTCGGCTGGAGACCGTTCCGCCAGCATCGCCAAATGCAAGGCTGCCAAACGCCGTTCCCGCAGCACATCCGCAAAATTCGGCAGGGGGCGGTCTGCCGGCGCTCGCAGCTCCCTAGCCAGTATCTGCAATGATGGCGCCGGATGGGTTTCCTCAGGGGTCCAGAACAGGCCACGACGCTGCAAGGCGAGCCCGGCCCCCACCCGGCTTGAGAGCACGTTGAGCGGAATGGCGGCGGCCATGCCCACCACAACGGGCAGGACCCACCACAGGAAGTCCGGCGCATACCAGAACACCAGCCCGCCCCAGGCGAGACCGATCAGGCTGTGCACGCCGTGACGGCGCACCGCCTCCCGCCAGGTCACGCCGCGATCGTCCCGAGGCTGCGCACTCCAGCCGACGCTGCGCCCGGCCAGGATCGTGAACACGAAAGTGCTGTGGAACAGCATCATGACCGGCGCCAGCAGCATGGAAAAGACCAGCTCCGCCATGGCGCTTGCCAGCATGCGCAGCGCCCCGCCGAAACGCTGCCGCCGCCGGCGGCTGGCCAGCGCCAGTGTCAGGCTGAAGAACTTGGGCAGGAACAGCACAGCGACCGTGACAGCGAGCAGCGTGTAGCTCTCCAGCGGCCGGAACTCCGGCCAGATGGGAAAGAGGTTGTGGCCGGGCTCGAAATAGGCATGGCCGGTGACGGCCTGCTGGATCACCACGGCGCTGCTGAGGATCAGCAGCAACAACCACAACGGCGACACGACAAACGCCTGGACTCCCATTGCGAGATGCAGGCGGCTGATCCAGTGCAAGCCCTTCGCCATCACGATGCGGGCGTGCTGCAGGTTGCCTTGCGACCAGCGCCGGTCGCGCACCGCATAGTCGATGATGTTCGAGGGGATCTCCTCGAAGCTGCCGCGCAGTTCGGGCAGGAACCAGACATGCCAGCCGCCGCGGCGCATGCAGGCCGCCTCGACGAAATCGTGGCTCATGATCTCGCCACCCAGCGGCGCCTTGCCCGGCAGCTTCGGCAGACCGCAATGAGCGGCGAAGGCCCGCGTGCGCAGGATGGCGTTGTGGCCGTAGTAGTTGCCCTCGCCCACCCACCAGAAGCTGTGGCCGATCGCCAGCAGCGGACCGTAGAGACGGCTGGCGAACTGCAGCCAGCGGGCGAACAGCGTCGTGCGGTTGGCCGCGACCGCGAGAGTCTGAATGATGCCGGCGCGCGGATTGGCTTCCATCAGCGCTGCCAGACGTACGAGCGTATCGCCTTCCATGACGCTGTCGGCATCGAGCACCACCATGCACTCGTAGGCGCCGCCATGGCTGCGCACCCAGTCGGCGATATTGCCCGCCTTGCGGCCGGTGTTGGCGGCACGATGGCGATAGAACAGCCTTCCCGTGGCGTCGAGCGCGCGGCAGGTATCGTGCCAGAGCGCTTCCTCGGCTACCCATACGTCGGGGTCCGTGGTGTCGCTGAGCACGAAGAAGTCGAAATGCGCCAGCCCGCCGGTAGCCTCCAGCGATCTGTACGTGGCGGTCAGGCCGGCGAAGACGCGCCGCGTATCCTCGTTATAGATGGGCATGACGACGGCCGTGCGCGTACGCAGCGCCGGCACGGGCCCGTCGGCAGCGTTCTCGCGCCGCAGCGTGACCGGATGCAGGCCAAACACGGACAGCAGGAACCCGGCAGCGGCCGCCCAGAAGGAAAGCGCGATCCAGCCGAAGGCCAGAGCGAACACCGCCAGCACGCCGGCCTCGGCGATCGTCATCGTGTTGGTCCCCAGCACGACCGCCATCAGCCAGGTGGCTCCGGCCGCACTGGTGAGGACCGTGCCCAGCAACAGGCCCCGGCGCCAGAAAGCCCATCGCGCGTGCGGTTCAAGGTGCAGCATCGTCACGGCCGCCAGCGATATGTCCAGGTCTCGGTCAGGGCTTCATCGTAGAGCCGCAGAAAGGCCCGCATCTCGATCGGCTTCTTGCCATCCGGCTCGACATCGGCAACCAGCCGCCAGGCGCGGGTGGCGGCGATCGGCAGCAGCTCCGCTTTCAGCAGCTTGCCCACCGAGACGCTCACCTGCGCGGTGACCGGATGCTCCGGCTGCAGGTTGACGAGATCGCCGCCGGCAAAATCCACCATCACGCGGCGCGCCGTTTTGGAAGGCTTGCCTGTTCCATAGAGATCGGACACGCCCACACGTGTCGCGACCGCCCGGCCGCCCGGCGGAAAGCGGTCTGCTTCCGAGAAGGAATGGAGGCGGTAGCGCAACTGCACCTGCTGGCCGCCTTTGACCGGTTCGCGTCCCATCCAGAAAGCAACGATGTTGTCGTGGATCTCCGAGTCAGTCGGAATCTGGATCAGGCGCACTTCACCCTCGCCCCATTCTCCCATCGGCTCGACCCAGAGGCTCGGCCGCTGGTGATAGAGCGCCTGCAGATCCTGATACTGGTCGAAGGCGCGTTCCCGCTGGATCAGGCCGAAGCCGCGCGGGTTGCGGTCTCCGAAGCTGGCAATGTCCAGCTCCGCCGGGTTGCTGAGCGGACGCCAGATCCACTCGCCCGCGCCGGTTTCGAGCAGCAGGCCGTCGGAATCATGGACCTCCGGCCGATAGTCACCGGGCGCGCGCCGGTCGCTGTTCTTGCCGGCGAGAAACATGCTGGTCAGTGGCGCGATGCCCAGCAAGCCCACGCCATGCCGCAGAAACAGCGTCGCCGTGACTTCAAGTCGCGTCTCGGTGCCGGGCCGTAACGTGAACTGGTACGCACCAGCGAGCGCCGGGCTGTCCAGCAGCGCATAGAACGTGATCTCCCGCGCCTTCGGGTCAGGCGTTACCAGCCAGAACGCACGGAAGGTCGGGAACTCCTCCTGGCGCTGCAGGCCGGTATCGATGGCGAGACCACGCGCCGAGATGCCGTAGACCTGATTGCGGCCCAGCAGGCGGAAGTAGCTGGCGCCGAGAAAGACGGCGACCTCGTCGACAGGCTCGGGGCCGTGCAGGGGATAGTGCAGGCGAAATCCCGCCAGCGGGATCCGCTCGGGCGGCGGCTCCTTGAGCTTGATGTCGCTCCAGTCGAACAACTCGCGACTGGCCACGAAGGGATTCGACGTACCCTCGGTCACCACGTTGATGTCCACGGGCGTGCTGTAGATGAAGCCCGCCGCGAAGAACTGGGCGCGGAAGAAGGCCTTGCGGTCGCTCCATAGCGAGGCTGCCGGCCGATAGCGGATCTGCTGATACTGGTCGTAGGAGAACTTGCGCCACTCGGCGGGCAGTTCGGCCGGTGCGGGCGCCTGATAAGGCGCCGCCGCGCGCCGTCGTGCTTCCTCCAGAACGTTCTCGTAACCGAACCCGCTTGGGGGCGGTACGGGAATTTCGCCAACCGGCTTGGGCAATTGCGCGCGCGCCGCTGACATCGGCGCAAGTGCGGTCAGGAGGGCGCCCATGGCGGCGTCGCGCCGTCTGAGTTTTTGCATGAATCCAACCGGCCCGGAACTGCGGCAGTGAATAATAACGCCCGTTCGCGGAACGGGTTTCACCGCTACGTGCACGCTGTCTCGTCCGGCAAAACTATTGCCGACGCTGCAGGTTCGCCGCCCGGCGGCAGGGACCTTCTGTTTCCGCGATCCGCAGTGTGGATGCCGTTGCTTCGCCGGCCCAGCGGGAATGCTGGCGTTGACGTTCGACCATGGACCGCAAACCTATGATGGTCACCCTGCCGTCAGATTGAACCTGGCCATTGAGCTGCCACAGCGCCGGCGGTGGCGGCCGTCGTTCCCCCTTCTTGCCCTGAACGCGTGCCGGTCCGGTGTCTGGCTCGGTGGCGGTCCCGTCCAGAAGCCCGCTTTCGACCGTGATCTGCACGTCCAGAGGCGCACAAGTGCCGCCCTGCGCCTGTCCCCTCCAGACGCCATCCCATGGCGCCCGTTGCGGCATTTGCGCCCAGGCAGGCGCCATCAGCAGGAGCCAGCCCGCAATGACAGGGAGTTTCAAGCGCACCACCACCTCTACCGCCGGCCGAAGAGACGCTCGATGTCCGCCAGTTTCAACTCGACGTATGTCGGCCGCCCATGGTTGCACTGACCCGAATGTGGCGTTGCTTCCATCTGGCGCAGCAGCGCGTTCATCTCGTCGATCGAGAGCCGCCGGCCGGCGCGCACACTGCCGTGACAGGCGAGCGTGCCACAGACGTCTTCCAGCTTCTCCTTCAGGGAGAGGTGCTCGCCAAATTCGGCCAGCTCGTCAGCAAGATCGCGCACGAGGCCTGCAACGTCAGTGTCGCCCAGCAAGGCGGGTGTTTCGCGCACCGCCACTGCACCGGGTCCGAACGGTTCGACGATCAGCCCCAGCTCGCCAAGCTGACCGGCGCGTGCGAGCAACCGGCGGGCCGCATCCTCGCCCAGCTCGACGATCTCGGGGATCAGCAGCGCCTGTCGCCTGACGCCCTGCGCGGCGAGCGACTCCTTCATGCGCTCGTAGACCAGCCTTTCGTGGGCGGCGTGCTGATCGACGATCACGACGCCGTCATCGGTCTGGGCGACGATATAGGTTTCATGGACCTGCGCCCGGGCCGCACCCAGCGGATAACGGCGCAGATCCTCGACGGGAGCCGCGCCATCAGCCTCCGGCGGCCGGGAATGCGGGGCGAAGAACGCGGCTGCGGCCTCCGCGAAACCGGGCGAAGGACGGGCCGCCGGCGATTGCGGCAAGGGCCATGCCGGCGTGCTTCGCGCGGCCCCCAGCGCGGCCTGGGCAACCGTCGTGCTGGCGCGATGGCCCGCCGCCGCCAGGGCGTTGCGGATCGCACCGACAATCAGGCCGCGCACGATGCCAGCGTCGCGGAACCGCACCTCTGTCTTGGCGGGATGGACATTCACATCGACCATGCCGCGCGGCGCTTCCAGAAACAGCGCCACCAGAGGATGACGGTCGCGCGCCAGGAAATCCTGATAGGCACCGCGCACCGCACCCACCAGCAACTTGTCGCGCACCGGCCGGCCGTTGACGAACAGGTACTGATGCTGCGCCGTGCCGCGGTTGAACGTCGGCAGGCCGACATGGCCGCTAAGGAGGAAGCCTTCGCGCTGGGCACGGATCGGCAGGCTGTTCTGCGCGAACTCGCGGCCCATGATTGCGGCCAGGCGTTCCAGACGCGCCGCGTCCTCCCCATCCTCGACCAGCGACGGCGCGATCGAGGGATAGCTGAAAACGGTCCGGTCCTCGTCTTCCAGCGAGAACGCGATATGTGGATGCGCCATCGCCAGCCGCCGGATCGCGTCGGCGACCTGGGCTGCCTCGGTGCGCGGTTCCTTCAGAAACTTCAGCCGTGCCGGTACTGCATAGAAGAGATCGCGTACCTCCACGCGTGTGCCGGGCGGATGCGCCGCTGGCTGCGGCTGGCCCTTGCCGCCGCCATCGACGCGCAGCATCCAGGCGCTGTCGGCGCCTTTGGGGCGCGAGGTAATCGAGAAGCGGCTGACCGACGCGATCGAGGGCAGCGCCTCGCCGCGGAAGCCCAGCGTGCGGATATCGAGCAGGTCTTCGTCACCGGCGAGCTTGGAGGTGCAATGGCGATCGACCGCCATCACCAGCTCGTCCGGTGTCATGCCGGCGCCATCGTCGCCTACCGCAATCAGGCTGCGGCCGCCTTCGACCAGCGTCACGGCGATGCGGGTGGCGCCTGCGTCGATGGCGTTCTCCACCAGCTCCTTGACCGCGGAGGCCGGCCGCTCGACCACTTCGCCCGCCGCAATGCGGTTCACCAGCGTCGGCGGCAAGCGGCGGATGGCGCTCATGGATCAGCCCGGTGCGGCGGCGTCAATTTCACGCCTTGCCTGCCAGATACTGTCGCGTCAGCACCTTGCCTTCCTCGACGGCAGGCTGGTCGAAGGCATCAACGCGCAGCAGGTCGGCGGCGATGATCGTTTCCAGCATGAAGTGCATCAGCAGCGCGCCCATGACCCGCTCGTCGAGCCTGTCGATGCGCATCACGCGCGTGGGCCGGCCGTTCTTCGCCAGCGTTGCTGCAGTGGCGTTGGCCTCGGCCAGCAGCAGGTCGCCCAGCGAATGTCCGGCGAGGTAGTCGAGCGACTTGTCGCCGTCCAGTGATTCCCGCCGTATCGCGGTGCCCTCGCCCTTCGTTTCACGGATGATGAGGGTGAAGAGCTTGTCGGCCGGTCCGTCGAGATAAAGCTGGAGCTGGCTGTGCTGATCGACGGTGCCCATGGCGCGGATTGGTGTCGTGCCGCGGCCCCTCTTGCCCAGGCTCTCCGCCCAGAGCTGGCGATACCACAGCCCGAAGTAAGCCAGGCGATCGACGTAGGGCATCAGCACCGTGGTGGCGATACCGCGCTCGCGCCAGAGGGCCACCGACAGCGCCGCGCCCACGGCAGGCGCGCTGCTCTCGGCATCGTTCGCCGCCAGTGCCGGATCGAGCACCGACGCAGCACCCTCGCGGATCGCCACCGCATCGAGACCAGCCGCCATGGCGGGCAACAGTCCGACCAGCGACAGCACGGAGAACCGTCCGCCCACGCCGGGATCATGATCCAGGATCGGACAGCCGACCCGCCGGGCGATGCGGCGCAGCGCGTTGTCCTTCGGTTCGGTGATGGCGAGCAAATGGTCAGCCACCTTCGCCTTGCCGAGCCTCGCCTCCAGCGCATCGAGCACGACCAAAAGCTGGCTCAGCGTCTCGGCCGTACCGCCCGACTTCGAAATCGGCACAAAAGCGGTCCTGGCGAGATCAAGCCGGCTCAGCAGCTCGGCAAAGGTCGCAGGATCAACGTTGTCCATGAACCACAGCTTCGGCGTCCCCGGCGGCGACCCGAAGCCGATATCCGTGAGCGCCGCCAGCGTCTGGCCGCCCAGACTCGATCCACCGGTGCCGAGGATCACCACATGCGCGAAACCGCGCAGCCTGTCGGCATGCGGCTTCAGCGCTACCAGATCGTCGCGCGCCGCCGGCAGACGCAGCAACGGCAGCGATCCGTCGTGGTGACGACGCTTTACGGCGCGCAGGGCGGGAAGCGCCTGCTCGATCTCGCGTTCATAGGCGCGGCGTGACAGCCCGTTGCCGCCAATGGCGTCGGAAAAGATGTCGTCGGTTTGATGTTGGTAGAGCATGAGGGGAACGTGTTGTTGGTCAGAGAGTAGAGGAGCACCCCGCCGGGCGAAAGCACCCGGCGGCACGATGTGCCTGTGGATTCCGGCGGATTGGCGGCACCGGTCAGACGCCCAGCGATGCCAGCGTAGTGAGCTTCACACCGGCTTTCGTCATGGCGGCAGATTGTGCGGCCTTGCTGCCCTCCAGATCAATCGCGGCGCAAGCATCCGCCGCAACCGCCACGTCGAAACCGAGGCGCCGCGCGTCCAGCGCGGAATACGCCACACAGAAATCGAACGCCAGCCCGCAGCATACGAGCCGCGAGACGCCGCGCACCCGCAGCCAGCCGTCAAGCCCGGTGGTCGTTGCGTGATCATCCTCGAAGAACGCCGAATAGGAATCGACCATCGGCCGCATGCCCTTGCGCACGATGAGCGCGGCGCGGTCGGTCAGCAGCTCCTCGTGGAACGCCGCACCTGATGTGCCCTGCACGCAGTGATCGGGCCACAGGGTTTGCGCCCCGTAGGAAACCTCGATCGTTTCGAACGGCGCCTTGCCCTTGTGCACCGACGCGAACGAACCATGCTTGCGCGGATGCCAGTCCTGGGTCAGCACGACAAGATCGGCGGCAGCGATGAGGCGGTTCACCGCCGGCAGGATCGTATCGCCGCCCGGCACTGCCAGCGCGCCCCCGGGGCAGAAATCATTCTGCACATCGATCACGAGCAGGGCTGATGATGGCCCGAGCCATGTCCTGTCGCTCATGTGCAGAACATGGGCGCCGCAACCGCGCTTGTCTACCGGCGGGCGCGAAAGAAGGCCTTCAGCAGCGCGGCTGCTTCCGTCTCGGCGATACCTGAATAGATCTCCGGTGCGTGATGGCAGGTGGGTTGCGCGAAGATGTGCGGTCCGTGCTCGACGCCACCGCCCTTGGGATCGCTGGCGCCGTAATAGAGCCGCCGGATGCGTGCGAAGGAGATTGCCTGCGCGCACATGGGACAAGGTTCGAGCGTAACGTAGAGATCGCAATCGACCAGGCGCGGCGCACCGCTCTTCGCGGCCGCCACGCGGATCGCCAGCAGCTCGGCATGAGCGGTGGGATCGTTGAGCGCCTCGACGCGATTGCCTTCGGAAGCGAGCAAGTTGCCATCCGGACCAACGATGACCGCACCCACCGGCACCTCGCCCCGCGCCGCCGCCAGCCGCGCCTGCTCCAGCGCCAGGCTCATCGGCGAATCCCTCATCGCCGCCCCCGATGTTGCGCATATGCAGCTTCATGGCCTTCCCCCGGTGGGGGAAACATCGTTTTTGGCCATACGCCCTTGCTCTTCTGCCTTCTCCCCGCGAAGGCGGGGAGAAGGTGCCCGAAGGGCGGATGAGGGGCTTCGCGGCCTCGCGTCTCGCGATACGTGCGGATGGTGGGAGTGGTGCCGCGGAGCCATGCCTGCCGCGGCGCCGCCAAGCCCCTCATCCGGCGCTGCGCGCCACCTTCTCCCCGCCTTCGCGGGGAGAAGGGAATTCGATGCAAGCTGCACCTCAGAATCATCAGTCGTGTGGCGCACACGGCCTCAGCCTCGGCCGCGGTAGGGGGCGACGCCCTGGTCGGGGAGCCACAGGCCGCGTGGCGGTTGGCCGGTCTGCCAGAAGACGTCGATCGGCATGCCGCCGCGCGGATACCAATAGCCGCCGATGCGCAGCCATTTTGGTTTGAGCGCGGTCACCAGGCGTTTGGCGATCAGCAGCGTGCAGTCCTCGTGGAAGGCGCCGTGATTTCGGAAGCTGGCAAGGAACAGCTTCAGCGACTTGCTTTCCACCAGCTTTGTGGCTGGCACATAGTCGATGACGAGGTGCGCGAAATCGGGCTGTCCGGTCAGCGGGCACAGCGAAGTGAACTCGGGCTGGGTGAAGCGCACGAGGTAGAGCGTGCCGGGGTGCGGGTTCGGGACGGTCTCGAGAATCGCCGCGTCGGGCGTTGCGGGGATCGTCGACTTGCGGCCGAGCTGCGTGAGATGCCGGTATCGCGCCATCGCTGCCTCAGGGATCAGGCTGCCGCCTGATAGCGCAGAAAGACGATCCGGGCAGCCCCGTAGCGCCGCTCGTCCACGACCGCGAAGCCGGACACAGGCTCCAGCTCCTCGCGTGCCCCGACCTCGACAACACAGAGCGCGCCCGGCGCCAGCCAGCCGGTGCGCGCCAGTGCCGCAAGCGCGCGCGAACCGAGGCCGGACTTATAGGGTGGATCAAGGAACGCCAGTACACAGCCCGCACCGGCGGGCGCGGGCTGTGGCTGTGTGACGTCGGTGCGGATCACCCGCGCATTGCCTGACTCATTGAGAGTGCGCAGGTTCTCGCCGATGGCACGCACCGCCTCGGCGGAGCTGTCGAGAAAGGTCGCGTGCGCCGCCCCGCGCGAAAGCGCCTCGATGCCGAGCGCACCGCTGCCGGCAAAGGCATCGAGCACGCGCGCGCCGGGCAGCGGCGAGGTGCCGTCACCGCCCAAATCGGCGTGCATGAGAATGTTGAACAGCGATTCGCGCGCACGCGAGGCGGTGGGCCGCACTTCCAGTCCTGGCGGCACGACCAGAGGCCGCCCCCGGTGCCTGCCCGCAACAATGCGCGGCGGCACCGGCACGGACTCGCGCCGGCTGCGCGCGGGCGACGGCCGGCGGGTCATCGTGCCACACCACGTGACTGCACACCGGGGCTGCCGCCGGCCTTGCGCCGGCCCTGCCGCGGAGCGCGCGGCCGGGGCCTGGCCCAGCCCGGCTTGCGGCCACTTCCGCCTTCGCCCGATACCCTGGCTACCAGCCTGGGACTGGCCTCAATGACTTCACCCGGCGGCAGGTCATCCAGCGTGAATGGGCCATAGGCGACACGAATCAGGCGGTTCACGCCCAGCCCAAGATACGCCATCACGCGCCGGACCTCCCGGTTGCGCCCTTCCGTCAGCGCCACGGCCAGCCAGACGTTGCTGCGCTGCTGGCGTTCGATATGGGCTTCGATCGCACCATAGGACACCCCGTCGATGGTGACTCCTTCCCGCAGGCGATCGAGCGCGGCCTGATCTATATGGCCGTGCGCGCGCACCCGGTAGCGGCGTACCCAGCCGCTGGCGGGCAGTTCCAGCCGTCGTGCCAATGCCCCGTCATTGGTGAGAAGCAGCAATCCCTCGGAGTTCAGGTCGAGCCGACCTACCGATACTACCCGTGGCATTTCCCGCGGCAGCGCCTGGAACACGGTCGGGCGGCCCTCCGGATCGCGGGCTGTCACCACCAAGCCGACGGGCTTGTGGTACAGCCACAACCTTGTCTTTTCCGGCGCGGCCACGGGCTTGCCATCCACGCGGATGTCGCTGGCGGACGTGACCAGCGTCGCGGGGCTGTCGATGCGCCGGCCGTCCACCATGATCCGGCCCTCGGCGATCCAGCGTTCCGCCTCTCGACGCGAGCACAGCCCCGCCCGCGCCAGACGCTTGGCAATACGCTCGCCGCGGGTCGTGTCTGCCGTATGTTGGCCGGGGCGATCCACGGTCAGCGACGGCAGGCGGCCACGAATGCGGCAAAGATCTGGCGGTCGCCCTGGCTGATGTGAAATTCCGGATGCCACTGCACGCCCAGGCAGAACCGCCGCCCGGTCGCTTCGATGCCTTCGATCACCCCATCGTCGGCTACGGCATTGACGATGACACCTGAAGGCTCGTCGAGCGCCGCCTGGTGATGGGCGCTGTTGACGGGCAGGCGATCGACGCCCACCAGACGGTGCAGCAGCGTGCCGCGCTTGACCGTCACCTCGTGGCCTGCCTGGTCGCGCGGATTGGCCTGCTCGTGCGCCAGCGCCTCGGGAATGGCATCGGGGATGTGCTGAATGAGCTTGCCGCCCAGAACCACATGCAGGAGCTGCTGGCCGCCGCAGATGCCCAGCATCGGCATGTCGCGTTCCATGGCGCCGCGTGTAATCGCAAACTCGAAGGCGGTGCGGCGGTCCTTGGTCACGACGGTGGCATGACGCGCACCGCCATCGTAATAAACGGGATCGACATCGAAGGCACCGCCGGTCACCAGCACGCCATCCACTGCGCCGAGGTAGTCGGCCACCTGCTCCGGCTCGTGCGGCAGCGCGACCGGCAGGCCGCCAGCCGTCACGACGGCTTCGAAGTAGTTCTGGCGCGCGGCATACCAGGGAAACCGGGAATAGCCGCCGGGTTGCTCGGCGTCGAGGGTCACGCCGATCACGGGTCTGTTCATGCCTTCAGCATAGTCGCCGGCATCTGCCGCCGAAAGGCCGCAGACGCCATGGCTACTGGCATTTGACCTCTTCCTTGAACTCGCCGTCCTTCTTCCACTCGCGTTTGACCTCGCAGCCGCCGTGCCGAAACTCCTCCTTTCCTTCGCCACGCCAGGCAGGATAGAGGCCGTCACGATAACCACGTTTGCACTCCACCTTCTTTTCGAACTTGCCGTCCTCGTCGTACTTCCGCTCGATCTCGCAACCGCCGCTGCGGTACTTCTCTGTGCGGGAGTCAGCCACGGCCTGGGTTGCCCACCCGAAGAGCGCGATGGTGAATGCGCCGGCGACAAGGGCTTTCATGACAGCCTCCAGCTTTCCTTGCGTAGCTTCCGGTGCAATTGTGCGATCCGGGCGGCGCAATTCGGGCAAAAACGGCGGCCTCCCGGGACACAGGCTTGTGCGGTATCGCAGCCGGCCCCACCTTGCGCCTCATGACGAAGGGTGCACCCGGCGATCCGTTCGCGATCCGAGAGGAAATCCGGGCGGAAGCGCTGCGGCTGGGCTTCGACGCCGTCGGTTTCGCACCGGCCGAGGCGCCACCTGAGCAGCATGAGGCGCTGGCGGCCTATCTGCGCGCCGGCTGGCATGGCGCCATGACGTGGCTGGCGGAACGTGTCGAACAGCGCGCCGATCCCGTGCGGCTCTGGCCGGGTGCGCGGACCCTGATTGCGCTCGGGATGAACTATGCCCCACCGCATGATCCGCTGCCGCTGCTGACCGAACGCGACCGCGCGGTGATCTCCGTCTATGCCCACGGCCGGGACTATCATCTGGTGGTGAAGTCGCGGTTGAAGGCGTTGGGGCAGTGGATGTGGCGGCGCTGGGGCCGCGACCTGAAGGTCTTCGTCGATACCGCGCCGGTCATGGAACGGCCGGCCGCGGCCCGCGCCGGCATCGGCTGGCAGGGCAAGCACACCAACCTGGTGTCGCGTAGCCACGGCTCCTGGCTCTTCCTCGGCGAGATCCTGACCGCGCTTGAGCTGCCGCCGGATGCGCCCGAGCACGATCACTGCGGCACTTGCCAGGCCTGCCTCGACATCTGCCCGACAGCCGCATTCCCCGCGCCCGGCCGCCTCGATGCCCGGCGCTGCATCTCGTATCTGACGATCGAGCATCCCGGGCCCATTCCCCGGGAGTTCCGCGCGGCCATGGGCAATCGCGTCTACGGCTGTGACGACTGCCTCGCCATCTGCCCATGGAACAAGTTCGCGCAACAGGCAAAGGAATCAGCCTTCGCACCGCGTGCGGCGCTTTCTGCACCGCGGCTGGTCGATCTCGCCAGCCTCGACGATGCCGGTTTCCGTGCGCTGTTCGCCGGCACCGCGATCAAGCGCACCGGCCGCGACCGGTTCGTGCGCAACGTGGCCATTGCGCTGGGCAATTCGGCTGACGCCGCCACGTCCCTGCCCGCGATCCGCAAGCTGCTGGATGATGCGAGCCCGCTGGTGCGCGGCGCGGCGGTCTGGGCGCTGTCGCGGTTGTCACCCGCCGAGTTTGCGAGGGAACGCGACCAGCGTATCGACAGCGAAACCGATGCCGACGTGCGCAGCGAGTGGCTTGCCGGCACCGCTCACTCTGTCGGCGTAACGCCCTCCGGCTTTCCCACCACCACCGTGACCGCGTAATCCGGGCGCAGGATGCGCTGCGCCACACGCAGGACGTCCTCCTGCGTCACGCGCTCGATGAGCTCCTTGCGGCGCACCAGATGTTCGGGCGGCAGTCCGTCGACCTGCATCGAATGCAGGAGGCCAGCAATCGAGCCTGTCGAGTCGAGCGACAGTGCAAGAGAGCCGATCAGGTAGGTCTGCGCATTGGCCAGCTCGGTTTCCGAAACGCCCTCCTGCGCCATCAGCGCAAGCTGTTCGCGAATGATTCGTATGGACTCCGCGACACGCTCGTTGGCCGTGGCGACCGACGCGATCAGCAGGCCGGCTTCGCGGTAGGTGGCGAGCTGGGTGTAGGCGCCGTAGGCCAGACCTCGTTTCTCGCGCACCTCGGTCATCAGGCGGCCGGCGAAACCGCCGCCCCCCAGCACGTGGTTCATGACCGCAGCGGCATACCAGTCCGGATCATCCCGCTTGATGCCCGGCAGGGAAATCAGTGCGACGCTTTGCGGATAGTCGCGCTGGATCACCAGCGTGCGCCCCCCCGGCTGGCCGGCTTCGGGCGTCCAGGCCGGTGCCACGGCGGGTCCGGTGCTTGCAGGCAGATCGCCGAAAGCGCGTTCAATCAGGGCGATGGCCTCCTGCGCATCGACCGCGCCCACAATCGCTACGCGCAGGCGGTCGCGCGCGAACTGCCGGCGCGCCTGCATGCGCAGGTCTTCCACGGTGACCGCTTCGACGCCGGAGATCGTGCCGTCGGACGGCCGCGCATAGGGATGCGGGCTGAACGTCGCACGCAGCAAGGTGCGCCAGGCGACCGAGTTGGCCGATTGCTCCTTGCGCCGCAGATGGCTCACGAACTGCCGCTGTACGCGCTGGACCGCTTCGGCGTCGAAGCGCGGCTCCATCAGCGCCAGCCGCAGCAGGTCGATCGATTCGTTGCGGTACTCGCGCAGCATGCGCACCGAGCCGCTGAACCGGTCTACGGAAACACCGAAACCAAGGCGAACCGCGATTTCATCCTGCCTGGCCTTGAACGCGGCAGCGTCGTAGGGACCCGCACCCTGGTCGAGCAGAGCCGCCATCATCTGGGCCAGCCCTTCCTTGCCTTTGGGATCCTGCGCGGAACCGCCTTCGAAGGAATAGCTGATCGAGATCACGGGCGCGGTGCGATCTTCGACCAGCCATAGCGTGATGCCGCCGGGCGATTTCAGCACCTTGATGTCAATCGCCGCGGCGGCGGTCGCAAGCAGCGGTGCCATCAGCAACAGGCCAACCGCGGCGGTCGCGAGCCGGCGCAGAAAACCAGCGGCAATGCGCATCAGCCTGCCCCCTCGGGCAGCAGCAGCGAGGTCACGCACTGCTTGCTCTCCAGCACGGCGTGGGCCGCCGCCATGACCTCTTTGCGGGTTACGGCCGCAATGCGGTCCGGCCACTGATCGACATCGGCCATGGTCCCGCCGGTGGTGAGCGTCGAGCCATACATGCGCGGCCCACTCGACAACGAATCGCGAGCATAGATCGCCGCGGCCAGCAGCCGGCGCTTGGCGCGATCAATCTCGTCCTCGCTGATGCCCTCGCGCAGGGCCTGGTCGAGCAGCGCCTGCACCGCATCGGCGATTTCCGCCATTGTGCGCTGCGGCGCCAGCGATACGCCAATCCCGAAGGTGCCGAGGCCCAAAGCCTGGGGCGAGTAGCCGGCGTTCGCATCCAGCGCCAGCTTGCGATCCAGAACCAGGGTCCGATACAGCCGGCCGCTCTGGCCGCCGCCCAGCGCCTGGGCCACCACCTGCAGCGCGTACGCGTGCTGCGTCTCGCCCATGCGATAGCTCGGCGCCACGTAGTCGCGCGACCATTCTGGCTGGGCCACGCGCTTGTCGCGACGCTCCACCGTGCGCGGCAAACCGGCGCCGACCTCGGCCGAACGTCGCCGCGGCGGTACATCCTTGCGGGCAGCCGGTCCGTAGTACTTCCCGGCAAGATCGCGGACAGCCTGTGCAGTCGTGTCGCCTGCGATGATCAGCACGGCGTTGTTGGGCGCGTAATGGTGATCGTAGAACGCGCGGGCATCGGCCACGTCGAGTTTGCGGATCTCCTCGGGATAGCCGATGACGGGGATACCATAGTCCCGCCGGCCGAACAGCGCCTCGCGGGTCACCTCATCGAGCAGCGCCGACGGGCGGCTTTCGACCACCTGCCGCCGCTCTTCGAGGATGACGTCGCGCTCCGGCAACAGCTCCTTTTCGGTGATGTTCAGGTTGGTCATGCGGTCGGCCTCCATCCGCATGACAAGCTCCAGATGATCGGCGCCAACTGTCTGGTGGTAGGCCGTGTAGTCGTAGCTTGTGAAGGCGTTGTCCTGGCCGCCCACGCGCGAGATGATCTTGGAGAACTCGCCGGCCGGCACGCTGGGCGTGCCCTTGAACATCAGGTGTTCGAAGAAATGCGCGATGCCCGACTTGCCCGGCGGCTCGTCGGCGCTGCCTACCTTGTACCAGAGCATCTGCGTGACGATGGGCGCGCGTGCCGAGGGCAGCACGACGACAAACAGGCCGTTGTCCAGCTCGAAGGTCTCGGATGCCGGAATCGGCGGCAGGGTCGGCATCGCGACCCGGGTCTGCGCCCGGCCCGCTACCGGTGCGACCAGCGTGGCGAGCGATCCGGCAGCAAGCAGATGGCGGCGCGAGAGCATGCGGCTCACTGTATGCCGAAGCCGGCAGCGCGCATCATCACGAAGCCGTTGCCCAACGGGAGTGCACGTGCGGGCCCGTCCGCCTCAGAAGATGCCTTCGAGCAGGCCGCGCTTGCGCCGTTCGATGGTGGGAATGCCGCCTTGCGGCTGTGTTCCGGTTGCCTGCGCCTCGCGCAGACGCTGCTGTTCCCTCACCGGATCCAGCACAACGCCGGGCGGCGACGGTTCCTGCCAGAAGATCAGGCTGTCGATGATGGAACGGTTGCTGTCGGCGATGACCTTGCTCTCGCGATTGATCTTGGAGCGGATCTCCGGATCGACAGAGCTTCCGCTGGCGGAAACCTTGGACAGCAGGGCTGTCTCGCCAGCGCTGGGACCCGCCGCTGCCGGCGCACCACCCCGGGCCGTTCCCCGGCCGGGCGCGGCCGCAGGGCTCGTCCCGCCAGTGCCGCCGCCGGCGCCGGTCACGATGTTCCGTGCCTCTGCCTGCGGCGTCAGTTCCTGCGGTCGCGGCGCTCCTGGCCGCGGCGGCCGCAGGTCGGCATTCGGCGGCATCGCCAGCGGTGCATGGGAAACGATACGGAATTCGTCCGGCGACACCTTCTTTGCGCCGCCAAGGTTTTCAATCGCAGAACAGGCGCCGAGCGCCGACAGCGCGCCTGCCAGCACTACGCCCCGCACGATAGTCGCTGTCATTTTCTTGCTTTCCTCTTAACCTTCCCTGTCTTGCCCCTGCTGCGCTGAACCTGGCCGGAACAGCGACTCCAGCAGAAGTGCCGCCACCCCCAGCACGATGGCCGCGTCGGCTACGTTGAACGCCGGCCAGTGCCATGTGCCGACGTAAAAGTCGGCAAAGTCGAAGACGGCACCCCAGAGCGCCCGGTCGATAACATTGCCGACAGCGCCGCCAATGACAAGGCCGATGGCGATCGCGCTCCAGCGCAGCGTCACCCGCCGCAGCCATAGAAAAAGCGCAATGCTGATGACGACCGATACCATCGACAGCACCCAGGGTGGCAGGGCGCCGTCGCCACCCAGCATGCCGAAACTGACCCCGCGGTTCCAGACGACCACGAGGTTAAAGAAGCCAGGAATCACCTCGATGCCGCCGGGCTGGTGCACCAGCACGCTCTTCAGCAGATGCTTGGAGAGCTGGTCGATGATGGTGATCCCAAGCGCCACCAGCAGTCCCAGCCGGATCAGCGGCGGCATTCATGCCGCCCTGGGAACGGTGCCGACGGCGTCCTCGCAGCGATGGCAGAGATCAGGATGCTGCGACGATCTGCCCACCTCGGGCAACACCTGCCAGCACCGCGCGCACTTGCTGCCTGTCGCCAGCCGGGGCACGACGCCGACCCCCGCCACATCGGGCAGTGTGAATGCGTCCGCGGGCGGCTCACCTTCCTGTAGCGTTGCAGCCGAGGTGATGCAGATTTCGGCGAGATCCAGCCCCGCAAGAGCCGTCACGTAGTCGGCCGTCGCATAGGCGGTCGGCGCCGCCTGAAGCGACGAGCCGATGCGCTTTTCGCCGCGTTCGATCTCCAGCGCACCGGTGACGACCCGGCGCAGGGCCCGAACCTTGCGCCATTTCTCACCCAGCGAATCGTCGCGCCAGGTTGCCGGGATTTCCGGATAGAGCCGCAGATGCACGCTTTGCGGTCCGCCGTCGCTTGCGGCACCGGGACGCGCCAGCCAGGCCTCCTCCGCCGTGAAGCAGGCAAACGGCGCCAGCCAGGCCGTGATGAAGGAGAACAGCTCGGCCATCACCGTGCGCACGGCACGGCGGCGGCGCGCATCGGGCCGGTCGCAGTAGATCGCGTCCTTGCGGATGTCGAAATAGAAGGCGCTGAGATCGACGGCGCAGAAATTATGCAGCGCAGTCGAGATGCGGTGGAAATCGAAATCCTCCACCGCCTGCCGCCAGTCGGCATCCAGCTCGGCCATGCGGTGCAGGACCCAGCGCTCCAGCTCCGGCATCTCCGCGATGGGCAGGCGCTCGGCCGGCGTGAAACCGGACAGGCTGCCCAGCAGGTATCTGAGCGTGTTGCGCAGACGCCGGTAAGCGTCGGCATGGTGCTTCAGGATCTCGGGACCGATGCGCAGGTCTTCCGAGTAGTCGGAGCCCACGACCCACAGCCGCAGGATGTCGGCGCCGGACTGGTCGCAGACCTCCTGCGGCGCCGTGATGTTGCCCAGCGACTTGGACATCTTGCGGCCCTGCTCGTCGAGCACGAAGCCGTGGGTCAACACCGATTCGTAGGGCGCCCGGCCGCGCGTGCCGCAACTCTCCAGCAGCGAGGAATGGAACCAGCCGCGGTGCTGGTCGGAACCTTCGAGGTACATCGACGCCGGCCATTTCAGGTCCGAACGCCCCTCCAGCGTGAAGCTGTGCGTCGAGCCGGAATCGAACCAGACATCAAGAATGTCGGTGACCGCTTCGTAGCGCGCCGGATCGTAGTCTTCGCCAAGGAACTGGAGCGGGTCCTCGAACCAGACATCCGCGCCGTGCTGCCGGAAGGCGGCCACGATGCGATCCATCACCTTCTGGTCGCGCAGCGGCTCGCCCGTCTGCTTGTCGACGAAAACAGCAATCGGAACGCCCCATGCGCGCTGGCGCGAAACGCACCAGTCCGGCCGCAGCTCGATCATCGACCGCAGACGGATCTGGCCGGCCGGCGGCACGAAGCGCGTCGCGTCGATCGCCCGCAGCGCCACCTCGCGCAAGGTGCCGTCGATTCCCTTGATCGGCCGGTCCATGGCGATGAACCATTGCGGGGTGCAACGGAAGATCACCGGCGCTTTCGACCGCCACGAGTGCGGATAGGAGTGCACCAGAGAGCCCTTGGCCAGCAGGGTACCGGCCTCCGCCAGCTTGGTGATGACGGCGCCGTTGGCGTCACCCGGTCCGCCGACCGAGGTATAGACCTTCTTGCCGGCAAAGAGCGCAACGCGCGGGAAGTAGGCGCCGTCGTCGGCCACGTAGTCCTCGGCCGGAATGCCGTGCTTGCGGCCCAGCTCGAAATCGTCGGCACCATGGCTGGGTGCGATATGCACGATGCCGGTCCCGGCGTCTGTCGTGACAAATTCGGCCGTGAATACCGGCGTTTCGCGATCGTAGAACGGATCCAGCTTCGCCAGCGGATGGCTGCACACGCTGCCCACGAGATCGACGCCCTTGAACGTGGCGTGTCGCGTCAGCCTCTCGATGCGCAGTGCCGCCTTGACGCTGTCGAACAGCGCCGGCGCGAACACCAGCGTCTCCCCCGCCACCGCCATCGAGCCGCCGATGACCTCATCCACATGGTAAACGGCGTACTCCACGTCGGCTGCCACGGCCAGCGCGCGGTTGGCAGGCATCGTCCACGGTGTGGTGGTCCAGATGATGATCGACGCACCCTGCAGGGCTTCATGCGATGTGCGGATCACCGGGAAGCGGACGTGCACCGTCGTCGATTTGTGGTCGTGGTACTCGACCTCGGCCTCGGCCAGCGCGGTTTTCTCCACCACCGACCACATGACCGGCTTGGCGCCCTTGTAGAGGCCGCCATTCATCAGGAACTTGCCGAGCTCGGCGACGATCGCGGCCTCGGCCTCGTAGGCCATCGTCGTATAGGGATTCTCCCAGTCGCCGATCACGCCCAGACGCTTGAACTCCTCGCGCTGTACGCCGATCCAGTGCTCGGCGAAGGCACGGCACTGGCGGCGGAACTCGACCACCGGCACCTGGTCCTTGTCCTGGTTGCGTGCGCGATATTCCTCCTCGATCTTCCACTCGATCGGCAGGCCATGGCAGTCCCAGCCCGGCACGTAGTGCGAGTCCTTGCCCAGCATCTGCTGACTGCGGGTGACCACGTCCTTGAGAATCTTGTTCAGGGCGTGGCCGATATGCAGGTTGCCATTGGCGTAGGGCGGACCGTCATGCAGGACGAACTTTTCCCGGCCCTTTGAGTCATTACGAAGCTGCCCGAAGAGGCCGATGCGCTCCCAGAAGGCCAGCAGCTCGGGTTCCTTCTTCGGCAGCCCGCCACGCATCGGAAATTCCGTTGCGGGCAGGAATACGGTCGATTTGTAGTCGGCGCTCACGGCGGAAGCTCGTCGTTGGAAACCGATGCGGGGCATCGATGCAGCATCGGATAGGTGAGACGAATCAGGAGGTTACCCGGCCCTCTCAATGGACCGGGCGGCTAATTCGCCCGCCGCGGGCGAGATCGCACGTTATGACGCGCCGCAACAACATGGCCGCAAGATACGGACCGGCCGGCAGGGGGTCAAGGCAGCCGGATCACCGCAAGCACAGGCCGATGATCCGATCCGATGTCCGGCCCGACCCGGAACCCTGCCACGGTACAGCCCTTGCCCAGCATGATGTGGTCGATCTTGATGCCCAGCCACCGCGGCACGAAGGTCGGCCAGGTCGTCGCCGCCAGATCGGCGTAGCGCAGCGGCGAGGAGCGCACCAGCCGGCGCATCGGCGCGCTCCAGGGCGTGGCGTTGAAATCGCCCATGGCCGCCACGGGGCCGGGCGCCGCCGCTGCCAGCCGGCCGATCACCGCGAGCTCGGCATCCCGGCTCGGGACCCAACGCGGGTTGACCGGCGAGGCCGGGTGCGCCCCGATCACGGTCAGGACCTTGCCGGCGATCTCGAAGCGCGCCACCAGGATTCCCTGCTGCAGTCGCGGGCCCGCCGCCACCTCCAGGGAGGCCCAGGGCCGCCGCGACAGCATGGTGACGAAGTTCGTGCGGCCGATGGCGCGGTGCGGATAGAGATCGGCCAGTCCTTCCAGCGTGCCAAGCCACGGCCGGTCGACTTCCGTGATCACGACCACGTCCGGCCGCTCCGTCCGAATCCATCTCTCGACGCGGTCGAACTCGCGGTTCAGGAAGTTGAGATTGATCGACGCGATTGTCCATGTGTTCGCACCGGCAATCGTTGCCGCCGGCGCGCGGAAGCGGCTTTCTCCCACAATCACGACAGCATTGACGATGAAGACGAGCGCCGCCAGCGAGGCGGGCAACAGGCTCCGCTGAGCGGGAAATACCAGCAAGGCGACCGCGATCGCGATCAGTGCCGCCGCAGCAAGATGAGGGCGGAAATGCGCGGCATAGTCCAGCCAGCCGCTGATCGAACCGAAGAACCCCGCGACCGTGATCGCCGCCAGCCCGACCGCGGCAAGCCACCATCCAGCCTGCAAGACCGTCAGTGCCGATTCCATGCGCGCCCGCATGCGGCGAAGGATGGCCTGCTCATGTGGCGATCACGTGCAGGGCTGTGCCAGCCGCGTTCGCAAGGCAAGGCATTTTCCGGACGGAGTGCCCATGACACTCTTGTCATCCCGAGCGAAGCGAGGGATCTTTCGGCCGCCATCTGGTAACGCAAGGCCGCTTAAAGATCCGTCGCTTCGCTCGGGATGACAGATGCTATTTTCCGGGGCACGACGCTAACCGCCCGCGAGGATCTTGCGTGCGGCGGCGGCGTCGGCGGCGATTTGCGCCTTCAGCGCGTCGAGCCCGGCGAACTTCATCTCCGGACGGATGAAGTCGATGAGTTGCGTGCGCAGGGTCTTGCCGTAGAGATCGCCGTCGAAATCGAAAACGTGCACCTCGAAGTTTTCGACCGGCTTGCCGATGGTCGGCCGGCGCCCAAGGTTGGCCACGCCCTCGCGCCAGACGACGCTGCCATTCTCCGCCACGCCGGTGCGCACGGCATAGACGCCGAAGCGCGGCCGCAAATGTGCCCCTAGCGCCACGTTGGCAGTCGGAAAGCCGATCGTGCGCCCGCGCCGGTCGCCCTCCTCGACCACACCCTCGATTTCCCATGGCCGGCCCAGCAGCTCGGCCGCCTCCCCCACCATGCCCAGCCGCAGCGCCTCGCGGATGCCGGTCGAGGAATAGATCTCGCCCTCGCGCATCACCGGCTCGAGCACCTCGACGCCGAAGCCCAGCGACTCGCCAAGCTCGCGCAGCCGTTCGACGTTGCCGCCACGGCGCGCACCAAAGGTGAAGTCATAGCCGCATACCACATGCCGTGCGCCCAGCCCCACCGCCAGCACCTCGCGCGCAAACGCTTCGGCCGGCAGCGCCGCGAAGGCAGCATCGAAGCGCTGCGCCAGCACGGCCCCCACACCATGCTCCGCCAGCAGCCGGGCCTTGGCCGGCAGCAGCGTCAGGCGGAACGGACCGGTCGTCGGCACAAAGAATGCACGCGGGTGGGGTTCGAACGTGAGCGCCACCACCGGTCCGCTGACCGGCCGTGCCAGTGCCGCCACCCTGTCGAGCAGCGCCTGGTGGCCGCGATGCACGCCATCGAAGTTGCCCATCCCGACGACCGCGCCACGCCAGGCCGCAGGCACAGCGCGCCAGTCGTCGAAGATCGGGATCGGGCCCATGCTTGCCTGACCGGCAGGCGCTATGCGGCGGCAGGCCGGCGGGGTGCCATCACCACCGCCTCGCCGTCGATCACCACGGTATCGCCGCAGCGGCATTCGGTGTGCAGCCGGACCCGGCGGCGCTGCGGGTCAATCTCCACAATCTCCACCCGCGCCGTTACCGTGTCGCCGATCTTCACCGGCGCGCGGAAGTTGAGGGTCTGGGAGATGTAGAGCGAACCCGGTCCGGGCAGCTTGGTACCGATCACGGTGGAGATGAAGCTGCCGCCCAGCATCCCGTGCGCAATGCGCTCGCCGAAGCGCGTGGTCTTCGCGAAACCATCATGTAGATGGATCGGGTTGGTGTCACCCGAGACGCCGGCGAAGGCCGTGATATCCGCCTCGCTCACGGTCTTGCCGAACACGGCCGACATGCCGACCTTCAGATCATCGATGTAATGGCCGTGCATCTCGCTGAAGCTCATTCCCGATACCCCTTCCTCTGGCGCCAGACCTCAGTGCCGCACGACAGGATCGATCGGCAGCCGGCGGTGCAGGCCGGCCATGTCCTCGAACAGCTTCGCGGCCGACAGCAGCGCTGCCTCGCCGCGCGGGCGGCCGACGAGCATCAGGCCCACCGGCAAACCGGATTTTGTGAAGCCGGCCGGCAGGGAAACAGAAGGCAGACCGGTCATGGTGACGATCGACGTTACCAGCACCCAGTCGATGTAGCTCGGCATCTGCTGGCCGTTGATGCTTTCCACGTAGCGCATCTCCACCGGGAACGGCGGTACCGGCGCGGCGGGCACGGCGAGAACGTCGAATTCGGTCATGAAGCGCGCGAAGCGACTGTAGAGCTGCCCCTGCAGCAGGGCCGCACGCCGCAAACCCTCGCCCGTCAGCGACAGGCCGTACTCGATGTTCCAGATAACCTCCGGCTTCAGCAGTTCGCGGTGGCTCTCAAGCAGCGCACCGCTGGCCGCGGCCATGTTGTGTCCGCGATAAACCTGGAAAGCCTCGCGCGCGCCCTGCGGGTCGGGCGCCTTCTCCTCGACCGCGGCGCCGATCTCGGCAAAGCGCAGCGTGGCGCGGCGGCAGATTTCCTCGACCTCCGGATCGAGCGGGCAGGCGCCGTTGAACCCGCCACCCCAGGCCACCTTCTTCGGCGCGGTGGGCTCGTCTACGGCCCTGGTGTAGGGCACCGCCGGCGCATCCCAGGACAGCGGATCGAGCGGATGCAGCCTGCCGGCCGCATCCAGCATCAGAGCCACATCGGCCACGCAGCGCCCCATCGGGCCGTTTACGGGGAACGTGTTCAGCGGCAGCACCGAGGGACCGAACGGCACACGGCCCGGGCTGGGCCGAAAGCCGACGACGCCGCAGAAGCTGGCCGGTGTGCGCAACGAACCACCCAGATCGGAGCCGGTTGCCAGCCAGACCTGTCCCGTCGCCAGCGCCACTGCCGAACCGCCGGAAGAGCCGGCGCACGTCATGCGCGTGTCCCAGGGATTGCGGGTGATACCGAACACCTCGTTGAACGTCTGCGCGCCGGCGCCGAATTCAGGCGTGTTGGTCTTGCCGATCACCAGCCCGCCCATGGCTTCCATGTGCTGCACGAAGAGGCAACTGCGCTGCGAGATGTTGTTGCTGTAGACGCGCGAACCAAAGGTGGTGCGGACGCCCTCGACGTCGTTGAGGTCCTTGACCGCAAACGGCAGGCCGCCCAGCCAGCCGGGCGTTTCGGGATCGGGCAGGCGCAGCGCCTTCGCCTGCTGGCGCGCGCGATCGAAGGTACGCGTCACCATCGCGTTCACCGCACCGTCGGTGACCGCGATGCGCGCCTCGGCCGCATCGACTAGCTCGAGCGGCGATACCTTGCGGCGTTTCAGAAGATCGACCGCTTCCACGGCAGTGAGACGCCAAAGTCCGCTGTCGGCCACGCATCCTCCTTCGCGACGGCGCGTCCCCTTATCATGGCCCCCGCCCGCCCGCCACCTGCCGCGCTCCGCTCTGCGGAGCGGAATGATGGCTTGGATGGCGGCAGAGGGCGTGCTGGAATGGCATGAACAGCCGTTCATACAGCCTGTGAGGGAACGGGCATGGAACAACCGCCGGAGACGGGCGATCTGGCGCCGGCCGAACTGGCGCGCCGGCTCACCGCGGCTTGCGCCCGCCATTTCGGCTGCACGGTCCGCGTCGAAGGGCTGTTCCGACATTCCGGCGGCGCCTCGCGGCAGACATGGGGCTTCGACGCGACGCTGGAGCATGCCGGCAGCCCGCAACGAGACGCGCTGGTGCTGCGGCGCGATCCGCCGCGCAGCGCGGGTACGGGTGCGCTGACCGGCGAAACCTCTCTGGCGCTGGACCGCGGCCTGGAGTTCGAGCTGCTGCAGGTGGCGCAGCGCCACGGCGTACCGGTGCCCGCGCCGCTCTTCGCGCTGACCCCTGGCGACGGGCTGGGCGAAGGGTTTGTCATGCGGCACGTGCCGGGCACCGCCATCGCGCGCGAGCTGCTGCGCGATCCACGCTATGCCCGGACGCGCGCGAACATCGTGCCGCAACTCGGCGGCATTCTGGCACGCCTGCATGCGATTCCCCTGCCCGAGCTGCCGGCGCTGCGGCGCACCACGCCCGCGGAAGCGATCGCTCAGCAACGCCACGTGCTTGACACCATTGGCGAACCGCATCCTGTCTACGAGCTCGCGTTCACCTGGCTGGAGCGGCGCCTGCCGGCCGTGGATGTGGCGCCACGCTTCGTGCACGGGGACTTCCGCACCGGCAACTTCCTGGCCGCCGAAGAAGGTGTCACGGCTATCCTCGACTGGGAAATCGCGCACACGGGCGACCCGCTGGAGGATCTCGGCTGGATGTGCATCAAGTCATGGCGCTTCGGAGCCGTCGAGAATCCGGCCGGCGGCTTCGGCTCGCGCGAAGCGCTTTTTGCCGCCTATGAAGCGGCAGGCGGCGAGAAAGTGGATGTGGCGCGGGCGCGCTGGTGGGAGATCTTCGGGACTGCACGCTGGGGCGTGATCTGCATGGCGCAAGCGTGGAAGCACCTCTCGGGCGCCGAGCATTCGGTCGAGCTGGCATCCATCGGCCGGCGCTGCGCCGAAACCGAAGTCGATCTGCTGCAGCTACTGGCGGAGGCGTGAATGGCCCAGGACCGACCGCACGCGCCGGAGTTGCTGCGCGCCATACGCGAGTTCCTCGCTGCCGACGTGCTGCCGAAGCTGGAGGGCCGTACGCAGTTCCATCTCAAGGTGGCGATCAATTCGCTGGCGATCCTGGAACGCGAGACGACGAACGCTGCCACGGCGGATGCCGCGGAACTGGCGCGGCTGAAGGCGTTGCTGGGCCGCGACGGCAGCCTGCCCGAGCTCAATGCCGAGCTGGCGCGCCAGCTCCGCGCCGGCCTGCGCGACGAGACCGACGCAGCGCTGATGGCCCACCTGCGCGCCACCATCGCCGACAAGATCGCCATCTCCAACCCGAAGTGGCGGTAGGGAGATGAGCCGTCCACGTCGAAGTGGCAGGATTGGGCTGTTAGTTGCGAAAGGGATCGAACACGCTTGCACCGGTGCGCGCGAGATCGGCAGTATTCCGAGTGACGACGGTCAAACCATGCACAAGCGCCGTCGCGCCTATCAGACCGTCGACTGGTGACACAGGATTGGGAATGCCGAGCCTGCCCCATGCCTCGGCCACCCGCTCGTCAACTGCAAGGATGCGCGCGCCCATCCCGGCACGCACGTTGTCCAGCCATGCATCAAGCATCGCAGCCTGCGCTGGATCAGTGCGGCGTTTGAGCTCAATGCCATGTCGGATCTCACCAACAACGAGGACGCTCGTGTATAGATCGGACGGCTGGACCGAATCAGCCCAGCGAATAACGCCGGGATGACCGCGCTCGCGTTTTCGCAGCTCAGAGATGACATTGGTGTCGATCAGATAAGTCAAAGCTCGACATCACGCGCCTTGCCACGATGCCGATCCTGATCGAACACCCCGTCAAAATAGTAATCGGGAAGATCCGAACCAAAGATATCGAACACGGACATGCCGGGACGCCTATCGGCTACGGCGGAGCGCAACTGTGCTCGCACGGCTTCTGCTCTCACGGGTTCACCCCGAAGAATTGCAGCCACTTCGCGCACCACACCGGCGTCGACCTCGGGGACCTGGACTTCGACGCGGACCACGCCCCTGTCGCGCCGCCGGCGCCGATGGGCGGCCAGTGCTTTACGCTGTGCACCTGACATGGATTTCTGAGACATGGCGCCCGGTATAGCCGGAAATATTCCCGGCGACAAGATCCCCGGTGAAGTTTTGGCTCTGCCTGCTTCGACCGCGACCGAAGCGTCTGCGCGTGGCGGGAGCTATACTCCGGACATCGTTCGATGGAGGCCGAACCATGATTTCGACGAATGCGCTGGCCGAGATCGCCGCCCTGATCGGCGATCCGGCGCGGGCCGGCATGCTGCTGGCGCTGATGGATGGCCGCGCGCGGCCGGCCAGCGAACTGGCGCTGGAGGCGCGGATCATGCCGCAGACGGCCAGCGGCCATCTCGCCAAGCTGGTGGCGGCGGGCCTGCTCGAGGTGAATCCCGAGGGGCGTAACCGCTTTTACCGCATCGCCGGGCCGGCTGTGGCCGATGCCATCGAGGCGATCGGCGTGGTTGCAGCGGGACTCGACCGTGCGGCCGCGCCGCCGGCGCCCGCCAGCGCCGCGTGGCGGCGCGATCCCGACCTGCGTTTCTGCCGCACCTGCTACGACCATCTTGCCGGTCAGGTCGGCATGGCTGTCACGGATGCGCTCACGCAGGGCAACGTCATCGAGCCGGCGCCGGGCAAGGACTGGCATGTCACGGCGCATGGCGAGCAATTCTGCCGGCGCGTCGGTATCGACATCGAAGCCGCCCGCACTGCTGCTTCCGCCGGTCGGCGCTATTTCGCGCGCCAGTGCCTGGACTGGAGCGAGCGGCGGCCGCATATCGCGGGCGCTTTCGGTGCGGCCATCGCCGAGTTGTTCTTCCGCAAGGGCTGGGCGGTGCGTAGCCGCCGCGGACGCACCGTGCGGCTCACGCCCGAGGGCCAACGCGCCCTGGTACGCGTATTCGGCGCGGTTGATCCGCTGCGCGTGGCCGCTTAGTCCCCAGCTACTCCCGATCGTTCGGCCCGCGGCCCTGGTCGGCCATCCAGCCTTCGCCCGAGGGCACCTTTACGATGCAGCTTGCGCGCAGGATTTTGGTGTCGCCGACGGTCAGGTAGATGTGCGTGAAGAGCAGCGAGCGCGTGGCCCGCACCAGCTCGCCGCGGCCTTCGACCCAGTCGCCCGCGCGCGCCGGGGCGACAAAGTCGAAGGTCATGCTGACGGTGGGTACGAACTTGCCGCGAATGCCCGCCAGCGCCATGGCGCCCATGCCGCCCATCAGGTCGGCGAAGGTCATCATCATGCCGCCATGCAGGGTGCCCGCCGGGTTGCAATGCCACGGCTGAACGCGAAAGCCCATAACGAACTCGTCGCGCGTGCCCTTCTCGCCACGCCGGTAGTAGAGCGGCCCGACATGGGTGTTGAAATTGACGACGGTACTGCCGCGCTGGAAATCGATCAGCCGGAAGCCCTCGGGCGGCTCCACGCGGATGGATTTCAGCTCAAGGCCAGAAGCGGGTGCGTTCATCTCTCTAGTCCTGCGACGTCTCGCTGTCGGACGGCAGGGCCTTTAACGCGCGGCCGGGACGCAGCAGCGCGAACAGCCCCTGTCCGGTCATGATCGAGTGGCGGCGACCATAAAGGCGGCCGTTGACATGCGCCACCTGCGAATCGAAGCCGGTACAGGTGCACTCGGCCTCGATCCAGTCGCCCGGCCGGCCATGGCTGAGAAAATCCACGCTGAGCGACAGGGTGACGCACCGCCGGCCCGAGGCGCGCCATGCCGCCGCGCCCATCGCGGCGTCGAGGAACGCCGTCAGCAACCCGCCATGCACGATGCCCAGCGCATTGAGATGCCGCGGCAGAATGCGGAGGCCGCGCAGCACACGGCCATCGGTCTCGGTCTTCTCGAACCATGGCCCGTTGCGTTCCGTGAAGCCGCCGCGCGCGGGCAGCGCGACGAAACCGGGCGGGACTTCGGCTGCGTCGGACAAGCGTGCCTCGTCTCAGCGATAGCCTGTGGCGTCGGCGGGCTTGCCGGCCTCCTGCACCTCGATCATGTAGCGCCAGCAATCCGGGCGCGAGCCGTCAACGTCCGTGAAGCCGTAAGCCTTGGCCAGCCCGCCGCTGGACAGCGACTGGCCGTTCCAGCGCGCGCGATCCGGATCTGCGGCCAGCGCCGCCACCGCGCGGCCCACGAACCGCGGCGATTCGGAGATGATGAAATGCGGCGAGATCTTCGTGGCGTCGCGCCAGTTCGCCTCGCTGACCTTGTAGTTGTCCAGCATCTGCTCCGAGCGCATCCAGCCGGGCGTGATGGCCACCGCCGTCGCGCCATGCGGCGCAAGGTCTTTCGCATGCCCCCAGGCCATGCGGATCGCCGATGTCTTGGCAAGATCGTAGAACACCGACAGGCGGTAGTGGCCGGCGTTGTATTCGGCCGTCCCGTCGGTGACCTCGACCAACAGACCGCCTGGCCTTGCTATCAGCAGCGGCAGCATATGGTGGGCCGTGATGAGGTGCGTCTCGACGGCCAGCCGCAGCAGGCGCAGCCCATTCTCAAGGTTGTGCGCCCAGACGGGCTTGTTCCACTCGAAGAGATGCTCGCCGCCCCAGATGTCGTTCACGAGGATATCGACCGCGCCCTGCTCGGCCTTGATTCGCGCGGCAAGCGCTTCGACCTCCTGCGGCACGAGATGATCGACGCGCACGGCGATGCCCTCGCCGCCCAGTTCGCTGACCAGCGCCGCGGTTTCCTCGATGGTCTCGGCGCGGCCGATCTCCGAGGGGCGGCCCGCGATACTGCGCCCCGTCACGTAAACCGTGGCGCCGGCGGCGCCCAGCTCGGCCGCAATCCCGCGCCCCGCGCCCCGGGTGGCGCCGGCCACAAGCGCGACCTTCCCTGCCAGCGGTTTCATGTTCCGATCCTTTGACAAGACAAGGCGGGGCTTGTGACGGCCCCGCCTTGCCAGTTAGTCCTGCAAAATCCCTTCGCGTTCAACCCCGTGCCACGTAACCGTAGGCGGCGTTGTCGCGCACGCCCTCGACGGCGGCGTAGTCGCGCTTCAGCTTCGCCATCCGGTCATGCGAAAGCGATTCGACCTCGGTGCGCAGGTTCATGTTGAACAGGCGCGCGGAATTGTGGCCGAAGATCGTGCTCTTCACGAAGCCGTCGGCCGGACCCAGCGGCTTGAAACCGTGCTTCTTCTGCATGTCCTCGGGGATCTCGAGCCGCCGCAGCGCCTCGATCTGCCATTGCGGTGAGCCGTACCACACCGAGTCCGTACCCCACACGACATGGTCCGCGCCCATGCCCTTGATGTAGGTACCCAGCAGCGCCGCCGCGAAGCGCGGATTGGCTGTTGCGCAGGTCGCGAACGACGTGCCGAGCTCGGCGTAGACGTTGGAAACGCCATACTCCTCGGGGATGCGCGCCAGATGCGTCGCCCACTTGATCTCGCCGCTCTTGTCGAACTCGGCCATCACGCGCTCGGGCGACTCCATGAAGGGCTGCAGGCAACCGTGATAGAAGATGAAGTTGATCTGCGGCCAGTCCTTGGCGGCCTTTCCGATATCCCAGTGGGTGTTGTACTCCCACACCTTGGCCCAGCTCTTCTCGTAGTCAGCCGGCATCAGACCCTTGTGGATCGCGATCTGGCGGATGCCCGATTTCACGACCTTCTCGTAGAAGGGATACATCAGCTTCTCGTCGTCCAGACGCCACGGAAACTGCGTCTTGGGCGACAGCGGATCGCCGATGGTGTAGCCCTTCCACGCCTGGTGCCCCGGCTTCTCGAGCGCCTTGTCGACCGCCTCCATCCATCCCTTCTGGCCGGGTGTGAAGACGAAATGGCCCAGCATGCGGCGCGCGCCGGCCATGCGGTTGACGGCCTCGACCGTGTCGGCGATCTGGTCATTGGGAATGAGCCACCATGACGGGTCGTCGAACGGTGCCCCCGACAGCAGTGCGATCTTCGTATCGCTGTTGAGGAAGATCTGGCGCACGTAGTTCTCGAACTTGTAGTAGGCGAGCGTGAGCTGCTTGCCCTTGAGGTCCTTGTTCCAGTGATCGGCGGCGTATTTCGCAAGGCCCAGCAGATCCTCCTGCTTGAAGCCGTCGTGCACGAAATGCGTCTGGATGTCGAAGATGAACTGGCCGGCCAGCGCATCGGCGCGCGCCTTGGCAACGTCCGGCTCGGCAGCCTCCGCCTTGCTCACCTCGAAGACGGGACCGAACACATCGTTCATGGCGAGGAACGCCGTCGCCATGCCCGAAGCTGTTGTCAGGAAACTGCGACGGCTCATGCCCAGCCGCCGGCCATACTGTGCCGCCAGCTCCTTGATGCGGGCCTCGACCTTGCGTTGCTGCTCGCTCTGCGGCAACGGCGTGAACTCGCCGTTGGAGATCATCTGCGTCGGAACCGGCGAGCGGAACGCGTCCTGCTGTGCCGGCCGCAAGCGCTGCAACTCCGCCTCACTCAACAGGTGAACCATGGCTTCCTCCCGGGATGTCCGCGATTTGCGTCGTGCCGTTATCTCCCTGAAACGCCTACAACGAACGCGCCAACTCTAGGCCGCGGCCGCGCCGGGCCCAACGCCAATCTGTCCGCAATTCGTGCGCTTGAATGCAACGATGCCGGGCGGCGGCACACCTAGCCGGTACGGACCCGCCAGTAGCGGAACAACCGCAGGACCGCCGGCAGCACGATCAGGCCGATCATCAGCACGCCCAACGTGCCCGCGATCGGCCGCTCGAAGAAGGCCGATACGCGGCCTTCCGCCTTGATCATCGAGGTAACGAAATGCTCCTCCAGCAGCGTGCCCAGCACCATGCCAAGGATGGCCGGCGCCACGGGGAAACCGTTCTCCTCCATCAGCCAGGCCAGCACGCCGAAGCCCAGCATCATGGCGATGCCGACCACCGAGTTGTTGATGGCGAAGGCGCCAAGAATGCAGAACACCAGGATGCAGGGCAGCAGCGCGCGGCGCGGCAATCTCAGGATCTGCTTGTAGCCCTTGATCGCCGCCCAGCCCAGCGGCAGCAGCAGCAGGTTCGCCAGAATGAAGAGAAGAAAAACGGCATAGACGCTGGGCGCGTTGTTGAGGAACAGCGTCGGCCCCGGATTGAGGTTCTTCATGTAGAGCACGCCGATCACGATGGCCGTGATCGAATCGCCGGGAATGCCGAACACCATCGCCGGAATCCACGCGCCCGCCAGCGCGCTGTTGTTGGAGGCGCCCGCCTCGACAATGCCCTCGACATGGCCGGTGCCGAACTTCTCCGGCTCGCGCGAGAAGCGCTTGCTCATGCCGTAGGACATCCACGCCGCAATGTCGGCACCCGCGCCCGGCAATGCTCCCACCGCGGTGCCCAGCACGCTGCCGCGCAGGGTCTGCACCGGATATCGTTTGCACAGCCGCCACATGCCACGGAAGACATTGCCGATCGAGGTCTGCGCCGTCTCCAGCGGCGCATCGACGGTGATCGTCGATCGCATCACTTCGGACACTGCGAACATGCCGACCATGATGGGGATGAGCTCGGCGCCGCCCATCAGCTCCGTCAGGCCGAACGTGAAGCGCGGGTAGGCGGCGGGATTGTCGAGGCCGACGCTGGCCACCAGCAGCCCGATCAGCAGCGAAATGAGGCCTTTCAGCTTGTCACCGGTGGCGATGAACACCGCGCAGGACAAGCCCACCAACGTCAGCCAGAAATACTCGAACGAGCTGAAGCGCAGCGCGAATTCAGCCAGCACCGGCGCGGCGGCGATCAGCACAGCGGTGCCGAACAGGCCGCCGATCACCGAGAACACCAGGCTGCAGCCCAGCGACAGCTCTCCCTGTCCCTTGCGGGTGAGCGCATAGGCCTCGTCGGTGTAGGCGGCCGATGCGGGCGTCCCGGGAATCCGCAGAAGGCAGCTTGGAATGTCGCCGGCGAAGATCGCCATGGCCGTCGCCGTCACCATGCTGGCAATGGCCGGGATCGGCGGCATGAAGAAGGTCGCCGGCACAAGAAGCGCCGTTGCCATGGTGGCGGTCAGACCCGGCACGGCGCCGACAAACAGGCCGAACAGCGCCGACATGACCACCACCACAATCACGTGCGGGTCGAGCACCAGCGCAAACGCCTGGGCAAGCACGTCGGCAGTCACGGGAAGACGATCCTTTCCAGCACACCCCAGGGCAGCGGCACCCGCAGGAGCTTGTAGAAGGCCAGATGCATCAGGACGGGGAAGCCGATAGCCATTGCGACGGCCGGCAGCAGCCGCACGCCGAACAGCAGCAGCCAGGCGAGCATGGCAAGACCCGCTGCGACGTGAAAGCCCAGCACGCCGCTCGCCAGCACGTAGAACAGCAAGCCCGCCGGCACGCTGGCGAAGCGCAGCACCGTCAGGGGATTGCGTACCCAGGGATCGAGCGCAACCGCACGAGCGCCATGTGCCATGGTGACTACGCCGCGGGCCGCCAGCAGCAGGCCGCACAGCAGCAAGCCTGCCGCGACGACGCCGGGAAACAGCGCCGCGCCGAAATTCTGGCCGGGGATCGGCGGGAAGCTGCGGACATGCCACAGCGTCACCGCGCCGAGGAGCGCAATCAGCGCTCCAAGGATCGCGTCGCTGATCTTCATCGAGAGAGGCGCTACTTGGCGATACCGACCGCCTTCATCACAGCGCCCAGATCGCTGCTCGACTTCTCCATGAAGCGGGCGAACTCATCGGCTGGCGCCCAGGTCACGCCGTAGCCGCGCTGCTTCATGAAATCGTTGAACTCGGCGCTCTTGTGCACCTTCTCCAGCGCCGCCAGCAGGCGGCCGCGAATATCCGCCGGCAACCCCTTGGGCGCGACGATGCCGCGCCAGGCGGCCAGCGTCCAGTCGCTGCCGGTGGCGGCCTTCAGCGTCGGAACATTGGGATAAAGCGCCGACGGCTTCTCATCCATGATGGCGAGGCTGCGCACCTTGCCCGCGTCGATCAGCGAACGCGCCTCCGGCAGCGAGCACGGCACGATCTCTACACCGCCGGCCACGAGGTCCTGCAGGCCCGGCGCCGCGCCGTTGGATGGCACCCAGGGCGAAGCGGCCGGATCTATCTGGAGCGATTTCAGCATGCCGGCGATGGCCAGATGCCAGATGCCGCCCTGGCCCGTGCCGCTCGACTTCAGCTTGCCGGGGTTGGCCTTGATGGCCTCGACCAGGTCCTTCGCGGTCTTGTACGGCGCGTCGGCGCGCACCTGGAGGCCGGCGGGGTCGGCATTCACCAGCGCGATCGGCGTATAGGACGAGCCCTTCAGCTCGGTCAGTCCCTGCCAGTGCATCATGCCGATCTCGACGGTGGCGATGCCGATGGTGTAGCCGTCCGGGGCGGCACTGGCGATCGCCTGGTGGCCGACGACCCCGGAGCCGCCGGTGCGGTTCACGACGTTGACCGGCTGCTTCAGCTCCTTCTCGAGCAAACTGCCGATGATGCGCGCGGTGGCATCCGTGCCGCCCCCGGCACCCCACGGCACGATCAGCGTAATGGGCCGTTCGGGCCAGGCGGCCTGCGCACCGCCGGCGGCAGTCGTTGCCGCCAGACCGGCGAACAGGGAAACAGCATGGCGTCTGGTGATGGTGATCATCGGCATCCCTCCCGAATTCAGGTGGCGCGAACATGGCATGGCACATGACCGACTGCCACGTGGACGTATGCCGACCCTGCCATGTGCCTGAGGAGCTGGCTGGGGCGCCAGGATTCGAACCTGGGAATGGCGGAATCAAAATCCGCTGCCTTACCACTTGGCTACGCCCCATCGCGCGGGCGGACACCTAACGTAGATCGTCCGCCCCCTCAAGGGCCACGGCTCCCCCGGCGCGCCGGCAGTTGACCGGTGTCGGGTTTGCCGGCACCTTTGGCCGGCGGCACATCCCGGCCGACCCAACCGTTCCGGCCTTTGGCGGGCCGAAACGCGAATATCCAGCGGAGAGTTCAATCGGGTAAACGCAAGCCCACATAGCCAGTTTCGGCCCAAACAACCATTACATGGGAGGCGACGTCATGCACGACGAAGCAAAAAAGAAGGGCACCGAACAGACACGGCGTGAGTTCCTGGCGACAACCGCACTGGCAGGTGCGGCACTGGTCGCAGCGCCGGGCATTGCCCGGGCGGAGAAGAAACGGCATCCCAAACGCGCCGGCACGGTGCGGTTCGGGACGCGCGATGATTCGCGCGGTCTGGATACCCATCGCAACTTCATTTACTTCGTCTCCCATCCGCTCGCCGGCATCACCGGAGGGCTGCTCGATTTCGACGGCGAGACGAACGTGACCCCCGGCATCGCCAGCGAATGGGATGCCTCGAAGGATCTGAAGACCTGGACCTTCAAGCTCCGGCGCGGGGCGGAGTTCCACAACGGCGAGACGATCGACGCCAACGCCGTCAAGTGGAACCTGGAGCGCATCCTGGACCCGAAGATCGGCCATTCCTTCACCCGCTCGGCGCTGACCGACCTCGAGCGCGTCACGGTGGACGACAAGTACACCGTGCAATGCCATCTGAAGGAGCCGAGCGCCGCCTTCGACGCCAACGTCATATACTATCCGGTCAACCTCATGGCCCCCGGCGCAGTGGACAAGGCGGACACCCATCCGGTGAACTGCGGTCCCTTCAAGTTCAAGTCGTGGAAGCGCTTTGGCACCACCGAGCTGGTGCGTTTCGAGAACTTCTGGGAGACCGACGCCGAAGGCAACACGCTGCCCTATCTGGACAGCATCATCGGCAAGCCGATGAAGGAGGATCGCGTCCGGCTGACGGCGTTGCGCGCACACGAGGTGGACCTCATCGACAATATGGCCTACGCCGATGCGCCGAGCTTCGTGAAGGACTACGGCAAGGAGTTCCACACCTGGCCGGTGCCGCAGGGCGGCACCGCGTTCATCGCCTTCAACCTGAAGAACGGGCCTTTCTCCGAGAAGGACAATCCGGACGCCCGCATGTTGCGCACGGCGGCGGCGCATGCCATCGACCACGAAGGCATCCACCAGGCGGTGTTCAACGGACAGGGGAGCATCGCCAGGGGTTTCTACGGCGAGGCGAGCCCGTGGCACTCGAAGGATATCGTGTCGTGGCCGCAGTACGATCCCGACAAGGCCAGGGCGCTGCGCAAGAAGGCGAAGGACGGCGACGCCAGGCTCCTGCTCATCGCCAATGACAGCTACTCCTACATGCAGCAGTCGGGCGAGCTGGTGCACGCCATGCTGCAGGATGCCGGCTTCAACGTCGTCTTCGAGATCCATCCGACGCCGGTGATACAGGACATGTACACCAAGGGCGCGTTCGACATCGATTCATCGGCCAACAGCTACCGCATCGATCCCGACGGCTGGTACTCCCGGTCCATCCTGTCTACGGCGCCAGAGACCAGGCGGCGCCACGGCTACGTGAACGAGAAGGTCGACCAGCTGATCCGCGCGGCCAAGGTCGAGCGCGACAGGGCGAAGCGGCTGCAGATGTACGGCGAGGTCGATTCGCTGATTAACCAGGACCTGCCGCTGGTTTACACACACTACATACCGTACGTGCAGGCGGGCATCAGGAAGGTGCACGGCTACACGCCGTCCTTTACTGGCCCCTGGAACTATACCGGCGGCGGCCTGCGCAGAGCCTGGATGGAAAACTAGCGGCGGTTCGTCCCAACGGGATCTCCTCCCCGCCTTGCGGGGGAGGAGATCCGGCAGGTCTTGCAATGCTCGCCTACACGCTACGCCGAATCGCGCAACTCGTGCCGGTGCTCTTCGTGTTGACCGTAGTGGTCTTCGCGTTCGTCGAGATGTTGCCCGGCAACATCATCGACACGCTGATCGGCACCGAGGGTATCGAGGATCCTGAAATCAGGCAGGCACTGGAAAAGGAGTACGGCCTCGATCAGCCGGTCTATATCCGGTACGCGAAGTGGCTGGGCCGTACCCTGCAGGGCGACCTCGGCATTTCGCTGGTGACGCGCCGGCCGGTCACGCTGGAACTGATGTCGGGCATCCCCGCGACAGTGTACCTGGCGGTGGTCGGCATTTCGCTGTCGATGCTGATCGCGGTGCCGCTAGGCACGATTGCGGCGGTCCGGCGCAATTCGGGAATTGACTACACGGCGCAGGTCACGTCGCTGGCCGGCATTTCGATCCCCGAGTTCTGGTTCGCCATCCTGTGCGTGCTGTTCTTCTCGCTCTGGCTCGGCTGGCTGCCCTCGTCGGGCTACATCAGCCCCTTCCAGGACTTCTGGGGCAGCCTGCAGTTCCTGATCCTGCCGGCGGCCGCGATCGGCTTCCGGCAGGCGGCGTACACGACACGCCTGACGCGCTCCAGCATGCTCGACGAGATGAACAAGGAGTACGTCGACACGGCGCGCTCGCTGGGATTCCGTGAGCGGAAGGTGATCTTCAAGTACACCCTGCGCAACGCGATGATTCCCACCATCACGATCAGCGGCCTGCAACTCGCGAATCTGCTGGGCGGCACCGTCGTGCTGGAGTCGATCTTCGCCTGGCCCGGCGTTGGCCGCGCCATCTTCGAAGCCATCCTTCAGCGCGACTACCCGCTGATCCAGGCCGGCGTGCTGGTGCTGGGCGTCATTGTGGTGGTGATCAACCTGCTGGTCGACCTGACCTACAGGCTGCTCAACCCGCGCGTCAAACTGGGCTAGCGCATCATGACCGAGATCGACGCCAGACGGATGACCTATCTCGACGTTGCGACCGCCCCGCCGTCGATCCCGCAGCGCATGAGCCGCTTGGTCTCGGCGGTCGGCAACGCCTGGCATGAGCTGCGCAAGAGCCGCACGGCGTTCATCGGCTTCATCATGCTGGTCGTCCTGTTCGCCGCGTGCATCGCAACACCGGTCATTGCCACGCACGATCCGGTCAAGCAGAGCTACCGCGAGCGGCTGGTACCGCCCAGCAGTGAGCATTATCTCGGCACCGACCGCTTCGGCCGTGATGTCTATTCACGCCTGCTTTGGGGCGGCCGGCGACTTGTCACGATCGCAATCCTGGCGGTGGCGTTCGGCCTGTTGCTGGGCGTGCCTTACGGGGTACTGGCGGGATACTTCGGCGGCAGGACCGATACGCTGGCGATGCGGCTGGTCGATGGCCTGCTGGCCTTCCCCGGCCTGCTGCTCTACCTGCTGTTCGTGACGCTGGCGCGCGAGTGGAAGCTGGAGGGAATCTACAACGACCTGATTCTGGTTACGGCGCTGGGATTCGCCTTCATGCCGGAAGTCGCCCGCCTTGCCCGTGGCTCGGTGCTGGCGGAGAAGCAGAAGGAATACGTTGAGGCCTCGCGCGCCATCGGCGACAGCCATCTCAGTATCGCGCTGCGCCAGATCCTGCCGAACATCATCTCGCCGTTGATCGTCAATGCCACGGTGCGGCTTGGCTATGTGATCCTGATCATCGCAGCCCTGTCGTTCCTCGGCCTGGGCACGCCGCCACCGACACCGGACTGGGGCTCCGACCTCAGCGCCGCGCGCGATTACATGGAGACGGCGCCGCTGATCGCCGCCTTCCCGGGGCTGGCGATTTGCTACACCGTGCTGGCCTTCAACCTGTTCGGCGACGGCCTGCGCGACATCCTCGACCCCCGCCTGGCCGAGCGCTGATCAGGCTCAGATGTTGTGGCAGGCGACCTGGCGGCCGTTGCCGACGTCGACCAGGGGCGGGGCCACCTCGGCGCAGATCTTCGTTTCGAGGGGGCAGCGGCCGCACAGGCGGCAGCCTGGCGGCGGATCAATCGGCGTGGACACCTCGCCCTTGAGCGTCAGCCGGGGCGGCGGTTTCTCGGGATCGGCCTCGGGCACGGCGGCCAGCAGGGCCTTGGTGTAGGGGTGCAGCGGCTCGGCAAACAGGGCCGCGGCCGGCCCGGTTTCCACGATCTTGCCGACATACATCACCGCCACGCGATCACTGATGTGGCGCACCACGCTGAGGTCGTGCGCGATGAAGAGATAGGTCAGGCCGAACTCTTCCTGAAGGTCGCGGAACAGGTTCAGGATCTGCGCCTGGATGGAGACGTCGAGCGCCGAGACCGGTTCGTCGCCGATCACCAGCTCCGGTCCGACCGACAGCGCACGCGCGATCGCAATCCGCTGCCGCTGCCCGCCCGAGAACTCATGCGGATAGCGGTCTATGTGCTCGACGCCCAGCCCTACGCGGCGCAGCAATTCCAGCACCCGCTCGCGCCGCTCGGCCCATGATGCGGCCAGGCGATGGATCTCCATCGGCCGGCCAAGGATGTGCATGATGGTCTTGCGCGGATTGAGCGAGCTGTAGGGATCCTGAAAGACAAGCTGCACCTGCTTGCGCACGTCCTTCATGCGTGCCGGCGGAAACGACAGCAGATCCTCGCCACCCAGCCGCACCTCGCCCGATGTCGGCTCCATCAGCCGGGTGACAAGCCGCGCCGTCGTTGATTTGCCGCAGCCGCTCTCGCCCACGAGGCCCAGGGTTTCGCCGCGCTTGACCTGGAAGTCGATCCCGTCGACCGCCTTCAGCACCTGCGCCTTCTCGCCGGCCAGCTTCGAGAAGATGTCGGCGTGCAGCACGAAATGCTTGGTGAGGCCCTTGACCTCCAGCAACGCGGGTGATGCGGCAGCCGACATGGCTCAGCCCCGGCCGTGCAGATGGCAGGCCGCGAAGTGACCCGGCGCGATCTCGCGCAGCTTCGGGATTTCTTCGCGGCACACATCCATGGCCTGCGTACAGCGTGGGTGGAACTTGCAGCCGCGTGGCGGCGCCATCATGTTGCACACCGAGCCCTTGATCGGCACGAGGTACTTCGCCTGCGTGTCCAGTCGCGGAATGGAGTTCAGCAGCCCGATCGTGTAGGGGTGCTGGGGATTGCGGAAGATCTCACGCTTGTCACCCATCTCCACCAGGTGCGAGGCGTATATCACGCCGATCACGTCGCAGGCATGCGCTACTACACCCAGATTGTGAGTGATGAAGATCAGCGACATGCCAAGGCGCTCGATCATGCCGGTGATCAGCTCGAGGATGGTCGCCTGGATGGTGACGTCGAGCGCCGTCGTGGGTTCATCGGCAATCAGGAAGGTCGGGTTGCAACTCAGCGCCATGGCCAGCATGACGCGCTGGCGCATGCCGCCCGAGAATTCGTGCACGTAGCTGTCCAGCCGCCGCCGCGGCGAGGGAATGCCGACAAGAGAGAGCAATTCCACGACACGTTCGCGCGCCGCGCGCCGAGACAGCCCGAGATTGCTGCGCAGCGCATCCGAAATCTGGTCGCCCACTGTGAAGACGGGGTTCAGCGCGCTCATCGGCTCCTGGAAGACCATGGCGATGCGCCGGCCGCGCAGGGCCCGCATTTCCTCGTCGTCCAGCTCCAGCACGCTGCGGCCTTCGAAGAGGATGCGGCCGCGTGGAATCTCTCCGGGCGGTGTCGGCACCAGCCGCATGATGGCGCGCGCCGTCACCGACTTGCCGGAACCGGATTCACCCACCAGCCCGAAGGTCTGGCCGCGATTCACAACAAAGGACACGCCGTCCACGGCGGTCAGCTCGCCGCGCTTGAGGTGGAAGCGTACGGTCAGGTCGTCGAGCTCCAGCACCCGCTCAGCCATGAAGCGTCTCTTCCGTCTCGATTGTAATGTCCGGCCGGCGCGCATACGCACGTTGGCAGACGTTTGCCTTGATTCGACGGGACGCGCGGAACGCGTCTCTTTCTCTCCCTGTTGGCAGGCAGCCTACAGGGACCGGCACGCAGCCTGCAACTGGCTTGCGTTGTGACGTCTAGGGCGCGGCTTTCAGCGTCTCGCCGGCCATAAACGCGCCCTCCGCGTAAAGCAGCGGCAGGTTTGCGGCATCGAGCGCCACATCGACGATCTCGCCGATGACGATGGTGTGCGTGCCCGCCACCGTGGTATTGACGACACGGCAGTCGAAAGTGACCGGACAGCCAGCCAATACCGGCGCGCCCGTCACCAGCGTCCGCCAGTCGCCCAGATCGACGAAGCGTGCATCGCCTTCCACCCCGTCCATGCCGGCGAAGCGCTCGGCGATCGGCCGATGGCAGGGCGCCAGCACGTTCACGGCAAAGATGCGGCTGGCGACAATCAGGGGATGAGCGCTGGCTTCCCGATTGACGCATACCAGCAACTGCGGGGGCTCCGCCGACACCGAGCACACGGCCGTCGCGGTCAGGCCGCCGCGCTCCTGCCCGTGGCGCGTGGTGATCAGGCAGACGCTGGCCGCGAGATGGCGCATGCCCTTCTTGAAGGCGCCGATATCGATGCTCATGGCCCATGGAACCACGGACCGGGACCCGCTGTCACCGCCCGCAATGATCCCCCGTCGACAGGGATGACCGCGCAGTGCGAAAAGGCAACCACGCCAGTGATACCGGGAATCCAATGAAGGTTCGCACCAGCCATAGCCATCCTCTCCAGATAGCGACGATCGGGGTTCCGGGCGGCACCGGCGCAATCGGCGTCACCTTCTGTCCGGGCAAGAGAGATTTCGCCGCACTGACCGGCGCCTGGGACCGGGACCCGCAGGAGGACATCGAGGCGATCCGCACATGGGGCGCTTCAGCAGTGGTCTGCCTGATGGAAAGCTGTGAGCTGCAGGAACTAAAGGTCAGCGACCTGGACAAGGCCGTCGAAAGGGCCGGGCTGGCGTGGTTCCATTTGCCCATCCGGGATGTTCAGACGCCAGACGCGACCTTCGAAGAGGCTTGGGCCGAAGCGGGTTTGAAACTGCGGGCCCTTCTTGGTGACGGCAAGCGCGTGCTGGTGCATTGCCGGGGCGGGCTGGGCCGCTCCGGCACGATCGCCGCCCGCCTGCTGGTGGAGCTCGGGATGGAGCCCGCTCACGCCATCGCGCTGGTCCGCAAGCACCGGCCCTGCGCCATCGAGACCACAGAGCAGGAGGCCTATGTCCACCGGCAGGTGCCAGTGAACCTGATGGCTGGGGGCGAGATTTCGCAAGCCATGGCGCGAAAGGGGAGCAAGAAATGAGTCTTATTTTAGCGTTCAACCCGGGCGACGACTTCTATATCGATGACGAACGCTTCGTGGTCGCAAGTATCATCAGCTCAACGTCGTTTATCATTAGGCGAGAGCGGGACGGCGCTGAGTTCCAGGTAAGCGATCACGGAATCGGGCAAGAGATCATTCCCGGTGTCTTCGCGCGGGCTGGTCTCCGCGGACACGGAAATCTCGCGCGGATTGCACTAACGGCACCTCAATCGATCAAGATAGCCACGGGAAAGAACTACCGAACGGCTCGTCAGGCGGACTGAGACACACCGCCGTCTCTTGTTCGGACGAGGCTATCGCATATGGCGATTTGCCGTCGTCCTGAGCGAAGCGAAGGACCTCGCGGCGGTCCAACTGTGAACTCTGGTGGCGATGGATCACCGATTCTGCCAGTCTTCGGCCGACCCCCCGCAGGGTCCTTCGCTTCGCTCAGGACGACGAGAATCCTAAGAGCACGAAACGTGATGGTCAGGCGAAATGCGGCATGACTTCGCGTGCGAAGAGGTCGACGGAGCGGCGGGCGTCGTCGAACGCCAGCGTGTTGAAGTTCACCTGCAGCGAGGCGATCTCGAAGCCGCCCACCAGCTTCTGATACTCAGCAATCTGAGCGCAGATATCCGCGGGCGTACCAATCCAGGCGGCGCCCTTCTCCACCTGCGACTCGAATGTTTCCTTCGCGAGGCCGGCGATGATCTTGTCATAGCCGGGATAGTCAGCCGAGCTCGTGCCTTCGGTCCAGTCGCCGGCCGCCTCGACCAGCGAGCGCAGATAGCGTTCCAGCGGTGCGCGCGCGATCTGTGCCGCCGCCGCCCGGTCCTCGTGGCAGAACATGTGGAAGGCCAGCATGACCCGGCCATGGCCGGGGTGGCCCGCGCTTTTCCAGCCCTCGCGATAGAGCCCGATCAGCTCGGCCATCATGCCGCCGGCCATCGGGATCGCCATGATCGAATAGCCCTTGCGGCCGGCGTTGGCGAAGCTCTCCGGCGTCCCCAGCGCCGCCACCCAGAACGGCGGATGCGGCTGCTGCGTGGGGCGCGGCAAGGACGTTGTCTTCGGGAAGCTGTGGAACTGGCCCTGGCAGGCGACATCCTCCTCGCACAGCAGGCGGCGCACCTGCTCGATGCCCTCCTCGAAGCGGGCCTTGCTCTCGTCCAGCCGCACGCCAAAGCGGCTGAACTCGTGCGGCAGGAAAGCGCGCGCAAAGCCCACTTCCAGCCGGCCGCCGGAGATGGCATCGAGCATACCGATTTCGCCGGCAAGCTTCAGCGGATGGTTGAAGGCAGGCAGGACCGCGCCGGTGATCAGCCGCGCACGCGCGGTGCGCTGGGCCGCGGCACTCAGGAACACGATGGGGTTGGGCGAGTAGCCGCCGTAGGGATGGAAGTAGTGCTCGACGATGCGGATATGGCTGTAGCCCAGCGGATCGGCGAGCGACACCAGGTCCAGCGATTCGCGGAAATAGCGGTCGGCCGGCTTTTGCGCCGGGCCTAGGTCGGGAAAGAACTGCATGCCGAACTGCACGGCTTCCTCCCTTCTCGCGATTCGGAAATTGATAAGTATACGGTCTATTTCTCCTGTCAACGGCCTGGCCGCCGGGCGGTTTCGGCCTGCACCAGCTTTCCGAGCAGACGCATGAAGATGCGCCGGTCGGCGGGCGCCAGCGGCGCAAGTATTCTCTCCTGCGCCCGCTGAACCCGGGGCTCCACCCGCTCCAGCAACTGCAGCGCCCGCGGCGTGGCGCGCAGGACCTTGCTGCGACGGTCGCGCGGGTCGGGCTGGCGATTGATCAGGCCACGCTCAGCCAATCGCGCGACCAGTTCCCCGATGGTCGAGCGGTCCAGCGCTGCCAGCGCCGCCAGGGTGGCCTGATCGATGTCGGGTTTCGCCTTGAGGACCGACAGCACGGCGTACTGCACGGGCGTGAGGCCGAGACCGCGGCATTCGTCCATGAAGATCGATACCGCGATCTGCTGACAGCGGCGGATCAGGTGGCCGGGCTTGGCATAGAGATCGTCATGACCCATGGATGCACCACCAAGACCGTGCCGGAACGATGGTCAATCCTACCATCTGTAGCGTTCAACGGAGCAATGAACGACTGCATGCAGTATTCTCCTAAGACCAGTAACGAAACAAAACCGTCATTTGTCTGTCACGGAGCCCCGTGCTGGGATGGGCGGCGATGGACTTGAGTACTCATCGGACGGCCGTCGGCACACCGGCAATACCTGCGCTCGAACGCATGGCCCGCGACGCGCTCGGCGCCTGCCACGCCGATCTGGAAGCCGCACGGCGGATTGTGCTCTCCTCGCGCGCACCGACCGGCATTCACGGCACGCGCGTGGCGCTGCGCCGTTTGCGGGCCGCCGCCACGCTGCTCGGCCGGCCGCTGGCAAACGAGCCCATTCTCGACCTGCGGGCTGACGCGAAGCGGCTCGCCGATGCGTGCGGGCCCACCCGTGACCTCGACGTCTTTCTGGCGGGCGTGCTCACCGAGATCGAGAAAGCATTCGCGGAGCATGCCGATCTGGCCGCCGAGCTGCGCAACCTCAGAGCCGTTGCGCTTCGCCTGCGACGCACCCGCCATGACGCGGTCCGCACGACGCTGTCGGGGGACACCTTTGCGGCCTTTGAAGCCCGCCTCGCCGCGTTGCTGGCGAGCCCGGAGCCCGGCACGGCCCTGCCGCAATTGCTGGCCAGCCCCGCGGCAGATCGCAGCGAACTCGCCGGCATTGCGGTAGTGCCGGATGCGCTTGAGTTTGCCCGCGACGTGCTGCGCCGGCGCGATCGCAAGCTGCGCAAGCTGCTCAAGAAATTCGACGAGCTCGATGGCGCGGCGCGCCACCAGGTCCGCCTGCGCGTCAAGAAGCAGCGCTATGCCGCCTCCTTCCTGGCCGGTCTCTTTGACCGCAAGCGCGCCGCCGCCTATATCCACGCGGCGGCGGGCCTGCAGGATGCGCTGGGTTTCGCCAACGACCGCGCAGTGGCGGCGCATGTCGTGTCGGACATCCGTGCGGCTGCCCGGCCGAAGGGACGGCTGGACTGGGTCGCCGGTGCCGTGACGGGCTGGCTGGAGATGCAGGCCCGTGCGGTGGACGAGGACCGTGCGATTGCCGCGGCGGCGAAGCGTTTCCGCCAGGCGCCGCGCTTCTGGCGGGGTGCAGTGCAGGAAGACGAGGGTACAGGATGAGCGAGGCAGCGGAGGAACGGATACCGGTATCGGTGCTGACCGGCTTTCTTGGCAGCGGCAAGACCACGGTGCTGCGCGAGCTGCTGCGCAAGCCGGAGATGGGCGATACGGCCGTCATCATCAACGAGTTCGGGGAAATCGGGCTTGACCATCAGCTCGTCGAGAAATCCGACGAGGACGGGCTGGTGACGCTCAACAGCGGCTGCCTGTGCTGCACCGTGCGCGGCGACCTCGTGCGCACCATGAGCGAGCTCTACCTGAAGCGCTCGCGCGGGGAGGTGACGCCGTTCAAGCGCATGGTCGTGGAGACAACCGGCCTGGCCGACCCGGCGCCGATCCTGCACACGCTGATGACGGATCCCCTGCTGGCGTCACGCTTTCGCATGGACGGGGTCGTCACCACCGTCGATGCCGTCAACGGGACGGGCACGCTCGACGGTCACGCCGAGTCGGTGAAGCAGGCGGCCGTCGCCGACCGGCTGCTGCTGACCAAGACCGATATCGCGACCGAGGCGCAGATCACGGCCTTGCGTACGCGCCTACACCAGCTCAACCCCGGCGCCCCCATCCTGCCGGTGCAGTTCGGCGAGGTCGCACCGGGCGATGTCATGAATGCCGGCCTGTACAATCCGGAGACCAAGACCGCCGACGTCAAGCGCTGGCTACGAGAGGAGGCCTACCTGGCCGACCACGAGGGCCATGGCCACCACCATCACGGTCACGATCATCACGCCGAAGAGCGCGAGGTCGGCACGCCGGACAATCCTTTCGCCGGGCCGGGTCCAGACGAGGGTCATGCCCATCGGGACCAGGATCCGCACGACATCAACCGGCACGACGAGCACATCCGCTCGTTCTGCGTGGTCTTCGACCAGCCGCTGCAATGGGCGACCGTGGCCGCTGCCTTCGATGCGCTGGTGACCTATCGCGGGCCCGACCTGCTGCGCATCAAGGGCATCCTGAACGTCGTCGACAGCGACCGGCCGGTGGTGGTGCACGGCGTGCAGCACGTCTTCCATCCGCCGGCGGTGCTGGAGAAGTGGCCGGACGAGGACCGCCGCAGCCGCATCGTGTTCATCACCCGGGACATCCCGGAGACCACGATCCGCAAGGTCTTCACCTCGTTCATCGAAACGGCGGACCAGTGGAAACAGGCCGGTAGCTAGGACGCGGCGTCAATTTCAGCGTGTCCATGCTGCCAGCGTGCCGTTGGCGCGCACCAGCAGCAGGTCCTTGCGCCCGTTGCCGTCGAGGTCGCCTGCCACCACGTCGAGGATCGGCGAGTCACCGCACGCGCGCCCGCTTTCGCGCAGCGCGTCGGTGGTGGCGCTGACGAAGGCGAGGCATTTCCAGTCAGTGGTCGGCACGGCGATGTCGGCAATGCCGTCTGCCGTCAGATCGAGCAGCGCACCGACGCCCTGGCGCGGCGTACCAGGGCGATGGCTGGAGTAGCCGTCCAGCGCGGCGCCGGGCTCGAAGCGGCGGTTGCGAATCTCGTTGAGCTGAAGGCGCCCCCGCCCGTGCGGCTCGACGATTTCGACGACACGCAGCCGCCCGTCGCCGACCACGTCCGCTGCACCAATGACGTCGCGCCACAGCGCCGGCGCGTGCAGCGGCTCGGAAACCACCTGCGGCGTCAGCCCTGTCAGCGGCGCCAGGGCATAGAGCACCAGCGCCGCGCCATCGCGGACGTGCGACTGGATGACGAGAAAGCCCACGCCGCATGCATCCGACGGCGCCGTGCCGGGTGCCACCACATGCCTGACGCTGCGGTCCTCGAAGAATTCATCAGCCGGTAGGTCGATCTTGTGATCCACCCAGCTCACGGCATCAACGCCGCTCAGCAGCCGCAGGCGCAGCGCGCTGTATTCCCACTGTTCGCCGAAGATACTGCGCCCCACCCGGCGCACCCGATCGGCCAGCCGGACGTCGACATAGGTGATAACCGGTGGCGTTCCGACGCTGCACTGCACGCTGGGACGTGCCGAGTCCGGCGGCTCGCACCTGCGCGCATCCAGTGTCACCGTGCGGCCTTCCAGCGCCGGGCGCGCTTCGATCACGCGGCGCCCCACCGCCACCCCGACGACGATGGCGCCGCCGGGCTGGTCGCAGAAAAGAAAGCCGGTCGGTTTCCCCTCAATCCGGACCGTACGCGCCGGCCGCGTATCCAGGTCCATATCGGCCAGGGCGGGCGCGGCGAATAGGCCTGCCGCTGCCGCGAGTGCAAAGCCAGCCCGTCGCGAACGAAGCCACACCTCCATCGCCATCTCAGGCCACGCTGCGCACCCGCCTGACGGCCGCCTGCCAGCCGGCATAGCGCCGGTCGCGCTGTGCCGCGGGTTCAGCGGGTGCAAAGGCGCGATCGAGCTGCCAGAGGGCGGCAATACCCTCCAAGGAGGGAAACAGGCCGGCCTGGAGTCCGGCAAGCAGGGCGGCGCCCAGCGCGGTCGTTTCGGTGACCACGGGACGTTCGACCGGCAGTCCCAGCGTGTCTGCCAGCCGCTGCATGAGCGCATTGTTGGCGACCATACCGCCGTCAACGCGCAGCGCCGCGATATTGGCGCCATCGGCCTTCATGGCTTCGCTCAGATCGCGTGTCTGGTAACAGACCGAATCGAGCGTGGCCTGCGCAATCTCGGCGGGGCCGGTGTCGCGCGTCAGTCCCAGCAGCGCGCCACGCGCATCCGGATCCCAGTAGGGGGCGCCCAGTCCGACAAAAGCCGGCACCATGACGACTCCGTGGTCCGGCCGCGCTTGTTCCGCCAGCGACTCGATCTCGGCGGAGCGCGCGATCAGCTTCAGCCCGTCGCGCAGCCATTGTACGGCGGCACCGGCAATGAAGATGCTGCCCTCCAGCGCATAGGTCGTCTGGCCGTTCAGCCGGTAGGCGATGGTCGTCAGCAGCCGGTGCTTCGAGCGCACGGCCGTGGTGCCGGTGTTGAGCAGCACAAAACAGCCCGTGCCGTAGGTGCTCTTCACCATGCCTGGCCTGATGCAGGCCTGCCCGACCGTGGCGGCCTGCTGGTCGCCCGCCATGCCCAGCACGGGGATCGGCTCGCCGAACAGATCGGGCGTGGTGGTCCCGAAATCGCCGGCGCAGTCCACGACTTCAGGCAGCATCTCGTAGGGAATGCTCAGCACACGCAGCAGGTCGAGATCCCAGCGCTGGCTGCCGATGTTGTAGAGCAGCGTGCGCGAGGCATTGCTGGCATCGGACGCGTGTGTCTGGCCGCCGGTCAGGCGCCACAGCAGAAAGCACTCGATGGTGCCGAAGGCCAGCTTGCCTGCCTCCGCGTCTGCCCGCGCACCGGGCATGTTGTCGAGAATCCAGGCCAGCTTGGTGGCGGAGAAATAGGGGTCCAGCACCAGCCCGGTGCGCTGCGCGAATTCCGGCTCCAGCTCGGCCGCCTTCAGCTCGGCACAGCGAGCAGCCGTCCGCCGGTCCTGCCACACGATGGCGTTGTGCACCGGTTTACCGGTTTCCCGGTTCCACACCACCGTGGTTTCGCGCTGGTTGGTGATACCGATACCGGCGACGTCCGACGACGCAAGCTGCGCCTTGGCCAGCGCCTCGCGGCACACCGCGACCGTCGCCTGCCAGATTTCCTCCGGATCGTGCTCGACCCAGCCCGGCGCCGGATAGATCTGCCGCAGCTCGCGTTGTGCCGCCGCCACCTGCCGCGCCTGGTCATCGAAAACAATGGCGCGCGTCGAGGTCGTGCCCTGGTCGATGGCAAGAACATGACGGGGGCCGGTGCTGCTCACGCCGCGTTCCTCCTCTGGTCCTTCATCCAGGTGGCGAACGCCTGGCGCTGCGCTGCGGTCATGTGCAGGCCCTCCTTGGTCCGGCGCCAGAGGATGTCATCCGGCTCCTGCGCCCATTCCTCGCGCATCAGGTACTCGGCCTCGATCTCGTAAAGATCGCCGCCGAAATGCCGGCCCAGGTCGGCCGGGCTTCGGGCTGAGCCGAGTACCTCGTCGCAAGCGGTACCGTGCCGGCGCGCGAGCCGACGCAACCAGACCGCCGGCACGCCGGGGAAAGCGCCCGCCAGGCCGCTGGCGAAGGCCTCGAAATCGGCGTGTGGTATCTCGCCGTCCGGCAGCGGCTCGCGATGCGTCCAGGGGCCGCCCATGGAGGGATAGTACGGCCCCAGATCGTCCAGCGCCTGTTCGGCGAGCTTGCGATAGGTCGTGATCTTGCCGCCGAACACGCTCAGCAGCGGCGCCTGCCCGCCGGCATTGTCGAGCTCCAGTACATAGTCGCGCGTCACCGCCGAGGGATCGTCGGTACCGTCATCAAAGAGCGGCCGCACCCCGGCATACGACCACACCACGTCCTGCGGCGTGATCTGCTTTTCCATGTAGTGGTTGGAGAGCGTACAGAGATAGGTGATCTCGTCGGACGAGATCGCCACCGGCCCCGGCGCCTGGTCCTCCAGCTCGATGTCGGTGGTGCCGATCAGCGAGAAGTCGCGCTCGTAGGGAATGACGAAAACGATGCGCCCGTCGCGGTTCTGCAGAATGAAGGCATGCGCGCCGTCATGCAGCTTTGGCACCACAATGTGGCTGCCCTTCACCAGGCGCACCCGCTTGCGGGTAGCGACATGGCCGACCTCCGTCAGCCACTGCTTCACCCAAGGGCCCGCGGCATTGACCAGCCCCCGGGCTCGCAGCTCCAAGCGCCGGCCCGTGCCGGTATCCTCAAGCTCGATCCGCCAGAGCTGGTCCGCCTGCCCGGCCGCAATGCGGCGTGCCGCAACGCATCTGTGGCGCGCGAAGATGCTGGCGCCGCGATTGCGCGCCGACTTCAGATTGCCGATCACGAGGCGCGCGTCATCGACCCAACCATCGGAATAGGCAAAGCCGAAAGCGAAATCCGGTTTCAGGCCGGCACCGTAGGGGCTGCGGCGCAGGCGCACGCTTTCAGTCTTCGGCAGCTTCATGCGCCAGTTGAGGTGGTCGTAGATGAAGAGGCCCAGCCGCAGCATCCAGCGTGGCCGCAGATGCGGCTCGTGCGGTAGCACGAAACGCATCGGCCAGGCGATATGCGGCATCTTCGCCAGCAGCACCTCGCGCTCGATCAGCGCCTCGCGCACCAGCCTGAATTCGTAGTGCTCCAGATAGCGCAACCCGCCATGGATGAGCTTCGAGGAGGCCGAGCTGGTGGCGCTGGCGAAATCGTCCATCTCGCACAGACCGACCTTCAGCCCGCGCCCGGTCGCGTCGCAAGCGATCCCGGCGCCGTTGATGCCGCCACCCACGACGAACAGATCAAGGACCTGGTCTGTTTGTGAAGAACCTGCCGAACTCATTGCGCCAATCTAGCCGGGAAGCGTGCCGCAATCATTCCCCGATCTCGACGAAGAGCGGAAAATGGTCGGAGGCTGGCGTAGAATCATCGATCCATGCGCGGCGCACCTTGGGCACCAGGTCGGGAGTCACGAAGCAATGGTCGATGCGCCCCAGGCCGGGAAAGCTCTCGCGGTTCCCGGCGTTGCCGGCGGCGCTCCAGGCATCGGCCAGCCCGTCGCCCGGCAGGATGCGGCCGCGCCGGGGATGCACGTCGCCGCAGATGACCGGGTACTCCGGATCGTCCGGCGTGAAGTTGAAATCGCCCATCACCACCGCCGATGACGGCACGGCCGGTGCCGGCTCATCGAAGACGAACAGTCCTGTTGCCCGGTTGTCCCAGGCACCGCCGCGCTGGCCGGCCGACCGCACGAGGTCCAGCACAAAGTCCACCTGCGGCAGGCGCTGGCGCGGCGTCTGGTGCGACAGGTGCAGGCTGTAGACACGCAGCGGCCCCGCCGGGGCATCCACCACGGCCTCAACGACACCGCGCTGAAGGTCGAATTGCGCCGCGAGCGCACTCTTGGGCAGGAGATGGCCGCGTGCCTCCCGGATCGGCCAGCGCGACAGGACGGCATTGCCGAAGGTGCGCCGCCGGTTGACGACCGTTCCGCCGTCGCCCACGGCACTGGCGTCGAGGTCAAAGGCGCCGTGGAACCAGACATAGCGGTTCAGCCGGGCGGCGATCTCGGCGGCCTGGTCGGCGAAGCCGTTGAGCGACCAGCCCTGCGCGACCTCCTGCAGGCAGATCACATCCGCCGCCGCCACGACGTCAGCAATGCGCGCTACGTCGTAGCGACCGTCGCGGCCCAGCCCGAAATGGATGTTGTAGGTGGCGAACAGCATCTGAAGGCGCTGACTCTACGCCAAGGCGATGCGTTGGCCGGTTTCGGCGTCGAACAGGTGCACGTTGGCGGCGTCCACGGCGAAGCGGCGCAGCTCGCCGCCCCTGACCTGGACATGGCCGGGCATGCGCACCGTGACATCCTCTTTTGAATCACCAAAATGACCGTGCAGCAGCGTGTCGGCGCCCAGCGGCTCGACCATCTCGACCTGCAGGGCGATGGCGCCGGTACCGCCGTCGGCCAGCAGGTGCTCGGGCCGCACGCCCAGTGTTACGACGCGGCCCGGCTCGCTCTGAGTCTCGCCGCGCAACCGCAAAAGCACCTGCTGCCCGTCGGCGGTGGCAAGCTGCACTGAGCGGCGATCCGCGCCAATGCGACCAGACAGGAAGTTCATGGCGGGCGATCCGATGAAGCCCGCGACGAAGATGGTCGCCGGGTTCTCGTAGACGTCCATCGGCGTGCCGATCTGCTCGGCGCGGCCGGCGCTCATCACGATCAGCCGGTCAGCGAGCGTCATGGCCTCGACCTGGTCGTGGGTGACGTAGATGCTGGTGGTCCCCAGCTCCCGCTGCAGGCGCTTGATCTCAAGCCGCATCTGCACGCGCAGCTTGGCGTCGAGGTTGCTGAGCGGCTCGTCGAACAGGAACACAGCCGGCTCACGCACGATGGCGCGGCCCATGGCGACGCGCTGGCGCTGGCCGCCCGAAAGCTGGCGCGGCTTGCGTTGCAGGAGTTGTGACAGCTCGAGGATCTTCGCCGCCTTCTGCACCCGCTGGTCGATCTCGCTGCGCGGCATGCCGCGGATGCGCAGGCCGTACGCCATGTTGTCGTAGACCGACATATGGGGATAAAGCGCATAGTTCTGGAACACCATGGCGATGTCGCGGTCCTTCGGCTCCAGCGCATTGACCACACGCTCGCCAATCGCGATCTCACCGCCCGTGATGCGCTCCAGCCCGGCTACCATGCGCAACAGCGTGGACTTGCCGCAGCCCGACGGCCCGACGATGACGATGAATTCGCCGTCGGCGATCTCCATGTCGATGCCGTGGATGACGTCGGTCTTGAAATCGTACGTCTTTTTGACGCCGCGCAGGCTCACGCCGGCCATGTCACCCCCTCCGCGCCGCACCACTTCATGGTGAGCCTGTCTAACCATGAAGCGGAGCGCACTGCCGCTCGTCGCGATGGGCTTTCATGGTTCGACAAGCTCACCATGAAGGCATCCCCGAACGGGCTTACCGCAACTACCGTCACTTCTCCGTCTCCACCAGGCCGCGCACGAACTGGCGCTGCATCAGCACGACCACCAGCATCGGCGGCAGCATCGCGAGGATGCCTACGGTCATGATCAGGTTCCATTGCGGTACGCCGTCCACGACATTGGCCTGGCGCGAGACCGTCATGATCACGGTGTAGAATTCCTCCTCCGTGGTGATGAGCAGCGGCCAGAGGTACTGGTTCCAGCCGTAGATGAACTGGATCACGAACAGGGCAGCGATGCTGGTGCGGCTCATCGGCAGCAGGATGTCGCGGAAGAAGCGCAGCGGGCCCGCACCATCGACACGCGCTGCCTCGGTCAGCTCGTCCGGCACGCTGAGGAAGAACTGGCGGAACAGGAAGGTGGCGGTGGCCGAGGCGATCAGCGGGATGATCAGCCCGGCATAGCTGTTGAGCATGCCGAAATTGGCCACCACGTTGTACGTGGGCACTATACGTACTTCGACCGGCAGCATCAGGGTGATGAAAATCATCCAGAACGCCGTCATGCGCAGCGGAAAGCGGAAATAGACGATGGCATAGGCCGCGATCAGCGAGATCACGATCTTGCCGATGCAGACCCCCAGCGCCATGATCAGGCTGTTGCTCAGCACCCGCCACAGCGGCGTGCGCGAGGCCTGGGCAAAGCCCTCGGTCAGCACCTTCGTGTAGTTCTCGATCATATGTCCGCCCGGCAGCAGCGGGACGGGCGGGCGCAGCATGGTGACCGAATCGTGCGTGGAAGCCACGAAGGCGACCCATACCGGAAAGGCGATCACGGCCACGCCGATGATCAGCACCATGTGGGCGAAGATCGTGAGCCAGGGACGGTTCTCGACCATCGGCGCCTCAGTAGTGAACCCGCCGCTCGATGAAGCGGAACTGCACGACGGTGAGCGCGATCATGACCATCATCAGAATGGTGGACTGCGCGGCCGAGCCGCCGAAATCCTGGCCGCGGAAGCCATCCTTGTAGACCTTGAACACGAGGATCTCGGTCGCCTGCCCCGGCCCGCCCTGGGTCAGCGCGTCGATGATGCCGAAGGTGCCGATGAAGACGTAGATGATGTTGACCACCAGCAGGAAAAAGCCGGTCGGCGAGAGCAGCGGAAAGACGATGGTCCAGAACCGCCGGCCCGGCCCGGCGCCGTCGATTGCTGCCGCCTCGATCAGCGATTTCGGAATCGACTGGAGCCCCGCAAGGAAGAACAGAAAATTGTAGCTGATCTGGTTCCAGCAGGCGGCCAGGATCACCAGCCACAGCGCCTGGTTGCCGTTAAGTTGATGATTCCAGTCAAAGCCCAGCGCGCTCAACGTATAGGCCAGCGTGCCGACCCGCGGATTGAACATAAAGCCGAACAGCACGCCGGCCACGGCCGAGGCCACTGCATAGGGCCAGATCAGGAAGGTCTTGTAGACCGTACCGCCGCGGATGGTGCGGTCGGCCATGACAGCCAGCAGCAGAGACAGGGCGAGGCCAATGGCGGCGACCATCAGGCTGAAAAAGAGCGTGACGCGCACCGAGTGCCAGTAACCGGAATCGCTCAGGAGGCGATCGAAATGCCGGAAGCAGCGCTGCCAGGTATCGCCGGCGAGCGGATCGGTCAGCAGGCCTGAACACAGGAACTGCGTTCTGCCGCCGAACGCATCCTCCAGAAGGAACGACTGCCAGACGGCCTGCGCGGAGGGCCAGATAAAGAATGCGATGGTGACAAAGATCTGCGGCAGCAGCAGCAGATAGGGCAACAGCTTGGTATCGAAGGTGACGCGCTTGTGCATGCGAGCGGTCCGCCGTGGGCCGGCCAGGCGCTGAAGCGCTGGCCGGCCGGCGACCCTGGCCCTACTTGTTCGCCGCCTCGAAGTCCTTCAGCAGCTTGTTGCCGCGCGCCACCGCGTCATCCAGCGCCTGCTTGGCAGTCTTCTTGCCGGACCAGACGGACTCGAGTTCCTCGTCCATCACGTCGCGAATCTGCACGAAGTTGCCGATCCGCAAGCCCTTGGAATTCTCTGTCGGCGGATTGAGCGTAAGCTGTTTCACGGCGACTTCGCGGCCAGGGAACTTCTTGTAGAACCCGGACTCTTCCGTCAGCTCAGCCGCGGCCAGCGTGATCGGCACGTAGCCCGTCTCCTGGTGCCACTTGGCCTGGATTTCCGGCTTCGAGAGGAACGCGAAGAACTTTGCGACGCCCGGATACTCGTCCTTGGGCTTGCCCTGCAGCACCCAGAGCGTGGCGCCGCCGATGATGGAGTTCTGAGGCTTGGCAATCACGTCCGGCCAGTATGGCATCATGGCGATGCCGACCTTCTCCGCGCCCAACGCCTTCTGGATGCCGGCCGCCGAAGCGGACGAAGCGATATGCATGGCGCAATCGCCGCTGTTGAACAGCGGCGTCGATTTTCCCTCGCGGCCGCCATACACAAACACCTTCTCCTTGCCCCAGTCGGCGAGCGTCTGGATGTGCTTGACGTGAGCCGGACTGTTGAACTTCAGCTCGATATCGATGCCACCGAAGCCGTTCTGCTTGGTGGCGAACGGCAGGTTATGCCAGGCGCCGAAGTTCTCGATCATGGTCCAGGTCTGCCACTGGGGCGTGAACCCGCACTTGGCGCCCGCCGCGACCAGCTTCTTGCCCATCTCGCCCAGCTCGGGCCAGGTCTTCGGCGGCTTCTCGGGATCGAGGCCGGCCTTCTGGAACAGCTCCTTGTTCCAGTAGAGCACCGGGGTCGAGGAATTGAACGGCATCGACAGCAGCTTGCCGTCAGTCGTCGAGTAGTAGCCGTACACAGGCCCGATATAGGCCTTCGGATCGAACGGCTCCTTCGCATCGGCCATGAGCTGGTGCACGGGATAGATCGCGCCCTTGGCTGCCATCATGGTGGCGGTGCCGACCTCGAACACCTGCACGATATGCGGGTGCGCGTTCTGTCGTGCGCGGAAGGCGGCGATCGCGGCCGTCAGGGTCTCGGTATACGAGCCCTTGTAGACGGGCACGACCTTGAAGGCGGTCTGCGACTTGTTGAACTCGGCCGCGAGCTGGTTGACCGTCTCCCCGAGGTTGCCGCCCATCGCGTGCCACCACTGGATTTCCTTCTGGGCGTGAGCCGGCAGGGCGGCCAGCAGCGTGGCAAAACTGGCGGAAACGAACAGGCTGGTGCGCATATGATCGCGCCTCCCCTCAAGAGTTGAACCCACGGGCCCGATAGGGCCGCCGTGTCACCGCTTGATTGCGGTTTTGTGACAGCGACGTTACTCCGATGCCGGCCTGTGCGAAAAGAGGAGAAATCGGCAGGGCGCCTGCTGCGACTCCGGCGACCGGGCTCAGGCCCGGATGGCGGCGTCGATCAGGTCAGGCGAATCCGTGATGATGCAGTCGACGCCCATGGCAAGGAGGGCCTGGGCCAGTGGCGGATCATTGATCGTGTAGGCGCTCAGCAGGTAGCCGGCCGCCTTGACCTCCGCTGCCCGGCTGGCGGCGAGCTTCTTGCCATTGGTGTTGATGCCAACCGCGTCCACAGCCTCGGCGCGCGCCTGCCAGCGATCCGCCAGGGCGTCGATGAGAAGGGCCCGCGGAAGCTCGGGTGCTGCATCGCGGCAGGCCGTCAGGGCCTTGTCCTTGAAGCTGGAGAGCAGCGGCGTGGGCAGTTCCGGCGGCCATTGACGGCGCAGTACGCTGACGACCGCCATGGCCGTCTCCACCTCGCGCCCGGGGCAGGGCTTGATCTCGACGTTGGCGCCCAGCCCCTCCTCGGCGAGGCAGGCAATGGCGGCCTCGAAGGAGGGAACGCGCTCCCCGGCAAATGCCGCTCTCTTCCAGCCGCCCGCGTCGAGCTGCTGGATTTCCGCCCAAGACGTTTGGGCGACCGCGCGGGCGAGGCCTGTGGTGCGCTTCAGCGACTCGTCGTGCATCAGGATGGGCACGCCATCGCCCGACAGCTTGACATCGAACTCCACCCAGGTCGCACCGCGCCGCCGTGCCTCGTGCAGCGAAGCGAGCGTGTTCTCGGGCGCATAAGTTGCCGCCCCGCGGTGAGCGATCAGGCGCGGCAAGGCAAGAGGCGCAACAGGCATCGGATCACGATAAGGCCCGCACCGCGCCCCTTCAACCATTCGCCGCAAGCGGGCCGGATTTGCGCTTTCAAGCCGGTGACGCACCGTCTATGACCCCTGAGCATGTCGATTCTCGCTTCCTTTCGGCTGGAGGGGCGCGTGGCCCTCGTCACCGGCTCAGCCCGCGGCCTGGGCTGGGAGATGGCGCGCGCACTGGCCGAGGCTGGCGCGCACGTCCTGCTCAACGGCCGTTCGGCAGAGCGCCTCGAACCGCGCATCAAGGAACTGCACGCCGCCGGGCTGAAGGCCGGCATGGCGGTGTTCGACATGGCTGACCGTGCCGGTATGGAGCGAGAGGTCGGTGCCCTGCTGGCGGCCGGCCGCATCGACGTGCTGATCAACAATGTCGGCGAACGCGATCGCCGTGCTCTCAATGCACTCTCGACGACGGATTTCGAGCGACTGATTGACGTCGACCTCAATGCCGCCTTTGCGCTGGCCAAGCTGGTGCTGCCAGGAATGATCGAGCGGCGCTATGGGCGCATCATCATGGTGACGTCGATTGCCGCCGAGCTCGCCGTGCCCGGTTCGGCATCCTATATCGCGGCCAAGGGTGGGCTGGGTGCGCTGGTGCGCGCCTTGGCGGCTGAAACGGCCGTGCACGGCATTACCTGCAATGCCATTGCACCGGGCTTCTTCCATACCGAAGCCAACGACAGAATGTTCAGTTCGCCGGCGGGCGAACGCTGGCAGGCGCGCGTGCCCATGCGCCGCTTCGCCCAGCCGCGAGAGATCGCCGGCGCAGCATTGTTTCTCGCGTCGGACGCGGCCTCCTACGTCAACGGTCACACGCTGACTGTCGATGGCGGTGTTTCGGCCACCTTCCTGATGCCATGACAGGGCCAACGTTCATAGCAATGAGGATCTCGGGAATGCGGTGTCTTTTGAGCGCGATGCTGATGGCGCTGGCAGGGATGGCGGGCGCGGGCGACGCCGCCGCGGCAGGCGAGGCGCCGCATATCGATGGCGCGCAGCTTGGTCTGGTCTGGATCCTGCCCTTCGTCGGCATCCTGCTGTCGATTGCGATCATGCCACTGGCGGCGCCATCCTTCTGGCATCACCATTTCGGCAAGGTTTCGGCTGCGTGGACGCTGATTTTCCTGGCGCCGTTTGCGGCACTGTTCGGCCTGCCGACAGCAATCTACGAGGTCATGCACACGCTAATCCTCGAGTACATCCCCTTCATCATCCTGCTGCTGGCGCTGTTCACCGTGACCGGCGGCATTGGCGTCAGCGGCAATCTCCATGGCTCGCCGACGATGAACACCGCGCTGCTGACGATCGGCACGGTGCTGGCCGGCTGGATGGGCACGACCGGTGCGGCCATGCTGCTGATCCGGCCGCTGATCCGCGCCAACGACGACCGCAAGCACAAGGTTCACGTTTTCGTCTTCTTCATTTTCCTGGTGGCCAATATCGGCGGCGCCTTGACGCCGCTGGGCGATCCGCCGCTCTTCCTTGGCTTCCTGAAGGGCGTCGATTTCTTCTGGCCCACCTCGCACCTCTTCATGGAGATGCTGGTCTGCGCCATCGTGCTGCTGGTCATCTTCTACGCGCTGGACAGCTACTGGTATGGCAAGGAGGGCCACCTGCAACGCGACCCCACGCCCGACAGTCCGGTGGCAATCCATGGCGGCCTCAATATCCTGTTGCTGTTGGGCATCATCGGCGCCGTGCTGATGAGCGGGACCTGGAAGCCAGGCATTGCCTGGTCCATTAACCACGTCGAAGTCGGGCTGCAGAACCTCGTACGCGACATCCTGCTGGTAGCCATCACCCTTGTCTCGATCCGGTTCACCTCGGCGGAGATCCGCAAGGCAAACGACTTCACCTGGGCACCGATTGCAGAGGTCGCCAAGCTGTTCGCGGGAATCTTCCTTACGATCATTCCCGCCATCGCTATCCTGAAGGCCGGCAAGGCCGGGGCCATGGAACCGCTGGTCAGCCTCGTCAACCGTGCCGACGGCACCCCCATCGACGCCTGGTATTTCTGGCTGACCGGGGCGCTGTCGAGCTTCCTCGACAACGCACCGACGTACCTGGTGTTCTTCAACCTCGCCGGCGGAGACGCCGTGATGCTCATGGGCACGATGGCGGGTACGCTGGCAGCGATCTCCTGCGGCGCGGTTTTCATGGGCGCCAACACCTATATCGGCAACGCGCCCAACTTCATGGTGAAGTCCATCGTCGAATCGGCCGGGATCCGTATGCCCAGCTTCTTTGGCTACATGGCCTGGTCGTGCGGGATCCTTCTGCCGCTGTTCGTCATTGTGACACTGATCTTCTTCGGTTAGCCAGCGGCGTCGCGCACACTAGAACGTCATCTTCTCCTTGACGACGCTGGCGATGGGCATCAGCTCGGCGCGCTCGAGGTTGCCGGTGAGCGCATAGCCCAGCGGCCCTTCCAGCCAGTAGAACGAACGTACGCCGTTGTGCTCGCGGAACTGGATGGTCGTGCCCTCGTTGTCGGCATTGGACACCAGGTAGACCATCACCCGCCGGCCCGCCTTGTCGTCGTAAATGAACAGGCATGCCGGCCCCTCGCGGCTGGGCAGCAGGCGACCGCCGATCAGCGTCCAGCCCAGCGGCGCCAGGTCGGGCGGCCGTACTTTCGTCTTCATCTTGTTCGACAGCCACTGCGTCAGGTGGTCGACCTCGGCCGCCGCCACTTCGACTGCGTGGCGCTTTTCGCTGACGTAGACCTTGAAGGCCTGCTGCGCCTCGGTGGGCAACGTCGCCTGCAGGGGCGGCTGCGTATCGCCGCCGGCATAACGCGCCGCGCCGAAGCCCAGAACCGCACCGATTGCCAGGATGGCGAAGGAAGCTGCGGCCCGCATCGCCCAGCCGGAAGACGGCCAGGCCGGCGTGACCCGTTTGCTGGCCCTCGCGATGGCAGCGGTGAGCTGCGGCGGGATCGGCTCGTCCAGTACCGGATCGAACAGGGCCGACAGCCGCCGGTTTTGCTCGGCCCAATCCGCCACGCGTGCTGCCGCCTCGCGGTCCGAACGCAGATAAGCCTCGACGACCCGCCGGCGCTCGCTGTCGAGATAGCCGTCAACATAGGCGTGGAGATCCTCGTCCCGCACGGGGCCGTTGTCGGCGCCCAGCGTACTCATGTCACGCTCCTTGGCTGGGGGGCAGCGCGCTCGCCACTTGAGAGCTGCATCAGACGGTCACGGGCCCTCGACAGCCGCGACATGACCGTGCCAACGGGCACACCCAGCACTTCAGCCACCTCCGAATATTGTAAGCCTTCCAGCGCCACCAGCAGCAGCACCTGCCGATGCTCGACGGACAGCAGCTTCAACGCTGCCAGGGTCTCGCTGGCCATCAGCTTTTCGACCTGCGACGCAGGGCGTGCAGGCTCCGGCACGTCTTCAATGGCGGCCAGGCGGGGCCGCGACGCCGCGCGGCGTTTCTCGTTGGCATTGAGATTATGCATGATCGTGAACAGCCAGGCCCGCAGATTGCCGGGCTGCCGCCAGAGGTGGGCACGCGTGAGTGCCCGTTCCACACAATCCTGCACAAGGTCGTCCGCCGATGCCGCATCGCCGGTCAGCGCGCGCGCGTAGCGCCGCAAGGCGGGTACGTGCTGGGGCAGCAGATCGGCAACTTCGCTCAAAGCCCATTCGACCGGCCGCGGGCGGTTAAACCCGCGGCCTGTCGCCTCCCATGAACACCCGCCATTCTGCGCTATTCCCTCGCCGCTGCAAAACGCAAGGCGAGCCGCCACAGCAGAGGGTGAGCGGCTACTCTGCGTACCCCATAGTAACCCCTAGGAGACGCGAAAATTCCCGAACTGCCAGGGATCGTCGCGGTCGAGGTCCTCGGGGAACATCAGCCCGCGGCCCTGCAGCGGCGTCCAGTCGGAGTAGCGGCCCACCACCGGGCCGAGATAGGGCATGCAGATTTCGAGATTGCGCTCGAAATCGATCTCGTCCGCTTCCACGACACCGGCCTGCGGGTTTTCCAGCGCCCAGACGATGCCGCTCAGCACTGGCGCACAGACCTGCAGCGAGGTCGCGTTGTTGTAGGGCGCCAGCCGTCGGGCCTCGCCGATGGAAAGCTGCGAGCCGTACCAGTAGGCACCCTTCTGGTGGCCCATCAGCAGCACGCCGAGCTCGTCGATGCCGCTGGTGATCTCATCGACAATCAGGCGCTCGCGCTTCTGCTGCACCAGATTCTTTCCGGCCAGCTCGTGCATGGACATGATTGCCTGGTCGCAGGGATGGTAGGCGTAGTGCACCGTTGGACGGTACGCGACCGCCTCGCCATGCCGCACGGTCAGGAAGTCAGCGATCGAGATCGCCTCGTTGTGCGTGATGATGAAGCCGTGGAAGGGGCCTTCCTTGGGCGTCCAGGTGCGCACCCGGGTCAACAGCCCCGGCCGGTTGAGGTAGATCGCCGCGTCGCAGCCGAATTCATGCCGCGCGCCGTCGGGCGGCGTGGTCTTCTCGTGCGTGCCCCAGCCCATCTCGGCAGGCTGACCGCCCTCCGAGACGAAGCCCTCGATCGACCAGGTATTGACGAACTCGCCAACCTCCTTTGGCCGCGCCGAAACCTGAGTGTCGCGCTCGGCGATGTGGATCACCTTGATGCCAAGGTCGCGCGCCAGCTCGGCCCACGCCTGTCGGGTCGTCGGCTTGGCGACCGTGTGGCCGGTATCACGCGCGATGTTCAGCAGCGCCCTCTTGACGAAATGCGACACCAGGCCGGGATTGGCGCCATGCGCGATCACCGCCGTGGGACCGCCATTGAACTTGCCGCGCAGGGCCAGTGCGCGTTCCCGCAGCGCGTAGTTCGAGCGCAGCGAGACAGGCAGGTCCGGGTCCGAGTAACCGCCGGGCCACGGCTCGATGCAGGTGTCGATATAGAACGCCCCCTTCTCCTGGCAAAGCTCGATGAGGGCCGTCGAGGAGACTTCCACCGACAAATTGACCAGGAAGTCGCCCTTACCGATGCGCTTGTCGAGCACCTGCCGGAAGTTGTCGTGCGTCAGACGTTTGCGCACGAAGGCGACGCCGAAGCGCGCAAGCTCCGCACCGCCGCCGCGGTCCTCGGGCGAGATGACAGTAATCTGGGACGATTTCATCTCGATGTGCCGCAGGATCAACGGCAACACCCCCTGGCCGATCGATCCGAAGCCGATCATGACCATGCGGCCGCCAAAGGTGACGTGCTTGCGATACGCCGCCTTTGCCGCGCCGGCCGCCTTGCCGGCAACCTTGCGGCGCGCGGGGGCCGCGGCCTTTTTCGCCGTCCTTGCCATCATGTTCTCCTGGAAACCGGAAACGGAACACCGCAACGAGAACGGGGCCTGGACAGGCCCCGTTCGCTCCCGCACGAGGACGCGCCGATCAGATACAATAGGCTTTCAGCGGCGCAAAGCCGTTGAAGTTCACCGCCGAGTAGGTGGTGGTGTAGGCGCCCGTCGCCTGGATCTCCACCTTGTCGCCCACCTTCAGCGCCAGCGGCAGGCGGTACTCGGTCTTCTCGTAGAGGATGTCGGCGCTGTCGCAGGTCGGCCCGGCAAGCACCACGGGGCCGGTGCGCCCGCCGTCGCGCGGCGTCGTCAGCCGGTACTTGATGCTCTCGTCCATGGTTTCCGCGAGGCCGCCGAACTTGCCGACGTCGAGATAGACCCAGCGCTTGCGGTCGTTCGACGACTTGCGGGAAATCAGCACCACCTCGCTCTGGATCACGCCGGCGTCGCCGACCATCGAGCGGCCCGGCTCGATGATCACCTCGGGCATGTGGTTGCCGAAATGCCGCACCAGCGCCCGCTGCACTGCCTCGCAGTAGGCCTCGATCGGCTGCACGTCCGCCCGGTAGCGCGCCGGAAAGCCGCCGCCGAGATTGACCATCTTCAGGTCGATGCCCGTCTCCGCCAAAGCGAAGAACATCTGCGACACCTGCGCCAGCGCACGGTCCCACTGCTCCAGATCGGTCTGCTGCGAGCCGACATGGAAGGAAACGCCGTAGGGGTCGAGGCCCAGCTCGGCCGCCTTGCGCAGCAGGTCGCGTGCCATCTCCGGCGCGCAGCCGAACTTGCGCGACAGCGGCCATTCGGCACCGCCGCAATCCACCAGCACACGGCAGAACACGCGCGCGCCCGGTGCAGAGCGGGCGAGCTTCTGCATCTCCGCCTCGCTGTCGAAGGCGAACAGGCGCACACCCTGATCGAACGCCCAGGCGATGTCGCGCTCCTTCTTGATCGTGTTGCCGAAGGAAATACGTGCAGCATCGACGCCGACGGCCATGCACTGCTCGATCTCGCCGCGGCTGGCGGTATCGAAGTTCGAGCCGAGCTTGCCCAGCCGCTGGAGAACGTCCTGCGCCGGGTTGGCCTTCATGGCGTAGAAGATCTTCGCATGCGGCAGCAACTCGCGCATGCGCTTGTAGTTGTACTCGACCACATCAAGGTCGATCACAAGGCAGGGCGTTTCGGGCTGCTTCTCGCGAAGAAAACGTCGGATGCGCTCGGTCATTTCGAAGAATCCGTGTCGTCAGAAATTGCGCCGGAGCCGGCCGCGCAACGCGACGGCCAGCACATGACTTTCTCCCGCTGCGCTCAGTGCTCAGCAGGAGGCGCAAATACTGGAGAGCGGATTTTTCCGGCCGATCAGGCTGCCGTAGGACGCCGGCCTGGCATCATGCGGCGGAGAAACGAGAACACGGGGCACGCGCCCCGCACGGAGAGTATGCATGACAAAGGTCCCTTTCGGCGCCGGTCTGGGCCGGCATTTCCAAGAAGGACGCTTTCCGTCGTTGCATAACCACTATGGGCCATAGGCACGTGCGTGGGCGTCTGGTAACGGTAGATACGCCGAATTGTGTCTTTCGCAAGTGCAAACCGCACCATTAGATGAGCCCGACCGGATTTTTTCGGGATAACGTGTCTTCGCGGCAACACTCAGTCGGCGCCGGCACGCAAGGTCGGCGCCGGCAACGGAATCGATGCCGCCAGGAAGGCCATCGGCACCAGCAGCGCCGCCGCGCAGCCCATGGTCCAGGAAATGCCGATTCTGTCGGCAACCACGCCCCACAGCGCCTGCCCCACGGTGAGGCTGCCGAAGAAGACGATCTGGTGGACCGCCATGCCGCGCGCCCGCACCCATGACGGCAGCAGGTTCTGGGTGGCGACATTGTTGTTGGCGATCACCACCATCCAGCAGGCGCCGCACACGGCAAGCCCGGCGCCGACTGCGACAACATGCGGCACCGAGGCGCCCAGCGCGGTAGCGGCGGCGGTGGTGAGCATGGCGGCGATGTGGGCGCGGTCGGGACCCAGCCAGGCATTGAAGCGCGGCAGCATCATTGTGCCCGCCACGGCTCCCACGCCGAAGCTTGAGAACAGAAAGCCGTACTCGGCGTCGCCCAGCCCCAGCTTGCGACCCATCAGCGGCAGCAGCGTGGCGTAGGCGATGGCCGGCGCAAAGAAGCAGGTGGCGCGTCCCCACACGCGCCACAGCGCCGGCGTGTCGCGAATGAAGGCAAGGCCGCTTGCGAAGCCTTGCCACAGCCCTTCGCGCCGCTGCTGGGCGTGCGCCTCGGCGGGCCGCCGCCAGCCGGCAATGGCCGCGATCAACGCCAGGAAGGTGACCGTATTGGTGGCGAACAGCGCAAAGATGCCGGCCAGGCCCTGCAGCACCTGGCCGATCACGGGGCCAACGGTGCGCGCCAGATTGAAGCCGGCGCTGTTGAGGGCGATCGCCTGTGGCAAATAGCGGCGGCCCACGATCTCGGGCACGACGGCATGCCAGGCCGGCCCGTTCATGGCGTTGCCGATGCCGACGCAGAAGATGAGCCCGAGCAGGTTCCAATGAGTCAGTCGGCCGGTGAAGGCCAGCACTGCCAGCGCCAGCGCCGCCAGCATCATCCATATCTGGCAGGCGAGAATATAGCGGCGGCGGTCGAAGCGGTCGGCGAGCACGCCGGCCGGAAACCCGAACAGAAACACCGGGCAGGTGGTCGCGATGGCCATGGCCGCAACGAACAGCGCCCTGTCCTCTGCCGGCGCGATCTCGGTCATGATCCAGCCGGCACCCGCCGTCTGCATCCAGCCGCCGATGTTCGAGACGATGTTGGCGATCCAAAGCCGCCGGAAGGCGGGAATGCCGAGCGGCCCCCAGAATGATGCCGATGGCGGCGGCGCGACATCAGGGGTTGGCGTGAGAGCAGACATTGCAGGGAGAGAGCGGCTTCTGGCTTTGCGGGGATTTTGTCCATGCTAGGCCTCACTTGCGGCACTGTCATGGCGCAGCCACGCATGGCCGTCCTGATTTCGGCGGCGCCGGCCCGCATGCTATAGGCAGCGCCGGAAAGGACACTTGCCAATGAAAGCCATCCTGCTCAGCGCCGGTCAGGGCTCCCGCCTGGCACCGCTGACGGTTGACCGTCCGAAGTGCCTGCTGGAGGTCGGACCGAAGACGCTGCTCGACTGGCAGCTCGATACGTTGCGCCTGTGCGGCATCAGCGAGGTCGCGGTCGTGATCGGCTTCCAGCCCGAGATGATGGAGAAGCACCTGGCGCGCCACGATGGGCCCGGTTTCCGGGTGCGGCCGTTGTTCAACCCTTTCTACAAGGTGGCCGACAATCTCGGCTCCTGCTGGATGGCGCGCGCCGAGATGGAGCGCGACTTTTTGATCGTCAACGGCGACACGCTGTTCGAGGCGGCGATTCCGCGCAAGGTGCTGGCCAGCCCGCCCGCACCAATCACCATCACCATCGACCGCAAGCCGGCCTATGACGAGGACGATATGAAGATCGTCGAGGAGGACGGCCGCCTGAAGGCGGTAGGCAAGAGGCTGCCGCTGGAAACGGTCAACGGCGAATCCATCGGCATGCTGCTGTTCCGCGGCGAGGGGCCGAGGCTGTTCGTTGACACGGTCGAGGCCATGATGCGCACGCCGGAAGGCGCAAAGGTCTGGTATCTGCAAGCCATCGACCGGCTGGCGCGCACCGGCGTCGTTCGAACCTGCCTGATCCATGGCCTGCGCTGGGGTGAGGTCGACTTCCCTCCGGACCTCGACCGCGCCCGCGCCATGGTCGCGGCCTGGCAGCCGGCGTAGGTGCCGGTCTACTTCAGGCCGCGCAGGAAGGCCGCACGGCTGCGGGCCATTTCCATCAGGAAGCTGAAATCGCTGCCGGCGAGGACCATGCGCGCGCCCATGCCGATGTACTTCTCCATCAGCGGCGGCACGTAGACGCCGCCCATGCCCGGCCACTTCCCGTGCTTGCGGCAGGCGGCGATCACCGTCTCGTAGGCATTGACCACTTCCGGTTTGTCGAGCTGGCCGGGCATGCCCATTTCAGTAGTCAGGTCGTTGGTGCCGATCAGCAGCACGTCAATGCCGGGCACGGCGGCGATGGCCTCGGCATTGGCGATTGCCTTGGGCGTTTCCAGCATCACCACGACCAGCAGCGCCTCGTTGACCGCCCGCGTGGCTTCCGCCGGTGGCACGGCCTGAAAGGCAAGCTGCGGCATGGCGCCGGCCACCGAGCGGTGGCCAACCGGCGGATAGCGCAGGCGGTCGGCCACGATCTTCGCCTCCTCGGCGGTATCCACATGCGGGATGACAATGCCGATGGCACCACCGTCCAGCACGCGGGTGGCCATGTCGTATTGGCCGTGGGGCACGCGCACGATGGGTGCGATGCCGGTGGCATTGGCGGCCACGGCGATCTGCACGGCAAGGTCCAGGTCCATCGAATTGTGTTCGAGGTCGATGAAGAGCCAGTCGAAGCCGGCCGTCTTCATGGCCGGCGCAACATCGACGGTGCGTGCCTGCCGCAGGCCGACGCCCAGCGCGACTTCGCCTTTCTTCAGCCGCTCGCGCGCCGGATTGATCAGCTCGACCATCGTTCCCTCCCGTTGTGATCGCTACCCACTAGTCTTCCGGGCTACAGCGCGCGAGGCAACCGGCATCTCGGTGCCGGCGCACAACCCTGCCCGACGCCGCGGGCATCGGTTCAGCGCCGGCTGGCGAGAATGCGCTCGGCTTGCGCCAGATCCGAAGGCTTGTCCACGTCAATGGCCGCTTCGGGCTGTGGCAGCACCACGGGGACCGCACGCACGCCGGCCATCCGGGACAACTCGGCGAAGGCTGCGTTGAGATCGAGCCGTCCCGTGGCGTAGCGCAGCAGCGCGCCCATGCCGATGCGCGCGGCAATCTTCCATGGCGTCTTGCGGTAGCCTTCCATTTGCACCCAGAACGCCACCGCCTTGACGGCGTGCGGCCCAGCGAAGGCGAACAGGTTGCAGCCGGAGTAGCCTTCACCGCCCAGCCGGATGAAGGTGCGGACCGACTCGGGATATCTGCCGAGAATGGCCGTGCGCGTCGTCAGCCCGACCGCGACATCAGTTTCCCGCGGCACACAGGCCGTGAAGCTTTCGACGATCTCAGGCGTCAGCAGCGCGTGGTCGCTGGTGGTGACCAGCAGCGGAAAGGCATCCGGGAGCGAACAGATCGCAGCCTCCACCGTCAGTGCGGGCGAGGCTGCGGTGGACACGAGGCTGACGTCACCGCCGTCCACTGCCCGTGCCAGCTCCGGCAGTGTGTCGACAAGCCCGCGACCCTGGGCCGCCAGCGCAATGCGGCCGACGGAAGGACTCTGGCGCAGGGCATCGAGCACACGCAGCAGCATCGGCCGGCCGGCGACCAGTGCCAGCGCCTTGTGCGCCACGCCGGCCGCCTGCGCCACCGGATCGGCCGTGCCTCGGCTGCCCGCCAGCACCAGCGCGGTAAAGCGGTCCGCAGTGCCTGCAGTCACCGCAATCCCTTCTCGTAGATGCGGTGGGTCTTGTAGCGCCGGCCGCCGACGGTGCGGATGATGTTGTTGGTCGGCTTGTTGTCTTCCAGGATCCAGCCCAGCTCGGCGTTGGTCATGCCCAGCCGCTTGCCGTTCTCGCGTAGCGCGTCGATCGCCATCATCGCCAGCCCCGCGCCCAGCAGGGGGTGGTTGCGGAACTTGTGGCGCACGCCCATCAGCGGCACGCGGGCGGTGCGGGGCTTGTCCACCAGCAGCCGCCACGCCAGCTTCGCCCATCCCAGCGGCAGCAGACGGCCGTTGAGCCCGCGCAAGGCCTCGTTGAGATTGGCCAGCGCCACGATGAAGGCGACGCTCTCGCCGTCAACGTCGACGAAGATCGCGAGATCGCGGATCACCACCGGCTTCAGCGTTTTGGCGGCAACAGCGATTTCCGCCTCGGTGAAGGGCACATAGCCCCAGTTGTCCGACCAGGCGTCGTTGAAGATATCGAGCAGCGTGCGCACCTCGGCATCAAAGCGCTTCATGTCCACGGTGCGTACCTTCACGCGGCCGGCCAGTCCGCCGCGCTCGATCAGCTTGCGGCCGATGGTGGGTGGCGCGTTCTGCACATCGTAGTCGTAGCACCAGACGTCGCGGATCTTCGTGTAACCCTGCGCCTCGACCCGCGGGCCGGCATAGGGCGGATGCCAGGGCACCAGCAGCATCGAACGGCTGTCGAATCCCTCGACCTGCAGGCCCACCTCCTCGTTGATCGACAGCGACAGCGGCCCACGCGCACGGGTCATGCCCTTGTCGTGCAGCCAGGATTCGGCGGTGGTGAACAGCCTGGCATAGATGTCGGCATCGTCTTCGACGTCGAGGCAGCCGAAAAATCCCGTTCCATCCTGATAGCGTTCAAGATGTGCTCGATCGACCTGCGCCGAAATGCGCCCGACCACCCGATCGCCCGCCCGCGCCAGCCAGAAGCGCGCCTCGGCATGTTGGAAATACGGGTTCTTCTTCGGGTTGAAGGTGTCGCGCCGCTCCATGTCGAGATGCGGCACATAACCCGCCTGAGCGCGATACAGCCGCTTGGGCAGATTGATGAAGTCCCGCAGGTCGCGGGCCGTCTCAACCGGCGTGATGCTGAACGTGCGCAACACGACTCATCCGCACGCCGCGGCGTGCTTGCGGCGGTGCTTCACGCGGCCTTGTCGCGCTTGGCGGAATAGCCGAGATCAGCGCCCACGGCGTCGGCATTGGCGTGCGGCGTGTGCGGTCGCCAGCGCCGGCCGTCTGCGCCCACCCGGATGCCACCGGCCGACATGGCGGCCACCCACGGATATTTCTGGGCCATGGCTTCGTCGTAACCGAGATTGAACACCGTGGCGCTCTTGGGCCGTTCGCGGGCAGCATCGAAATCGGTCCCCAACAGGCGGTCGACCACGAAGTTGGTAATGCCGTAATTGCCGTTCTCGTTGTGAAAGTGATGCAGCAGGTGCAAGCGCTTGATCTCCTGCATCCACTTCCAGCGCGGGCGATAGTTCAGATGCTGGGCGCTGTGGCAGAACTCGTAGAAGCACGTGGTCAGCAAGGCGCCCGCCACGCAGGCCGCCGCGCCGGCGGCACCGCCGATCAGCCAGCCCAGCGGCAGGGTGACCAGCGCAATCGTCGGCAGGGTCGTGTAGAGGGCGCCAAACAGCACGCCGAGATCGTGCGGGTCCTGGTGGTGATCGAAATGCGTGCGCTTCCAGACCTTGGCCAGCAAGGGCGTGCGGTAACCAAGGCGGCTGTGAAGCACCCAGCGATGCAGGCTGTACCAGACCAGCGGGTAAACGAGGACGGCTGCCAGGCCCGCGGCGGCAACACGCAGGATTTCCGATACGGTCCATGCCGGCATCCAGGCGATGGCCAGTCCCACGCACACGGCGGCCAGCGCGAAATAGGCCGCCACCGCGTAATGGGTGAGATAGGCCCGCACCAGGTCGCGCATCGTCATGCGCGCCAGGTTGTATTTGCGGCCGGCCCAGAAGCCGATACGGATCACGCGTGTCTCCTCCTGCGGGTGTGGGCCCCGTGAGAACGCTTCAATTTAGGCGCCGGCAAGAGGCGTCTCAAGCTTATGCGGCTGCAAATGCCTGTAACACACTGTCATTGTTGGTGATCCAACGGTTGTCAGGCCGTTTGAATGCCGCGTGGAGCTTCCTTCCGGGCTAGAATCCACATCGTGCGGACGGCATGCCAGGCGACCGTCGCCGCCTGCCAGGCCACGATCAGCCAGAAGGTTTCGGGGCCCAGCCCAAGAAGCACGCCGACCAGGAACAGCGGCAGGAAGATGTTGCGTCGAGCGATCACGGCCCGCACGGTGGCGTCGATCGGCGCATGGGCATGCAGGCCCCTGCCCTTGTAGCGCCACTTGTAGACCGCCAGCACCAGCCGGTCGGCGACGTAGAGCAGCACCAGTACGATGGCTGCCGTGAACAGAGGGTTGCCCTGTGCCAGTGCCGGTGGCCACGCGCCGGCGAGGCCGATCGCCCAGCCAGCGTACCAGAATGGCGGATGCACAATGTCGAGCCCATGGTCGAGCACGTTGCCCAGCGCCGAGGATGTGAAAGTGAGCCGCGCCACCTTGCCGTCCACTGAATCCAGCACGCTCATCACATAGGCCAGAAGAAAGCCCCATGCCCACCATCCCAGGGCAAAACAGGGGACCGCGGCGAAGGCAGCGACGATGCCGATCCAGGTGATGGTGTTCGGATGCACGCGCCAGCGCGTTGCCAAACGGGTCAGCGGCCAGACCAGATAAGGATAGACATAGCGCGTGAAGACATCCGTCGAGCCCTTGTAGCTGGCATCGAACAGGAAGCGCTCTGTGGCGGCGCGCGCATGCGCATCGCTCACACGGCGGACCCAGAACGGAACATCGCGGCGCTGTAGTGCAACGTGAGACTCGAAGCCTTCGGCCGTGAGCTTCCGTGCCGAACCGTCAGCCAACAGGGTGGCGCCCAGCGCATGCACGTCCGCTGCAGCGGGTATCGCAGTGCCGGGAGCCAGCAACACGGCCCTGTCAGCGGCGCTGCCTTTTTCCGTCCAATCGCCGAACACCGCCGACCAAGCGGCAGCAAGGGCGCGCGGCACGCGGGTATCGCCGCTCACGACCAGCGTTTGATGCTGCGGCGCCAGATGTACGAACAGCCGCGGATCGACCACACTGTCGCCGGAAACGGCGAAGACGGTATCGCCGAGCTCCGCCGCGCAGGCCTTGAGCCTTTCGGCAGCCGTACCGCTGCCGCTGACGATACGCAGGCCGGCAGCAGCGAGATCGGGCGGCAGGGAGAGTATGGACCCGCTGCCGTAGTCGGCGATGATGCGTGCCGCCGGCACGCCGGCCTTGAGTGCTGCCCGGATATGACGCTCTACAGGCGTCATGCCGAACACAGTCAGTTCCGGCACGTCAGCGGCAGCATCGATCCAGACATGCATGATGGCGTTCCTGATGCGGCCGCTACACGCCCTCGATCCGCAGCAGGATGCTGCCGGCGACGCTGGCAAAAACAACGGGCGGCGCCCAGGCGGCGATCAGCGGCACGATCGCGCCGGACTCGCCCAGCGCCTGGGCCACGCCGTCGGTGATGAAGAACAGAAAGCCCAGCGCCACGCCGGCCGCCAGCCTCGCGCCCAGGCTCGACATGCGCACGCGCGCCTGCGCCACGGGCGCCGCCAGCAACAGCATGACGAATATGACGGCCGGAGACGCAATTCGCCGCTGCAGCCACGTGTCGTAGGTATAGCTGGGGCGTGTACCCACCGCGACGCCGGTGCGCAACTGAAGCAGCTCGCGCGCCGTGAACTGGTTAGCGGTGGCGGCCAGATTGAAAAAATCCGCCGGCCGAAGCGGCGACCGCCAGGTCCACTCGGGCACATGCACCGTGCGTGGCCCCAGCGGGTCGATCGTCTGCATCACGACCTGGTCAAGCTTCCATTGCCCCTGGCGGTACTGCGCGCTTCTGGCGTGAATGCGCTCGACCACGTTCGCCGAGCTGTCGCGGCGCAGCAGGGTGACGTTGCCGAGGGAGCGCCCTTCGCGCTGCACGTTGGCGACATTGACGATATACGCCGGATCGCGCAGCCACACGCCCCTCGCCTGATTGCGCTGGTCGTCGCCCGGCCTTTCCAGCTCATGGCGCGCCAGCCGCTTCTTGGCCCAGGGCGTGACCTGGTCGGCGATCGCCAGATGCGCCAGGGCCACCAGCGCGGTCGCCGGCATCATCAGCAGCAGCATGCGGTAGAACGACATGCCGGCTGCCTTGAACGCCAGCACCTCGTTCTGCTGCGCAAGGCCCAGCAGCGTCAGCAGCGCTGCCAGCAGCGTCGCGAACGGGATGACGAGGGCCGTGATCTCGGGCAGGCGAAAGAGCATATAGCGGGGAATGACGAGGATGCCCTCGCCATAGCGCTTCTCGATGGCGTCGGCATTGTTGAGAACGTCGAACAGCAGCGCCATCAGCGCGAAGCCGAAGACGATCAGCGCCAGCCGTTGCAGGAAGATTCGGGAGAGGTAGCGGCCGGAGACGCCCATGCGATCCCCCTAGCTGCGCACGAAGGCACGGCGGACGGCCGCCACCACGCCGCTGCGGCCCCGTTCCAGCGCCTCGAACATGGTTTCGACCGGATTGTCGCGCGGCCGTTCCTTGACCAGCCAGAACAGGAGCAGGCTGAACAGCATCATCGCCAGCCACGGCCCCCACAGGCCCAGCCAGGGCGAGATGTCTCCGTAGTCCGCGCCCTTCTCTCCGAACTGCAGCAGGTAGTTGAACAGCGCCAGCAGCATGACACCGACCACAAGACCCGCCGCCTTCTGGCTGCGGCGCGAGGACAGGCCCAGCGGTATGGACATGAAGGGCAGGAACAGCATGGAGAGCACACGCACCATCCGGGCATGCGCCTCCGATTGCAGACGGTTGCCCTTGAACGTCAGGGGTTGCGCATCGTCGGCGCACGGCCAGGGCGGCGTCGCGGGCGGCTGGGCCGCGGCATGCAGGCGAAGCTGACAGAAGAGCTCGGGGAAGGTCAGCTCGCGCTCGCCGCTGCGGTCGCGAAACGGGTCGGTGGCCGCCACTTCCATCGGCAACTCGAAGCTCTCGAAGGAGAGCACCGTCACCCTGTCCGAGCCCCGCTCCGCTTCGACGCGCCGGCCGTTGTAGAGCTTGAGCAGGATCTGGCCGCTTTCGGGCAGGCGTGCCGCCTCGCCGGTTTCGGCAGTCATGGTCACCGTGCCGCCGTCCGGCCTGCGCTGCTGCACGAAAACGCCCTTCAGCGTACGGCCGTTATTGCCCATGTCGTCGATCAGCACAGTGTAGTTGCCGATGCCATTGAAGAACGAGCCCTTCTCCACCGCCAGATCCCAGGCCGAATTGGTGGCGGCCCACATCAGGGCGCGAAACTGATAGCGCGTCAGCGGCTGCAGCCAGCCGATCAGCAGCACCATCACCAGGGTCATAACCAGCGTCAGCCACAGCACCGGGCGCAGCAGCCGTGTCAGACCCACACCGGCTGACTGCAGCGCATCCAGCTCACTGTCGACGCTCAATCGCGTGGCGCTCAGGGTAATGCCGAGGAACAGCGCCAGCGGCAGGGCGAGCCCGAGATAATGCGGCACCAGGTTGGCGAGCAGCTTCAACACCAGCAGGATGGGCCCGCCCTGGTTCACCAGCAGCTCCATCAGCCGCACCATGCGCTCCAGCAGCAGCGCTACCAGGGCGATGCCGATCGACGCCGTGAGCGGCACCAGCGCCCGCTCCAGCACGTAGCGGTCGATGCGGGTGATGCCGAAGGGCTGTGCGCGGAAAGCGGAACTGGCCATTGCCGGCGTGGTAGGCCAGGCGCCGCGAAATTACAACGCCGGCAGGTCAGGCCGCGCGCGAGGACAAGACGGCGGGCCGGGGCGCCAATAGCCGGAAGCGCTGCGCGGGGATGCAGCCGGTCAAATCGTCGCGGATGGCGCGCACCTCGACATCCAGCGCCCAGCCGCCCTCGGTGGTACTAACCCGGATCAGATTGTAGCCTCCGGGCACGACCGTGCCCGGTGCCGCCGAGGCCGAAGCGGCGCCCAGCACCGGAACGGGGCCGTCCGGCGTCTCGATGCGCGCCAGCAGGGTGCGATGGTTGTGGCCATGCAGTACCAGCTCGGCGCCGACCCGCGCCACGGTGGCGCGGAATGCTTCGGCATCGCTCAGCCCCTTGCGACGGGAGGCGCCGCCCTTTTGCGGCGGATGGTGGATCAGCACCACCCGGCACAGCCCCTCGCCCGCCAGCGCTCGCATCGCCTTCTCGAACCGGGCGATCTGCGCGTCACCCAGCCGGCCGGCCGCGACGAAAACCGGTGTCGGCACCGCCGTGCTCAGGCTCACGAACGCCACTGGACCGCGCCGGCGGACGGCCGGAAAGCCGGCCGCCGCGCCATCGCCCGCCATGTAGCTGCCCCAGTGCTCCCGGCAGTCCTCCAGTCCACCTGCGACATAGGCGTCATGGTTCCCCGGTGCCACGGTCACATCTGCTGGCGGCCCCAGCTTCCCGAGCCAATCCGCCGCCTGCCGGAACTCGGCAAGGGTGGAGATATTGGCGATATCCCCCGTCACCACGATGTGATCGGGCCGGGCTGCGCGCAGGTCGGCAAGCGCTGCCGCCAGCGCCTCTGGCCGATGGATGAACTGCCGTCGCTGTCGCCACGACAGCCACCCTGTCGCCCGCTTGGACAACAACTCGCGCCATCGCACCGCCGGCAGCGGCAAATGCGGATCCGAGAGGTGGGCAAAGGTGAACACAGACCACTCCGAAACTGCCTTGCCCTTCCGGGGAGCACATAAACCACTCTGCCACGCCCCGCGCCTGGGGGCGAGGTGGGTTGCGGGGGCGAGAGTTCTTGCCTAAACCTCCGGCCAAGGCCGCACCCACGACGGCTGACGCAGCCCCCGACCCGCGACCGTGACCGATCACCGACTCGAAGCCTCGTCCCGCCTGCCGGTGCTCTGCATTGTCGGCAGCTCGCCGGCGCGGCCGTTCTCGCAGTCCTCTGCTGAACGGCTGCGCCGCATGTTCGGTCGTCTCGGCATCAGCGACATTCGTGCCGATGGCGAACCCTGGCCGGACCAGGGTCGCGTGCTGCTGCTGCGCGCTGATCACGTGTTCGATGACGCGCTGGCGCGTCCCCTGATCGCGCGCGAGGATATTGTCCTGCTTGCACCCGGTTCGGGCCGGCCGGTCGCCGCCAGCGCCGGCGCCGACAAGGCCGACGCTGTCCGTGCGCTGCTGTCGCAGGAAACTTGCGACAAGGATGCGGTCGCCACCCTGGGCCTGCGCACCGTCACGCCTGATTCGCTGGGTGTTTCCTATCGCAAGAATCTGCGCAATTTCGTGCCGCCCTACGTGCTTTCGATGGCGAATATGGACGTTGCGGCCATCGAGCGTCACATGTTTATGGCGTCGTACAAGGGCCTGACCGACATCGTGACCAAGTATGTCTGGCCGGCGCCGGCGCTGGTCGCCACCCGCTGGTGCGCCGCGCGCGGAATATCGCCCAATGCGGTGACGCTCGCGAGCTTTCTGTGCGTGGTGGCCGCGACGCTGCTGTTCTGGTTCGGCTGGTTCGTCACAGGACTGATGTTTGCCTGGGCCATGTGCTTCCTCGATACGGTAGACGGCAAGCTCGCGCGCGTGACGCTCACCTCTTCGAAATGGGGCAACGTCTTCGATCACGGGACGGATCTGATTCATCCACCGTTCTGGTGGTTTGCCTGGTACTGGGGGCTGGGTACGCTACCCTTTGCGCCCCTGCCCGGCGCCGAGACGGCGATGTGGATCGTGCTGGCGGGCTATGTACTTGGGCGCGTTGAGGAAGGCATCTTCCTGTGGGCGTTCAAATTCGAGATGTTCACCTGGCGGCCGATCGACGCCGCCTCGCGGCTGATCACGGCGCGGCGCAACCCGAACCTGATCATCCTCTCGGCCTTCGCGCTGGCGGGCCGGCCGGACGCGGGGCTGATCGCCGTTGCGATATGGACGGTGCTGTGCATCGGCTTTCATGCGGTGCGTATCGCGCAGGCCTTCGCGCAACGCGCGCGGGGTCGGCCGGTGGCGTCCTACCTCGCCGGCTCCGGCGCGGCGGCGTGACGCGATGACCGCGCCCGGCGCCGCAAGAGCCGCACTGGTCGCCCTGCTGGCGCGCGAGGCCAATCGGACCGTGGCGGCGCCCGCCCGCGCCATGAGCGACGCCATCGTGGCGCGTCACAAGAACTGCCTGATTGCGACGCTCTTCTACGGCTCCTGCCTGCGCCCGGCCGGCGACACTCCGGACTCGGTAGGCCCAGGAGCCGCGGGCGAGCAGCTCATGGATTTCTACGCCGTGGTGGACAATCTGCGGCGAGCCAATGGCGGCGCGCTGGCGGCGGCCGGCAACCGCCTGCTGCCGCCCAACGTCTTCTACCTCGAGGTGCCCTACGACGGCACCCGCCTGCGCTGCAAATATGCCGTGGTGACGCTGGCGCAGCTCGGCCGCCTCGTGCGCGCCGACACGCTGCAGAACTACTTCTGGGGCCGCTTCTGCCAGCCGACAGCCGTGCCCTTTGCCCGCGGCGCCGGTACGCGCGACAAGCTGGCCGAATTGCTGGCCGATGCTGTAACGGCGATGGTCGCCGCGACGGCACCCCTGTTCGAGGCGCCCTTCACGGCACGCGACTTGTGGGTGCGCGCCCTTGCCGAAAGCTACGGTGCGGAACTGCGTCCCGAATCGGCACAGCGCCCGGCGCAGGTCCACGACGCCAATGCCGCGCGCTATGCCGCGCTGACGGGGCCGGCCCTCGCAGCAGCCAACTTCACCAATGTCGCCGACTCCGACGGCCGTTTCGTGCCCGTGGCCGGGCCGCGGGCACGGCGGCGGGCAAGGCGCGCCTGGATGATGCGCCGGGTGCTCGGCAAGACGTTCAACGTGCTGCGCCTGCTGAAGGCGGTTTTCACCTTCGAAGGCGGGGCCGACTATGTTGCCTGGAAGATCCAGCGCCACTCCGGCGTGCGCCTCGACCTCAGCGACTGGCAGCGTCGTCACCCACTGCTTGCCTCCCCCATCCTCGCGCTGCGCTACTGGCGCAAAGGCGCCTTCCGGTAGAGATGTGCGCCCGGCGCGCGCAGGCATGCTCGCCCGCATCGCTCATTCGTCTGGCCAGTATGTCGCGAGACCAAATGTGGCTAAGCCTTGTGCCCCAGCCTATTCGTTTGTCACGCGGCTGTCCGCCCCATAGCGTGCCGGCACAAGACAAGGGAGAGCGACGGTGCCGACGCTGCACGACAATGCTGACTCGGGGAACTGCTACAAGGTGCGGCTGGCGATGGCGCAGCTTGGCCGGCCCTGCACGCGCATCGAATACGATACCAACCACGGCGCCACGCGCGCGCCGGCGTTTCTCGCTAAAAATCCCAACGGCCGCGTGCCGGTGCTGGAGCTGGATGACGGCACGTGTCTGGCCGAATCCAATGCGATCCTTTGGTTCCTGGCCGAGGATACCGATCTGCTACCGACGGGGCGGCTGGAGCGCGCCCGCGTGCTGCAGTGGATGTTCTTCGAGCAGTACAGCCACGAGCCCTACATCGCCGTCGTGCGGCACTGGATCAAGCACAACGTGCTGGATGCTGCCCGTGAGGCGCAGCTCCCCCAGCGCTGCGCCGCGGGCTACGCGGCACTGGATGTGATGGAGCAGCACCTCTCGACGCAACCCTTCTTCGTCGCAGGGCGCTACTCGATCGCCGACATCGCGCTCTATGCCTACACCCATGTCGCAGGCGACGGTGGCTTCGAGCTGGCGCGCTACCCCGCGATCCGCGCCTGGCTCGACCGTGTCCGCGCCCAGCCCGGGCACGTCGCGATGCACGCTGCGTGACGAACCTTCCTCTTTTGAGGACGCTCAGCCAGCGATGGCGCGTTTGCGGGCGGTCTCGAGCACGCCGAAGCGTTGAGCGACCTCGCTCAGCGTCTCGACAACGTGCTGCAACTGACCGCGGGAATGCGCAGCCGAGAGCGAGCAGCGCAGCAGGCACAGCCCGCCCGGGGTTGCCGGCGGCACCGCGACGTTGACGTAGATGCCGGCCTCCAGCAGCGCGTGCCAGATCGCAATCGTTGTGGTCTGGTCCGGCATCAGGACGGCGACCACCGGTCCGTGCTCGGGCCCCAGGCGGAAGCCGGCTGCGGCCAGTCCGTCATAGAGTGTCGCGACATTCTCCCACAGCCGGGCACGCAGTGCGGCACCATCGCGGCGCACGACTTTCAGCGCGGCGCGGACGGAAGCCACCACCGCCGGCGGCAACGAAGCCGTGAACATGTAGGCCCGCGTGGCGACGCGCAGCGCCTCAAAGCCGTCATGGCTGGAGACACAGAAGCCGCCGACGGCGCCCAGGGTCTTCGAGAAGGTGCCGACCACGAAGTCCACCTGCTCCAGAACGCCTGCCTCCTCGACAAGGCCGCGGCCGTGTTCGCCCAGTGCGCCCAGCGAATGCGCCTCATCGACGAGGATGTAGCCGCCATAGCGCTTGGTAATGTCCACAAACGCCTTCAGCGGGGCGGTGTCGCCCAGCATCGAATAGATGCCTTCGACCACCACCAGCTTGTTGCCCGGCTGGTCCTTCAGGCGGCGCAAGCGCGCCTCAAGGCTGGCGGGATCGTTGTGCTTGAAGCGGATGATGGTGGCCTGGGTCTGCTTGCAGGCGTCGTAGATCGAGGCATGGCTGTCGGCATCGATGACGAGGTAGTCACCTTCGCCCACCAGCGTCGAGATGATGCCGAGATTGGCCTGGTAACCGGTGGTGGTCACCATGCAGTGCTTCATACCGTAGAAATCGGCGAGCTCCCTTTCCAGCGCCGCATGCTGGGCGTACGTCCCGTTCAGCATGCGCGAGCCGGTGGTGCCGGTACCCTCGGCGCGTGTCGCCTCGACGGCAGCCTCGATGCACTCCTGGTCAAAGGTCAGCCCAAAATAGTTGTTGGTGCCGACCAGCAGGGTCTTGCGCCCGTTGATGATGGCCTCAGTGGGTGAAAGCACCCGCTCCATCGTGACCAGCGGATCAATGCCGGTCGCCCGCATCGCCTGGTAGGAATCCAGCAGCGGGCGGTAGCGGTCAAAAATTCCCATGGTCAGCGGCCCCCGACCTTGCGCAGCACCGCTTCGGCCAGCTCGTCCACGGTGTGGATCTCGGCCACGTCGTTGAGCGGGATCGAGATGTCGAAGCGATCCTCCAGCTCCATGACCATGTCCATGACAGCAAGCGAGTCGATGTTCAGGTCCTTGGTGATGACGGTCGCACCCGTAATCGGCCGCGCGTCCACCCGGAAGGGCTCCAGACGCTGCACGATCTCGGCGACCACCTGTTCACGCGGTGGCAAATCGGTGTCGCTCGTGACCGGATCGGTGAAGTCGTAAACCTTGAATTTGTGTGCGCTGCGCATGACTCGGATTCCGCCGGAGGGGTTGGCCGCATTGGACAAAACCCCGGCAGATCAAGCCATTAACAATTTGTTACGCTGTATTACGTCGGACTACAGCCAATGGTGGCGGCGGTACCAGGCGATGGTGTCGGCAAAGCCGCCCACCAGGTCGAAACCGGGGCGGAATCCCAGGAACTCGGCAAGACGACGATCGGTGACGGTCCAGTCGTGGTGGAAGATTTCGCGCACCTTGCCCGGGCTAAGGATCGCCGGCCGGCCGCGCACCCGGGCCAGGATCTGCTGCATGGCCGCCACACCGCTCATGAGTGGCCGCGGCACGCCGATGACGCGGGTGCGGCGGCCAAGGATCGCGGCCGCCGCCTCCACCATTTCGACAAGGCTGTAGCCATCCGCCGCACCATCGTCGATTTCATAGACGCCGCTGGCCGGCGGACGCACCAAGGCGGCGGCCAGCACCGCACAGAGATCGGCGACATGGATCAGCGACACGCGGCCGGGCCGGCCGGCGGGAACAGCCGCCAAACCCAGTTTCACGGTGCGGAAGAAAGGCAGCGTCTCCCGATCCCCAGGGCCATAGACAGCGGGCGCACGGATCGCCACCCAGCGGCCGGACGGCGCAGCGGCGGCAAGCGCGTCCTCGCCGGCGCGCTTGCTGGCCGCATAATCGGAGAGCTGCGGCTCGCGCGCCGCCAGTGAGGACAACAGGATGACCCGCGCCTGGCCGCCGGCAGCATCCAGCAAATCCTGCACGGCCCGTGCATTATATCGGAAGAAATCACGGCGTTGCCGGGCCTTGATAGCGCCGGCGAGATGGATGACCGCGTCGGCGCCCTGCACGAGGCGGCGCAGGGCGGCCTTGTCCGCCAGTTCGCCGGGCACCAGCTCGAAACTGCCCGCCGGCAGCACTGGCAGGCGGCGGACCAGCAGGCGCTGGGGGATACCTTCGCGAGCCAGGGTCGCAATCAGGTGCTGGCCGATGAAGCCGGTGGCGCCGGTGACGGCCACGACCCCGTTCATGGCCGGGCAGCCGCCTCCACTGCCACGACGTCGGGGCGCTGGCCGCCATCCTTGTAGACACCGGCCAGCCAGTTGGTTCGTGCGCGCGAGCGGCTGAGCTTGCCCGAGGACGTGAGTGGCAGTCCGACCGAAGGGCGGATGAGCTGCACGGTGCCATCCACGCCCACCGTCTCCTTGACCATTTGCGCGATGGCTGCGCGCAGCGCCTCGCGTTCGGCCGCGTCAGCGGGCCAGGCCTGCACGACGACCACGATACGTTCCGCACCGTCATCGTCCTGCAGCGAGAAGGCGCATGCATCGCCGCGGCGCAGCGGCGTAATGGTCTCGACCGCCCATTCGATGTCCTGCGGCCAGATGTTTCTTCCGTTGACGATGATGAGGTCCTTGGCCCGGCCGGTCACCACGATCTCGCCGTCCCGCCAGTAGCCAAGATCGCCGGTATCGAGCCAACCGTCCTTCAGCACGGCGGCGCTGGCTTCCGGTTCACCGAAGTAGCCCGGCATCATGCTGGGCCCGCGCGCGAAGATACGCCCCACGCGGCGCTCGCCGACAGGTTTGCCGGCATCGTCGCGAATCTCTACGGAATGGCCCGGCAAGGGCTTGCCACAAACCACAAACTCGCGGGCATTCGTACCGCTTGCCGGCGCCGCCACATGACGGTCGGTCAACTGGCCGCGATCGACGATATCGAGCGCAAAGCCCGTATTGATCGTCGAAAAGGACAGGGCAACGCACATCTCGGCCATGCCGTAGCAGGGCAGAAAAGCGCGGGCATCGAATCCAGCCGGCGCAAAAGTGTCGATGAAGCGTCTCAGCACCGGTGCCTGGATCATGTCGCCGCCGATGCCGGCCGCGCGCAGGCTCGACAGATCCAGACCCTCCAGCGATTGCCTCTGGGCCCGACGTGCGGCGAGATCGTAGCCGAAGCTCGGACTATAGGTGATGGTGGCGCGCTGCCGCGCAGCGAGGGCCAGCCATTGCAGCGGCCGTCGCGCGAAATCGGCAGGCGACATGACGTCGATGGAGCGCTGGCTGCACACCGCCGCCAGCAGTATCCCGACCAACCCCATATCGTGGTACCACGGCAGCCAGCTCACGGCGCGATCATCGGCGCGCAAGTCGATGCCGCGCTCCGAAAACGAGGCGTCGATGTTGGCCATCAGTTGATCCTGACGGATATCGACGCCCAGCGGAAAGCGCGTGCTGCCGGAAGAGAACTGCAGGTAGCAGCGTTCCCCCGGCCCCAGCGGCCGCAGGTCGGCGGCTTTCTCCGGCAAGGCCTCGAATGCGGCCATGGCGCCGACCAGACGTACTGACGTCCCCTCGGCGGCGGTTGCGACGTAGCCGGCAAGCGAATCGGTGGCCAGCGCAACCACAGCCCCCGAAGCCGCGAGCTGGCGGCGAAGCTGCGCTATATAGGCTTCGCGCGCGCCCAGGCCGGCGGGCAGCGAAACCGGCACCGGCAGCAATCCCGCGTATTGCGCCCCGAAAAACGCCGTCACAAATCCCGGCCAGGTGTCGGCGGTGATCAGCAGCCTGTCGCCGACGGAAAACCCCCCGCCGATCAGCCGGCGTGCGAATACATGAGCCTGCTCGCGCGCGTCGCGCCAGGACAAGGCTGCGGTCAGCCTTCCGCGGGAATCGTGGAAATTAACGCCAGCCTCGCCACGTGCAGCGTAGTCCAGCGCCTCCGCAAGGCAGCGAAACCCGCCGCGCCGAAACGGCAAATCGGCATTTCGCGTCGGCGTTGGTGTCATCGGATGCAGGGAGAATATGGTGGGGGGCGGCGGTCCTCTACCAAAAGGCGTCCCCTCTCACAAGCCAGGCCGGGGCAAGGCCGCCGCCGTTGACACGGCCGGCGGTGTATGATGAGCCGTTCCCGCAATGTCTTCCCCTGCACCCTCCATGCAGCCACAGCCGCCGGCCGCGCGCCGTCGCTGGCTGGCGCGTGTATGGGCGTGGCGCCGTGACGCCACGCTGGGCAGGCTGTACGTCAACGCTGGCAAGCTGTTCACCGGCCAGGCATCCGGCGCCCTGCTGGGTCTCGCGGCAATCTGGTTCACGACGGCCAGCCTGGGCCTGACGCTGTTTGGAGTCCTGGTTGCCATCCAGAGCTTTACGAAGCTGGTCGGCAACACGCTCAAGTTTTCCACCTGGGAGGCGATCGTCAAGTATGGCGCCGACGATCTGTCGCGCGATGACCGTGACGCTTTCCGCCGTCTGGTGGCGTTCAACACGTTGCTCGATATCGGCACCGCTTTCGCGGCCTTCGCCGTCTGCCTGGGCATCGCCTGGCTTGTGCTTCCCCTGATCAACGTGTCGCGGGAGCATTTCTGGTTCGCCGCCTTCATGTGCCTCGGCGCTTTCTTCACGGTCAGTGCGACGCCGGTAGGTGTGCTGCGGCTGTTCGACCGCTTCGGCCTGCTCGCGCTGGCCGAGCCGGTCGGTCCGCTGGTGCGGCTCTGCCTCTGTGCGCTCTTTTACTACACCGGCTCGCACGATCTCTGGGTGTTCGGCGCAGCGTTCCTTGCATCATCCGCGCTGGATCGCGCCATTACAGTGTGTCTGGGCTGGCGCGAACTTCGACGACGTGGTCTGGCACCTCGATGGCGGGACCTGCGATCACCCACGAGCAGTGGCCATCCCGGTCTGTGGAAGTTCGTGCTGGCGAACAATGCGCGTACCTCGCTGGGCGTGCTCACCAAGGAATCGGATGACTTGATCGTAGCGGCCTTCGCCGGCCCCACGGGCGTGGCATTGTGGAAGATCGCCAAGCGGGTGTCCTCCGCGCTGTCGGTGCCTGCAAGACTGTTCGTCTTTGCGGTGTTCCCCCAGCTGGCGCGGCTGTGGAGTACGCGCGACTATCGTGCGTTCCGCCGACTGGTGGTGCGGAGCAGCATCACGTCGACAGCCGGCGCGGTGGCGATCGTCGTTCTGTTCGCTGTCTTCGGGCCTTTCCTGTTGCAGCTCTTCTTTTTCAAGGCAACGCAGCAAGGTTTCGTGGCAGCGTTCGAGCCCGGATTGCTGCTGCTCAGCTCCCGCGTCGTCACCATGCTGATGTCGCCCTTCCTGCCGGCGCTGACGGCGATGGGCCACGTCGTGCGCAATCTGAAGCTGGCCCTCGTCCTGGCGGCCGTCACTGTGCCGACAATGCTGCTGATGACATGGCAGTTCGGTCTGACGGGCGCCGGCATTTCGCGCATCCTTGCCGAGGTGCTGACCGCTTCGGTGTTCGGCTGGACCGTCATGCACGCGATCAACAATCGCATCCGCAAATCGGCCATGGCGCCGCCGGGGCCGCCCGCCAGCTCCGCGCCCGCACCGGCCGGAGTCTAGCCAAGAAGACGGCGGATGCGCTGCACTGCGACAGGCAGATCATCTGGCGGTGGGCTCGTGGGCATGATCGGCTCCCCCAGCACGTGCAGATGGTCCTCGGCGACGAGGGGTTCCCATACAGCCGAAATGTCCCGCGGCAGCACGATCCAGCCGCCGGCGTGCAGGCGATCGATGAGGCCCCGTGGTGCATGATCCAGGACGACGCGCGGCAGCCGTTCGCGCCAGGCGTTGTCCAGCGGCACCGGCGCTACGGAGACGGGCTTGCCGCTGTGGCAGGCCTCGGCCAGCATCGAGGCGCTGTCGCCCGTCACGACGATTCGTTGCGCCAGCCCGATGAAGCCTGCATAGGCGTTCGAGGTGTCACCCGCCTGCCAGCGGTGAACGAGCGACGGCACGCTGATTGCGGCGGCCAGGGCATTCGCGGCATCGACAGGCGTGCGGCGGCTGGTGATCACCAGCACGCACGCATCAAGTTCGCAGGCGAGGGCGTCGATCTCGTTGCCGAGATCGGCCCCGAAGGTGCTGTCGAAGCGCAGCGGGCGTGCCCGGCCACCCACCAGCACCACGAGCCAGGGTGGTTTCAGGCCCTCCAGACGCGTTTGCCACGCGGCCGCCGCGCGATTCACGACGTCCGGGTCAATCCGGTTGAACGGCAGGCGCACCGTCAGGACGTTGGCGCGTTCCGGAATGCCGTATTGCGGCGTTGCAATCACCAGGTCGAAGGCAGCGACCGGCCCCCAGGGCCGACCGATATTGACCAGCTTCGTGCGGCCGCCACTGCGGGCGCGAATCCAAAGCGCTGCGGGCGTGGCGCGCCGGCCGGCGCACAGCACGAGGTCCGGCCATGGGGGCACAAGGAGAGCCCGCGCCGCGCCGGATAGCGACCACAGCGACGCCCCCAGCAGACGGTTGGGAAGGCGGTAGAGATTGTTGAAACGCAACGGCTTCTCGACACAGGACCAGCCCAGCGCGCGCGCCACCACGCGGAGCTGGGCCGTATCGCCGCCCTTGTCGCCGGTCAGCAGCCATATCAGGGGCGCTGCGCGCGCTTCGCCGCTCATGGGCCGGCGTCGCAGGGAAAGGACCACAGTCCGGACAGCAGACGCCGGTCGGGGCCGTCCTGCGGTTGACAGCACCGGGAGCGGCCCGGATAGTGGTTCGGCGCGGCGTCTTCCGGCGGTCGGCAGGTCCGAGGGTCGGAGCGCCGCGTGTTTGTTTCGCAGCCAGGGAGAGTGTCGTGATTCCGGCCGTGATGCCGACGTACGACCGCAAGGACGTCGCCTTCGAGCGTGGTGAGGGTTCCTGGCTCCATGCGACCGACGGCCGACGATTCCTTGATTTCACGTCGGGCATCGCTGTCAACAATCTCGGCCATTGCCATCCCTACCTGGTAAAGGCGCTGCAGGAGCAGGCGGCCAAACTCTGGCACACCTCCAACCTCTACCGCATTGCTCACGGCGAGCGCTTGGCGCAACGCCTCGTGGAAAACTCTTTCGCCGACACGATGTTCTTCACCAACTCCGGCGCCGAAGCCATCGAAGGCGGCATCAAGCTGGTCCGCAAGTATCAGTACGTGAACGGCCGGCCGCAGCGCTACAAGATCATCTGCTTCGAACAGGCGTTCCACGGGCGTACCGGTGCGGCGCTGGCCGCCACCGGCAACGAAAAGTACCTTCAGGGGTTCGGCCCCAAAGCCCCCGGCTTCGTGCATGTGCCGCTCAACAACACCAACGTGGTACGCGACGCCATCGACGACGAGACGGCTGCGATCCTCGTGGAACCGGTCCAGGGCGAGGGCGGGGTACGCAGCGGCACCGGCGAGTTCCTGCGCGCGCTGCGCCAGATCTGCGACGAGTTCGGGCTGCTGCTGTTCTTCGACGAGATCCAGTGCGGCTTCGGCCGTACCGGCCGGCTGTGGGCGCACGAATGGTTCGACGTGAAGCCCGATGTCATGGCGGTCGCCAAGGGCATCGGCAATGGTTTCCCCGTCGGCGCCTTCCTTGCCACGGAAAAGGCGGCCGCCGGCATGGTCTTCGGAACGCACGGCTCCACCTACGGCGGCAACCCGCTGGCGATGGCCGCCGCCAATGCCGTGCTCGATGTCATGCTGGCGCCCGGTTTCCTTGAGGGTGTACGCGAGCGCGCCGCGTGGTTCCATCCCCGCCTGGAAGCGCTGGTCGCCAAATATCCCCGAGTGCTGGCCGAGATGCGGGGAACAGGCTTCATCACCGGCCTGCGCTGCGTTGTGCCCAGTGCCGATCTGGTGAACGCCCTCTTCGAGCGGCAGATGCTGACGGTGGGCGCCGGCGACAATGTCGTGCGCATCTATCCGTCGCTGGTGGCCCCGCTTGCGGATCTGGAGCAGGGCCTTGCCATCATCGATGACGCCTGCAAGGCACTGACTGCCCGGCTTGCGACAGCCACCGCCGCGGGAGCCGGCAATGGCTGAGCTGCGGCACTTTCTCGATCTGGACAGGCTCGATCCGGCACTTCTGCGGCGCATCCTCGACCGCAGCCACGACTACAAGCGGGCCCGCGCCAATGGCGGCCACGATCAACCGCTGGCCGGCAAGACGCTGGCGATGATCTTCGAGAAGCCTTCGACCCGCACACGCGTGTCGTTCGAGGTCGGCATGCGCGATCTCGGCGGCCGCACCATCATGCTGGGCACCACCGACACCCAGCTCGGCCGCGGCGAAACGATAGCCGATACGGCCCGGGTGCTGTCGCGCTACGTCGACGTGATCATGCTGCGCACAACCGTCGAGGAGAAGCTGCTGGAGATGGCGAAGTACGCCACCGTGCCGGTGATCAACGGGCTGACAGACAGGACCCACCCCTGTCAGTTGATGGCCGACGTGATGACCTTCGAGGAGCATCGCGGCCCGATCAGGGGGAAGGTCGTCGCATGGTCGGGCGACGGCAACAACATGGCGACAAGCTGGATCCATGCCGCAGTCCAGTTCGACTTCGAACTGCGTATCGCCTGCCCGCCCGAGCTCAGGCCGCCGGCCGACGTGCTGGAATGGGCCACACGGCAGGGTGCGCGTGTTCGCGTGGTGCATGACCCCGCCGACGCGTTGAAGGATGCTGACTGCGTCGTCACCGACACATGGGTTTCGATGGGCGACGAAGACGAGGCAAGCTTCGGCCGCCGCCATAACATGCTGCGCGCCTACCAGGTGGACGAGCGCATGATGAAGCTGGCGCGCCCGGATGCCGTCTTCATGCATTGCTTGCCGGCACATCGCGGCGAGGAGGTTACGGCCGACGTTATTGACGGACCGCAATCGGTGGTGTGGGACGAGGCCGAGAACCGCCTGCACGCGCAGAAGGGAATCCTCGCCTGGTGCCTGGGTCACGTCTGAGAGTCTGGCGGGACGCTCGCGCAACGCCTATATGGCTGCGGTATATGATGCGCGTAGCAAGGCTTGCTGATGGCGTACGCAACGCAGGTACCTGGTATGGCTGATCGCGGCGATTTCGTGCTGCCCCTGCAGCTTGCCGCGCTGGGTGTACGCGGCCGGGCCGTCCGGCTGGACCGGGTCATCAATGCCATATTGTCGCGGCACGACTATCCGGCACCGGTCGCCGCGCTGCTCGGCGAGACACTGGTGCTCGGCAGCGCGCTGGCTTCGTCGCTCAAGTACGATGGCATATTCACCCTGCAACTGCGGGGTGACGGACCGGTCCGGCTGATAGTGGTCGATCTAACATCGGACGGTGCCCTGCGCGGCTATGCCCAGTTTGACGCACGCGCCGTCGAGGCAGCGCTCGCCACTGTAGCGCTCGATCCGGTTTCCAGACTGCCTGAAAACCCGGTACCGCGCCTGCTGGGCGCGGGGAACATGGCGTTCACCGTCGACCAGGGGCCCGATACCCGCCGCTACCAGGGGGTCGTCGCGCTGGACGGCGCGACGCTCGCAGACTGCGCGCACCACTATTTCCGTCAATCCGAGCAACTCGCCACCGGACTGAAGCTCGCCGTTGGCCGTGTCGGCAGTGGATGGCGCGGTGCAGCCCTGATGCTGCAGGCGCTGCCCTCGGCCGAGCTGATCGCGGAAGTCGATGCCGACGAGCGCGACGATCGCTGGCGCAAGGCTGTGATCCTGTTGGGCAGCGCCACCACGGCCGAAATGCTCGATGCATCCCTTCCCGTCGAGGCTTTGCTGCTGCGGTTGTTCCATGAGGATGGCGTGCGTGCCTTCGAACGCCGGCCGTTGCGCGACCAGTGCCGCTGCTCGCGCGAGCGGATTGACCGGGTGCTGCGCACCATCCGCCGCAGCGAACTCGACGAGCTGCGTGATGCCGGCGGTCGCGTGGTCGTCACCTGCGAGTTCTGCTCAACGACCTACCGTTACGCAGATGCGGACCTTGACGCGCTGGAAACGGCCTGAACTCTTTCGCACACAACTTGCACCTGCAAGCTGAAATGCCGCGCCACCGCGCCTGAGCCACGCGATTGCTGGCGGCCTCCTGCCGCAAAGCCGCCGTAAAGCGGCTTACAGTGATGGCTATGGTGATCGGCTTGGTTCGCCTGATGGGCCTCGGGTGCCGGGTTGCGCCTGCGGTCGCAGGCACGGTGGTGGCGTTATGCGCCCAGCCGGCGTTGGCGCAGGCCCCTGCCCCACAGGCTGTGGAACCGCCGCAAAATGCCGCGGTACCGGGCGAACCGGCCCCTCCGCATAATCCCGCAGGATCCCCGCCTGCGAAGCGTCGTTCGTTTGATTTCTCCGTCCCGGATTTCGGTGGCGCGCCGCTGCGGATTGACGTGGCGCGGATCGAAGTCGTGCAGGCCTATGGTCCGCCGCAACGGCCGCCCTACGTCGAACACCGGATGATCGTATCGCCGCTGGCTACACTCGATGACTGGGCCCGGCGACATCTCGAGCCGGCAGCAGCCGGGCGGGACGATTCGGCGGCGGTATTCGTCATCGAGGACGCCAGCCTGGTGACCGAGAAGATCCGCATCCGCAAGGGCCTTCTCGATTCGCTGATCCGTGAGGATTCCGACAAGTACACGCTGCGCCTCGCCGTCACATTGCAGGTACGGGACCGGCTCGGCGCCACGGTCGGCAGCACCAGCGCCGAGGCCCTCGCGTGGCGCACCGTGCCCGAAAGTACGAAGGACTCTGCCCGTTCGGCGGTGTGGCACGAACTGCTGATCGCGGCGATGGACAACCTGATCCCGTTGTTCGAGGCCAACACCCGGTCCTATCTCGCACGGTTCCTGAAGTAGACCGCGCCGCAGTTCGTTCCCGTCATCCCGAGCGCAGCGAGGGATTTCCCGCGAAATGACGCCGTGCATCCGACCGCAGGAGATCCCTCGCTGCGCTCGGGATGACGGCCAAGGCATTCACATACCTGATTACCTGGTTCGCTCCGCTTACGCATACGGGTCGAGGCATGGTGCTGAAAAGCCTTCATGGTGAGCCTGTCGAACCATGAAGGCGTCGCAGGGCCGACCGTGCGAGCCGCTTCATGGTTCGACAGGCTCACCATGAAGCGTGTTGCTACCGGCGACGGCAGCTCGGCGGAGCAAGCCGTTGTCAAACTCCAACGCATCAATCCTCGCTGTGAGCGCGCCACTCCAGTGGCGCCTCGCCCGCAGCGAAGCGCAGGGCGACCAACGTGGTGTGCGCAAGCGCGCGTGATGGCGGCGTTAGCACGCCGCGGGCGCCACTGGAGTGGCGCGCTCCCAGCAGGAGAGGCGCTTGATAAATGCGGGCTAGGGGCACGACGCTACCGTTCTGCCCATTCGATCATGCGGTTGAGGAACGCATCGCAGGCGGCCAACTGCGATTTCAGGACGAATTCGTTGGGCTGGTGCGCCTGGGCGATGTCGCCCGGGCCGCAGACGATGGTCGGCACGCCGGTACCCTGAAAAATGCCGGCTTCGGTGGCGTAAGCGACCAGAGACGAGTCATTGGCACCGCTCCAGGCGCGTGCAAGCTGTTCGGCCTCGCTGCGCTCCTCGCCCTTGAACGCGGGGACCACGAAGCGCGGCGTCATGACGATGCTGGCCGATGGGTGGCGTCGTTTCATCGCCGGCAGCAGGACCTCGTCGATGTGGGTCTGCACGCGCCGGCGCGCTTCGTCGGCATCGTCGCCCGGCACTTGCCGGTATTCCCAAATCAGGCGGCATTCGCGCGCCAGAATGTTGCCCGCGGTTCCGCCGGCAACGATCCCGACGTTCATGGTGCCGAATGGCGGCACGTAGCCGTTGGCGGTGGCGCGGGCGGCAAACTCGTCCTGCAGCCGGTTGATGAAATGAATCAGCTCGCCGGCGAAATGAATTGCGCTGACGCCCAGATGGGTCATCGAAGAGTGCGCCTCGAAGCCGGTGAACACCACCTCGTAGCTGTTCTGCCCTTTGTGTCCCTTCACCGTGCCCATCATGGTGGGCTCGCCGATGATGACTGCTCGCGGACGCGGCACGTCGCCCATCAGCCGCTCGGCCAAGGAATGCGCGCCGAGACAGCCAACCTCCTCGTCGTAGCTGAAGGCGAAGTGCACCGGACGCTTGAGCGCTGCGGACTTCAGCCCCGGCAGCGCGGCCAGCGCACACGCGACAAAGCCCTTCATGTCGCAGCTTCCGCGTCCGTACAGCTTGCCGTCCTTCTCGGTCAGGGTCCACGGATCGGTGTCCCACGGCTGGCCGTCCACCGGCACGACGTCAGTGTGGCCCGACAGCACGATGCCATCCTCGACGGCGGGACCGATCGAAGCGTAGAGATTCGCCTTGCTTCCCGATGCGTCCGGCACAAGCGTCGCGGTCACGCCATAACGGGCGAAATAGCCCAGCACCCAGTCGACCAGCGCCCGGTTGGATTTCGCCGATGTGGTATCGAAGCTGACCAGCCGTTGCAGCACCTCGGCCGACGCGGAACTCGCTTCGGGTGCCATCGTTGCCTCCATGTCAAAGAGCGCGGGTCCGCCTCGCCGGACGGAGGGATGTGTCCATGCCCGACATCAACATCGAAAAGGCGTGCTTCATTGCCGTCAAGGCCCGTGAATTCGATGCCAAGGTGGCCGTCGATGATCCTGACTCCGGCTCCAACCCCAGTGACGACCGGCAGATCGACGTGCTGGAGAACAGGCGTAGCGACCCTGTCCTGGAAGAGCTGCGTGGCGCCATCCAGGCCCTGAACGAGGACGAGAGCCGCGACATCATCGCCCTGGCCTGGATTGGCCGTGGCGACTACGCCGCCGGGCAATGGAACGAGGCCTGCGCGCAGGCGAACAGCATCCCCTTTGGCGATCGACCGCGCTACCTCGTCGGCACGCCCATGCTGGCCGACTACCTTGAGCAGGGTCTCGCCGAGTTCGGACTGTCCTGCGAGGAGGTGGAGATCGGGCGCATGTAGGCGGCAGCGCTATTGCCGCTCGGCCCACTCCAGCATGCGGTTCATGAAGGTTTCGCAGGCATCGATCTGCGATTTCAGGAGGAACTCGTTGGGCTGGTGCGCCTGGGCGATGTCGCCCGGGCCGCAGACCACCGTCGGCACGCCGAAGGTGCGGCGGAAGATGCCGGCCTCGGTGCCGTAGGGCACGCTGCCCACGACATTGGAGCCCGACCACGCCCGCGCCAGCGCCTTGGCTTCGTCGTTACCCTCGGGCGAGAACGGCGGCGTCGAGGAGCGCATTTCGGTGACGATGTTGGCGTCAGGATGCTTGCGGCGCATGGCCGGCAGCAGCGTGTTCTGCAGATAATCGAGCGCGCGTCGCTCGATCTCCTCCTGGTCGTCGTCAGGCAGCAGGCGCGATATCCACAACAGCCGGCATTCCCGCGCCAGGATATTGCCCGCCGTACCGCCCTGGATGGTGCCGACGTTGATGGTCGACATCGGCGGCATGAACTCGCTGTCTTTGGGCGCGCGTGTTTCCAGCTCGGCCTCGAGCCGATTGAGGAAGGCGATGAACTCGCCGGCGAAGTGGATGGCGCTCACGCCCAGATGGGTCATCGAGGAGTGCGCTTCGAAGCCGGTGAAGGTGGTGTTGTAGGCGCGCGCACCCTTGTGGGCATGCACCACGGTCATCATCGTCGGCTCGCCGATCACGATCACCCGCGGCCGCGGCACGGCACCCATCAGCCGCTCGGCCAGCGAATGCGCACCGATGCAGCCGACTTCCTCGTCATAGCTGAGGGCGAAATGGATCGGCACTTTCAGCCGCGCACGCAGGAATTTCGGCACCATGGCCAGCCCGATGGCGGAAAACGCCTTCATGTCGCAGGTACCGCGTCCATAAAGCTTCCCGTCCTTCTCGGTCAGCGTCCATGGATCGGTATTCCACGGCTGGCCATCGACCGGCACCACGTCGGTATGCCCCGACAGGACCACACCGCCCTCCTTCATCGGCCCGACGGTGGCGTAAAGGTTGGCCTTCGTCCCCTCCTCGTTGGGCACAAGCGTGGAGTCGATGCCGTGCCCTTTCAGGTAGTCCCGAACGTAGTGGATCAGCGCCAGATTGGAGTCGCGCGAGGTGGTGTCGAACGCCACCAGCCGGCGCAACATCTCAACAGAGCCCACGATCTCGCCCGACATCCGAAACTCCATCCTCACCGCGCGCGATCTGTTGTTGGTAAAGCGCGCGCGGATGTTGACAAGAAGCTACTGCTAGCAACTATCGTCGGGTATGCCTAGCCGGCCGTCACGGCCCCAGAAAACCGAAGTTGTTGCGTTGATGATCACCCCCTCACCGAACTACAGGAGCAGGCGCCCCGGCGCATCGGGTCCGGAATTGCCCACATGAGGATCCAGAGCAGCCACCACCATGAGGCGCGTGGCCTCGATGCCTATTTCAGCCCGCCCGAGGCTGTCGTCAGCCTGCTGCGCATCGAGGCAGCGCACCTGCCGGCGGTCATCTGGGAGCCCGCGGCCGGGGATGGTGCGATTGTCCGGCCGCTGCAGGCGGCAGGCTACAAGGTTTTTGCGTCGGATATTGCCAGCTACGGGCTGAAGGGTTGCACCACGGGCGTCAACTATCTCAAGGCGCCGCTACCGCCTGGCGTGCAGGGCATAGTGACGAACCCGCCCTATCGGCTGGCCAGCGCCTTCGCGGAAAAGGCGTCGCGCGAGGTGCCCTACCTGGCCCTGCTGCTGCGAACGAATTTCCTGGAAAGCACATCGCGGCTGCCGTTCTTTCGCAAGCACGAGCCGGCGCGGATCTGGATTTCCTCCCGCCGCCTGCCGATGATGCACCGTTACGGCTGGGAGGGACCGCGCGCGCCCAGCAATACCTGCTTCGCCTGGTTCGTCTGGGACAGCCGCGCCAGCCAGAAGCGCGTGCTGGACTGGTTCGACTGGAAGGACCACACGGACGAAGCCGCCAGCCTGTCCGAGCCGTCGCTGCCGGGCTTGTCTGCCGTGGCGGCTTGCTAGGCGTAGCCCGTACCGCCGTTCTTGCCGATCATCGCGAGGAACTCGCGCCGCGTCGAGGGATCGTCGCGGAACGCGCCCAGCATGCGGCTGGTGACCATGGCCACACCCGGCTTGCGCACGCCGCGCGTGGTCATGCACTGGTGCGCCGCTTCGATCACGACACCCACGCCGCGCGGCTCGAGCACCTCCTGGATGCAATTGGCGATCTGCGCCGTCATCTTCTCCTGGATCTGCAGCCGCTTGGCGTAGACCTCGACGATGCGCGCGAGCTTGCTGATGCCGACCACGCGATGGCCCGGCAGGTAGCCCACATGCGCCTTGCCAATGATCGGCACCATGTGGTGCTCACAATATGACTCCAGGCGGATGTCGCGCAACACGACCATCTCGTCGTAGCCGTCGGTTTCCTCGAAAGTGCGGGCCAGGATCTCGCGCGGTTCCTCGCCATAGCCGGCAAAGAATTCCTCGTAGGAGCGCACGACGCGGTCAGGCGTGCCGATGAGGCCTTCGCGGTCGGGATCATCGCCTGCCCAGCGGATCAGGGTACGCACCGCTTCCTCGGCCTCGGCTCGCGACGGCTTCGCCTGCGAGATATCAGATCGCGCCAGGCCCAGATCGGGCCGCTTCAGTGCCTTGTTCATTCCATTCCCCTTCCGTCGGGCCGCGACCCGTTCAGTTCAGCGTGCGATGTTCCTGCGACAGATCCGAGCGGTATTCCCGCGGCAGATCCAGCGAGAAGGTCGGGATGCGGATATCGAACCGCTCGCCGCTCTCGGCAACCATCTGATACGTGCCCGTCATGAAGCCGGACGGCGTGTCCAGCGGACAGCCGCTGGTGTATTCGAATGACTTGCCCGGTTCGATGGTCGGCGTCTTGCCGACGACACCAGGACCGCGCACCTCTTCCCGCCGGCCACGGGCGTTGGTGATCATCCAGTGCCGGCTCACGAGCTGCACCTTCTCGGAACCGCGGTTCTCGATGCGCACCGTATAGGCCCAGACCCAGCGCCCCTCGTCCGGGTCGGACTGGTCCTGCAGATAAGCCGGCGCCACCGTTACGCGGATCGCGCGTGTCTCCTCGCTGAACATCGTCTGCTCCGTACCCGCGTCGATTCGAATCCCACTCTATCGCCGGCAGGCGCCCATCACCAGACGACGGATAGGCACTGCAAGCCTGCCAGACGCAATACATGGGGCATTACAAGACCTGTTCAACCCATTCACAGCAGCGCCACCACGATACGGCGGGTCTTCAGATATCAAAAATCAGGCAGGTCGTTGTGCCGTGCGCGAGAAGCTTGCCCGCGGCGTCGGTGAGGCGCCCGTCGGCTGTGGCAATCCGGCTGCCGGCACTCAGCACCTTGCCTTCGGCACGCACGCTCCCGGTCTGTTGCGTCAGCCCTCGCACGAAGTTCACCTTTACCTCCAGCGAGGTGTAGCCCTTGCCAGCGGGCAGGACGCTTTGCACAGCACTGCCCAGACAGGAATCCAGCAGTGTGGCAATGTAGCCTCCATGGACCTGCGACATGAGATTGTAGTGGGCCTCCGCGGGATTTCCGCCAAACACCACGCGGCCGAAATCGGCTTCGATGAGAGCAAAGTCCAGCGCGCGACAAATGGGCGCCGTGGGCAACCGGCCGTCGCGCACGGCCTGCAGGAACTCAACACCGGACATGGCGCGGGTTTGCTCCGGCGACACTGTTCCGTAGCGGACGGGCGGGACTGAATCGGGCATGGAACCTCCTGCGATTTAACGTGCATATACACTTTGATGTTTGAACGGCTCAAGGCGCTGCGGTATCTTGCATGTCTGAGAATTGACCGGCATGAGCGACGCACCTAAAGGCGACATCGCCCGCGACCTGCAGCCGCCGCAGTGCACGCTGTTTCGCCTGCGCCGCACGACCCGACGGATCACTCAGATTTACGACCGGCACCTGGCGCCGCTGGGCCTGCGGGTGACGCAGTATTCATTGCTGGGCAGCCTCATGGGCCAGCCGCCGCTGCCGATCGGCGCCTTTGCCGACATCATGGCCATGGACCGCACGACGCTGACGCGCAACATCCGCCCGCTGATCCGCGCCGGCTGGATCGAGCTTTCCGCCGGCGACGACCGGCGGCAGCGTACGATTGCGCTCACGGCCGAAGGCAAGGCGATGTTCCGCCGCGCCGTACCCCTGTGGCGACAGGCCGAGAGCGAGCTGCGCACCGCCGTCGGCACCGATGCCGTCGGTCAGCTCCAGCGGCTGCTCGACCTTTCGCTCGAACGGATCACGGTCCAGACGTAAGCCGCGTGCTGTCGCTCACAGGTTCGCGTCGAAGAAGCCGTATTCGAGCTCCATCGCGCGCCGATACGCATTGCGTACTGCAGGCGTGTCGGTGGCATGCCAGTCCAGCAGGCCCTCCAGCGTTGCCGCCAGCGCCTCGAACTCAGGGGCGGCATAGGTGCGCACCCATTCCGCATAGAGGGGTGCAACCTCGCCACGCGCCAGCTCCCGGCCAAGAAACGCATAGAGCCGCATGCAGGGGGTCATGGCTGCCGTCGTCACGCCGATGCCGCCCAGCCGCGCCACTTCGATGAGGAAATCCGTGTAGGCCCGGGTGGCAGGCGAAGGCGTCACGCCGCTGAGATCGGCATTCCATCGCTCGGCATAGCCAGCATGCAGCTTCAGCTCGTCCATGACGCCCGCGATGAGGCCGGCGAAGGCATGCAGATCCGGCCGCGCCGTCGATTGCGCCAGGCAGTAGGCATAGGCGCGTGCGAAGGCCTCGAGAAAATACGCATCCTGCGCCACGTAGCGACGGAAGCTTTCCGGCGGCAGGCTGCCATCGCCAAGACCGCGCACGAAGGGATGCGCCAGGATGCGCTGCGCCCAGTCGGCGTTGTCGGCCCAGAGCTTGCGCGCCAGAGACATGGTCGGCGTCAGCCCGCCAGCGCCTGCATGAGATCGTCGATAATGTCCTGGGGATCTTCCAGGCCCACCGAGAGCCGCACCAGCCCGTCGCCGAGGCCGAGCCTGGCGCGTTCAGCCTCGCCGATACGCTTGTGCGTGGTGGTGGCGGGATGCGTCACCAGGCTCTTGGCATCGCCGAGATTGTTTGAGATGTCGATCAGCTTCAGCCGGTTGAGCGTCTGGAAGGCCGCCCACTTGCCGGCCTTCAGCTCGAAGCCGACGACGCCACCGCCGGCCGGCATCTGGCGCATCGCAAGTTCGTGCTGCGGATGATCCTTGCGCGCGGGATAGAGCACGCGCGCCACGGCCGGGTGGCCGGCAAGCGCATCGGCGACGCGTGCAGCGTTGGCGCTGTGGCGCTCGATGCGCAGCGCCAGTGTCTCAAGTCCCTTCAACAGCACCCAGGCGTTGAACGGGCTGAGTGACGGTCCCGTGTTGCGCGTCACGGGCTGCAACTGGTCAACGATATACGATTTCGGCCCCAGCACGGCGCCGCCCAGCGTGCGACCCTGACCGTCGATGTACTTGGTGGCGGAGTGGACGACGATGTCGACGCCGAACTCGATCGGCCGCTGCAGGACCGGCGTCGCGAAGGCATTGTCGAGCACCACCTTCGCGCCCGCGGCATGCGCCAGGTCACAGACAGCGCGGATATTAACGATGTCGAGCATGGGGTTCGAGGGCGTTTCGAACAGCACCGCCTTGGCAGGCCGCGACAGCGCCTGCTGCCACTGCTTGATGTCCTTGCCGTCGACCAGCTCGCTTTCAATGCCGTAGCGCGGCAGCAATTCGGTGACGATGAAATGACAGGAGCCGAAGAGCTGCCGCGCCGCCACGACGCGATCACCCGCCCGCAGCAGGGCGAGCAGCGCATAGAACACCGCCGACATGCCGGTGGCGGTGGCGCGGCAGGCCTCGGCGCCTTCCAGCGCGGCAAGGCGGTCCTCGAACATCGAGACCGTGGGATTGCTGAAGCGCGAGTACTGGAAGCGGTCGAGCGTGCCGGTGAACGCGGCCTCGGCTTCCTCGGCACTGCGGTAGACGTAACCGGACGTCAGGAACAGCGCTTCCGATGTTTCCTCGAAGTCGCTGCGGCGCAGGCCGCCGCGTACCGCGCGGGTCTGCGCCCGCCAGCCCGCGATCCCCTCGTCCTGCCGGGTTTCGATACGCCGCCCGCGGAAATCGCCGTCCATCACTCCCTCCCAAATGGCGCGACGCCAGGCGCACGCGCAACGAAAAAGCCCCGACCGGTGAAGGACGGGGCTTTTCGGAGCGCTCCCGACCTTTTAGCGGTTTTTAACGTGGCCGCAAGCCGGTCGGCTTCAAATCCCACGCAGGCAGCGGTCATACATGCCGACAGGCGCGAAGGCAAGCGCCAAGCGCCTTCTCGAAAGCTGCGCACGGGGTTAGTCTTTGTCGGATCAGCAGGGATGAAACGACCGAGGCGAGCATGGCCACCTATGTTTACGTGGGCGCGGCGCCGGCTTTCGGCACTGACGCAAGGATTCCGATGGGAGGGCTCTACAGGCTTGATGTCGCGGCCGGCCAGTGGGAATCGCTGAGCCACGGTCTGCCCGACAAGCCGGAAGTCCGCTGCCTGGTCACCCATCCGGATGCACCGCATGTCATCTATGCGGGCACGCAAGCCGGCCCGTACCGCAGCGACGACGGCGGCGATACATGGACGGCCCTGACGCTGCCGGGAAAGGAACGGCTTGTCTGGTCGCTGCTGCTGCACCCGCGCGATCCGCAGGTTATCTATGCCGGCACCCAGGGGACGACGATCTACCGCAGCCGCGATGGCGGGAGGACATGGCATGAACTCTCGCCGCCCGAACCGCGCGGCATGGTGAAGATGAGCTTCCCCTGCCGGGTCATCCGGCTGGCCGTTGATCCGGCTCGCCCCGACGACCTCTATGCCGCGCTGGAAGTCGGCGGCGTCATGCGCAGCCCCGATGGCGGCGAGAGCTGGGAAAGCTGCAATGACAGCCTGCTGGAATATGCCGAGCAGCCACGGCTGAAGAGCCGCATCGTCAGCGACACCGAAACCGAGGGCATGATGGATTCGCATGCGCTGGCCGTCAGCCCGGCGCGGCCGGGCACGGTGTTCCTCGCCAACAGGATGGGGCTGTTCCGCAGCGAGGATGGCGGCCGGCGCTGGACGGAAATGGAGATCGGCCGTTTCTCGCCGCTGACCTATGCCCGCGACGTGCGCGTCTCCCCGCACGCGCCCGACACCATGTACGCCGCGCTCAGCGTGGCGGCCGTGAGCGATGCCGGCTCGCTCTACCGCAGCCAGGATCTGGGCGAGACATGGCAGCGCTTCGATCATGACGTGTCGATCGAGAGCACCCTGATGATCGTGGCACCCAGCGCCTCCAGCCCCGACCGCATCTGGTGCGCCGCCCGGCGGGGCCAGGTTTTCGGCACCGAGGATGGCGGCAGGACCTGGCAGCAGCATCGCCTGCCGGGCGGCGTCGAAGGCGTCTACGCGCTCGCCACAACATAGGACCGACACGACCTGCATCCTCGGCGAATTGGTCCGAAGGCCCCTCCGTCTGTTGCCTGATGCCGCCTCACCCTGCATAATGCACACGAGTGCATAAACAGGTAGCGAGGGTTGATTGAAATGGCGACGCCGGGGGCTCCGCTTATTTGTTATGACCTGCCGACGGTCAGCCGCTTCTTCCGTTCGGTCGCGCTGGCCATTGCGTTCCAGAAGCACACATCGATCGAGTGGGTGACCTACAGGGACAGCAAGGTTCTGAATGCGGTCTATGCGGTGCTGTTCTGGAAGGAGCCGCCCGGCACCGCGGAAGTGAAGATGGCCAGCCGCCAGTCGATCGAGCGCACGACGGACGAACTTCATCAGCAATTCCTGTTCGCCTGGATCGACAAGCTGCACCAGGGTGGGCCGACGGCCGGCAACGACTACGTGAACCAGATGGCCAGGCTGCGCGACTATGCGCGGCAGGCGGTGCAGGACGTCTACCGCGATGCGAGCCAGATCAATGCCGAGGTGATCAACCAGACGCAGGATGCCATTGTGGCGCTGGCCCGCATCAAGCTTGCCGCCACGGTCGGCGTGGCCGTCATCGGCGGTGCCGCCGGCGTCGCCTTCGCCCTAGGCGCGGCCGGCGGCGCGGCGGCCGGCGGCATCACGGTGTTTGGCCTGCAGGCCGGCGCCTCGGCCACAACGTTCGGGCTGGCCGGCTTCGGCTACTCGGCCACCAACTCGATCCTCAAGACCTGGGAACAGGGGCCGCAGGCCAAGATAGCGGCGGTGAGTGTCGATACCGGCAAGTACGTTGCCAGCGAGGCTGGCGGCAAGATCGCGGGCGGGGTGCTTGACAAGGCGCTGGCGCAACAGGGCCGCTCGGCACAGATCATGAGCTCCGCCGAGGGACAGATCCGGAAGTACTCCCAGAAGCTGGCCGAGGAGACGCTGCGCAAGGGCCAGCGGCGCAAGGCGCAGAACATCGTCCACGGGGCAACTCAGCAGCTTGCGCGCGAGACAGCGAACTTCAACAAGGCGGCTCAGACCGCAAAGCTGGCGCGCGGTGTCGGAGTGGGTATCCCGGTGCTGTTTGCTGCCTGGGACATCAAGGACGCCTGGGGTGACTACCAGGAAACGATGCAGGCGGTTGGCCGCTAACCGGATGCGGAACCGCCGGCTTTGACGCCGACGGCACAGTGCATGGGATGCGCCATGAACAGCAGTTCCTCGCGCCGCGCCGCGTCGCGCAGGGCGCGCCATGCGGTCGTCTCGTCGGGCGATAGCTGCGAGAGCACGTGGTCCTCGCGATAGCGCCAGATCTGGCCGTCAGGACGATCGAGCGTGACGAGCGAGGGAAAGCAGACGAGGCGCTGCAAGCCGGCCTGCCGCATGCGCCGATAGAGGCTTGCATCAGCGACGCCGTGCGCGGCCACTGACTGTGGCGGGACGTCGATCTTGCGGCGCAGCGTCTCCGGCGCCGGCAGGTTCCACCATTGCGGCATATCGATGGCGCGCACGATGATGCCGACACGACCGCCCGGCCGCGCCACCCGAACCATTTCCGCGATGGCACGGTCAGCGTCGCACTCCTCCAGCACCGTTACGCTGTAGACGCAGTCGAAGCTTTCGTCCGGGAACGGCAGCGCCTCGGCGTTGCCCGGCCCGAACGCGATGGCACCATCCACACCCTCAGCCCCGGCAAGGGCGCGCGCTTCTTCCAGCAGAAAGGGATTAACGTCGACTGCAGTGATTCTCTGGCCGTGTCCGGCTTGCCGCGCCAGCCGTCGGGTCAACGAGCCTGATCCGCAGCCGACCTCGAGGAAGGCGCTATCCAACGCCGGCGCCATAAAGTCGATCAGGGTGCGGAACGTGGCCTGGTAGCTGGGTGCCCGAGCGCGGTCCTCCAGCGCAGCGACGCCGCCAAGATACGGTCCACCCAGCGTCACGACCGTGAAACGGGAAGCGAGCCACGACAGAACAGGTTGCCACTGCGATGGCGCCAGGAAGAATGGCATCAGGACCAGTGCCGGTCCGGTCCCCTGCATGCGCCAGGTAATGCCCGCATGCGAGCCTGCTTCGGCAATCCGGCCGGGCGATGCAACCGCATGGCCGGTCGGTCCGATGCGGTCAAAAAAACGGATCATGGTGTCGGCAATGTCGGGCCGGTCAGCCGCGGCATCGGCCCAGCCCTGCGCCTCATAGCCGTCCAGCACGACGCGGGTGGCGCCGGGCAGGCGCTCGGCGGCCCGCGCCGTCGTCCCGGCCGTGGGCCCCGTCGATCCTGCGATCATCAGGACGCGGTCGGCGATTGCTGCAAACGGCGCCGGATCGAGCCGGGTGGGTACGCACAGAACGAGACCGCTCAGACGATCCGGATGATGCGCAGCAAAATCCGCGATGTCGGCCGGGACCTGGGTCGCGACGTGTGCCGAGCGAATGCCGAGATGGTCCCACAGCGCGGCAAGCCGCTCGCGCGCCGGACGGACGGCTTCGTCGAGAGACATGACCCGCCCTCCGGAGCAGAATGAGAACGTCCTCAGCATGCGGCCTGCCCCACCGGGCTGCAAGCGCACTGCGCAACCTCTCCATCGGAGCGAGCTGGGTGATCAGGTTCGCATCTGGCGAGTTACTGTCGTCCTGAGCGAAGCGAAGGACCTTGCGGCGGTTCTCTCAAAGAACGGCGGCGACGGTTCACCAACGTCGTCATTCTCTGGTCGCACGACCGCAGGGTCCTTCGCTTCGCTCAGGACAACGAAGACGCCGTTACAGGGCCATCAGAATGCGCGGCCCGAAGAGGAGACGACGTTAGCTCTTGGGGGACATTCGCAGCGAGACGCCGATCCGGTTCCAAGCGTTCATGGCTGCGACCGCTATGGTGAGATCGGCGATCTCCTTGTCGCTGTAGTGTTGCCGTAGCGCCTCGAAGGCTTCCTCGGGCACGCGCTGATGATCCAGGCGCGTCACCGCCTCTGCCCAGGCCAGCGCTGCCCGCTCGCGTTCGTCGAACAGCGGCGATTCCCACCACGTGGCCGTATTCAGAATCTTGATCGCAGAAGCGCCGCGACTGGCGGCGTCGCGGCCATGCGCATCGACGCAATAGGCGCAGCCATTGATCTGAGAGATGCGCAGCCAGAGAATGTCGAGAAACGGCCGCGGCACGTTGTCGACAAGGTACGCGCGACTGGCAAACAGGGCCTTGTAGCCCTCGGGGGCAAGCGTGGCAGCAGCAAGGCGCTGGGTCATCCGGCGTGGCTCCTTCATTCATCTGGACCCACCCAAGACGCGCCAGCACCCGCTGCCGTGACATGCGGCCTGTCAGCCCTTCGCTCTTGCTGCCTCCCGCATTTTCGTGATGGTCGTGCGCGAGGTGATCTGCTCCATGTCGGTTTTCACGTGGATGATCGCGGGCAGTCCGGCTGCCAGAGATCGCTCGAAAGCCGGCGCGAAATCCGCCGTCTTCAGCACGGTTTCGCCGTGGCCGCCGAAGGCCCGGGCATAGGCGGCGAAGTCGGGGTTGCGCAGCTCAACCCCGTGCGCTCTGCCGGGATGCTCGCGCTCCTGGTGCATGCGGATGGTGCCATAGCCGCCATTGTCGACGACCACGATCACCAGGTTCGCGCCGTACTGCACGGCCGTTGCGAATTCCTGGCCAGTCATGAGGAAGCAGCCGTCGCCGGCGAAGGCGACGACCGTGCGCGAGGGTGCCACGATCTTGGCGGCAATCGCCGCTGGCACACCGTAGCCCATCGCACCGCTGGTCGGCGCAAGCTGCGAACGCAGCCCGCGGTACTGGAAGAAGCGGTGCACCCAGCCGGCGTAGTTGCCCGCCCCGTTGGCGACAATCGCGTCGTCCGGCAGGCGCGTGTTCAGCCAGGTCACGATCTCGCCCAGGTCGACGGCACCGACCGCACCCGTCGGCTTCAGGTTCGCGAGGTAATCCGCCCGCGCCTGCTCCATGCCGCCCGCCCAGGGCGGATTCGGAATCGGCGGCAATGCCCGGGCGGCGCGGGCAAACTGCGGCATGCCGCTGTTGATCATCAGCGCCGCTTCATAGACACGCCCCAGCTCCTCGACGCCGGCATGGACATGCACCAGCGGCTGTTTCGGAACCGGAATGTCGAACAGCGTATAGCCGCCGCTGGTCATTTCCCCCAGCCGCGGACCGACCGCGATGATCAAATCGGACTCCCTGACCCGCCTGCCCAGCGGCGGGTTGATGCCGATTCCGACATCGCCGACGTAGTTGGGGTGCCGGTTGTCGATCAGGTCCGAGTTGCGGAATGCCGTGGTCACGGGCAGCCGGTTGGCCTCGATGAAGGCGCGGATGTCGTCGCAAGCCTCCTTCGTCCAGCCGCCACCGCCCAGGATCACCAGCGGCCGCTCGGCCCTGGCCAGCATCTCGCGCAGGCGCTCCATGTCCTGGGATGCGGGCGCCGGGCGAACCACCTTGTACGGCAGCGCGTCGGTCACCTCGACACGGTCCGTCAGCATGTCCTCCGGCAGGGCCAGCAGCACCGGTCCGGGACGTCCGGACGTGGCGCGATGGAAGGCCTGGCTGACCAGCTCCGGGATGCGCCGCGCATCCTCGATCTGCGCCGCCCATTTGGTGAGCGGGCCGAACATGCGGCGGTAGTCGATCTCTTGGAACGCCTCCCGCTCCTCCTGGTCGCGCGCGACCTGGCCTACGAGCAGCACCAGCGGCGTGCTGTCCTGATAGGCGGTGTGAATGCCGATGCTGGCGTTTGTGGCACCCGGGCCACGTGTCACGAAGCAGACCCCCGGCTTGCCGGTCAGCTTGCCGTAACCTTCAGCCATGTTGGCGGCGCCGCCTTCCTGGCGGCAGATCACGTACCTGATGGCATTGCGGGCATCGTGCAGCGCGTCGAGAGCGGCGAGGTAGCTTTCGCCTGGCACACCGAAAATATGGTCGACGCCATGGATGCGGAGCTGGTCGATCAGCACCTGTCCGCCGGTCCGCGCAAGGGGACTGGCGGCGGTACCGGCCGGGGTGGGAGTCGTGGACATGGACGCGAACCTGCTTCCTATTTGAGCGGTGCAAAGCTTGCCGGCACGACGATGCGGTTGGTCATGGTCTGGAAATAGCCCGAGGCCTTGGCCAGGTACGCCTGCCAGGCCGGATCGGCGGTCATGGCCGCGCGCCGGGCCTGGCGGTCGGCGAAATCCTCGTAGGCCCAGATGTGGATGATCTCGTTTACGTTACCAACCTCGGTGGTGAACCAGGCGAACGGCTTGCCAAGGTGCCGCGTCTGAACGGGAAAGCCCTCGGCCTGATACAGGGTGAGGAAGTCGCGCAGCTTCCCCGGATGCAGAACATAGGTGCGATGGTCGAGGATCATTGGGCTCTCCCGTGCGTTGATGACGGCATGGTGCCCCGCCGCCTTCATGACGACAAGCCGACGCCATATTTGCTGACCGTCAAATCCGACAGGGCCGGGTGGACAAGTGCGGGCGCACGGGGCATATTTTGGTCTGTTGGAAGAGTCCTGGCGGTTGCATCCGCTGCCCCTCTGGATCCAGCTAGTTTTCGGTTGCGACTTCGGAAGTCTTTGGACAACAGGGCCAGATACGTGTTTCCGACACCGGACCGCCTGAGCGGCACCGGATTTCTGGCGGCGCACCCGATGATTTCTTTCCTCACCCGTCAACGAGCCTCTTGGGAATGAGCCGCAAACTTTTCGTAGGCAACCTGCCCTACACGTGCACGAACGAAGATCTGACCCAGCACTTTTCGCCCTACGGCGAGGTAGCTTCCGCCAAGATCATCATGGATCGCGAAACCGGCCGCAGCCGCGGTTTCGCGTTTGTCGAAATGGCCACTGACGAGGCCGGCGCCGCGGCGATGAAGGCGCTGGACGGCTCGCAGTTTGGCGGTCGCGCGCTGGCTGTGCGCGAAGCAGTCGAGCGGCAGCCGGGCGGCGGTGGCGGGGGTGGCTTCGGCCGCGGCCCACGCTCGTTCGGCGATTCCGAGGGCGGCGGGGGCGGCTTCCGGCCCCGCGGCCCTGGCGGCTATGGCCGCGGACCCGGTGGCGGCGGTGGCTTTGAACGTACACCGCGCAGCCCCTATGGCCGTGGCGGCGAAGGTGGTGGCGGCGGCTTTGACCGTGGCGGCGGCTTCGACCGCGGCGGCGGCGGTGGCTATGGCCGCGGCCCGGGTGGTGGCGGCGGCTTCGGGCGTGGTCCCGGCGGCGGCGGCTTCGACCGCGGGCCCGGTGGTGGCGGTGGCTTCGATCCAGGGGCCCCCGACCGGGGTGGCGAGCGCCGCCGTGGCGGCTTCGATCGCGACCGCCGTCGCGAGCGCGACGACGACGACGAGATGTAATCGCCGGCGCTTCGGCGCCGCGCATAGTGACCAGAGCTTCGGCGAGCCTGCTCGCCGAGGCTCTTTTTCTGCACAGCAGCGAATTGCGCCATGACCGAATATCCCTGGTTCGTTTCCCGGCTGGAATGCGGCATGACCGGCGAGGTGCTGCCTGCCGGGGTCCTGCACAATCTGTCGCCCAAGGGCTTTCCGATCCTCGTGCGCTATGACCTGGACGGGGTGAGGCGCAGCGTTACCCGGGAGGCCCTGCGCGAACGCCCGCAGGATATGTGGCGCTTCCGCGAGCTGCTCCCCGTCCGCAGGTCGGACAACATCGTCAGCCTCGGTGAAACCTGGACACCGCTTGTGCCCCTGTCGCGTCTTCAGAAAAAGCTGGGCACGGCGGAGATCCTCGTGAAGGACGAGGGCCGGCTGCCGACGGGCTCTTTCAAGACGAGGGGGCTCGCCATGGCGGTGAGCATGGCGAAGGAGCTGGGAGTCTCGAAAATCGCCATGCCGACCAACGGCAATGCGGGGGCGGCGCTGGCCGCCTACGCCACGCGTGCCGGCATCGACTCGATCGTCCTGTGTCCGGACGATACGCCCGTCGTGAACATGGCGGAAACCGCGCTGCAGGGCGCCCGCCTCTATCGCGTCAACGGGCTGATCAACGATTGCGGCCGCATCGTGGGGGCGGGCAAGGAGGCCGGCGGCTGGTTCGATTTTTCGACCCTCAAGGAGCCATACCGGATCGAGGGCAAGAAGACGATGGGTCTGGAACTGGCTGAGCAGCTCGGCTGGGACGTACCCGACGTTATTCTTTATCCCACCGGCGGCGGCACCGGCCTGATCGGCATGTGGAAGGCGTTCAACGAGCTCGAGGCGATCGGCTGGCTCACACGCAAGCCGCGCATGATCGCGGTGCAGGCGACGGGCTGCGCCCCGATCGTAAAGGCCTGGCAGTCAGGCGCACGCCACGCCGAGCTTTTCGCCAACGCACACACGATCGCGGCCGGCATTCGTGTGCCCGCGGCGATCGGCGATTTTCTGATCCTCGATGCCGTACGCGAGTCCGGCGGCTTCGCCATCGCTGTGGACGACGAAGCCATTCTGGCGGCCCGTGCCGAAGTCGGCACCGAGGAAGGCCTGCTGCTGTGTCCGGAAGGCGCGGCCACGTGGGCCGCCTATACAAAGGCGCTGCGTGAGGGACTGATCCGGCGCGATGAGCGGGCGATGCTGTTCAACTGCGCCACCGGCCTGAAGTATCCCATGCCCGAACCGACAGCGCAGCTCGACAAGGACGCGCCCATCGATTACGCGCGGCTATAACGTCTTCTCGCCGTATTTGTCGTCGTCCTGAGCGCAGCGAAGGACCCTTCATGGTGAGCTTGTCGAACCATGAAGCGGCCCGCACCACCGCTCTGCCACGCCTTCATGGTTCGACAAGCTCACCATGAAGGCTTCTTAACACCGATCGGAGGCAGCCGGATATCAGGTTTGCGAATGCCCTGGCGCTCCGGGCGTCGCGCCCTTCTTCACGTCGACGACTTGCCCGCCGCTCAGGGCGGCCAGCTCGTTGCCGGTGAGCCGGAAGACCGCAAACGGCGTACCGGCTGCCGCCCAGATCGGATCGAGCAACAGCAGGTCGGCATCGATCAGGGTTGTCATACTCTCGTCATGGCCAACCGGCGGCACGCCACCGATGACGTAGCCGGTGGTGCTGCGCACATAGTCAGCGTCCGGCCGGGCGATGCGCTCGCCGACCAGCCGCGCCAGCTTTGTCTCGTCTACCCGGTTGGCGCCGCTGGCGATCACCAGCACCGGGCGGCCACTGTCACGGCCGCGAAATAGCAGCGACTTCGCGATCTGTGCCACTTCGCAGCCGATTGCGGCTGCGGCTTCCTCCGATGTGCGGGTCGTAGCCGGCATTTCGATAACCCGCCCGCCCAGGCCGCGGGCCGCGAGCCAGTCTTCAACCTTCTGTGCGGAGGGTGCCAGCGGCATGGAAACTGCCTCTCTTGAGCCGGGGCCATATCACCGCCGCACTTGGCGGCCGGCGGCTTTGGAGCGACCATAGCCGGTCGGCCGGCCAGGCAAAATGCCCTGCCGGACCGCAAGGAGACGACAATGCGGCGACGGACCCTGCTGCGCAGCGCCGGGGGTACAGCGCTGATGGCGGCCGCTCCTGCCGCGCTCCGGGCCGATGAGATCGTCGAGGTGGACCTCCGGCTGGTCATCGCGGTCGACGTCTCGCGCAGCATCGACGAGGACGAGGCGCGCCTGCAGCGCCGCGGTTATCTCGAAGCGCTGGCCGACCGGCGGGTGATCGACGCCATGACCGGCGGCCCGTTGCAACGCGTGGCGCTGGCCTATGTGGAATGGGCGGGAACGCACTATCAGCGCACCATCGTCAACTGGACGCTGATCGACAGTGCCGCGACCGCCGCCTCGTTCGCCGCCCAGCTCGATGAATCGCCGTTGACGGCCCAGAGCTGGACCGCCGTCGGCGCCGGCCTCGCCTATGCCGGCGCCAAGTTCGACGAGCCGCTGTTTCGATCGAAGCGAAACATCATCGACATCTCAGGCGACGGCAAGAACAACAACGGGCCGCCGGCCGAGCTGGTGCGTGACGAGCTGGTCCGGCGCGGCATCGTGATCAACGGCTTGCCGATCATCAGCGACCGGCCCAATTTCGGCCGCCCGCCCGAGGCGGATCTCGACGCCTACTACGAGGAGAAGGTGATCGGGGGGCCCGGCTCATTCATCGTCGTGGCCCGCGGCTTCGAGGATTTCGGCCGTGCAATCCGCAACAAGATGACCCGGGAGATTTCGAAAGCAATCACGCCGCACAGTTCATGACGGCTTTCAGCCGCAGCATCGGCCGGCTGTCGCGCATCAGCGCCACCGGCATAGCCAGATGCCCGACGTTGAGCTCGAACACGTTTTCGGCCGGCAGCGACCATGCCCGCGCCACCTCCTGGCCGGTTTCGAAAGGCAGCAGCCGGTCGGCAATGCCGAGCACGGAGACGATCTGTCCGGGCGGCAGGCCGGGCGCACCCGCTGGGTTGAGCAGGCCCTCCCAGCGCATCAGGGTTTCACGCGTCCAGCCGGCCGCGGTCAGCCAGCGGGTCAGCCCCAGCGCCCGGATCAGGGAGCCGGAGAACGTCACCTCCTCGATCCGCCCGGAGTGACTCACCAGCAGCAGCCCGTCGGGACGCAGCGCCGGCGGCCAATCGTGGCAGCGGACCGCCAGTTGCTGGGCGACGAACGAACTCATGGAGATGCCTGCGACAGCCAGCGGACCACTGAACTGACGGCGGCACCAGTCGATCAGCACGGCGGTTTCCCGGGTCTGTCCGACAATCAGGTCGAGCGTGCCCAGCGGCGCGGCTGCGAAGAAGGGTTCGCCGCCATAGGTCCCCGTCTGGGTCCGAAGACCGTGATAGGGCGACACGGCCTCGACGACACGAAAGCCCAGCGGCGCTAGCACACGGGCAGGATCGACGCTCTCGACCAGGATATCCGTTTCTATGCACAGCCCGTTGCCGGCGATCACGGTCGGTGTGTTCCGCGTGCAGCCCTCGGGCTCGACCACGCGTGCGTAGACCGTCTCGCAACCAGTACGGGTTGCCAGCGGTGCATGCGGAGTCGGAAAGCGCAGCCAGCGTTCCGTCCTCCCCCGTCGCACCGCTGGATGCGAAATCTCGACCGCTGGCATCGAGGAGGGTACGGCGTAAACTGCGGCAGGATCGGCAAGGCCGGCGCCATAGGCAGCTTCGACGACAGCAGGTGGGGCGACCGCCCATGCCGCCAGCGGCGCGCGGCGGGGAAACAGCAGCGGATAGAAGAGGCCGCGCGTCGCCATGTGCAGCGAGGCGGCGCGCCGGCGCGCTGAGTCCAGCCGCGCGAGCACGGCAGGCGACACGGGGTCGGAACCGAAGGCCGCCGTCTCCCAGCGTTGCCGCTCGCTTGCCGCGCGCCGGCGGGCGCCTTCATGGCGTGGCAGGACAGAGCCGGCCACACGGCGCGACCATGGCCCGTCCACCGGTGCGCCGGCCTCGGCGAAAAACCGGTCGACATTGCCCTGCGCCGCATTCGCGGCGGCCCACAGCCGCGACAGCGGGAAATACCAGCGGCGCAGCGCACCCACCACCACCGGATCGATCCATGGCTGCGCCGCGAGTGCCGCCCATCGGGCGCGGACCGCAGATCCACTGCTGGTAACCGGCAGAACTGCTTGTTCCGCCGTGGCGGCACGTACGATCTTCCACCTCTTCCGCGGCAACCATTCGACCATGCGACAGACATGCCCATCAATGGTGACGAATTCGTGTCGTGCAACGCCGCTACGCACCACGAGAAACGGATCGGGCTTGTCGGCTGCCCGGACATGCGACGTAATAGGCAGGCCCCTTGTTCGAGGACGCGCATGCCCGCCATTGATCCCGTTGCCCAGGCCCGCATCGATCTGGCCGCCGCCCTGCGCTGGGCAGCCCGCCACCAGCTCAACGAGGGGATCGACAATCACTTCAGCATGGTGGTGCCGGGGCGCGAGGACTGCTTCCTGATCAATCCTCACGGGCTGCACTGGTCGGAGATCACGCCGGCCGACCTCGTGATGACCGACGCGACCGGGAAAATCATCGAGGGCCGGCACCCGGTCGAGGCCACCGCCTTCTACATCCATGGCCGCGTTCATCTCGGCAATCCCAGGGCGAAAGTGGTACTGCACACGCACATGCCGTATGCCACGGCGCTCACCACGCTGGCCGGCGGCCGCATCGAGATGTGCACGCAGAACGCCTTCCGCTACTACGACCGGATCGCCTACGACGAAGAGTACAACGGCCTGGCGCTGGACGACGAGGAAGGCGACCGGCTGTGCCGCGCGATGGGTGGCAAGGAGATCCTGCTGCTGCGCAACCATGGCGTGATCGTCGCCGGCGACAGCGTGGCCACGGCCTATGAGGATCTCTACTTCCTCGAACGCACGGCGCTGGTGCAGGTTCTGGCCATGCAGACGGGCCGGCCGCTGGAGATCGTGCCGACCCAGATTGTGGCCCGCACCGCGCGCCAGATCGCCGAGGGCGGCCGGGAACAGGCGATCCTGCACTTCGAGGCCCTGAAACGCATGCTCAGTCGCGACGAGCCGGGCTGGGATCGCCTCAACTAACGTCTGTTCCCGCTGCTCCGGAGGCCAGCATGCGCGTTCCAGTCGTCCTGACAGCCCTGCTGGCCATCGCAGCGGTGCCGGCCAACGCCCAGATCCAGCCGGCGGTTGAGGTCCAGGCGAAGCGACCGCTGCCGGCCGGCAAGTACGCCGTCGATCTCGCCAGCGACAGTGCGCTGGGCCGCGACATCCGGCGGCTGGTGATGGAGAAGCTGGCCGCGCGCGGCCACCAGATCGGCTTCAGCGGCGGCCACGTCATGAAGCTGCAGGTCGACCAGACCCGGCACTTCGCGGGCGGTTCATCAGCGGACGGTGTGCTTGCCCTGCCGCGCGGCCAGATCGGACAGGCCGGGCCGCGCGGCGAGGACAGGCCGCTGCCCGACAGGCGGGTGAGCGATCTCGAACCGCGTGCCAGCGTGAGCGTCGAGATGCTGCGGCTCACGCTGACCTTGCGAACGGCGGGAAGCGGCGAAGCGACGTGGGTGGCATTCGCCGCCTGTCCCGTGCGCGAAGGACGTGCCCTTGCGGCCGGACGCAGCATGGTCGACGCCATCTTCGCCAATCCGAACCGCACCCGCCGTGGCGAGGTCGACTGCCCGGCCTGATCGCGGCCCCAATACACTGCAGGAGATGCCCGGGATGGCTGCCGAAAAGTACCGTCTTGCCCCACTCGATCTGGCGAAGCTGTCGCCCGAGCAGCGGTCCGTCGCCGATGCCATTATGAGCGGACCGCGCGGCGGTCTGCGCGGCCCGTTCGAGCCATGGCTGCGCAGCCCCGTGCTGGCCGACCGGGCGCAGAAGCTGGGGGAGTACTGCCGCTTCAGCAACTCGCTGCCCAGGGATCTGTCGGAGCTGGCGATCCTGCTGACCGGCAAGCGCTTCCGGGCGCAGTTCGAGTTCTGGGCGCACGCGCGCCTGGCGCGGCAGGCCGGCCTGCCCGACGACATCATCGAGGCGGTGCGGCTCGGGCGCACGCCGAAATTCCAGCGCCCGGTCGAGAAAGTCGTATACGACGTCGTCACCGAATACTTCGCCACCAACCGCCTCAGCGATGCCACCTACAAGCGTGCCATCGATGCGCTGGGCGAGCAGGGGCTGGTCGATCTGGTGGGAGTCGTCGGCTACTACAGCCTCGTATCGATGACGTTGAACGTGTTCCAGATGGAGCTGCCGCCCGGCGAGAAGCCGCCGCTGGCGGCGCCCCGTGCCACCGCCGCACCGAAGCGCGCCGCAAAGAAGGCCCCGGCACGCAAGAAGGCAGCCGCGAAAAGGCGACGTTAGCTATTCGTCGAAGATCGCGACCGCGCGGGTCCAGCCGGCGGAGGCGCCGCGGATCTTGTGCGGAAAGCACGAAATCATGAAGCCATCCGGCGGCAGCGCTTCGAGGTTGTGCAGCTTCTCGAGGTGGCAGTAGCCGATGTGGCGGCCGGCCTTGTGCCCCTCCCAGATGATCGACGGATCTTTGGTTTCCGCATAGCGCTGGGCGGTAAAGTAGAACGGCGCGTCCCAGCTCCAGGCATCGGTGCCTGTGAGACGCACACCGCGTTCCAGCAGGTACATCGTTGCGTCGTAGCCCATGCCGCAGCCGGAGTTCACGTAGTCGTTGCTGCCGTAGCGTGATCCCGCGCGCGTGTTGACCACAACGATCTCAAGCGGCTTGAGCTCGTGACTGATCCGTTTCAGCTCGTCCTCGATGTCGCCAGCCGTCAGCACGTAGCCGTCGGGCCGGTCGCGGAAGTCGAGCTTCACGCCCGGCTGGAAGCACCATTCCAGCGGCACCTCGTCGATGGTGATGGCGCGCTCGCCGCGATTCATCGTCGGGTGGAAATGATACGGTGCATCGAGGTGCGTACCGTTGTGCGTACTGAGCCGCACGTTTTCGACCGCCCAGCCGGCGCCGTCCGGCATGTCCTCCTTCTTCAGGCCGGGGAAGAAGCCGGCGATCTGGCCCACCGTGTCTTCGTGCCGGTGATAATCGATCTTCGGCCCGAAGGGCACCGGATCGGAGATCACATCATTCTCCAGGTAGATCGACAGGTCGACGAAGCGGCGCGGCATGGCGATGGACCCTCCGGTTGATGTGGTGTCGCCGGAGTGTCGCCCATCAGCGCGAGGCTGGCGAGGGGGTCCGTCCCTGTCGGAAATCGCAATACGGCGGCACGGTCCGGCTGCTATATTTGCCGGAGCCGCGGGAATATTTGTCGCCGGCGGCATGTTGTCAGTGAAGGGGGCCGGATCATGGGCACCGCTGACATCGGGGTTCTGCAACACCGCCGCGTCCTGGAGAGCCGGGACCCGGAGATGACGCGCCACTTCATGGCGTCCAAGGAATTCTACCTCGATCCGCGCCCGCGCGCCGTGCCAGCGTTCGATTTCGCGGCCAGCGCCGTCTATCTGCCCAACAGCTATCTCGGCTACATCCAGTACGGCGCGGAAGTAGCCGTACACGTGCCTTCGGGTCGCCAGCGCGACGACTATTTCATGCACCTGCCGCTGCGAGGCCGCGCGGAGGTCGTCAACCGCGCCGCCAGCATCGTTTGCGGCGCCAATCAGGCGGTCATCTCGTCGCCCGCCGGCCACCTCATGCGCTCGCAGGCCGGCAGTGCCCGCATCACGCTCTCGCTTACCGCCGCGGCCGTCACGGGCCAGCTCGCGGCGCTGCTCGGTGAGCGGGTGCGGGAACCGCTCGACTTCGCCGCCGCGGTCGACCTCTCCTCACCCGCCGGCCGGCGCATCGGCCGCCAGATCCGCCTGGCCATCGCCGAGCTCGATGACGATGCGCTGCCCGCCAACCCGATCATGGCCAGCATGTACGAGCAGCTCATCATCACTGGCCTGCTGCTCTACCAGCCGAGCAACTATACCGCCGCGCTGGAACGGCGCGCCACGCAGGCCGCACCGCACGACGTGCAGCGCGCGGTCGACTACATGCAGGGGCATCTCGATGCCCCGATCACGCTGGCCGACATCGTCAAGGCATCAGGCATTCCCGGCCGGACGCTGCTGAAGCATTTCCGGGACCATCACGGCGTCTCGCCCATGCGCTACCTGCGCGATGCGCGCCTGGCGCGGGTCCGCGACGCGCTGAGCCGCGCCGGTCCCGCCGACAGTGTCACCGCGATCGCGCTGACCTGGGGCTTCAGCCACCTCGGACGCTTCGCCGTCGAATACCGCGCCCGCTTCGGCGAAAGCCCCTCCGACACCTTCCGCCGTAGCCGCATCAGCCAGTGCTGAGCACCGCTTGACAATGGGATGTTTGTCCCTCCGCGGCCGTCATGAAACGCGAGAAGCGCGACTGCGGCCCGCATCCACCAGCAATGCCATCATATCTCGCAAGCCAATGGCGTCGATGCCGGGTGCCATGGGGTACTGTTGGTCGCCCGAGTAGACAACAAAACTTCGGGTCGGCCTCAGGTCGGCGCGCGCGTGATGAAAGCCCTTCTCAGCCTTTGGCACCAGACCACGCTTGATCTCGATGGCCCACAACTCGCTGGCGGACATCTTGAGTACCAGATCGACTTCCGCCCCGGCACCGGTGCGGTAAAAGGACGCCTCAGCCCGGTCCGGCGAGGCGGCAACCAGGTTCTCCAGCACGAATCCTTCCCAGCTGCCGCCCGCGACGGGATGGCCGAGAAGAGCATCACGATCGGCAACGCCCAGCAGTGCATGAACGATGCCGCTATCGCGCACATAGACCTTTGGTGAACGTACGAGGCGCTTGCCAGTATTGCGGTGGAACGGCGGAAGTCGGCGGACCAGCAACAGGTCCACCAGCAGATCGAGATAGCGCGCGACTGTCTTGCCGTCGATGCCCAGTCCACGCGCAATCTGTGCCATATTTAGCATGGTACCCTGCAAGTGGGCGAGCATGGTCCAGAACCGGCGCAATGTTTCGGCCGGAATGCGTGGTCCCAACTGAGGGATGTCACGCTCAAGATATGTGCGGATGAAGTTCTCGCGCCAGACGGCGCTGGCGTCATCGCTGTCCGCAAGAAAGCTCTCGGGAAAGCCACCGCGGACCCAGAGTCTGTCGCGCGCGGCAGCCCCGACCTCAAGCACGGTGAACGGCCCCAGCTCGACATACGCAATACGGCCGGCCAGGCTTTCACCTGACTGTCTAAGCAGGTCTATGGAGGCCGAGCCCAGCAACAGAAAGCGTCCTGCCCTCAGACCGCGACGGCGGCCCGCGTCAATCATGCCGCGCAGCGTCTGGAACAGGTTGGGCAGGCGCTGCACCTCGTCAAAGATGACAAGCTTGTCTTCGTGAGCTGAAAGATAGAGCGCAGCGTCAGCCAGTTTCGCCCGATCTGCCGGCGCTTCGAGATCGAGATAGACGCTGGGACGTTCGGCTGCGATCTCGAGAGCCAAGGTGGTCTTCCCGGCCTGCCGTGGACCCAACAAGGCTACTGCGGGAAACTGCTCCAGCCGTTCGAGGAGGACATGAAACTTTTGACGTAACAACATACCTTGCAATTCTGGCACGATATGCCATTTTTGCAAGGATCAAAATTGCGGCTGACATGCTGGATGGCATGAAGATCATTTCAAAGCTTCCCCTTACGTGTCGTCGATGCGGTCACCAGACCAGGCTTGACGGGCCCTGTTCGAAGAGCGGCTTGGCGAGCCGTTGACCACGCCTTGTCGCATCTGCGGCAATCCCATTCCGCTCCCGCGTCTTGCCGCCTTGCCGGAGAGCAACGTTCGTGTGGCATGCGCCGCCGAGGGTGCACAGGCAGCACCAGCAATTCCCTACCCCCAGCCGCCCGCCGTTATCCAAATGTCCGCGCTGCGGGAGTCCTGCCATCGTCCGTCAGAACGCAGAGGATCTTGAGTTCTTTGTGGGATGCACAGGATTTCCACGATGCCGGTGGACCGCCAGCCTGCCGTAGTGCCGGCAATGTTCCCGCAACCGCACCCTTGTCCGGGACCAAGGAGCAGGAAGTCAAACGCCTCGTCTAATCCGCCGCACGGAACATAAGCCTTGCGCCGATGGTGACGGGCCATGCGCCGGCGCGCGTGGACAGCATTGCGGCCGGCGTGTCAGCCTCATGGGCTGTGACAGCAGCGATCAGGACTGCCCATGGCCACTTCCGGTCGTCCGCCGCTTGCAGGCATCCGCGTCCTTGACTTCTCGCGCGTGATCGCGGGGCCTGCCTGCACGCAGGCGCTGGCCGACATGGGCGCCGAGATCATCAAGATCGAGGACCCGGACGGCGGCGATGACACGCGCCGCGCGCCAGGGCCGAAGATCGGGCCGCAGACGCATTTCTTCCTCGCCTTCAACCGCGGCAAGAAGAGCCTTGCGCTCGATGTCGGCACGCCCAAGGGCCAGGCGCTGGTGCTGCGCTTGCTGGAACACTGCGATGTGCTGGTCGAGAATTTCCGGCCAGGCGTGATGAAGCGCTTCGGGCTCGACTACGACTCGCTGAAGGACCGGTTCCCGCGGCTGGTCTATCTCTCGATCTCGGCCTACGGCCAGACCGGCGCGAAATCGGACCGGCCGGGATTCGACCCGGTGCTGCAGGCCGAGTCGGGCATGATGTCGCTGACCGGCGAGCCCGATGGTCCGCCGCTGCGCCACCCGCTGGCGATCGTCGATACGCTGACCTCGATCCATGCCACCGCCGCGATCCTGGCGGCGCTCTACGCCCGGCGCGATACTGACCGCGGCCAGTATATCGATCTCGCCCTGTTCGACGTGGCCGTCGCGGCGCTGGGCAATGCCGGGCTGTACTACCTGAGCTCCGGCCAGCAGCCGCCACGCACGGGCAACGCGCACATGACCTCGACGCCAACCAATGCCTTCGCCACCGCCAACGGGCTGCTCTACATGGCGGTATCGAACCAGAAGCTGTTCGCCGGCATGTGCCGCGCGGTGGGCCATCCGGAATGGATCGATGACCCGCGCTTCGCCACAACCACCGCCCGCACGCAGAACCGGGCCGCCCTGTTCGCGCTGATGGATGCGGTGCTGGCCACCGACACCAAGGAGAACTGGGCAAAACGGATGCGGCACCTGCCGGTCGGGCCGGTACGTACGCTTGCCGAAGCGCTGGAGTCCGCAGACGTCACCGAACGCGGCATGGTGCGCACCATGCATCATCCCGGGGTTGGCGATTTCCGCGTGTTCGGCACCGTCTATCGTCTGTCCGAAACGCCCACCGGTACCGACAGGCCGCCGCCACTGCTGGGCGAGGACGGCACTGCGGTGCTGCGCGACCTTGCCGGGCTGGGCGAGGATGAGATCGCGGCGCTGCGGGAAAGGGGGATCGTGAGCGGCGAAAAGGAACCGGGATAGATGGAGTGGTACGCCAGACGCCGATTCGGCGACTTGCCGGCGGAGGCTGCGGCGCGCTTTGCGTCGGCCGAAGGGCTCGTCTTCGGTGCGGCGCGCTACTCGTTCCGCGAGATCGCCGCCCGCACGGACGAGGCCGCGCGGCGGCTGATGGCCGCCGGTGTCGGTCATGGCGATCACGTAGCCTTGTGGCTGAACAATTGCGACGAATGGATCTTCATCGCCTTCGGCGCATTGAAAATCGGTGCCGTGCTTGTACCGGTCAACACGCGCTTTCGCGCCCGCGACCTTGCCTATGTGGTGAAACAGTCCGACAGCGCCGTGCTGGTCACGCACGACCGTTCGGGCCCGATTGACTATCTCGCGATGGTGCGCGAGGCGATTGCCTTGACGGCCAGCGGCGAAACCGTCAAGGACGCGAACTTCCCGCGCCTGCGCCGCGTCATCGTTCTTGGCGAAAGGCTGCACGCCGGCACGACGGACTGGGCTGCATTGGCCGATGCAGCTACGGCCATTGCCGACAGCGCGCTGGCGGCGCGGACGCAGGCCGTCGATCCGGATGCGCCCTGTTTCATCCTCTATACATCAGGCACGACCGGCTTCCCCAAAGGTGTGGTGCACACGCATCGCATCATCCGCAATGTCGAGGAACGGGCCTTCCGGATGGGCATCACGCGCAACGACGTGATCCTGAACTACCTGCCGCTGTTCCATGTCTTCGGTCTGTCGGAAGGCACGTTCGTCTCGCTGCTGACCGGCGCCCGGCAGATCGTCACGCGCACCTTCGATGCCGAAGAGAGTCTCAACCTGATCGAACGCGAGCGCGTCAGCATCGTGCACGGTTTCGAAGCGCACATGAAGGGCCTGACCGATGCCCAGGAGGCGCGCCCGCGCAACATCTCCAGCCTGCGCACCGGCATCTTCGCGGCCGGGACGCTGGCCGCCACGCCCATCGCGCGGCGCGGCGCGAAGGTGCTGGCGCCGCTGCGCAACCTCTCGGCCTACGGCATGACGGAGTGCTGGGCCGGTGCGGCGCTGTGCGCGCTGGATGACGACGAGATGCATCGCTGCGAATCATCGGGATACCCTTGCCTTGGCTACGAGCTGCGCATTGTCGACGGCATGACCGGCGAGGCGCAGCCACCGGGTGTACCGGGCGAACTGCAGGTGCGCGGCTACAGCGTCATGCGCGAGTACTACCGCAAGCCGGCCGAAACGGCGGCGGCGTTCACCGCCGACGGCTGGCTGCGCACCGGGGACACGGCGCTGTGGCTCGAGGACGGCTACATCCGCTTCCTCGGCCGCTACAAGGACATGCTCAAGGTGGGCGGCGAAAACGTCGATCCCATGGAAACCGAGGGCCTGCTGCTGGAGCATCCCGCGATCCGCCAGGCCGCCATCGTCGGTCTGCCCGATCGGCGGTTGAGCGAGGTGCCGGTGGCTTATGTCGAGCCCGTGCCCGGCGCAACGCTCGATGCCGAGGCGGTGATCGCGTGGTGCCGCGGCAAGGTGGCGAGCTTCAAGGTACCGCACCATGTGATCTTCCTCGACGCTTTCCCGATGACCGAGTCGGGCAAGATCCGCAAGACCGAGCTGCGCGAGGACGCGAGGCGCCGCCTGGCGCACAAGGAGGATGCATCATGAAGTTCGGAGTGACGGTCGTACCGCGCGTCTCGGACTGGCGGCTCTTCGTCGAGCTGGAGGAGATGGGCTACGACTGCGCCTGGGCCGCCGACTCGCAGATGATCTATTCCGACGCCTATGCAGTGCTGTCGCTGGCGGCGGCGCATACCTCGCGCATCCGGCTGGGGACAGGCGTGGCGGTGGCACCGACTCGGCTGGCGCCGGTCACGGCGCATTCGATAGCGACCGTCAACCAGCTCGCGCCCGGCCGTGTGTTCCTCGGCATCGGCACCGGCCACACGGCCATGCGGGTGATGGGCAAGGACCCGATGAAAGCCGGCGCCTTCCGCGAATATCTGCGCGTGCTGCGGGCGCTGCTGCATGGCGAGGAGGTGGACTACCCGATCGATGGCGGCGAGCGAACCGATATCCGCTTCCTTCACCCGAAGGACGGATTCATCAATGTCGAGCAGCCAGTGCCGATCTACGTCGCCGCCGATGGACCGCTGGCGCTGAAGGCGGCGGGCGCCTATGGCGATGGCCGCGTCTGCTCGCACAACCAAACCCGCACGCGCTTGCAGAAGAGCATGGAAACCATGCAGGCCGGCGCAGCTGCGGTGGGCCGCACTCTGCCCGCCGATTTCCATACGGCGGCCCTGAGCTACGCCTGTGTGCTGGCGCCGGGCGAGAAGATGACGTCGGACCGCGTGATCGATGAGATCGGCCCGATGGCGGCCGCCACGCTGCACTACTGGTGGGAGCTCTACCAGATGAACGGCGACACCAGCACGGTGGCGCGGAGCTGCCAGAATCTGTGGCAGGAGTATCTCGAGTTCACCAACAGGATGGAGACTCCGCCGGCGAAACGCTATCAGCAGGTCCATTTCGGCCACTGCGCGTTCCTGCCGGCCGAGGAGCGCCGGTTCATCACCGAAGACCTGATCCGCGCGACTGGCGGCCTGGTCGGCCCGCCCGACGAGATCATCGCCATGCTGCGCGAACGCGAGGCCATGGGCCTGAACGAAATCACCCTGCTGCCCGCCATGGCCACCGCCCGCCGCAACCTCAAGGACTTCGCCGACAAGGTCATCGCGCGCTACTGAAGCCGGGAGCGCGCCACTCCAGTGGCGGACCGCCCGGAGCGAGAGCGCAGGGCAGCCGTCGGCCTCGCGTCACATCGAGCATTTGGCTTCGCTGCGCTTCGCCAATGCGCCACTGGAGTGGCGCGCTCCCGGCAAACGTTCACGCCGTCAGCCACTCCACCAGCGCGCGGTTGACGGCGGCGGGCTGTTCCATGGTCGAGAGGTGGCCGCAATCCTCGATCACCACGAGCCGGGCGCCGGCAATACCGGATGCGATCTCCTCCGACAGCGCCAGCGGCGTGGCCGCATCCTGCCGGCCGCACAGCACGAGCGTCGGGCAGGTGATGGCCGCGAGTGAAGGGCGGCTGTCGATACGCTGCATCCCCGCGCGCTCCTGGCGCACGTAGGTCGCCGCGCCCACCCGGCGCATCATCCTGAGCGCACGGTCGACCAGCAGCACGTCGCCCAGCCTGGTGAGCGGCAGAAAGCGCGCGAGCTGCAGGCCCAGCACGATATCGACGTGGCCCGCCTGCACCAGCGCGATACGCCCGGCGCGGACCTTGAGTTCTTCCCCGGTGTTGGCCCGTGCGCTGGTGTCAAGCAGCGCCAGCCGGGTCACGCGGTCCGCGGCCTGGCGCATCAGCTCCAGCGCGACCATGCCGCCCATCGAAAGGCCGGCCAGCGCAAACCGCGGCGGCGCCGCGGCGAGGATGGCAGCGGCTATCGCGCTGATGCTGTCGTGCCGCGTCTGTTCCATGGTGATGCTGACGTCGGCGTGCGCGGCGAGTGCCGGTAGCTGGTCGCGCCACAGATCCTCGTCGCACAGCAATCCCGGAATCAGGATCAGCGGCTGGCCCGGCATGACGATCTCCCCCTGCCCGTCCCTGCCAGCCTAACCGTGCCCCGGGACTGTCGTCACGCTGCGGCGCGGTCGGTGTGCGCCACCTGGCGTGTCAGCAGGTCGCGGAAGGGGCCGGGGCGGCGTGCCAACTCCGCAGGCGGTCCATCCTGCACGATGCGGCCGCCATCCATCACGACGATGCGATCGAAGTCGCGCAGCGTCGAGAGCCGGTGAGCGATGGCGATGACGGTGCGGCCGCGCATCAGCCGGCACAGCGCCTCATGCACGGTCTGTTCGGATTCGCTGTCCAGCGCCGACGTCGCCTCGTCGAGCAGCACGATCGGTGCATCCTTGAGGAACGCGCGGGCAATCGCGATGCGCTGGCGCTGTCCACCCGAGAGCTTCACGCCACGGTCGCCCGCGACGGTGTGCAGGCCGTACGGCAGCGCCGCGATGAAGGCAGTGCAGCCTGCGGCCTCCGCCGCTGCTGCGACTTCGGCCTCGCTCGCGTCAGGCCGGCCGTAGCGGATGTTCTCCAGCAGCGAGCGGTGGAACAGGGAGATGTCTTGCGGCACCACGGCAATGGCCTCGCCCAGGCTCTGATGAGTCAGCAGGCTGACATCCTGCCCGTCGATCAGAATGCGGCCGTCATCGACATCGTAGAAGCGCTGCAGCAGGGCCAGCATCGTCGACTTGCCCGAACCCGAGCGACCCACCAGTCCGATTCGCTGGCCCGGCTGGATATGCAGGTTGAAATGCCGCAGCACGGGCCGGCCGGCGGGATAGGTGAAGCTTACGTCATTGAACTGCACGCGCCCGCCCTGCACGGCAAGCGGCGCCGCGCGCGGATGTTCGTTGAGTTCGTGTGGCACGAGCAGGGTCTGCAGCGCCTCGTTCAGCCGCGCCACGTGCTGCGTCACTTCGACCAGCGCCACGGCGAAATCGCGCGAGGCGTGCAGGATCGTGAAGCCGAGCGAGCAGACCAGCACGACATCGCCGGTGCTCACTGCACCCTTTAGCCACAAGCTTACGGCCCACCCCAGCGCCGCAGCCGTGAGCGCGGCCGTAAGCGCTGCGTGCAACAGCCGCAGTTTCTCCAGATAACGCAGGCTGCGGCGGCGGGCGTCGATCTCACCGTCCAGCCGGCTGGCAAAACGCTGGCGCTCGCGCAGGGTGGCACCGAAGGCGCGCACCACGCCGATGTTGCCGATCACGTCAACGAGCTCGCCGTCCACCCTTGCCGCCTGATCGGCGAAGGCGTGATGCAGCGGCCGCCCCTGCCGCGCGAGCCGGAACATGACGCCGACGATGAGGCCCGCCACGGCCACCAGCGCCACCGCCATGGGGACGTGCACGACACCCAGCAGGCAGAGGGCCGAGAGCACGGCAATCGCCGGCGGCAGCACGTTCCACGCGCACATCGTCTCCGTCTGGTAAACGGCATTGGCCGTGGCGGTCACCCGGCTGGCCAGCGTTCCAGGCAGGCGGTCGGCGAAATAGCGCGGCGCATGGCCGGTAAGATGACGGAACAGATCGCGCCGCAGATCGCCTGTAACCGTGACGAAGGCATGACTCGCCGCCCAGCCGCCGACACGCCACAGCAGATTGTCGGCGGCAACAAGTCCGGTCAGCAGCGCGAAAGCCAGCCACACCGCCGCTTCCGCGGGCGCGCCGGAGAGCACATCGATCAGATGCTTGATCGCGTACTGCGCCCCGATGGCGCACCCGACGGCCGCCAGCACGGACAACAACACAATCGCGTGAGATGGCGCGCGGTGGCGGATGTAGCGCAGGATGAACGCCAGCGGCCGGTGCGCGTAGCGGGTCAGCGGTCCGGTGTGTCCGTCTGCCGCATCACCGACAAATGCATGGAGGCGCATGGCTTGCTGGCGGTAGCGATCTTGCATTTGCCTCAATCTCCTGCGTAGATCATCGGGCGTTCCGCGTTGCTGCATAGAAATGAGTCGAGACGCGGGGGGTCGGCGGTGATCGCGTTCGTCATCGCCTGAAACGCGCAAGGCGCCTCGATCGGCGCTCATCAAACAAAAGAATCCGTCCCTGCACTGAACCTTACCCGAGGTGCTCACCGATGCGTATTGCCCAGATCGCTCCACTCACCGAGGCCATTCCGCCGAAGCTCTACGGCGGCACGGAGAGGGTCGTCTCATTCCTGACAGAAGAACTGGTGGCGATGGGACACGACGTCACGCTCTTTGCCAGTGGCGATTCTGAGACCACAGCCGAGCTGGACGCGACCTGGCCGCGCGCGCTGCGCCTCGACCCCAGCGTCCGCGACCCCATAGCGCTGCATATGCTGCTGCTGGAGCGCGTGCGCCAGCGCGCGCACGAGTTCGACCTGCTGCACTTCCATCTCGACTACTATCCATTCTCGCTGTTCACACGGCAGCGCACGCCCTTCGTGACGACCCTGCACGGCCGGCTCGATCTGCCGGAGCAGCAGCCGGTCTTCGACGCCTTCACCTCGGTGCCGGTGATCTCGATCTCTGACGCCCAGCGCCGCCCGCTGCCGCAGGCAGGATGGGTTGGCACCATTCACCACGGTCTTCCTGACCGCTTGCTGACACCGCAACCCGCCGAGCCGGCATACCTCGCCTTCCTCGGCCGCATCGCACCGGAGAAGTGTGTCGATCGTGCGATTCACATTGCGCAGCTTTGCGGGCTGCCGCTGAAGATCGCCGCCAAGGTCGACAAGGCCGATGCGGCCTATTTCAAGAAGGAGATCGAGCCGCTGCTGGGACAGCCGAATATCGAGTTCATCGGCGAGATCACCGATGCGCAAAAACCGGAGTTTCTCAGCGGCGCGCTGGCACTGCTGGTCACCATCGACTGGCCCGAACCCTTCGGCCTGGTGATGATCGAGGCGATGGCCTGCGGCACGCCGGTGATCGCCTTCAACCGTGGCTCGGTGCCGGAGATCGTCGAGGAAGGCACGACCGGCTTCATCGTCGAGGACGAGGTCGGCGCCGTGGCCGCCGTGCAGCGCCTGTCGCAGCTGTCGCGGGCGACCATCCGCCGCCAGTTCGAGCGTCGCTTCACGGCACGCCGCATGGCGGAGGACTACCTGCACATCTACGGCGCCCTGGCGCGCCGCGACCACCATCACCTGCGTGTGGTCAAGACCTGACACCTCATTGTCCTTCCCCCGGAGGGGGAAGGTGGCGCGCCAGCGCCGGAAGGGGATGCCTCAACAAGCAGGCGTCAACAGCGAGACACCGTACGTGTTGCACCATCCCCCTTCCGCCCTTCGGGCACCTTCCCCCTCCGGGGGAAGGCGAGATTCAATCGAGCAGCGTCTTCATCACGGTCCAGAGATCGTTCCTGGCCTCGAATCCGATTCCCGGGATGTCGGGTAGCCGCACGCGACCATCGACCACCGGGCAATTGTCGGCGAAGCCGCCGAAGGGCGCGAACACCTGCGGGTAGGATTCGTTGCCGCCAAGCTGAAGCCCGACCGCGATGTTCAGCGCGAACTGATGCCCGCCATGCGGCACGCAGCGCCGCGGTGACCAGCCGTGCACCTTCAGCATCTCGAGCGTGCGCAGGTACTCGACCAGCCCGTAGCTCAGCGCCGGATCGAACTGCAGCACATCGCGGTCCGGGCGCAGGCCGCCATGACGCACGAGGTTGCGCGCGTCCTGCATCGAGAACAGGTTTTCTCCCGTGGCAATCGTGCCGTGGTACTGCGTCGCCAGCGCCGCGTGCGCGAGATAGTCGAGCGGATCGAGCGGCTCCTCGTACCATTTCAGCCCGTACGGTGCGAGCGCACGGCCCCATTCCATGGCCGTCGGCAGGTCGAAGCGGCCGTTCACGTCCACCGCCAGCCGCTCGCCGTCGCCTACCAGCTTCAGCACCGCCTCGATGCGGCGCAGATCGTCGGCCAGCGGCACGCCGCCGATCTTCATCTTCACGTGCCGGTAGCCGAGATCAAGATAGTGCCGCATCTCCGCGACGAGCTGCTCGATATCCTTGCCCGGATAGTAGTAGCCGCCGGCCGCGTAGACCCAGGCCGCATCATCGGCGGCGCCGCCGCTGTAGCGCCCGGCCAGCAGCTTCCACAGCGGCACGCGCTCTGCCTTGGCCACCGCATCCCAGATCGCCATGTCGATCACGCCCACCGCCACCGAGCGCTCGCCATGGCCGCCCGGCTTCTCGTTTTTCATCATCGCCGCCCAACACTTTGCCGGATCGAGCAGCCCCTGCGCGTCGAGCAGGGAGTCGGGCGCCGCTTGCTGCAGGCGCGGGACGAAGCGCTCGCCCAGCAGCCCGCGCTGCGCGTAGCGGTCGTTCGAGTTGAAGCCAAAGCCCATGACAGGCTTTCCGTCCACGAACTTGTCGGTGACCACGGCAACGACGCTCGCCGTCATCTGACTGAAGTCGATATAGGCGTTGGCGATCTGCGAACGGATCGGCGCGACGATGTCACGGATGGCTACAATGCGCATCAGAAGCTCCCCTCCACCGGCTAGCCGATGATCCAGCCCCGAAGCAGCCCGAAGGTGCCGGCGCCGAACAGGATGGCAAGCGCAACGCCGCGGTAAAGCCGCTCGTCGCGCGGATTGAACAGGCGATGGCCGATCCACGCGCCCAGCAGCATCAGCGGCAACAATACCAACCCGCGCACGACCGAGCCGAGACCGGCAAGTCCCGACCAGTACATGATGAGGATCAGCGGAAACTGTGTCGCCATGTAATAGGTGATGATGTTGGCACGATGCCGCGCCGGCGGATCGTTGCCGGCCAGCAGGTACATCAGCACCGGCGGCCCGCCCACGCTGGTGGTCGCCATCATCATGCCGGAGAGAAAACCGACTCCCATGCCGGCCACCGCCGAGCGCCGGCCGTGGTAGCGCAGGCCCATTGTCATGATCAGCACGAAGGCGACGATGATCCCTGACACCACCTTCACGATCAGGTTCTTGTCGACGCTGGCCAGCAGCCATGCACCGAACGGCATGGCAAGGCAGGCCACCACGCTCATGGGACCGACGATGCGCCAGTCGCACTCGCGGCGCGCCGCGGGAAAGAGCTGCAGGCTGACGGCCAGCTCGATGGTCACCACCGTGGCGATCATGTCGGTGGGGCCGAACAGCACGGCGAAGACCGGTGCCATCAGCATGGCCGAGCCGAATCCGGCAAAGCCGCGCATCAGCCCGGCCACCAGTACGACGACTGCGGGCAGCCAGAAGCCGGTACCCGCAAATAGCCCAGCGAGATAAGCAATGACGGAGTCGAACACGCGGGGAAATATCCGGCGGGCAGAACGCCCGCACGACGCCACGGGCCCGGTGGTGGTAGCACCGCGCGCAACGAACAGACAAGCTCGCGCTAGCCGGCGAGCAGGCCAGTCAGTACGGGATCGTCGGGGGACAGGCGCGCGGCGGCGCCGGAGAGCAGGATGCTGCCGTGCGCCAGCACCACGGCCTCGTCGGCGATGGCCAGCGCGCGTGCGGCGTTCTGCTCCGCCAGCAGCACGGCGACGCCGTCATCGGCGATGGCGCGCAGGCGGTGGAACACGTCTTGCGCCACGCGCGGTGCCAGGCCGAGCGACGGCTCGTCCAGCAAGAGTGCTCGCGGGCGGCGCACGAGCGCCCGGGCGATCGCCAGCATCTGCTGCTGTCCGCCCGAGAGTCGCCAGGCGCGTTCCGATGCCTTGTCGGCCAGATCCGGGAACAGCGCCAGCATGCCGGCCACGCGCGCCCCCCGTTCGGCCGCGCCCGCATCCATGCCCACCTCGATGTTCTCGCGTACGGTCAGTCCGGGGAAGACGCGCCGGCCTTCGGGCACGTAGCTGAGCCCGGCATCGGCGCGCCGCTCCGGTGACAGGCCGGCGAGATCAGTGTCGCCAAGGCTCAACTGCCGGACAGTGGACGGTACCAGCCCCACGACTGCTTGCAGCAGCGAGCTCTTGCCTGCGCCGTTGGCGCCCAGCAGCGCCACGATGCGGCCGGCCGGCACTGCCAGCGCCACGTTGTCCACGGCAAGCGCGCCGCCATAGCTCACCGACAGGCCTTCGATGCGCAGCACGCCCGTCATGCTGCGCCCTCCTCGTGGTCGATACCGAACCAGGCCAGCCGCACGCGCGGATCGCGGCGCACCGCCTCGACCGGCCCATCGGCCACGACCTGGCCGCGGTCGAGGCAGATCAGTCGATTGGTGCAGGCTGCGAGGAAATCAATGTCGTGGTCGATGATCAGCAGCGTCGTACCTTCGGCGCACACCGCGCGCAGATGACGCGCCAGCGCAGCACGCTCGGACCGCGACAGGCCGGCCCCGGGCTCGTCGAGCACCAGCAGATGCGGGCGTGCCATCAGGGCGCGCGCGACCTCCACCAGCCGCCGCCGGCCGGCAGGCAGCGCGCCGCACGGCCTCGCCGCGTCGCTGCCGGCATCGAGTCGCGCCAGCCAATGTGATGCCTCGGCGCGCGCCGCCGGCAACGATGGACGCGGGCTGCGCCGCCATGCTGCCGCGGCGACGGCATCCTCGGCCGGCGCCGCTGCGACGAGCTGCGCCTGCTGAAAGGTGCGCGATACGCCCAGCCGGGCAATGGCGTAGGCGGCGCGATCGCGCAGGGTTTCGCTACCGAGACTGATCCGGCCGGCGTCAGCAGCGATGATGCCGGTGACGACATTGACCAGCGTGGTCTTGCCCGAGCCGTTGGGCCCGATCACACCGACGGCCTCGGCCGGCGCCACCTCGAAGCTCACGCCATCGAGCGCGCGGACGCCGCCGAAAGACTTGCCGACGCTTTCCAGTCGCAACGTACCCGGTGCGGCCGCGCGCGCGACTGTCGGCGGCTGCGGCGCCGGCGCTGACGTTGGGGTGACGGGCGGCCGGAGGCGGCGGCGCGCATCCGTCACCAGGGCGGCCAGCCCGTCGGGGGCCACGATCACCATAGCCAGCGCCAGCAGGCCGAAGGCGATGAGGTGGCGGTTCTCGAGGAAGCGGAACCATTCCGGCGCGTGTGTCAGCAGGATGGCGCCAAGGGCCGCTCCCAGGACCGCCCGGCGGCCGCCGATCACGGTGGCGATCAGGCAGCCTATCATGACCGGCATGTCGGCGACGTCGGGGGACACGACGCCCACCACCTGCGCGTGCAGCGCACCGGCGAGTCCTGCGAGGCCGGCGCCTGCGACGAAGGCGCTGAAGCGCAGCGCCGCGACGTCGATGCCCAGCGATTGCGCCGCCTGCGGGTGCTCGCGCGCGAGATCCAGCACCGGACCGGCCAGCCCCGCCAGGACTCGCGCCACCATCCATCCGGCCGCGCCGAACAGACCCCACACCAGCAACAGCATGGGCCAGCCGCGCGGCACCACCGGCAGAATCCCGGCCAGTCCATTGGCACCGCCGGTCAGCGTTTCGAGATTTACGGCCGCCAGATGGATGAGCTGCGCCACGGCGAGCGTCGCCAGCGCGAAATAGTGCGTCTGGAGCCGCAGCACGGCGACACCGACCATCGCCGCCACCAGCATGGCCGCCAACGCCGCGGCCGGCAGCGTCAACGCCATGGCCCAGGGCACGTGCAGGGACAGCAGGGCCGCCACGTAGGCGCCGAGGCCAAACAGGCCGCCTTGCGCCAGCGAGAGCGCGCCGGCATGGCCGAACACGAGCTGGTAGCCCAGCACCAGCAGGGCCTGTGCGCCAGCGAGCGTGGCGAGGCGGATGGTATAGGAGTCGCCCGCCAGCGCGAGCCACGCCAGCGCTGCGCCAGCCGCCGCCAGCGCCGGTGCTGGCCCCTGCGCCAGCAGGATGCGCAATGTGCTGCCGGGCTTCACGCGCGCTGTCCGATCGCCTCGCCGAACAAGCCCTGCGGGCGCCATAGCAGAATGATCAGCAGCGTCAGATAGAGCAGTGCTTGCGCCCACACAGCCGACAGCGCCGCCGAAACCAGCGTCTCGAACAGCGCGATCAGCAAAGCGCCCAGCAACGCGCCGGGCACACTGCCCCAGCCGCCGATCGCGGCAGCGATATAGGCCTTGACCATGTAGGCCGGTCCCTGGCCGGCGTGGACGAAGAACTGGTGGCCCAGCAATGCACCGGCCAGACCTGCCAGCCCGCCGCCCAGTGCAAAAGCGCCCACGACCAGACGCGCGGCACGGATGCCAAGCGCGCGCGCCATGTCGCGGTCTTGCGCCACGGCACGAAAGCGGCGGCCGGTCTGGGTGCGCTCCAGCAGCAGGTAGACGCCGGCGACGCAGAGCCCGGCAACCAGGATCAGTGCCAGCGGCTGGCGGCCGAACGCGACGCCGCCGATCATCAGCGCGGCCCCCTCCCACAACGCCGGCGCCGTGCGCGGCTCGGGACCGAAGAAGGCCATCGCCGATTGCTCAAACACCGCGGCGAGCGCAATGGTGGCCACGAACATCGCCGCTGGCGGTCTGTCCCGCAGCGGCCAGAAACCCAATGCTGCCACCAGCAACCCCACCAGGCCTGATACGACGACCACCAGCGGCAGCAGCACAACGCCCGGCAGCCGCACACCGGCGAGAGTCAGCAGCCCGGACAGGGTAACGGCCGCTACGCCGCCCAGCATCACCATGTCGCCCTGCGCGAAGTTCACCGCGCCCGCGGCGTTGAGCACCAGCACGAAGCCCAGCGCCACCAGCGCATAGGCGGCACCCAGCGCCAGCGCATTGACCAGAAGCTGTGCCGTCACCATGGCGCGGTTATACTACACGGCGCGCGTGATGGTCCTTGTGCCGCCGGCCCAGAGCGGCAGGTAGGTCATCTTGATGCCCGGGCCACCGGTCACGATGACGTGGATGTCGTCCGGCGCACGTGCCGCCCGCGGCTCGCCGGTCGCTTCGAAGAGCCAGCGTTGAATGCGCAGCAGATCCCAGCCGTGCCGGACGATCAGCCGCGCCAGCTCGGGCGGCAACAGCAGCACCTGCTCGCCGCGTTCCGGCCGGCGCGCGGCACCGGAAACGGCGATGGCCGCCTGCATGGCGGTGGCGACAGGGCGCAGCACCACCTCGGGCGTGTCGCCATCGCCTGACGGCAGGATCTCGGCGGTACCGGACACGCCGAGCACCGTGACGGCACTGGCATTGATCGCAAGGCCACGGCGCGCGCCAAGCGGCGGGAAGATCGCCTCGGCATTCTCGGCAAAGCAGAACGTGTACTTGCCGGGCTGCCCCATGGTCGCCATGTCGCCGATGCCGGGCTGCGCCCCGCCGATGTTGCGCAGCACCAGCGCCAGCGCGCGGCCGATACTGGCATTGGCGCGATTGCCCGGGCCAAGGCAGTTGATGCCGGCGTTCAAACCCAGCGTATCGACGATCGGGCCGTGCACCAGCATTGCGACGGCAGTCGTGCCCGTGGTCGTCAGGATGCCAAGCAGGTTGAAGTCCGGTTCAAGGCACGCCACCGCCGCGGCCAGCACCACCGGCAGCTCCGCGGGCCGCGCGCCGGCCAGCACGCAATTGTAGGCAACAGCGGCGGGCGTGAGCTCGCCGAATAGCGGCGGCATCTGGCCATAGCTGCGATCTCGCTCATCGACGCCGACCAGCATCGAGTCCAGGCGCCGACGCGTTGGCGGCACCAGCGGCAGGCCGTCAGCGAGCCCCGCCTCCTCCAGCGCCGCCTGCGCCTGATCCCAGGATGTCGACTCCCCGAACAGGAGAAGGTCGTCGGCGATCATGCCGTAGCGACGCGCACCGAGATCACCGCGGTGCCGCCGAACGACGGAATCCACGCCGAATGCTTGCCCGGTCCGCCAGCCACCACGATGTGGATGTCCTGCGGCGTAGGGGCGATCTTGTAGTAGCCATCTTCAGGCACATGGCCAGAGCCGGCGTAGCTTGCCTGGTTCTCCTTGGACACGCGCGAGACAGGCACGCGGGCACGCTCGAAGAGATGCTGCTGCATGCGCTCGATGGTCCAGCTGTCGCGATGCAGCGTCTCGGCATGCTCCGGCCCCAGCACAACGACGTACGGTCCCTTGCCGTAGATGTTGTTGGCGCCGGGCTGCGCGATGCTGCCGGCAATAGTGGTCATCAGGCCTTCGCCCGAGGTGCTGCCATGGTCGTTGATGTTGTGCGGCGGCTCGCCGGCCATCACCGTGACCACGCTGTCCGAGGCAGCGAAGCCGTGGCGCACATGGTACGGCGTCCACGGGCTTTCCTCCTCGTTCTCGCCGAAGCAGTAGGCAAACTTCGCCGGCGACCCGTGGGTGGCGCGGTCCATCACCCCCGGTCTGGCGCCGCCGATATTGAGCAGGATGAGCTGCAGGGCGCGGCCGATGGTGGCGTTGGCACGCCAGCCCTGGCCGAAGCAATTGCTGCCGCAGTTGATGTCGAGCGTTTTGCGGATGGGGCCGCTTACCAGCACCATCGGCGCGCAGGGATGGGTCGTGGCCAACGTGCCGTGCAGGTTGTAGTCGGCGTTCAGCACGCCGCGCAACCCCGCCAGCACGACGGGAAAGTACTCAGGCTTGCAGCCGGCCATCACGGCGTTGGCGGCCAGGCTTTGCAGGGTAGGCACGATCTGGCGCGGCGAAACGGGCGCGAAGGGCTGGTTGTCGCCGCGGCAGACCGCGACGAACTTCGCCACCGCCGCCTCGGTGGGCAGGGCCAGCGGCATGCCGTCGCCCCAGCCTTGCTCAAGTGCGTATTCGTTCCAGCCCTCTGCATCGAACTCGGGGATGTCGAGGAGTTCCGTCTCAGGCGTGTCAGTCATCTGCTGTTCCGTACGCAGCTCATGCGCCGATGGCCTGGGTCAAGCCCGCGGTGGCGGTGTCGATGCGCTCGGCGAGTTCCTGTGCATTCAGCCCGCCGATGGGATGCTTCACCACGATCAGCCGCGGTTCGATCTTGCGCGCCTTGGCCTGCGCAAGCACCAGCGGACGGAACGTTTCCGTGGCGATCACGTAGCCCGCCACGCCCTTTTTCTGAAGTTCAACGAAGTCGTGGAAACTCCACGATGAGCAGGACCCTCAATCGGCTATGGCCAGGAGGGCGCCCTTGTACTTGCCCGCAACCTGCTCGATCAGCTCGGCCGGCGCCGGCTGGCTGGCGCTGTTCTTGTGCACGAACTCGATGTTGTCGACGCGGCGGATTTCGCCCAGCCGCGCACGGATGCCTTCGAGAAGCTCGCGTGCATTCGGCTTGGAGTTGGAGAACAGCACGATGGGATCGGCCCGCCAGTCGACCGGCTTGACGGCGACCGCCTCGCCGCCGGCGGCCGATACGCCGTAGGTGGGATTGACGATATGCATGCCTTTTCCTCCCTTTCGGTATGGGCATGATGTGGCCTGCAGCGTGCCGGTCAAGCGGCGTCCCTGCAAGGCTGACCACCGGCAGCGTGCCGGGCGGACAGCGCGAGGATGACGGGACCGTCCGCGCCGCCTATACCCCATCCATGCTCGGTGTGGTCCTGGCCCTGTTGGCCGCTGCGGTTTATGGCGCCGGCGATTTTGTTGGCGGGTTGGCCACACGCAAGGTTTCCGTCCTCTTCGTCGTGGGCCTGGGGCAGCTTGCCGGGCTCATGATTCTGGTGCTGCTGGCTCCGTTGCTGCCGGCCGAAGACGTCCGTCGCGCCGATCTCTGGTGGGGCGCGGCCAGCGGCCTGTCGACGGCTGTCGGCATCACGCTGCTTTACCAGGCGCTCGCCACCGGACGCATGAGCGTGGCGGCACCCGTCACCGCGGTATCGGCACTGTCCCTGCCGGTATTGTTCGCTTATGCCAGCGGCGAGTGGCCGGGCTGGCTGCCCACCGCCGGCATCGCTCTGGCTGTCATTGCCGTGGCGCTGATCAGCCGCGAGGAGGACCGTGCCGGTATCGCCGCCGGCACCGCCCGACGCGCCATGCTGCTGTCGGTCACGGCCGGGATGGGCATCGGCGTCTTCTACATCACGATGAAACATACGCAGGCAGGTTCGGGATTGTGGCCGCTGGTGGCTGCCCGCGCCGTCTCGGCGGCATTGTTCGCCATGCCCGTCCTGGCATTGGCTGGCCGCTGGCGCGGCACCGTCCGGCCTCCGGCGCAACTCTGGGCCTGGGCAGCCCTGTCGGGCGTCCTCGACAGCCTCGCCAACGCGCTCTACCTGCTGTCCAGCCGCGCAACGGCACTGGCGGTCGCCGCGACGCTGACCTCCCTCTATCCAGCCAGCACCGTGCTACTGGCCCGCTTCGTTCTGAAGGAGCGCCTGCGCCCGGTGCAGCTCATTGGTCTTGCGCTCGCGGTCGCCGCGGTGGTGATGATCGTGGGCAATGTGGGATAGTCTTAAAGCCCACGTCAGTAGCCATCCCGATCGAAGAGGAACGGCGTGAAGCGGCTCAAGTCGATCATCGGTGCACTGGCGGCGGCACTTGTCATGCCGGGCGGCGCGACGCCCGCAAGCCGCGACCTGCGGCTCGACTTCTTCCGGGGCCTGGCCCTGTGGTTCATTTTCCTCGACCACATTCCCGACAACGTCGTGAGCTGGCTGACCGTGCGCAACTACGGCTTCAGCGACGCCACCGAGATCTTCGTATTCATTTCCGGATACACTGCTGTGATCGCCTATTCGGGGATCATGCGGCGCCAGGGGTGGCTGCGCGCGGCATCGCGCATCCTCGCCCGCGTCTGGCAGCTCTATGTCGCGCATATCATGCTGTTCGTGGTGCTCACTACATCGGTCGCCTGGGCTGCCGTCGCGCACAGCAAGGGCGACACGTTTGTCGAGCACATGAACCTTGCCGGGCTGGGTCAGTCGCCCTTCGAGACGCTGGTGCAGGCGGCCCTGCTGAAGTTCCGGCCGATCAATCTCGACGTGCTGCCGCTGTACATCGCCTTGCTGGTCAGCTTTCCGCTGATGCTGCCGCTGGTCGTGCACCGGCCGTGGATCGCGCTCTGCATCGCGCTGGCAGTGTACATCCTGGCGCGGCGATGGGAATGGAACCTGCCGGCACACCCCGAAGGCACGACGTGGTTCTTTAATCCGTTCACCTGGCAGCTCGTCTTCTATACGGGCGCTGCCTTCGCCAGTGCGGGGCGCATCGTGGAACGCCTGCGGCCCGCCTGGCGGATTCTCGATGTGCTGGCACCCGTCTGGCTGCTTTTCGCCGGGTTCATCACGCTGGGCTGGTATGTGCCGGCGCTGGAAAGGCTGCTCCCCGATACCCTCGGGCGGCTGATCTACCCGATCGACAAGACCAGCTTTGACCCTCTGCGCATGGCGCACTTCCTCGCGGTCGCCTGGATCGTGGCCCGTCTGGTGCGGCCGGAAGCTGCATTCCTCCAGCGCTGGTACGCCCGGCCGCTGCGGCGCTGCGGCGAGAATTCGCTGGCCATCTTCTGCCTGGGCACCTTCCTGTCCTTTGCGGGCTATGTCATGGTCGATACTTATGCGGACCAAGTATCGTGGCCGACGCTGCTGGATATTCTTGTCAGCGCCGCGGGACTCGTCATTATGACCGCAGCAGCGTATTTTGCACATTGGTACAAGAGTTCCGACTCAGCGAGGCGGGCTGCGCCTGTCGTCGTGCCCGCCAACGAATCCTCACCCGAGCCCAAGCGTGTCTGAAGTCGTGCGCCGCCTGCCGTTCCTGATCCCGGGCCTGCTGCTCGGCGCCCTGGTCGCGACCGCGCCGTCACCGGGCTGGGCCGGAAGCGGGAAGTGCCCAGCGTCGGCCGAGAACCTGAAACTCGGCACATCCCTGCCGCGGGTGAAGGCGGCCGTGCGCGAGCGCAAGAAGGTGGTGATCGTCGCGCTCGGCTCCTCGTCGACCCAAGGCTTTGGTGCGACGGCCGAAGCCAATACCTACCCTTACCAGATGCAGATCACGCTCGCCCGGCAGTTCCAGGACGTGCGGCTGAATTTCACCATCTTCAACAAGGGCATCGGCGGCCAGGACGTGACCGAGATGCTGGAGCGGCTGGAGCGGGATGTGATCGCCCGCGATCCCGATCTGGTGATCTGGCAGGCCGGTACCAACGCCGCCATCAGGGGCATGCCGCTCGACGTTTTCCGGCTGAAACTGTCGACGGGAGTCGACCGGGTCAAGAAAGCCGGCGCCGATGTTGTGCTGATGACGCCGCAATACGTGCCGGCGGTGATCTCGCTGGCCAACGAAGACGACTATGTCGGTACCATGGAGGCGATCGCCCGCGAAACCGGAGTCGGGGTCTTCCGGCGCTTCCAGATCATGCGCGAGTGGGTAGACGGAGAGCATATGTCCTACGCGCAGTTCATGATCGCCGACGGGCTGCATCTCAACGATCACGGCCACCGCTGCATGGGGAAGCTGCTGGCCAAGGCGATCGAGCTCACGATCCGTGACTGAGTGCGGGGTGCGTCATGTTGGCGCACCTCCGATCGTTACCCAAGCCCGGCGCCGGAGCTCGCGGCAGCGCCATTCCGTTCGTCGCCTGCGCCGGCTTTGTTATTTTCTGATGTACTTTACCTTGTCCTGTTGAGCATCTGCTTCAGGTATGGAAGTCCCTCGTCTGAGCGCGGGCAATCTATATGCGGGGCGTTTCAGACCAAACTAACGAGAAAGACCACTATATCTAGTAGCCAAGCAAGATTTTGACTCGGCCGCCATGTTTACGTACGAGTCGAATTGCGTTCAGAAACAAGGGGCAAGGGGCATCTATGGGGATGGAGTCTCCGGCACCTTCTGAACGGGGTCGTCGTCGGTTTCCGCATTTTCCCGTGCGGTAGTTCGGAAAATCGGAAGGGGTTCTATCTACCCCGCGTCCGCGGAGGCACATGTGCGTGGTGTGTCCGTTTGTGCACCAGCCGGCAGGGGTGGTGCATCCATCCCCAGGGCGCGATGAGCCCATGGCCCGGATCGTTTCCGTCTCGGGTCAACGCGTGGCTGCGCTGACAGCGGATTGGCATCTCGTGCCGACAGCACCCGGTGCGGTACCGGACCCGTCCGGGCTTGCGGACATACGCACATGGATGGCGGCGCCGGTCCCCGGCACTGCGGCTCAGGCGCTGCATCAGGCCGGCCGCTGGTCGCTCGATGCACCCGATCCGCTTCACAACCAGGATTTCTGGTACCGCGCGCGCTTTGCTGCCGAGGGCCGTCGCAGGCTGCGCCTCCACGGGCTCGCCACGCTGGCCGAGGTCTGGCTGAACGGCGAGCGGCTGCTGAGCTCCGACAACATGTTCCACGCGCATGACGTCGAAGCACGGTTCCGTGGCGACAACGAGCTCTGCATCGCCTTCCGGGGGCTGCACCCTGTCTTGGCCTCGAGGAAGGGCCGCGCGCGCTGGCGGCCGCGCATGATAGAGCCGGGTGCGCTGCGCTTCGTACGCACGACCTTGCTGGGTCACATGGCAGGCTGGTGCCCTCCGGTGCACGCAGTCGGCCCGTGGCGGCCGGTCGAGCTCGTCGAGGAAAGCGGCCCGCTGCGGGTGCGCCGCGCCGATGTGCGCACGCGCCTCGACGGCACGACAGGCGTGCTGAGCGTCACCCTGAAGGCCGCATGGACTGGCACCACGCACCCCGATGCTGCCATAGAAGTCAATGATACCCGCACGCCCCTGGCATGGCAGGACGCAGAGACGCTTTGCGGCGAGCTGCACCTGCCGGATGTTCCGCTGTGGTGGCCGCACACCCATGGCATGCCGGCGCTGCATGATGTGCGTGTGCGCGTTGGAGACGTGACCGTTGACCTCGGTCGGGTCGGCTTTCGTACCATCGAGATCGACCGCGGCCCGGACGAAGCGGGCTTCGCGCTCAAGATCAACGGCGAACGCGTCTTCTGCCGTGGCGCCTGCTGGAGCAGCGCCGACATCGTGTCGCTGCCGGGAAGCCGCGCAGCCTATGCGCCCTGGCTCGAACGGATGCGCGATGCCGGCATGAACATGGTGCGTGTCGGCGGCACCATGGTCTACGAAAGCGACGATTTCTTTGCGCTGTGCGACGAGCTGGGCCTGCTGGTATGGCAGGATTTCATGTTCGCCAATCTCGACTATCCGGCCAATGACCCGGCGTTCGCCGAAAGCGTCAGCCGCGAAGCCAGCCAATTGCTCGACCGCACGCAGGCTAGCCCGTCGCTGGCGGTGCTGTGCGGCGGCAGCGAGGTCGCGCAGCAGGCGGCGATGCTGGGCCTGCCGCGCGCCGCATGGAGCGGGCCGTTGTTCGATGAGGTCTTGCCCGCAGCGGTGCGCACGCTGCGGCCAGACGTGCCGTACGTGTCCAACTCGCCCTGCGGCGGCCCCCTGCCCTTCGCCGCCAACAGCAACGTGGCGCACTACTACGGTGTCGGCGCCTACCTGCGTCCGCTGGACGACGCCCGTCGTGCCGAGGTGCGTTTCGCTTCGGAGTGCCTGGCTTTCGCCAATGTGCCGGAGGCCGCCGCCGTCGCGCGCGTGCTCGATGCCGGCGAGGCCGCGCCGCACCATCCGAAATGGAAGGCCCGGGTGCCGCGCGACGCCGGCGCGCCGTGGGATTTCGATGACGTGCGCGACCACTATCTGCGGCTGCTCTACGACGTCGATCCGCTCGGGCTGCGCTATGCCGATCCCGATCGCTATCTGCGGCTCTCGCGTGCTGTCACCGGCGAGGTCATGGCCGAGGTGTTCGCCGAGTGGCGCCGCGGCCGCTCGACCTGCGGCGGCGCTCTGGTGTGGATGTATCAGGATCTGTGGCCAGGCGCCGGCTGGGGCGTCGTGGACGCACTCGGTGCGCCCAAGTCTGCGTGGCATGCGCTGAAGCGCACCTTGCAGCCGGTGCAGGTGACCCTGACGGACGAGGGCGTGAACGGCCTGGCGATCCACCTGATCAACGAAACACCGCGCCCGGTCGCGGCGACGCTGTCGTTGACCTGTCTGCGCCACGGCGAGGTGCCGGTGCTGCGGGCGGAGCGCGCCCTGGCGTTGCCGCCGCGCTCCGTGCAGGAAATCGCCGCCGCCTCGCTGTCGGACAGCTTCTTTGACTTCACCTGGGCCTACCGCTTCGGACCGCCACCGCACGACGTGACAGTCGCAGCGCTGGTCGATGAAGCGGGTGTGCGGCTGAGCGAAGCATTCCATTTCCCGCAAGGCCGCGGCCATCAGCGGACGGAGCTTGGCCTCTCGGCCGAGCTCCAGGAAACGAAAGGGCAGTGGACGTTGCGCCTGCAGACGAAGCGCTGCGCGCAGTCCGTCCATGTCGAGGATGAAGGTTTTCGCGCCGAGGACGAGTGGTTCCATCTTGCGCCGGGGGTTGAGCGGGTGGTGCGGCTGATCGCGCGCGAAGGCGCGTCGGGTGCCGTTCCCGACGGCGAGGTCCATGCGCTGAACGGCCTGTCTGCCGTGCGTTTCAGGAGATCCTGATGATACCGGTTGTGTTCGAGGGCTGCTTCGGCTGGCTGCATCCTGCGGCGGGGAACCGCGGGGTGGTGCTGTGCGCGCCGCACGGTTACGAGGAGCTGTGCGTGCACCGGCAGTGGGCCGGGCTGGCGGAACGACTCGCCTCAGCCGGCATGCCGACCCTGCGTTTCGACTATCGCGGCACGGGAAATTCGATCGGCGATGACGAGGAGCCGCAGCGGCTGCGTACATGGATCGACAGCGTGCGCGATGCGGCGTCCTGGATGCGCGCGCAGCCCGGTATCAACGAGGTGGCGCTGGTCGGACTGCGGCTGGGGGGCACGCTCGCAACCCTGGCGGCGAAGGAACTGGGCGACGTGGACATGCTGGCGCTGCTGGCGCCGGTCGTCGCGGGCCGGGCCTACGCCCGGGAAATGAAGGCACTGGCCGCTTTCTCGCCGCTGCCCGACGACGCACCGCCACCGGACAGCGACGACATCGAGGCCGGCGGCTTCGTGCTGACCGCCGAGACCGTTGCGGCGCTGAAGGGCGTGGACCTCCTGACGCTCGACCGCAAGCCTGCGCCGCGCGTGCTGCTGATCGATCCCGCCGCCGATCCCGCCGGGTCACGGCTGGCGCAGCGCCTCGGCGCACTGGGAGCCGGCGTGCAGGCCGCGGCGTTCGACGGCTTCGAGGAGTTTATCTGCGAGATCCACTACGGGCAGCGCACGCCGGAAGCAGCCTTTGCGACCCTGACCGACTGGCTGCGGCAAGGCGCGACAATGGCAGCCCAGGTGGGCGAGCCCCGGGCCGCAGCGCGCCTGGAAATGCCGGATGCGATCGAAACCCCGGTGTTCTTCGGCCGCGATGCGCGGCTGGTCGGCATCTGTTGCGAGCCCCGGCCGCAAATCGCGGACCGCAGCGCGCCGGCCGTCGTTTTCATCAACACCGGCCACCATCACCACATCGGCATCAACCGCATGGCGGTAACGCTTGGACGCCGGCTGGCGGCCCAGGGCATCACTTCCATGCGCATCGACATAGCGGGCATCGGCGATAGTCCCGCATGGCCGGGCCGGCCCGAGAACGAACTCTATGACAGGCGGTCATGCGCCGATGTGAGGGCCGCGATTGACTGCCTGGAAGCGCACGGCCATCACGAGTGCGTGCTGGTCGGCCTGTGCTCCGGGGCGTATCTCGCCTTTCACACGGCGGTCCAGGACAGCCGCGTGGCAAGCCAGGTCATGGCGAATCTCCAGCGCTTCATCTGGCGCAAGGGGGACTCGCTGGAAGTCGCCACGCGCACGAACAACAAGCGGTCGGGCGATCTGGCCGACGAACTGGCAGGGGTCCTGCGCGATCCCAACAAGTGGCTGCGCCTGCTGCGCGGCGGTCGCAAGGAATGGCGCACCGCCTGGGCACTGCTGCGGCGGGCCGGCGAACTGGCGGGCGCTGCGGCGCGGCGGGCATCGACAGCGGCCTTTGGCACCGAAGGCGAGATTGCGCGCTCCTTCCGACTGCTCGCGGGCATGGGCACGCAGAGCCTGCTGGTCTATAGCGCGGGCGATCCGGGGCTGGTCGAGCTGGAAGTGCACAATCTGCGCATTGATGGCGCCCGCCTTGCCGGCCACCGGAATGTCCGGGTTTCGATCATCACCGGCGCCGACCACACGCTGACGCGCCGCGCGGCGCGTGAAGCATTCGCCCGCCTGCTGGAGCAGCATCTGCACACCTGCCCGCGGCCGCAAGCAGCGCCGCTGCCGCAGCCTGCCTGGCGACGTGCAGAGGCGGCGTAAGGCAGCAGGGCCTCACAGGAAGGCGCGAAGCTCGGCGAGGAAAGCATCAAGCCGGTCATGGTGCACCCAGTGGCCGGCGCCGTCGAAGGACACGACCTTCGCGGTCGAGAAGTGCCGGATGCGTCCATCCTCAACCGGATTCGAAGCCCAGCTCTCCTTGCCATAGACCAGAAGTGTCGGGCAGGCGATGCGCGACCACAGATGCTCGACGTCGCTGTCAGGCATGTCATAGGGCGGCCAGGCGCGCACGTAGTTGTCGAACTTCCAGCTATAGGTGCCGTCCTCGTTCTGATTGACGCCGTGCTGCGTGAGGTGCCGCGCCTGGTCCGGCGAGAGGTGCTTGTTTTCCTCCTGCATACGCCGGAAGGCGTCCTCGATCGAGGCATAGCGCCGCGGCAGGCGGCCTGACAGGTTGCGCTGCTCGTCGATCCACTGGCGCATGCGCTGATCGATGCTCTTCTTCGCGCGCTCGGCCTGCAGGCGCGGCGAGGGCCCCAGACCCTCGATCGCTACCAGCTTGCGCACGTTCTCCGGATAGATGCCGGCGTAGCGCAACGTGATGTTGCCGCCCAGCGAATGCGCCACGATGGTCACCGGCGCCAGCGCCTGCTGATGGATGAGCTGCGCCAGATCGTAGACGTAGCCCGCCATCGAATAGTTGCCGTCGGGCGACCACTGGCTGTCGCCATGCCCGCGCAGGTCGGGGGCGATCACATGCCAGTCGTGACGCAGCGCTTGCGCCACCCAGTCCCAGTTACGGCAATGGTCGCGGCCACCATGCACCAGCAGCAGCGGCGGCGCGCCGGGATTGCCCCAGTCGACATAGTGCAGCCGCAGCCGCTGGGAGAAATAGATGCGCGAGGTCGGGCCGGCAGGATCGATGATAGCTGTCATGCCCTTTTCCTATCAGGATTCCGGCCGGCGTCCACTGGAGCAGTGCATCCGCAACCGCTATGGTCGCAGGGTCGGGAGAAAGCGCCATGGCCCAGCAGCTCGGCATGTTCAGCATGCCGTTTCACCATCCGGACCGCGACTACGCCACCATCCTGGAGGAGGATGGTGCGGCCATCATCCTGGCGGACCGGCTGGGCTTCAGCGAAGCCTTTGTCGGCGAGCACTATAGCTCGCTGTCGGAGCGGATTCCTTCGCCGCTGATCTTCATGGCCACGCTGATCGCGCAGACCCGGCGCATCCGTTTCGGCACCGGCGTCTTCAACATGACGGCGCAGCATCCGGCGGTGATCGCCGGCCAGGCGGCGCAGTTCGATCACCTGAGCCGCGGCCGTTTCATCATGGGTATCGGGCCAGGCGGGCTGATCAGCGATCTGGAGATGTTCGACACCGGCCCGCCCGAGCTGCGCCCGCAGATGGTCGTGGAGTCGATGGACACCATCCTCAGGCTGTGGAGTCAAGATCCGCCCTATCGCATCGACGGCAAGTTCTGGAAGGTCCGCATCGAAAACGGCATCTGGCCCGAATTCAAGGTCGGCACGATTCCGCGCCCGTATCAGAAACCGCATCCGCCGATCGCGCTGTCGCTGATCACCCCCAACTCCTCGAGCGCGGTCACCGCCGGTGAGCGCGGCTGGATTCCGGTGTCGGGCAATTTCTTTCATCGCCGCTACCTGCGCGGGCACTGGGAGCGCTACGCCGAGGGATGCGAGAAGGCCGGCCGGCGGCCGGATCCCTCGATCTGGCGCGTGGCGCGCTGCATCCTGGTGACAGAGAGCGACGGCGAAGCCGACGACTATCTCGCGGAAGCCGGCAACGGCATGGACTATTACTACAGTTTCTTCCGCTACAGCTTCGCGCAGGGCCGCAAGGCGCTGTTCATGATCAAGCCGGATCTGGAAACGCCGGACGACGCCCTGACTGTCGACCAGATCAAGCGGGCGCTGGTGATCGCCGGCAGCCCGCGCCGCGTACTCGACCAGCTCGTGGCCCTGCGCGAGGAAATCGGACCGTTCGGCACGTTGCTGATGACCGGCCACGACTGGGACCGGCCCGCCATGTGGAAGCGCTCGATGGAGCTGCTCGCCAGCGAGGTGATGCCGCGTTTCAGCCGGCACGCGACCGCAGCCTAGGCACGCTCGAACAGAAGGACGGATGAATGGACACGCAGGTACGGCTGGGCAGCGGGCTGGAGGAGGAGTTCCAGAACCTGCACGAGTTCGTGAAGGCGGCGAAGGGCAAGCTGGCGCCGCGCATCTGGGACTACCTGACAGGCGCTGCCGAAACTGAAACCACGATGAAGCGCAACCGGCAGAGTCTTGACTCGCTGGCCTTCCGCCCGCGCGTGCTGCGGGATGTCTCAGCCTTCGACAGTTCGGCGACGCTTCTCGGCAAGCAGATGCGGCTGCCGGTGCTGCTGGCGCCGATCGGCTCGCTGGAGTCGTTCGATCCTGGCGCCGGCGTCACGGTGGCGCGCGCTGCCGAACGGTTTGGCGCCGGCATGCTCCTGAGCTCGGTGACGACGCTGGAGATCGAGTCCGTGGGCAAGGCGGCTGGCGGCTTCAAGATCTTCCAGCTTTACGTGCGCGGCGATGATGCCTGGGTTGACGAGCGTGTCAGGCGTGCTGTCGATTCCGGCTATGACGCGTTCTGCATCACGGTGGATACCGCCGTCTACAGTCGCCGCGAGCGCGATATTGCGCGCCGTTTCGTGAAGCCGTGGCGGCAGAACCTCAGCGGCACCAACTACCAGGCGGCCCTCTCCTGGAAGAACATCGAGCATTTCAAGAAGACGCACCGCATCCCGCTGATCCTCAAGGGAATCGCGACGGCCGAGGACGCGGAGATCGCCTGCCAGCACGGCGTCGATGTGGTCTATGTCTCGAACCATGGCGGCCGGCAGCTCGATCATGGGCGCGGTATCATGGAGGTGCTGCCCGAAGTGGTGGCCGCCGTGAACGGCCGCGCCCGCATCATCGTCGATGGCGGCATCAGCCGGGGCACCGATCTGGTGAAGGCCATTGCGCTTGGCGCCGACGCCGTCGGTATTGGCCGGCTGTTCTGCTATGGCCTCGCCGCTGCCGGCGAAGCGGGCGTGGTGCGCATGCTGGAGCTGCTGGAAGACGAGGTGCGCAGTTGCCTCGGCCTGCTGGGCGCAACGCGGCTGACAGAGGTCGACAAGACATACTTGCACCCTGCGCAGCCCGTCGTGGCGCCGCACGTGCACAGCGCCTTCCCGCTGCTGGGCGAGGGATACTGACACCGAAGCTGGAGGAGCCAGTGCCGGACGCGAGGAGTTCGAACACCATCACCGGCCGCAGCGCCTTCCTGGCGCTGATGCGCGACGAGGGCGTGACACGCATGTTCGGCAATCCCGGTACGACCGAGCTGCCAATCATGCATGCGCTGACCGCACAGACCGATATCGGCTATGTGCTGGGCCTGCAGGAGGCGGTGGTGATCGCGATGGCCGACGGCTTCGCACGCGCCTCGGGCGAGCTCGTGTCGTGCAACGTGCATGTCGCGCCGGGCCTGGGCAACGCCATCGGCTCGATCTACACGGCTCAGATGTCGGGCACGCCGATGATCGTGACGGCCGGCCAGCAGGAGCAGGGTCACGGGCTGACGGAACCCCTGCTCTACGCGCCGCTGGTGCCGATCGCCCAGCCGGTGGTGAAATGGGCGGTCGAGGTGAACCGTATCGAGGATCTGCCGCGCATCCTGCGGCGCGCCGCCAAGGTGGCGCTCACGCCGCCCACCGGCCCAGTGTTCATCTCCCTGCCCGGCGACATCCTGAACAACGAGGCGGCGATCGACCTCGGCCAGCGCACGCGCGTGGACACGCGCACGCGTCCCTCGGATGCAGCGGTGGAGGCCTGCGCGCGCCGCATGTTGTCAGCGCGCAATCCGGTCATCCTGGCCGGCACCGAGATCGTCACCTCCGATGCGCTGCAGGAAGCGGCGCGGCTGGCCGAAATCCTGGGCGCGCCGGTGCTGCAGCAATCGGTGCAGACCGGCGCGCATTTCCTGTCGCAGCACCCGGCCTTCATCGGCGCGCTGAACCGTGACCAGGCGCAGGTCCGCCGCATGCTGGAGCCCTACGATTTGCTGATCTGCATCGGCGCCGAGCTCTTGCAGATGTCGGTGTACAGCGAGATCGAGCCGCTGCCGCCGGATACGCGGGTGATCCAGATCGGCCTGCGCGACTGGGAGATGGGCAAGAACTTCCCGGCCGAGATCGCCCTGCGTGCCGATGTGAAGGAGACGCTGTCGGCGCTCAACCCGGTGCTGGAGCGTCTGGGTGGTGCCGAGCGCATGGCGGCGGCGAAGGTCGCGCTGGCGGCGCTGGCCGAGCGCAACTGGTCGGCGCAGCGCGCCAAGAAAGCCGAGGCCGCGCGGGCACGTGCCGACGCGCTGCCGATCGATCCCGACTGGCTGATGCTGCGGCTCGCCGAGAGCCTGCCCGGCGACGCTATCGTCGTCGATGAGGGTCTGACCTCGGCGCGCAGCCTGCTGGCCTTCTGGCCGTTCCGCGACCGCTACAGCTACTTCGGCAACGTCAGCGGCGGCATCGGCTGGGGCATTGCGGCGGCCGTCGGCGTGCAGATGGCGCAGCCCGGCCGACGTGTGGCGGCGGTGATCGGCGACGGCAGCGCCATGTACTGTGTCCAAGCGCTGTGGAGCGCAGCGCACTACAAGCTGCCGGTGATTTTCGTGATCGCCAATAATGGCGGCTACCGCATCCTCAAGCAGCGGCTGAAGGCGTTCCACGGCAACGACAAGCCGATCGGCATGGATTTCCGCGACCCGCCCATCGACATCGCCGGCCTCGCCCGCGCCTACGGCGTCGAGGCGCACCGCATCGAGACTGCGGCCCAGTTCGACGCAGCATTCAAGGCAGCCCTCGCCAGCCCCGGCCCCGTCCTCCTCGACGTCATCGTCCAGGGCGGCGTTTGAAGATGGTGAAGAAAGGAATGCTCGCTGGGGGCGCGTCACTCCAGTGACGCGTCATGCCGCGGAAACTGGATAACTCCTTCAATGTCCTGTCCCGGAAGCAACTCCTGTCATCCCGAGCGAAGCGAGGGATCTTTAACCTGCCGATGCGTGAGATACGGCGACAAAGATCCCTCGCTTCGCTCGGGATGACAGGAACGTCCTTGATGTCATGCCATCTCTGTCAACGACGCTAAATTGTGCGGCATGGCTGCTAGCCGCCGAGCGTGGCCGGAGAGTGCTTGAGGTCGCCGCGCTCGACGCGCTTCACGACCTCGGTGAGCTTCACGTGCGAGGGTGCGGGCACGCCGATGTATTGGCCGCGCTCGGCGATGTAGCCGTTCATGAATTCGATCTCGGTGCGGCGGCCCTTGATGATGTCCTGGGCCATCGAGGGACGCTGGATGTCGGCGCGCGGATTGACGTTGGAGCCGGGCTGCATCAGCTTTTCGATCTCCTCCAGCGCCGCCTTGTCGCCTTCGGCCGCCAGCGCCAGCCGCTCGGGATCGAATTTCTGGATCTTCTCGATCTGGTAGCCGAGCGCCTGCCCCACGCGCACCGCCTCGCCGCCGAGCTTGATGGAGAAGCGGCGGATGGCGTCATTGCGATCGCAGTCGCCGCTGGATAGCCCGGTTGCGGCCGAGACGCCATTGCGCATGCCGTTCTGGCAGAGCTTCGACCAGCGCTCGCCCCACAGGTTCGTCGTGGTCTTGGCGCTGTCGATCAGCGCAAACATCTCGCGCAGCTCCTCGATGCGCTTGGTGATGCGGCCGTGTACTTCGCCGACACGGAACACCGTGTGCTTGTCGCCGCCCTTGGCGATGGTGCGCCGGATGCGCGCCGCTTCGTGCATGTCGACCGAGATCAGCGAGGCGATCACCCCCACCGTCTTGCCCCAACCCACCACCGAGGCGATTCGTTCCTCGTTCAGGCAGTTCTGCAGCGACACCACGTAGCCGTCCGGCGCGAGATATTGCCGGATCATCATCGTGGCCCATTCCGTGTCGTAGGACTTCACGGCCACGAAGGCGATGTCGACCGGCTTCTGCTTGCTGAGATCCTGCACCTCAGTCAGGTGCATAGTGCGTGCCCTGGTGACGGTGAAGCGTTCCTCCGGCGTGACACCGTCCAGCTCCAGGCCGCGCTTGCGGATGGTCTCGATGTTCTCAGGCCACATGTCGATCAGCGTGACGTCCATGCCGTTATGCGCGAGATAGCCGCCGACATACCCGCCCAGCGCGCCGGCGCCGACCACCGCTATCCGTTTCCGCATGGCTTCCCTCCCGAGTTTGGCGTTTGCGACCTTCGGCGAATCGGCCAAACATAGACGCCTTGCAGGCGGCAGAGAAACGCGGAGAGGGCAGATGAGCTACGACAGGATCGAGGTAACGCCGCTGGCCGGCGCGCTGGGCGCCGAAATCCGCGGCGTCGATTTGCGGCGCCTGGACAACCAGACCTGGTCCGAGGTGCACGAGGCCTTCCTCGAGTTCCACGTGCTGGCGATCCGCGACCAGGAGCTGTCGCCCGACGACATCATGACCACCGGGCGCCGCTTCGGCGAACCCAATTTCTATCCCTTCGTGACGGGGATGGACGGCTATCCTTATATCTTCGAGGTGATCAAGGAGCCGTCGGAAACCCGCAATTTCGGCGGCGGCTGGCATTCCGACACCACCTACCTCCCGCAACCGCCGCTGGCCACGCTGCTCTATGCGCTGGAGACGCCGGCGCGCGGCGGCGACACCCTCTATTGCAACACGGCCGCGGCCTATGACGCGCTCTCCGACACGATGAAGGACCTGCTGGGCCGCCTGAAAGGCGTGAACAGTGCCGGGCTGAAGCATTCCGGCGGCCGTTCGGCCCACCACGCCGCGATCGGCGGCATGAAGATCCAGGGCGCCGACACTGCCGATTCGTACGAGGCAGTGCATCCGGTCGTGCGCACCTGCCCCGACACCGGCCGCAAGTCGCTCTACGTCAGCAGGGCACACACCATCCGCTTCGAGGGCATGACCGAGGACGAGAGCCGGCCGCTGATCGAGTGGCTCCAGGCGCACCAGATCCGGCCCGAGTTCACCTGCCGCGTGCATTGGGAGCCGGGCACGCTCACGGTATGGGACAACCGCTGCACCCAGCACAACGCCGTCAATGACTACAACGGCCAGCGCCGCGTCATGCGCCGCCTTACGGTGGGACCGCAGACGCCAATCTGATCTCCGCAGCGCTCAGACGAACGTCAGGTCGGGATCGCCGCCCAGCAGCCACGCACCGACCGTCTCGTAATGCGCCATGCGACCCTGGAGCTGCTGGCTTACCGTGTGAATGTCGCGGAAACGGCGCTCGAGCGGGTGGCTGTCGAAGATCGCCGAGGCGCCGGCGGCGTGATAGGCAAAGTCGACCGCATCGCGCGCCTGATGGATGGCGTGGGTCGAGGCCAGGCGGATCGCCATGCGCCGTTCCAGGGTGAAGCTGCCGCCCGGCGCTGTCACGCCTTCCCAGATGCTGCCGATCACGTGCAGCAGGTATTGCCGCGCCGCCAGCACCCTCACCTCGGCCTGCGCTGCGCCTGATTGCGTGACGGCATTGTCGCGGATCGGGCTTTTCATGCCGCGCGGCACCTTGTTGCACGCGAAGTCCATGAAGCTGTCCAGCGCCGCGCGTGCGATCCCCAGCGCCACACCGGCGAAGGCGATCTCGTAGAGGCATAGCGCCGACAGGCGATAGAGCGGGCCCGGCTCGCGGCACTCCTGCGTCCAGTCGCGGGTGATGGAATGGTCGTGACGCACGAAGTGGTCACGTAGCGTGAAGGCATCGCTGGCCGTGCCGCGCAGGCCGGTGACGTTCCAGATATCCGTCCAGGCGACCTCGGACGCCGGCACCAGCAGGGTGCGCTCGGCACGGCGGCCATCGGGCAGCAGCCGCGGCGTCGTGCCGTCAGGTTCGAAGATCGGCGCGTGCGCGCCCAGCCACGTCGCGTGCCGGCCGCCGCTGTTGAAGCTCCAGGTGCCGCTGACGCGATAGCCGTCACCGTCGGCAATGGCCCGCGCCCTCGGGTCGGGCCCCCAGGCCAGCACGGCGCGCGGATCGCTGCCGAAGATCTTCCACGCCACCGCCGGTTCGAGATAAGCGGCCGACATCGCGCAGCCGCCCGCCTGCCCCAGGCACCAGGCCGTGCTGCCATCCCCCCGCGCGATGGTTTCGATGACCCGGAAATGCGTCAGCGGATCGACCTCGCCGCCATTCTGCGAGCGCGGCAAAAGCAGGCGGAAGAAGCCGGCCGCATGCAGCGCATCCAGCACCTCCGGTGCCAGCCGCCGCTCGCGCTCCATGCGCGCCGAGAGCTTCTCAAGCATCGGCACCAGTGCCTCGGCGCGCGCCACGTAGTCTATCCCGGCTCCCGGACGCTCCAGACTGTCAGGAGTCAATGCTCCACCCTCCAGCACGTGTACGGCCGATCCGGGATGATCGACACGTCATTGGCCACCACCAGTGTGTTGCACCGCGGACACCGTCGGCGGTAACGCAGGACCGGCGCGAGGTTCGTCCAGCGACCGGTCGATTTCCTCGATCGAGCGGCCCCTGGTTTCGATGCCGAGGAAAAAGTACACGGCGCCGGCCATCGCAAACCAGCTCGCGAGATAGATGAACGCCGGCACGATGTTGTCTACCGGCGCACCCGGTTTCAGCACGTCCGAGGCGCCGATGATCAGGGCCAGCCCCAGCGGCCCGATGATCTTGCCGATGCCGCCAAAGCCGTAGGCCGAGCCCATGCCGCTGGTGCGCAGGTGTGCCGGCCAAACCTCCGCTGCGTAGGGACCCACCACTGCGAAGCCGCCATCGGCGAAGAAGGCGGCAGCGATCAGCAGCAGCCAGTAGACAGAGATCCCGGCGAGGAACGCGTCATGGAAGATGCCGGCCAGCACCAGCAGCACGGCCGCGCCGAAGCCCAGAAGGCCCCCCGACACGCGCCGCCCCAGCCGCTCGGAGAACCAGGAAAAGCCGACACGGCCCACCATGCCGCCCAGGGTGATGACGAAGACCATCTTCGACGCCTCGGTGGGCGCGATATTCAGGATCGCCACGAACAGGGTCGGCGCCCACAGCGTGACACCATAGACGCCGGTCTGCGCGCCGAGATTGCCCAGCCACGATACAATCAGGCTGCGGGGATACTTGAACAGCTCCAGCCATGAGGTACGCCGCTCGGCGACGTCCGCGGCTGTGGGAAGCGGCAAGCTTTGGGGCTCCACCTGCAGCGCCCAGGCAAGCGATGTGCGCGCCTCTTCGTAGCGGCCCATGCGCGCCAACCAGCGCGGCGACTCCGGTACCCAGATGCGCACCAGCAGGGTGAGGAACGCGGGCAGCACGCCGATCGCGAACAGCCCCTGCCAGCCGATCAGCGGCGTCAGGTAGCCGGCCAGCAGCGCGCCGATGCCAACACCTATGGGAATGAACACCGTGACCAGGCCGCTCACGAACCCGCGCTTGGACGAGGGCACGAACTCCTGCACCAGCGGCAGATCCACGCAGTACAGCCCGCCAACGCCGAAACCGACGAAAAAGCGCATCACCGTCAGATAGAGCCAGCCATTCTCAGGCGTGAAGTAGAGCAGTCCGGTCGCCAGCGAGAAGTTCAGCACGGTGGCGATGAACACCTTGCGCCGGCCGATCCGGTCCGCCACCCAGCCCCAGATCGCCGCGCCGAGCATGGCACCGATGCCCGATGACAGCAGGATCACGGCCGACTGGCCATAGGTGAGCTGCCACGGTCCGATGATGAAGGCGAGTACGAAGCCAATGAGAAAATAGTCGAAGAACTCCAGCGCACCGCCGATGATGGCGGCAACGACGATCTTCTTCTGGTTGCCGGTGAGGGTTGTCTGCCGGTCGAGTACCTCGAACATCAGGTGCTCCGTCGGTGTTTCCTCCGACAGGCTCGCCCCTGTTGTCCGAGCGGACGTTCACCTGTCGCGGAAACCGTAGGCCCTGAGAATTGCCGGTCGAAAGGCGTGGGCACGCAACACTGCCATGCGCCTCTCCGCCCGGCGGGGATTTAATCACGGCAATGCTGTCAGGAATGCCGTCACCGCGCGATTGAAAGCTTCCGGCTGGTGCAGGTTTGCAGCGTGTCCTGCGCCCGGGACCACCACCTTGCTCGCACCCCTGATCTTCGTTGCCATGTAGTCAGTGGCGGCCAGGAAGTTCTTGTCGTCCGCGCCCACGAGTACCAGCGTCGGCACGGCGATGCGCTCCAGCGAGCGGATCACGCGATCGTCGGCCTGGGCCAACATGCCGCGCGCGGCACGTGCCAGCCCGTCGGCCGAGCGGTGCCGGCTGGTCCGCACCTCCTCGCTGCTGCCCAGCGCCGCCAGTCCCTTCGTCTCCAGATTGGCCGCGCGCTGCTGTGCGGTCTCGTTCCACGACTGGCGCGCCTGGTCGTTCTTGAACCCCGGCCCGGTGTCGAACAGCATCAGCGCGCGCGTCATGTCGGGATGCGTGGCATGAAACGCCAGCGACATGTAGCCGCCCAGCGACAGCCCGGCGATGACCGCGCGCGAAGCCCCGCAGGCGCGCAGGATCGCCGCCATGTCCTCGACCGTCAGCGTCTCGGAATAGGCCTGCGGATCGGCCGGATAGTCCGACTCGCCATGCCCGCGCATGTCCCAGACGATCACCTGCCAGCGGTCCTTCAGCGCCGCGATCTGGCCATCCCACATGCGGCACGTCGCGCTGTAGCCGTGGCTCAGCAGCACCGGCGGCCCGGCGCCATGAACCTCGTAGTGGATGCGCACGCCATTGCGGTCGAGCATCGGCATCGGCGTTTCCCCTCTTTCGCTGTGCCATCAGCATAGGCGAAGGATCGTGCACCCGTCCCGCCGCGCCGCTGCATGGCTGCCAGCAGCGCAAGAACGGGGTTCCTGGTCTATCGTCCTGCGCACGGGGCTCAACGGGAGAGACATCATGGGACAGCTTGAAGGCCGGGTTGCGATCGTCACGGGCGGTGCGTCGGGTATCGGTGCGGCCTGCGCCGAAACGCTGGCACGCGAAGGCGTGGCCGTCGTTGTTACCGACCTCGACGATACGGGCGGCAAGGCCGTGGCGGCACGCATCGCGGCAGCCGGTGGCCGGGCGCTGTTCCTGCACCAGGACGTGACCGACGAGGCGCGCTGGGCGGAAGTGGTGACTGAGACAGAAAGGGCATATGGCCGGCTCGACATCCTGGTCGCCAATGCCGGTATCGGCATCTCCACGCTCAGCATCGCCGAGATGTCGCTTGCCGACTGGCGGCGGCAGACCGCGATCAACATCGATGGCGTGTTCCTGTCGGTGAAGCACTGCCTGCCGGCGATGCGGCGCGGCGGGCGCGGCGGCTCGATCATCATGATCTCATCGGTGGCCGGCCTGCGCGGTTCGCCGACTCTGGCCGGATATTCCGCCACCAAGGGGGCGGTACGCCTGTTCGCGAAGTCGATCGCCATGGAATGCGCCGCCACGGGCGATGGCATCCGCGTGAACTCCGTACATCCCGGCATCATCGACACGCCGATCTGGACCAAGCTGCCGCTCAGCGCCGGCAGCGGCCGCAACGCGCCCATCGATCCGCATGAGCTCGCGAAAATCGGCGCGCCGCTGGGCCGCGCCGGCACACCGCAGGACATCGCCAACGGCGTGCTGTTCCTCGCCTCCGACCAGTCCAGCTACATGACCGGCGCCGAGCTGGTGATAGACGGCGGCATCATGGCCGGCACTGCCGTGCGCCGCACGTAAGCCTGCCGCCTCCAAGCCCTCCTTATTGCGGCGATTAGAAGAAACAATTGGGCCGCAGCGCCGGTATCGACGATACCGGCGCCGGCTTAGTAGGCAGCACGTGTTGCTTCCCGCGAGCCAAACAGGGACACGGCGGGGCAAGCGGTGAAGCGCGAAGTGACAGGAGGCGGCCCGTGGCACCAGGCGGTGCTGCTGGCGACGGCGGTGGCGGCCAGCGTGGCGCTGGCCTTGCACCTCGTTTCCACTGCACGCACGCAGCCGCCCGCGCCCTTCGACATGCTGGCGGCCAAGGCCGCTTTCCAGCGCCCGCCGCCTGCGCCGATCGCCAATCCGCCGCTGGCCGAGCTGGGGCGGCTGCTGTTCTGGGACCCGCGCCTTTCCGCTTCGGGCCGCACGAGCTGCGTGAGCTGCCATCAGCCGTGGCTGGGATGGGCCACGACCGAGGCACGCAGCCGCAGCGATTCGGGCGCACCGACGCCGCGCAAGTCGCAGCCGCTGATCGGCATCGGCTACGCCGCCGACCTGCCTGGTGGCTGGGATGGCGCCCGGTCCTCTCTGCGGGCGCATGTCAGGGCGTCGCTCACCGTCGGCGCGATGTCGGCCGGTATTCCCGGTGCCGACCCGGAAGCCGAAGCGATCATGGCGCGCCTGCGCACCATCCCGGAATATGTGGCGATGTTCGCCGGTGCCCTGCCTGGCGCGCCCATTGATCTCGACGCCGTCGCGCGGGCGATCGATGCTTATGCCCGCACGCTGGAACCGGGCGTCGCTCCCTTCGACCGCTGGATCTGGGGCGACGAGGACGCGATCTCCGCTTCGGCCAAGCGCGGCTTCGTGCTGTTCAACACGAAGGCCCGCTGCGCCACGTGCCACGCCGGCTGGCGCTTCACGGACGACAGCTTCCACGACATCGGCCTGCCCACCACCGACCGCGGCCGCGGCAAGCACGTGACGGATGTCGCGGCCATGCTGTTCGCGTTCAAGACCCCGACGCTGCGCTCGGTCGCGCTGCGGCCGCCCTACATGCACGACGCCTCGCTGGTCAGCCTCTATGACGTCGTGGCGCACTACGAGTCCGGCGGCGTCGCCCGCCCCGGCCGCGCCATCGGGCCGCTGACGCTCAACGAGCCGCAGCGGCTGGACCTGATCGCTTTCCTGCAAACCCTCACCGGCGTCCGCGAGGGCGAGGCCCCGCCACGGTTACCGGCGGTGGAGTAAATGTGCTGGGGCCGGAGGGTTAGCCTGTTCTCTTCTGTACTCAATGCTCCCTTGAACCGGCGAACATCTTGCAGTTTAAATATTCACAGCATGCTGAACTTCAGCCATACTTCTGTGCTACTCAATTGAGCGAGGTTTCAAAGGGTGCCTGCTCGTTCATCTAGCGGCGTGGTTCGACTGACGGCATGGGACCGATCGCTGATCGAACGATATCTGTTGTTCTATGAGGATCTGCACCACGGGAGGCGACAACCAACCACGGAAGCGCAGCGACATTTCGTTCGCTTCTGCCGTGCGGAAACACGGCCAAGAACTCAGCACGAGATTGCCTACCACCGCTACCTGACTCAGTGCACGACGAGCAGGACATCACCGGAACGTCCGGCCGCCGAACTCGCTATCGCGGCAAGTCCCCCCTCACCTGCGCCCGGGAAGCCACGGGAATTCGACAAGGGAAACGTAATCTCTTCTCAAGACCAGCGCATACAGATCATTGACCAGATTGAAGAGGTACAAATCCAGACCCCGAGGCGTTCACTTGCCTCGAATATCCTGGAGGAGCTGAAGGACCAATACCGTTCGCGCCGCAAGTGGATCTCTGGTTTGACGGCGGATGCTGCGATGTGGGTAAACACGCTGATCGCGCAAGACTTCCTGACAAAGGATATCGAGCGTTGGATGGGAAGTCAGTGGAACACCCTGACAGACGTATACACCCGCGCCATGGATGGGGATTTTGCTGCCGGTTTAAAGGGAGGCGTTGGCTACATTGACCCAGAGATCCATCGACTTCTTGAAGGTCATACGCTTCCTAGCGCGTGGCGCGCCATCAGTGATGCGTTGCCGGATCGAAGCCATGCTGAAAACTTCGTTGGCATGGTAAAAGCTCTTGCGAGCGATTTAACGTCAATGGTCGGCCTGCCAATCCTCACGTTGTCAAAGGAAAGCGCGCAGGCGTTCGGGGAGACTGCCGCGTCAATAGGCATTCCCAGACTCTGGTTGAACGACGCATTGCACTACAACGCACTCGAATTGTTCGGCAGCGCGATTCCGGTCCTTGCCCTCTTGCTAGACTGGAATACGGACGACAAAGAGAGGTTCGCGCGGCTGGCTGGAAGTCTTGGCGTGACCGCGGTAGCTGGGGGTAGTCCTATAGGTGCTTTGGTTTGCCTAGTGGTTCTCGCCCGATCCTACACGGACGCTCGCGGCAGCCAAAGCCGCCTTGATTGGATCGAGGCAATAGCTCATGGCGGAATTCTGAGTTGTATCGTTCTCGTTTCGAGCGCCGCCATTGCTGGGCCAGCATGGATCGGCTTGGCGACGGGGGTTGTGCTTGCAATGGTGTTGTCGGACCATGGCCGTGTCGTCCCCGTGAGCGAGCTTGTGACATTCGTGCGGCGGCAACTCACCTCAAAACGAGCCATCGTCACTGTATAGCGACGTGGTTCGGTAAACGGCAACATTCACAAAAATCGGTTACCGCCGCGGCTTGCGGTGTTGGGGCACGGGCACGCGGGCGGAGAAGGCCCAGGTGTCGTTCAGCTCCACGCGCTTCTCGACCGGATCCGGCGGAACGGCGATTGGCCCTTGTGGCGGCGGTTCGGCGGGATCGGCCGCATCGGGACCCCGGCTCTGCCGCCGGCGTCGACCCGTTTCAGGCTGATGCGCGAGTTGTCACCCTTGAGGATGGAGAGCGCGTCGCGCGTCATGACCAGCGTGAGCACCTCATCCGGGGCATAGGCGCCGGCCACCTTCCGCAGCACGTCGCCGCTCACCTGCACGCGGCCGGGCCAGTGCCTCGTCGCCCGCACGGCATGGCGGCGAGCCCATAGGCGGCCTCGCAAATCGTCAGCAGCCTGCTGTCAGAGTCGAACGTGATCGACACCGGCTGGCCTTTCAGCCGCCGGGGATCGCCGCGCCGGCGGCGCGCGAGTGCGGCGATGGTGATAGGCTCGACAAGCGCATCCGCGGTGATCTGGATCAGGCCATTGGCTTGCATGGCGAGTCACAGCTCCCACAGGATCGTCAGGATAAGGATGCCAAGGGCGATCTCCAGCAGCACGAGCAGCAACCGGCCCATCACGCCTCCCGCGCTACTGCGGTGGAGCGCTGGCGGGTGCCGGCGGCGGCGCGGCCACGGTCGTGACGTTGCCCGGCGGCGCCACGGGCGGTGGCGGTGGCGCGCAGAGCCTCACCTTCATCGACTGGTCGACGGCGTCGTACTCGCCCTTCAGCCGGCCCAGCTCGTCCGTGCGGTCGCGCGTGGCGGCAAGCCCGAACAGGGCCGGCCAGAACAGGATGAGGCCGACGGTCATCATCGCGGCATCGGCATTGGCGTTCTCGCGCTGAAGACCGGAGACGCGCTGCACTTCGGAATGCAGCCGGTTGCGCTCCTCGACGAGTTGCTCGCAGTTCCACGACTGGTAGGTCTGCGGGCTGACATAGCGCGCGTCGATCGACGACGGGTGGCTGGCGCAACCGGCCTGGAGCAGGCACAGTCCGACCTTGGCGGCATTGGCAAGACGCATGATGGTTCCCCCTCACATGACGCCGCCAACATGCTGCATGGGGGTGTCAAAAGCGGCTACCTCTCACACGCGCGGAGGGAGAGCACATGCAGCAGACCGACATCGCGGCCATCGAGAGCTGGCATGCGCACGTCTATTTCGATGCCGGGAGCCGCGACCAGGCACACGGATTGCGCGAGGCGATCATGGTGCGCTTTGCGGGCCGCATGGAGATGGGCCGCTTCCATGAGCGCCTCGTCGGACCGCATCCGCGGTGGAGCTATCAGATCGCCTTCGCGCCGGCCGCGTTCACCGAAATCATTTCGTGGCTGGTGCTGAACCGCGGCGAGCTGGTGGTGTTCACGCATCCCAACACCGGCGATGCGCTGGGCGACCACCGCGATCGCGCCATCTGGATGGGCGACTGCCTGGCGCTGAACCTCGACGCCCTGCGCGCGGCGACCTGACGGAGAAAGACGATGCAGACCCTGCTGCCCCAGGCCGAACGGATCGGCGCCCTGCTGAAGGCGCGCGATGAGACGATTGCGGTGTGCGAATCCTCGATCGGCGGCCTGTTGTCGGCGGCACTGCTGTCGGTGCCGGGCGCCTCCGCTTATTACATCAGCGGCGCGGTGGTTTACACACGCGCCGGCGGGGATGCGCTGCTGGCGATCCCGCCCGAGGCGCGCCAGGGCCTGCGCGCCGCAACCGAGCCCTATGCGCTGCTGATGGCGCGCACCATCCGCGCGCGGCTGGGCGCCACCTGGGGCGTGGCCGAGACCGGCGCCAGCGGCCCGACCGGCAACCGCTACGGCGATGCGGCGGGGCATGCCTGCATCGCCGTCGTCGGACCGGCAGAGAAATCGCTCACCATCGAGACCGGCAGCACCGACCGGATCGCCAACATGCGCGCCTTCGCCGCCGCCGCGCTCGACCTGCTGGAGCAGACGCTGCGCGGATGAGCGTTCCCGGGCGGGCCAGGGAGACACTTTGAGACAGGTACGGAGAGACACTCGGAGACAGATACGGAGACACTGTGAGACAGGTGCGGGGAGACACTCCGAGGCAGGTACGGCAGTATTGGGGCACATGAATTTGGGCCTGCGCGTTCGTGGGCCTTCCCCCGGAGGGGGAAGGTGGCGCGCCAGCGCCGGAAGGGGGATGCCGCGGCAAGCACGGCGTCTGAATACGGGGCTCCGAGCGCGTTGAGACATCCCCCTTCCGCCCTTCGGGCACCTTCCCCCCTCCGGGGGAAGGGAGACACCTTGAGACAGGATAGAACAGGCAACTCCGCCTTCTCGTATCCCGCGGCAGCGTCGCCAGGACGCCGCTCGGCCGTCTGCCCGCGCATCTGCCCCATCGCCCTTGCTTCCAAAGGGATGCGATGGATGTACCATAGACTTATGGAAATTGCAAGCCTGGTGTGCTGTTCTCCGTCATCCCGAGCGCAGCGAGCGGCCTCCTGCGACCGATGTGCTGCGCGCAGTCCCTCGCTGTGCTCGGGATGACGCGTGTGTTCGCATGCCCGGAGCGCTCGGGATGGTGGTGCGCCATGCTGCTCCGGAAGCCGATCCCCGACCGAAGCCAAGAAAATCTTTCGAAGCCATAAAAAGAAAAAATGCGCGACCTCGGCCGGACTGGGTGCACTGTCAAGGAGGCGCAACCGTGAGGGGAGTTGGGCCATGCCGGCCCGGCAGACGCCAGCGGCAAGCAGCGCGGCCGGCGTCGGCTGGGAGCGCACAGCCCGGATTGCGGCCCCTCGTCCTTGGCTCCCTGACGTGCATCGTCCCGGCCGAACGGGGTCCGCGCGCCAGGGCCCGACTTTCGACTGACGATCCACGTTTCTGAACCCCGCTCGGCGGAGGAGTTCGACATGGCAACCTGGACACCCGATCCCAGCTTCTATCCCTCGCCGCGAATGGCGATGAAGGCTGCGCCCGAAACCCTGGCCTATGTCGCGGCCTTCGACCCCGAGCGCAAGCAGCCCGACGCGATCGCCGTCGTCGACGTTGATCCCGCATCGACGAGCTACAGCCGGATCGTCGGCACGACGGCGATGCCCAATGCCGGCGACGAGCTACACCATTTCGGCTGGAACGCCTGCTCGTCGTGCCTGTGCCCGAACGCCCCGCATCCGCATGTCGAACGGCGCTATCTCGTGGTGCCCGGCCTGCGATCCTCGCGCATCCACATCCTCGATACCAAACCGAACCCGCGGCAGCCGTCCATCGTCAAAGTGATCGAGCCGGCCGAAGTCGCGGAGCGCGCCGGCTATACGCGGCCGCACACCGTGCATTGCGGACCCGAAGGCATCTATGTCGCCGCGCTCGGCAACCGCGAAGGCAAGGGGCCAGGCGGCATCTTCCTGATGGACCACGATAGCTTCGACGTGCGCGGCCAATGGGAGATGGATCGCGGCCCGCAGCATTTCGCTTACGATGCCTGGTGGCATCTCGGCCACGACACCATGGTGACCAGCGAGTGGGGCACGCCCGACACCTTCGAGAACGGTCTGATCCCCGAGGTGCTGCTGGGCGCGAAGTACGGGCGGCGGCTGCACTTCTGGGATCTGCACAGGCGCAAGCACGTGCAGACCATCGATTTCGGTGACAAGTACCAGCTGGTTTTCGAGCTGCGCCCGGCACATGACCCCACCAAGGCGCATGGCTTCGTCAACTGCGTCATCAGCCTGGAGAACCTGTCGTCGTCGATCTGGACCTGGTACCGCGATGGCGACAAGTGGGCCGTGAAGAAGATCATCGAGATCCCGGCCGAGCCGGCGAACGAGGACCAGCTGCCGCCGGTGCTGAAGGGCTTCAAGGCCTGCCCGCCGCTGGTCACCGACATCGATCTGTCGATGGACGACCGCTTTCTGTATGTCGCCTGCTGGGGTACGGGTGACCTGCAGCAATACGACGTCTCCGATCCGTTCAACCCGAAGCTCACCGGAAAGGTGCGCATCGGCGGCATCGTCTCGCGCGCGGCGCATCCGTCGGGCAGCGGCCCGCTCGATGGCGGCCCACAGATGGTCGAGATCAGCCGCGACGGGCGGCGCATCTACTTCACCAACTCGCTCTACGGCGCCATCGACCCGCAGTTCTATCCCGACGGCATCGAGGGCTGGATGGTGAAGCTCGATGCCTCGCCCAATGGCGGCATCGCCTTCGATCCGAAGTTCTTCGTCAGGTGGCCCAAATCCCACCGCCCGCACCAGGTGCGGCTGGAAGGCGGCGACTGCTCGTCGGACTCCTACTGCTATCCTTGACTCCGCCTCCCGCTGGCGGGAGAGGGAGGGTCATAGCCATGACCGACACTTGGTCGTGGCTGGCAATCGCCGGGTTTGGGGCGTTCCATGGCGTGAACCCCGCCATGGGCTGGCTGTTCGCGGTGGGATTGGGCCTGCATCGCGGCCAGCGCCGCGTCGTCTGGCTGGCGCTGTTGCCGATCGCGCTGGGACATGCGCTGTCGGTGGCGCTGGTGGCCGCCGCCTTCGTCTGGGCCGGCTTGACGGTCGATGCGCGCGCCGTACGCATCGCCGCGGCAATCGTGCTGATCGGCTGGGCGTTCTGGCACTGGTTCTACCGATCTCGTCACCGCGTGCGCGTCGGCATGACGACAGGGCTTGCCGGTTTGGGTCTGTGGTCCTTTCTCATGGCAACCGCGCATGGCGCCGGCCTGATGCTGTGGCCTGCTCTGATGCCGCTCTGCTTCCCGGCCGGCGCGGTGGCGGACAGCGATCCGTTCCTGCCGGCGTTGCTCGGCGTCGGGCTGCACACGCTGGCGTTGCTGGGGACGACCGCCGTGATCGCGGTCACGGTCTATGAATGGGTCGGGCTCGAGATCCTGAAACGCGCCTGGATCAACATCGATATCCTGTGGACCGCCGCGCTGGTCGCCGCCGGCGCGTGGCTGTTGTTGGCGTGACGAGCCCAAGCGGATGCAGTGTCGCGGAACACCTTCCGTCATCCCGAGCGCCAGCGAGAGATCTCCCGCGTGATAAGGCGGGGTTCGCGTTCGACCTGAAGTCGATGCGCCCCGGCGCGAGCAGCAGCCACACCTTCGCCAGGGCCGGTACCGGCGGTCATCGAATGCGCGCTGCACCCCTGCATGACATTCAAGCTGGTGGTCGAGCCCTGATGCGGAACCCTTCCTCCGCCGCACGACGAGCATTTGCATACGGCCTTGCGTAGGCACGCTTCTTTGACCTTCTCCCGCCGGGGGAAGGTTGTTTTGAGCCATATGCGAACCTGATTACCCGGCGCCGGATGAGGGGCTTCGCGGCGCCGCAGCAAACACGGAACTCAGCGATGGTGGGAACATGGAGCTCACAGACCGTTGGCTTGCCCAAAAAGCCCCTCATCCGCCCTTCGGGCACCTTCTCCCCGCCTTCGCGGGGAGAAGGCAGAAAGCAGACGATTTCTACAGCGGAGCCAGCCGGGCAATCAGGTATGCGAATGCCCTGCCCCGCACGAGGGGCGAGGCGATCATTTCTTCCCGAGCTGGCTGAAGGGGACGTCCTTGTCGACGCGGATCTCCTGGGGAAGGCCGAGCACGCGTTCGGCGACGATGTTGCGCAGGATCTCGTCGGTGCCGCCGGCAATGCGGAAGCCGGCGCCGCCGATCCATTGCTGCTGAAAGCCGCCGGCGCCGGGCACGTCCTTCGTCATGATCCCGGCCGGGCCCATCAGCTCCATGCCAAATGCACCAAGATCCTGCATCTTGGGCGCGGCCACGATCTTGGCGATCGAGGATTCCGGCCCCGGCGTCTGACCCTTGGACAGCGAGGTCAGCGTACGGAACTTGGTGTATTTCAGGCCCTGCGACTGCACGTACCACTCGGCGATCTTGCTGCGCACGCTGGCATTGCGGATCGCCGGGCCGTCCTCCAGCTCGGTATCGCGCGCCAGCTCCAGCAGCTCGTCGACGTCCAGCCCGCCGGCCGGCGTGCCCACCGCCAGCCGCTCATTCATCAGCGTGGTGAGCGCTACCTTCCAGCCGTCGCCGACCTTGCCCAGCCGCTGGCTGTCGGGCACGCGCACGTTGGTGAAGAACACCTCGTTGAAGTTGGCGCCGCCGGAGATCTGTTTGATCGGCCGCACCTCGACGCCCGGCGCTTTCATGCTGAGAAAGAACATGGTGAGGCCCTGGTGCTTGGGCACATCAGGGTCGGTGCGGGTGATGATGATGCCGTAGTCGCTGTAATGCGCGCCCGAGGTCCAGACCTTCTGGCCGTTGATCACCCAGTCATCGCCATCGCGCTCGGCGCGCGTGCGGATGCCGGCGACGTCGGAGCCGGCCGCCGGCTCGGAGAAGAGCTGGCACCAGATCTCCTCGCCATGCAGCGCCGGTTTGACGTAGCGCTGCAAGTGGTCGGGCGTGGCGTAGGCCATCATGGTGGGAATGCACATGCCCAGCCCGATGTCGAAAAAGCCCAGCGGCACCAGGTAGTTCGACTCCTCCTGGCTGTAGATCACCTGCTGGATCGGCGTGCCGCCCAGCCCGCCATATTCTTTCGGCCAGGTGATGCGGGCGTAGCCGGCTTCGGCCTTCTTCGCCTGCCAGGCTTTGGCGCGCTTCAGCAGCTCCACATCATCGACGCGGGCGCGGATGCTGGTCTTGTCGTCGCTCTTGCGCGCGGCGTTGGCATCGAGCCAGCTCCGCACCTGCTGACGGAAGGCGGCTTCCTCGGGGGTGTCGTTGAAATCCATGATGCTTTCTCCTTACGCCGCGTTCTTGCGTTCCAGCCGCGTCACCAGCTTGTCTTTCCACGCGGTCGGGCCGCCGATGGCCAGCGCCAGCAGCCGCGAGCGGCGATAGTGGAATTGCGTGTCGGCCTCCCAGGTGAAGCCAATGCCGCCATGCGTCTGGATGTTCTCTTTCGCGGCGAAATCGTAGGCGTCGGTCGCGGCAACGCGGGCCGCCGCTGCAGCGATGGGCAGGTCCGCGCCATTCTCGGCATACATCATCGCGCCGTAATAGGCGTTGGAGCGCGCCAGCTCGGTCTTCACATAGACATCCGCCAGCTTGTGCTTGATGGCCTGGTACGAGCCGATGACCCGGCCGAACGCCTGGCGCTGCAGCGCATAGTCGCGCCCCATCCACATCGCGGCTTCAGCGCCGCCGATCTGCTCGAAGGCGAACAGCACCGCCGCGCCATCGTAGAGTTCGTTCAGAAGCTGCCAGCCCTTGCCCTTGCCGCCCAGCAGCTCGGCGGGCGCATTGCTGAAATCGAGCCGGGCGTGCTTGCGCGCGGGATCGACGGTGGCCACACGGGTGCGGCTCACGCCTTCGGCCGAGAGATCGACCAGCGCCAGCGACAGCGCGCGCTGACCCGAGCCGCCGGTGTTCACCACAACGACCGCAACATGCGCCGCCTCTCCGTCCGCCACCGGCAGCTTGCTGCCCGTGAGGCGGCCATCGGTGAGCGCTGCACGCACCGTGCGCGGCGATGGCGGTTGCGGGCCCTCTGCGGTGGCCAGCGTGCCGATCGCTTCCCCGCGCGCCAGCTTCGGCAGCCAGGCCTTCTTCTGCGCCTCGCTGCCCCAGCGCCGGATCGCCTCGCTGGCGAGATAGACCGACGAGGAGAACGGCACCGGCGCGCAGGCGCGGCCCAGCTCCTCGGCGATCACGCACAGCTCCAGCGGGCCCAGTCCCAGCCCGCCATAGGCTTCGGGAATCGCCGTGCCCATCAGACCCATATCGGCCAGGCCCTGCCACACCTCGGCCGCGTGCGTCTCCTCGCCGTCCAGCACGCGGCGCACCACCTTCATCGGACACTTGTCGGCCAGGAACTTGCGCACCTGCTCTTTCAGCATCTTCTGGTCGTCGGAAAAATCGAAGTTCATGCTTCTGCCCTGCACTGCCTGTCGATACCTACGATGGCGCAGATGACAGGGCGTGCCTAGCGACTCGCAAGAGCGCTTTCCGTCATGCGGCTGGGCAGCTTGACAGGCCACAGGCGCGTCCGCTGAATGAACGGCGGTTCATATCCCACGAGCACCGCATGCCCGACCATCATCCCGCCAAGCCGCCGCGCGCTGATCTGGAGGCCCTGCTGCAGGCACGCGCGGCACGTCTGGACGCGGCCCGCCCGCAGGCCGTGGCGCAACAGCGCAGGCGCGGACGCTGGACAGCGCGCGAGGCGCTGGGAGCCCTGCTCGATGCCGATTCCTTCGTCGAGTATGGCGGGCTGGCGCGGCCCGCCGTCGCCGACATGGAAGGCGCCGCCGACGGCGTGGTGATGGGCACGGGCCGCATCGAGGGACGGCCGGTCGATCTCGTGGTCTACGATTACACCGTCTATGCCGGCACGCAGAGCGCCATCAATCATGCCAAGACCAGCCGCATGTTCGCGCATGCCGAGAAGCACCGGCTGCCGGTGGTGTGCTGGCTAGACGGCGGCGGCGCACGGCCGCACGACATGAAGGTGGAAGGCCGCGGCTCGACGCCGACTTTCGTGGTCTTCGCGCGTCTCTCGGGGCTGGTGCCGACCGTCGGTATCCTGCCGGGCCGCGCCTTCGCCGGACACGCAAACCTCGCCGGCATGTGCGACGTTCTGATCGCCACCAAGGACTCGTCGATGGGCATGGCGGGCCCGCCGCTGGTCGAAGCCGCGCTGGGCGTGAAGCTGACGCCGGAGGAGATCGGCCCGGCGTCGGTGCATGCGGAGTCGGGCGTGATCGACGTGCTGGTCGAGGACGAAGCCGAGGCGATCGCGGCGGCGAAAAAGTATCTCGGCTATTTCAACGGCCCCGGCCCGGCGGGCACAGCGCCCGATACGCGGCTGCTGCGCGAGGTGGTGCCGGACAACCCCCGGCGCGCCTACAACGTGCGCAAGGCGATCGAGCTGATCGCCGATGTCGGCAGCGTGCTGGAGCTGAAGCCCGCCTTCGGCCGCGCGATCGTGACGTCGCTGATCCGCATCGGCGGGCGGCCGGTGGGCGTCGTCGCCAACCAGCCGATGTTCCTCGCCGGTGCCATCGACAGCCCGGCCTCGGAGAAGGCGGCGCGCTTCATCCAGATCTGCGATGCCTTCGACATTCCGATGCTGCTGCTGTGCGACACGCCCGGCCTGATGGTGGGACCTGACGTCGAGAAGACGGGGCTGGTGCGGCGCAGCGCGCGGGTGCTGACGGCGCTGGCCAACGCCACCGTGCCGGTCATGACGGTGGTGCTGCGCAAGGCGTATGGTCTTGGCTATTACATCATGGGATCGCAGCCGCTGGAGCCCGCGATCCTGCTGGCGTGGCCCACCGCGGCGTTCGGCGGCATGGGGCTGGAGGGCGCCGTCAACATCATCTATCGCCGCGAGCTCGATGCGGTGGCGGATCCCGAGGAGCGCGCGGCCCTGCACCGGCGGCTGACGGACGAGCTGAAGCAGCGCAACACGGCGATCGAGACGGCGGCGCGCTTTCTCTACGACGACGTGATCGACCCCGCCGACACGCGCGACGTCCTGCTGAACACACTGGCCAGCCTCCCGCCCCCGCCGCCGCGCACGACCCGCAAGAGGATCATAGAGCCGATGTGAGCGCAGAGATGGCGAGGACATTTGCATGCGGCCATGAACTACCTTCCCCCGGAGGGGGAAGGTGCCCGAAGGGCGGAAGGGGGATGGTGCAACAGGTTCGGTGTCTCGCCTTTGACACCGTATTTGTTGAGGCATCCCCCTTCCGGCGCTGGCGCGCCACCTTCCCCCTCCGGGGGAAGGAACAAGAAGAGATACCGGAGAGATCGTGATGTCCGGGACGTGGCATGATCCGCGCATTCCCGCGCCGGAGGATTGCGTGCTGCGGCCGTTGCTGGAGCGGCGCGCGGCCGGGACGCCCGACAAGGTGTTCGTGCGCTACGCCGACGGCACGCAGTGGACTTATCGCGAGACACTGGCGATCGCGCGGCGCACCGCCGTCGGGCTGCGCGGGCTGGGCGTACAGCAGGGCGAACACGTGCTGTCGTGGCTGCCCAACGGCCCCGATGCGATCCGCGTCTGGTTCGGGCTCAACATGCTGGGCGCGGTCTGCGTGCCGATCAACCTCGCTTACAGAGGCCGGCTGCTGGAGCATGTGGTGGCCAACTCCGATGCGCGCCTGATCGTGGTGCATGCCCAGCTTGTCGGACGGCTGGCCGATATTGACCGCGCGGCCCTGCGTGCCGCCGTCGTGCTGGGCGGCGATGCAACTGCCGTTGACGGCATGACGCTGCATCCGGCCGGTGTGCTCGCACCAGCCGAAACGGACCTGCCGCCGCCCGACCGGCCGATCGCGCCATGGGACACCCAAACCATCATCTACACCTCGGGCACGACCGGACCGTCCAAGGGCGTGCTGTCGTCCTACGTGCAGATCCATGCCTCGGCCGAGGCGTCCTTCCATTACGCCACGGCCGAGGACCGCTGCATGGTGAACCTGCCGCTGTTCCATGTCGGCGGCACCGGGCCGGTTTATGCCATGCTGATCAAGGGCGGCTCGGTGGCGATCGTCGATGCCTTCGACACCGGCTCTTTCTGGCGCGTGGTGCGTGAAACAGGTACCACCACGGCGGTGCTGCTGGGCGTGATGGCGCCCTTCCTGATGAAGCAGCCGCCGTCGCCCGATGACCGCGATCACACGCTGCGTACCGCGATCATGGTGGCGCTGAGCGAGGACACGGCGGCGTTCAGCGCGCGCTTCGGCTGCGACATCTATACCGTGTTCAACATGACCGAGGTTTCGACACCGATCGTGTCGGGGCGCAATCCGCCGGCGATCGGCAGTTGCGGCCGCGCCCGCGAGGGTGTCGAGTTGCGCATCGTCGACGAGAATGACTGCGAGGTGGCGCCGGGCGAAACGGGCGAGCTGATCGTGCGCACCGACACGCCCTGGGCGATGAACCACGGCTACCACAAGAATCCCGAGGCCACGGCGCGCGCCTGGCGCAACGGCTGGTTCCACACTGGCGATGCCTTCCGCGTCGATGCCAATGGCGACTATTACTTCGTCGATCGCATGAAGGACGCCATCCGCCGGCGCGGCGAGAATATCTCCTCGTTCGAGGTCGAGGCCGAGGTGTGCGCCCATCCGGCCGTGCGGGAAGCCGCGGCGGTCGCCGTGGCCAGCGACGTCTCGGAGGACGAGGTGCTGGTGGCGGTATCGCTGGCCGAGGGCGCGACGCTCGATCCGGCCGGGCTGATCCGCTTCCTGATCCCGCGCATGGCGCATTTCATGGTGCCGCGCTACGTGCGCATCGTGCCCGAGCTGCCCAGAACGCCCACCCAGAAAGTGCAGAAGCACCTGCTGCGCAGCGAAGGCGTCACCCCCGACACGTTCGACCGCGAAAAAGCCGGCATCCACCTCAAACGCGAAAGGATCGGCTCTTCATAGCCCTTCCCCCGGAGGGGGAAGGTGGCGCGCCAGCGCCGGAAGGGGGATGCCTCCACAAGCACGGCGCCGAGCGGGTTGAGACATCCCCCTTCCGCCCTTCGGGCACCTTCCCCCTCCGGGGGAAGGCCATGAGCTATTTCTCCCACGCCTGCACGTCGAGGAAGGTGCTTTGGTAGGTGGCGCCTTCGCCGATGTCGGTGTAGCGGTCGGAGCAGAGCATGTTGACCGTCCCCGACACGGCCTCGGTGTCGGGCCGCTGGCCGGGTACCAACACCACGCCGGGCTGCACTTCATCGCGCACGCGCACCACCAGGCCGACCTCGGCGCGATCGTTGAACAGCCGCACCTTCTGGCCATCTGCCAGCCCGCGGGCGCGCGCATCATCGGGATGCAGCACGCAGAAGGGTTCGCCTTCGCGCTTGCGCAGGAACGAGACGCCCGAGAACGCCGTGTGGCTCTGGAAATAGCCGGGCGCCGTCAGCAGCCGCAGTGGCCAGCGGCCCGCCTCGCGCTGCTCCTCGGGATCGGGCTGCCAATCCGGCATGGGCGGCGCACCCTGCTGCGCCAACACCTCCGAATAGAACTCCAGCTTGCCCGAAGGCGTGCGGAACCGCTGCCCGCCTTTCGGCGCGATATTCACCGGGCCCGCTTCGGGCAGGCGTTTCGGATCGACGCTGGCCGCGGGCCCGCGCGCACCCCTGAACATCGCCTCCAGGATTTCCGGCTGGGACTGGCTGAACACCGGGTCGTTCAATCCCAACCTCTGCGCCAGCGCCTGCGCCAGCTTCAGGTTGGACCAGGCCTCGCCCTGCGGTTCGACGGCGCGATGGCCGTACTGCATGTAGTACGCACCATAGGCGCGGTAGAAATCCTCGGTCTCCAGATAGGTCGCCGCCGGCAGCACGATGTCGGCGTAGCGCGCCGTGATTGACATGAAGGGGTCGTGCACGACCGTAAAGAGGTCGTCGCGCATCAGGCCCCGGCGCACCTTGCCGGCCTCGGGGCAGGTCACGGCGGGGTTGTTGGCGGAAATGAAGATGGCACGCAGCGGTGGGTCCTTCATGGTCAGCAGCGCTTCGCCCAGCCTGAGGTGATTCACCAGCCGGGTGCTGGCCGGACCGGAGGGCTTGCGCACCACGTTGTAGTCGATGTCGCAACCCGCAGCGGTCATCAGCATCGCCCCGCCGCCCTGCCTGCCATAGGCGCCCGTGACACCGGGCAGCAGCGCCACCGCGCGCAGCGCCTGCCCACCATGCGCGAGACGCGTCATGCCTTCGCCCAGCCGGATGAAGGGCGCTTTCGCGCGACCATAGAGTCCCGCCAGCCGCTCGACGTCGGCCACGTCCAGCCCGGTGATCTCCGCCACGCGCGTGGGCGCAAAGCGCGGCAGCACGTCGCGCTCCAGCCGGTCGAAGCCGACGGTATGGCTCGCGATGTAGTCGCGGTCGCACAGCCCGTCGCGAACGAGGATGTGCATGATTCCCAGCGCCAGCGCCGCGTCGGTGCCGATGCGCACCGGCAGGTGCCAGTCGGCCTGCCGTGCCGTGCGGCTGCGGCGCGGATCGATGACCACCAGCGGCACCCCGCGCTTGCGTACCGTCTCGAGCTTGGCCCAGAAATGCACGTTGGTCGCCATCAGATCGGCGCCCCACGAAATCACGAGATCCGAATCGACCACCGACTCGGGATCAGCGCCGCCGGTCGGACCCACCGTGGCGTTCCATGCCTCCTCGCAGCACGTATCGCACACGGTGCCGGCCTGAAGCCGGCTGGTGCCCAGCGCGTGGAACAGGCCATTGACCAGGCCGCGGTTCATCAGCCCCTGGTGGGCGCTATAGGCGTAACCGAGGATCGCGAGCGGCCCCGACCCGGCGATGATCGCCCGCCAGCGGTCCACGATCTCGTCCAGCGCTTCATCCCAGGTGATCGGTGCGAACTTCGCCTCGCCCTTGGCGCCGGTGCGGCGCATTGGCGTGCGGATGCGCTCCGGCGAGTGGACGAGCTCGCCGTCGCGGTTCACCTTGGAGCAGGCGAAGCCCGCCGTGAACGGCTGGTCGGGATCGCCGCTGATGCGCATGATCCGGCCATTCTCGACCTTCACCAGCAGCGAGCACATGTCGGGACAATCGTGCGCGCACACGGTCCGGATCGTCGGCACGGGCTTCCTCCACTATCGACAAGGGCTCTGATGCCAGACCGGATTGGTCTGGCGCAAGGGCCAATACGGGCAGCGGCGGCAGACCAATTTGCGGGCGGCGAACCTTGCCTCGGCGGTATCGGGCCTTATTGTGGCCGGACCTCCCGGGCGACGGTGCCCGCACAGCCACGGAGGCCGCCATGGCCCAGCACCTGACCGGCGTCGATCACTGCGTGATCCTGGTCCGCAATCTCGATGGCGCCGCCGACCGATACCGGCGCCTGGGGTTTACGCTCTCGCCGCGCGGCTATCACAGCGCCCATATGGGCAGCGCCAACCACACCATCATGCTGCAGCACGACTATTTCGAGCTGCTGGGCATCATCAGTCCCACGGAGCACAATCAGCGCTGGCGCGATGAGATCGAACGCGGCCAGGGCCTCTCCGCTGTTGCCCTGCAGACCGATGATGCAGACAAGGCCTGCGCCGAAGTCAGGGCCATGGGCATTGCGGCAAGCGACGTGGTGGCCTTCTCGCGGCCGGTCGACCTGCCAGGCGGCGGCAAGGCGGAAGCGGCGTTCCGCGTCACCAACCTGCCGCAGGACCTGCTGCCGGGCATGCACCTCTTCGTCTGCGGCCATCTCACACGCGAGGCGGTGTGGCTGCCCGAGCTGATGACTCACGCCAACGGCGCACAGGCCCTGGCGTCCGTGATCGTGGCCTGCGCCGAGCCGGAAGCCATGGCGGCACGCTGGGCGCAGCTCTTCGGCCGCGATGCCATCGAGCTGGTGCATGGCGGCGCCAGGGTCAGGACCGGCACCGCCGATGTGGAGCTGCTGGCGCCGGCGTCGCTGGGCGCGCGCTATCCCGGGCTACCGATCGACACCGGCCATGACCGGCTGATCGGGCTTGCCATCCGCGTCGCCGGCCTCGGCAAGGCACGCGCGGCCCTCACCCACGGCAATGTACCCTGGCGGGAGATCGAGGGCCGCACGGTGGTGGGCCCGGCCGACGCCTGCGGCGCGCTGCTCGAATTCGTCGCCTGAAGCGCTACGTGCTTTTGGCGAAGGCGCTGCCACCATAGACCTGGTCCGTGGGCATGATCTCCATCAGCGTTACGTCCATGCGTTGCGGCGCATCGAGCGCGAACAGGATGGCCGCCACGATGTCCTCGGGCTGCAGCGAGGCGTAACCCTCATAGAAGCTGCGGCGCGCCGCCTCGCGATCGGCCATCAGCGACAGGTGGATGCCCGTCTCCACCCGCCCGGGAACGATCTCGGTGACCCGGATGCCCGCGCCGTGCAGGTCGAGCCGCAACGTCTGGCTGAGATTGTGGATCGCCGCCTTGGTCAGGCCATAGGCGGGCATGCCGGGCATCGCATGGTGGCCGGCGATCGATCCGAGATTGATGATGTGCCCGCGGCGGCGCGCCTTCATGCCGGGCACAACCGCGGCGAGGCAGTTCACGACGCCAGCCAGATTGACACGCAACAGCGCGTCCATGTCGCCGGCTGAGGTCTCGAATGAGGGCGTGCCGCGGGCCGTTGCCGCAGCATTGTTGACCAGCACGTCGGCCGAAAGATCGCGCAAGGCCGCCGCCACCGCCGCCCGGTCACAGATATCAAGCACATGCGCCACGCAGCCCGTCTCCTGCGCCAGCGCATCGAGCGCCTCAGCCGACCGTGCGATGGCATGCACCTGAAGCCCGCGCTGACAGAGGGCACGCACCAGCGCCGCGCCGATGCCCCGGCTGGCGCCCGTCACGATGGCGACCCGATACGCTGGCCCTGCCATGTGTGTCTCCCGATTGCAGTCCGCTCGGCGAGCAGCCTAGGCTGCCACCATAGCGGGGGACGAGGCGATGGCGAGTCGTTCGATCGTACGCGAAGACCGCGGCGCCGTGGCCGTGCTGACGCTGAACCGGCCGGCGAAGCGCAACGCCATCACGACGGCCATGATGTGGGAGCTGGGCGATCATGTCAGGCGCATCCAGCGCGACGACAAATTGCGCGTCGTTCTGATTGCGGGCGCGGGGCCGCATTTTTCGGCCGGCGGCGACATGCAGGAGATGCTCGCCATGGGCACCTTGCAGACCGACGCGGCCATGACCGCATGGCAGGAGAATCTCGAGGTGATCGAGCGGTCGCTGAAGCCGGTGATCGCCGCCGTGCAGGGTGCCGCCTTCGGCGGTGGAACGGAGCTCGCGATGGCCTGCCATATCCGGGTGTGTTCCGAGGATGCCCGCTTCGCGCAGACCGAGATCGCGCTGGACCACCTGCCGGGCGGCGGCGGCACACAGCGCCTGCCGCGGCTGCTGCCGCTGGGCGTGGCCTACGAGCACCTGCTGCTGGGCACGCCGATCGATGCCGCCACGGCGTTACGGCTGGGATTCGTCAACCACGTCTGCAAGCCCGCGGAGCTGCTGCCACACGCGCTCGATCTGGCCCGGCGCATCGCGGCGCGCGGCCCCGTGGCGATCCGCTACACCATGGAGGCGATCCGCTGCGGCGTGATGGCGCCGCTTGAGGTCGGCATGCGCCTGGAACGCGCTTTCGCATCCCTGGTCAACGACTCGGCCGAGGCGCGGGCGGGCATGGTGCAGTTCTTCGGCGACGGGCGCCGGCCCGTGACGCCAACCGCGGGTGTGAAACGGCGGAAGCGGCCATGACAGCGCCTGGATACCGGACACCGCCCGGGGTCGGCATCGACCATCTGCTGCGTCGTGCCGCCAAGGTCCATCCGGAGCGGATCGCCCTGCGCGATGATGAGGGCGCCATCACCTACGGTGCGGCCGAGATGCAGGCCAGCCGGCTGGCGGCCTGGCTGGCTGCACCGGCCAACGGCGCGCCACGCGTGCGCAAGGCAGACCGAGCCGCCATCATCCTGCCCAACGGCATCCCCTTCATCGTTGCCGAGCTGGCGCTGTTGCGACGAGGGCTGGTGAAGGTGCCGCTCAATATCCGCTTCGCCGCCGACGAGGTGCTCTACGCCCTGCGGGATTGCGCGCCGACGGTGCTGGTCGCCACGCCTGACTATTGCCGCAGGATACTGGCGCGGCGCAACGAGGTGCCGTCGTTGCGCACGATCATCTGCGTCGGCGAGGCCGTGGATGGCAGCACGCCATGGCAAGCGATCGTCGAGGGTCCGCCGGTGCCACCCGTCGCCGCCGAATTCTACGCCGACGACGATCTGCTGCTGATCCGCTATACTGGCGGCACCACGGGCCGGCCGAAGGGCGTCGTGCATACGCATCGCAGCTACATGGCGATCGTGCTCGACGTGGTACGCGAACTGGCGATTCCCCATGATGACGTGGCCCTGCATCTGGGGCATCTCAGCCACGGCCTGAACTTCATGTGGCCCGCCTGGTACCTGCAGGGCGCCGTGCAGGTGCTGCGCGAGCGGTTCGACCCGGCGGCGGTATGGCGCGATTTTTCCGACCAGGAGATCACATGGGTCTACATGGTGCCGACCATGATCCACATGCTGCTGGAGGCTGAGCCGGGCCCGGCCGCCGGCGCGATCCGTCTGCGGCAGTTCATGTACGCGTCCGCGCCCATGCCGGTGCCGCTGCTGCGCCGCGCGCTCGATCGGTTCGGGCCGGTCTTCGCGCAGGTTTACACGCTCTCGGAAGCACCGGTCATCACCACCCTGCTGCGGCCGGAGGAGCACAGCGAGGCCGCCAACGATATCGGCCCGCGGCTGTCCTCGGTGGGCAGGCCCGTCGCCACGATGGACGTGCGGCTGATCGACGATGCCGGCTTACCGGTACCGCGCGGGCAGGCCGGCGAGATTGCGGTGCGCAGCGTCAACACCATGGCGGGCTACTGGAACCTGCCCGAGGAGACGGCCGCAACCCTGGTCGACGGATGGCTGCGCACCGGCGACATGGCGCGCGAGGCCGATGACGGGCTGCTGCACCTCGTGGACCGCAAGAAGGACATCGTGATCACCGGCGGATTCAACGTCTGGCCGAAGGAGGTCGAGGACGTCCTGCATCGCCACCCCGCGGTCGCGCAGGCCGCTGTCGTGGGCGCGCCCGATGAAAAATGGGGCGAGATCGTCGTCGCCTATGTCGTGGCCCGCCCGGGCATGCAGGTGGACATCGACGAACTCCTCGGCCTGTGCCGGGACCAGCTCGCCGACTACAAGAAGCCCCGCCGGGTGCACGTGATCGAGGCCATGCCGACCACGCCCGTCGGCAAAATCTCCCGCGCCGCCCTGCGCCAGATGGCGCGCGGCGCCAGCCAACCGGCCGATCCATCGGCGTCTCTGTAGCTGGCCCGCATTTCTCAAACGCCCTCCCCCGCCGGGAGCGCGCCACTCCAGTGGCGCCGGCGGCGTGCGCCACTGGAGTGGCGCGCTCCCGGCGAGGAATGATGCGTGGCAGTTTGAGATCGGAACACGGCGCTTCATTCTCGGGAGATCCCTCGCTGCGCTCGGGATGACGAGGGCTACTTGCGGAACCGACGTTAGAACCCCGTGAATTGGGCGGGCAGGTACGTCGCCAGCGCGGGGAAGAGGACGACGGCCAGCAGCGTGACGATCTGCATGATCACGAACGGCGTCACGCCGGCATACATGTCGCGGTACGTGATCTCCTTGGGGGCGATCGACCTGAGATAGAAGATCGAGGGTGCCATGGGCGGCGTGAGGTAGGAGGTCTGGATCACGATCACCATCAGGGTGGCGAACCAGATCGGATCGATCTTCAGGGCTGTCAGAATGGGCAGGAAGATCGGCAGGCAGATCAGCACGGTCGAGACCCAGTCGAGGATGAAGCCGGCGGCAAAGACGATCGCCATGCAGATCAGGATCACCGCGGCGGGCGGCAGCTTCAGGCCGGCGACCATGCCCTGCACGAGCTGCTCGCCGCCATGCAGGCGGAATACCGACGCGAACATCGTGCCGCCGAGCACGATCAGCAGGATCATGCAATTGATCAGCAGCGTGCGTTCCAGCGCATCTCGCGCGACGCTCCAGCTCAGGCGCCGGTAGAGTGCCGTCAGGATCAGCGCCGCAAAGGCCCCGACGGAGGCGGCTTCGGTGGGCGAGGCGATGCCGAACATCACGGTGCCCAGCACGGCGGCGATCAGCAGCAGCGCCGGCACCAGCCCGGTCACCGTCACCAGCAGCTTTTCGCCGATCGGCATACGCATCTGCTCGTGCGGCACGCGCGGCCCGTCCCTGGGCAAAAGCAGGCAGCGGCCGACGATATAGAGCAGGAACAGCCCGACCATCAGGATGCCGGGCAGCAGCATGGCCGCATAGAGCTTGCCGACCGACATGTTGGCGATGGAGGCGTAGATCACGGCCACCAGCGATGGCGGGATCATGGTGCCCAGCGACCCGCCGGCACAGATGGTCCCCGCGATCAGGCTGCGGCTGTAACCGTACTGGAGCATCACGGGAATGGTCATGACGCCGATCACCACCTCGACGGCGCCGACAATGCCGGTCGAGGCGGCGAAGATCGCGCCCATGGTGATGGTGGCCAGCGCAAGGCCGCCCGGCATGCGCCCCAGCCAGAGCTGCATCACCTGAAACAGGCGTTCGGCGATGCCGGAGCGCTCGAGGATACATCCCATCAGCACGAAGGGCGGCACGGCCGACAGCAGGTACTGCGTCGCCGTCTGCTGCACCATGCCGTAGAGCTGGATCCCGACCACCTGCTCCCCGAACAGCGGCAGACCGAACACGAAGGCCGTCGCCAGCAGGGAGAACGAAATCGGGATGCCCGCGAACACCAGCACGAACAGCATCACGAACATCAGGATGGGGATCATACCGGTGCGGGCCGCAAGAGGGTGTTCAGGGCGTCGTGGACACGGCTACACCGTCGCCTGGCCGTCATGCGTGCCGGGCGCGTAGACCGCGTCGGGCCGCGCGATCCCGATGGCGTGGCGCGCCGTTTCGGCCACGCACTGCAAGCCGAGCGAAACCACGCCGATGGCAATGCCCGCGAGGAACGGCCAGATATGCGGCTCCCACGCGCTCATCTGCTCGAGCTCGCCCTGGGTCCAGGCCTTCCACGCCTTGCTGATGGCGGCGTCAGCGATCAGCCACACCAGCGGCAGGAACAGCAGCAGATAGAACAGCAGATTGATGGCGTGCTGCGCCTTCACCGGCAGGCGTGTCGAGAGGAAATCGATGCGGATGTGCTGGTTGCGCCGCAGCGTCCACGCCGCGCCCAGCAGGAAGAGCGTGCCGTTGGTCATGTAGGAGATGTCGTTGGCCCACAGCGTCGGGCTGTTGAAGCCGTAGCGCGCAACGACTTCCCACAGCATGACCACGATCAGCGCCACGATCTGCACCATGGCCAGCACCGCCAGCGCGCGGGCCACGGCATCGACGCCCGGCAAGAGCCTATGGACGAGGAACGGAATCACAACGGCCCCAGGAACAACCTTCCCCCGGAGGGGGAAGGTTTGTGAAGAATGTCCCCCGTCATTGCGGCTTGTGATCGACAACCAGATACGGCGAGTACTTCTGCCAGCGGTCCTGGAAGGCGAACATCGAGGTGGCCACCTTCTCCGGCCAGGGATTGCCCTCGGCCTTCGCCTTGGCCGCCGCGTCCATCGCCCATTTGCGCGCCGCCTCGCGCGCCTTGGCCTTGAAGGTATCGTCTAGCACGATGAACTCGTTCTTGCCTTGCTTCAGCTCCTCGAGCGCGGCGAAATCCTTCAGGATGATGGTGTTCATGCTGTCATAGGTGGTCAGCCGGCAGGCCAGCTCGATCTTGGTGCGCACGTCGGCCGGCAGCGCATCCCACTTGTCCTTCTTCATCACCAGCTCGAAGGTCCATGCGCCGGCATGGATGCCCGGCATCACGATGTAGCGCGCGATCTCCTGGAAACCCAGCGCCTTGTTCTCGCTGGGCATCGAGTACTCGGTCGCGTCGATGCCCTTCTTCTCCAGCATTGAATAGAGCTCGCTGCCGGGCACGACCACGGGCGAGGCACCGAAATGGTCCTTGATGATCGCCGCCCAGTTGCCGAGCGTACGGAACTTCATGCCCTTGAGATCCTCGACCGTGCGGATCGGCTTGTGGCTATGAGCAAAGAATTCCGAGGGCCCGGAACCGCAGACCATCGAATTGAGGCCGAGCGTTTCCCGGCGGTGCTCGCGCAGCATCTCCTGGCCGCCGCCGTAGTAGAGCCAGGGTACCAGCGAATCGACGCCCGGGCCTGTCGGGAAAGAACCGATGATGAAGTTGGTCGGATCCTTGCCGCCCAGGAAGCTCGCCGGCCCGATCGCGAGATCGGCACGGCCATCCTGAACGGCCTCGAAGATCTTGAAGATCGGCGCCAGCACGCCGCCTTCCACCACCTCGATCTTCACCTTGCCGTCGCTCAGCTTCGCGGCATAGGCCGCCAGCGGATCGCTGATATCGGTGTTGTAGACAGCCGTCTTGGGCGCAATGGTCGCCATCCTGAAGGTGAATTGCTGCGCCGCCGCGGTTTGCGATGCGCAGACGAAGCCGGCGGCCAGGGCCGCCATGGTCCAACGCATGGCCTTCATGAGTCCCCCTCTTCGCACGGGCTTCAGTCCGGAGCACGACACTCCGGATCAACGTGCGTGCATGAAAAAGTAGACCACGCGGTGCGCTGCGAGAAAAGGGCCGCGACAGGCAGGCATCAGGCCGCCTGGTCCGGCGGCGGACGCGTTTCCGGCATCAGGGACAGGACCACGGCAAGGCCCAGCGCTGCAACCGACGCCAGCGCGAAGAAAGCAGAAGCACCACCGAATGTATCGCCAATGTACCCGGCGAGGGTTGGGCTGAGCGACGCGCCTACCCCCATCATGGTGCCGACCATGCCTTGCGTCAGATTGAACCGGCCCGTGCCGCGCGTGAGGTCGGCAACCGTCAGAGGAACGAGCACGAAGAAGACCGAGGCCGTCAGCCCGTCGAGCAACTGCACGGCGACCAGCAGAAGCGGATCGCTCAGCATGGCAAACAGGACACCCCGCACCGACAGGATGAAAAGCCCGGCAATCAGGAAGGGACGCCGCCCCCAGCGCTGCGCCTGTCTTCCCACCCAGGGCGAAAGGATGGCCACGATCAGTTGCGGGCCGACCATGCAGGCGGCGATCAGGACCGTGGCCCACTCGCCCAGCCGCGTCGTCAGGATGTTGCCCATCAGCGGCAGCATGGCGGCATTGGCGAGATGGAACAGCAGGATGCAGAGGCCGAAGATCAGCAAGGGCCGCATGCGCAACAGGCTGCGGATGCTGGCAGGAGGATGCTTCGCCGCCGGTCCGGCTGCGCCTTCGACGGCCTGCACGGTATCGATTTCCGCCGTCGCAATCTGGCGAAGCGCGAAGAGGGCCGGAATGAGGAGAATGGCGGTCACGAAGAACACGGCCCGGGCAGAAAAGAAATAGCCACACGCACCCATCAGGGCGGCGGACAGCCCGGCGCCCAGCGACATGAAGCGCGCATTGCGGCCGAACCGCTCGCCCACGGCCGCATGTCCCACGAGTCCCAGGCTGATGGCGGCGATTGCAGGCCCCAGCACGCAGCTCGCCGCGGCATGCATGGCTGCAGCCGCGAAAACGACGGGGAAAATCGGCCACACGGCATAGGCGAGCGCGCTGGTCCCTATCAGGCCGACGGCCACGCCCGCGACGAGACGTTTGGATCGGGCCGCATCGACCAGTGCGCCGCCCGGAACCTGGCAGAGCAATGACACGAAGCCCGACGTCGTCAGGACGAGGCCGATCTCTACCAGCGTCCATTTCTGCGTAGTCAGGTAGACGGCCACAAACGGCCCGAAACCGGTCTGCAAATCGGCGACGAGGAAGACGAACCAGTCGAGCCCGCGCAGGCTGCGCTGCGATGGTCGAGGCGCCACGGGACGCCTCCTATGGCAGCGTTTCCAGGCTGCCGGACGCGCCGAGCGCGACGACAGGTTTGCCTTCCTTGTACTCCGGTGCCGCCTTGACCTGGTCGCGCGTGAGTTCCAGCGTAATGCGATAGCGTTTGGCAGCCGCCGGAACGAATCGAAACGCCTTCCACTCGACGGCGATCTTGCGGCTGCCGACGCCGAGAAAGCCGCCGAAATCAATGATGGCTGCCCGAATCTGTCCCTCGGCATCGACGATGACATCGATGATGCGGCCCATATTCTCGTCGGCGGTGCTGCGCACTTCCTGGCCGAGGATGGCCTGGACCCGCTGGCTGGGGATAATGGTCACCGACGGAGTCTCGCTGCCGCGGCTGGCCGATGGATCGGGTGGCGGTGCCTGCGGTGGGGCCGGGGGCGGCGGCGAATCCGGAGCGGTCTGCGCCACGGAGGTGCTCACGGCCGCGAGTGCCACGATGACTGTGGCGACTGGCAGGAGTCCGGATTTGCCGCGCATGAGAACCTCTGGAACGCTGACCGGCCCCCGCCCCGAGCGACAGGTTCATGTCCGCCGGCCGGTCACGTCAATAGAGCTTGCCGCCGTCAGGCACCTTCCGCTCCGGCCCGATCAGCACAACTTCGCCCTCGCCGTCGGGAAAACCCAGCACCAGTACCTCCGACATGAACTTGCCGATCTGGCGGGGCGGAAAGTTCACCACCGCTGCGACCTGGCGACCGACCAGTTCCTCCGGCCTGTAGTTCCGCGTGAGCTGCGCCGAGCTCTTGCGTATGCCGATACCCGCGCCGAAATCAACCCATAGCTGGATGGCGGGCTTGCGTGCGCCCTCGAACGGGCGTGCCTCGACCACAGTGCCCGCGCGAATGTCGACTTTCTCGAAGTCTCCGTAAGAGATTGCCGGGCGTGTAGCACCGGAGTCCGCCTCTGCCACCGTCATCTCCCTGGCCTTGATGATGGCACCGTGTGTAGCGCCGCTGGCGCAAAAAAACAGGGCCGCTCTGACGAGCGGCCCTGGGGGCGCCGGAAAGGCCGAGGGAGGCTGGCCGGCGTTACTTTCTCTCTGACGGGCGCGGCTGTCAGTGCTTCTTCGCGACGGCCGCCTTCACCTCGTCCAGCGCCTCGGTGACGCGCTTGTTGACGACGTCGAGCGCCTCGGCATTACCCCTGGCGACGATCTCGGCGATCTCGCGGATGTTGGCAACCGCCGTCTCATAGGCCTTCTTGGCAACGTCGGTCTGCTTGACGGCCTTCTCCTCGAAGGTCGCCGCCGAAAGCAGCTCGCTCGCGGCCTTGGAGAACTCTTCGGTAGCGAACTTGATCATGTCCGCCTGGCGCTGTGCGGCCGACTTCACCGCTTCGAAGGCGGTCTGGTTGGCAGCCGTCAGGGCCGCGACGTTCTTGCGCTGGGCCTCGACGATCGCCTCGACGTCGAAAGCCGGTACCTTGAACTCACCGAACGCCTTGGTGAAGTCGACGTCCGCGAAGGGAAACTTGAAAGACGGATTGCTCATTGAAATCTCCTGCTGGCTCTGGCCGCTTGCATCCCGAGTTGCTCCGCGCCTCTTTGCTGCGCTGCAACATGCCCGGAAAATGGATGCTGCGATGCGGGATGTCAAGGGTGATTGTGCAATGCACAATAAAACGGCCATTCAGCCTTTAAGGGGCAGGGGCGTCCGGCGCCTCCTGCGTGCGATCTGACGAGCGCCGGCTTCTCGCTCTTTTGCCAGTCCGATCAATGACTTGTACCCAGCGTTCCGCGTTTTTCAATCGGCGATCCAGGGCCGCCATGGTCCTCGCCAGATCTGCGCTGTCGTCGTCCAGCCAGACCCGCAATACGGCCAGATGGATGGCTGCCAACGCCCTTTGCCGCAGTGCGCCGCGCCAGCCGTCGGCCGACACGCCGGCAGCCTCCAGCACGACCGCCATCGAACGCAGCAGGGATGGTGAAAGGGCCAGTGCCGCTACCGGGTCCCGCGCCATACCCTCGGTCAGCGCCGCGATGGCCTCCCGGTGCGGCCGCAGTGCGTCGTAGCGGCGCATCATCGCGTCGAACAGCCGGTCGCGAACGGTTTCGTCGGGATCCAGCGACGGCGTGGTGCCCGCCAGCACGTCCCGATCAATCCCGGCCATGAACGCCGTGATCAGCGCCAGCCGCGAGGGGAACTCGGCGTAGAGCTCGGCGAGCCCCGTGCCCGTCTGCTCGGCAAGGTCGCGCAAGGCAAAGCCCCGCCAGCCCCGCTCGGCCAGCAGCCGCAAGAAGGCATCGATGATCGCCTGCGGCTCCGCCATGGCACACCCTCACATTCTCATCCCGCTAGTTCCTTCGACCGGCGCGTGGCTGCCGCAATGGCCGAGTCGAACAGCGGCTGCAGGCCGATATCGGACATCAGGATCTTGAGCGCCTCGGCCGTAGTGCCGCCGGGTGAGGTGACGTTGATCCGCAACTGGGCGGCCGATTCGCTGGAGCGATTGAGCAGTTCGCCCGAGCCCGCGACGGTGGCTCGCGCCAGCGTCATGGCCATGTCGGCTGGCAGGCCGGCCTTCACACCAGCAGCCGCCATCGCCTCGACCAGCAGGAAGACGTAAGCCGGGCCGCTGCCAGAGACAGCAGTCACCGCATCCATCAGGGATTCGTCCTCGGTCCACAGCACTTCGCCGACCGCTGACAGCAGCCCGGTGCAGCGTGTCTTCGCGCTCACCGCCACATCCGGCCCCGCGACACACACGGTGATGCCGCGCCGCACCGCAGCGGGCGTGTTCGGCATGGCCCGCACAATGCGCGACCCCTCGCCCAGGGCGGCGCTGAAATAGCCGATGGTCTTGCCGGCGGCGATCGAGAGGAAGGTGGTCGCATCACCGGTAAAGCGACGCAGGCCCGGCAGTGCATCGTTCATCGCCTGCGGCTTCACCGCCAGCACGGCAATGTCGGGCACGAAAGCAGCCGGCAACTGGTCAGCCGAGGCAACGACGGTAGCCCCGGCGATCGCTGGCCGGTTCGCGTCGTTCGGCTCGATCACCGCCAGGTCGGCGGGCTTCAGGCCCTGCTCCAGCCAGCCCTCCAGCATGGCACTGCCCATCTTGCCGCACCCGACCAGCAGCAGCTTGCCGGTTTCCGCCATTGCCCCCTCCGCTCGCCTGTCGCCCCAACCCTACAACGGCGCGTAACGAAAAGCACCGCACCAGCAGGCTTGCGGCGCGGCCCTTGCCTCGCGTCTACTTGAGAGCACCGCCACCGGAGGCCGGACCGTGTCCCACATCACCGTCGAACGCGACGATGCCGTCGCGATCCTGACCTTCAATCGCCCGGAAGTGCTCAACGCCTTCAATAACGCGCTGATGCACGAAAGCCTCGAGGCCATGGCCGCGCTCAACCGCGATGAGAGCGTGCGGGCCATTGTCGTGCGGGGCGCGGGGCGGGCCTTCTCGGCCGGCTTCGATCTCAAGGCTTCCGCCGAGCGCAGGATGGACGACGTCTCCGACTGGGAGCGCCAGATGAGGCTGCAATTCGACTTCATCATGCAGTTCTGGGACAGTCCGAAGCCCACCATCGCCTGCGTGCACGGCTTCTGCCTCGCCGGCGCCTTCGAGGCGATGCTGGCGTGCGATGTCACGGTCGCGGCCGAGGGCACCCGCTTCGGCGAACCGGAGGTGCGCTTTGGCACCGGCATCGTTGCCATGCTTCTGCCCTGGATCACCGGCCCGAAACAAGCCAAGGAATTGCTGCTGACGGGCGATGACCGGATAGACGCCGCCGACGCGCACCGCCTGGGCATCGTCAATCACGTCGTGCCGACCGGGCAGGAATTCGGCAAGTCCATGGCGCTGGCGAAGACCATGGCACGCGCCGCGGAGCGTTCCGTGCGGCTGACCAAGCGCGCCATCAACCAGACCTACGAGACGATGGGCCTGCGCACGGCCTTGCACGCTTCGCTTGATATCGACGTCATTCTCAATGCCGGCGACAGTCCCGAGAAGGCAGAGTTCGCCCGTATTCGCAGCGAGCAGGGCGTGAAAGCCGCCATCGCCTGGCGCGACGCGCGCTTCAAATAGACGCTCGCATGATCCACCGGACAAGGGAAATAAAACGTCATCCACGGGACAAGGGAAATAAAACGTCCCAACGGACGGATGGTTGCGCCACGCACAAAAAAGAATCTGGCGCTGGTCTGCTAGGACTTTCCGCACTGCGTTGGTATCATTCACGGTTCTTTGCTTTCCAGGCGAGTTCGCGGACAATTCCTGCGGTCGATCGCCGCTGTTGTCCCCAATCGCGTACTGCAAAGGCGACGCCTCAGCTCAGGGGAGCCTCATCATGTCGTCGAGCGTCGTGGAAAAGCAGCCCGCGAATGGTTCCCGCAAGCTCGTTGCCAGACCGGATGGGGGTAAACAGAAGGCAATCGAGGCAGACGGCGCTTCGCTCGACCTCGACCACCTGCTTCACGCGCTGCAAGCGGTACGCATGGGCGATTTTTCGGTGCGGCTGCCGACCAATCTGACAGGGCGGCCGGGAAAGATCGCCGACACCTTCAACGAGATTGTCTCGGCAAATCTGCGCATGGCGCGGCAGCTCGAACGGGTGGGGCAGACCGTGGGCCGCGATGGACAGACCCGCACGCGCGTCCGCTTCGGCCTGTCGAACGGCGCCTGGGCCGACATGGAGAGCTCGGTCAACAACCTCATCGATGATCTGCTGTGGCCGACCACGGCCGTTACACGCACGATCGCCGCCGTCGCCAAGGGTGACCTGCTGCAGACAATGCCGCTGGAAGTGGACGGCCGGCCCCTGAAAGGCGAATTCCTGCGTGCTGCCACCATCGTCAACACGATGATCAAGCAGCTCAGCGTGTTTACGTCGGAGGTGACGCGCGTGGCGCGCGAGGTTGGCACTGACGGCAAGCTCGGCGGGCAAGCGCGCGTGCGCGAGGTCACCGGGGTCTGGAAGGACCTGACCGACAACGTGAACCTGATGGCGTCGAACCTCACGGCCCAGTTGCGCAACATTGCAGCCGTCTCGACGGCGATCGCCAACGGCGACCTGTCGCGCAAGATCACCGTGAACGTCAGCGGCGAAATCCTCGAGCTCAAGGAAACTATCAACACGATGGTCGACCAGCTCAACGCGTTCGCGTCGGAGGTAACGCGCGTGGCGCGCGAGGTCGGCACCGAGGGCAGGCTGGGCGGACAGGCCAACGTGCGCGGCGTGGCCGGCATCTGGAAGGACCTCACCGACTCGGTCAACTCGATGGCCGGCAATCTCACCGGCCAGGTGCGCAACATCGCCGAGGTGGCGACGGCGATCGCCAACGGCGATCTGTCGAAGAAGATCACGGTCAACGTCTCGGGCGAGATCCTCCAGCTCAAGGAGACCATCAACACGATGGTCGACCAGCTCAATGCGTTTGCCGGCGAGGTGACGCGCGTGGCGCGCGAGGTCGGCACCGAGGGCAAGCTGGGCGGCCAGGCGCAGCTCAAGGGCGTGGCCGGCACGTGGAAGGACCTGACGGACTCCGTCAACTCCATGGCGTCCAACCTCACCGGCCAGGTGCGCAACATCGCCGAGGTGGCGACCGCCGTGGCCCAGGGCGACCTGTCGAAGAAGATCACGGTCAACGTCTCGGGCGAGATCCTCCAGCTCAAGGAGACCATCAACACGATGGTCGATCAGCTCAACGCGTTTGCTGGCGAAGTCACCCGCGTGGCGCGCGAGGTCGGCACCGAAGGCAAGCTGGGCGGCCAGGCCCAGGTGCCAGGCGTCGCCGGCACCTGGAAGGACCTCACCGATTCGGTGAACTCGATGGCCGGCAACCTGACGGCCCAGGTGCGCAACATCGCCGAGGTGTCCACCGCCATCGCCAATGGCGACCTTTCCCGCAAGATCACGGTCGACGTGCGCGGCGAGATCCTGCAGCTCAAGGAAACGCTCAACACCATGGTCGACCAGCTCAACCGCTTCGCCTCGGAGGTCACGCGCGTGGCGCGCGAGGTCGGCACCGAGGGCAAGCTGGGCGGTCAGGCGCAGGTGCCGGGTGTGGCCGGCACGTGGAAGGACCTGACCGAGAACGTCAATTTCATGGCCTCCAACCTGACAGGCCAGGTACGCAACATCGCCGAGGTCACGACAGCGGTGGCGCGCGGCGATCTCTCGCGCAAGATCACCGTCGACGTGAAAGGCGAGATCCTCGAGCTGAAGAACACGGTCAACACCATGGTCGACCAGCTCAACGCCTTCGCCGGCGAGGTCACGCGCGTGGCGCGCGAAGTCGGCACCGAGGGCAAGCTCGGCGGCCAGGCCGTGGTGCCGGGCGTCGCCGGCACGTGGAAGGACCTGACCGACAACGTCAACTTCATGGCCTCCAACCTGACAGGCCAGGTGCGCAACATCGCCGAGGTCGCGACAGCCATCGCCAACGGCGACCTGTCGCGCAAGATCACCGTCGACGTGCGCGGCGAGATCCTGCAGCTCAAGGAAACGCTCAACACCATGGTCGACCAGCTCCGCTCCTTCGCGGGCGAAGTGACGCGCGTGGCGCGCGAGGTCGGCACTGACGGCCGTCTGGGCGGCCAGGCCGTGGTGCCCGGTGTCGCCGGCACCTGGAAGGACCTGACCGACAACGTGAACCTGCTGGCCGCCAACCTCACGACCCAGGTGCGCAACATCGCCGAGGTCACGACGGCAGTGGCGCGCGGCGATCTCTCGCGCAAGATCACCGTCGATGTGAAGGGCGAGATTCTGGAGCTGAAGAACACCATCAACACCATGGTCGACCAGCTCAACGCCTTCGCCGGCGAGGTCACGCGCGTGGCGCGCGAAGTCGGCACCGAGGGCAAGCTGGGCGGCCAGGCCGTGGTGCCTGGCGTCGCCGGTACATGGAAGGACCTCACCGACACGGTGAATGTGATGGCCGCCAACCTCACCGAGCAGGTGCGCGGCATCGTCAAGGTCGTGACCGCCGTGGCCAACGGCGATCTCAAGCAGAACCTGACCGTGGCCTCCAAGGGCGAGGTCGCGGCGCTGGCCGAGACCATAAACAACATGACCGGCACGCTCGCCACCTTCGCCGACCAGGTGACAACGGTGGCGCGCGAGGTGGGCGTCGAGGGCCGGCTCGGCGGCCAGGCCAATGTGCCCGGCGCCGCCGGCACGTGGAAGGACCTCACCGGCAACGTGAACCTGCTGGCTGCCAACCTTACGACCCAGGTGCGCGCCATCGCCGAGGTCGCCACCGCCGTCACCAAGGGGGACCTGACGCGGTCCATCCAGGTCGAGGCACGCGGCGAGGTGGCCGAGCTCAAGGACAACATCAACACGATGATCGACAATTTGCGGCTCACGACGGACCGCAACACCGAGCAGGACTGGCTGAAGACCAACCTGGCGCGCTTCACCAACATGCTCCAGGGACAGCGCAACCTCGCCGATGTCGGCCGCCTGCTGCTGTCGGAGCTGGCGCCGCTGGTGGGCGCCCATCACGGCGTCATTTACCAGGTCGATGGCGAGGCGGGCGGGCTGCGCCTGCTGTCCGCCTATGCCGACGACGTCGAAGAGGGCTATCCCGAGCAGATCCGCATGGGCGATGGCCTGATCGGGCAATGCGCGCGCGACGCACGCCGCATGCTGGTGTCGGACCTGCCTGACCGCGTGGTGCCGATCCGCTCCGGGCTCTTCAAGGTGCCGCCGCGCAACACCATCGTGCTGCCCGTGCTGTTCGAGGGCCAGGTGAAGGCCGTCATCGAGCTTGCTTCCGTTGGTACCTTCACCGACCTGCAGACCTCTTTTCTGGAGCAGCTCACCACCAGCTTCGGCATCCTGCTGAACTCGATCGGCGCTACCATGCAGACCGAGGCGCTGCTTAAGCAGTCGCAACAGCTTGCCAGCGAGCTGCAGTCCCAGCAGCGCGAGCTGCAGCAGACCAACGATCAGCTCGAGCAGAAGGCGCAGCAGCTCGCCGAGCGCAACGTCGAGGTCGAAGCCAAGAACCAGGAGATCGAGCGGGCCCGCCGCGCCCTGGAGGAAAAGGCCACCGAGCTGGCGCTGACGTCGAAGTACAAGTCCGAGTTCCTCGCCAACATGTCGCACGAGCTGCGCACGCCGCTGAACAGCATCCTGATTCTCGGCCAGCAGCTCGGCGATAACCCCGAGAACAACCTGACGCCGAAGCAGGTCGAGTTTGCCCGTACCATCCACAGCGCCGGCACCGACCTGCTGAACCTCATCAGCGACATTCTCGATCTATCGAAGATCGAGTCCGGCACCGTATCGGTCGAGCTGGAGGACATCTTCCTCGACGACCTGCTGGGCACGATGGTGCGCCCCTTCCGGCACGACGCGGAAAGCCGCAACCTGTTCTTCGAGGTCCAGAAGGCGCCTGATCTGGAGCGCAGCATCCGCACCGACTCCAAGCGCCTGCAGCAGGTGCTGAAGAACCTGCTGTCCAACGCCTTCAAGTTCACCGACAAGGGCGGCGTGCGGCTGAGGGTGAGCCCCGCGAGCGGCGGCTGGTCCCCCGGCCACCCGATGCTGGACCAGGCCGCTGCGGTGGTGGCGTTCGAGGTCAGCGATACCGGCATCGGCATTCCGCCGGAGAAACAGCGCATCATCTTCGAGGCCTTCCAGCAGGCCGACGCCAGCACCAGCCGCAAGTATGGCGGCACCGGGCTGGGCCTGGCGATCAGCCGCGAGCTGGCAAGCCTGCTGGGCGGCGAGATCCAGCTTCGCAGCACCCCGGGCGAAGGCAGCACCTTCACGCTCTATCTGCCGCTTGCGTTTCCCGCCACGCCGGGCCGCATCATGACCGGCGGCGAGGCGCTGGCGCCGTCGTTGCCCGCCGGCATGGCGACGGTGGCGCGCGCGCAGGAGCGGCCTGTGGAGACGGTGCCCGACGATCGCCACGCGCTGGCGCCCGGCGACCAGGTACTGCTGATCGTCGAGGACGATCCGCACTATGCCCGCGTCATGGTGGACCTGGCGCACGACAACGGCTTCAAGGTGCTGGTGGCGATGCGCGGCGCCGACGCGCTGGAGCTGGCCGAAGACTACCGGCCGGCGGCGGTGACGCTCGACGTGTTCCTGCCCGACATGCTGGGCTGGAATGTCCTCAGCCACCTCAAGCGCAACCCCGCAACGCGGCATATCCCGGTGCAGATTGTCACGCTCGACGAGGACCGGCATCACGGGTTGAGCCGCGGTGCATTCGCCTTCCTCACCAAGCCAACGACGACCGAAGGCCTGACCGCGGCACTGGCCCGGGTCAGGGACTACACGCAGCCCCGGCGCAAGCGCCTGCTGGTGGTCGAGGACAACGTTGCGGAGCAGATGAGCGTCACCGCCCTGCTGGGCCACGACGACATCGATATCGTCACCGCCGGCACCGGTGCGGAGGCGCTGGCCATCCTGCAGCAGCAGACGGTGGACTGCGTGGTGCTGGACCTGAAGCTGCCTGACATGTCCGGCTTCGAGATCCTCGACCGCATCCGCGAGGATGCGACGCTGCGGGACATTCCCGTCGTGGTGTTCACCGGCCGGGAGCTGTCGCCGGAGGAGGATGCCGACCTGCACGCCATGGCGCGCAGCGTGGTCGTCAAGGGTGTGGAGTCGCCCGAGCGCCTGCTGGACGAGACGGCGCTGTTCCTGCACCGGGTGGTGGCCGACCTGCCGCCCGACAAGCAGCGCATGCTGGAACGCCTGCACAATTCCGACGAGGATCTTGTCGGACGGACGGCGCTGCTGGTGGACGACGATGCCCGCAACATCTTCGCGCTGAGCAGCGTGCTGGAGCGCCGCGGCATGCAGGTCCTCACCGCCACCACAGGCAGCGAGGCGCTGGACATTCTGGGGGAACGGCCGGACGTCGCCATCGTACTGATGGACATCATGATGCCGGGCATGGACGGCTACCAGACGATGCAGGCCGTGCGGGCACGGCCGGCTTTCCGCCGACTGCCGATCATCGCGCTCACCGCCAAGGCGATGAAGGGCGACCGCGAGAAGTGCATCGAGGCCGGCGCATCGGATTACCTTGCCAAGCCGGTCGACACGGAGCAGCTTTTGTCAGCGCTGCGCATGTGGCTACACCGGTAGGGGATGGCCGCCATGGGGGACGGGGAGCGCGTCAACATCCTGCTGGTAGACGACCAGCCGGCCAAGCTTCTGGCCTACGAGGCCATGCTTGCCGGGCTCGGCGAGAACCTGATCAAGGCACCATCGGCCCGATCGGCGCTCGAGCAGCTCCTGAAGACCGATGTGGCGGTGATCCTCATCGATGTCTGCATGCCCGAGCTCGACGGTTTCGAGTTGGCGCGCATGATCCGCAACCATCCGCGCTTTCAGCGGACCGCCATCATCTTCGTCTCGGCGGTGCAGATCACCGATCCGGACAAGCTGCGCGGTTACGAGGCGGGTGGCGTCGACTATGTCTCGGTCCCCGTCGTGCCGGCCGTGCTGCAGGCCAAGGTCAGGGTGTTCGCGGAGCTGTATCGCAAGACGCGCCAGCTCGAGCAGCTCAATGCCCAGCTGGAACAGCGTGTCGAGGAGCGCACCGCGGCGCTGGCCGAATCGGCGGCGCAGCTCCAGCGGCTGAACGCCGAGCTTGAGGAGCGCATCGAGACCCGCACGCGCGAGCGCGAGCGCGCCATGGCGCAGCTCTTCGAGGCGCAGAAGATGGAGACCATCGGCCAGCTCACCGGCGGCGTGGCCCACGACTTCAACAACCTGCTGATGGCGGTGCTGGGCAGCCTGAACCTGTTGAAGAAACGCCTGCCCGACGATTTGCAGGCGCACCGGCTTCTGAACAACGCCCTGCAGGGTGCCGAGCGGGGCGCCGTGCTGACGCAGCGCCTGCTGGCTTTCGCGCGCCGCCAGGAGCTGAAGCCCGAGGCGGTCGAGCTGCCGCGGCTGATGGCCGACATGAACGAGCTGCTGGCCCGCGCACTGGGCCCGGCTATCGAGGTCGCCATCCGTCTGCCGCCCGATCTGGCGCCGGTGCGCGCCGACGCCAACCAGCTTGAGCTCGCGATCCTGAACATCGCGCTGAATGCCCGCGATGCCATGCCCGGCGGCGGCACGCTGACCATCCTGGCGCAGAACGCGGCGGCGGGCGACGCGGACACGCCCGGTGCGCTGGGGCCCGGAGACTATGTCCGCATCAGCGTCACGGATACCGGCCTCGGCATGGACCGCGAGACGTTGGCCAAGGCGACGGAACCGTTCTTCACCACCAAGGGGCCGGGCAAGGGCACGGGGCTGGGCCTGTCGATGGTGCATGGTCTCGCCGTGCAGTCGGGCGGCATCCTGCGGCTGACCAGTGCGCCGGGCGAAGGCACGATCGTGGATCTCTGGCTGCCGCGCGCGGAACAGGCGCCAGCAGCCGTGCGGGCGGCGCCCGCCGGCCACGAAACGCGGCAGGCGGCGCCCTGCAAGGTGCTGGTCGTTGACGACGATGCGCTGGTGCGGATGGGCACCACGGCCATGCTGCAGGATCTCGGTCATTCGACGATGGAGGCGGCCTCGGCGGCACAGGCGCTCGACATCCTGCGCGCCGGCGGTGCCGCAGACGTGGTGCTGACCGACCATCTCATGCCCGGCATGACGGGCCTGGTCCTGGCCCGTGTGCTGCGCGATGAGTTTCCCCGGCTGCCGGTGATCCTGGCGACCGGCTACGCCGAGCTGCCGACCGGGCCGGCCGAGGCGGCGTGGCCGCGGCTTGCCAAGCCGTTCCTGCAGGAGGACCTGGCTGCGGCCATTGCCACCGTTCTGGCCCATCAGCCGGCGCCCGCAACTGCGGACACCTCCCGGCTGATTGAAGGCACCGTCTGATCGCGCCGTGCAAGCGGCCACTGACCTGTAGCGTGTAGTGAGAGCTAGTGGACGAGCTTCCCGACGACCTCATCGATTTTCTTCAGACGGCGATCGGCTCGATCTGGGCCCTCGAGCTGATGCTCACGCTGCGCCGCGAGCCGCAGAAGGCATGGACGGTGCCGGCGCTCACTGCCGAGCTGCGTGCCAGCGAGCCGCTGGTCGCCGACATTGTGCGCCGCTTCGAGAGCGCCGGGCTGGCGACTGCCGTCGGATCAGGCGCCTGGGCGTGGCGCCCGTCCAGTCCCCGGCTGACGGCCCTGGCGGACGCGGCTGCCGCTGCCTATGCCCGTACCCCGCTGGCCACCACCCGCGTCATCGCCGATGCGCGCACGCGGCGAATCCGGCAATTCGCCGATGCCTTCCGGTTGCGGCCTGACAAGGACTCGCGCTGATGTTCGCTGCAACCGTCTACCTCCTTTGCGCGCTGACCAGCATCGTCTGCATGGTGCTGCTTGGCCGCGCCTGGCGGCGCACCGGCGCACGGCTGCTGCTGTGGAGCGCCATCTGCTTCGTCGGCTTCGCCGTCAACAACCTGCTGCTGTTCGTCGATCTGGTGCTGCTGCCCGGCATCGACCTGTCGCTGGTGCGCGGGCTGGCAAGCTTCGCCGGCGTGACGGCGCTGATGATCGCCCTGGTGTGGGAGAGCGAGCCATGAGCGACACGATCGCCCTGCTGTCCGGCGCCATGGTGGCGGGCCACGCCATCATCGGATTGTTTTTCCTGCGCTTCTGGACGCGCAGCCGCGATGATTTGTTTCTCGCTTTCGCGGCCGCCTTCTGGCTGCTGGCCATCAACCAGCTCATGGTGGCGATCCACGGCGCGACCGCCGAAGCCCGCGCGCCCTTCTACCTGCTGCGGCTGGCGGCCTTCGCTTTGATCATCTTCGCCATCGTCCGCAAGAACATGGGCCGCGGCTGACCGGGTGCAGCGACCGCTATTTGGTGACGATCTGTCATTCCGAGCGCAGCGAGGAATCCATTCTGCGCCGATCGCAGGAAAGATTCCTCGCGTTGCTCGGAATGACAATCAAGCTACGCCGCCAGCCCCTCGGCCTGGAGAGTCTTCTGCACGGCGGGGCGCGCCTTCATCCGCTCGAAATGCGCCGCCACATTGGCCGGCAGGGGGATCTTGAAGCGCGACGCCCAGAGCTCGACGTAGAACAAGGCGCAGTCGGCGATCGAGAACGCACCGCTGAGGTAGTCCTTGCCCTTGAGCTTTTCATCGATGATCGCAAAAGCCTTCTCGATCATCTCGCGCCCGCGCCCCTTGACGGCGTCATGGTCGGACTCGCTGGGAGCAAAGTTGGCCGGCCGGAACAGGCGCGAAAAACCCTGCATGTGGATGGTGGCAACCACGTAGTCCAGCATTTCCAGCGTACGCGCCATGCCTTCGGGATCGTCAGCCAGCAGCTTCTTGTCGGCGTTCGTGCGCGCCAGCCAGGTGGCGATGGCCGGAAACTCCGTCAGCACCGAACCGTCGTCCCGCACCAGGGTAGGTACCTTGGATTTGGGATTGATGCTGGTGAACTCCGGCTCGAAGTGCTTGCGCGCCGCCAGATCGACTCTGGCAGCCTCGAACGGCTTGCCGATCTCGTTGAGCAGCACATGGATGCCGATTGAGCAGGCACCAGGCGAATAGTAGAGCTTCATCGGGTTCTCCCTTCCGCAAGCCGGCCGAAGCCGGACACGACGGCGGGACTCATACCGCTGTTAACCCGCCGTCACAAAGCTGCATATGCACGGACCACCATCACGTTTGCGCAAGGCGGCCTGAAAGTTTTCATGCCGCCGCAGACCGATCGAGCGCCGCCGCGCCCGCGCGCAGGCGCGGGATCAGCTCCCGGCCGAACTCGACAGCGTCATTGAATGGATCGAAACCGCGGATCAGAAAAGAATGGATGCCCAGCTTGTAGTATTCGAGCAGGGCGCGCGCCACCTGCTCCGGCGTACCGACGAGACACGACGTATTCCCGACAGCGCCCGTCGCTTCGGCGATCGGCATCCATAGCCGCTCGTCATGCACCTCGCGCTCGGCTGCAAAATCGAGCAACCGGCGCGCCGAATGGTCGAGCGGCTTTTTCACAGTGCCGAAACCGGTGGGGTTCTGTTGTGCTCGAATCGAATCAAGAATGCGCTGTGCCCTGGCCCATGCCGCGTCCTCGGTTGCCGCGAGGATCGGGCGAAACGACATGTTGAAGGTCGGCGTACGGCCATGGACGGCGGCGCGGGCGCGGAACGCGGCAATCCGCGCACGGGTCGGCGCCAGCGGCTCGCCGAACATCGCGAATACATCGCAGTGCTGGGCACCCATGGCCAGCGCACCTTCAGACGAACCGCCGAAGAAGATGGGCGGGTGCGGCTGCTGCAATGGCCTGACGTCCGAATGCGCACCGCGCACGCGGTAGAACGCACCTTCGAAGTCAAAGCGTCCGGGCGACGACCACGTCAGCTTCATGAGCTCGACGTACTCGGCGGCACGGCGGTAGCGCACATCCTTGGGCTGGAAGTCGCCATCGCCTTCCTGCTCGGCATCGCTGGCGCCAGAGATGATGTGCAGCGCCAGGCGCCCGCCGGTGAGATGATCGAAGGTCGCGATCTTTCGTGCCGCCAGCGTGGGCGCCACAAAGCCCGGCCGGTGCGCGACGAGATAGCCCAGCCGGTTGGTATGCGCCGCGGCATGCTGCGCGACCAGGAACCCCTCAGCCGATGAGGCGGTGTACCCCACGAGCACGAGATCGAAGTCCGATTGCTCGTGCGCCTGGGCGAAGGCACGCAGATAGTCCGCCGATATGCCGCCCTTGATGACGTGCACCGACGCTTCCCCTGCCGGCGGCGCGACGCCGATCATGCCGATGACGCGCACAGGCATGCTGCCCTCCATCGCTACACGCACGCTACGGCGGCGCTCCGCCGCCCGTCAACGCAGCGCGGGCAGGGGCAGCGTCATGCGGCAGCCAGCACCGCCCTCTTCACGGAAAGGGGCAGGGCGACAGCACGGAACAGCGCCTTCGGATAAAGGTAGTCCTCTCCCGACTCGTCGACGATCCGCAATAGGCCCTGCTTTTCGACGACCGGATCGCGAAGTGACACATAGATCTTCCGCTTCTCGAGCGAGGCCGGATAACCGTCGTTGTTGACACAGACGACCAGTTGTTTCGATTGAGATTTTGCCATTTAGCGACTCAAAGGAAGGGCACTCGCTAGTTGCATATCACGATTTTCTGTCGTCCTGAGCGAAGCGAAGGACCTTGCGATGGTTCGGCCAAGAGCGATGGCACTGGTGATGGACGCACCGTCATTCAGGGACCGCACGATCGCAAGGTCCTTCGCTGCGCTCAGGACGACAAGACCTCTTGTGAGGTGATGGCCAAATGAGGGAATCCACACTTCAGGTGTTCGCATGAGTAGACCATTGCCCCTCATTACAAGGTTTCGTGCTGCCGAGGACCTCACATTCTTGACCGACGTTTGGCGAGCGTCCAAGTCACAGCTTCCAATGACGATGAGCATGGCGATGAGCGATTTGGCCTCAACCAGCGAGTCGCCTTTCCATGCCGGCGAGCGCGAGGCGCAGCGGCTGGCGGGCGTACGCGACAGGGCGGAGCGCGCGGGCCAGCGCGCCATCCGCGACTACATGCCCGAGCAGCATCGCACGTTCTTCGCCCAGTTGCCGATGCTGCTGGTGGGCTCGGTCGATGACGCGGGGCGCCCATGGGCGTCGGTGCTGGCGGGCAGTCCGGGGTTCGTCTCCACTCCCGACGAGCGGCGTCTGCGCGTTGCGGCGACACTGCTGTTCGGGGATCCGCTGGGCAGCACGCGGGCGGTCGGCGCGGATATCGGCGCGCTGGGCATCGAGCTGCACACGCGCCGCCGGAACCGCGTCAATGGCCGGATCACGGCGCTCGACGCGCATGGCTTCGAGGTCCGCGTGACGCAGAGCTTCGGCAATTGTCCGCAATACATCCAGACCCGCACCGGCGTGCCGACACCTGACATCGACGATCCCGGTGCTGCCCGGCCGCTGGCGCAGTTCGATACGCTGGACGCCGTTACCCATGACCTGATCGCCGGCGCCGATACGCTCTTCATCGCATCCGCCTTCACCAATGGCCCCGGCGGCGGGGTCGACGTTTCCCACCGCGGCGGCAAGCCCGGGTTCGTGCGTATCGATGGCGGGCACACTCTCACCATTCCTGATTTCACCGGCAACTCGTACTTCAACACACTGGGCAATCTGGCGCTCAATCCACGCGCCGGCCTGCTCTTCATCGATTTCGCCGATGGCACCCTCGTCTACCTGACCGGCACGACGGAAATCATCTGGGAAGGGACCGAGGTGCAGGTCTTCCAGGGCGCGCAACGGCTGCTGCGCTTTCACCTGAAAGAAGGACGGCGCGTGCAGACAGCGCTGCCGCTGCGCTGGAGCTTCGGCGAATATTCGCCGTTGCTGGCCCGCACCGGCGACTGGAATGGGGTCCGTCAGTCCGCACCGAGGTAGCCGACCGATTTCCCAGTAATTTCAGGCAATTGCGACTGACTTGCAATTGCTGGCGAGATCAGGCACAAATGCGATCAATTCGCGTTTGCGCCTGTGCCGAGAGCTACTGCCGGGTCGAGGTCATCGTGTACGTCTGCATCTGCAATGCCGTGAACGAGCGCAGCGTGCGCGAGGCGATCGGGCGTGGCTGCCGTACTGTCGGCGAGGTCTATCGCGGCTGTGGCGTGCGACCGCAATGTGGCAGGTGCGGCACCGACATTGCCCGCTTCATCGAGCAGCATGACGACGCCTCATGCGAAGCCGCATGGCCTATAGCGGCCGAGTAAACGTTAGTCGCTCGCATTCTCAATAAACCACGCGCTGAACAAGGAGATTGAAAATCGTTCCGGGAGGAACGACTCTTCCGCGCAGGCGGACGCGATCGGCGAGTCCGGCAGTTCGGAGAGTATCGTGAGGGGCGACCCGACAATCATCCAGCACCTCAACGGGGTGCTCAAGAACGAGCTCACCGCGATCAACCAGTACTTCCTCCATGGCCGGACATGGAAGAGCTGGGGATATGAAAGTCTCGGCAAGAAGGAGTACGAAGAGTCTATCGACGAGATGAAGCATGCCGACAAGCTGGTCGAGCGCATCCTCTTTCTCGAAGGCTTGCCGAACCTCCAGGATCTGGGCCGGCTGAAGATCGGCGAGAACGTGCCCGAAGGCCTCACGGGCGATCTCGAGCTCGAGCGCCAGTCGCGGACCGATCTGCTGGCGGCCATCGCGGCCTGCGAGCAGGCATCTGACTACGTCTCGCGCGCGCTGCTGCGCGAAATCCTCGAAGACACTGAAGAGCACATCGACTGGCTCGAAACCCAGCTCGACCTCATCCAGCAGGTTGGCCTGCAGAACTACCTGCAAAGCGCCATGTAGGGATCAGCAAATCGAAAATAGCCTTCATGGTGAGCTTGTCGAACCATGAAGGCGCCGCAGCGCCCAGCAGCAGCACTGGGGCTTCATGGTTCGACAAGCTCACCATGAAGCCGTTCTCTGACACTAGTAACCAGGCACCCTAGCGTCCCAGCCCCAGCACGCGGCGCGCAATCACCATGCGGTGCACTTCGGTCGGGCCCTCGTAGACACGCATGGTGCGCACCTTCTGGGCCATGAGCTGCAGCGGCAATTCCTTGGTCACCCCCATGGCGCCGAAGGTTTGCATCGCCTGGTCGATCACCTCGCTCGCCATCTCGGTGGCGAACACCTTGATCATCGACGCCTCGGTGCGCACGTCCCTGCCCTCGTCCTGCTTGGCCGCGGCATCCATCACCATCAGCCGGCAGGCGTGAATCTTCGTCGCGGCATCCGCCACCCACCACTGGATCGCCTGGCGGTCAGCGAGCTTCATGCCGAACGTGACGCGCTGTTTGGCGTGCTCGCACATCATATCGAGCGCCCGGCGCGCCATGCCGATGCACCAGGCGCCCATCTGCAGGCGGCGCACTGTGAGCCGAAGCTGCATGGGCGCGAAACCCTGCCCGATCCGGCCCAGCATCTGCTCGCCGGGCACCCGGCAATCCTCGAACACCACCTCGTAGGTGCGCTGCCCGCCCAGCATCGGGATCTCGCGGGCGATTTCAAATCCCTTCGTACCTTTCTCGACGATGAAGGCGGTGATGCCGGAGTGCCGGCCGCCTGTGCCCTCGACCCGCGCCATCACGATGGTGAAATCCGCCGACGGCACCCGGCTGATCCATATCTTGCGGCCGTTGATCACCCAGTCGTCGCCGTCCTGGGTCGCCCGCGTGATCATGCCGGCGGGATCACCGCCAGCGCCCGGCTCCGAGATCGCGATCGCCGACTTCGCCTCGCCGCGCGCATAGGGTTCAAGGTACTTCTTGCGCTGCAATGGGCTTGCCGTGGCCATCAGCATGTGCAGGTTGGGCGAGTCCGGCGGAAAGGTGAACGGCACGACCGTGCGACCGATCTCCTCGTTCACGGCCATCAGCGCCACCGCCGGAAGATTGGCGCCGCCGATCTCCTCCGGCGCATCCAGCGCCCACAGGCCGAGCTCCCTGCACTTCGCCAGCAGCGGGGCTTCCTCGGCCTCCGTCAGCCCGACCTTGCCACCCGAGGTTTCGCGTGCCAGCACGGCCTTCTCCAGCGGCATCAGCTCGTTGTCGACGAACTTCGCCACGACGTCGCGCAGCATCCGATGCTCTTCCACCAGATCGAACGGCACGGCTTCCTCCTGATGTCCTGGTTCTGGCACCGGATATATCCGCCTGGTGACCATCCGGCCAGCCGCCGGCACGCAGGGCTGTCGCGCCAGCCCGTCATCGCATGCGCAGGAAGGACGAGGTATTCATACGCTGCTGCGTCCTGCACTGAGGGCCGGCCCGGAGGAGGTTGAGATGTCGTTGAAGAACCCTACCCATCCTGGCGTCATCGTACGCGAGGAGTGCCTGGGTGCGCTCGGCCTGACGGTGACCGAAGGCGCGCAGATTCTGAGCGTCAGCCGCAAGGCCCTGTCCGACATCGTCAACAAGCGGGCCGGAATCTCCGCCGAGATGGCTATCCGCCTGTCCAAGGCGTTCGGCGGTACGGCAGCAGTCTGGATGCGCCTGCAGGCCGCCTACGATCTGGCGCAGGCCGAGAAGCGGGCCGGCAGCATCAAGGTCAAGGCCGACAGCCGACGAAGCCTGGCGGCGTAGCGTTACTCCGCCGCCAGCCTCTTTGCCGCACGCGGGTCGCGGCTGAGCATGCCGTCGGCGAGATCGTGGTCGATCAGCGAATCGCTGCGCTGGTCGGGATGGCCGTAGCCGCCGCCGCCGCCCACGCACATCTCGACGATGTCGCCCCTGTGCAGGTCGATGGCCGCCTTGGAGCGCAGCGACTCCCGGGAACCGTCGGTACGTACCACCGTGCAGGCCCCTGTCTTCGCCGGTTCGCCACCGAACAGGCCTTCCGGCGACAGGCGGAAGCGGTCCGAATAGATCGCGAGCTGCACGTCGTCCCTGAGGATCGTGTAGCGCCGCCGCAGGCCGGCACCGCCGCGCTGCGCACCCATGCCGAAGGAGTCCGGTTCCAGCGCGTAGTCGGTGACGCGAAACCAGTCATAGTCGAGGTCCAGCGACTCCACGGGCGCGTTGGAGCAGTTGCTGAGCGGCCCGTCGACGGCATCGCAGCCATCGGTCGTCTTCGATCCGCCGTAGCCGCCGCCGAAAATCTCAAGGTAGACCGAGTAGCCTGTTTCGTTCAGCCGCGACAGGCAGAGCGCCGTCGTCGTATCGAAGCCGCAAGCGATCACCCTGTCGGGCAGCGCCTGTGCCAGTGCCTTCATGACGGCGTTGAAGGCACGGAAGGCAGGCACCATGCGGGCCCGCACCGGCGCCGGCGGCCGCGGGTTCATCAGGCAGCCATAGGGCACCTTCACCCGGATCGGCCGCGCCATGCCCTCGTTGTAGGGAATATCGGGGCTGGTCAGCACGGACTTGACGCAGGAGAGCACGGCGCTCAGCGTCGAGGAGTACGGGCAGTTCAGGTTGCGCTTGACCTGCGCGCAGGTGCCCTCGAAATCGACCTCGACGCCGTCCTCGGCGATCGTGACCTTGGTCCTGATCACCAGCGGTGCATCGCTCAGGCCATCATCGTCCACGGCGTCCTCGCCGTAGTAGACTCCCTTCGGCGCCTGGGCGATGGCAGCGCGCACGCGCCGTTCGCTGTAATCCTGCATCTCGCGCATCACCTCCATCACCACGGAGGCGCCATAGCGCGCGCAGAGCTGCTTCACGCGGGCGACGCCGATGGCGTTGGCGGCGAACTGCGCGTTGAAATCGCCGATGGTGAGGTCGGGCACGCGCACGTTGGCCGTCACCAGTCGCTCGAAAGCCCCGCCGTTCCAGTCGCGGTCGAAGCAATACTTCGACGGCGGAATGCGCAGGCCCTCCTGGTAGACGTCGCTGGCGTGGATATTGAGGCCGGGCGCGCCGCCGCCGAGATCGAGATGGTGCGCTACGCTGGCGCCAAAGCCCACCACCTGGCCTTCCACGAAGATCGGCGTGAAGATGAAAACGTCGGGAATGTGCTGGCCGCCCTCGAACGGGTCGTTGTTGATCAGGAAATCGCCTTCCTGCAGCGTCTCGACCGGATATCGCTTCAGACAGGCGCGCAGCGTCTCGCCGATCGGGCCGAGCTGCATGGGGATCAGTTCGGCCTGGGCCACCGTATTGCCGTGGCGGTCCATCAGGCCCGCCGACCCATCGCGCGCCTCGCGCAGGATGGTCGAATAGGCCGAGCGGATCAGCTTCACGCCCATCTCGCGCGCGGCGGCCACCAGTGCCTGGCTGATGACGGCATAATCGATCGGGTTCAGGGTCATGGGTCAGCCCTTCCGTATCACCATGTTGTCCGCTTCATCGATCCGCGCCAGCCAACCCGGCGGCACGTACGTTGTCGCGGTATAGGACTCGATCACTGCGGGACCAGCGATCTCCTGCCCTGTGGCCAGCGTCTCGGCGGCATGGCGGGCGCAGTCGATCCAGCCCTCGCCTTCGAACACGCGCGCCATGTCCGGCGCACGTCCCGGCTGGTGCTCCCGTTCCAGCGTCGGCAAAGTGCCGATCGGCAGGGTGGCACCCACGCGCAGCGCCACGATCTCGACGGGCCGGTCGAGGCCGGCGCCGTGCATGAAGACGCGATGGTGGGCATCGGCGAAGCGTTCCGCGAGATAGGCCGCGTCCAGTGCCTCCACGCGTGCCGGCTCCAGCTCCACCGGCACCTCGAAGGCCTGGCCGACGAAGCGCATCTCCAGGGTATGCGTGTACGCAAGCCCGCCCGACAGGCCCATGTCGCGGAACTGCGCCGCCAGCCGGGCGCGCATCTCGCGGAAATGCTCGCCCACAACCCGGGCCGCTGCCTCGTCCAGCCGCATCTTGCGCGTTACGGTCTCGAACTTGGTGTAGTCCGACGCCACCAGCCCGTAAGCCGAGATCACGCCGGGATTGGGTGGCACGACGATGGTGGAGATGCCGAGATCCTCCGCGACCCGCGCGGCATGCAGCGGACCCGCGCCGCCGAACGGCACCAGCACGTGATCGCGCGGATCGCGGCCGCGTTCGGTGGAAACGAGCTGGATCGCACGCACGATGTTGGCATCCGCCAGGCGCAGCACGCTGGCGGCGGCCTGCTCGATGCTCATGCGATAACGCTCGGCGATCGGCCGGAACACCGCGTGCGCCGCCGTGGCATCGAGCATCATGCGCCCGCCGAGGAACGAGCCCGGGCGGATGGTGCCGATCACGACATGGGCGTCCGTGGTCGTGGCTTCGCGGCCGCCCTTGCCATAGCAGGCCGGTCCCGGATCGGCGCCGGCGCTCTGCGGACCGACCCGCAGCATGCCGCCATCGTCAATCCAGGCGATGCTGCCGCCGCCGGCGCCCACCGACACGATGTCGAGCACCGGCGTGCGGATCGGCAGGCCGTCGATCTCGGTTTCCGACGCCAGCGAGGGACGACCATCCTCGACCAGGCACACATCGGTGCTGGTGCCGCCCATATCGAAGGTGATCAGGTTGCGGAAGCCCGAGCGTTCGACCTGGCGCGTGGCGCCCACGACACCTGCTGCCGGTCCGGAATAGAGCGCGGTGATAGCGCTGCGCCGCATGGCCTCGGCTGGCAGGCGGCCGCCATTGGATTGCATGACGGTGAAGCGGCCGGCGAATCCGTCATCGGCCAAAGTGCGCGCGAAGCGATCGAGATAGCCATCGATTACCGGCTGCACATAGGCCGACAGCAACGTCGTGGAGGCGCGTTCGTACTCGCGGAATTCGCGCACAACCTCATGCGAGCACGTCACCAGAAGATCGGGCAGCGCGTCGCGGATCAGCGCCGCCAGCCGCAGCTCGTGTGCGGGATTGGCATAGGCGTTGAGAAGGCAGATCGCGACGGCGCGGTAGCCGCCCGCCTTCAGCGCCGGCAGCAGCCGGGCCTGGACGGCCGCCTCGTCCAGCGGCTTCTCGACAGTACCGTCCGCCAGCATGCGCTCCGGCGCCTCCAGACAGTCGCGGCGGCGCACCGGCGGCTGCGGCTTCTGGTAAGCGAGATCGTAGATGTTGCGCCGGTCATGCCGCTGCAGGAACAGCAGGTCGCGGAAGCCCTCGGTGGCGATGAAGGCGACGCGCGCTCCCTTGCGTTCCAGCACGGCATTGGTCGCCACCGTGGAGCCATGGCCGAGATCGGCGATACCCTTCAGGTCCAGTCCCGAGGCGCGCAGCGCGTCCAGCGCGCCGATGTCGGGGCTGCGCGGCGTGCTGGGCACCTTCGTGACCACCACCTTGCCGCCGCTCACCCCCACCAGATCGGTGAACGTGCCGCCCACCTCGACGCCCACGCGCATGCCGCTTGCCCTCGCCGCCCATTCATGTGAACCGTTGTTCAGTCTGACCAAGACCAGCCGGCCTTGCAAACGGTAAAGGGACGCAAGCGTGACCGACAATATCGTCCTGCCGACACAGGCGCGTGTGGTGATCGTGGGCGGTGGCATTGCCGGGCTCAGCGTCGCGTACCACCTCACGAAACTGGGCTGGCGGGACGTGCTGGTGCTGGAGCGGCACAAGCTCACCAGCGGCACCACCTGGCATGCGGCCGGGCTGGTGGGCCAGTTGCGCGCTACGCACAACCTCACGCGGCTGGCCAAGTACACGGCGGAGCTGTTCACCGGGCTTGAGCAGGAAACCGGCGTCGCCACGGGCTTCCGGAAACGCGGGTCGCTGGCCGTTGCTGCCACCGCCGATCGCTGGATCGAGCTGAAGCGTGGCGCCTCCATGGCGCGCCATTTCGGTGTGGACGCACACCTGCTGACTCCGGCTGAAGCCAGGAAGGTCTGGCCGCTGCTGCACGTCGAGGATCTCGCGGGCGGGCTGTTTATCCCGAAGGACGGACAGACCAACCCCGTCGACACCGCCATGGCGCTGGCGCGCGGCGCGCGAAACGGTGGCGCGCGCATCGTCGAAGGCGTGGCGGTGACGGGCATCACGACCCGCAGCGGGGCCGTGGCGGGCGTGCGCACCAGCCATGGCGATGTCGCCGCCGAGGTCGTGGTGAACTGCGCCGGCCTGTGGGGCCACGCGGTGGGCCGCATGGCCAACGTTGCCGTGCCGCTGCACGCGGCGGAGCATTTCTACGTCGTCACCGAACCGATTCCTGGGTTGTCGCCCGACACTCCGGTGCTGCGCGATCCCGACGGCGCCAACTATTTCAAGGAGGATGCTGGCAAGCTGCTGGTGGGCTGGTTCGAGCCGGTGGCGCGCTCCTGGGACGAGCGCAACGCGCCGGATGACTTCGCCTTCGGCACGCTGCCGGTGGACATGGAGCACATCCAGCCGCAGCTCGAGAAGGCGGCGGCGCGCGTGCCGCGCTTCGGCGAGGCCGGCATCCGCACCTTCTTCAATGGCCCGGAAAGCTTCACGCCGGATGACCGCTACCTGCTGGGCGAGGCGCCGGAGCTGCGCAATTTCTTCGTCGCCTGCGGCTTCAACTCGATCGGAATCCAGAGCTCCGGCGGCGCCGGCATGGTGCTGACGCGCTGGATCGTCGATGGCCATCCGCCGATGGATCTGTGGGATGTCGATATACGGCGCGTCATGCCCTTCCAGGCCAACCGCGCCTATCTGCGCGAGCGCACGGAGGAGACGCTGGGCCTGCTCTACGCCATGCACTGGCCGTGGCGGCAGGTCGAGACGGCGCGCGGTGTGCGGCGCTCGCCGCTGCATGACCGGCTGGCCGTGATGGGCGCCTGCTTCGGCGAAACGGCCGGCTGGGAGCGCGCCAACTGGTTTGCGGCGCCCGACGAGGTGGCGGAGTACGCCTACAGCTACGGCCGGCAGAACTGGCACGCGGCTTCGGCCGCCGAGCATCGGGCAGTGCGCGAAGCCGTGGCGCTGTTCGACCAGACCTCGTTCGGCAAGTTCCTGGTGCAGGGCCGCGATGCCGAAGCGGTACTGAACCGCATCTGCGCCAACGATGTGGCTATCGCACCGGGCAAGGTTGTCTATACGCAATGGCTCAACGAACACGGCGGCATCGAGGCCGATGTCACGGTGACGCGTCTCGACGAAAGCAGCTTCCTGGTGGTCACCTCGGCCATCTGCCAAATGCGCGATCTGGCGTGGCTCCGGCGGCACACGCCTGAGGACATGCGGTGCACCATCACGGACGTGACCTCGGCTTATGTCGTGCTGGGCGTGATGGGGCCAAAGTCGCGGGCGCTGCTGTCCGCCGTTTCGCCAGCGGATTTCGGCGATGAGGCTTTTCCGTTCATGACGTCCCGCGAGATCGATCTCGGCCTTGCCCGCGTACGGGCCTCGCGCGTCACGTATGTCGGCACGCTGGGCTGGGAGCTCTATATTCCGACCGAGTTCGCCGCCCAGATCTTCGACGTGCTGCTCGAAGTCGGGGAGCCGCTCGGGCTAAAGCTGGCGGGCTATCACGCGCTCAACTCGCTGCGGCTGGAATGCGGCTACCGGCATTTCGGCCACGACATCACTGACGAAACCTCGCCGCTTGAAGCCGGGCTGGGCTTTGCCGTGGCGTTTGACAAGCCCGGCGGCTTCATCGGTCGCGACGCGCTATTGCAGCAACGCGGGCGGCCCCCACGGCGCCGGCTTGTCTCGGTGGTGCTCGATGATCCCGAACCGCTACTGCTGCACGACGAGCCGCTGTGGCGCAACGGGGAACGGGTCGGCATCACCACATCAGGCATGTTCGGCCACTCCGTGGGCCGCAGCATCGCTCTGGGCTGGGTGCATCATGAAAGCGGAGTCGATGCGGCCTGGCTGGCTGCCGGGCGCTGGGAAGTCGAGATCGCCTGCGCCCGCTTCGGCTCCCGCGTGTCGCTTCGCCCGCCTGTGACAAGAACGAAAACCGCGCCGGAGGGAGGGCCGGCGCGGAGTTCGACGTGACAGCTTGTTGTACCTTGTACTACGCCTACCACGCAGTCCGGCGGAGGGGGCGCCGGATCCGACCCTCAGGCTTCGCCCACGGTGCGAAGGATCGAGGCGGTGAGCGCCTCGGCCGGGGTCTTGCCGGCCCACACCACATACTGGAAGGCCGGATAGAAACGTTCGCACTCGCCGATCGCGACCTCGACAAGGTCTTCGAGCTGCTCGGCCGACAATCCCAGGGTCCCCCGCAGCGGGATGGAATGGCGGAACATCGGCAGGTTCTCCTCCGACCACAGGTCGAAGTGCCCCAGCCACAGCTTCTCGTTCACCATCGCCAGCAGGGCATGCACGTCGCGATGCCGCTCCGGTGGAATGCGCACGTCGAAGGCGCAGGTGAAATGCAGGGCATGCACGTCGTCGCGCCAGGCAAAGAACAGCCGGTAGTCGCACCATTTGCCGGCGACTTCGGCGGCGATCTCCCGCTCGCTGGTGCGGTCGAACGGCCAGTCATTGGCCTGCACCACCCGTTCTATGAGCTCAAGCGGATTGACCGGCCTCGGTCGGGTACGTTCCCGCTGCGACAACGCCATGCGGCCGATCTCCCGGAATCCAGTGGCGGCAAACGCTGCGCCTTGCCGCACGTGGCCCGGCGCACCGCCGTTGGACAGCTAGTATTCCCCGTATCTTGTGGATAGCTGTAAACAGCCCCACTCGATGTAGGGGGTACCCTGCCACGCCAGGAGTCCCGACGCAACAATCGAACTTGTGGATTCCGTTTTTTCCAGGCCGCCCCATACAGTCGTCATCCCGAGCGCTTCGCTGGCACTCAGCCAAGGCGCCACTGGAGTTTGCCACCGGCAATGCCGACCCTCGGGTATGAAACCGATCGGCCGGCAGTGACTGATGTTCTTCTTCCTTCCCCCGGAGGGGGAAGGTGGCGCGCAGCGCCGGAAGGGGGATGCCTCCACCCAGCACGACGCCGCAGGTGTTGCACCATCCCCCTTCCGCCCTTCGGGCACCTTCCCCCTCCGGGGGAAGGCGAAGTCAGGCGCTCCGGCCGCAAGTTTCCTACTTTTGTTTCTTGTTAGTGGCGCGCTCCCAGCAATCGTCGCGCCGGGAGCGCGCCACTCCGATGGCGCATCGCCCGCAGCGAAGCGAAGGGCGATACGGTGCGCGAACCTATTCGCGCAAGCGTGCGCTGCTGCGGGACCATTGTCGCGGCCCGGTGACCAGGCCTGCCGTCACCGGATTGTGCTCAACGTAGAGGACCGCCGCAGTCAGGTGCGCCTCATTGCGGATGAACCGGTCCCAATAGTCCGCTTGCCAGAAGGACCCTGTCCGCCCGAGCAGTTCATTGGCCCTCCTTGCGGAAAACCGCTTCCAGGAACTGACAATCTCGCCAAGCGGCTCGCCCTCGACCTGCTCGATGATCGCGTGCACGTGGTTGGGCATGATGCACCATGCCAACAGTCGATATCGCACACCGTCGAAATGCAGCAGCGTGTTCTCCACGAGCTCGGCAATCCGGGGCTGTTTCAGCCAGCAGGCGCCCATGCCTTGATCGAGCGCAGTTTCGAGCCGGGTCCTTGCCCTGGGATCGCCGCGCAGACGCTCGATCGCTTCCCGTGGCAGGCTGTCGGACAAGCGGAATGTCAGCGCCTGAATGATCCCGGCTGCATCGAAATGCGGCAGATAGCCCCTTGAGTGCCAGCCCTTGGGTTCCTTCTTCATTGCTGCATTTCCAGCCAGACCTGTCGGGAGGACGTCACTCCGCAAGATTGGCTTCGCTGGCCCTCAGCCAAGGCGCCACTGGAGTGGCGCGCTCCCGGCAGAGGCGTCACGGCGTCAGGGGCCTTCGATGGGGCTGGCGGGGTCGCGGCGGCCGACTTTGGCCTCGAGGTCGGCGATGCGGGCGCGCAGCTCGTCGTTTTCTTCGCGCGCCTTGGCCGCCATGGCCTTGACCACCTCGAACTCCTCGCGGCTGGGCAAATGCATGCCGTCCAGCAGGCGCGCGAGCTGGTCGCGCACGCGGGTCTCTATCTCTTCGCGCAGGCCGCTGATGGCGCTGGCGGCGCCGGTGGCGACCTTGGCCAAATCATCCAGAATGGGATTGCGGGTCTGCATGGCCATGACTCCAGGCTCGTCACTGTAGAAGACAATATCGGCTATGCCGCGTCCAGCGTCGTGCGGTAGCGCCTCAGGGCCACCAGCGCGATCAGCACCAAGAAGAGGCCCAGCGGCCAGACGTCCTGGGCGATATCGGACCAGCCGGCGCCCTTGAGCATGATCCCCCGCACTACCCGCAGGAAATAGGTAAGCGGAATGATCTCGCCCAGTGCCTGCGCCCAGCCCGGCATGCCGCGGAACGGGAACATGAAGCCCGACAGCATGATCGAGGGCAGGAAGAAGAAGACCGACATCTGCATCGCCTGCATCTGCGAGCGCGCGATGGTCGAGAAGGTGTAGCCCAGCATGGTGAGCGCCGCGATGAACAGCAGGATGACGGCCAGCAGCAGCCCCAGCGAGCCGGTCATCGGCACGTCGAACACGAGCCAGGCCATGCCGAGGATGATCAGCACCTGCACGAAGCCGACGCCGATATAGGGCGTGATCTTGCCCAGCATCACCTCGACCGGCTTCACCGGCATGGCCAGCAGGTTCTCCATGGTGCCGCGCTCCAGCTCGCGCGTCAGCGCCACGGCGGTCATCATCACCAGCGTCAACGTGAGGATCACACCCAGCAGGCCGGGCACGATGTTGTATTGCGTGATGCCCTCCGGATTGTAGCGGCGGTGCACCACGGTTTCGAACGACGGCGGGCCGGCATTGAGCACCGCCAGCGGCCCGATGAGATCGCGGCCCAGCGCGATCTCGCCGATGCGCGTGGCCGCCGCGACCGCATTGGACGCCGCCGCCGGATCGGTGGCATCGGCCTCGATCAGCAATTGTGGCCGCTGGCCGCGCAGCAGCGTGCGGCCAAATCCGTCGGGAATGGTGACGGCGAAGGCGACCCTGCCCTCGACGATCAGCCGCTCGACCTCGGCGCGGCTGTTCACGATGTGGGTGATGCGGAAGTAGCCCGAATTCTGCAGCGCTGTCGTCAGGGTGCGGGCGAAGTGGCTGTGATCGGCCACCGCCAGCGCCGTCGGCAAATTCTTCGGATCGGTGTTGATGGCGAAGCCGAACAGGAAGAGCTGCAGCAGCGGCACGCCCAGCATCATCGCGAAGGTGAGCCGATCGCGCCGCATCTGGATCAGCTCCTTCACCAGCACCGCCCCGATGCGCGCAAATGAAACGCGGATCATGGCTCAGGATCTGCCTTCCCCTGGAGGGGGAAGGTGCCCGAAGGGCGGAAGGGGGATCTCGCAACAAGCACCGCGCTTGTTGAGGCATCCCCCTTCCGGCGCTGGCGCGCCACCTTCCCCCTCCGGGGGAAGGCCACGAAAGCGCAAGGACGAATGGTCACGGCCGGTCCCTTCCGGCCATGAGCTGGATGAAGACGTCCTCCAGGCTGGTTTCGCCGCGGCTCCACTGGTACGCGGGGTCACCCCGGAACGGTGCGATGGCGGCCTCCAGCCGCACCGGATCGGAGCCCACGACATGCAGCGTCGCGCCGAACGGCGCCACCTGCTCAATGCCGTCAAGACCTTCGAGGCGCTCCTGCAATGCGCCCAGATCGCCGCCGCGCACGACAAAGGTGACCAGACCGGAGTTGGCCACCACCTCATCGACGGTGCCGCGCGCGATCACCTTGCCGGCGGAGATGTAGACGATCCGGTGGCAGCGCTCGGCTTCGTCCATGTAGTGAGTGGAAACCAGCACGGTCATGCCTTCCGCCGCGAGCTGGTGGATCGAGTCCCAGAACTCGCGCCGCGCCTTGGGATCCACGCCGGCCGTCGGTTCATCAAGCAACAGCAATCGGGGGCGGTGCATCACGCAGGCGGCTAGCGCCAGCCGCTGTTTCCAGCCGCCCGACAGCGTGCCGGCGAGCTGGTCGCGGCGATCCGCCAGGCCCAGCTCGTCGAGCGTGCGCGCGACATGCGCCTGCCGCGGGTTGAGCTCGTAAAGCCGCGCCACGAAGTCGAGGTTCTCGGCAATCGTGAGATCCTCGTAGAAGGAAAAGCGCTGGGTCATGTAGCCCACCGCCTGCTTGATCTCCCACGCCTGGCGGCGGACGTCGTAGCCCAGGCAGGTGCCACTGCCGGCATCGGGCGTCAGCAGGCCGCACAGCATGCGGATGGTGGTGGTCTTGCCGGAGCCGTTGGGTCCGAGGAAGCCCACGATTTCGCCGCTCTCGACGGTGAGTGACACGTTGTCCACGACGGTGCGCGCGCCGAAACGTTTGGTAAGGCCCTCGACGGCGATGACGCTCACGGGCTTCGCTCCGTGCCACGCTTGCCGGGCAGGCGGACATCCACGATCTGCCCCGGCGCAAGCTGCGTGGCCTCGCCTTCCAGTGCCGCCTCGACCAGCACAACCAGCTTCTGGCGCGTCTCGACCGAATAGATCACCGGCGGGGTGTACTCGGGCGTACTGGCGATGAAGGTGACCCGCGCCTCAAGGCCCTGCGCGCAGCTATCGCAACGGAAGGCAAGCCGATCGCCGATGTGCAGCCGCGCCAGCAGCGGTTCGGGTACATAGAAGCGGAGCTTGCGCGCGCCATCGGGCAGGAAGGAGATCACCGGCGCGGTCGGACCGGCGGTCTCGCCCTCGTGCCGCACCACGTCTTCCACCATGCCGTCGGCTGGCGCCTTCAGAACACGTTCGCCCAGCCGCCATTCGGCCTGCGCCAGTGCCGCGCGCGCCGCCTCGACGGCCCGGCGCGAGGCTTCGATCTCCTGCGGCCGCGCGCCCAGACGCGCCACCACGATTTCTGCCTTGATCTGCTCGACCCGCGCGCGCGCCTGGTTGCGCCGCGAGCGCGCCTGGTCGGCGGTCGCCTCCGACACCACGCGGCGCTCCACCAGCTCCATCTGGCGCTGATAGTTGGATTCCGCCTCCGCCAGGTCGGCCTCGGCTGCCGCAAGCGTGGCTTCCAGGACCGCGATCTCCTGGGGTCGCTTGCCGACCAGCAGGTTCTCCAGCTTCGCTTCGGCCTCGCGCAGGCGGCTGGCGGCTTCTGCCCGCGCGTTGACAGCGTCATCGGTCACAAGCTCGGCCAGCACCTGGCCGGCGCGCACGCGCTGGCCGCGGCGCACGGTCACCAGTGCAATACGGCCGCTCTCGACCGGCGCCACGAACACGTAGTCGCCTTCGACATAACCGGTGACGAGCGGCGCATCCGCCGGTCCGCAGGCGGAGAAGAGCGCGGCCACGAACGCCCATGAGCAGAGAAAGGACATCATCGGCTATTCTCCAGCCGCGCCGCCTGCAGCATCGCCCGCACCGAGTGCTGGATGATGGGCGTAATCGCCTGCACCTGTGCCGGGCCGATGTCGCGCCATCCCATCTGGCGCAGGACCGCGGCACGGCCGACGCGAAAGATCAGGAACTGCCCGGCGATGGCGAAGGTGCGGATGCCGACCGCCTCCCGTGCGGGATCGTCGTGCGAGGCGATCGCCACCAGCCGGCGCAACATGGGCAGCATGACACCCATCACCCGGTCATAGATCAGCGCAAAGGCCGCGGTCGGCTCCTGCTGCTCGCGCGTGATGAAGCGGGCGAAGGCCTCGGTTTCGGGTTCGGCCAGCAGGGCGATCTGGCGCTCCACCGCCAGCTCCACCAGGCGGGTGGCCGCATCGGCATCGACGCCGCCCCCCGCCAGCGCCGCCTCGATGCGCGCGCGCAGCGGCGCGATGCGGCCTTCGATGAAGGCGGCGATGTGCTCCGCCACGGCGAGGTAAAGGCCTTCCTTGCCGCCGAAATGATAGAGGATGGCCGAGATGTTGGCGTTCGCCTTGCGCGCGATCACCCGCGTCGAGGCGCCCTCGAAGCCCTGGCGTCCGAAAGCGTCGAGCGCCACCTGGATCAGCCGCTGCCGCGTGCCATCTGCACCGCCTTGCCGCTGCCCACGGGCCGCCTTGCGCGGCCGGCTGGCGCTCTTCGGCCGGGGTCTTGCTGCCTTGGTCATGCGCTCGCTCCTGCCTCGCCCTGATGTGGGCACTGCCCGCCAGCTTGTCAATCATTCGATTGATTTATGTTCAACAAAGCCCCCGCGGATCACCTATGCGGATCACCTAGCGGGGATGGTTTGAGACAGGTGGGAGACAGGTGGGAGACAGGTGGGAGACAGGTGGAGACATGTTGGGACAGGTGGAGACAGGCGGAGACAGGTGGAGACAGGTTGGGACAGGCGGAGACAGGCGGAGACAGGCGGAGACAGGCGGAGACAGGCGGAGACAGGTGGAAACATGGAGACAGGCGGAGACAGCAGCGAGGATCTTGTGCGGCGCCGCCCCTGGCAAAGGCACTGCCGGAACGGAAAGATGTCTCGCTGCGCTCGACATGACAGCGCCCGCAGCTCATCTACTGGATCCATCATTGGGGAAACGCGCGACCGCAGGTCCTTCGCTTTCGCCCAGGACGAACGGCCGACTGGTTTCCCGCCTCTATAGCGCGTAGTCTTATGGAAATCAAGGCTGGTGTTTTGCGCCATGACAGCGGGCATGGGCATGGGTAAACCCTGCTGCCATGAGTCCGCTTGTCATTCCCTATCCCCAGATCGATCCGGTGCTGGTCGCCATCGGACCGTTTGCCATCCGGTGGTATGCGCTGGCCTATGTCGCGGGCCTGGTGTTCGCCTGGTGGCTGACGCGGCGCGTGGTGGCGGAGCCGCCGACGGTGATGGAGCCCCGCCAGGTGGACGATTTTCTTTTCTATGCCTCGCTGGGTGTCATTCTCGGCGGCCGGCTGGGCTATGTGCTGTTCTACAAGCCGGGTTTCTATCTCGCCAACCCCGAGCAGATTTTCGTCATCTGGAGAGGCGGCATGTCGTTCCACGGCGGGCTGCTGGGGGTGACAGCGACCATCATCTGGTACGCGCATCGGCACAAGATCGACCTGTTCCGCTTCGCCGATGCAATCGCGATTGCCACGCCGGTCGGGCTGATGCTGGGGCGGCTGGCCAATTTCATCAATGGCGAGCTGTGGGGCCGGCCGACCGACGTGCCGTGGGCGATGGTCTTCCCGCATGACGAGCTGCAATTGCCCCGGCATCCCAGCCAGCTCTACCAGGCCTTTCTCGAAGGCGCCCTGCTGTTTGCCGTGATGCTGGTGCTGTGGAAGGTCTTCGATGCGCGCCGGCGTCCCGGCCTGCTGTGCGGCGCGATGTGCGCCGGCTATGGGCTTGCACGCATGACCGGCGAGCTGTGGCGCGAGCCCGACGCGCATCTGGGCTATCTCGCCGGCGGATGGCTGACCATGGGCATGCTCCTGTCGCTGCCGCTGGTAGCGTTCGGCGCCTGGCTGATCTGGCGCGGGCTCAGCCGGCCCCCCGTGACCGAGGCGGCATGACGACCGGGCTGGCGGACCGACTGCGCCGGCGCATTGCCCTCACCGGCCCGATCACCATCGCCGAGTTCATGCGTGAGGCGCTGGCACATCCCACGCTGGGTTACTACCGGCGAGCGCGCGCAGTGGGCGCGGCCGGCGATTTCGTGACGGCACCCGAGATCAGCCAGATGTTCGGCGAGCTGATCGGCGCGTGGCTGGCCGAGCGCTGGCTCGCGATGGGCAGGCCCGAGGCGGTGCGGCTGACGGAGCTGGGTCCTGGCCGCGGCACCTTGCTGGCCGATGCCCTGCGCGCGACCAGGGGCGCGCCGGGGTTCCACGCGGCGCTGCGCCTGCATCTGGTCGAGATCGATGAAACGCTCCGGGAGATCCAGGGCGTCACCTTGCAAGGCGCTTTGCCGCCCGTGCAATGGCATGAGCGCTTCGAGCTGGTGCCTGATGATGCGCCGCTGCTGCTGATCGCCAACGAGTTTTTCGACGCGCTGCCCGTCCGGCAACTGGTTCGCACCCCGGCCGGCTGGTGCGAGCGAATGGTTGGCCTGGCACCGGATTCAGGCCTGGCGTTCGCCGTCGCGCCGGGACCCTCGCCGCTGGCGTCGATGCTGGGCGCCGAAGTGCGCGACGGCGTCCCGCTCGGGGCTGTCGCGGAGGTGACGCCGGCCGGCGTGGCGCTTATGCAGATGATCGCGCAGAGGATCGTCCGGCAGCAGGGCGCGGGGTTGATCATCGATTATGGCTACGAGTCCGGCAGCCACGGCGATACCCTTCAGGCCGTGGCGCAACACGCCAAGGTCGGCATCTTCGATCGCATCGGCGAGAGCGACCTGACAACCCATGTCGACTTCGCCGCCCTGGCGCGGACTGCGCGCGAATCAGGCGCTGCCGTCGACGGACCGGCAGCCCAGGGCGATTTTCTCCGCGCGCTGGGAATAGAGACGCGCGCGCGGGCGCTGCAGGCACGCGCCACGACAGAACAGTCAAGGATGGTTGGAATCGGCATGGCGCGCTTGATCGCGCCAGACCAAATGGGCACCTTGTTCCGGGTCCTTGGGGTACGGGCGCCAGCGCTTCCTTCGGCGCCCGGTTTTGCGTCCACCTGAGCCAGAGTTCGGAACCGGGTCGTGATCAGCCTGCCCAGCCTCGCCGGCATTCCGCACGTCCGGCATGCGTTCTTCACCCGCAAGGGCGGTGTCAGCAGCGGCCTGTTTGCTTCGCTCAATTGCGGCTACGGCTCGGCCGATCTGCCGGGCAACGTGGCCGAGAACCGCGCGCGCGCAGCAGCGCATCTCGGCCTGCCGCCCGAACGCCTCCTGACGGTCCACCAGATCCATTCCACCGACGTGCTGACCGTGAACGAGTCGAACCTGTGGCGCTCACCCGGCGCACCGCGCGCCGATGCGCTGGTGACCGACCGGCCGGGAATCGCACTAGGCGTTCTCTCGGCTGATTGCGCGCCCGTGCTGCTGGCCGACACCGAAAAAGGCGTGATCGGTGCCGCCCATGCCGGCTGGCGCGGCGCGCTGGCTGGCGTCGTCGAGGCGGCTATCGGCGCCATGGAGCGGCTGGGCGCGCGCAGAGCACGCATCCACGCCGCCATCGGCCCGTGCATCGGGCGGCAATCCTACGAGGTCGGGCCGGAATTCCCCGCCGCGTTCCTGAAACAGGATCCGGCCAACGGCGCATTCTTCACGGCCGCGCGCCGCAACGGCCATCACATGTTTGACCTGCCGGGCTACCTGCTGCGCCGCTTGCGGCTGCTGGGCGTGGCGACAGCCGAGGCCAGCGGCCACGACACGCTGTCGAACCAGGCTGAGTTTTTCAGCTATCGCTACAATACGCTCAACGGCGAGACGGATTATGGCCGCGGCTTGTCGGCCATCGTGCTGGCCGAGCGGGCTTCGAGATCGGGATAGTCCTGCGGCATGCCCTATCTCATCATCTTCGGCTTCCTCTGTGTCCTTGGCCTGGTGGTGACCTGTGCCGTGGCCTGAGTCGAGTCGTGCGTTTTTCCTTACCCTGGGGATGGCAGCAGCGCTGGGCGCGTGCGGGGACGCACCGCGCCCTTTTCAGTCGCAGGCAGGGGGCAATGGAGCGCTTGATGCGCCTCCCCAACCACGCGAGGAGGCCGCCGAGTTTGCCATTGAACCGCCGGTTGGCCCACGGCCCGAGATTGCGCAAAAAATGGCGCTGGCGCTCGCCATGGCACTGCGCAACCACGGCATCGTCGCGAGCCCGACGGCCGCAGCGGGACTGAAGCGCATCAGCGCGACAGTCGAGACGCGCGATGCAGGACCCGACGTGCAGATCGACGTCACCTGGACCGTGCAGGACGCCAGCGGCGCGCGCATCGGAGGCAACGACCAGCGGGTCATTGGCCGGCCGGAGGACTGGGCTGAGGGCGCCGACCGGCTGATTTCGCGCATCGCCACGCAGGCGGCGTTCAGGATCAGCCGGCAATTGGGGCGCGGCGATCTCGCCAACGTGCCCGTCGCCGCCCTGCCCGACGTGCTTGGGCCGGCGGAACTGCCCCCACCGCCATCAATGGATGCGCGTGGCCCTCAGCCGGACTCACAGCAGCCGGTGCCGCCTGGCGGTCCGATCAATCCGGCTCCCAATGCCGCACCGCCGTCTGCGCCCACGTCGCCACCGCCTGTCATGGCAGCCGCCACCAACGTGCCAAGGGTGCGTGTGCCGACCGTCACCGGTGCGACAGCAGAGGCCAGCCGGGCGATGACCTCGGCCATGCGGCGCGCCCTGGGCGAAAGCCAGATGGTGCTGGTCGACCGCACCGAAGCCGGCGTGTTCCAGGTCCAGGGCAGCATCCAGCTCGCGCCGCCGGCCGAGGGAAAGCAGCGGGTGGTGATTCGCTGGGTGATCCTGCGCAGCGATGGCACGCAGGTCGGCGACCTCGAGCAGGCCAACTCGGTCGCGGCGGGCAGTCTCGACGGCAACTGGGAGAAGCTGTCCCCCATCGTGGCGCTGGCCGCCGTCGATGCCGTCGTCGAGCTCATCAACCGCGCCCACGCGGGCAGCCAGGGCCGCTGAACGTGATCGCCCCGGTGGTGATCATTTGGTGGCGGCTACGCGTCGGCCGCTGACCCCGCCCTCATCCTTCCACTATCTGCTGTGATGAAGCTTCATCGGGGCGGACAGGGGTGGGACCGGGATGATCACCAGCATGATCGGAGACAATCCGGCGAAGGCGGCCGTCAAGCGGGTTCTCAGCTACTCCACCCTCGTCCTGCACCGCATGGTCGGCGTTGTTCCGGCCTGGTCGTTCGTGTTGCGCAATCTGCGAGCAAGGGGCTTCGTTCCCCGGACGGTATTCGACATTGGTGTCGCGCGCGGCACGCCGGAACTCTATGCGGTATTTCCCGAGGCGCAATATTACCTGGTGGACCCGACACGGGAGTCGCTTCCCTGCATGGAAGCGATCGCGCGCCGGCTGGACGCGACGATCCTGAATATCGCGCTGGGCGACGAGGAGGGAGAGTTCGAGATCGGTGTGCGCACCGAAGACATTGGCGGCTCGACGTTTTTCGAGGAGATCGGGCCGGTGGGACCCACGCGTCGCTATCCCGTGCCGGTCCGCCGCTTTGACCGCGCGATCGGTGACTTCCCGCGTCCGGCCCTGTGCAAGATCGACGTGCAGGGCTCGGAAATGCGCGTGCTGCGCGGCATGGGCGAGCGCATCCACGATGTCGATGCCATCCTGATCGAGGCCAGCGTGATCGCCACCATCCGGGACGGGCCCGAGATCGCCGAGGTGATCGGCTTCCTGCGCCAGCGGGGCTTCGTCGTCTATGACGTGCTGGGCGGCGGCCGCCGGCCCCTCGACAGTGCGCTCGCCCAGCTCGACCTGCTGTTCGTGAAGGAGAATTCCGGCCTGCGCGCCGACCACCGCTGGAGCGCCACCCCTTAGGAACAGCGATGCAGCAACAGATCACCGTACAGCCGAGCCCCCGCCCCGACATCACGCTGCATTTCCTTGACGAGGCTGGCGTACTCTTCGATGCCAGCCAGAGGCGACTGTTCCGCCTCAACACGACGGCAGCGTACATCTGGTGCTGCCTGGAGGATGGCCAACCCCTGAACCGTATCCAGCAGGGACTCCAGGGGACTTTCGGCTTCACGGCTGCGGTCGCCGCCAGCCATCTCGAGGGCATTCTTGGGGACTGGTGCGCCCTTGGTCTCCTGAGAAGAGACGTCAGCGACCACCAAGGAGACGCACGGCGCCTCCACGTGCAGTTGCTGGATACCGCCTTCACCCTGAACGTGCGGCCCGCAGATCTGGCCGAAGACCTTGTGGGTCTGCTCCAGCCGCTGATGGTATCGCGTGTCGCCAACGCACGTGCGATTACAATCGAGCCGGATGGCGGCGGCTTTGCGATCCGCATGCCCGGCAATGCGGTTGAACGCTGCCGGCAGCGCGAGCAGCTCGCGCCGCTCGTCAAGATCTGCCTTGCCTGCCAGGCGCTGCAGGAGAGCCGCGATCTTTGCTCGCTGCATGCCGCTGGCGTCGCGCTCGGCGGCCGGTGCTTGCTGCTGCCCGGCCCTTCCGGTGCTGGCAAGAGCACGCTTGCCGCGGCTCTGGCGCTGGACGGCCTGCCCCTGCTGGGCGATGACACCATTGTCCTTGCGCAGGATCCGGTGCTGGCGCGGCCGCTGCCGTTCTCCATCTGCCTGAAGCCCGGCGCGTGGCGCCTGCTCCGGCACCGCCTGCCCGGACTTTCACTGCAGCCGACGTACACGCGGCCCGATGGCAAGCGGGTGCGCTACCTTGCGCCTTCGTGCAACGACGGCGCGATCCACACCGGCACCTCAATGCCGGTCGGTTGGATTGTCTTTCCCTGCCGGGCCGAAGCGGCGCCGACCGAACTGGTACCGATCTCGCGAGTCGAAGCCCTGGACCGTCTTCTCGGCGAATGCTGCCCGCTCGGCGATGCGCTCGACGCCGCCAGCGTGGCAAGGCTGGTCGGTTGGATCAGCGAAATTCCCTGCTTCGAGCTGCGTTTCTCGGCGCTTGCGCCGGCGGCGGAACGCCTGCGCCGGCTGGCATCATGAACCGGACGTTAGCGGCATTACGCATTGTCTGCGACGGGTTGAGACGCCCCGGCGACACGGCATTCAATCCCGGCGAAATTGATGAGATCACCTGGCGCGCGGTCATCGAGCTTGCCAACGCCCATTTCGTAGCACCGGCGCTGTACGCATCGCTGGCGAATGCCGATCGCCTGGCCGAATTGCCTGACGATGTGCGCGACTATCTCGCCCTGCTGCAGGCGGCGAACGCCAACAGGAACAGGCGCGTGCGCAAGCAGGCGCTGGAGCTGTCGGGCGCGCTGGCGAAGGCAGGACTGGACGCCATGCTCCTCAAGGGTGGCGCCACCCTCTTCCTCGAGGCGGATGCACAGAGTTCCCGCATGATCCGCGATCTTGATCTGCTGGTGCCTGCGGCGGCCGCCAGCGCAATGCCTGGCATTCTGGAGGCGCTCGGCTACAACGTGGTGAATCGCTACCCGGATGGCCATAATGCCTATGGTGATTTCGCCCGCGCGGGTGAGCCGGCGGCGATCGACCTTCACTTCGAGCTGATCGACACGCCGCACGTCTTGCCGGCCCGCGACGTCTGGCGGCGCGCTGTCGAAATACGGCATGGCAATGTGAAGTTGTTCGTGCCGTCACCCACCGACCGTATCCTGCACAACGTGCTTCACGCGCAGGTGCACTATCTGAACGACTACTGGCGCGGTGCGCTCGAGCTTCGGCAAGTCTATGAGTTCGCGCAGCTCGCAGCGCGAAGCGGCACAGATGTGGACTGGGCCTTCGTATCGGAGCACATGCACCGGCATGCGTTGACGCGGCCGCTGCACGCACATGCCTGGGCAGCACACCGCCTGCTGAATGCGCCGTGGACGCTGCCGCGCCCGCCCGGCGCGGCGGCAAGGGTGCATCTGCAGCGCTGCATGCTCCAGCTTCGCTTTCCGGTGCTGGCGCAGCTCCTTATACCTGTCGCCAATGTGCAAGCGTCGTTTGCGCCACACCGGATGGACGGGCTGTATCAGCCGGGTCCCCTGGTGCTAAGGCGCATGCGTCACGCCGTCCGCTTTCTGCGCAAGGGCAATGCCGGCGACTGGATCGCCCGCCTGCTGAGAAGCCCTGCCCACCCCCGGGGCTGGCGCCGGTAGCAGAAAGCAAATGGGCCGAGGAACCCCGGCCCACTTGCGGCATGGCCGATCGCTGTCAGCGAACGATGTCCTGCTTCTTCTGGCCGGAGTTGGGCGACGAATTGCTGCCGGAACGGCCGGGAGCACCATCGCCGCCGCCATTCCCGAAGCCATTGTTGGATCCGGCGGCCGCATAGTTGCGCTCGGCGTCGGCCAGCATGAGCGCGACCACCGGCGGGGTCGCCACGGCGAATTTGCCGCACGTGGCCAGGAAGCGGCGTCTTGCCTCGACGAGCGAATCAGTGTCGGTGGGTTCAGGCATTCGGGGCTCCTTCCAGAGAACGCGCAATTCTGAACTGCGGGCGTTTCCGCAGAGAAGTGATCAAGCGGTGACGCAAGCCTGGCAGGCGTGCGCGCAGGCGGTTGCGAGTCGCTTCAAAGGCCGGTATGTTCCGCCGCGCTGTCGCTGGCCGATCGCCGAATAATCATGGAATTCCAGTCCCTTACGGGGAAGCCGAGATGAAAATTCTGACCGGCAACAGCAACCGACCGCTGGCGGAAGCGATTTCGGCCGTGCTGGGGCAGCCGCTGGTGCGGGCCAATATCCGCCGTTTCTCCGACATGGAAGTGTTCGTCGAGATCCTCGAGAACGTGCGCGGCGAGGACATGTTCGTGATCCAGTCGACGTCCTATCCGACGAACGATCACCTCATGGAGCTGCTGATCATCATCGATGCGCTGCGCCGCAGCTCGGCGCGGCGCATCACAGCGGTGATCCCCTATTACGGCTACGCCCGCCAGGATCGGAAATCCGGTCCGCGCACGCCGATCTCGGCCAAGCTGGTGGCGAACCTGATCACGACGGCGGGCGCCAACCGGGTGCTGACGCTCGACCTGCATGCCGGCCAGATCCAGGGCTTCTTCGACATCCCGCTGGACAACCTCTTCGCCGGGCCAACCTTCACCGATGACGTGCGCAAGCGCTACAACGGCGAGAATCTCGTGATGGTCTCGCCCGACGTTGGCGGCGTGGTGCGCACCCGGGCCCTGGCCAAGCGGCTGGATGCCGATCTCGCGATCATCGACAAGCGGCGTGAGCGGGCCGGTGTATCGGAGGTGATGAACATCATCGGCGATGTCCGTGACCGCGCCTGCATGCTGGTCGATGACATCGTCGATTCGGCCGGCACGCTGTGCAACGCCGCCATGGCGCTCAAGAACGCTGGCGCCAAATCGGTTTCGGCTTACGTGACGCATGGCGTGTTGTCGGGCGGCGCTGTCGCCCGTGTCGCCTCGTCGCCCATTACCGAGCTCGTCACCACCGACAGCATCGTGGCGACGGAGGCGGTGCGGGTGGCGTCCAACATCCGCCAGATCAGCATCGCGCCGCTACTGGCCGAGGCGATCCGGCGCATCAGCGAGGAAACGTCGGTTTCGAGCCTGTTCGATTAGAGCGGCGTAGCGTCAGCGTAAGGCACGGGCGCGGCACCCCTGGAGGCCGGCCCGCCGCCAAGCGGAGCGGGAATGGTCCTGCTCCGGTTCACCGGCGTCCGCGGACGCCCTGGAGGAGAGACGGACAATGTCCGAGATGACGACAATCGTCGCGAAGAAGCGCGACCGGGCCGGCAAAGGGGGCGCCCGGGCCGCACGGCGCGATGGCCTGATTCCCGCCGTGATCTATGGCGACAAGCAGCCCCCGCTGCCGATTGCGGTGGAGCCCAAGCAGCTCCTGCGCGTGATCCATAGCGAGGCCTTCCTGACCCATCGCATGGCGATCGACGTGGAGGGCACCCGCGTCGAGGTGCTGCCGCGCGACGTGCAGCTCGATCCGGTGACCGACCGGCCGCTGCATTTCGATTTCCTGCGCATTGGCGCCGGGTCGGTGATCACCGTCGATGTGCCGGTGCATTTCCGCAACGAGGGCGCCTCGCCCGGCATCAAGCGCGGCGGCATTCTCAACGTCATCCGCCATACCATCACGGTGCGCACGCGGGCGGACCAGATTCCCGAGTTCTTTGAGGTCGATCTGACGGGTCTGGAGATCGGCCACTCGATCCATCTCTCGTCGCTGAACCTGCCCGAGGGCGTGCAGATCGTCAGCCGCGAGAAGGACGCCACCATCGCTTCGGTGGCGCCGCCGACGGTCGGCCGCGAGGCCGAAACCGAGGCGGCGCAGGCCGCGGCAGCCCCGGCTGCCGCTCCGGCAGCGGCCCCGGCGGCTGCGGCTCCGGCGGCTGCGGCAGGCGCCAAGGCACCCGCGCCGACGAAGAAGTAGCGGGCGTCCCGGCGGCTGCCATGCTCCTGCTGGTGGGGCTCGGCAATCCCGGGCCCAGGCACGCCGCGCAGCGTCACAATGTCGGCTTCATGGCGGTGGACCTCATCGTCCGCCGCCATGGCTTTTCGGCCTGGCGCAAGCGCTTCCAGGGCGAGACTGCGGAAGGCAGCCTCGGCGGCGAACGTGTGCTTGCGCTGAAGCCGATGACCTACATGAACGACTCCGGCCAGTCGGTCGGGGAGGCCCTGCGCTTTTACAAGCTGGATCTCAACGACGTGGTCGTCTTCCATGACGAGCTCGATCTGGCGCCGGGCAAGGTGCGCGTGAAGGCGGGCGGCGGTGCCGGCGGCCACAACGGCATTCGCGATCTCGATGCCCATCTCGGCACGGACTATCGCCGCGTGCGCATCGGCATCGGCCATCCGGGCCACAAGGATCTGGTCTATGGCTACGTGCTGCAGGATTTCAGCAAGCCCGAGCGCGAAAGCTGGCTGCCGCGCGTGCTCGATGCGATTGCGACGGAAGCGCCGCTGCTGGCCAGCGGCCGCAAGGTCGATGACGAGAAATTCATGAGCCGGGTGGCGTTCCTGGTGAACCCGCCGGGCGGGAAGCCTCCCAGGAATGATCTGCCGGGCGGCAGGCCCCCGGCGGACAAGAAGGACTGAGTATGGGTTTCAACTGCGGTATCGTCGGCCTGCCCAATGTCGGCAAGTCGACGCTCTTCAACGCGCTCACGGCCACGCAGGCCGCCCAGGCGGCGAACTATCCGTTCTGCACCATCGAGCCCAATATCGGCCGTGTCGCCGTGCCCGATGCCCGGCTGGACGTGCTGGCGAAGATCGAGGGTTCGGCGAAGATCGTGCCGACCCAGCTTGAGTTCGTCGACATCGCAGGCCTGGTGAAGGGCGCCAGCAAGGGCGAAGGGCTGGGCAACCAGTTCCTTGGCAATATCCGCGAGGTCGATGCCATCGCCCAGGTGCTGCGCTGCTTCGAGGACAGCGACGTCACGCATGTCTCGGGCACGATTGATCCTGTGCGCGATGCCGAGATCATCGAGACCGAGCTGATGCTGGCCGATCTCGACAGCCTCGAGAAGCGCCTGCCCAATCTTCAAAAGAAGGCCAAGAGCGGCGACAAGGAAGCGGGCGCCGAAGCCGTCGTCATGGAGCGTATCGTGACGGCGCTGCGCAACGGCAGCCCCGCCCGCACGGTCGAGGTCTCGACCGAGGAGCAGCCGATCCTGCGGCGCATGCAGTTGCTGACGGCCAAGCCGCAGATGTTCGTGCTCAACGTGGATGAGTCGGCTGCCGCAACAGGCAACGCCATCAGCGCCCGCGCGGCCGAGTACGCCCGATCACGGGGCGCGCCGTTCGTGATCATCTCGGCAGCCATCGAGGCCGAGGTGGCGCAGCTCAAGGCGGAGGAACAGGGCGAGTATCTCGCATCGCTGGGCCTGCATGACACCGGCCTCAATCGCGTGATCGCCGCCGGCTATGCCCTGCTCGACCTCGTGACGTTCTTCACCGTCGGTCCGAAGGAAGCGCATGCCTGGACGGTCAGGCGCGGCAGCAAGGCACCGCAGGCGGCCGGCGCCATCCACACGGATTTCGAGAAGGGTTTCATCCGCGCCGAAACCATCAGCTACGACGACTTCGTGGCTTGCGGCGGCGAGCAGGGCGCCAAGGACGCCGGCAAGATGCGCCTGGAAGGCAAGGACTACACCGTCCAGGACGGCGACATTTTCCACTTCCGCTTCAACGTGTAACCTCTTCTCGACTGCAACGCATATGGACCATCTGTCATCCCGAGCGTAGCGAGGGATCTTTCCGCCAGCCTCAAGATCCCTCGCTACGCTCGGGATGACAGTAGTCCCGTGGCAAACGCCCTGCCCTGCGAGGGAAGGCAAGATGTGAGGAGAAGACACCATGATCCAGCGCAAGCAAGCGATGATCGTGGCGCCGCAGCCGGAAGCGGCGGAGGCCGGCGCCGACATGCTGCGGGCGGGTGGCAACGCTGTTGACGCCGGTATCGCCTGCGCGCTGGTGCAGGGCGTGGTCGATCCGATGATGTGCGGCATCGCCGGCTTCGGCAGTTGCGGCATCTACATGCCGGGCAAGTTCCATGGCTATATCGATGCCCATGCGCCGGCACCGCTGGCGGCGCGGCCGGACATGTGGGCGGACCTGATCGAGGGCGAGGCGCGCGACGGCTACGGATTCATTCTGAAGGGACGCGTCAACGATATCGGCTACCGCTCGATCTGCGCGCCTGCCAATTTGCGCATGTACAGCCAGGCACACAGCCGGCACGGCGCGCTGCCCTGGGCGCAGATCGTCGAACCCGCGATCCACTGGGCGCAGAACGGCTGGACCGTGCGGCCGCATGTGCATTTCTGGTGGTCCGACGAAGGCGCCATGGGCCGCGCGCCCAATCATGAGCGCCTGCGCTTCACCCCTGCGGCGCGCCGGCTCTACTGCCGCGAGGATGGTTCGCCCAAACGGGTGGGCGACGTCGTCGTGAACCGCGACTATGCGGAGGTGCTGCGCCGCATCGCGGCCGGCGGCGAAGCCGTCTTCTACGAAGGCGAGATCGCGCAGGCGATCGCCGAGGACATGAAACGCCATGACGGCCTGCTGACGATCGGCGACCTGAAGCAATGGCAGCCAACACACAACAAGCCGCTATGGGGCACCTACCGCGACTGGCGCGTATCGACCAATCAGCCGCCGGGCGGTGGCGTGATGCTGCTCCAGATGCTGAACATGCTGGAGAATTTCGACCTCGCATCCCTTGAGCACAACTCGGTCGAATACGTCCGGGTCGTGGCCGAGGCGATGAAGCGCGCCACCATCGACAAGGACCGCCATGTGGGTGATCCGAAATTCGTCGATATTCCGTTGGGCCGGCTGACGTCGAAGGACTATGCGCGCGAGCTCGCCGGGGAAATCCGCCGCGGCATCAAGGCCAGCGTCCCGCGTTTCAACAGCGGCACCCCGACGAAAGACACAACGCATATCTCGGTCATCGACAAGGACGGCAACTGCTTCACCATGACCCATTCGCTCGGCATGCCTTCGGGTGTGATCACCGACGGTCTGGGCTTCATGTACAACGGCTGCATGGGCGTGTTCGATCCGCGGCCGGGTCGCGCCGGCAGCATCGCGCCCGGCAAGGCACGCTTCAGCTCCGTCGTGCCGTCGATCCTGTTCCGGAACGACAAGCCGGAGCTGATCATCGGCGCGCCGGGCGCCACGCAGATCGCCATGGGGGTGCTGCACGTCATCCTCAATGCGCTGGATCACGGCATGACCATGGTGGAGGCCGTCTCGGCGCCGCGCTTCTCTGCGACCAGCAACGCAATCGACATCGCCAACCGGATTCCCTGGTGCACCGAACGGGATTTGCAGGCGCTGGGATATGACGTCGTTCGCAGCCCCTACACGTTCGGTTTTGCCGCGGTGCATGCGATCCGGGTGCATCAGGGTGGCCTCGATGGTGGCGCGGACCCGGGCCACGACGGCGTGGTGCTGGCGGTCTGACGACATCGCGGATTTGGCAGCAGGTAGCGGAGCGCAGCGGTCTGGCAGGACTCCTACATTTGCCCCTGGAACAGGAACCATGGGAGCAAACGATGTCCTTCCCCATTACCGGAACCGCCGATGGCGAACGCATCCACTACGCCACGGGCCGTTGCTGGCTGGGGGCAATTTTGGTTGCCCTGAGCAAACAGGGTGTCTGCGCCATCCTGCTGGGTGATGATGCCGATTCGCTGGTACAGGACCTGGCAACGCGCTTCCCGCAAGCCCGTCTGGAGGGAAATGATCCGCAGGTGTGCGCGCGTCTTGCTGACGCCGTGCACCTCGTGGAAGACCCCTCGCAGGAGGCGACAATCCCGCTCGATCTGCGCGGCACGCCGTTCCAGCAGCGTGTATGGCAGGCCTTACAGCAGATCCCCGCCGGTGCGACCGCCAGCTACGGCGAAGTCGCGCGGCGTATCGGCCTGCCCGGCATGGCCCGCGAGGTGGCCGAGGCCTGCGCCGCCAACGATCTGGCGGTGGCTGTTCCCTGCCATCGGGTCATCCGCACGGGCGGAAGCATCTCGGGCTATCGCTGGGGCGTGAAGCGCAAGCGCGCCCTGCTCGCACGCGAGGCGCAACTCGACCCGTCGCGGCAGGCCGTCTATCCTGCAGTCGAACGGTTGCTGTGACCGGGCGCTGATGAACATAGATGGCAAGCCGTACCGGACCATCTGGCTCGCCGCCGACGGCAGGGCGGTCGAGGTCATCGACCAGACGCGCCTGCCGCACGCGTTCGCAACCGTCCGCCTCGCCACGATGACGCAGGTGGCCGATGCGATCCGCGGCATGACGGTGCGCGGCGCGCCGCTGATCGGGGCTGCGGGCGCTTGGGGCATGGCGCTCGCCATGGCAGAGCAGCCGTCGGACGCCATGCTGGCGCGGGCGTATGATGTGCTGCTGGCGACCCGTCCGACGGCGGTAAATCTGCGCTGGGCGCTGGACGATCTGCGCGCGCGATTGGCCACGCTGCCCCCGGCAGAACGACGGGCAGCGGCGTACGCGCGGGCCGCGGAAATCTGTGACGAGGATGTCGCCACCTGCCGCGCTATCGGCAGCAGCGGCCTCCCCCTCATCGAAGCCATCGCACGGCGCAAGCCAGCCGGTGCGCGGGTCAACGCCCTGACCCATTGCAATGCCGGCTGGCTGGCAACTGTGGACTGGGGCACGGCGCTGGCGCCGATCTACCGCGCGCACGATTCAGGCATCGACATTCATGTCTGGGTGGACGAAACCCGCCCGCGCAATCAGGGTGCGGGCCTCACCGCTTTCGAGCTGGGACGCCACGGTGTGCCGCATACGGTGATTGCCGACAATGCCGGCGGCCACCTCATCCAGCGGGGCATGGTCGATTTCTGCATCGTCGGCACCGACCGCACCACGCGCAACGGCGATGTCTGCAACAAGATCGGCACCTACCTGAAGGCACTGGCGGCGCACGACAACGGCGTGCCGTTCTATGTGGCGCTGCCGTACCCGACCATCGACTGGACGCTGGATGATGGCGTGCGCGACATCCCGATCGAGCAGCGCGATCCGCTGGAGGTGTCGCACGTTTCGGGCCGCACATCGGCCGGCCGGCTGGACTCGGTGGCTGTCGTGCCGGACGGCACGCCGGTCGCCAACTACGGCTTCGATGTGACGCCCGCGCGTCTGGTCACCGCCCTCATCACCGAACGCGGCATCTGCCCCGCCAGCGAAGCCGGCCTCCTGTCGCTCTACCCGGAACGCCGGACTCACCAGCCTTCTCCCCGCGAAGGCGGGGAGAAGGTGGCGCGCAGCGCCGGATGAGGGGCTTTTCGGCGCCGCAACGAACGCGGCACGCCGCTGCAGAACTATGTCGTTCGGTTCCTCGTCCCGAGAACACGCTCGCTTTGCTTGGGATGACGGATTCGCTTTACGCCGCGGCGGAGATGGCGGGTGACGTGTCGGCCATCGCCTGCTCGCCTTCCAGCGTCGCGGCGACGGCGTGGACGGTGGCGGCGATACGCACGGCGGCCTGCACCTGCTCGACACCCAGCCCGGCCTTGCGCAGCTCGTGCTCGTGCGACTCAAGGCACATGCCGCAGCCATTCACGGCGGAAACGGCCAGCGACCACAGCTCGAAATCGGCCTTCTCGACACCGGGCTTCGCGATGGCATTCATCCGCAGCCTGGCCGGCAACGTCTTGTAGTCGCCGCCCACGAGATGGACGAAGCGGTAGTAGACGTTGTTCATGGCCATGATTGCCGCCGCCGTCTTGGCCGCATTCAGCGCCTCGGGCGAGAGCTGAGGCGCAAACTCGGCGAGGATGGCGCGCAGCGTCGTGTCATTGCGGCTCGCAATCGCGCTCGCGATGAACGTGCCCGCCCGCTGCTGCTGCGTCAGGGCCGGCTCGGCCGCCAGGGTCGAGAGGTTCAGCTTCAGGTCGCGCGCATACTCGGGCAGCGCGTTCTTCAGGACTTCAAGCGACATCGTTTGCTCCGGAAAGAAAAGGGGCGGGGGACGTCGGCCCGCGAAGGAGATCGGAGCCGGCGTCCGGGACGTCAGGCGGCGGGCTTCAGCACCGCGTCGCCCTTCTGCCAGTTGCAGGGGCAGAGCTCGTCGGTCTGCAAAGCGTCGAGCACGCGCAGGACTTCCTGCGGGTTGCGGCCGACGCTGAGATCGTTGACCGACACGAAGCGGATCACGCCGTCCGGATCGACGACGAAGGTGGCACGCAGCGCCACACCTTCCTGCTTGTCGAGAATGCCGAAGGCACTCGACAGCTCGCGCTTGATGTCCGCCAGCATCGGGAACGGCAGGGCCTTGAGGTCCGGATGGTTCTGGCGCCATGCAAGGTGCACGTACTCGCTATCCGTGCTGACGCCGTAGATCACCGCGTCGCGGTCCTTGAATTCGCCGTTGAGCTTGCCGAAGGCTGCGATCTCGGTCGGGCACACGAAGGTGAAGTCCTTCGGCCAAAAGAAGATCACGCGCCATTTGCCGGTATCGGTCCGGTCGGTCACGTCGGTGAAGGCGTGCTTCGGATCAGTCGAAACCACGGCCTTGAGTTCGAACGGGGGCAGCTTGTCGCCAACAGTCAGCATTTGCTTCTCCTTCGAGGTCATGCGGGCGGCCATCGGGCTGCTCGCCTGGAGTATCCGCCTAGGAACGATTGATATTTAGAAGCGATCCAATATATGATCCAATGAATTGATATGAATTGAATGATCGAAATTTTCGATGAAGAACCTGCCCAGCCTGCGCCAGTTGCGCTATCTCGTCGCAGTCGCCGATACGGGTCATTTCGGCCGCGCGGCCGAGCGCTGCGCCGTGACGCAATCGACCCTCAGCGCCGGTCTGAAGGAGCTGGAAGGCACGCTGGGCACAGCGCTGATCGAGCGCGACCGGCGCACGGCAAGCCCCACGCCTGTCGGTGCCGAGATCGTGGCCCGCGCCCGCCGCCTGCTGGCCGAAGCCGAGGATCTGGTGGATCTGGCGCGCGGTGCGGCGGCGCCCCTGAGCGGACCGCTGCGCATCGGCGTCATCCCGACGATCGGCCCTTACCTGCTGCCCGCATTGCTGCCCCATCTGCGCGAGCGCTACCCGGCCTTGCAGCCCTTCCTGATCGAGGACCAGACCGCGCGCCTCGTCGAACGCTTGTCTGCCGGCGCGCTGGATGTGGCGATCCTCGCCCTGCCCTACGATCTGCCGCGGCTTACGACGCTGGCGGTGTTCGAGGATCCGTTTCTGGTGGCCGCGCCCGAGGGGCATCCTCTCCTGCAGCACGACAGCGTGGCGCCGCAATCGCTTGCCGGCGAGAGCCTGTTGCTTCTGGCCGACGGACACTGCCTGCGCGAGCATGCGCTCTCGGCCTGCGGCCTGGGCCGTGACAGCACCGGACAGGCCGTAGAAGCGACCAGCCTCTCGACCCTGATCCACATGGTTGATTCAGGGCTGGGCGTAACCTTGCTGCCGTTGATGGCGGTGCGCGCGGGCGCGCTGCGCGGCACGCGTATCGATACAAGGCCGCTGGCCGGACCCGACGCCAGCCGCACGGTGGGACTGGCGTGGCGTGCGAGCTCGGCGCAGGCCGAAAGCTACAAGCTGCTGGCTGCCACCATCCGCGAGGTTGCGGGTACTAAGCCGGAGGCACTCCCGGGCCCCGCATGAGCGCGGCGACGGCGATGTTGTCCTCGCCGCCCTGCTTCTCCAGCGCATCGGCGGCGGCGTGGCGATCGGCATCGAGACGGTTCTGGCCGAGCTTGGCCTTTGCCTGCAGACGGCTGATCGGCATGTCGAAGGCCACGATGCCCTTCATCTGCGCCAGCGCATTGCCCGGCGGCAGCCGGGCGGTGCTCCACGGTTGGCGCAGTGACGACTCGAAGCGTGCCGCCAGCCGCTCGACCACCGACAGCGCGTCCGCGTCATTCTCAAGGATGCGCGGCGCGCCATAGGCGTGCACGGCGGTGTAGTTCCAGGTCGGCACGAGATTGGGGCTGGCGTACCAGTTCGGCGAGATATAGGCGTGCGGTCCGTGGAAGATGGCGAGCGACGGCGTGCCACGGGCGAACAGGCGCCAGTGCGGATTGGCACGCGCCACGTGGCCCACCAGCTTGCCGTACGGCGAGCCGTCTTCCTCTAACAACAGCGGCAGATGCGTGACGAAGGGCGCGCCCTCCTCATCTGTCGAGACCAGCGTTGCAAAAGAACGCGCGTGCATCAGGGCTTTCGCGGCGGCCTCGTCTTTGAGATCGAAATGCGGCGGTACATACATTGACGACTTCCTCGCGCAATCCGGCGGCGTTTACGGCGGCACCGGGCACGGTTCAAAGGAATTCGCCGGTTGTGGGACAAGATAATTGTCCGGCACACGGCACAGGCTCTATTGTCCTGCCTTCATCCGGGAGGAGTGCATGGCTGAAACCATTCGCCTGAAGGCAAAGGACGGCGCCGAGATCGGCGGCTATCTCGCGGTACCGTCGGGGACGCCCAAAGGGCACCTGATCGTCGTCATGGAGATTTTCGGGGTCAACCATCACATCAAGGCCGTCACTGACCGGCTGGCGGGCGACGGTTACGTGGCGCTGGCACCGCAGTTCTTCGACCGCATCAAGCCCGGCATCGAGCTCGGCTATACGCCCGAAGGCATCGCGCAAGGACGCGATCACGTCATGGCGCTGGGCTTCGACAAGGCGCTGGCCGATGTCGAGTCCGGCATCGCGGCGCTAAAGGCACGGGGTGCGAAGAAGGTCGGCATTACCGGCTTCTGCTGGGGTGGCACCATCACCTGGCTCACCGCCTGTCGCCTGCCGGTCGATGCCGCGGTCGGCTACTATGGCGGCGGCATTCACGGCGCGCGCCAGGAGAAGCCGAAATGCCCGACCATGCTGCATTTCGGCGACAAGGACGCGCACATCCCGATGACGCATGTCAACGAGCTGCGCGAGCTGCACAAGGATGTGACGATCTACGACTACCCGGCTGACCACGGCTTCCACTGCGACGAACGCGGCAGCTACGACGCCGCGGCGGCGAAGACTGCCTATGGCCGCACGCTGGAATTCTTCGCCAGGCACCTGGCCTGAAGAGGCCAGTTCGGGCATCGGCCGTTTGTCATCCCGAGCGCAGCGAGGGATCTTTCCGCCGACGCAAGATCCCTCGCTTCGCTCGGGATGACAGGAGTGCTGCGGCACGAACGAAGGCTGTCTCCGCGAAGAAGCTCAGAGCGTCGAGGTTTCACGGGCGCGGCGGCGCTCGTAGGACTGGAGGTGCGCGTAGGCAAAGCGCAGGTTCGGCGCCGCGATACCTGCTTTCGCGGCGCGCGCCAGCAGGTCGCCCACGATATGGTCGGCCTCCACCCGTCCGCCGCGTTCAAGGTCGTAGAGCATGGACGCGGCGAACAGCGAGTTGCGTGCCAGCACGATACCTTCGACGGCAGCAATCGCCTTCTCTGACGGCGCGTGACCGGCCGCCGCCGCCACCTGGCGGCATTCTTCGATAGTCTCGCGCACCAGCCGCTCGCCCTCGTCGGCACCGAGAATGTCGCCTACGGGCGCGCGCATCGCGCAGGTGAGCGAGGCCAGCGTGCCCAGCATCACCCACTTGTCCCACATGTCCTGCACGATGTCGGAATGCAGGCCGCCATCGACGCCGGCCGGCTTCAGTGACTCGGCGAGCCATGCCAGCGATGCGCGCGGCGCCCGGCCCTTCTCGCGCTCGCCGAAGCTCAGTCCCGCAAAGGGACTGTTGTGCATCACGGTGCCATCCGGCGCCAGCGCTGCGCCGATGCGCGCGACACCGCCCACTACCCGGGCGGCCCCGAAACGATGGTCGAGCGCATCCATGTGCTTCATGCCGTTCAGCACCGGCACGATCGTTGTGCCCTCGCTCACGCCTGGCGCAATGGCGTCCATCGCCGATCCCAGATCGTAGGCCTTGCACGACAGGAGCACGAGATCATACGGACCGCCCTGCGAGCCGTCGGCCACGGTCTTGACGGTCAGCGCCGCGTCACCCCGGGGGCTCTTGATGCGCAGGCCTTCCGCCTTCAGCTTCTCGGCCCGCGCGGCGCGCACGAGAAAGGTGACGTCTGTTCCGGCCTGGTGCAGGCGACCGCCGAAATAGCCGCCCAGTGCGCCAGCCCCGAGAATCAGAATCTTCATCAAGTCCCTCCAGGCCGTCCGTCTGCCAGACGCGCGACAACCGTAGTCGTTTCAAGCCATTCGTCGAGCCACTCGACCAGATCGTCAGCCTGGTGGTGGATGTGATCCAGCGCCTGGCCGACCACCCGCTGCATGCTCTCGGGCGTACGGATCCAGACCGTCCGCATGCCCAGATCCGCCGCCGGCTTCAGATTGGCCGCAATGTCGTCCAGCATGACCGCCTGTGCCGGCCGGACGCCGTAGCGCTGCACCACGTCGCGGTAGATCGAAGCTTCCGGTTTGGGCACGTAGGCTGCGGCGACGATGTCGTAGATGGCCTCGAAATGATGCGCCACGCCCAGACGTTCCAGCACGCACTCGGCGTGCCGCACCGTGCCGTTGGTGAAGACGATCTTGCGCCCGGCCAGTCGGCCCAGCGCCGAATCCAGGGCGGGGCTGGCGATCACCGGCGAGTAATCGATGTCGTGCACGTAGTCGAGGAACTCGGTCGGCGAGATGCCGTGCTCTGTCATCAGGCCGCGCAGCGTCGTGCCGTATTTGCGCCAGAATTCCTTCTGCATGCGCTTGGCATCGTCGTAGTGCAGGTCGAGCAGGCGCGAAATGTAGTTGCCCATGCGCCGGTCGGTCTGCGCGAAAAGATCGCAGCGCGCCGGATAGAGCGTGTTGTCGAGATCGAACAGCCAGAAATCGGGTGGCGAACCGGCGTGAGCTACCATGGCAGTCCCTGTACCGCCGCTGCTTCGCCTTGTCGAGCGCGTGCCGTCACGCCCGCGCCTTGCGGCCCGTCATCCGGCGTACGAGCCCGGCCAGCCGCCGCAGCATCTTCGGCAGCAGCCAGCCCATGACGAGCAGGCCGATCGCCATCAGCACGAAGAACACGACGGCGTATTTGACGGCGACCCACAGGATACCGACAGCGAGCAGATCGTCACCCAGGGAAAGTGCGATGTTGCTGAACGGTTCCGGCGAACCGTTGGCGATCAGCCGCAGCCCCGACTTGGTGGTATGGGCGCCGGCCGCCAGCGTGCCACCGACAAGCGCGGCAATCACGGTCACCGTCGGATCGAGATGGCCGGCCGCGGCCGCCGCCAGGACAGCGCCCGCGGGGGCGCGCAGGAAGGTATGGATGAAGTCGTTGACCGAATCGACCGCCGGGATCTTGTCGGCGAAAAAATTGATCGCATACATGATGCCGGCGACGATCAACACCCAGTGCGACTGCAACACCTCAAGGTCAGGCGGCAGGTCGATCGCGCCGGAGAGCCCGGCAAGCCCCAGCACCAGCACGGTGGCATAAGGATTGAGCCCGCTGGCCCATCCTGCGCCCAGACTCAGGGCAAGGCTGGGCATCAGGTCCATGTCTTCTTCACCGGCTTCAGGCTGGCCACCGCCTCGCGCACCAGCGGGTCCAGATCGTCGCCGCCAGCCGCGAGGTGGGCCTGGATCGCCGCCCGCATGCGCGGCTCCCAGAACTTCGCAAGATGATCGGCGATGCTGGCCACCGCCCTGGCATCACCCTGATGGGCGAAGAACTTGCCGATCTGGTTGGCCATGTAGACGAGCTTGTCAGGCGACACTGGCGGCGCCCTCCATCGCCACGCGCGCGGGATGCGTGAACACCTCGAAGCCGTCGGCGCGTGCCACTGCCACCAGTGTCACCCCTGCCGCCTCCGCCGTCCGCAGGGCCAGCGCCGTAGGTGCCGAAACCGCCACGAGAACGGGCGCACCCATCGCCGCCACCTTCTGCACCATCTCGACCGAGACGCGGCTGGTCAGCAGGATCATGCCACGCGCTGCCGGCATCGAGCCACGGGCCAGGGCACCCGCCAGCTTGTCGAGCGCATTGTGCCGACCCACATCCTCTCGCAATGCGACGAGACCCCGGCCCTGCTCACAATAGCCGGCCGCGTGCACGGCTCCGGTCTGGCGATTGAGCGCCTGTGCCACAGGCAGCGCCGAAAGCGCAGCGGCAATGTCCGCGCCCGTCACACGCAGATTGGCGGCGACGACGCGCGGGGTCCGCATCGCCTCGTCGAGGCTCTCCATGCCGCAGAGGCCGCAGCCGGTCGGCCCGGCGAGAAAGCGCCGCCGGTCCAGCAGGGCATCCGCCTGGCGGTCCGCAAGGGTCATGCGCAGCTCAATCCCCTTGTCGAGTGCGACGATCTCCAGATCGACCAGTTCGGAAAGGCTGGTGATGACGCCTTCGTTGAGGCTGAAGCCGACGGCGAAATCCTCCAGATCGGCGGGTGTCGCCATCATCACGGCGTAGGTCGCGCGATTGTATGTCAGCGCGACCGCCGTTTCTTCCGGAATGGTACGCTCCGCCTGCGTCGTCCGCGCCCCGCGCCACGCCGTTGCGGCGACGCGACAAGCTGGCACCGGCAGGCTCATTCCGTCGCGTCGACAGGATGCGCGATGCGCCCCTGCGCCTGCGCTGTCTCGCCATAGTCGAGCTGCCATTCCGAGGGCCCGTTGCTGGGCGCCACCTGGACGGCCGTGACCTTGTATTCGGGACAATTCGTGGCCCAGTCCGAATACTGCGTGGTCACGACATTGGTCTGGGTCAGCGGATGGTGGAACGTCGTATAGACCACGCCCGGGGCCACCCGGTCCGTGACGCAGGCGCGCAGCGTCGTCTCGCCGACCCGGCTGGAGAGCCGCACCCAGTCGCCGTCGCGCACGCCGCGCTGCTCGGCATCGTGCGGATGGATCTCCAGTACGTCCTCGTCGTGCCAGACGATGTTGGCGGTGCGCCGCGTCTGGCTTCCGACGTTGTACTGGCTCAGGATCCGGCCCGAGGTCAGCAGCAGCGGGAAGCGCGGTCCGGTACGCTCGTCGGTCGGCACGTACTCCGTCACCATGAATCGGCCGCGACCGCGCACGAAGCCGCCGATATGCATGACCGGCGTGCCCTGCGGCGCCTTTTCGTTGCACGGCCACTGGACCGAGCCCAGGCGATCCAGCGTTTCGTATGACACGCCGGCGAACGTAGGCGTCGTGCGGGCGATCTCGTCCATGATCTCCGAGGGATTGCGATAATCCATCATCATGCCCATTGCCCGTGCGATGGCGACCGTCACCTCCCAGTCGGCAAGGCCCGCGCGCGGCGCCATGACCTTGCGCACGCGATTGATGCGCCGCTCGGCATTGGTGAATGTGCCATCCTTCTCCAGAAAGCTGGAGCCGGGCAGGAACACATGCGCGAAGTTGGCAGTCTCGTTCAGGAACAGATCCTGCACGACGACGCACTCCATTGCCTTGAAGCCGTCGATCACGTGTTGCGTGTCGGGGTCGGACTGCACGATGTCCTCGCCCTGGATATAGACACCCTTGAACGTGCCGTTGATGGCCTCGTCGAGCATGTTGGGAATGCGCAGGCCCGGCTCGGGATCGAGCGCGACGCCCCACATCGCCTCGAAGACGGCCCGCGCCGCGTCCTCCGATACGTGCCGATAGCCCGAGAACTCATGCGGGAATGAACCCATGTCGCACGAGCCCTGGACATTGTTCTGGCCGCGCAGCGGGTTCACGCCCACGCCCGGTCGGCCGATATTGCCGGTCGCCATCGCGAGGTTGGCGATGGCCATCACCGCCGTCGTGCCCTGGCTGTGCTCGGTGACCCCCAGCCCGTAGTAGATCGCGGCATTGCCGCCGGTGGCGTAGAGCCGTGCGGCACCCCGGATCACGTCGGCCGGCACGCCGGAGATCTTCTCGACAGCCTCGGGGCTGTTGCGCGCTTCGGCGACGAACGCGGCCCAGGCCGCGAAATCCTCAGGCTCGCAACGCTCGCGCACAAAGGCTTCGCTCACCAGCCCCTCGGTCACGATGACATGCGCCATCGCCGCCAGAATGGCGACATTGGTGCCCGGCTGGAGCTGCAGATGGTACGCCGCCTCCACGTGCGGCGTGCGCACCAGATCGATACGGCGCGGATCGATGACGATGAGCTTCGCACCCTGGCGCAGGCGGCGCTTCATCCGCGAGGCGAAGACCGGATGGCCATCGGTCGGATTGGCGCCGATGACCACCATCACGTCGCTATGCTCGACCGAGTCGAAATCCTGCGTTCCCGCCGACGTACCGAATGTCGTCTTGAGCCCGTAGCCCGTCGGCGAGTGGCACACCCGCGCACAGGTATCGACGTTATTGTTGCCGAAGCCGGCGCGCACCAGCTTCTGCACCACAAACGTTTCCTCGTTGGTGCAGCGCGATGAGGTGACGCCGCCGATGGCGCCACGTCCGTATTGCGTCTGGATGCGCCGGAACTCCGCGGCGACATGGCCGATGGCGTCGTCCCACGACACCTCCCGCCACGGATCGGTGATCCGTTCCCGGACCATCGGCTTGAGGATGCGTTCGCGGTGCGTGGCATAGCCCCAGGCGAAGCGGCCCTTGACGCAGGAGTGCCCGCGATTGGCCTTGCCGTCCTTGTAGGGAACCATGTTCACGACCTCGGCGCCGCGCATCTCGGCCTTGAAGTTGCAACCGACGCCGCAATAGCCGCAGGTCGTGACCACCGAATGCTCTGGCTGGCCGATGGCGATCACCGACTTTTCCATCAGCGTCGCGGTCGGACAGGCCTGCACACAGGCACCGCAAGAGACGCATTCGGAGTCGACGAATGGCTCGGCCATGCCGGGCGATACGCGCGAGGCGAAGCCGCGCCCTTCGATGGTCAGCGCGAACGTGCCCTGCACTTCCTCGCAGGCCCGCACGCAGCGCGAGCAGACGATGCACTTGGAGGGGTCATAGGTGAAGTATGGGTTCGACTCGTCCTTGACGTCTGCGAGGTGATTGGCGCCAGCATAGCCGTAGCGCACCTCGCGCAGGCCCACCGCGCCGGCCATGTCCTGCAATTCGCAATCGCCGTTGGCGGCGCAGGTCAGGCAGTCCAGCGGGTGGTCGGAGATATAGAGCTCCATCACGCCACGCCGCAGCTTCTTCAGCCGCTCGGTCTGGGTCGAGACCACCATCCCGGGGCTGACGGGAGTTGTGCACGAAGCCGGCGTGCCGGCTCGGCCTTCGATCTCCACCAGGCACAGCCGGCAGGAGCCGAATGCGTCAAGGGAATCGGTCGAGCACAGCCTGGGCACCTGGATGCCCGCTTCCATGGCGGCCCGCATCACCGACGTGCCCTCGGGCACCGTCACCTCAAAGCCGTCTATGTTGAGCGTGACAGCCTTCTCGGACCGCGCGGCAGGGGTGCCGTAGTCGGTTTCGTGGATCAGGGACATGACCCATCTTATCTCCCCGACCGCCTGCCCGTATAGCCGGGCGCTGCCATGTGCGGCTTTCATCGGATCGGGCGCGGAAGGCCACCCCTCCCGGGAATTTTGAGCAGAAACAACAGCTTCGACCTGGCCGTTCGCCGGCCCTGCGCGTCAGGAGGCGATCTCGGTGCCGTCGCCGCCCCGTCCGCGGATTTGCCAGCCGCCCAGCCCGTCGGGCAGGGCGATCATGCCGGTCGACATATGGTCCGGAGTCACGTCGGAGATGGTGACCCGCACCAGCTCCGGCTCGGTCCACGGGTTCACCAGCGGCTCGCCGCCCTGTTCGGGCCTCGCCACCTGGTCAAAAATCGCAGCGGCCCGCTCCCGCGCATGCGCCTCGCTGTCGGACACGATCAGGCAAACGTCGTGATGCCAGCTCCGTCTCCAGTTCGGCGAGTCTTTCTGTAGAGGCTCAAGGCGGAATGTGGGCATCGCAGTCAATGCATCTGGTGGCGGGGCGGCGTGTCGAGCGCGACACGGGACCGCCATGGCGACGCAAGCTCCTCGGCGATCTCGTCCTGGATCACCTTGAGAAGCTCCAGCTCGACAGCCTTGACGACAACCGATCGTTCCATCTCGCCGGTTTCATGGCCGCAGGTGCGCATCGCGTCCAGGCGCCCGCGCCGCGCCGCAAGCTGCGCCTCGCAGGTCCGGACGTCGAGGATGGTTCTCTGCAGGTCTGCTCGTGTGCGTCGCATCATGCTGCCTGAACGAAGAAGCCTGCCGGTCGTTGCCAAGGCATTTTCAAGACAATCGCGGCAACGAAGGACACAACAAGCAAGTCGGCCGGGCACACGGGTTTCATGCACCCGGCCTGGCCTCGCGTGGTTTCCTCGGGGTTCGAGCAAAAGAAGCGAGGTTGATGAATAAACGTGCGCTGATGCCGGGCGTTCCACACAACGGAATCTGCCCCGCCTTACGTCGAGTTGAAATTCTGCCTTTCTACCTGTCATGCTGTCCCTTCCGCGCGGAGGAGCACAGGCAGTGGCATCGGACCCGACATATGACGTGATCGTGGCCGGGCTCGGCAATGCAGCCTTGTGCGCTGCCCTGTCGGCCGCGGAGCAGGGTGCCAGCGTCCTGATGCTGGAGAAGGCGTCGATCGAGGAACGCGGAGGCAATTCGCTGTTCACGGCCGGCGGCTTCCGCTTCGTGCATGATGGACTCGACGATCTGCGCCAGGACATTCTCGATGATCTGTCGGCGGCCGAAGCTGACCAGATTGTCCTGCCGCCGCTGGCGCAGGAAACGTACCTCGACGATTTGATGCGGGTCACCGAGCACAACAGCGACGAGACGCTGGCGGGGCTGCTGGTCGGCCAGTCACGCGACACGCTGCGCTGGATGCGCCGCAAGGGCGTGCGCTTCATTCCGATGTTCGGGCGCCAGTCCTACAAGCTCAACGGCAAACATCACTTCTATGGAGGCGTGAACATCGAGGCGGTGGGCGGCGGCTACGGCCTGGTCGACCAGCTTCTGAAGGCCGCGGCACGGCAGAAGATCGAGATCCGCTACGACACGGCGCTCGTCCGCTTGATCCAGGACCGGCGCGGCACGATCACGGGCGTCACCGTCAAGGGGCCCGACGGCTATGAGGATCTGCATGCCCGTGCCGTGGTGCTGGCCTGCGGCGGCTTCGAGGCCAATCCCGAAATGCGCACGCGCTACCTTGGCGCGGGCTGGGAGCTCTGCCGGGTACGCGGGACGCGGCATAACACGGGCGATGGCATCAGGGCTGCGCTCGATATCGGCGCCCAGCCCTTCGGCGGCTGGTCCACCTGTCATGCGGTGGCGTGGGACATCAGCGCGCCACCCTTCGGCGACCGGCGCATCCTCGATAACTTCCAGAAGCACTCCTACCCGATCGGTATCGTCGTGAACCTCAGGGGCGAACGCTTCGTCGACGAGGGCGCCGACTTCCGCAACCATACCTACGCCAAGTACGGCCGCGAGATCATGAAGCAGCCGCAGCGTACCGCGGTGCAGATCTTCGATGCGAAGACCATCGACATGGTGCGCGACGAGTACCGCATCCGCGAGGTCACCAAGGCCGAGGCGAACACCCTGGAGGAGCTGGCGCAGAAGCTGGGCATCGAGGCCGAGGGGTTGGCGCGCACCGTGCGTAGCTTCAATGCCGCCTGCCAGCCAGGCGACTACAACCCCGCGATCCTGGACGGCGTGCACACGAAGGGTATCGCGCCACCGAAATCGAACTGGGCGCTGCCGATCGACCGCCCACCCTACACCGGCTTCGTGGTGACCTGCGGCATTACCTTCACCTTCGGCGGCCTGCGGATCACCGACAAGGCCGAGGTGCTGGACCTGACCGACCGCGCGATCCCCGGCCTCTACGCTGCCGGCGAGCTGGTCGGCGGTATCTTCTACGGCAATTACCTCGGCGGCGCCGGCCTCATGTCAGGCGCCGTCTTCGGCCGGCTGGCGGGACGCAGCGCGGGATTCATGGCAAGGGCGTAAGGAAGCAATGCCAACCGAACTGGCGGCTTTGGGCCAGCACGCGTACAATTTGTAGCCGAAACGAAATGTACGCAGGTAGCTCCATGTTTGACCGAATCACGTTCAACCCTCAAATCATGGGCGGTCGCGCCTGCATCCGCGGCATGCGTATTCCTGTATCTGTTATTGTGTCGCAGATTGCGAATGGCGCATCGATCGAGGAAATCCTCGACGACTACCCCGACCTTGAACGCGAGGACATTCAGGAGGCGCTGCGCTATGCAGCATGGCTGACCCAGGAACAGGTCATCGCATCCTGAGAGATCGTGCGTGCGTTTCCTCGCCGATATGGGCGTCGGTCGCAACGTTGTGCTCATGCTGCGCAATACGGGACACGATGCCCTTCACTTGCGCGATGAAGGCCTGCAGCGAATGCCCGACCACGAAATCTTTGCCAAGGCTGCGGCGGAGAACCGGATTGTTCTGACATTCGATCTGGACTTCGCCGAGATCGCCGCGGCGGCAGGTTCACAGTGGCCCAGCGTCATCATTTTCAGGCTCCACAATGCCCGCGCCGACTATGTGTGCCAGCGTCTCTCGGCGGCAATCTCAGTGGCCGAAGAGGCGTTGAAGGCAGGTGCGATCGTGGTGCTGGAAGACACTCGGGTACGGCTACGGCCATTACCCATCAAGGCTCCGTAAGGTGATCGCGCTTGACCCTCGTGCAGATCGCGCCTGACGGCCTTGCGCTAGCGTCCGTTGACCCGCTGCGGACTCACCCCTAGCCTTCCTCCATGACCGACTCGCACATTTTTGCGCCGGATCACGACGCGCCCGTCGAGTACATGCGCCGCACGCGGGAATACTATCTCGCGCTGGGGTACGACAATCCCTATCACTGGGCGCACTATGTCGATGCGCCGTTCCAGCCCCTTACGAAGCGGCTGGCCGACAGCACGCTGGCGCTGATCACGACGGCGGCGCCCTTCCAGCCGGACAAGGGCGATCAGGGGCCCGGCGCGCCCTATAACGCCGGCGCCAAGTTCTACAGCGTCTATTCGGGCGATACGTCGGTCGACCACGACACGCGCATCTCCCATATCGGCTATGACCGCAAGCACACGACCGCCACGGACAGCAACACCTGGTTCCCGCTGCCGCTGATGCGCCGCTTCGCCGCCGAGGGCCGCTTCCGGCTGGCGCCGCGCTTCCACGGCGCGCCGACCAACCGCAGCCAGCGGGTGACGCTGGAGACGGACGCACCCGAGATCCTGGCGCGCTGCCGGCAGGACCAGGTCGACGCCGCGCTGCTCGTGCCGACATGACCCGTCTGCCACCAGACCGTGAGTCTGGTCGCCCGACATCTGGAACGTAACGGCATCGCCACCATCATCATCGGCGCCGCCAAGGACATCGTCGAACATGCCGGCGTGCCGCGCTTTCTGTTCAGCGATTTCCCGCTGGGCAATTCCGCCGGCAAGCCGCACGAGCCTGACACGCAGGCTTTCACGCTCGATCTGGCGCTCAAGGTGCTGGAAAGCGCGGTGGGCCCGCGCACCACGGTGCAATCGCCGCTGCGCTGGGCGGAAGACGGCGACTGGAAGCTCGACTACTCCAATGTCGCACGCATGAGTCCCGAAGAGGTCGCCAAACGACGCGCCGAGTTCGACAAGGTGAAGCAGGTGGCGCTCGATCAGCGCCGCCAGGCCGGCGTCGCGTAGGACTGACTGGAAATGTTCATATCGGAAAGAGCGTCTTCGAGGGAAGAAGTGGCCTTCATGGTGAGCTTGTCGAACCATGAAGGTCTCGCGCGAACGGTGGTGCGGCGCTTCATGGTTCGACAAGCTCACCATGAAGCGACTTTCCATTTTCAGAAGCGCTCCACATGAGCAAGCCATTTACCGGCATACGGATCCTCGATTTCACGCGGGTGTTGGCCGGGCCATACGCGTCCTACCAGCTCGCGCTGCTGGGTGCTGACGTGATCAAGGTCGAGGCGCCCGGCGGCGAGGACATGCGCTACGGCAACCGCGCCAATGACTGGGAGAAGCGCGGGCTTGCGGCACCCTGGATCGCCGTCAACGCGGGCAAGCGGTCAGTGACGCTCGACCTCAAGAAGCCGCGGGCGATCGAGGCCGTGAAGCGGCTGGCCGCGACTTCGGATGTCGTGATGGAGAACTTCCGTCCGGGTGTGATGGACGGGCTGGGTATCGGCTACGAGGTGCTGCGGGCGATCAATCCCCGGTTGATCTACTGCGCGGTGTCAGGGTTCGGCCAGACCGGGCCGCAGCGCACGACAGCGGCCTTTGACGGCATGATCCAGGCGATGTCCGGCCTGATGTCGATCACCGGCTTCGAATCCAATGGGCCCACGCGCGTGGGATTCGCCGGCGCCGATGTGATGTCCGGCGCCACCGCCGCATTCGGCGTGGCCTCGGCCCTGTTCCAGCGCACGCATACCGGCAAGGGCCAGCTCGTCGATGTCGCCATGCTCGATGCCGTCATGGCCTTCATGGCGCAACAGGTCACCGAGCACCTGATTACCGGGCGCGTGCACGGGCAGAGCGGGAATCTGTCGGTCACTCGCAAGCCGACCGGCGATCTCTACCGCACGAAAGACGGCTGGATCGTGCTGGCGGTGATGACCGATCCGCAATTCCGCCGACTGATGCAGACGCTGGGCCGGGCCGACACGCTGGAGGACCCGCGCTTCGCCGACTGGCCCAGCCGCATCGTGCACTCGGGCGCGCTGCACCAGATCATCGAAGAAGCGCTGCTGCACGAGACTTCGTCGGAATGGGCGAAGCGCCTCGCCCAGGCCGACGCGCCGGCCGCGCCGGTGCTGGGCATTCCCGAGACGGTGCGGCTGGAGCAACTTGCCTCGCGGGACATCCTGCAATCCGTCGAGACGCCGCACGGCACGATCCGGCTGGCCGGATCCGGCTTCCGCCTCGAGCATGGCGGCGGCGCCGTCGCGCGCGGGCCGGCGACGCCCGGCCAGCACACCGACGAAGTGCTGGCCGATGCCGGCTATTCTCCCGACGACATCGCCGCGATGCGCCGCGACGGCGTCGTCTGAGCTACGCCCCGCCCATCGCAGCCTTTACCTTGGCCGGCGTGAAGGGCACGGAGCGCAGGCGTACGCCGATGGCGTCGAAGACCGCGTTCGAGATCGCCGAGGGCACGACGGCGGCGGCAGGCTCGCCGGCGCCCCACGGTGGCGCTGTCGGCCGGTCGATCAGATCCATGACGATCTCCGGCACCTCGGGGAAGGTCAGGATCGGATAGCTCGCCCAGTCGAGGCTCGTCACCGTCGAGCGGTCGAACTTGAGTTCCTCCTTCAGCGTGCGGCTCACCGTCTGGATGATGTTGCCCTCGATCTGGTTCATCAGCCCGTCGGGATTGATGATCTGCCCGCAATCGTGCGCGACGTAAAAGCGCGTGCAGCGGATCTCGCCTGTCTCGCGCTTCACCTCCACCTCTGCCACCACGGCCACGTAAGTGCGCACCAGTTCGTACTTGCAATAGGTGACGCCGCGGCCTGTGGCGACCTCACCGCTCTGGCCACCTTTGGGTGACGGCCGTTTGTCCCATTTGGCCAGTGCCGCAACGCGGTTCAGACACTCGATACCGCGCATGTCGGCCGGGTCGAGATACCGCAGCCGGAACTCGACCGGGTCAACGCCCGCCGCCGCGGCCAGCTCGTCCATGAAGCACTCGTTGGCGTAGGTGTTCTGCATGCGCCCCGGTGTACGGATCCAGGACGGCCTGAACGGCGTCGTCTCCAGGCGGTGGCAGACCGCCTTGATGTTGGGGAACTTGTAGGGAATGTTCGAGTTCTGGAAGATGTTGCCCGGCGCGATGTGGTCATCGGATGGCATTCCCGTGAGCGTTGCCGCGACAAACGGCACGTTAAAGCCGCCGGGCGTCTGCTGCGGAATGAAGAACTCCGATTCCCAGGCCGTGACGCCGCCGGAAGCATCGAGCGCCGCGCGCAGGTCGATCAGGGTCGGCGGGCCCTTCGGATCCCAGCCGTGCTCGTCCGCACGCGACCACTGCACGCGCACCGGCTTACTGGTGAGCTGCGCGAGCAGCGCCGCGTCGGCGGCGGCATCCTCGTGGCCGTTGCGGCCGTAGCAGCCCGCCCCCTCGAAGTAGATGCAGCGCACGTCATCAGGCGACATAGAGAACATCTTGGCGAGCTGCTTGCGCAGGTTATGGGTCGCCTGCGAGGCGGACCACGATGTCAACTTGCCATCCCTGAACTCCGCGATCGCGCAGGAGGGCCCCATCGAGCCGTGCGTGTGGATAGCAAAGTCGTAGGTGGCGCTGATCTTTCTGGCACCCTGGCCGAGAGCTTGCGCGCTGTCGCCGACATTGGCGGTCACCTCGTCCTTGGCAACCTTCGTCGCGCGCACATGCTCGTAGAGCTTCCCCTGCTCGGGCAAGCCTTCCCATTTCGACCACGTGGCCTTCAGCATCTGCGCGCCCTTGACGGCGGCCCACTCATTCTCCGCCACGACGGCAAGGAAATTCGCCTGACGCACGACCCTGGCCGTGGGAACGTCCCTGATCGAACCCTCGTCGACGCTCTGGAGCGTCGCGCCCATCGCCGGCGGGCGCACCACGCGTGCATGCAACATGCCGGGTACCCGGAAATCGTGCATGTAGCTGAACGTGCCCATCACCTTGTCGGGAATGTCGACCCGCTGCACCGACTTGCCGACTATCTTGAACGCCTTGGGGTCCTTGGTCGGCACCGGCTGCTTGGGATCGAGCTTGATCGAGAACCGCTTGCCGCCAATCAGCTCGCCATAGCTGACCTGCCGGCCGCTGCCGCTGACGATGCCGTCGGTGATCGTCAGGTCTTCCTTTTTGGCGCCAAGGCGCGCAGCAGCCTGCTCGAGCAGCGCCGCCCTGGCGGCTGCCGCAGCTTGCCGGATCTGGATGCCACCGACCTGGATCGAAAGGCTGCCCCAGGTGCTGCCCTGCTCGGGCGTGAGCGCGGTGTCGCCCTCCACAACCTCGATGCGGTCGAACGGCACATCAAGCTCTTCCGCGGCGATCTGCGCCAGCGCGGTCCTTACGCCCGTGCCCAGATCGACCTTGCCGGTGTACAGCGTGACGGCACCTTTGGCGTCGATGACCAGATACGAATCGACTTCCGTGAGCGCGAGCGGCTTGGCCGCCGGCACACCTTGTGCGAAGGCCTGCGGCGTCAGCGTGAAGCTGACAATGAGGGCACCGCCGCCCTTGAGCATGTCGCGGCGTGAGGGCTGGAAGCGGATGTTCATGGCGCCCTCCTTCAGCTCATCTCGGCCGCGCGCTTGACTGCGCGGACAATGCGGGCGTGCGTGCCGCAGCGACAGAGATTGTTGGCAAGCGCCTGCCTGATCTCAGCCTCGCTCGGCTTCTTGTGCCCGGCGAGGAAGGCAGCGGACTCCATGATCATGCCGTTGATGCAGTAGCCGCACTGCACGGCCTGTTCCTGGATGAAGGCCTGCTGCACGGGGTGCGGCTTCTGCGGAGTGCCGAGCCCTTCCAGCGTCACCACCCGCTGGTCGGCCTTGATCGATGACAGCGGCGTGACGCAGGAACGCACCGACTTGCCGTCAACGTGCACCGTGCAGGCGCCACATTGCGCCAAGCCGCAGCCGAAGCGCGGCCCTTTGAGCGCGAGATTGTCGCGCAGCGCGTAGAGCAGCGGCATGTCCGGATCGTCGATCGTGATCGACACCTGCCTGCCGTTCACATGAAGAGCCCTGGTGGCCATCGCGTTCCTCCCTGAACAATTCGTTCTCGTTGTTCGATGCATGTTCACGGACGCTAAAGAGGAAGCCTACGCCAGAATGCCCGACCGACCCAAGCCGAGTTTTTGTCCTTCACTGTCGGTTCCGGCGCCCTTCAATCGTCCTCCGGCCACCTGGATCGAGTGGAGCCTCCGATGACCAAAATGATCTTCGTCAATCTGCCTGTCAGCGACCTGCAGCGCGCCACCGCCTTCTACGAGGGTGTGGGCGCGAAGAAGAACGAGCAGTTCTGCGACGGAACGGCCTCCTGCATGGTCTTTTCGGACACGATTCACGCCATGCTGCTGACCCACGACAAGTTTCCGCCAGTTCACGCCCAAGCATATCGCCGACTCAAGGAAGACCACGGAGGTGCTGATCTGCCTTTCCGCCGACAGCCGTGACGGCGTGGACGAGATGGTGAACAAGGCAGAAGCGGCAGGCGGCCGCATCGATCCGTGTCCGAAGCAGGACCATGGCTTCTACTACGGCCGCAGCTTCGAGGACCCGGACGGGCATATCTGGGAAGTGATGTGGATGGATGTGGCGGCGGCGATGGCCACGCAGGGCACGAACGCAGCGGCCTAGCGCCGACGTGCGCGTCCTTGGGCAGAATGCGTGTCAGGGCCGATGGGCGCTGACCAGCTCGATCGTGACCCGTTGGGCGCTGATTAGTGCGGCAGCTTCCGGGGTGTTGACGCGCATTTCCGTCGAGTTGAGCTCATACGGAAACCAGCCCCGATAGGGACGCTCGACAAGATGGCGCACGGCGACAAGATCGTTCCAGACCGCCATCGGGATGTGCGCGCAGGCAACGCCGCCTTCTTGCGGCCCGCTACGCACGAGGGCATTGGCCGAGTGCTTGTAAACTGTGTCCCACGCGGCGGCGGGATCGCGCGACATGAGGCCGCCCGAGCCGACGTCCTGCGGTCGCAGAAACTGGATCTGGACCAGCCGGACGTTGCTCTGCACGCCCCTGAATATGCACATCTCAACGCCGGTGCAACGCGGCGGGTCCCGCCAGATCGGGGGCGGGACCTCGTCGGGCCGCAGGGGTCTGAGGGCCATGATGGCCTCCTTCGGAACGGTTCAGACCGACGCTGGTACGAAAGGCACGTGCTGTTCAACAGATCAACCGCGTCCGTATTCCCCGCGCCCGACGTCGACGCCCGCAGCGGGGCGGTTTCCAGGGAATGACTTCGTTACCACTGCCGCCACTTACCCCTCGGCGCATTGCCGCGCTAGGCTGCTCCTGTTCGCCGTCACAGATCGGCCAGCGGGAGAAAACGCCATGTACAGGAAGCTTCGCATTGCCCTCAGCGCCATCCCTGTCCTCGCGCCGCTATGGGTGATCAGCGAGGGAAAGGCGCAACAGCAACCACCACAGTTTCCCGACATGAGCTTCTTCATCACCAGCACCGGCGGGCCCAAGGGCGCGGATTTCGGCGGGCTGGCGGGGGCCGACGCGCATTGCCAGGCGCTGGCGCAGAAAGCCGGCGCGGGCGCAAAGACGTGGCGCGCCTATCTCAGCACCCAGGCGACAGGCGGCGCCCAGGCCGTGAATGCGCGCGACCGCATCGGCAAGGGGCCCTGGTTCAACGCCATGGGTGTGCGTATCGCCGTCGATGTGGCCGACCTGCACTCGCCGCACAACCGCATCGAAACGGACACTGCCCTGGCGGAGACAGGACGGCGCATTCCCAGCCGGCTGTTTGTCGTCAACCAGCACGACATCCTCACCGGATCGCTGGAGGACGGCACCGCGCCGCCACCCGAGAAGGACCTGACCTGCGGCAACTGGACGAAGAGTGATGAGGGCGCGGCGATGGTCGGTCACCACGACCGCATGGGTCTGCGCGATGATGCGCCGTCGAAGTCGTGGAACGCCTCGCATCCCTCGCGGGGCTGCAGCCTTGAGGCACTGAAGAGATCCGGGGGTGCAGGGCTGATATACTGCTTCGCAGCCAACTGAGATCAGCACTCGCGACCGCAACGCAAGAAGGATCAGGCGATGGCAGAAGCATCCCGACATGACGCCTGGCAGGCCGGCGATCGCTACAACGCCTACATGGGACGATGGAGTCGCCAGATCGCGCCACGGTTTCTCGACTGGCTCGGCGCTGCGGACGGGCTGGACTGGCTGGAGATAGGCTGCGGCACCGGCGCGCTGTCTGCTGCTATCGTGGCGCAGTGCAATCCCCGCAGCCTGCTTTCGATCGATTCCTCCGAAGGTTTCATCGCCACTGCTCGAACCGAGGTGCCGGACCGCCGCGCCGTGTTCCAGACGGGAGACGCCCAGGCGCTGCCGGTCGAAACTGCCAGCCGCGACGTCATCGCTTCGGCGCTGATGCTCAATTTCGTGCCCGACAAGCACAAGGCGCTTATCGAGATGAAGCGAGTCGCCCGTCCCGGAGCAAGGATCGGCTTCTATGTCTGGGACTATCCTGGCGGCGGCATCGAGTTCATGCGAGCGTTCTGGAATGCAGCAACAACCCTCGATCCCGCGGCGCTGGAGTTGACCGAGGACCGGCGCTTTCCGTTTTGCACGCCCGACGGTCTGGCCACCCTGGTCAGGGATGCAGGCCTGGCGAACGTCGACTGCACGGCAATCGAGGCGCCGACGGTATTCAGTGACTTCGACGACTACTGGCGCCCGTTCACCCTGGGAGCAGGACCGGCACCAGGCTACTGCGCAAGCCTTGCATCCGAAGCCCAGCAGCGCTTGCGGGACAAGCTGCGCGAAGACCTGCCACGCCGCGACGATGGATCGATCGCCCTGAAAGCACGCGCATGGGCAGTCCAGGCCATAGCGGTCTGACGACTGTCAGGGTACCCAGGCGGGCATATCGGCGTGCGTTCGACAATAACAGGCATATCATATCATGGCAGTTCACTCACCTGAGCCAATGCCATGCAGATCGGTTTCAACCTGCCGAACTCCGGCCCGCTCTCCTCTGTCGTCACGATGACGGACATTGCGGTGCAGGGCGAGGCGATGGGCTTCGACTATCTCACGCTCACCGACCATGTCGTGCTGCCCGACACGAAAGTGCCCGGGTATCCCTACTCCGAGAGCGGCGAGTTCTACGAGGAAGCGCCGACGGAGCGGCATGAGCAGCTTGTCGCCATGACCTGGGTGGCGGCCAGAACGACGCGCATTCGTCTGGTCGCCGCCGTCATGGTGGTGCCGCACCGTCCTGCCATGCTGGCCGCGAAGATGCTGGCCACGCTCGACGTCTTGTCGGGTGGCCGGCTGGTGGTGGGAATCGGCGCGGGCTGGCTGAAGAGCGAGTTCGATGCCGTCGTCACCACACCCTTTGCCGAACGCGGTGCAGTGACCGACGAATACATCGACGCCTTCCGCGTGCTGTGGACGGAGCCCAGGCCGCGCTTCGCCGGGCGCTACGTGCGCTTCAACGGCATGGTCTTCGAGCCGAAGCCCGTGCAGCGGCCGCATCCGCCGATCTGGGTTGGCGGCGAGAGCGGCCCTGCGCTGCGCCGCGCCGCCCGCGTGGGCGATGCCTGGTATCCGATCGGCAGCAACAATCGACACTTGCTCGATACCTTGCCGCGGCTGCGGGCCGGCATCACGCGCCTGCGCAAGCTGGCGGCGGAGGCAGGCCGCGATCCACAATCGATCGGCGTTGCCTATCGCGTGAAGCGCTACGGCGCAGCCGTGCCCCCGGTCGCCTCGGATGGGGAGCGGCGGCTGTTTTCCGGCAGCGATGCCGATATCATCGGCGACTTCCGCGCGCTGCGCCATCTGGGCGTTACCGCCATCGACATCGATTTCGCCCGCCCGGATGAGGAATCGGTGCTGGCCGAAATGCGCCGCTTCAGGACGGCCGTGATCGAGAGGATCTAAGCAGGATGGCTCCGCATTCCTGTCATCCCGAGCGCGGCGAGGGATCTTTCGGCGGTCAGAAAGATCCCTCGCTGCGCTCGGGATGACAGAGAACACAGCGCTAGAAATTGCCCGTTATCATCAGGCCGACCTTGACGGCGGTGCGGTCGTTGTCGCGAGACGGCAGGTCGACGGCGAGCCATGGGTGAAGCGTGGCCTGGAAAAGCGGGCGGTTGTGCTTGTCTACATATGCGATCGATCCCAGAACCCAGGGAAGCTTGTCGCCGGCCAGGTCGAGCGTCATGTGCCGCAGCAGGTTGTTCAGGTCCCAATGCGGGTAGCCGTTCTTCGTGGTGACGAAGCCGCTGCGATCGACGTGCACATCGCACAGGGTTTCGTTGAACGCGATATGCACGCTGGTGTCCGTCCCTTCCTCACGGAAGCTTGCCCCGATGGCGGCGCCGGCTGCGAGCTTGCGCCACCACGCGTCGCGGTGCTTCGGACCGGGGTCATCCGGGATCAGGATAGAGGGCGTGAATTTCTCTCGCAGCGACTGCTGAAGCGTCTTGGGCGGAAACGCCCGTCCGTCCACGAGTCGAACGAACTCCTCGCGCATCCCCGGGCCGAACTCGAACAGCAATCCGATCGACTGCGGTGGCGAAAAGACCTTCACCACGCGGCCGACAAAGCGCAGCAGGCCCACCTTGAACAGGCGATGAAACGCATTCCCGGCGGTGGTCACCTCCCAGCGCATGCGCAGCTCGTACTGCGATGCGTTGGAATTCAGCTTGCTGTTGTTACCCCAGCCAAGTTTCACATCGCCCATGGCCTGGCTCCGTGAGTGCTCGCTCACATACTAACACCACAGGGCCGACCTGCCGAGGACCTGCGCGCCATTTTCTTTTCTGATAGTGGGCATAAGCAAAAGCTTGTGCAGGCCGTCAGTTAGCCGTCATGCCGCCATCGATCACGAGTTCGCTGCCGGTGACCCACGAAGCTTCATCCGAAGCGAGATACAGGCAGCCGGCGGCAATGTCGTACGGCGTACCGAAGCGGCCCAGCGGCGTGACCTCGATGCGGCGACGCGCGATATCGGGATTGGCGTGGCCCGGCTGCGTCATGGGCGTGTCGACAAAGCCCGGATGCACCGAATTCACGCGGATACGGTCGGGCGCGTACTGAATGGCCGCGGCCTTGGAAAAGATGCGCACGGCACCCTTGGACGCGTGATAGGCGGCGTTGGCGTGCGAACCGATGATGCCGCAGATCGACGAGATGTTGATGATCGAACCGCCGCCGGCGCGCTGCATCGCCGGAATGGCGGCTTTGGTGCCGAGAAAGACGCCCGTGGCGTTGATCGCCATCACCTGGTTCCATTGCTCCAGCGTCTGATCGCCAAGGCGTGGACCGGCCGTATGGCCGGTCTGGATGTTGAGCTTCGGATCGCGCCCGGAGATACCGGCAATGTTGCACAGGATGTCCAGCCGGCCGTAGGTGCTCTCGGCCAGCGCGACGATCGCCGCCCACCGCGCCTCGTCGCGCACGTCCTGCGTCGCGAACATGGCCGTGCCGTTGGCTTTGCCGATCTCGGCAGCAACGGAACTGCCGAGCGCTTCGTTCATGTCGGTCACAAGCACGGACGCACCGTGACGCGCGAAGAGGCGTGCGGTTTCGGCGCCGATGCCCGAGGCGCCACCTGTCACGATGGCGACCTTGCCCTCAAGACGTCCGGGATGCTGCATTTGCGTTCCTCCAGCCATGGCGGTTCAAGCGTACCGCTGCTCAAGCCTTCTGTCGGCACCGCGTTTCCTGCATCAGCAGGATGCACAGCACGCCCAGCCCCGCCCCGGCGACCAGGGCGCTGAAAGCCGTGCTGTAGGCGGCGGCGGTGTAGATGCGCACGCCATCAATCAGCTCCCCTGTCCAGGCAAAATCCAGCAGGATGCCCAACAGCGGCTGATAGAGCGCGCCGGCACCCGTCACCAGGCAATTCACGATTCCGATGGCGGTGCCTGCCGCGTGCTGCGGGTTGAGCTCGCGCACCGCGGCAAATCCGAGAATTTGGCTCGATCCGCCGAAGCCGCAGAGAAAGCACAGGGCCGTCACCGCCCACAGGGGCAAGCCCGGCAGCCAGGCGATCGCGGCCATCGAGGCAGCGCACAGGATCAGACCGGCGACGAACGGCAGTTTGCGCCGGCCGACCCGGTCGCTGAGCCAGCCGATGACCGGCGCGCCGACTCCCCAGCCGATGAATACAACCGACGCCACGCCCGCTGCACCGGCACGATCAAGTCCTTGCGTCAGTGCCAGGAAGGGCACCCCCCAGAGACCGGCGAAGCCCAGCAGCGGACCGGCGGTGCCCAGCCCTGCAACCGCTATCAGCCAGGTCTGGCGGTTGCGGACCACCTCCATGGCGCCAATGCGCAATTGCCGGAGATCGGCCGAACCGCGCGACCTGTCGCGCACGGTGGCAAAGGCCGCAATGGCCAGCAGCACGCCGCCGCCGGCCAGTGTCAGCGAGGCCAGCCGCCAGTCGAGCCACTCCACCAGCAGGCGCAGCGGCGCCTGGCCGAAGACGCCGCCGGCCATGCCCAGCATCACCGCCAGCCCGGAAAGCAGGGCAAACCGGGTCGGCGGAAACCATTGTCCCGCCACGGCCATCGCGCCGACCAGGCTGAAGGCGGCCGTGGCCCCGATCACGAAGCGGCCCAGCGACAGGCCGGCCAGGCTCGGCGCCAGGGCAAAGAGTACGCAGCCCGCCGCGCAGCCGGCAGCAGCGATGGTCATCAGGCGTCGCGGCCCGAAACGGTCGATGAGCAGGCCGACCGGGATCTGCATGCCGGCATAGCCGTAGAAATAGAAGGCGGAGAGATTGCCGACCGCTGCCGCGCCTATGGCCAGATCGCGCATCAGCTCGTCGATCATGACGCTGGGCGCAACGCGCATGATCCAGGCATAGAAGAAGAAGGCTGCCCCGGTCGCTCAGCCGAACAGGGCGAGCCGCAACGCCAGCCGGCTCGCGCCCCGCGATTTCGCCACGCTTTCCAGAGATGAAGGTGACACCGCTAGAGCAGTCGTGCACCCTCGTCGAGCAGCGGCAGGATCTTGTCGCGGGCTTCGGAGGGCAGCAGGAACACGGCGCGATCCACGCCGGCGTCGCGATAGCGCTTGAGCACGTCGCCATCCATCGCCACGCCGAACACGGTATACGGCACCGCGGCCTGATCGCGGCCGGCCTCGGCCACCATCTGCCGGAGTCGCGGTAAAACCTCGAGCGGGTCCATGTCTCGCCCGCCGATCGGCATCCAGCCATCGCCCCAGGCAATGGCGCGCCGCGCGCCGTGCGGAAAACCGCCGCCCACGATGATCGGCGGATGCGGCTTCTGCACGGGTTTCGGCCACTGCATCATTTCCTCGAATTTCACGAACTCGCCGGCGAAGCTAGGCTTCGAGCGTGTCCAGATCTCCTTCATCGCCTGGATGCGCTCGCGCAGCAGCTTGAAGCGTGTTTCGAAAGCCGTGCCGTGATCGGCCATCTCCTCGGCATTCCAGCCACCACCGACACCGAACAGCACGCGGCCGTTCGACAGTCGATCGACGGTGGAAACTTCCTTGGCCGTGTGGATCGGATCGCGCTGCACGACCAGGCAGACGCCGGTGCCCAGCCTGATGCGGCGCGTGACCACCGCCGCCGCCCCGAGGGCCACGAAGGGATCGTAGGTGTCGTAGTAGCGCTTCGGCAGCTCGGCACCGCCGGGCCAGGGAGATTTGCGGCTGGTCGGAATGTGGCTGTGCTCAGGGAACCACAGCGATTCGAAGCCGCGATTTTCCGCTTCGACCGCCAGCTCGTGCGGCTGGATGGCATAGTCGGTCGGAAACATCGTCACGCCAATGTGCATGGGCGCGTCTCCCTGGTATTTTCTCGCGCGGCGAAAGCTCAGCCCAGGACTTCCTTGTTGATCACGTTGTCGCGGTTTGGCCGGCCATCGAGCACGCTCAGCATGTTCTGTGCGGTCACCTCGGCCATGCGCATGACGGCTTCGGTGGTGACGCCGGCCATGTGCGGCGAGCTGATGAAGTTCGGCAGCTTCAGCAGCGGGTTGTCCTTGGGCGTGGGCTCCTGCTCGAAGACGTCCAGCCCCGCCGCCGCCAATTTGCCGCCGGTGAGCGCCGCGTGCAGCGCCGGCTCGACGATGATACCGCCACGCGCCGTCGACACCAGGATCGCCGACGGCTTCATCAGGCCCAGCCGGCGCGCATCGAGCATGCCCACGGTTTCAGGCGTCTTGGGGCAATGGATGGTCACGAAATCGGCACGCGGCAGGCCGGCATCGAGCTCGGCCACCGGCTCGCAACCGGCGGCCCGGACGGCATCCGGCGACACGTACGGATCATAGACCAGCACATTCATTTCCATGGCCAGCCCGCGTTTGGCGGTGCGCGTGCCGATACGGCCGAACCCCACGATCAGCAGCGTCTTGCCCAGCAGGTCGACCGGCAGGAGCTTCATGCGGTCCGTCCCCCAACGGCCCTCCTGCACCATGGCGTGGAAGTGTGCCGCCCGCTTCGCCAGCGTCATCATCAGGAAGATGGCATGCTCGGCCACCGACGGCGAATTGGCGGTGCCGGCGACCATCAGCGGGATCTTCTTCTCCGTCAGCGCCGGCACGTCCACGGCGTCGTAGCCGACACCGATGCGGGCCACCACCTGAAGCCCGCGCGTCGCATCCCGCTCCTGCCGCCCGAACGGCGTGCCGCCGAGCGCCACGGCGTTGACTTCACCCAACTCCTGGAGTCTTTGCCTGAACGGATTCCCCGCGGCGGTGCCAGGAAAGGTCGCGACCTCGACGTCGTCGCGTTTCCTGAAAACATCCAGCCCTGCCATCCCGAAAATGTCCGGTACCAGCACGCGCTTCTTGTTCGTTGCCATGACGTCTCCTCTTCGAACCCGCCGCCATGGTGCACCAACAGGGCGCCCTTGGCATTGACTTGCGGCGCGCAGCCGCTTCGCACGCAGTGCAAGGCAAACGGTGCGGCCTGACAGCCCCACACCGGGGACGATACACTGCCCGACGGCCGCGGCGATGCCGGGGACCGGAGGGGGAGCGAATGGAATACGATTTCGATCTGGTGGCGATCGGATCGGGACCGGCCGGTCAGCGGGCCGCCATCCAGGCGGCCAAGCTCGGCAAGCGGGTGATGCTGGTCGAGCGCCAGGATGTGGTCGGCGGCGTCTGCATCAATACCGGCACGATCCCCTCCAAGACTCTGCGCGAGGCGGTGCTCCACCTGTCGGGCCACCGCGAGCGCGGCATTTATGGTGCCTCCTACGCCGTCAAGCAGAACATCACCATGGAGGACCTGCACTTCCGCACCGCCCATGTGATCCGCCACGAAATCGACGTCACGCGCCACCAGTTGCTGCGCAACCGGGTCGAGGTGGCGGTGGGCAACGCCGTCTTCACCGGTCCGCACGCGCTCAGGATCGAGGACGTGCCCGGCCGGGCCGTGCGCAATGTCACGGCGGACAGGATCATCATCGCCACCGGCACGCAGGCAACCCGCGACGGCGGTATACCGTTCGACGGCCAGCGCATTCTGATCAGCGATGACGTGCTGACGCTGCGGAAACTGCCGCGCACGCTGACGGTGATCGGCGCGGGTGTGATCGGCGTCGAATACGCGACCATCTTCGCGACGCTGGGCGTGCGCGTCACGCTGATCGACAAGCGCGACCGGCTGCTACCCTTCGTCGATCGCGAGATCACGGATTCGCTGGCCTACCAGATGCACGAGCGCCGGGTCACCTTGCGTCTGGGCGAGGAAGTCCGCGCCATCGAGCCCTTCAATGACGACAAGGGCGAACGGGTGCGCGTCACGCTGGTTTCCGGCAAGCAGGTCACCAGCGAAGCCGCGCTCTATTCGATCGGCCGCACGGGCGCGACATCCGATCTGAACCTCGCCGCCGCGGGCCTCAAGGCCGATGCGCGCGGCCGGCTCGGTATCAACGCGCACTATCAGACGGAGCAGCCGCACATTTACGCCGTGGGCGATGTGATCGGCTTTCCCAGCCTCGCCTCGACCTCGATGGAACAGGGACGGCTGGCGGCCTGCCATGCCTTCGGCGTCGAGGCCCAGAGCGTGCCGGCACTGTTTCCCTATGGCATCTACACCATCCCGGAAATTTCGACCGTCGGCCGCACGGAGGAGGAGCTGACGCAGGACGGCATCGCCTACGAGATCGGCAAGGCCAACTACCGGGAGATCGCGCGCGGCCAGATCATCGGCGACAGCTCGGGCCTGCTGAAGCTGATTTTCGGGCTGGACACGCGCGAGCTGCTGGGCGTGCATATCATCGGCGAGGGCGCGAGCGAGCTGGTGCATATCGGCCAGGCGGTGCTCGCCCACAGGGGGACGATCGACTACTTCGTCAACACCGTGTTCAACTACCCGACCCTCGCCGAATGCTACAAAACCGCCGCCTTCGACGGCATCAACCGCCTGGGCTGAACAACAACCTTCCCCCTCCGGGGGAAGGTTGTGAGACGGGAGTTGACCAACCGCGTCGCTACTTGTCCAGCCAGACGTCTTCGAAGCGCCAGCCGTTGTAGATGCTGTTGACCATGATGGTGACGCCCTTGACGTGCGGCTGCCAGCATCCGGCGGCGACGCCGTGCATGATGATCGGCCACGCGACATCCTCCTGCAGCTTGCGGTCGATTTCCCAGACCATCTGCTGGCGCTTCTTCTGATCCGTCTCGCGCGACTGCGCCTCGAACATCTTCGTCATCTCGGCGTCGCAGTAGTTGTTGTAGTTGCGCAGCGAGCCGCAGGCGTAGTTCTCGAACAGGTTCTGATCCGGATCGTCGACGGCCGAGCCGGTCAGGTTCAGCGCCACCGTGTAGTCCTTCTTGAACACGCGGTTGTAGTAGACGGCGGTGTCGATGATCTCCAGCTCGCCGTCGATCCAGATATGTCTGAGCTGGTCGATCAGGATCGCCGCCGGATCCCTGAACGTCGCGATGTTGCGGGTGCTGACCTTGATCTTCAGCCGCTTGTCAGGACCGTAGCCGGCCTTCTTCATCAGCTCCCGCGCGTGCTCCCGGCTCTGCTCGACATCGCCATAGCCGACCATGCTCTTGAGCATGTCGGGCGGCAGTCCCCATACGCCCTCCGGCGGCGGCAGCATGGTGCCGCCCATCTTTCCCTTGCCTTCGCTCAGGATATCGATGAAGGCCTGGCGGTCGAGCGCCATCGCCATGGCGCGCCGGATGTCCGGATTGTCGAAGGGCGCCATCTCGCGATTCACGATCAGATTCACGGAGACGCCCGTGGTGCGCAGCGTACATTGCGCGTGCGGCGCATCCTTGCGGATATTGGCCAGCAGCGGCACCGAGACATCGGTGGGGAAGGTCATGTCGAACTGGCCGCTGGCAAAGGCCAGCATGCGCGTCGAACGGTTGGAGATGATGGTGTACTCGATGCCGTCAAGGTAAGGGCGGCCGGGCTTCCAGTAATCCTGGTTCTTGACGAGTTTGATGGATTCGTTGGTTCGCATTTCAGCGAACTTGAACGGCCCGGTGCCGATCGGCTTGCGCCGCATCTCTCTGCTCGGCACGTGGCAGGGATAGATTGGCGTGTAGCCCGAGGCGAGCAGCGCCAGCAGCGAGGGCTGCCGATTCTTCACGTGCAACGTGACATCGTAGTCGCCTTCGACGGTCACCTTCTCGAGGTTGCTGTACCAGGCAGACCGTGGATTGCGCCGCAGCTTGTCCTCGCCGGTGCCGAGCAGCATCTCGAACGTGCAGCGGACATCCTGGGCCGTGAATGGCTTGCCATCGTGCCACTTGACGCCCTGGCGAAGCTTGAAGCTCAGCCTTGTGCCGTCGTCATTCCACGACCAGCTTGTCGCCAGGTCAGGCACGATCGATTCGAAGGTGTTTCGGGCAACGCTCTGGTCATACATCACGAGGTTGTTGAACAGCGCCATGAACGGCACCACCACCGACACCGTCGCCTCCTCATGGATCGAGGGGCTGGGCGGCATGTCCATGTGCTGGATCCTGAGAATGCCGCCCGGCTTCTGAGCCCAGGCAGCACCGGTGGCAAGCGACGTCATTACCCCAAGCAACGCGATGCACGTGATCGGACGCTTCATGTTGTTTCCTCCCTGACGACATCGCCTCCATCATACGTCTGCCGGAAGGGCGCGCTACGCGTGCACCGCAGTGCCGACCTGCCCTGCACACAATCGATCACAGATGCGAAAATTGGCTGACAGCCCGTCTGAAACCCGCGGTGACGGCCTGTCGTTGCCACCCTACACTGCCGCCCGACACTACGGGGATGCACCATGCTCGTCGAACAGATCTGGACCGCCAACGCCTATCGGAACTTCAACTACCTGATCGCCTGCCCTGAAACCGGCGAGGCGCTAGCGATCGATCCCTTGGACCATCAAAAGTGCCTTGCCGCCGCCAGGGCGAAGGGCTGGACCATCACCCAGATCCTGAACACCCACGAGCATGGCGACCATATCGGTGGCAACCGGCAGGTGGTGGCCGCCACCGGGGCCAGGATCCTCGCCCATGCCAACGCCAAGGACAGGATTCCGGATGTGGACCGCGGCCTGCGTGCCGGCGATGTCGTGAAGGTCGGCAAGTCGGTCGAGCTCGAATGCCTCGACACGCCGGGCCATACCATGTGCCACATCTGCCTGCGGGCACATGGCGATCATCCGGCCCTGTTCTGCGGCGACACGCTGTTCAACGCGGGTGCCGGCAACTGCCACAATGGCGGCCATCCGAGCGAGCTTTACAACACCTTCGCCAGCCAGCTCGACAAGCTGCCGGAGAACACCCGCGTCTATCCCGGCCACGACTATATCGCGCGCAATCTCGCCTTCACGCTGGACCGCGAACCGGACAATGCCAAGGCCAAAGAGATGCTGCCGGCCATGGAGCAGCAGGATCCTGCCAGGGCGATGGTTACGACCCTGGCGCTGGAGCGCGAGATCAACACCTTCTTTCGGCTCTCCAGCCCGTCGGTGATCCGCCGGCTGCGCGAGGTCTTTCCTGATCTTCCCGACAACCCGGATCGCAAGACCGTATTTCTCAAGCTGCGCGAATTGCGCAACAAATGGTGACCGAACTGTCCACCCTGAGGAGATGCCGATGACCGAAGCCAAGCTTGCGCCCAACATGCCGAAGTGGATGCGGGACCACGTCGATCTCTACAACAAGAGCGGTGGCACCGAAGGCCACATGTACACCATCAACCTGCCCAACGCGCCGGCGAGGGCCGTGCCGTCGCTGCTCCTCACCACAACCGGCCGCAAGTCGGGGCAGCGGTATGTCTTCCCGCTGTTCTATGGCCGCGCGGGCGACAGCTACTTTGTCGTCGCCTCCAAGGGCGGTGCGCCGGAGCATCCCGGCTGGTATCGCAACATGCTGGCGAACGCCGAGGTCGAGGTTCAGGTCGGCACCGAGCGGCTGCGGGCGCGGGCGCGCACTGCCACAGGCGAGGAGCGCGCGCGGCTGTGGTCGCAGGCCCTCGAGTTCTGGCCGCCCTATGCCGACTACCAGCAGAAAGCGGGGTCCCGCGAAATCCCTGTCGTCGTGCTTGATCCGGTGCGCTGAACCCGGCCGACCGTGGCTGGAGGGGAGACGTCATGAAGATCGGCGCGGTGATGTTCTTCACGGCCTACTCCATGAGCCCGGCCGCGCTCGGCCGGGCCCTGGAGGAGCGCGGCTTCGAATCACTCTGGGTGCCGGAGCATTCCCACATCCCGCTGTCGCGCAAGTCGCCCTACCCCGCCGGCGGGCCGCTGATCCGGCCCTACTACGACCTGATGGATCCGTTCCTGGCCCTGACGGCTGCGGCCGGCGCCACGTCACGGCTGAAGGTGGGCACGGGCGTCTGCCTGATGAACCAGCGCGATCCGATCATCACCGCCAAGATGGTGTCGACGCTGGACCACCTCTCCGCGGGCCGCTTCCTGTTTGGTGTCGGCAACGGCTGGAACCAGGACGAGATGGAGAATCACGGCACGGTGTTCGCGATGCGGCACAAGCTGGCACGCGAGCGGATCGAGGCGATGAAGGCGATCTGGACCCGTGACGAAGCCGAATACCACGGCGAGTTCGTCAACTTCGACCCCATGAACCAGTGGCCCAAGCCGGTGCAGAAGCCGCACCCGCCCATCATCGTGGGCGGCGCCTTCCCCTTCGCCGCCCGCCGCGCCATCCGCTATGGCGACGGCTGGATCCCTCGCGCCGACCGCCTCGAGCGGGACGGCATCGGTCCTCTGATCGAGAAATTCCGCGCCATGACGCGCGAGGCCGGCCGCGATCCGGCGGAATTGCCGATCACCATCTTCCGCCTGCCCGACGACATCGCGAAGCTGCGCTATTGCCAGGAAATCGGCGTCGACAGGATCGTGTTCAGCCTGCCGGCCGAGCGCGAGGACAAGGTGCTCCCGATCCTCGATCGCTGGGCAACTCTGCAGCGGCAACTTTTGGGATAAGAGTTCAGCCGTTTCCGCGCCGGCTCCACGCCTGGTACATGGCCAGCAGTGAAACGATATCGCGGCCGCGATAGCCTTCCGCCAGCGCGAGCGCATAGAGCTCGCGAACCATCGATGCGGCCGGCGTTGGGAGCTTCGTGGTGCGCCCCAGCTCGACGCCCAGCGCGAGATCCTTTTCACCCAGTTCCATCTTGAAGCCGGGATCGAAATTGCCCTTGAGCGCATTGGGAAAGCGCTTGGTGAAATGGTGCGACCGGCCGCCGCTCACCGACAGCACGTCGTAGAGCGTTTCGGGCTCGACGCCGGCCGCTACGCCCAGCGCGAACGCCTCTGAAGCAATCAGCACATTGCCCATGGACATCATGTTGTTGACGATCTTCACCACCTTGGCCGTGCCGACATCGCCGGTGTAGCGCCACGTGTCACCCAGCAGCGAGAGGATCGGGCCGGCGCGGTCCACGGCAGCACGCGTGCCGCCGGCGATCAGCACCAGCTTGCCCTGGCGGGCCTCGGCGGGACTGCCGCTGACGGGACAATCGACCACGTCGAGCCCGCGCGCCGCCGCTGCCGTGCCGACCTCGCGCATGGTGCCGGGGTCGATCGTGCTCAGCTCAATGCACAGGCTGCCCGCCGCGGCATGCGCGATCAGACCATCATCGCCCAGCCACGCGGCGCGTACCGCGGCAGGATCGGGCAGGCTGGTCAGAACGACGGCGCGATCCTTCAAGGCGGCGGCGATGGAACGCGCCATCGTCATGCCACGCGCGGCCAGATCCGCACCCGTGCGTGCATTGACGTCATAGCCAACGACGTCGTGGCCAGCCTCCGACAGCCGGGCAGCCATGCCGGAACCCATCTGCCCCATGCCCAGAACGGCAATCCGCTCATTCATGCTGCGCTCCTCCTTCGCCACAGCCATAGCATGTCATTCCCCGTCTCGCGATCATGGAACCTTTGCCTTCAGCCTGCGTAAAATGGCGGTGCCTGCAGACCGGCAGGGGGACCAGCCGATGCGTCTTGGTATGGGGATCCTCGCCGCAACCATCCTGGTCGTGCCGTTTGGAGCTGCAGCACAAACCGAAGAACCTCGTCCAGCGCAATCCGACATACGCGGTCACCGGGCCATCATCTCGCTGCAGATCGAGAACGATTTCCTGAGCCGCTGGGCGAACGCCGACCGCGACTATACCAACGGCTTTCGCCTCGGCTGGCTGTCGGCGCCGGTATCCATGCCGGCGTGGTTCGTCGGGCTCACCAGCCTGCCCACCATTTTTGGCGGGCGGCAGCCCGACAATGTCATCCGGCGGTGGGGCTTCTCCATCGGCCAGAACCTCTACACGCCGGAAGCGACCAACCGGCGCGAGCTGATCCCCAATGATCGGCCGTATGCCGCCTGGCTCTATGTGGGATTCGCCTTGCAGTATACGTACATGGTCGGAGACCGGCCTGTTCGCCTCGATACCTTCGAGCTGGATATTGGCGTGATCGGCCCGGCCGCCGGCGGGCGCTTCGTGCAGAACAACTTCCACAGGCTGCTGGGCGCCGACCGCGCCCGCGGCTGGCACAATCAGCTTCACAACGAGCCCACCATCAACCTCATGCTGGAGCGGCGCTGGCGCGTCAGCAGCCTGAGGGGCGAGCTGCCGCCATTGACGCTGGAGACCGACATCATTCCCAGCGTCGGCATCGCACTGGGCAACGTCGCCACCTACGCTTCCGCCGGTGCCGTCCTGCGCATCGGCCGGCGCCTGCGCGATGATTTCGGGCCGCCGCGTCCGCGTCCGTCAATGCCCGGCACGGAAACCTTCGCCGGCAGCGACGGGTTCGGCTGGTACTTCTTTGTCGGGCTCGAAGGCCAGGCCTGGGCCCGCAACATTTTCCTCGACGGCAACACCTTCCGCGACAGCCACAACGTCGACCGGCGGCCTTTCGTCGTCGAGGCGCAGGCCGGCGTTGCCCTGCTCCTTCGCAACATGAGGGTCAGCCTGACCCAGGTGCTGCGCTCGCCCGAGTTCTCCGAACGCGACCGCTGGCAGCAGTTCGGCTCGATCAGCGTGGCGTTCCGCTACTAACGGCCTGCGGCATGCCAAAATCCTCCGGGAAATGGCGGATGGCGCTCATCACCGGATAAGGGGTGAAACCACCCAGCGCGCACAGGGAGCCGAATTTCAGCGTCTCGCACAGGTCGGTGATCAGCGCCAGATGCGCCGCGCGGTCGCCCTCGCCGCGCATGATGCGATCGATGACCTCGGCGCCGCGGGTCGATCCGATGCGACAGGGCGTGCACTTGCCGCAGGATTCGATGGCACAGAACTCCATCGCGAAGCGGGCCTGGCGCGCCATATCGACCGTGTCATCGAAGACGACGATGCCGCCATGTCCGATCAGTCCGTCGCGTGCCGCAAAGGCCTCGTAGTCGAACGGTGTATCGAACAAGCGCCGCGGAAAATAGGCGCCCAAGGGTCCGCCGACCTGCACCGCGCGCACAGGACGGCCGCTCGCCGTGCCGCCGCCGATATCATCCACCAGCTCGCCCAGCGACAGGCCGAAGCCTGCTTCGAACAGGCCGCCGTATTTCACGTTGCCCGCAAGCTGGATGGGCATGGTGCCGCGCGACTTGCCGAAACCATGAGCCGCATAGGCCGCCGCGCCTTCGGCGAGGATGAAGGGCACCGCCGCCAGCGACAACACGTTGTTGATCACCGTCGGAGAGGCGAACAGACCGCGGTGCGCGGGCAGCGGCGGCTTGGCCCGCACCTGGCCGCGCCGGCCCTCGATGCTCTCCAGCAGGGCCGTCTCCTCGCCGCAGACATAGGCGCCGGCGCCGACACGCACCTCAAGGTCGAACGCATGCGGCGAGTCCGTGACGCGCGTTCCGATGTAGCCGGCGTGCCGGGCTGCATCGATGGCCGCGCGAATCACCGCTATCGCTTGCGGGTATTCCGAGCGAATGTACACGTAGCCCTTCGTGGCGCCGACCGCGATGCCGGCGATCGTCATGCCTTCGATCAGAACGAAGGGATCGCCTTCCATGATCATGCGGTCCGCGAAGGTGCCCGAATCGCCTTCGTCGGCGTTGCACACGATGTATTTCTGCGCGCCGGGCGCCTGCAGGGCGGTGCGCCACTTCACGCCGGTCGGAAATCCCGCGCCGCCGCGGCCGCGCAGCCCCGACTGCACCACCGCTTCGACGATATCGGCCGGCGCCATGGCGATAGCACGTTCCAGACCGCGCCAGCCACCATGACCGCCGTAGTCCTGCGGCGACAACGGATCGACGATGCCGCAGCGCGCGAATGTCAGCCGCGTCTGGCGGCTGAGAAACGGCAGAGCCTCGGGACGCCCCAGCCGCAGCGGGTGTGGTGCGCCCGACAGCATGCCTGCGTCCAGTAGCGGCTCGACGTCATCGGCCGAAACCGGTCCATAGGCGATGCGCTCCGTATCGGTCGCGACCTCGATCATGGGTTCGAGCCAGTAGAGGCCGCGCGAGCCCGTGCGTACGATCTCCACAGGCGCACCGCGCCGCGCCGCGCCGGCGTGCAATGCCTGCGCGACCCTCTCGGCGCCGACGGCGAGAGCCCCGGCATCGCGCGGAACGAACAGGCGGATCGCAGTCATGATCCGGCGCGCAGTTCGTCGAGCAGTGCTGCCAGACGGCCGCCGTTCAGCCGGCCCACCGGCTGGTCGTCAAGAAGCAGCGCTGGTGCGGTCGCACAGAGCCCCAGGCAATACACCGGCTCCAGGGTAACGGCGCAATCCGCGCTGGTGTCGCCCCAGCCGATTTGCAGTGCCGCCTGCACCTGTGCCGCCAGCGCTTCCGCGCCCATCGACTGGCAGGCCTCGGCCCGGCACAGCTTCAGCACATGGTGGCCAATTGGTTGGCGGCGGAAGTCGTGATAGAAGCTCACGACGCCATACACCTCGGCGCGCGTCAGGTTGAGGGCGTCGGCCACCATCAGAATCGCCGCATCGGGGATATAGCCGAAGGTTTCCTGCAGGGCCTGAAGAATCGGCAAGGTCGCGCCCGCATCCCCTGTACGGGCTGCGATGATTGCCGCCGCACGCTCGGGCGACCAAGGTTCAGGTCCGGACATGACTGCGCTTCCTCTGATAGCCGGCCGCTCAGACCGCCCGTCGCGCCTTGAAGGCGGCCGACAGGGTACCATCATCGAGGTGGTCGATCTCGCCACCCACCGGCAAGCCATGCGCCAGACGCGAGAGCTTCACATCGGCGAAGGCCGCCAGCCGGTCGGCGACATAGTGCGCCGTCGTCTGGCCGTCGACCGTGGCGTTGGTGGCAAGGATGACCTCGCGTACGCCACCGCCCCGCACACGCGCGACCAGCGAGTCGATGTTGAGGTCCTCGGGGCCGACGCCGTCGAGTGCCGACAGCGTGCCGCCCAGCACGTGATATCGGCCACTGAAGACATGGCCGCGCTCCATCGCCCATAAATCGGCCACGTCCTCGACCACGCAGATCGTCGTGCTGTCCCGCCGCTCGTCGCGACAAACGGTACAGGGATCGACGCTGTCGAAGTTGCCGCACACGGTACAGGTGCGGATCGCATCGGCGGCCTGCTCCAGCGCCTGCGCCAGCGGCCGCAGCACGGCCTCGCGCTTCTTCAGCAGATGCAGCGCCGCGCGCCGTGCCGAGCGCGGCCCCAGCCCCGGCAGCTTCGCCAGCAACTGGATCATGCGCACAATCTCGGGCCCGTTCATGGCCGTGGCAGTGTGAGCGCAGGCATCTTGCCCGCATCGGCGCGCCAGCGCCGAGAAAGTTTCGCCCTCCGCTTGCGCTGCGGGCAATGCGGGCGGGACGCCCGCGCTCCCTGGGCATGAAGTGTCACAGCTTGAAGCCGGGGGGCAAGGGCAGACCGCCGGTCAGGCTGCGCATCTGCTCCTGCACCAGAGCCTCGACCTTGGACCGCGCGTCGTTGCAGGCGGCCACGATCAGGTCTTCCAGCACACCCCTGTCGCCGGGCGTCATCAGCGAGGGATCGACCTCGACGCGGCGCGTCTCGTTCCTGCCGTTGAGCGTCACCTTCACCATGCCGCCGCCCGACTGGCCGACCACCTCGGTGTCTGCCAGACGCTCCTGCAGCTCGCCGAGCTTCTGCTGCATTTCCTGCGCCTGCTTCATCAGGGCGCCGAAATCCTTCAAACCACCGATCATGGCCAGTCCGTCCTAGTCGCGTTCCGGGAACTCATCGAAGGCGTCCACGGGATAGTCTTCCGCCTCGGTCGCCTCTTCCCCATCCAGGCCGCTGTCCGCCGGCGCGGAAGGAGGCACCAACGCCGTCTCATCCTTCGTCCGCACCGCCTCCAGGGTCGCGTCCGGGAACGCCGCCAGGGCCGCCTGCACCAGCGGGTGCTCCATCGCCCGCGTCCGGCGTGCATCCTCCGCCACCGCCCGCTGCTGCGCCAGTGTCGGCTCGCCGGCATCCCCCGAGACGGACACCATCCAGCGCCGGCCGGTCCACTGCGACAGCAGTTCGGCAATGCGGGACGCAAGGTCGCGCGGTGCCGCCAGCGCTGGCCGGAACTCCAGCCGGCCGGGCTCACAGCGCACCGGGTGAATGTCACGGCTGAGATGATGCGCCAGAACCGGCTCGCGGCGTTGCTCGAACAGCGCCACCACCTCGGCGAAGGTTGCGGGCGACGGTCGCGGTGCCGGCGCCTCGGTGGCAACGCCGGTAGCGGGCGCCGCGGCCGTGGCAGCACCCGACGTCGCAAGCCGCGCCACGGGCGGCCCTGAGGTTCCAGCCGGCCGCACAGGGGGTTGAGCCGCCGCCTGCGCAATGCCGCTGCTCACAGGACCGGTCCCCGAGGACATGGCGGCCCGCGGCGCACCGCCATTGCCGGCGGTTACGACGCCGCCATTGGCTTCCCCCAGCGCGCGCAGGGCATCGGCCGGTGCGGGCAGGTTCGCGGCATAACACAGCCGGATCGCCACCATCTCGGCCGCCCGGATCGGCGATGGCGCCTTCTGCGTTTCCTCCAGCCCCTTCAGCAGCATCTGCCAGGTACGGGTCAATTGCGCCATCGCCAGCCGCTTCGCCATATCGGCGCCGCGCGAGCGCTCCAGCTCGGCCGCACCAACCGCCGACTCTGGCACCACCTTGAGGCGGGTCAGCCAGTGCGCCAACTCCAGCAGATCCTGCAAAACGACCACGGGATCGGCGCCGCAATCATACATGTCCCGCAGCAGCGCCAGAGCCGCCGGCGCATCGCCCTTCATCAGCAGGTCAAAGAGGTCGAACACCCGTCCACGGTCGGCGAGCCCCAGCATGTCGCGGACCTGCCCGGCATCGACCACACCGCCGCCATGCGCGATGGCCTGGTCGAGCAGGCTCAGGCCGTCGCGCACCGAACCATCGGCAGCCTGCGCGATCAGCCGCAGCGCCTCGGGCGAGATCTCCACCTTCTCGGTTTCGGCGACGCGGGCAAAATGCGTCGTCAGGAGTTCGACCGGCACGCGGCGCAGGTCGAAGCGCTGGCAGCGCGAAAGCACCGTCACCGGCACCTTGCCAACTTCGGTCGTCGCGAACAGGAACTTTACGTGCGGTGGCGGCTCTTCCAGAGTCTTCAGGAGGCCGTTGAAGGCATGCTTCGAGAGCATATGCACTTCATCGATGATGTAGATCTTGTAGCGCGCCGCGGCCGGTCGATAGCGTACGCCCTCGATAATCTCGCGGATGTCGTCGATGCCGGTACGACTGGCGGCGTCCATCTCCTGGACATCGACATGGCGGTCCTCGGCGATCGCCACGCAGTGTTCGCAAACACCGCAGGGGTCCATCGTCGGCCCGCCCTTGCCGTCCGGCCCGATGCAGTTCAGCGCCTTGGCGATGATCCTCGCGGTCGTCGTCTTGCCGACGCCGCGCACGCCGGTCAGCATGAAGGCATGCGCCAGCCGTCCGGACTCCAGCGCATTGCGCAATGTCCGCACCATGGCGTCCTGGCCGATCAGGGTGGCGAAGTCGGCCGGCCGGTATTTGCGGGCGAGAACGCGATAGGGCGAACCGTCGGCGATGTCGTTCATGCGGCGACCGCCCCACTGGCCCCCGGCCTGTCGGCGCGGGCGGCGATACTTGCAGTCCGGGTGGGAGACCGGACACGACCCGCAGCGAATTCGTTACGGCTGCTTCCTTCCGGACCTGACCGGGTTGGCGAAGACTGCGTCCGCGCCGGCCTCCCAAGCGGGTTATATCAGGAGTTAGGGCACCGGCCGCAAGGGCCATCAGCAGGGACCAGCCCTGCTTCCAGACACAAGGAGACCTTCCTCCGACGGGCGGAGGAAGGTCCGGGTTGTTTCGCCCGAAAGGTGCGAGGAAGTCGGAGTCGGGCTATTCGACGAGAGTCGGCTGCACCAGGGCGACGCTGCCGACCGCCGACTTGGCGATGGCCTTGAAGGTGGTGAGCAGGCCATCGACGGTCGTGGTGGAGAACCGGTGGTCAGCGCTGGTGGCGCAGTTCTTCCACAGGTTCACCGCCGTCGAGTTGCCCGCGTCGAGACCATAGCCGACCGTGTAGATGGTGATGCCCTGGGCCTTCATGTTCGTGCACAGCTTCTGCGTCTGGGCGGTGGAATTGCCGTTGCCCGCCTCGTAGTAGCTGTTCATGTCGAAGTCGGACAGCAGCACGGCGACCTTGAGCGTCTTGCTCGCGTCGTAATCGCCGGCCGCGTTCTCGCCGGAGAAGATGCCCGACCATTTCGGCGACAGCAGGTACCAGCTCCAGGCCACGCCGATATGACCGGCGGTGGTGCCGCTGGCGGAGAAGTCGCTGATCGTGGACTTCAGGGCGTCCTTGTCGATCGAGAGCGGGTGCATCAGCGAGCTGGACGGAACGTTGTACGAGTAGTTCTGGACAGTCGACGCGTAGGGACCCATGGCATCGTCCCGCTTCGACCTGAAGCTGCCCAGCCACTTGCCCGAAGCCGGCGCATCGTCGGTGAGGCCAGACGCGCCGGCCCGTTCGACAACGCTGCTCCAGTTGCCGCTGAGGGTCTTGTTCGTGGCCTTCTTGTAGTAGGCACTGCCCACGTTCACGGCCGACGAATACGGCACGATAGCCACGCGCGAGGTGAACGGCGTCTGAATCGGCTGCACGACGGTGTCGACCAGCGCCTTGGCCGCAGTCTGCATGGCCTCAAGCTTGCTCGTGCCCCGGATCTCGCTGTTGCCGCCCATGGAGCTGCTGACGTCGAGCATCATCGAGACTTCGAGGTTCTTGCCGAGCTTGGTCGACTGATAGCCGACGGCGCGCGCCGACAGGGACTGATCGTTGCTCAGGAAGTAGGCGCTGAAGAACAGCGGCAGCTTCTTGCTGATGACGACCTCGACCGCGCCTTCCTTGCCGGCATAGGCTCCCGACAGGGGCGGCGAATTTACAGCGATGGTCATGCTGCCGTCGGCAACATAGCCGTTGCGCTTCGCGTCATTGACGGCCACCGCCTTGGCGGTTTCCACCGAAGCGCCGTCATAAAGCGCGCGGACCGCGCCGAGACCGGCGGTGTCGGCTACCTGCTGAAGCCGACGCTTCTCGAGGTACCAGATGCCGGTGTCGAGGCCGATGCCCAGCGCCCCGATCACAACAGGGATCGACAGGGCCGCCAGGATGACCGTACCGCCTTGGGTATCGCGGCGCAGCGAGACGCCTGCCATCAGCCATGACTTCAGACGTACCAGATTCATGTATTCCCCCAATCGCCGCGATGGCTTGCCTGAGGACAAACGGGCTCCTTCGGGCGGCGCGACGCCGTCACGTCCACTGCGGGAGGCCTGTTCAGGAATCGCGATGCGATAGGCGTCGCGGACTGCAAAAAATACGTTGGCGAAAACTCGGTTGGACTATGGACAGCTTCAACTTGCGGCCGGCGTTCCCGTCAAAAAAATTGACGCTTGACTGGCCTGTTATGAATGAAATGTAAAAGAATGACGCGAAATCGTCAAGAAATTTTGCAGCCTTGAGTCTAAACTCAAACGACATTCACGATTCATTGACGATACTATGTACTCAGACGCATCTTAATGCAATTGAATGAAGGCATTAGCAGTCATTCCGTGACTGCTTCGCGGCAGGCAAGGGAGCGGCGCGCCGCTGCGCTATGTCGCATTTTCGGGTTTGCCACCAGGTTTGCGCACCCGCCCAGGTCCCCAGCGTCACTTCCCGCAGCCCCGGCCAGGCCTTGCGATCGCAGTGCAGGCCATAGATCACCGCCGCAGCCAGGCCCGGCGACAAACGGCTGCCCCAGAGAAGCTGGTACAGAAGGACGGCCGCAGCGCGCGTGGGGGGCAGGTACTCGAGATAGCCCAGGGTCGCGTTATGAACCAGGTCGCGAAGGGCGCCCTGGTCGATCTGGTTACGCTGGTCCGAGTCAGGGCGTGCTGCCGGATAGTGGTCGACCAGAATGGCCGGATCGTAGATGAGCTTCCAGCCGGCCAAGCGGATCGCGCCGCCGAACAGGTACTCATTCGCCACCTGCGCGCCCCTGCCCCGCAGGCGTCTGTCAAAGCGAAGGCTGCCGATGGCGGCACGCCGGAAGGCCATGCACACACCCTTCAGGGCCTCGACTTCGCGTGGCGGCCCGACGCCGCAATTGTGATTCCCGTAGATCCGGCCATACCAGGTGCTGATCCCGACCCGGTCCTGCGACGGCCAGTCGTCCTTCCGGCCCTCCTGGAAGATGCGATCGCGCCCGCCGACGCCCCCCAGCCGCTGGTCCTGCTGGAAGTGGCCTGCGATCCGTTCCAGCCAGTCGGGGTGCGGCGCCGCGTCATCGTCGGTCATGGCCACCACATCGCCGATCGCCTGCTCCAGCCCAATGTTCAGGGCGGCAACGACCCCGGGAACGCCCACGATATGGATTTGCAGCGGCAGGCCCGTTGCATCGTACGCCGCCAGCATGGCTTCTGTGGCGGCATCCGAATCGCGGCGCACCACGTTCACCCGCACCGGCGAGAGCGTCTGCTTCTTGAGCGCATCGAGACATCGCCGCAGATCGTCGGGCCGCCTGTAGGTCGGCACGATGACCGTGACGTCCATGTCAGTAGCCGGCAGCGCGGTCGACCAGGTGCAGCAGGGGCTGGCCGGCGCGCAGCCGGCGCACGTTCTCCGCCACACTCTGGGCCGCCGTGCGCGGGTTCGTCGGGCCGGCGATGTGCGGCGTGACCCTGATACGGGGATGGGACCAGAACGGATGCTCCGCGGGCAGCGGCTCGACGTGAAATACATCGAGGACAGCGCCGGCAAGCTGGCCACTGTCGAGCGCGGCGATCAGGTCCGCGTCGATCACATGTCCGCCGCGCGCCATGTTGATAAAGAAGGCACCGCGCGGCAGCAGGGCGAAAGCGCGGGCATCCAGCAGGCCGGCGGTCTGCGGCGTCATCGGCAGCACATCGATGAGAATGTCGCTGCGCCGCAAGAGTGCATTGAAGCCGTCCCCGCCGCAAAAGCACTCGACACCGTCGATGCTGCGTGCGGAGCGGCTCCATCCGGCGGTGGCGAAGCCCAGCATGGCAAGCTTGCGTGCGGTGTCGGCGCCAATCTCGCCCAGCCCCAGCACGCCCACCCGGCGGGTGGCGGTATCGGTGAAGGGCACTTCGCGCCAGAGTCGCTGCCGCTGCTGGTCGGCATAGGCATCCATGTCGCGGTGATGGTGCAGCGCCCAGTAGATCGCGTACTCCGCCATCTGCCCGACCAGTCCCGGATCGATGATGCGCACAATGGGCACCCCCACCGGCAGCTCCGGATCAGCCAACAGATGGTCCACGCCCATGCCCGTCGACACGATCAGGCGCAGATTGGGGAAGCGGGCCAGCGCGCCTGCGGGCGGCTTCCAGGCCAGCGCGATGCCGATATCGGCCGGATCGCCTGTCTCGGGCCACGCACGCAGATCAACCGCCTCACCCAGCGCTGCCGACAGGCGCTCGCGCCAGCCCTCCGTATCGCCGCCGCCCCGCGCATTGGTGACCCAGGCAAAGGCCGGCGCCACCCGCTTCGCACTTTCGCTCATTGCGCCACGGCTCCCTCCTCGGCGCCGATGGGCTCGAGGTTGAAGGCTGCTTCGATCAGCGCCTTAGTGTAGGGCGTGCGGGGCGCCTCGAAGATCTGCCGGGCCGAACCGCGCTCGACCACCAGGCCGCCCTGCATGACCACAACCTCGTCGGCGAGTGCCCGGACCACTTTCAGGTCATGGCTGATGAAGAGGTAGGCCAGTTTGTGCCGCGCCTGCAGGTCGCGCAGCAGATCGACGATCTGCGCCTGCACGCTCATATCCAGGGCCGATGTGGGCTCGTCCAGCACCACGAAGCGCGGCTTGAGTACCATGGCGCGGGCGATGGCGATGCGTTGGCGCTGACCGCCGGAGAATTCATGCGGATAGCGATCGCGCATCGCCGGATCGAGGCCAACCTCCAGCAGCACATCGTCAACCAGCCGGCGGCGCTCGCCGGCGTCGGGCGCGATACCGTGCACGTCGAGCCCCTCGCCCACGATCTGCTCGATGGACATGCGCGGACTGAGCGAGCCATAGGGATCCTGAAACACGATCTGCATCTCGCGTCGCAGCGGCCGGAGCTGGCGCTGGGGAATGGCGCGCAGGTCGCGACCGTCGAAACGAATGCCACCTTCGCTCCTCTCCAGGCGCAGCAGCGCCAGGCCGAGGGTCGTCTTGCCCGAGCCGCTCTCGCCGACGACCCCGACCGTATGGCCGGCGCGCAGTTCGATCGAGACGCCATCGACCGCCTTGATGTGGCCCACCGTACGGCGCAGCACGCCGCGCTTGATCGGGAAATGGACCTTCACGTTGTCCGCCGCGAGCACCACCGGCGCATCCGGTGCGCCGACGATCGGCCGCCCCTTGGGCTCGGCCGACAGCAGATGCTTCGTATAGGTGTGCGAGGGCGAATCGAACACCTCCGCGACAGGACCCTGCTCGACGATGTCGCCCTTGCTCATCACGCAGACCCGGTCCGCCATCTTGCGCACGATGCCGAGGTCATGGGTGATGAAGAGAAGCGCCATGCCATAGCGCTTCTGCAGGTTCTTCAGCAGCTTCAGGATCTGCGCCTGGATCGTCACGTCCAGTGCCGTGGTCGGCTCGTCGGCGATCAACAAATCGGGTTCGTTGGCCAGCGCCATGGCGATCATGACGCGCTGGCGCTGTCCGCCGGAAAGCTGGTGCGGATAGGCGTCAAGCCGCCGGGTTGCCTCGGGGATGCCGACCTGGTGCAGCAATTCGAGCGTGCGGCGACGCGCTGCGTCGCGGGTGAGACCCTTGTGCAGCAGCAAGGTCTCGCTGACCTGCCGCTCGATCGTATGCAGCGGATTGAGCGAGGTCATCGGCTCCTGGAAGATCATGGCAATGCGATCGCCGCGCACGGCGCGCAACACGTCCGCCGGGGCGCCGACCAGCTCCTGTCCGCGGAAGCGGATGCTGCCGCTCGGATGGCGCGCCATGGGATAGGGCAGCAACTGCAGGATCGACAGGGCGGTCACGGATTTGCCCGAGCCCGATTCCCCGACCAGGGCGAGCGTTTCCCCGCGCTCGATGGTGAAGGACGCCTTGCGCACCGCATGCACGGCGCCAGACCCGGCGCCAAAATCGACACTGAGATCGCGGACCTCCAGCAGTGAACCGGACTCAGGCATGGAACGGTGATCGGCGGGAGACATTCAGGCCACGATCTTGCGCGGGTCAAAGGCGTCACGGACGGCTTCGCCGATGAATACCAGCAAACTCAGCATGATGGCGATGACGAAAAAGCCGGTGAGGGCGAGCCACGGCGCGGTGAGGTTGTTCTTGCCCTGCAGCAGCAGCTCGCCCAGCGAGGGCGAACCGGGCGGCAGACCAAAGCCCAGGAAGTCGAGCGAGGTGAGCGTCGTGACCGAGCCGGCGAGAATGAACGGCAGATAGGTGAGCGAGGATACCATCGCATTGGGCAGGATGTGCCGGAACATCAGCACGGCATCCGAAACGCCCAGCGCCCGTGCGGCGCGCACGTAATCGAAGTTTCGGGCCCGCAGGAACTCGGCGCGCACCAGCCCGACCAGCGCCATCCAGCTGAACAGCAGCATGATGCCCAGCAGCGTCCAGAAGCTGGGCGTGATAATGCTGGCCAGGATGATCAGAAGGTACAGCACCGGCAGGCTCGACCAGATCTCCATGAATCGCTGAAACAGCAGGTCGAGCACGCCGCCGAAATAGCCCTGCAGCGCGCCGGCCAGGATGCCGATGGCAGAGCTCAGGATCGTCAGGACCAGGCCGAACAACACCGAAATGCGAAAGCCGTAGATCAGCCGCGCCATCACGTCCCGGGCCTGGTCGTCGGTACCCAGCCAGTTCTGTGCCGACGGCGGGCGCAGCGCCGTCGTACCGGTACCACGCACCACCGTGTTGTAGCTATAGGGGATCGGCGGCCACAGCATCCACCCCTTCTCCGAGATCAGCTTCTCTACAAAGGGATCGCGGTATTCCGCCTCGGTCGCGAACTCGCCGCCAAAGGTGGTTTCCGGGTAGGCCCGGAAGATCGGCCAGTAAAGGCCGCCGTCATAGTAGACGACAATGGGCCGGTCGTTGGCGATCACCTCCGCGAACAGCGACAGCACGAAGAGTATGCCGAAGATCACCAACGACCAGACGCCGCGTCTGTTGGCCCGAAAAAGCGCAAGCCGCCGTCGGTTGAGCGGGGACAGCTTCACGTGGCGCGCGCCTCGAAGTCGATGCGGGGATCGACCACCACATACATGAGATCGCCAATGATACCCATCAGCAGACCCATGAGCCCGAAGACCCACAGCGCACCAAACATCACCGGATAGTCGCGGTAGATCGCCGCTTCGAATCCCAGCAGGCCAAGGCCGTCGAGCGAGAAGATAACCTCGATCAACAACGAGCTGGTGAACAGGATCGACACGAAGGCGCTGGGAAAGCCGGCAATGATGATCAGCATGGCGTTGCGGAAGACATGCCGGTAGAGCACCTGGCGCTCGCCCAGCCCCTTGGCGCGCGCGGTCTGAACGTACTGCTTGTTGATCTCGTCGATGAACGAATTCTTGGTCAGCAGGGTCAACGTGGCAAAGCCGCCGATCACCATGGCGAGGATCGGCAGCGTCATGTGCCAGAAATAGTCTGCGATTTTCGCGGCCCACGACAATTCGTGCCAGTTGTCCGACACCAGCCCGCGCAGCGGGAATATTTTCCAGTAGCTGCCGCCGGCGAACAGCACCACCAGCAGCAGCGCGAAGAGAAAGCCCGGTATCGCGTTGCCGACAATCACCACCGACGACGTTGCGATGTCGAAACGGGAGCCGTCGCGAACCGCCTTGGCCACGCCCAGCGGGATGGAGATCAGGTAGACCAGCAGCGTCGTCCACAGCCCGAGTGAGATCGACACCGGCAGCTTCGAGATGATCAGGTCGACGACGCGGGCGTTGCGGAAGAAGCTCTCGCCCAGATCGAAGACGACGTAGTTTTTCAGCATCAGGAAGAAGCGCTCGTGAATCGGCTTGTCGAAGCCGTACTGCTTCTCGATGCGCAGGATGAGATCGCGCGGCAGGCCCTGAGCGCCGCGATAGGAGCCGCCGGCGCCTTCGCCACCGCCGGAACGGCCCAGCTCGCTGCCGCCGCCGGACATGCGCGACGTGGCCTCTCCCGCCGTGCCCTGGATTTGCGAGAGCACCTGCTCGACCGGCCCGCCCGGCGCTGCCTGGATGATGAAGAAATTGATGACCATGATGCCGAGCAGCGTCGGCACGACCAGCAGCAGACGGCGCAGGAGATAGGCAGCCATTTCGGGCGATTACTTCCTGTCCGGCGCGGGCTTCTCCAGCGTCTTGTCCTTTTGCTGATCAATCCACCAGGTATCGAGCGCCACTGGATTATACTTCGCCAGCGTCGCAGGCCGACCGAACTTGTTCCAGTAGGCGACCCAGGACCGGCCGAGATGCCAGGCCGGCACGACATAGTGGCCCCACAGCAGCACCCGGTCCAGCGCCCGGCAGGCGACGATCAGCGCCGGCCGGTCCTCCGCCGCAATGATGGCGTCGATCAGCTTGTCGATGGCGGGGTTCTTGATGCCGATGGTGTTGCGGCTGCCGTTGCGGTCAGCCGCCGCCGAACCCCAGAAGTCGCGCTGCTCGTTGCCCGGCGACAGCGACTGTCCGAACCCGTCGGACATCATGTCGAAGTCGAAACTGTCGCTGCGCTCCTTGAACTGCGCCGTGTCGACGGTGCGCACACGCATGTCGATGCCGACCCGCTGGAGGTTCTGCCGGTAGGGCAATACGATTCGCTCGAAGACGGCGTCGGCCAGCAGCAGTTCGAACGACAGCGGCCGGCTGCTGGCGGCATGCACCATCTTGCCGTCCTTCACCTCGTAGCCTGCCTCCTTCAGCAGCGACAACGCGCGCCGCGCCAGACCACGGATCTCGCCCGAGCCGTCCGTCGTCGGGAGTCTGAACTCTTGCGCGAAGACCTCGTCCGGAATCGTGCCCGGAAACTGCTTGCGCAGCGGTTCGAGCAGCGCCAGCTCCTCCTTCGACGGCAGGCCGGAAGAGGCGAGTTCGGAGTTGCTGAAGTAGCTGGTGTTGCGCGTGTAGTAGCCGTAGAAGATGTTCCTGTTCGTCCATTCGAAGTCGAACATGGTGGCGATCGCCTCGCGCACGCGGCGGTCGCGGAACATCTCGCGCCGGATGTTGAAGCTGAAGCACTGCATGCCCGCCGGCCGCTCGTGCTTCAGATCCTCGCGCCTGATGGCGCCGGAATGCACCGCCGGGATGTCGTAGCCCGTCGCCCAGTTGCGCGCCGTGTTCTCGATGCGCACATCGAAGCTGCCGGCCTTGAAGGCCTCGAACAGCACCGTGGCGTCGCGGTAGTAGTCGTAGCGCACGGTTGCGAAATTGTGCCGCCCGCGGTTGAGCCACAGCTCGTTGCCCCACCAGTCCTCCACCCGGCGATAGGTGATCTGCCGCCCCGGCTCGAACGACTCGATCCTGTAGGGCCCGCTGCCGAGCGGCCGTTCCAGCGTCGTCCGGTCGAACTCGCGGTTCGCCCACCAGTGCTTCGGCAGCACCGGCATCTGCCCCACGATCACCGGCAGCTCGCGGTTGTTGGCCGAGCGGAAGGTGAACTTCACCTTGCGCTCGCCCAGCACCTCGGTCTTCACCACGTCATGGTAGTAGAAGGCATAGAAGGGCAGCCCCTTCTCCTTCAGGATCTCGAACGTAAACACCACGTCCTCGGCCGTCACCGGCCGGCCGTCATGCCAGCGCGCCTGCGGCCGCAAAGTGAACGTCACCGCACTGCGATCCTCGGGATACTCGATCGATTCCGCCAGCAGGCCGTATTCGCTGGCCGCCTCGTCGAAGGTCGACTCGGTGAGCGCCTCGAATACCTGCCCCAGGCCGGCTGCCTTGTTGCCCTTCAGGATAAAGGGATTGAGCGAATCGAACGTCCCCTGTGCGCCATAGCGCACCTGCCCGCCTTTGGGCGCCCTCGGATCGGCATAGGCCAGATGCGCCGCATCCTGGGGATAGCCCGGCTCGCCGTGGATCGCGATGCCGTGCGAGACGATGATCCTGCCGCCGCCGTCCTGCTGCGCCCCCGCCATGCGCGGCAGGGCCGTCGCGGCCGCGATGCCGCCCAGCACGGAGCGGCGTCGAATGCCGGTGAGAAGCATGCGTGCAGCCTCCTCAGTCACTGACCCTGATCCTGGGGCGCGAGTATGGTGAAACCAAGTCAGCCCAGCCCGGTCCGGTGGGGCGCCGCGGCTGCTTCCCCGGCCAGCAGGGCCATCGCTGCACGGTGCACCGCAGCGCTGCCGGCCGCCAGCACCGTGCCGTCCGACTCCAGGCACAGCGCCCCGCCGCGCCAGTCGGTGATCAGCCCGCCCGCGCCCTCGATGACCGGCACCAGCGCGCAGAAATCGTGCAGCTTCAGGCTGGCCTCCACCACCAGGTCGGCAAAGCCCGAGGCCAGCAGCGCATAGCCGTAGCAGTCGCCGCCCCAGCGGAACAGCTTGACGCTGCCGGCGAGCGCGCGATGCGGCCCCTCGAGATCGCCCGGAAACATCACCGGCGCCGTGGAATACATGTAGGCTTTGGCCAGCGCATCGCAGGGACGCGTCGCGATCGGCTGCCCGTTGAAGGTGCTGCGCCGGCCGGCCACCCCCAGCCAGCGCTCGCCCAGAACCGGCTGGTCGATGATGCCGAGCACGGGCTGGCCGCGGCGCAGCAGGCCGACCAGCGTGCCGAACACCGGCATGCCGGTGATGAACGCCTTGGTGCCGTCGATGGGGTCGAGCACCCACGCCCATTCGGCGTCCATGCGCTCGCTGCCGTGCTCCTCGCCCCAGACGCCGTGGTCCGGCACCTCGCGGGCCAGGATGGACCGCATTGCCGCTTCGGCCTCACGGTCGGCGATGGTCACGGGCGAGGTGTCCGGTTTGTCGTCGACGCTGACCGGCGTGCGGAAGTAGCGGCGCACCACCGGCCGCGCCGCATCGGCCAGCCGATGGGCGAGTTCCACATAGGTATCGGGAACGGGGCCGGTCCGGGAGTCCTGCATCACCAGTGCCCTGTGTAGCACAGTGCGAACGAAAACGGGGCGGTCAATGCCGCCCCGCCGCGACCTTTCCGGTCCGAACCTACTTGAGTGTCTTCAGGAAGGCGATGATGTCGCCGCGCTCCTTGTCGTTGGGCACGCCGGCGAACGCCATCTTGGTGCCCTTCACGAAACTCGCGGGCTTGAAGAGGAACTCGTTGAGATCCTCCTCGGTCCACTGGCCTTCCTTCTTCGTCATTGCCGAGGAATAGGAGAAGCCCTCCAGATGGGCCTTCTTGTTGCCCACGATGCCGAAGAGGTTCGGCCCCACCTTGTTGGGCCCGCCCTGCTCGAAGGTATGGCAGGTCGCGCAGCGCTTCTGGAAGGCGGCCTTGCCGGCCTCCGCGTCCGTACCCGTGGCAGGCGGCGCCTTGGCCGGCGCCGCGTCGGTGGGCGCCGTGGCCGCCGCTTCCTCGGTCACGGGGATATGCGGCTTCTCCGGCATGGCGGGATGAACCAGCGCGTTCGACACTTTGCCGATGACCATGGCGCCGAGACAGGCCCCGAGAACGGCGCCGGCGATCTTGTTGAATTCGAACGAGTCCATGGCCCCCTTCCGGACACGCCAACAAAGCTCAGGCGGCGCAAGGCGCCGACGACGGCATCGCGTCTACCACAATACCCGCACGGGCAGTAGTATTCTGTCGCGGCGCCGCGCAAGGACGCGGCATGTCGTCGCAACGGTCAGCTAACACCCTCATTCCGCAGAGTTTTCATGGCTTCGCCGGTCACTTCCGCAGCGCGCAATCCGGTCGTGCTGATCCCCGCTCGCCTCGCCGCTACGCGCCTGCCCGACAAGCCGCTGGCCGACATTCACGGCACGCCCATGATCGTGCATGTCTGGCGCCGCGCGATGGAAGCCGATATCGGCCCGGTCGTGGTCGCCGCCGCCGAGCCGGCCGTGGCCGACGCCGTCACGGCCGCAGGCGGGCGCGCGGTGCTGACGGATCCCGCGCACCCCTCGGGCTCCGACCGCATCCACGAGGCGCTGATGCGTCTCGATCCCGACCGCCGCCACGACATCGTGGTGAACGTCCAGGGCGACCTGCCGACGCTTGAGCCCGCGGTGGTGCGCGCCGCGCTGGAGCCCATGGCGGATAGAGCGGTCGACATCGCCACCCTCGCCGCCGAGATCCGCACCGCCTACGAGCGCGAGGCGCCCAACGTCGTGAAGGCAGTCGCCGGCTTCACCGAAGGAAAGCTCATCGCCCGCGCCCTCTATTTCAGCCGCACCCAGGTGCCCACCGGCGCGGGGCCGCTCTATCACCACATCGGCCTTTACGCTTATCGCCGCGCCGCGCTGGAGCGTTTCGTGAGCCTGCCGCCGGGCATACTGGAGCGGCGCGAGAAGCTCGAGCAGTTGCGCGCCCTGGAAGCCGGCATGCGCATCGACATCCGCCTTGTCGACACCGTGCCGCTCGGCGTCGACACCCCCGAAGACCTGGAGGAGGCCCGCCGCCGCCTCGCCCCGGCACTTTCATAGATTCTTCCCCCGGAGGGGGCCCCTCCGGGGGACGGATAGGCCCACTGGGACCGCGGGCGTCCTCGCCCGCATCGCCTGTAGCGCCAAGCGGAGGGCGAGATCCCTCAGCGCTGCGCGCCGGTGCGGGCGAGACGCCCGCGGTCCGGGTCATCCCGACTTTCTCGACGACGCCGCGCGCGTGCGGCGCGCGCCATTGCGGCGGGCTGTGGCGCGGAAGGTCGCGGAACCGGCGCGCCGCGCCCTCTCTTTCGCCATCCAGGCCGGGCTGCCGAAGACGCCGTTAAGCAGGCCCAGCACCAAAAAATCAGCGTCGAGGGTCGGCCAATGAAGGCCGTAGCCAATGCCGGCCACTTCCACCTTCGCGAGATCGGCGTCGGTCGCAGAGTCGAGGCCTTGCAGCGCACGGGCCGGAAAGACGAAGGTGCAGCCGTTGCTGAGCTCGACCGAGACCCGACCGCTACGGCTGTCGTAGCGCGCATCAATGGCACGGGGCTCTGTCGCGAACTTGCGTTCGCCGCGCTTCCTTGCCGCGTCAATCTCGGCATCGAGCCGGTCACGCTTCATCGGTCTGTCCCTCCGGGGCCGTCGGCGCAATACCACGCGGCGCGCACGTCCGAACATGGCTATTGGAGCGACTAAGGCAATCAGGTTCGCATACGGCCACAAAGTCCCCGAAACCCTCCGCACTCTTGGCCTCACCAGGAAGGCGCGTCGTTTGATTGCCACCGATGAAAGGCTGCAGGATTTGTGTGTCATGGAAGGCCACTTCATGACACGCAAACGGCTTTATGCGCCACCCGTGACACGCAATCGGCTGGACACCCCTGCCCGAAGCGAAGCTTCGTAATGTTGTCGACCAACATCGAGTGAGGCGCCTCAGGCTCGCAGTCATGATCTGTACTTGCGCAGTCCGCATGATCCAGCACCGCCTTGAGAAGCGTATTGCATTGAACCAAGAATGTTTTTCTGCTTGTCGAAGGCCAACAGATTGCGCACGCTAAGAGCCGATGAGAAGGAGGTCGGCCGCCGCTACGTCGAGCCAGTTGCCGGTAGGCAACCGCCTTCAGCGCGCGAGGATTTTGGCATGGGGGCGCATTACCGATGAGACCATCTGCCGAATGATCAAAGACGTGAAATGGGTCGGCACGCAACAGGCCGCCCTCATTGCGTGACCGTCGGATGGCGAGAGCGTCCGGCGAATTCTCTCCGCTCACGGTCGCCGACTATGCCGCTTGCGCGGCGGAAACTGACCAGCGCCGCGATGGAGGGTCGCTGACTTTCCCGCTGCTTGGCCTATTCGGTGAGACGGGCAGTCTACTCAGCGAGGTCAAGAAAAAGCAGCGCGATCGTGCATCCTATCTCGGCTATGCCAGCGCGGTCGTCGAAGAGCTTGGTGATGTCCTGTGGTATTTGTCCACTGTCGCCGCACGCGGCGGGATTGCGCTGACCGACATCTTCGCCGAGGCGACGCCGGGACCGCACGCCCAGGCTCGCAGCAAGGGCGAGACGCTGTCCTTCGCTGCGGTGCAGCCCGCGATCATGACCCACGCCACAGAGCCCACGGGCGCCTTTGAGCGCACGCTCCTCAAACTCGCAGGAGATGTCGGTCTTCGTTATAGACCAGGAAGCAGGACGACTTATCGACAGCCCATCGGCCCTGCTCGCCCGCTTGAGCGCAATCACCCGCACTCTCATCCAAGCTGCCAACGAAGCCGGCGTCACGCTCGAGGCAGCCGCCGTCAAGAACCTCGCCAAGACAACCGACCGCTGGCCCCGCGAGCGTATCTATCCTGCGCCGCTCGACGCCGACGCCGAGCCTGAAGAGCAGTTGCCGCGCGATCTGACGATTGAAATCTTCGAACGGGAGGTACGCGGGCAAACCTATGTCTTCCAGCGCTGCAACGGCATCAATATCGGTGACCGTCTCACCGATAATGCGATGACCGCCGACGATTATCGCATTCATGACGTGTTCCATTACGCCCATGTCGCCGTGCTGAGTTGGTCGCCGGTGATCCGCGCGCTGTTTCGCCTCAGGCGCAAATCAGATCCGAAAATCGACGATGCCCAGGATGGTGCCCGCGCGGCACTGATCGAGGAAGGCATCACGACCTGGATTTTTGGTCAGGCTGTGGAACTCGATCTCTTCGCCAACATGAAGCGCGGTGATCTGCCGTTCGATCTCCTCAAGCACGTCCGCCAGTTCGTCGCAGGTTATGAAGCGGAACGTTGTCCGCTTTGGCTCTGGGAAGAAGCCATCCTGCAGGGCTATACAGCCTTCCGCTTCCTGCGTGAGCGCCGACGAGGCCGTGTCCGCATCGACATGGACAACCGTCAGCTTTCCATCGAGGCTCTGCCGTGAAAACACCTCGATCATTCGCGACCGCGCTTGCTAACACTTCCCTGCCCTCGGTGTTTAATCCTTATCGCGATTGCTGTCCGATCCACGATCGCGCCGACTCGCCTCGTGTACGCAAGCAAAACCTCACACGGTGCCTCGAAGCTGTGCTCGATGCGCGCGTCGACACGATTTGGATTGCGCGCGATCTCGGTTACCGCGGCGGCCGCAGGACAGGCATCCCTCTGACCGACGAAGTGCATCTCCCGTCAGCCAGCATGCTGCTTGGCGGCATCACACTCGATCGGGCAACGCGCGGCCCGATCGTTGCCGAACGCACCGCGGCGATCGTATGGAACGTGCTGGCGCGCATCGGTGCGCCGGTGTTCTTGTGGAATGTATTTCCATTACATCCCTATGAAGCTGGCAATCCGATGTCGAACCGCTGCCATAGTCGAGCCGAGCGCGATGCGACTTGGCCGCTGCTGATGGCGCTGATCGCCATGATCGCCCCGCGCCGCATCGTTGCTATTGGCCGCGATGCGAGTCTTGCGCTTGCAGAAATTGATGTTCCGGTGACGACGGTCCGGCATCCGAGCTATGGCGGGCAAGCGGAGTTCGTCGCTGGCCTGCACGCGCTCTATGGTCTCGATGGACCTTCCCAGAAACGTGAGACGCTCGAATTGCCGTTCGCTCAGGCAGCAAGCGGCGCCGTCGCCTGATCGAACTGTGCGAGCATCGCCGCAATTTCGCCGCGGCGAGCACGATTTGGTAGATCGATCTCGGCGTGCGTTGAGAGCACCGTGAGCGCGCCAACCTGCAAGCCGGCTTCGTGGGCTACGAAGGCCATTAGCCGCCCAAGCCCGATCAGGTTGCCGAGCAGCTTCTCAACGTAGAAGTGGTTCCGGTAGAGCGCCGTAAGCGTCAGGGTACGCACGGCACCGGGTGTAATCTTGAAGCTCATGAAACTGAGGCACTGCCCGCCATATGGTGAATTGTCGACGTCGCGGACTGGATCGAACAGCGAGAGTTCGAATTTATTGAGCGCCCGCACCTGATCGCTGCGCATACGCTCCACGATATCCCAGAGCTGGTTTGGAGGTTCACCCACGGGCACGGGGAAGTCGATCATGCGTTCGAAATAGTAGCCCGACCAGCGCTCGCCCCGCCGAACCTTCGGCAGCACCTTCGTGGTGAACACATCAAAGAACTCTGGCGCACCATGGCGATAATAGAGCGCTGCGGGAAAAATCGTATTGGCGACCGTCTCGATCGACTTGTCGCGCGCCACCAAGAAATCATCCACGACTGCGACGCCAGGATGCGCGCGCGTTGCATTGATCGTCGGATCTGCCACGTCGATTACCACGTTATAGGCTTCGTGACCGGGTGCGCCGTCGACCAGGCGGACCGCCTCGCGCCACGCGGTCGCGCAGTCAGGCTGCGACGGAACAGGCAGATACATCGACATTCTCCGTCAATATCGCGGCGGCGAAGAGACGAGGCGCGAGGAAGGTTTCCGTAAGCCAGCCATAGCCAGCGGCGCCCCATCTGGGACCCCAGCTGTTGCGCACAAGGATTGCGAGCTCACCATCGACTGTCCCGTACGCGACTGCAACGACAGCATGGCGGCGCGCGGGATCAGGCCCCTCACCCGCAGCCGGATGAATCACGGCTTCGGCCGATGGTGCATAGAAGGCGCGGGACAGCATCAGGAGGAGGACCGAAGGACGATCGCCCTCGAGTTCCTGGATGATCTTGTCGAGCGATGGCTTGCGCGTTTCGCCGGCGCGCCTGAACAGCGGTCCGACATCGTCGGGCGGCATCCAGGATGTAGCATCGCTCGGCGTCGCGGTTAGATACGGCCACCCTGCTTCCTCGGGTTGCCCGTCCTCTTGCAGTGCTTCGAGGATCGCAGAAAGCAATGCACCCTTGCTGGGCGGCCGGCCCGCACGCCGCTGCGCGTGATAGAATGCGAATTCACACGACAACGGCGCCCATCCCGGCCGGAGCGCTGCATGCACATCGCTTCCAGCAAAGGCGAGGCAAGTCGGCCGCGGCCCCTGGTTGCGCGCCTCGCCGAACAGCGGCCGCAAATCCTTCAACACGACAATCTCGGTCATGCGGCTTCAAGCAGCCTTCGCCGCTCGGCGCGCGACAGTCCTTCCTCTTCAGGCCCGGTCAGGTCGAAGTCGAGTTTGAGCCGCGACAGCGGAGGCTCTGGATCCCAGGGCCGCCGTTCCTCAATCTCCAGGGAGCCGCGGTGTGTCTCCTCGGGCGCTGCAGTTACGCGCCGGACGACCGGCCCTCCCACACCTTCGCCGTCGATCGCTTCGAGTTCGTCACGGACGATTGCAAATCCGCTCGCCTTGAGCTGATCGATGTCCCACAGATAGCCACCGCCACTATGCTCCTCAAGCCGCAACACGAACAGATCATTGCGGCTGCCATCGATGCGTGTTCCAGCGTCGCGTTCGGTCAGGAGCCAGACATCACCGCGATAGTCCTGCGGCCTATAAGCCTCGAGCAGGTTGACCTTCAGCTCGCGCGGCTGTGTTTGAAGCAATTCGCGGGCGAGCGCGGCCTGGATCAAACGATGGCGGACGAGGCTCCAGCACGTCGCCTCATAGCTTGCGCCGATCCGAAGCGCGAGTTGGTAGACCCGGCTCGGATGCCGGAAGTCCTGCACGTTCCAGCATTGGCGGGCGGCATGCCACTGAATCAACCAGCGCGGCATCATGAAGCCGACTGCAAATGCGTCGGCTTCAACTTCCTGAAAATCCTCCGCAGGTCCGCCCGTCAGCGGCATGCGGCTAAGAATGCTTTCATCGTCCAGGCTCGGCTGATGCTTCATCTCGAAATGGCCGAGCTCGTGCGCGGCAGTCCACCGTTGGATGCTCATGGGCCGGCGCGTCGTTATCAGGACACCTGGGGCTGGGTCGCTGAGATAGGCACCAAGCAACCCTTGGAGTGGGCGAAGCAGAAGAGGCAGGTCGATAGCCTGGATGGCTCCGAATACATCGACATTGCCACCCCTGGCTTCGACGAGCTGACGCAAGCCGAGGCGCTGATGGAGCCGAGCGGCCGCCATCGTCCCTGCTCGCACCGCGCCCGCGTAGTCCGCCGCTACCATGAGGACTAGCTCTGCCCGGCACGCGCCCGCGTGCGCAGGTATTCCGCGAAGCGGCTGAGCTCATCGCGATCCTGTTCCGACAGGTCCGCTGCACGACGGGCAAGATGCGCGACATCAACAGGCAGATTCGCGGACGCTTCGTCTTCACCGGTGAAGAATGCGACCGACTGCCGATAGAGTTTCGCAAGACGCGTCAGCTCGATGGCTTCGACGCGCCGCTGACCGTTTTCGATATCGGTAAGCGCAGTTCGCGGGATCTTGAGGTAGGTCGCGACCTCCTCTTGCTTGAGGCCCAGATACTTGCGCGCCTCGCGCAACCGGTCACCCAGCCGCCGGCGTTCCTCGTCATCGCCGTCTTGCCGAAATGCCACCTCGGTCATGGCTTGCCTCCTTTACGCTTCTTCCACAGCGCTTCGATCCGGGGCAGCAGTTGGTCGAGCGCGTTGTCCACCGATCGGTAGCCGCCGGTGCGTACGACGCTTTCTGGTAGCTCGAAGCCAACAATCGGTTCAGCAACACACAGGATCGAAACGACAACCAACGAATCCACCTGAAATGGTGCCTTCGCTATATCGACGTCTGACGTCGGCAACATGATCCCTTTGATTGAGGCTTCGTCCCTCACTGCTTGGATGAGTTCGGCCCGCAAGCTCGTCTCGACTGCTGATGCAGGAAACGGTGCCAAAACCGAGCTAGAGGACGGAGGAGACAAGGTGCCGACGGTCATGCATGTGTCTTTCGAAGACATAACGGTAATATAGAGTCTGATATTCAGACATTCAACGGCAATCCGTAGCGATGCACAGGTTTTGCTCTTTAACGTCACCTTGGCCTATCAGCTCGCAGCATCGGTGTCAGTGATCTAAACCTATGAGCTAAGTCATTGAGATTATTGGTGCAGCAGACGACGGCCAAACAAAACTCCAGCAACTCATTGAGCTTGCTGGTTCTTGACCGATTCGGCTTCGGGGCTCGCTGCCGCGCGCGGGACGGCTGCAGGCCGTGTCCGACCGGTGGCCGGCTTATTTGCGCGGGGCGCCGACGACGCGCAGGCCGTGAGCCTCGGCGGCAATGGCAAGCGCGCTGCCATGCGTGGCCATCGTCAGGGCCTCGCCTGTCATCTCTTTCCAGAGGAGGGCCGTCGCCAGGTGAATGGCATCGAGTGTTCCGAGCTCGGTGGGCATCGGCTGGGCGGCACGGTCCAGCACAGTGGAGTCGATCTCGACGATCTCCAGTGACGCGATCAACTCGAGGAGCTTGGCGCGCCGTCCTGCCATTTCTGTGTCGGGGAGTTTCGTCAGCAGGCGCAGCCGATCCAGTGTGCGCAGACACTCGGTGGTGGCGAGAGCACTCGACACCCCGCGATCGATTTCGGACCACTCTGCCAGCGAATCCGGCTGGCCCAGCGCTAGCCGGAGCAACACCGATGCATCGACGTAGGCGATCAACGATGCCCCTGGCGTTCTTCGAGCAGGAGAGTGACGACGTCGAGTTTCAGCCTCGCCGGCTTCGGCAACCGTACGCGATTGGGCGGCGGGGCACCCGGCGCAGGCTTGCGGACGGAGAGCGCCCGCCGCTCGCGAATCGGCACGAGCTGCGCGACGGGCGTCTCCCGATCCAGCACCGCAATCGTCTCGCCACGGCGGACCGCCCGCAGGTATTCGCTCAGCCTGGCCTTCAGATCGGCGATTCGCACTTGCCTCATGACCACAGTATGACCAGAAATGGTCACGCGGGCAAGCCAGGAGGCGGCCGCCGCAGGTTCAGTTGGACCTTCCCCCGGAGGGGGAAGGTGGCGCGCCAGCGCCGGAAGGGGGATGCCGCAACAAGCACGGTGCCAAAGGCGAGACACCGAACGCGTTGCACCATCCCCCTTCCGCCCTTCGGGCACCTTCCCCCTCCGGGGGAAGGATAGGCGGTTCACCCCAGCGTGTGGTCCAGGAAGAGCATGGTGCCGAAGCCGGCGAAGAGGGCGATGGTGGCGCTGATGGTGCCCTTCGCCTCGGACCGGTGCGTCTCGGGAATGATCTCGTGGCTGATCACGAACAGCATGGCCCCGGCCGCGAAGGCGAGCGCCCAGGGCAACAGCGTGCTGGAGAGCGACACCGCGCCGGCGCCCACGATGCCGCCCAGCACCTCGATCAGGCCGGTGGCGGCGGCGACCAGGAAGGCCATGGTCCGGCCGTGGCCCAGCGACAGCAGCCCGAGCGCGACGGCGAGGCCTTCGGGGATGTTCTGCAGGCCGATGCCCACCACGACGCCGAGCCCCGGAATCTCGTCGGGCAGCCGCACCGGATTGCCGGCGGCGACGCCGGTTGCCAGCCCCTCGGGGAAATTGTGGATGGCGATGGCGATCACGAACAGCCAGACCCGGCGGATGCGCTGAACCAGCGGTCCTTCGCGACCGCGGCCGAGATGCTCGTGTGGCGAGAGGCGATGCGTGCCGGCCATCACCAGCCCGCCCGTGGCCAGCGCCAGGATCGCGCCGGTCGCTGCCGGCACCCGCCCGCCGGTGGCTTCGCCCGCCAGCTCCAGCGCCGGCAGCAGCAGGGAGAAGAAGGTGGCCGCCAGCATCACGCCGGCGGCGAAGCTCAGGAGCGCGTTGCCCAGCCGCGCTGGCAGGACCCGCAACACGAAGACCGGCGCACCGCCCACCGAGGTGCCGACCAGGCCCGCCAGCACCGAGCCCAGCACGCCGAGCCAGAAGGGCGGCAGCGCGCTGAGCGTTTCCATCATGCGGCGCGCGGCTACTCGGCCGGCTCGGCCGCCGGCGGCTCCTCGCGGCGGCGGCGCAGGCGCTCGACCGCGAAGCGGATCGCGACGTAGAACACCGGCGTCAGGAACAGCCCGATCAGCGTCACGCCGATCATGCCGGCGAACACCGCCGTGCCCAGCGCGCGGCGCATCTCGGCGCCGGCGCCCGAGGCGATCACCAGCGGCAGCACGCCCAGGATGAAGGCGAAGGCCGTCATCAGGATCGGCCGCAGGCGCAGGCGGCAGGCCTCGATGACTGCGGCGATCGGATCCTGGCCGGCGAGCTCGCCCTGTCGTGCGAACTCCACGATCAGGATGGCGTTCTTGGCGGCGAGCCCGATCAGCACCACCAGACCGATCTGCACCAGCACGTTGTTGTCGATGCCGGCGATGCTGACGCCCACGAGCGCAAACAGCATGCTCATGGGCACGATCAGCATGATGGCAAGCGGCAGCACCCAGCTCTCGTACTGGGCGGACAGCGCCAGGAAGACGAACAGGATCGACAGCGCGAAGATGTAGATGGCGGTGTTGCCCGTCAGCCGCTCCTGCAGGGCGATCTCGGTCCACTCGAAGCTCTGCCCGGGCTGCAGCACCTCGCGCGCCAGCCGTTCCATCGCGTCGAGCGACTGGCCGGTCGAGACGCCGGGCGGCGTGTTGCCCTGCAGCGGGATGGACACGAACATGTTGTAGCGCTGCACGAGATCGGGGCCTGCCGACGGATCAATCTCGACGATCGTCCCCAGCGGCACCAGGTCGCCGTTTGTCGAGCGTACCTTCAGGCGCTCGATATCGGTGCGGTCGAGCCGATACTTTGCGTCGGCCTGGGTGCGCACCTGGAAGACGCGGCCGAAGGCGTTGAAGTCGTTGACGTAGGTCGAGCCGATGTTGACCTGCAGCGCCTCGAACACCGCGGCCAGCGGCACGTTCAGCATCTGCGCCTTGACGCGGTCGATGTTGAGATAAACCTGCGGCGAGGAAACCGAGAAGGTCGTGAACACGCCGGTGACGCTGGGATCCTGCCGGGCGCGCGCCATTAACTGGTAGGCCGAAGCCAGCAGCGATCGCACATCGTCGCTGGCGCGGTTCTGAAGCTGCATCTTGAAGCCGCCGCCGGTGCCGATGCCGGGCACGGCCGGCGGCGGTACCGCCAGCACGAACGCTTCCTCGATGCCTTGCAGGCGCCCGATCATCTGGCCGATCACGCGGTCGGCCGTCAGCCCCTGCGCCAGCCGCTCGGCAAACGGCGTGAACGGCGTGAACATCACCGCGGCATTGCTGGCGTTGGTAAAGGTCGCGCCGTTGAAGCCCGGGATCGAGACGACATGGGCCACGCCGGGCGCATCCTGGATCAGCTTCTCCGCCTTCTTCACCACCGCGTCGGTGCGATCGAGCGTGGCGCCATCGGGAAGCTGCACGATCACGATGGCATAGCCGCGGTCCAGCGGCGGGATGAAGCCCTGCGGCACGGTATTGAAGATCCACACCGTGGCGGCGACCAGCAGGCCATAGGCGCCCAGCATCAGCACCCGGTGCCGCACGATGCTGCTGACGGACCGGGCGTAGCCGCCGCTCATCGCATTGAAGCCGGTATTGAATTTCGAGGCGAACAGCCGGCCCAGCCGCACCGGCAGGAACCGCGCGCCGTGCCCGTTTTCGTGGCGCTTCAGCAGGATGGCGCCCAGCGCCGGCGACAACGACAGCGAGTTGAAGGCCGAGATGATGGTCGAGGCGGCGATCGTCAGCGCGAACTGCCGGTAGAACTGCCCGGAGATGCCGGGGATGAACGCGGTCGGCACGAAGACCGCGGTCAGCACCACGGCGATGGCGATGACCGCCGTACCGACCTCGTCCATGGTGCGGTGCGCAGCCTCCTTCGGCGTCATGCCCTCGGCGATGTTGCGCTCGATGTTCTCGACCACGACGATGGCATCGTCCACGACAATGCCGATGGCCAGCACCAGGCCGAACAGCGTGAGCGTGTTCAGCGTAAAGCCGAAGGCCAGCATGATCGCGAAGGTGCCGACCAGCGACACGGGAATCGCCAGGATCGGAATCAGCGCCGCCCGCCAGTTCTGCAGGAAGATCAGCACGACCAGGGCCACCAGCAGGATGGCCTCGCCCAGCGTCTCGTAGACCGCATCGACGGACTGGTCGATGAACTCGGTGGGGTTGTAGATGATGTCGTACTTCAGGCCGGGCGGGAATTCCGCGGACAGCTCCTGCATCTTCGCCTTGACCGCATCGGCGGTGGCGAGCGCATTGGTGCCGGGACGCTGAAAGACGCCCAGCGCCACCGCCACCTGGCCGTTGAGGTAGCTGCGGCTGTTGTAGTCGCGCGCCCCCAGCTCGACGCGCGCCACGTCCTGAAGCCGCACCAGCTTGCCGTCCTCGCCCGATTTCACGATCACATTGCGGAACTGGCGCACGTCGTCGAAGCGGCCCTGCGTGGTCACCACCACCTGCAATGCCGTATCGGCAGGGGCCGGCTGCTGGCCCAGCCGGCCGCCGGAGACCTGGACGTTCTGCGCCCGCAGGGCCTCCACGACGTCGCCGCTGGTGAGGGCATAGGCCGCCAGCCGCGCGGGATCGAGCCAGACGCGTATGGCGTACTCGCTGCCACCGAACACGATGACCTCGCCGACGCCGTCCAGCCGCAGGAGCTGCTCGCGGATGCGAAGCTGCATGTAGTTGGCGATGTAGAGCTCGTCATATCGCTGGTCGGGCGACAGCAGATGCACGACCATCAGGAAGTCGGTGGACCGCTTGCGCGTCGTCACGCCCTGTCTGCGGACTTCCTCCGGCAGGCGCGGTTCGGCAATCGAGACGCGGTTCTGCACCTGCACCTGGGCGATATCGAGATCCGTCCCCGGACGGAAGACGACGCTCAGGTTGAGCGTGCCGTCCTGGGTGGCATACGAGGACATGTAGAGCATGTTCTCGACGCCGTTGATCTCCTGCTCGATGGGCGTGGAGACGGTGCGGGCGATCGTCTCCGGATCGGCGCCGGGATAGGACGTCGTCACCGTGATCGTGGGCGGCGCGATCTCGGGATACTCCGTCACCGGCAGGCGCCAGTAGGCAATGGCGCCCACCAGCACGATGACGATCGAGACCACGGTCGCAAAGATCGGCCGGTCGACGAAGAAATGTCCGAACTTCATGGCGGCGCTACTTCTTCGTGTCCGTGTTCTTCGGGTCGCCGCCCTGCGGCGCGCCGCCGCTGCCCGGCGCACCCGGCGGCGGACCCAGCGCCATCAGGCCCTTCCACACCGGCGGCAGCTCGACCATCTGCGGCGTCACCTTGCCGCCGCTCATCCTGACGCGCTGGAGGCCGTTGATCACGACGGTCTCATCGCCCTTCAGACCTTCGCGGATGATGCGGTACCTGTCGGTGCGCGATCCCGTGCGCACCGGCTGCTGGCGCACGCTGCCGTCGGATCCGACGACGTAGACATACCGCCGGTCGAGATCGGTCAGGATCGCCTCATCGGGCAGCATGACCGCCTTGTAGCGAGGGCTGCCGGGCACGGCGATGCGGCCGAACAGTCCGGGTGTGAGGAAATGATCGGGATTGGGCAGCGAGGCGCGCAGGCGCATGGTACCGGTGTCGGGATCGAGCCGGTTGTCGGTGAAGTCGAGCCGGCCCTTGTGCAGGAACTCCTTCTCGTCGGTGAGCATCACGGCGATCGGCAGGTCTGTGCCGCCGCCATTGCCGCTGCTTTCCTCGCCGCGCTCCGCCAGCCGCTGGTAGGCAAGGAAGGAGCGCTCGTCGATATCGAAGTAGAAGTGGATCGGGTCCGTGGTGACGATCGTGGTCAGCAGCGTGGTGTTGGCGCTGATCAGGTTGCCCTCGGTCACCAGCTTGCGCGAGATGCGGCCCGAGATCGGCGCGTTCACTTGTGTGAAGTCGTAATTGAGGCGGGCCTGCTCCAGCCCGGCCTTGGCCCCCGCGAGATCGGCCTGGGCCGAAAGGAACTGCTGCCGGCGCTGGTCAAGCGACTGCTCGGTGCCGGCGCCGGTTTTCGCCAGCCGCTCGGCGCGCTCCAGCTCCAACTTGGCGAGATCGAAGCGGGTCTGGGTGGCCACCAGCGTGGCTTCGGCCTGGTCCAGCTCCGCCTTGTAGGGTCGCCGGTCGATGACGAACAGCAGCTCGCCTTCCTTGACCAGCGCGCCGTCCCTGAAATGGACAGACTGGAGATAGCCGCCAACACGCGCGCGCAGCTCGACGAAGCCGGCAGCCTGGAAGCGGCCGGTGAATTCGTCCATCTCGACGATTTCCTTGACGACCGGCTTGGCCACGGTGACCGGCGGCGGTCCCGCGGCGCCCTGCTGGCCCTGCTGCTGGCGCTCGCAGGCGGCAATGCCCAGCGCGGCCACAAGCGCGAGTGCGGTCAGTCGAAACAGGCGCGTCGCGCCGGTAAGCCGTCGACGCGAGGAATCAGATTCTGTCATATGCGCGAAAGATCCGTGCCTGCGGCACTGGCCGGAGGGAACCCGAGAAAGTGGGCACGATATGGGCGCATCGCGAACGCGCGTCCAGTGGCCATCCACACTCTTCACATGAACGAGGAGTCACTCTCATAACGCTTCCCCGGAGGGAAAGGCATTCGCATACCTGATTACCTGGCTGGCTCCGCTGATGCATCCGCGGCGAGATTCGACGTTGAAAGAGTCTTCATGGTGAGCCTGTCGAACCATGAAGGCGTCACAGAGCGGCAGTGCGGACCGCTTCATGGTTCGACAGGCTCACCATGAAGCGGTCTCTGGCCCGGCGTTCGCCGAGCGGAGCCAGTCAGGTAATCAGGTTCGCATATGGCGCGTCTTCAAGTCTTCCCCCGGGATGAAAGACGATACGCATGATTGTCCATAACTCTTGACGTTTCTAGTCTCTTTATGTATTGATCAGATGCATGTCCGGAACATGGCAGGTGGGCATGCAGGGCCGGAAGGCAAGTGAGGTGCAGCGCGAGGCGTTTCTCGCGGCGCTGCGGCGGGGCGTCTCGGTGAAAGTCGCGGCGGCATCGGCCAGGGTGCACCGCATCACCGTCTACAAGTGGCGCGACAACGATGCCGCCTTCCGGCGTGCCTGGGAGGAAGCCGTCGAAGAAGGCACCGGCCGGGCAGCGGAAGAGGCGCTGCGCCGTGGCATGGCACGGCGCGTCGCGCCAGCCGCCACGCTCGCCGAGTGCAGCGACAAGGAGCTGACCTACGTTTTGCGGGCGCGGCGGCCGAGCCAATATTGCACGCCCACGGTGTTCGAGGCGCCCGAACCGCCGGATCTCGCCGAACGCATGGAGGCGGCACGCAAGCGGGTGTGGGGATGAACGGACCGCCCGCCGGTGCGGACCTCGCGACAGTTCTCGAAGGCTTCCGCCATGACCCGCTTCAGTTCGTGAAATACGCCTTTCCGTGGGGCGAGCCGGAAAAGCCGCTGGAGGGGCAGACCGGTCCCTATGCGTGGCAGGCGGAGGTGCTGCAGGAGATCGGTGCGGCATTGCGGGCCAATGCCGCGGCCGGCGAGCAGGACGTGATCCAGCACGCCATCGCTTCGGGCCACGGCGTCGGCAAGTCGGCGCTGGTGGCGTGGGTCCTGCTCTGGGGCCTCGCCACCTTCCGCGATGCGCGCCTGACGCTCACCGCCAACACCGAGCAGCAGCTTCGCACCAAGACCTGGCCCGAGCTCGCCAAGTGGCACGGCATGATGATCTGCGGCCACAAATTCGCGCTCACCCGCACGTCGCTGATGTCGTGCGCGCGAGGCCACCAGAACACGTGGCGGCTGGATCGCGTCACCTGGTCGGCGTGGAACACCGTGGCCTTCCAGGGCCTGCACAACAAGGGCCGGCGCATCGTGCTGGTGTTCGACGAGGCGAGCGCCATTGCCGACAGCGTCTGGGAGGCCAGCGAAGGCGTGCTGACCGATGCCGGCACCGAGATCATCTGGCTGGCGCTGGGCAACCCGACGCAGAACACCGGCCGTTTCCGCGAATGCTTCGGCGCCCGCAAGGCGCGCTGGCGCACCCGCCAGATCGACAGCCGCGACGTGCCCGGCACCAACCGCAAGCTGTTCGAGCGCTGGATCCAGGATTACGGCCCCGACAGCGACTTCGTGCGCGTGCGCGTGAAGGGCGAGTTCCCGCGCGCCAGCAGCCGGCAGTTCATCCCGTCCGACATCGTCGAGGCCGCAGCGCTGCGCCAGGTGCAGGCGAGCCCGCACGAGGCGCTGGTCCTGGGCGTCGATGTCGCCCGCCACGGCGATGACATGACGGTGATCTGGGCGCGGCGCGGACGCGATGCGCGCAGCGTGCCGCCGCTGCGCCTGCGCGTTCCTGACCTGATGCAGATCGCCGCACACGTCGCCGACATGGCGCGCGATCTGCGGGCCGATGCGGTCTTCGTCGACATGGGCGGCATGGGCGCCGGCGTCCTCGACCGGCTGCGGCAGACAGGCGTACCGCGCGTCGCCGGCATCGCCTTCGGCGGCCGGGCCGATGGCGTGCCCTTCGGCGACGTGGCCACCAGCGCCGCCGGCCAATACGCCAACAAGCGCGCCGAGATGTGGGCCAACATGCGGGCCTGGCTGAGATGGGGCGCCATCCCCGACGATCCCGAGATCAAGGCCGACCTCACGGGACCCGAGTACGGCTTCAACATGCGCGACGAGATCCTGCTGGAGCGCAAGCAGGACATGAAGCGCCGCGGGCTCGCCTCCCCCGACCTCGCCGACGCGCTGGCGCTCACCTTCGCCTGGCCCGTCGAACCGCGCACGCACCTGATGACCACCACGCACCACCTCACCGATCACGAGGATTGACATGAAATCCCTTCCGCGGAGGGGGAAGGAAGCTTGAGGCCATATGCGAACCTGATTACCCGCCTGGCTCCGCTGGACGATGTTCGGCGGTAGAAAACTGCTTCATGGTGAGCCTGTCGAACCATGAAGCAGCCCGCACTGCCGCTGTGCGACGCCTTCATGGTTCGACCCGGTGGATGCGCAGCATCCACCTGTGCTCACCATGAAGGCTATTTCGACGCCGTACCTCGCCTCCACATGCATCAGCGGAGCCAGCCGGGTAATCAGGTATGCGAATGCCCTGCCCCTCCGGGGAAGGAGGGCTTTCTATGTGCCGGGCCGTGTGGGGGCTTCCCAGCCTTTGCGGCGGAAGGGATGGGCGGGGAACGTGCCGAGCATCTTCAGTTCTTCCGAGAAGAACTCGAGCTCTTCCAGCGCCAGCTTCAGGAGGCGCTGCTCGATGTGTCCCTCGACCTCGGCATAGAACAGTGCCTGTTCGAACGCGGCGCCGGAGAGATAGCTCTCCAGCTTGGTGATGTTGACGCCATTGGTGGCGAAGCCGCCCAGCGCCTTGTACAGCGCCGCCGGGCGGCTTTTCACGCGGAACAGGAAGGCCGTCAGGCACGGCACGGTGCGCCAGTCGGGCGTCGCCGGCTCGCGCGAGAACACCAGCATGCGCGTGGTGTTGTGATCGGCATCCTCGATGTTGCGCGCAAGGATGTGCAGTCCATAGATCCGCGCAGCGAGCGAGGAGGCGATGGCCGCGACCCCGTTGTCGCCCAGCCCGGCGATCTCGCGCGCCGCACCGGCCGTGTCGGCATGGATCGATGGCGTCAGGCGATGCTTGCGCAGGAAGCCGCGGCATTGCGCCAGCGCCTGCACGTGGCTGCGCACGCTCTTCACCGTCTTCAGCGACGCGCCGGGCAGCGCCAGCAGGCAATGCTCGACGCGCTGGAAGTGCTCGGCCACGATGCGAAGGTTGGTGTGCGGCAGCAGGCTGTGCAGATCGGCCACGCGGCCGGCGATGGAGTTTTCCACGGGAATCATCGCCAGTTCCGCGCGTCCCCGGCGCACGGCCTCCATTGCCGCCTCGAAGGTCGGGCAGGGCAGCGTCGTCATGTAGGGAAACGCCGAGCGGCACGCCATGTCGGAGTTGGCGCCGAACTCTCCCTGGAAGGCGATCACATCGTTGGGACGCGGCAGTGATTTGCGCCGTGCAGCCATGGTTTCTATCCGGTCGTTCTTTCGAAGAAGGTCACACTGCGCGGTTATACCTGCGGCGGGGGGCCGGCGTCGTGGCCGAGCCAGTCCTCGATGAGGCGGCGCGCGATGCTGTCCTTGCGCGGCATGAAGAAGGAGCCGTCCTTCGGCAGATTGTCGGGATGCAGCTCCTCGCGGCTCATCCAGCGGGCGCTCTCCAGCTCCGACTGGTTGACGTCGATGTCCAGCGATTCGGCCTCGGCGTGAAAGCCGATCATCACCGAAGCCGGGAACGGCCAGGGCTGCGAGGAGTGATAGCGCACGTCGCGCACGCGCACCTTGACTTCCTCGTAGACCTCGCGCGCGACAGCGTCCTCGAAGCTCTCGCCCGGCTCGACGAAGCCTGCCAGCGTCGAATGCATGCCGCGCGGAAAATGCCGGCCGCGCCCCAGCAGGCACTTGTCGCCGTGATGCACCAGCATGATCACGGCCGGGTCGGTGCGCGGGAAGTGCTGCGTCTTGCAGCCCTCGCTGGTGCACACGCGCTCGTGGCCGGCCTTGACGATGCGGGTCGGCGAGCCGCAGAGGCCGCAGAATTTGTGCCGCCGGTGCCAGTAGGTCATGCCGCGCGCATACGCCAGGATCGAGCCCTCGCGCGCGAACAGCAGGGCACCGATCTGCCGCAGATCGACGAACTCGCCCAGCCCTTCCGCCGGCAGGTCGAAGCCCGTCACGTCGAGGGCGAAGTAGCTCTCGCCGCCGACATGGCCGAGAAAGATCGTGGGCGCGCCGCCGCGGATCAGGGCGCGCGCCATCATGCCCTGCAGGAACACGGGCTCGGGCTGCCCGCCCTGCTTGCTGACAAGATTGCGTTCGTTGTCGACCGGTACGAACCTTGTGCGCGAGCCGGCAAGCAGGTCCTCGATACGCTCCTCGTCCTCGCGCTCATGCGCGGCACGGTCGATCTCGGCACTGGAATAGGGATTGCGTCGCATGCGGGCGGACAATGGCATCGCCGGCGGCGTGCATCAACCACCACGCCATGCTTGCGTAACAGGTCTTCCTTCCCCCGGAGGGGGAAGGTGCATGTCAGCCGCGCCCCGCTCCGGCGCCGCGGCGTGGGGGGTATTTGGCGGCCAGCAGGGCGAAGATGGCGCGGGCACCCATCGCCTCGCCGCCTTCCGGCCGGCCGGGCTGGGCCGACTGGTTCCACGCCATCGTATCGATATGCGCCCACGGCACCGAGTCGGGTACGAAGGTCTGCAGGAACAGGGCCGCCGTGATGGCGCCGCCATGCGGCGACTGGCCGGCGTTGTTGATATCGGCCACCTTGCTGTCGAGAAAGCGGCGATAGCCGCGCCACAGCGGCAGGCGCCACAGCGGGTCCTCCTGCTCGCGTGCCGTCTTCAGCAGCGCATCGGCGAGCGCATCGTCGTTGCAGAACAGCGCCGGCACATCCGGCCCCAGCGCCACGCGCGCCGCGCCCGTCAGCGTCGCAACATCGATGATCAGCGCCGGCTCCTCGCGCGCCGCTTCGGTGAGCGCATCGCACAGGATCAGCCGGCCTTCCGCATCGGTGTTGCCGACTTCCACCGTCATGCCCTTGCGCGAGCGAATGACGTCGAGCGGACGGAATGCATTGCCCGATACGCTGTTCTCCACGGCAGGGACGAGCACGCGCAGGCGCAGGTTCAGGCGTGCGCTCATGGCCATGGCGGCGACCGCCAGCACAGTGGCAGCGCCGCCCATGTCCTTCTTCATCATCAGCATGCCGGAGGCCGGCTTGAGATCAAGGCCGCCGCTGTCGAAGCACACGCCCTTGCCCACCAGCGTCACCTTCGGCGCGCTGGGCCGGCCCCAGACGATGTCGATCAGCCGCGGCGCGCGGGTAGACGCACGGCCCACGGCATGGATCACCGGATAGTTGCGGCGCAGCAGATCGTTGCCGGCGATCACCGAGAAGCGCGCGCGGTGCTGGCGCGCCAGTTGCCGCGCCGCCGCCGCCAGCTCCGCGGGCCCCATCTCGTTGGAAGGAGTCGTGATGAGATCGCGCGCCATGAACATGCCGCCCGCGATCCGCTCGACGGCAGCGCGGTCGCACTTCGCGGGCCAGACCAGCCGCGGGCGCGCGTTGCCGCCGTTGCGGTAGCGCGAGAACCGCCATGACCCCAGCGCAAAGGCCGTGCAGGCATCGACCAGCGACACCGGCGCCGTGTCGCCAATCAGGCAGTAATCGCCGGCCGGCAGTTTGGTTGCCAGCGCACCATAGTCCCACATGGTGGGCGTCGCCGAGCGCACCAGCACCGCAAGCACCGCCCTGCCCTCGTCGCCAGGCAGCAGCGCGAATTCTCCCGGCTTGCCGCTGATCCCCGAAGACTGTAGCCATGAACGCGCATGCGCGGATTGCCGTTTCAGCCAGGCCTGCCAGTCGGCCGGCGCGACGACCGCAATCGGAACGGCGGCCGGCGCGCGATCGAGAAACGGCAGCGACACGGGGGACCTCCGGTGTTGTTGTGATTCGACGGAACGTCCAGCATGATCGCGAACGGGTGACGCTGGCAATGTGCAAAGTCGCGACGCGAGGATGTGATGAGTGAATTCACGCTGGTGATCGGCAACAAGAATTATTCGTCGTGGTCGCTGCGCGGCTGGCTCATCTGCAAGGCAGCCGGCATCGAGTTCGAGGAAGTTCTGATCCGCCTGTACGAGCCCGATACGAAGGCGAATGTCGCGCGCTATTCGCCATCAGGGCTGATGCCGGTTCTCGTGCACGGCGGGCTGTCGATCTGGGACTCGCTTGCCATCGGCGAATACCTGCACGAGCTGCGGCCGGCGGCAGGCCTGTGGCCGGAAGCCGCGGCGGCGCGCGCCATTGCACGCTCGGTTTCAGCCGAGATGCATGCCGGCTTCGCCGAGCTGCGACGCGAGATGCCGATGAACATCCGCGCGTCGTTTCCCGGGCACGGCCATACGCCGGAGGTGATGGCGCAGGTGCAGCGCATCGTCGGCATGTGGCTCGACTGCCGCAAACGGTTTGCCGGCTCGGCGCCGCGCGACGACGGCTTCCTGTTCGGCACCTTCACCATCGCCGACGTCATGTATGCACCCGTCGTGACGCGGTTCAGGACATATGGCGTAAAGCTCGACAGCGAGGCGCAGCGCTATTGCGATGCGCTGCTCAACCATGCGGCGATGAAGGAATGGTGCGAAGAAGCCCGCCACGAACCCTGGCTGGTGGCGGAGTACGAGTTCCGGTAGCTTTCTGGGCTTCTCCCCGCGAAGGCGGGGAGAAGGTGGCGCGCAGCGCCGGATGAGGGGCTTTGCAGCGTTGCAACAAGCCCGACGACTCGATGAGGAGAGGCCGTGAAGCCCCTCATCCGCCCTTCGGGCACCTTCTCCCCGCCTTCCAGGCCGTGTGAGAACTCGGCCGTGGGCGAAGTGAAGGCGCGGGTCGGCATGGCGCGAACGTCCTGGCTCTCAGGCGGGCGCCGGCCGCAGGGCTTGCAGCAGATGCGGCACGCCGAG
>QOCQ01000020.1 GCA_003574685.1 Rhodospirillaceae bacterium SYSU D60007
TCGCCAGTTTCGTCGTCGCCCGGCTCGACCTCACCCAACCGGGCTGACAGGTGTCCACCATGTCTCCGTACACCCGTCCACCATGTCCCCGGACAAAACAACAGGCTCACCATGAAGGTTTTTACTGTTAGCGTGGGTCGTCGGGGCGGCGCATGGGCCAGACGTTGTTGGCCGTCGTGTATTCGCTGTAACCCAACCGGGCGACCGGCCGGAAGGCGGCAACGTCGACGCGGCCGTCCTTGATGACCGACTCGTCGATATGCACGCCGACCACCTGGCCCAGCACCATCGAGCCGGCGCTTTTCTCGCGGCCGGGCTCGATCGGCAGCTCGATGGTCTTCCACCAGATGCATTCCAGGGCGACGGGCGACTCGGCCACCCGCGGCGCCTTCACGTAGCGGCACAGCGCCGGCGTCAGGCCAGCCTCCTTCATCTCGTCAATGCCGTGGGCAAACATGGCGGTGGTGACGTTCATCCGCTCCTTCAGGTCCTCGCTCACCATGTTCACCACGAACGCGCCGGTCGCCTCGGCGTTCATGCGCGAGTGCTTGGTCGGGTTATCGCCGTAAGTGCCGGTGATCGCGAAATAGACGATCGGCGGGAACTCGCTGACCGCGTTGTAGAAGCTGTAGGGCGCGAGATTCACCCGTCCCTCGGGATCGACGGTCGAGATCCAGCCGATCGGCCGCGGCACGATCAGCGATTTCAGCGGATCGGCCTTGAAGCCGTGATCCCTCTTGCGCGCGTCATAGAACATCCGCAGCTTCCCCGGCCGTTTGTCACAGGTTGAAGCGAGATAAGACAGAATTGACGGCTGCGGCAATACAGCCCTGCGATGGCCCTGCACCAGGCTTGCCGCGGCGGGACGCGCTCGCCATGTTGCGGCCATGTCGCGTGCTGCCAAGATCGCCCTCGCCGCCTGGATTGTGGTGCTCGTCGGCTTCGCCGGATGGGTCGTCGCGGATTTCACGCGCGATGACAGCGGCGCGCCGGCCATCGGCGGGCCGTTCACGCTGACGGACCATAACGGCAGGACCGTCACCGAGGCCGATTTCAAGGGCAAGCCGACCCTGATCTATTTCGGCTTCACCTACTGTCCCGACGTGTGCCCCACCTCGCTCCTGCTGATGCAGACCGCGGTCGAGCAGCTTGGCGAGGGCGCGGAACAGCGAATCAACATGGTGCTGATCACCGTGGACCCTGAGCGCGATACGCCGGCGGTGCTGAAGGACTATGTCGGCAATTTCGGACCCACCATGATCGGCCTGACCGGCACGCCCGAGCAGATCGCAAGGGTCGCCAAGGAGTTTCGCGTCTACTACCGCAAGGTGGAGAGCAAGGACGGCGCCCCCTACCTGATGGATCATTCGTCGATCTTCTACCTGCTCGACGCGCGCGGCCGGTTCGTCAGGCACTTCACGCACCAGAGCAAGGCAGAGGACCTAGCGGCTGCGCTCCGGCCGCTGCTATAGCGGAAGCTCTTTTCTCCACAATGCCTTGAATCTGCTGCAATTTCTTCATTGTGCGCCGCAAAATTGCCTGTGACATCAGGGAAAAGTCAGATACACTGACCGGGAAATGAGCGCTTGTTCTGGCCGCTCAGGCCCGGCGCGCAACCTGAAAGCCCAATGCTCTACTCCCTCTACATCGCCAATCGACAGCTCTCGCAGCCCGTGCGCTGGGCCGCCGACATGATCGAGGAATTCTACGGCAGCCCCAGCAACCCGATGTCGGCGACATGGTTCGGCAAGTCGGTTGCGGCGGGTGCCGAGATCGTCTCGCGGCTGACCCGAAACTACGGCAAGCCGGCCTTCGGGCTGTCCACCACGATGGTCGATGGCCGGGAAGTCGCGGTCAACGAAGAGATCGTCCTGCGCAAGCCGTTCTGCCAGCTTGTCCGGTTCCACCGCGACCTGCGTGGCCTGCCGCCGCGCAACGATCCCAAAGTGCTGCTGGTGGCGCCGATGTCCGGCCACTTCGCCACGCTGCTGCGCGGCACGGTGGAGGCGCTGCTGCACGACCACGAGGTGTACATCACCGACTGGACCGATGCGCGCGAGGTGCCGCTGACGGACGGCAACTTCGATCTCGACGATTATATCGACTATGTGATCGCGTTCCTGCGCTACATCGGACCGGGCGCGCATGCCATCGCGGTCTGCCAGCCATCGGTGCCGGTGATGGGCGCCGCCTCGCTGATGGCCGCCGCCGACGATCCCATGCAGCCGCGCAGCATCACCCTGATGGGGGGCCCGATCGATACCCGCATCAGCCCGACCGTGCCCAACGATCTGGCGATGCGCAATTCGATGATGTGGTTCCGCCAGAGCATGGTGACGTCCGTGCCGTGGGGCTTCCCGGGGTTCCTGCGCCGCGTCTATCCCGGCTTCATGCAGCTCACCAGCTTCATCACCATGAACCTCGACCGGCATATCAACGCCCACATGCGCCAGTTCGAGCATCTGGTGAAGGGCGACGGCGATTCGGCGGAAGCCCACCGGCGATTCTACGACGAATATCTCGCGGTGATGGACCTGACGGCCGAATTCTATCTGCAGACCGTGCAGGTCGTCTTCAAGGAACACCGGCTGCCGCGCGGCGTCTGGGTTTCGCGTGGCCGCCCGGTCGAGCCGGCCGCGATCTCACGGTCCGCCCTGATGACCGTCGAAGGCGAGCTGGACGACATTTCCGGGCTGGGCCAGACCCGGGCCGCGCACGGGCTGACGCCCAATATTCCCGCAAGCCGGCACGTGCACTACGAGCAAAAGGCCGTCGGCCACTACGGCATCTTCAACGGCCGCCGCTGGCGCGAGCAGATCATGCCGCGCGTGCGCGACTTCATCCGCGCCAACGCCTGATCCCTATTTTGGCGGCTTGTCGGTAAATTTGGGCGGCGGGTTGCGGCCGAGGCATTCTGGCGCGCGCGTCGGATCCGGCGTCTCGATGAAGCCGGCCAGCAGCTCTTCGGCGCAGGCGTCGTTGGCCGTGACGGCATGGCCCATGGCGCGGAACTCGACCAGTCGCGCATTGGGCAGATGGCGCCGCGCCGCTTCCGCCCAACCGGTGGGTGTGAGCCAGTCATAGGCACCGCTCAGCAGGAGTGCCGGGACGGGGCTGCGCACCGGCTGCTTTTCCGCCGGATCGGCCGATGGCACACGCCAGACCGGACACAGGGCGGGACCGGTGTTCACGCGCGCCACAAGCCCGTAGATGCCGGCGCCGGCAATCGCGCGCTCCCGCGCTGCGGCGTCAAGAAAGGCGGTCGTCTCCCGGCATTCGACCGAGTAGTAGAGACCCGCCATCTGCTCAATGGGTGTATCGACGACGCCGCCCTCGCTCTGCTCGAGCGCCTCGGCGAACACCGTCAAGGGGGCATAGTCGCCACGCGCAGCGCGGGCGATCGTCGCCGGCAGCCTGCCCACATCGGAACCGCCATCGCGCATGACGTGCAGCAGGATCAGCAATGCCTTGGTGCCGTCCACCGTGGCGATGACGCGCCTGCCACCCAGCTTCAGGCGCAGCCGCACCGGCCGCTGGTCGAAGCGCGCGACCAGCGTTTCCAGATCGCGCCGCAAACCAGGATATTTGCCGGCGCACCAGGCATCGCGCGCACAATCCTCGAACAGCCGATCGAAGGCATGCCGGGCGGCATCGACCTCGTCCTGATCGCCGTTGACCTGCGGGGGGTACACGGAATCGAGAACCGCTGCGCGCACCAGCGCCGGGTGCCGTCGCATCACCTCCAGCGCCCAGCGCGTGCCGTAGCTGACACCATAGAGGTTGATCTTCGCCAGCCGCAGCCCACGCGCGAGATCGGCCACATCGTCGGCCAGGGCGGGGGTGTTGTACTGCGCCAGATCGATGCCGCGGCGCTCCAGCGCAGCGCGGCATTTCAGCATCGCCTGCCGCTCGTCCTCGACGGCATCGAAGCGGCCGTTCAGGCGTGACAGCATCGATCGCGGGCTGGCAAGATCGTCGCACTGCAGGGCCGGCCGCGAGAGCTGCGCGCCGCGCTGGCCGATGAAGATGAAATCGCGGTTGCGGCGCAGCGCGGCGGTCGAACGCCACCAGTCGCCATCCTTCAGGGGATCGACGCCCGGCGCCGCCGCGGCCAGCGGTGCCTCGCCGGGTCCGCCGGAGAGATAGACCACCGGATCCGGCTGCGGGTGCGGACCGGTGGATCTGAGGACTGCGACCGGCAGGCGGATGGAACGGCCCTGCGGCATCGCCCGGTTCTCCGGCACGCTCAGCGCATAGCATTGCGCACTCGCGCCGCGCGGCGCCTTGAACCAGCATTTCTGCGGCTCCAGCCGGGGCAGCCTGTCCTGCGCGGCGGCCGGCAGCGCAGAGCCTGCCACCAGGACGCCGGCCAGCCCGATCCCCGCTGCAAGGACACCGTGAATAAAACTTGTCCTTACGTTAGTTCCATTTAGTTGCATATGCACAGGATACTCGCCAGAGGTGCGGTTTGGCAGGCCCGGATCAGGGAGAGACAGCATGCGGCGCAGTTGGTGGATACCGGTGATCTGTGGCGCCGTCATTCTTACCATCGGCATGGGCGCCCGCCAAAGCTTTGGCATCTTTCAGAAGCCGATTGCAGCGGACTTGCAGGTTGGCCGCGAGCTGTGGTCGTTCGGCAATGCGCTCTCCATGCTGCTGATGGGCGTGTTCGCACCGTTTGTCGGCGGCGTCGAGCGCCGTTTCGGGGTAGCGCGCACGGTCGCCGCCGGCGGCGTGCTGTACGTGGCCGGCATGGTGATGATCGGGCTCGCCACCGAAGGGGTACTGCTGACCTTGGGCAATGCGCTGACCGGCATCGGCATGGCGGCCGCCGGCTTCGGGCCGATCTTTGCCGTGATCAACCGGGCTGCGCCAGTCGGCAAGAAGTCGCTGGCGCTGGGCATCACCACCGCCGGCGGCTCGTTCGGCCAGTTCGCGGTGGTGCCGTTTGCCAGCATCCTGCTGGATCGCACAGCCGACTGGCATGCCACCATCCTGATCCTGACCGCGGTATCGGCCGTGATGATCCCGCTGGCGCTGGGTCTGCGCGAGAATAAGGCGGCGGCGCCGGCTGCCGGATCAGCCGCTCCGCAGGGGCTGCGCGCGGCACTGGCCGAGGCGTTCGCCACCCCCGGATTCTGGCTGCTGACCTTCGGCTTCTTCGTCTGCGGGTTTCACGTCTCGTTCGTGGGCCTGCACCTGCCGCCCTACATCTCCGACAAGGGGATTGGACTGACATTGCTGGGCCGCGCGATTTCGCCCACGGAGCTGGGCGGCTGGGCGATTGCGTTCGTCGGCCTGTTCAATATCGCGGGCGCCATCCTGTGGGGCTGGCTGGGCGGCCGCCACCGGCGCAAGGACATGCTGGCGCTGCTCTATTTCCTGCGGGCACTGGCGTTCATCGGCTTCCTCGCCCTGCCCCTGTCGGCCGGCTCGATCCTGCTGTTCGCAGCCACCCTGGGCTTCCTCTGGCTGGGCACGGTGCCGCTCACCAGCGGGCTGGTGGCCTTCATGTTCGGCCCGACCTACATGTCGATGCTCTATGGCATCGTGTTCTTCAGCCATCAGGTGGGCAGCTTCCTCGGCGGCTGGGGCGGCGGCCGCCTGTACGATCTCCAGGGCAACTATGACCTGATGTGGTGGATCTCGATCGGGTTGGGGCTGTTCGCGGCGCTGATCAACTGGCCCATCCGCGAGGTGCCGGTGGCCCGCCTTGCCCCGCGGCCGGCCTAGGCGGTACTCGCGGCATGACGGGTCCGGGCATCCTTCTCGTCTCCCTCGCCGGTGCCGGAATCTTGCTGGCGCTGACGGCCGCGTGGCTCTGGATCACGCACGGCGGCACCATCCTGCTCGACGCCGTGCAGGCCTTCTGCTTCTGAGAACAGCCACTACACCGTCTGGCCACCATCGATGACCATGGCGTGCCCGACGACGAAGGCGGCTGCATCGGAGCACAGCCAGATGACGGCCGCGGCTATTTCCTCGGGCTTGCCCATCCGGCCGACCGGCTCCTGCGCGATCACCCGCTCGCGCCCCTCGGACGTGCCCCCGCTGAAGCGGTCCATCATCGGCGTGTCAATGATGCCGGGGCAAACGACGTTCACGCGGATGTTCGACTTCGCGTAGTCGAGGGCGGTCGCCTTGGAGAGACCGATGATTCCGAACTTCGCGGCGCAATATGCGGCCTGACCCGCAATGCCTTTGACCCCGGCGCCTGAGGAGGTGTTCACGATCACGCCGCCCCCTTGCTTCAGCATCAAGGGAATTTCGTACTTCATGCACAGGAACGTGCTGCGAAGGTTCACGCGCAGGATGCGGTCCCACTCCTTCTCCGTGAGATCGGCCATCGCCGTTATCGGCTGTTCGGAGCCCGCGTTGTTGAAGGCAAAATGGAGGTGCCCGAACGCTTCCACCCCCCTGTCCAGGGCCGCCTTGACGTCTTCGGCGCGCGTCACATCACACCTGACGGCGAGCGCCCGCCTGCCGAGTTCCTCGATCATCCGGGCAGTTTCCTGATTGCCCTGCTCCGAAACATCGGCGACCACCACGTTGGCGCCCTCGCGAGCGAACGCCAGCGCCGCAGCGCGTCCTATCCCGTTCGCTGCCCCGGTCACAAAGGCGACCTTCCCGGTAAAGCTCCCGTTCTCATTCGCCATCATCCGCTCCTGTTCGCCTTGCTCCCCGCTGCTATGGGAGAAGCTCGATGTGAAGGTCGAATTTCCCACGCATCCGCAACGGGGCGATGTCGCCGTCGATCCGGCCGAGGCGGATCAGTCCGCGTGAGTAGCGGTAGTCCGCATAGAAGAACGCCAGATTTCCCCACGGAGCGTAGTAGGCGAGGTCGCCCGGCCGCTCGTTATCAAACGGGCCGCTGCCTTCTTCCGTCAGCTTGCGCGGCAGGTAAGCGATCTTCTCGTTGGTTGAGTAATCGTCGATCGTGAGATCGAGCGGCAGCATGGAAGCAAAATCACGCGCCGACGGGTTGTCGTAGAGCGTGGCAGTCATGCTCGCCCCATTGAACTCGATGCGTATTTTCACGCTCATTGGCCTTGACCGGGTGTTGCGTTCCGGCGTTTGCCCGAGTGCAAGTCGCGTCAGGAGCGCGCTGGCAACGATTGCGCCGAGCGCCGCTCGACGGCCTGGCATGGTGCATTGCGATATCATGTCACAACACCCGATCGACGCGCATCGTTTCGCTCACAGAAGCTTGTCGGGCGTGATCGGCAGTTCGCGGATTCGCTTGCCGGTAGCGTGGAAGATGGCGTTGGCGATGGCCGGCGCGACTCCCACTATCGCGATCTCGCCGACACCCTTCACGCCAAGCGGGTTCACGTGTGGATCGTCCTCCTCGACGAAGATCACGTCCATGAGTGACGGCGCGTCGGCATGAACAGGCACCGCGTATTCGGCGAAGTTGGCGTTCGGAACGCGCCCATTGCGGCCGTCCACCACCGAATGCTCCATGAGTGCCATGCCGATGCCGCCGATCATGCCGCCGATGCACTGGCTGCGGGCGGTCTTTGGGTTGACGATGCGGCCGGCCCCGTACGCGCCGACGATGCGCCGCACCCGCGTTTCGCCGAGATCCGGATCAACAGCGACCTCGGCGAACACCGCGCCGAAGGCATGCATCGAGAATCGCTGGCTCGCATCGCCCGGCTGCACGTCCACCGACGCCTCGACGGGCTGACCGAGGCGCCGCATGGCCTCGGTGACGTCATTGGCGCCACCGCGTGTGAGCGCGTCCTCCCGCGCCTTGCGGCAGGCGGCCTGCACGGCGCTGCCGACGCTCGCCATCGTCATCGACCCGCCGTGCACGGGCGCCCTCGGCAGCCGGGTGTCGCCGAGAGTGAACTTCACCCGCTCGATCGGCAGGCCCAGTATATCGGATGCGACCTGTGTCATGGATGTCCATGTGCCCGGCCCCATGTCGCTTGATGCGCTCCTCACCTCGGCGGTGCCGTCCGGCAGTAGCCGGGCCATAGCCGATGCGGGTGCGTAGTTCATGGGGTAGGTGGCGGTCGCCATGCCCCAGCCGATCAGCCAGCGCCCATCGCGCATCGAGCGCGACGCGGCGGTGCGCCGGCTCCAGCCGAAGCGCTCCGCCGCCACCCGGTAGCATTCGCGCGTCGAGCGGCTTGAGAATGGCAACCTCTTGAATTCATCCTGCTCGGGCTCGTTGCGCAGGCGCAGCTCGACCGGATCGACACCTAGCGCGACCGCGAGCTCGTCTATGGCGGATTCAAGTGCGAAGATGCCGCTCGCCTCGCCAGGAGCGCGCATATACGTCGGCGTGTGCACGTTCATGCGCGCGATTCGATGGCGCGTGTAGACGTTCGGGCACGAATGCAGGAACCGGCTCGCGTTGAGAAGCGCCTCCGAAAACTCCTCGTAGGTGGAGGTCTCTTGATAGCCGTCGTGCAGGAGAGCCGCGAGGCGCCCGTCGCGGGAAGCGCCGAGGGCGACGCGCTGAACCGTGTGCGGACGATACCCCACGCCGTAGTACATCTCGCGCCGCGACAGCATCACCTTGACCGGGCGCCTGGCGACGCGCGCGCCCAGCGCCGCCAGCGTCACGTGCGGCCACGTGCGCAGCCCCGAGCCGAAGGCCCCGCCGACAAAGGGCGAAACGACGCGGACGTTCTCGGCCGGGATGCCAAACACGGCGGCGATCTCGTCGGCGACATTGTGCACCCACTGAGTCTTGTCCCAGAGCGTCAGGCGATCGCCATCCCAGGCCGCGATGGTGGCATGCATCTCGACGGGATTGTGGTTCTCGCGCGGAATCACGTAGGTGTAGTCTACCTTGACCTCAGCGGCGGCGAGCGCTCCTTCGGGGTCGCCGCGCCGAGTCTCGGGTGGCCGGACCTGTCCCTGGTCGTTCTTCTGCGTCGGCAGAACCGGCTCGATGCGCTCAATGTCTGTGGTTCCGGTTTCGGACGTGTAGGAGACGCGCACCAGGGTCGCCGCATGGTTCGCCTGTTCGAGCGTCTCGGCGATCACGAGGGCGATCGGCTGACCCTGATGATTCACCTGGTCGTCCTGGAGCATGTGCAAGCGCTCGCCGACATCAGGGTCCGGGGCGCCCTTGTGCGGTCGATAGGCAAGACGCGGCGCATTGCGGTGGGTCAGGACGGCGACGACGCCGGCTGCGCGTTCGGCCGCCACACTGTTGATGGAGGCAATGCGGCCATGGGCGATTGTGCTCCGTACGATGGCGCCGTGCGCCAAGCCTGGTACCTCGAACTCTGCCGCGTACGTAGCGCGGCCAGTTACCTTCTGGCGGCCATCGACACGGCTGACGGGTTGTCCGATCAATGCGGTGGTCATGCGCGGGCCCCAGCGGTTTCGATGGCGCGCACGATGGCGCGCTGCATGAGTTCGATCTTGAAGTCGTTGTGGCCGCGCCCTTGCGCGCCCTCCGCGGCAAGCGCGGCCGCCCGGCGCAGCACCGCCGGGTCGAGGCTTCCCCCGGCCAGGGCCGCCTCGACCTTGGGCACACGCCAAGGCTTCGTGCCGACACCACCGAGGGCGACTCGTGCGGCGCGAATGCGGCCGCCATCCATGTCGAGCGCCACCGCGGCCGAGACGACCGCGAACTCGAAGGAGGCGCGGTCGCGCACCTTGAGATAGTGCGAGCGCCGCGCCGTCGAACTCGCCGGCACCGTGATCGCAGCGATCACCTCGCCCGGTTCGAGCACGGACTCGATGTGCGGCGTGTTGCCGGGCAACCGGTGAAAGTCAATCAGGGGTACGAAGCGCTGCCCGCCCGCACCGCGCAGCTCAACCCCCGCCTCGAGGGCGACGAGTGCCACCGCAAGATCAGAGGGATTGGCGGCAATGCAGTCGTCGCTCGTGCCGACCACCGCATGCCAGCGGTTCTCGCCGTCAATGGCGGAGCAGCCGGAGCCTGGCGAGCGCTTGTTGCAAGCGGCGTAACCGACATCACGGAAGTATGGGCAGCGGGTCCGTTGCAGCAGGTTGCCGCCCATGGTTGCCTGGTTGCGTACCTGCGGGCTCGCTGAATTCAGGAGCGCCTCTGAGATGACGGGGAATTGCTCCACCACGGCAGGGTGTACGGCAACATCCGCCATCGTGGCGGCGGCGCCGAGTCTAAGGCCCTGCGGTCCGGCCTCGATGTGCCCGTCCAGGAGGCCTGCAAGGCTGACCAGCCGCTCGGGTCGCCGCACGTGTTCTTGCAGAAGCTGCACCATGTCGGTGCCGCCGGCGATATATTCGGCCGGAGCATCGTTACGGCCAGCCTGCGCATGGAAGGCGAGCGCGGCGGCAAGATCGCGCGGGCGTTCGAGGATGAAGGTGTGCATGGCTCAACCTCCCCGCCCGGAACCGATGGCGCGAGCTGCGTCCTGTATCGCCGCGACAATGTTGTCGTAGGCGCCGCAGCGGCACAGGTTACCGCTCATCCAGTCGCGAATTTCCTCCGGCGAGCCGGCATGGCCTTCGTTGATGCAGGCGACTCCGGCCATGATCTGCCCGGGTGTGCAGTAGCCGCATTGAAACGCATCTCGCTCTATGAAAGCCGCCTGCAAGGGGTGGAGTTGCTCGCCTCGGACCAAGCCCTCAATCGTCGTGATCTCGCGTCCCTCCACGAGCGCAGCGAGCGAAAGGCACGCCTTCATGCGCTTGCCGTCCATCAGCACCGTGCAGGCACCGCACTGGCCGAGGCCGCATCCCTTCTTCGAGCCGGTTAGATGCAAGTGTTCGCGCAGCGCATCGAGCAGGGTAGTGCGCGGATCGAGCGTGAGATGATGGTCGGTTCCGTTGACGCGCAGCGCAAGATCAAGCGTACCGGGCGGAGTGCCGGCTTGCGCAGCCGCCTCCGGTATGAACCCAGGCAGCAAAGGTCCTCCCACAAGAGCGCCGCCCGTGACCACGGCCGTTCCTATGAGCTCTCGTCGGGTGATGTCGGAGCCAGTGATCCTCCGGTCTGCCGAGCTTGAAGGCACTTCCATGCGGGCTCTCCCTCAGTGAGCAGACCCAAGGCGTTACGTTCGATTTAAGAGCGCGTTCCCATCCGACTATCCGCTAAAATCGGCATAGAGCTATGAGCGGAGCCGATAAATGCTGCGCGCTCGTCTGGAGAGCCTTCAGGCCTTTGTGGTCGTCGCGCGAGAGCGCAGTTTCACGAAGGCCGCAGCGAGGCTGGGCGTCTCTCAGTCGGCGCTGAGCCATACGATCCGCGAACTCGAAGAGCGGCTGGGGGTCCGGCTGCTCAGCCGCACCACACGAAGCGTCTCGCCGACGGAAGCGGGCGAACGTCTGCTCCGCAACATTGGAACACGCTTCGACGAGATCGAGGCGGAGGTCGCAGCCGTCAGTGAGCTCCGGGAAAAGCCCGCCGGAACCATTCGGATCACAGCGACCGAAAATGCGACCGAGACGATCCTCGTTCCGAAGCTTGCCCCGCTATTGCGAGACTATCCGGACATCAAGGTCGAGATCGTCATCGACTATGGCCTCACCGACATCGTGGCCCAGCAGTACGACGCCGGCGTACGCAGCGGCGAGCAAGTGGCCAGGGACATGATTGCCGTGCGCATCGGGCCGGACATACGGATGGCGGTTGTCGGCGCGCCCTCCTATTTCCGCAAGCGTGCAGAGCCAAAGGCGCCACAGGACCTGATCGGGCACAATTGCATCAACCTGCGCCTGCCTTCGCATGGCGGGGTTTACGTCTGGGAATTCGAGAAGGCAGGTCGCGACTTGAGGGTGCGCGTCGAGGGTCAGTTCACGTTCAACGCCACCGTTCAGATGCTCAATGCGGCGCTCGCCGGAGCGGGTCTGGCCTATGTGCCGGAAAGCATGGTGAACCGGTATCTTGCCAACGGCCGTCTCAAGCGCGTGCTCGAGGACTGGTGCCTTCCTTACTCCGGTTACCACCTGTTCTACCCAAGCCGACGCCAGTCCTCGGCGGCGTTTGCTCTGGTCGTTGATGCGCTTCGTTACCGAGGTTAATGGAATTTCAGGCGCGCCTCCAGGTTTCGAGCACGACCTGTCCTTCGGTATCCAGGGATTGGCGTGCGTGAAGCGCAAGGCCGTGACGCGACAGCACTTCCTGGGGTCGGCCAGCACCAGGGAAGACCGGCCGTCCCTCCGGCAGGTCGACTTCGGTGCATGACAGGAAGAACGTGTCGTACCCGATGTCCAGAAACAGGCCAAACACGTCTGTCCCTCCCAACACGGCGATTGTGTCCTCGGGTCCCAGCTGAAGACGTTTGCAGGCGTCCGCGAATGCGGCGCCCGCCGGGTTCCAGAGAATCGACTCGGCGCTGGCGGCGTGCTTGTCCAGCGAGGCGATGCGGCGTGTCAGGACCACACGCTTGCGGGACAATTCCTCAAGGCCGGAATTGCGGCCATGGGCGGTGGCATCCGCCCGGCGCACGGCGGCACGGAAGAAGCGCTGATCGGCATCGATCCTGAGCGCCGCAGGGAATGAGCCGTCGGCATTCGCAATCATGCCGTTGCGGGAGATGATCGCGTAACCCTCGATCCGCGGCATGGTCGGCTTCGACTTCCGGCGGCGACTACTTCTGCCGGGGAAGCTGCAATTCGCTGCTGACGTCGGCTTGCCGGCCGGCGCGCTGTGCGAGGACGCCTTCCAGCAGCGTCCGCGCCGCGTTGCGTACCTCCTCCTGGATGGCCGTATCGGCGTCAAGATCGTCGTGGCTGGTGGCATAGGGCTTCCAGTAGCCGATGTAGCGGTCGAGTTCCGCCAGACGCCCCGCCGGCGACAGGTGCATGTACCGGAGCCAGTCGGAAATGCTGCGGCGTACATTCTCGGCGCCTTCCACGTCGCCATGCACGATGCAGGCGAACAGACGTCCTTCGAGATGGCGCGGGTAATTCCAGCCGTCGAGCTCGATCTTCTTTGCCGTCGCGGCATCCTTGCCGTTCGTGAGCGTTGGATCGGGGTTGCCGCCGTCGGCACATACCAGCCGGTCCATCATCAGCTTCAGCGGTGAGGAAACCTGATACCAGTTCACCGGCGTCACGATCATGATGCCATGGGCCGCCACCCACATGGGATAGATATCGTTCATCCAGTCCTGTACCTGACCCATCGCATGATTGGGATAGCAGGAGCATGGCCAGTGGCAGAGGGGCGCCGCCGTCGAAAAGCAGGCCTTGCAGGGATGAATGCGCCGGCCGTACTCGGAGGCGAGGCGGCTGAGGTCGAGGATCTCCACGACTGTTCCGGCATGGGCTTCGAGAACATCTCGCGCCAGGGTGACCAGCCGCCAGGTCTTGGACATCTCGCCAGGACAGGTGTGCTCGCTCCGGCTGGAGCAATTGATCAGCAGGAATCTCGAGGGCGATGACGGATCGTCATGCTGCTGTTGAGCGGCGCGCACCGCGTCCGCTGCTGCGATCCAGTCGGTTGAAAGTTCGTAGTCGGGATTGGCGTATCCCGGGCCGGCCCTTTGTACACGCGGGCTCTTGCGATACTGGGAATAGCTATCCCAGGCGACGGCCGTGATGCGCTCGATCTCGTTGCGCACGGCGTCGAACGCCGGGTCCTGGAACTGGCCGAGATAGCGGGCCCGGAACTGCTCTTCCGTCAGTTGCGGACTTGGCATTCCTTTTCGTGGCTGTACGCCATCCGCCATGGCCGGATTCTCGTTGCCTGAAATAGGGGCCTTTGAGAACGCTCCCCGCGACGCAGATGTTCCGCACACGCGCTGAATATGTCAGCTTCCAGGCTGCGAACCGGAGGCCATCATGGGCAGCGCAGCGATACAGGGTCGGCTCTGGGGAGCACGTGCCCGGGACTGGGCCTGCTATGTGGAGCAGGTTTCATTGCCGCTGTTCGGCGCGGTCCTCGACGCCGCGCGCGTCACGTCCGGCACGCGCCTGCTCGATGCGGGGTGCGGCGCGGGACTCCTCGCGCTTCTGGCCAGCCTGCGCGGCGCGCAGGTGGCCGCCCTCGACGCCGCACCGGGGCTTCTCGCCATCGTGCGGCAACGTTTGCCTGGGGCGGAGGTCCGGGAAGGCGATCTCGAATCCCTGCCCTTCGCAGACGCCAGCTTCGACGCCGTCACGGCGGTGAACAGCCTCTTCTATGCCGCCGATATGGCGGCCGCGATGCGCGAGCTCGCCCGTGTGACGCGACCCGGCGGGCGCGTGGTCGTAACGGCCTGGGGGCCGCCAGAGCGCTGCGAGTTTCTGACCGCCGTGATGCCGGGACTCGGACCGCTGATGCCGCCCCCGCCGCCCGGCGCTCCGCCTCCCCACCCGGGCGCCTTGTCCGAGCCGGGTGCGCTGGCAGCAGTCCTGACGGCAGCGGGCTTGCGCGTCGTGGGAGAAGGCGAGGTTGCCTGTCCCTTCGTCTTCGCCAGTGCCGAGACATCATGGCGCGGCAATGCCAGCGCCGGAATCAACCAGGCAGCGATTGCTCACAGCGGCGAAGATGCCGTCCGCGCCGTGTACGCAGACGCCGATCGCGCTCATACCCGTCCGGATGGAAGCGTCCGCTACGAGAACGTCTTCCTCTGGGCGGCAGGTGAACGTCCATAGCCCTGCCGCGTGCGATCGTCAGTGGTGCCGGGCGATCTGTATGAGGTTGCCGCAGGTGTCGTCGAACACGGCGGTGGTCACCGGGCCCGCTTCGTCATGGGAACCGAGGCTGACGGCGGGCCATTGGCTCGTCGAGGATTGCATGGAACACGACCATTCGGCCCATCGGCATTCACATCCTGACGAGGCGCGAGCCGAGGCTCATTCAGCCGGCGGCACCTCGCTGAACCGCCTCGCCTTCACCGCCACGGTCCACTGCCTGTCCGGCTGCGCTACGGGCGAGGTGCTGGGCATGGTGATCGGCACCGCCGCCGGCTTCGGCAATGCATCGACGATCCTGCTGGCCGTCATCCTGGCCTTCGTCTTCGGCTATGCCTTCACGATGGTGCCGCTTCTCAAGGCGGGTCTGGCGTTCGGCGCCGTGCTGAAGCTGGCGCTCGCCGCCGACACCGTCTCGATTGCGATCATGGAGATCGTCGACAACGCCATCATGCTCCTCATTCCCGGTGCCATGGACGCCGGTCTGGACACCGTCCTTTTCTGGGGAAGCCTTCTGGTTGCGCTGCTGATCGCTGGCGCTGCGGCATTTCCGGTCAATCGATGGTTGATCCTCCGGGGCAAGGGCCACGCTGTCGTCCACCAACACCACCACTGAGGAGGTGGCTGACGTCGATGACCCTGATGCCGTCCGATCTGAAGGTCACAGGATCGCGGTGCTGTTGGCGCTCGACCACGGGAAGAAGATGCGCTCGATGACCACCACGGCCTGGAAGAGGATGACCCCTATCAGGGAGAGGATGATCAGCGCACCGAACGCCACCGGGACCTTGAAGAAAGCCGTCGATGTCTGGATCAGGAAGCCCAGACCGGAATCCGCATTCACGAACTCCGCCACCACTGCGCCGACGACGGCAAGCGTGATGGCGACCTTCAGGCCGGCGAAGATGAACGGCACGGCATAGGGCAGCCGGATGCGCACCAGCTCGCTCCATTTCGACGCCCGGCAGGCGCGGCCCAGCTCGATCAGCTCGGAGGGCACCGACATCAGCCCCGTGGCCACGGAGATCACGAGCGGGAAGAATGCCACGAGGAAGGTGATCACCACGCGCGGCAGTTCGTTGGCGCCCAGGATCACCACCAGGATCGGCGCCAGGGCCACTTTGGGAATCGACTGGGTCCAGACCAGGAAGGGATAGACGGACGCCGCCGTCGCCGGCGATGTCGTCAGCGCCACCGCCAGCGGCAGGCTGATCACGATCGAGGCGAGGAAGCCCAGAAACACTGTCTTCAGCGTCGCCAGCGTGTGCATGGCGACCGTGCCGCCGATCTCGATGGTGTCGGTCCAGATCTCGCTGGGCCGCGGCAAAAGGTAGGACGGCACGTCGAACAGCCGGCAGGCCGCTTCCCACACGCCGAAGGCGATGACGGTCGCAAGCGTCGGCACGCCGGCATCCCGCCAGGCCGTGGCCAGCGCGCGGCGCGAGCGCGGTGGCGCTTCAAGCTGCGCGGCTTGCATGGCGCTGCCCGAAGATCAGTTCCCGTATCTGGCGTGCGGCGCCCTGGAACGCCGGGCTGCCCTCCTGGTCGAAGCTGCGGGGCCGCGGCAGGTCCACCTCGATGACGCGCGCGATTGAGCCCGGCCGCGGCGAGAGAACCACCACCCGGTCCGCCAGCAGGACGGCTTCCGGGATGGAATGCGTGACGAACAGCACGGTCTTGCGCCGCTCGCTCCAGATCCGCAGCAGCTCGAGCGTCATCTCCTCGCGCGTCAGCGCATCCAGCGCGCCGAACGGCTCGTCCATCAGCAGGATATCGGGATCGTGGACCAGCGCCCGGCAGATCGCGACACGCTGCTGCATGCCGCCCGACAATTCGCGCGGCGCGTTGCCCTCGAATCCCGCCAGGTCCACCAGCTTCAGCAGGGTGCGGGCACGTTCGGCGCTGTCGGGCGACATGCGGTTCATCATGCGCAGCGGAAACAGCACGTTGTCCAGTACGGTTGCCCATGGCAACAGAGTCGGCGCCTGGAAGACGATGCCGGTTTCCGGGCGCGGTTCGCGGATCACCGAGCCCTCGATGGAGGCGGTGCCGCTGCTCGGCAGGATCAGGCCGGCGACAATGCGCAGGATGGTCGACTTGCCGCAGCCCGACGGGCCGACCAGAGTCACGAACTCGTTGCGGCCGATGGTGAGCGAGACGTCGCGCAACGCCTCGATCCGGCCGCCATCCGCCGACACGAAGGTCCGTGAGACATGCTCGAGCGCGATCATGCCGGCGGCCATCTATGCCGGCCTATTTGGGCAGCATGGACGTATCCAGGGCCTGCTTGTAGTCCCAGCCCTTCTTGAGTTCCTGTGCCTCGGCCACGACATCCCAGGTGAACTTCAGCCGCTCCGGCCCCTCGCGGCCGAAACCGAACTCTTTGCTGTGCGCGTTGAAGACGAAGGCCATGGTGGCGCGCAGGCTGCCCATGCAGTCGTCCATCGCGACTTCCGGGAAGCGCTGGTTATGCAGCTTGCAGGCTTCCTCCGGGTTGTCGCGCGCCCATTCGAACGCCTCGCGGACAGCGCCAAGGAAGCGCTTCACCAGCTCGGGCTTCTCCTTGATCGTCCGGTCGGTGGCGATGAGCGAGGCGGCGTAGATGCGGAATCCGGCCTCCACGAACGGCAGGACGATGATCTCCTCCCCCGCCTTTTTCGCCGCCTTGTTCTGGTAATAGTGGTGGATGGAGTAGAATGGCGCGGCGTCGATGTTTTTGGCGATCAGCTGCGCCGCCATCGCGGCACCGTCCATATTGACCCAAACGATCTTGCCGGGGTCGGTGCCGGCGCGTTCGGCCACCTTGGGGAAATAGAAGCGGTGGCTGTTGCCGGGCGTGACGCCGATCTTCTTGCCTTCGAGGCCCTTGAAACTGGTGATGCCTGCGCTCTTCAGCACGAACAGCGAGTGCGGCGATTCGTTGTAGAGAACGGCGATCGACTTCACCGGCACATCGGTCCGGGCTCGCGCCGTGAACACGGCCGCGATGTCGGCGACACCGAAATCGGCCGCGCCGCCCGCGATCTTGGTGACCGTGTCGCCCGATCCGTAACCGCGGGTGATCGTGATGTCGATTCCATGCCTGGCGAAGATGCCCTTGCTCCAGCCGCCATAGTACATGGCGTGCTCGCCGGAGGGGATCCAGTCGGTCTGGAACCGGACCTTGTCCTGGGCCTGCGCTATCGACACGGCCGCCAGCGAAGCAAGCGCGACAGCAAGCACGATACGGAGGAACGTTCGTGGCATGGACGCCTCCCGACGGGGCGACTGTACGCGCCCGTGTGGCAGTACGCTAACAAGCGACTTGCAGGGAGATCAACCGCAGCGGCGAGACGCGAACGCCGGCGAAAGACGGCAGCACCTTCCTATAGTCGAATGTGCGTTCGACAGGACAACTGGAAGAAACGACGTCGCTGCTGCCGGTACGATCGGCAACGACACCTACAGGATGAACTTGCTGAGGTCGGCGTTCTTGGCCAGGGCGCTGACGCGTTCGCGCACGTAGGCGGCATCGATGGCGATGGCTTCGCCGCCGCGGTCCGAGGCGGTGAAGCTGATCTCCTCCAGCAGCTTCTCCATCACCGTGTGCAGGCGGCGCGCGCCGATGTTCTCGACGGCGCCGTTGATCTCGGCCGCCAGCCGCGCCAGCTCGTCGATGGCGTCCTCGCGAAACTCCAGCGCCACCTTCTCGGTTTCCAGCAGCGCCTTGTACTGCTTCAGCAGGCTCGCCTCGGGCTCGACGAGAATGCGCCGGAAGTCCTCCTGCGTCAGTCCCTTCAGCGTCACCCGGATCGGCAGGCGGCCCTGTAGCTCGGGCAGCAGGTCGGCCGGCTTGGCCATATGGAAGGCGCCGGAACAGATGAACAGGATGTGGTCCGTCTTTACCGGGCCGTGCTTGGTGTTGACGGTCGTGCCCTCGATCAGCGGCAGCAGGTCCCGCTGCACGCCTTCGCGCGAGACGTCGGCGCCGCCGCGGAACTCCTGGCCGCGGGCGCAGATCTTGTCGATCTCGTCGATGAACACGATGCCGTTCTGCTCGACGGCTTCGCGTGCCTCGCGCAGCAGGCGGTCCTGGTCGAGCAGCCGGTCGCTCTCCTCGCGCATCAGGATATCGTAGGACTCGGCCACCGTCAGCTTGCGCTTTTTGGTCCGCCCGCCGAAGGCCTTGCCCAGCATCTCGCCGATGTTCATCACGCCGATCTGTCCGCCCGGCATGCCGGGAATCTCGAACGTCGCCGGCCCGCCGCTATCGGCCACCTCGATCTCGATCTCGCGCTCGGCCAGCTCGCCGTCGCGCAGCTTCTGGCGGAAGCGCAACTTGGTGTCGGATGTCGCGGTCGGCCCGCACAGCGCATCCAGCACGCGGTCCTCGGCCGCCAGCTCCGCCTTGGCCTGCACGTCCTTGCGCATGCGCTCGCGGGCCAGCTCGATGCCAACCTCCATCAGATCGCGCACGATCTGCTCGACGTCGCGGCCGACATAGCCCACCTCGGTGAACTTGGTGGCCTCGACCTTCAGGAACGGCGCGCCGGCCAGGCGCGCCAGCCGGCGCGCGATCTCGGTCTTGCCGCAACCGGTAGGGCCAATCATCAGGATGTTCTTGGGCAGCACCTCTTCGCGCAGCGCCGGCGAAAGCTGCTGCCGGCGCCAGCGGTTGCGCAGCGCCACGGCGACGGCCTTCTTGGCGTCGTGCTGACCAACGATGTGGCGGTCGAGCTCGGAAACGATCTCGCGGGGGGAAAACTCGGTCATTCTACAGCTTCTCGACGACGAGGTTCGTGTTCGTATAGACGCAGATGTCGGCAGCGATCTTCATCGCCTTGCGGGCAACCGCCTCGGCGTCCAGGCCCTCGACATCGACCAGGGCCCGCGCGGCGGCAAGCGCGAAATTGCCGCCGGATCCAATGCCGATCAGCCCGTCCTCGGGTTCCAGCACGTCGCCTGTTCCCGTCAGCACCAGCGATACCGACTTGTCGGCCACCGCCATCATCGCCTCCAGACGCCTGAGATAGCGATCGGTGCGCCAGTCCTTGGCCAGCTCAACGCAGGCACGCGTGAGCTGGCCGGGATATTGTTCCAGTTTCGCCTCCAGCCGCTCGAATAGCGTGAAGGCGTCCGCCGTGGCGCCGGCAAAACCGCCCACGATCGAGCCGTCGCCCAGCCGGCGGACCTTGCGGGCATTGGCCTTGATCACGGTCTGGCCGAGGCTGACCTGGCCGTCGCCGGCCATCACGACCTGGCTGTTCTTGCGCACGCTGAGAATGGTGGTGCCGTGCCACACCGGCATCTGGGAGTCCGACATGCGCCCTTACATAGGTGCCGGCCCGCCCGATTGAAAGTCCCGCGACGCAACCGAGCCGTCACCCCTTGGCCATCTGCCTGAAGGCCTCCGTCGTGGCGGCATCAACCGGGAAGAACGTCTCTATGCGCATCTCCTGCAGCGTCACATCCTGCGGGGTGCCCAGCGTCGAGATCGTGGTCATCACCCGCAGATCCTTGCCGTCCTTGCGGAAATGCAGCGGCAGGATCGGCGACAGCGTGTCATCCGGTTTGGCGTCGCGCCACGATGTCGGCATGTCGGGATAGCCCGAGAGCTCGTCGAGAAACGCCTTGGCGTCGGCATCGAGGCCATTCAGCGCCAGCTCGGCATGGGTGCGTGTGATCAGGTAATGCGCCACCTGCGGCCAGTTGACGATGTATGGCCGAAGCCCCTGCGGTGCCAAGGTCAGCCGCAGCAGGTTGACGGACCCCGACCCTGCGCCGGCCTGTGCGCCCAGCAGCAGGCCCATCAGCCGCATCGTTGCGGCATTGGCCAGCACCACGTTGTAGAGCCGGTCGATGACGATCGCGGGGTAAGGCTCCTGGTGCGCAAGGATATGGTCGATCGCCTGCTTGACGTCGGCCATTTCCGGCGCCTCCAGATTGGTCTGCCGGTACACGGGCGCGAACCCTGCTGCCAGCAAGAGCTGGTTCTGGTGGCGCAGCGGCACGTCAAGCGACACGGCGAGATGCACCACCATCTCGCGGCTCGGCCGGGCGCGGCCCGATTCCAGAAAGCTGACGTGGCGCTGTGAGACGCCGCTGCGCAGCGCCAGCTCGAGCTGGCTGGCGCCACGCCGCCGGCGCCAGTCGCGCAGCAGCAGTCCGAAGGGTGCGCGTTCGCCGCCAGAAGGAGCGTGGGATGCGATGCTCATTGCTGCTCACCATGAAGCGGTCCTCGCCGCAGAACGGGACGCGATCCTTAGCACGACCGCAAGAGCCACTCGATTATCCCGCGCGTAATTGCGGACGCGGTGCCGAATGCCCCAAATCAGCGCCGTCAATGATGGAGGTGCAGATGACCAACGGATTGCTGCGCAAGACCCTGATGGCGAACGTGATCTTTTCCGAACTCTGCGGTGCGGCCCTGCTGCTGTTCGGCGGCACACTGGCAGAGGCACTGGCACCGGGCCTGGGCGCCGCCGGGCCGTGGCTGGTGCGCGGTCTCGGCGCAGGGCTGATCGTCTTCGCGCTGCTGGTCTGGCTGGTGCTGCGCGCCGGCGCCCCGGTCGGCTATGTGCACATGATCGTGGTGGCCGACATCGTGTGGGTTGCCGCCAGCGTCGATGCGCTGGCCTTCGCCTCCCATACGCTGACCGGTGCGGGTGTTGCGGTGGTTGCGACCGTAGCCGCGGTGGTGGCCGTGATCGCGATCTTCGAGCATCTCGGCCTTGTCCGGGCCGTCTCCGGCGCCAGCCGCGCCGCGGCGTGACTGCTTCAAACTGCCTCCCTCGGACCGGGCATGGTCCGGGGGTGGCATCACGGCGCCAGGATGAGGTGCCCGAAGAGGTTCGGGTCCTTGGCCTCCTTGATGCCGCCGAACCATTCCGTCGTCTGGCGGCGGCTGCCGTCATTGTCGTTCAGCAGCAGGCTGACGCGCAGCACTTGCCCTGCCTGCAGCGGCTTGAGGCCGGCTTGCGCGACAGGGATCTGCAGCTCGTAGGTGGTGACACCCTCGGCGTGGCGCACGGCGCGGCGGAGCTGTCCGGGCTCGACCGAACCCGCCGGCGCGATGTGCTTGTTGACCGTGAGGTGGCGGTAAAGCGTTGCCGCGTCGTGATTCAACGCCACGTCCAGCTCGACCATATCGGTTTCCTGCAATCCCGGCAGGAAGGCGCGCACCAGTTGGTCGGGATGGCCCGGCGCCAGGCCGATCTGGAGGCTGTCGTCCTTCCACATCTCCGTCGCGGCCTCACGCTGGATGTGCGTGGCATCCTTCACGCGCACCGCCAGATAGAGGTTCTGCGCGTCCCACCGCCAGGCGACGTCAAAGCCGCCGGCGTCAACCATGTCGGGCCAGTCGTCGAGCGCACCGTCAATCGCCGGCTTTTCGGCGGCGTGGCGCGCGTGAACGAAACTGGCGCGAACGGTTTCCTTCACGGATCGCCGGGGATCGGATGCGTGCGCCACCAGCGCGAAGTCGCCCAGCCGGCCGGGCGGCGGGGAATCGACCGGCAAGACGAACGGCATCTGATCACCGGCGTCGAATGTCACGGTCGTAGTAGTCTTGCCGGCTTCGAGCCGCACTGTCGCCGTGGCAAGCTGCGGATCGAGACGGCGCAGCGTTCCCGCCAGCGCCGGCCGGCCATCGACGATGCGCGGCGCGATGTCGTCGAATCGCACCTGCGGCAGCACCGATGCCTTGGCCGCCATCGACGCCACGTAGACATCGTCGCGCATCACCCTGGCGTAGAGCTGGTAGGTGCCGGCCGCCAGATCGGCTGACGCCGTCACGGTCAGTGGTATGCGCCGGCGCTCATGGCCGTTCAGCGTCCACGCCTGCTCGGGCGCCGCGACATGCCAGCCGTCTGAGGGCAGCCACTCCAGCCGGAAGCGCGCCGGCCGCGGCTCGGGGTTGACCAGGGTGAGCGTTGCCGCCGCGGACTGGCCAGGCAGAACCTCGATCGGCGTATCCACGCGCGCGATCGGCTCGCCGTGCAGATAGAACGCGGGCAGCGGCGAAATGAACTGCGGGTTGCGATCGACCGTCACGCGCACCTGGCCATCGCGCACCGCGAGCGGGACCGTGCGGCCGAACAGCCCGGTCGATGACACGCCCGTGTCGTCGCCGATGGCGAGTGAAACGTCGTAGGTCTTCTGGCTGGTCGTCCACAGCGCCAGCATGGCCTTGCCGTTGCGTTCGAACACATAGGCCCTGACCGACGGACCGAACCAGTCGAGCGTCGCCTTGTAAGTGGCGCCCGCGAGCTGGCGCGTCATCACGCCATACGCAAGGCCCGCGGGCCGGGGCTGCGGCGGCGTGGCGCTGCGCGTATTCCGCGCGTTGCGGAAGATGCCGAACTGCACCTCGCGCGGGTCGTTGCCCTGCGGATGGCTGAACATGTGCCAGATCACAACCGGATATCCGATCTTCTTCGCCTCGAGCCATGACCGCATCAGGTGCTGCGCCTGCAACAGCTCGGTCTGGTACGTGGCGCTGGAGCCATGCTCCGTGCTCCACACCGGCAGATCCCGTCCGACCGCCGCACGAGTCATCTCGCGGATGCGCCGGGTGTTGCCCTCCCAGTCATTGTCCTCGGGGCTGGTCACGTAGGTGTGCATCTCGACGGCATCGATCAGCCGGCCGAAGCCCATGCGCAGGAGATCGCCGTATTGCTCGACAAGGCTCGGCGTATTGGGGCTGAGCGACGGCCCCACCAGCGGCTTGCCCTGATCGTATTTGTCCACGATCCGGCGCATCAGGGCCCAGTAGCGCATGATCAGCGCATCGCTGCCCTTCCAGTGCCCGCGCATCGGCTCGTTGACCACGCCCCACGCATCGACATGGTCGCCCAGCTTTTGCACGATCCGGGTCCACCATTCTTCCTGCGCTTTCCACGATTCGGGCGTGTCCTCGATCACCTCGCGCGAGGTCTCGCGCGGATGACCCTTTGGGTAGGCGAGGATCCGGATGTTGTGCTTGCGGTACCACCTGTAGAGCTCCAGGCGCTTCTCGAAATATTTGTCGCCGACGGCGCGGTAACTATTCCAGTCGATGGCGTCCCGAACCCAGCGCACGCCCAGCTCCGGATAGTGCTCCTGTCCCTGGATCCAGAGTCCGAACGGCTCGTCGCCTGCGGGCGGTGCGGGCGGCGGCAGCACGCCGACGCTGCGGCGTGCCTCCCCCAGCGTCTGGCCGTTGCGGCTAAGCGTGGCGATGATCTCGTAGTAGCCGTGCCCGGGCGGCAGGGTCACCCCGGTTTCCGTCGTGGCCGGGGCAGTGTGCTGTGCCAGCACGGTGCCGAAACCATTCAGCACACGCCAGCTCAGCGCAGCGTTCGGTGCCGGCGCGGTGCGGACCGTGAGGCGGGGCATGCCGTCCGGACGATAGAGGACGCGGTCGGGGGTTGCCTCGATCGCGACCGCTGCATCACTCCGCTCAAGCAGAACGGCAGGGCTGTCCGACGTAAACGTGACCGCCTTCAGGCCTGTAGCCGGGGCTGGCGCGGTGGCCGGCAGCGATCCCGGCTTCAGGGACACGGCATCGATGCCGAGCGTGCCCCGGCCGGGCTGGGCGTGATAGACGAAGATGGTCAGCCTGCTGACGCCGCCCAGCGCCGACGCCTTGATCGGCACCTTGTAGAGTTGCCAGTCATGCGTGCCGCCGGTGCGCACCAGCTCGAAACGCCCGGTTTCCCGCCCATACCAGCCACGGCCGTCGACCAGCACGCGCACGTGCGCCGCGCCTTCGGGCATCTGCTGCGGCTTGAGCGCGAGCGAGAGCACATAGTCGCGCCCGCCTTCCACCCGGGTCTCGATCGCCATATAAAGTTCGTGCGCGACGCCCGGATCGTGGAACTTGAAGGATGCGCGGCCTTCGTAGGGATCATCGCGATCGACATGACCCGGCAGGCGGCGCCCTTTCCACTGCTGCCATTGCCAGCCGTTCTCGCCCTTCTCGAAGCCGCCGTTGACGGCCAGGTTGTCGGGACCGCCGGCCATGGCCGGCAAACCGGCCAGCCAGGCGAGCAGCGCCAGCCCCGCCGTCAACTTCATGCCCCAAGACTAAGGGCCCGGCCGCGGCGCCGCTGTGACCAATGGGTAACCTCGGGGCGCTGGCGCCGGGCCGCGGCCGTCTGTTACAAGGGCGCCCACGAAAGGAGCCCTTGCTTATGGCCGCAGGCCCCGCCGCGCGCACCGCCACGGTGTCGCGCAAGACAAAGGAAACCGAGATCGAGGCCGCCATCAACCTGGATGGGACCGGCAGCTATGACGTGTCGACCGGCATCGGCTTTCTTGATCACATGCTGGAGCAGCTCTCCCGGCACTCCCTGATCGACATCCGCCTGCGGGCCAAGGGCGACCTGCATATCGATTTCCATCACACGACGGAAGACACGGGGCTGGTGCTCGGCGAATGCCTGAGCAAGGCGCTGGGCGACCGCAAGGGCATCCGCCGGTACGGCAGTGCGCTGATCCCGATGGACGAGACCCTCACCCATGTGACGCTGGATGCGTCCAACCGGCCCTACCTGATCTGGAAGGTGAATTTCTCGCGGCCCAAGCTGGGCGAGATGGACACCGAGCTGTTCAAGGAATGGTTCCAGGCCTTTGCCCAGACCGGCGGGCTGACGCTGCATGTGTGGAACCAGTACGGCGAGAACAACCATCATATCGTGGAGAGCAGCTTCAAGGGTCTGGCGCGCGCGCTGCGACACGCGATCGAGATCGATCCCCGTGCCGCCGCCGCGATTCCCTCCACCAAGGGAGTCCTCTAGCTCTCCGGTTCCGCCATGCCCACCGTTGCCATCGTCGATTACGGCTCCGGCAATCTGCGCTCTGCCGCCAAGGCGTTCGAGCGCGCCGCGCGCGAGGCCGGCACGGACTACGCCGTGCTCGTCACCAGTGACCCCGGGGCCGTTGCTGCCGCCGAGCGTATCGTGCTGCCAGGAGTCGGTGCATTCGCCGATTGCCGCGCGGGACTCTATGGCGTGCCCGGCATGGTCGAAGTCCTGCAGCGTGAAGTGCTGGAACGCGGCAAGCCGTTCCTGGGCATCTGCGTGGGCATGCAGCTCATGGCATCGCGCGGCGTCGAGTACGGCGTGCATCCCGGCCTCGACTGGATTGCGGGCGAGGTGGTGCGCATCGCGCCCGCGGACGCCACGCTGAAGATTCCCCACATGGGCTGGAACGAACTGCGCGATATCGGCTCGCATCCGGTGCTGGCCGGCATCGCTGGCGGCGATCATGCCTATTTCGTGCATTCCTATCACCTGCGCACCGCAGTGCCGGCCCAACGCCTCGCCGTCGCCGACTATGGCGAGCCGATCGCCGCCATCGTGGGCCGCGACAACATGATCGGCACCCAGTTCCATCCCGAGAAGAGCCAGGCGACGGGGCTGCGGCTGATCGGCAATTTCCTGCGCTGGCGGCCGTAAGGTTCTATCGCCGGTAGCGGCGTTGCACGATCAGGTTCGCGGTGACGCTCAGCAGGAGGGTTGCGGTCATCAGGACGAACGAGATTGCTGCGCCGAAGGGCCAGTTGCTGACTCCGGCGAACTGGCCGTAAACGAGGGGCCCCATCATCTGGAACTGCGGCCCACCCAGCAGCACCGGCGTGGCGTAGGCGTTCATGCCGAGGATGAAGGTCAGGATGGTGCCGGCCAGCACGCCGGGAAGCGCCAGTGGCCACAACACGCGGCGAAACATTGCCGCCGGATTGGCGCCGAGGCTGAAGGCCGCCTCCTCGACATCCCGGCCGATGCCCTCGATCACGCTCTGCAGCGACAGCACCATGAACGGCAGGTTGACCGCGGCAATGCCGATGATGACGGCGGTCTCGGTGTACATGATCTCGAGCGGCTCGGAAATCAGGCCAAGCCCCATCAGCGTCGCATTGATGGCGCCCTTGCTGCCGAACAGGGTCATCCAGCCGGCGGCGCGCACCGCGTTGCCGACGAACAGCGGCAGGACGACCAGCATGATCAGCAGGTTCTTGAAGCGCGACTGGGTGCGCGCCAGCACATAGGCCAGCGGAAAGCCCATCACGAGGCAGATCGCCGTGACGGTGATGGCGACCCGCAGCGTGCGGAAAAGAACGTTGGTGTAGTACGGATCGGTGAAGAACTTCACATAGTTGGCCAGCGTCACCGCTTCGACCATCATCTTCCGCTGGGCAACGAACTCGTTGAGGCTGTAGCGGAACAGGATCACCAGCGGAATCAGCAGCCCGATGGCCACGAGGATGGTGGCCGGCGCCGACAGCGAGGCAGCCGTCAGCCGCGCGCCACCCCGCTCCTCGGTGGCGATCCGCTGCGCGGCAAGCGCTGATATGTTGCCGCGCGCTGTAGTGGTCAGGGTCATGAAAAACTGCCTTCCCCCGGAGGGGGAAGGTGCCCCGAAGGGGCGGAAGGGGGATGGTGCAACACCTTCGGCGTTTCACCTTTGACGCTGTGCTTGTTGAGGCATCCCCCTTCCGGCGCTGCGCGCCACCTTGCCCCTCCGGGGGAAGGTTTATGAGAACGGGCAGGCCGGGGCTGCATGTGCGAAACGTTCGCTAGCCCTTCAGGGTCTTGTCCCACCATTCCTTGAAGGCGATGTCGTTGCTCGACAGGTAGCCGTAGTCGAGATCCTTCAGCCGCTTCTGCTCCTCTTCCGTGAAGCCGATGCGCTGCTGCAGGTCCGGCGCTACCTTCGCGTTTTTGACGGTCGGGTTGTAGCCCATGTCGATGGCGAAACCTTCCTGCGCCGAGGGCTCCAGCATTGCGTTGAGATAGGCGTAGGCGCCGTCCTTGTTGGGCGCGTTGCGCGGCACGCAGAAGCCTGAGATGAACAGCGGCACGCCTTCCTTCGCGGCCACCGTCTTCACATTGATGCCGGCGTTCTGCCACTGCACGGCACGCGCCTTCCACATGATGCAGAGCGCGATCTCCTCGTTCTTCAGGCCCTGCGCCAGCGCCTCGTTGGTGGGATAGATGCGCGCCCCAGCCTTCTTGCACGCCAGCAGCCGCTCCTTGCCGGGCTCATAGTTCGTGAGCGTGCCGCCGGACGCCAGCGCCGCGGCCGTCAGCGTGTACTGGTACTGGATGTCGATGATGCCGAGCTTGTTGCCATGCTTCGGATCGAGCGTGTCGGCAAAGCTGGTCGGCGCTATCGCGATCAGCTTGGGATTGTAGAGGATCACCTTGCCGGAATAGATGTGCCCGATCCCCCAGTCGTATTTCATCTCGGGCAGCAGGTTCGCGGCGTTGGGGACCTTGGAAAAATCCAGCTTCGCCAGCACGCCGGCCTGCTGGAGGTCGTACATGTCGGCCGCCGACAGCGCCTGGATGTCAGTGGTGCCGCGGCGCAGCGGCTTCTCGGCCTGCACCTTGGCCTTGCGCGGCGGCGCCTGCGCCTCGTCCTTCACGACCTCCCACCCCTTGGCACCAAGGTGAGGACCTTCGACATTCTTCGCCAGCAGCTTGGAATAGTCGCCACCCCACGTCCCCAGAATGACGCGCTTGTTGTCCTCCGCCAGCGCCGGTGTGCCCAGCGCCGCGGCGCCGGCAAGCCCGACCGTACCGCGCAGCGCGGCGCGGCGTGTGAGCGTGGATCGATTGATCATGTGAACCTCCTGTTTGATCTGGATTGTCTATGCGTCATGCCCGACACTTCCCGCCGGGAACAGCCTGGCGGCAGCGGCCGACCAGCCGATATGCACGGTGGCGCCGATCTCCGGCGTGAAGCCGTCGCCCCGGTTGGCGATCTGGACGATGACCCGGTCTGAAGGCGACAAGCGCACGTGCACGTCGCTGGCGGCGCCGAGGTAGGAGACAAACTCGACCTTGCCGGGCAGGCTGTTGTCCACGCCGGCCAGCGGCATGGCGGCAATCTCCAGCCGCTCGGGACGCAGTGCCAGCACTGCGGATCCGGCAGCGCCGTCGGCGCAGCGCACGACCAGACCGCCTTCCGTGCGGAAACGCCCCGGCCCCTCGATGCGTCCTTCCAGGAAGGTGCCGCGGCCGACAAAGCCCGCGACGAACCGGTCGGCCGGGCGTTCGTAAAGATCGCGCTGGCTGCCGATCTGCCGCACGGCGCCTTCGTTCATCACCACCAGCCGGTCGGCCATGGTGAGCGCCTCTTCCTGGTCGTGCGTCACCATCACGGTGGTCAATCCAAGCTGGCGCTGCAATTCGCGGATCTCGACGCGCACTTCCTGGCGCAGCTTGGCGTCGAGATTGCTGAGCGGCTCGTCGAGCAGCAGGATGTCGGGCCGGATGGCCAGCGCGCGGGCCAGCGCCACGCGCTGCTGCTGACCGCCGGAGAGCTGGCGCGGCAGGCGGCCGGCCAGATGCTCCAGCCGCACCAGCCTCAGCGCTTCGGCCACGCGCGCCGCAATGTCTGCCTTGCCCAGCCGGCGCATCTCAAGGCCAAACGCCACGTTCTGCGCGACGCTCAGATGCGGGAACAGCGCGTAGCTCTGGAACACCAGCCCGGCGTTGCGCTTCCACGGCGGCAGCGTGGTGACGTCACTCTCGCCGAGATGCACGCTGCCGGCTGTCGGCGTGATGAAGCCCGCGATCATGCGCAGGGTGGTGGTCTTGCCGCAGCCGCTGGGCCCCAGCAGCACCACGAACTCGCCGTCGGCGACTTCCAGCGTGACGTCCCGCACGGCGTGGAAGTCGCCGTAGCGCTTGGAGACGTGATCGAGCAGCAGCCGGGCCATCACACCACCCGGCTGATCTTGACGAACCGGTCGGTGACCAGCATGGCGCCGCCGATCAGCAGGATCTGAAGCACCGACACCGCCGCAATGGTGGGATCGATCCGCCACTCCAGATACTGGAGGATGGCGATCGGCAGCGTCGTTCGCCCGGGCCCGACCAGAAACAGGCTCATCTCGAGGTTGCCGAACGAAGTCACGAAGCCGAACAGCGCACCCGCCACGATGCCGGGGCGGATCATGGGCAGGGTGACACGGAAGAATGTCACCCACGGGTTGGCCCCGAGATTCTGTGCCGCCTCCTCGACGGTGCGGTCGAAGCCGGCAAGGCTGGCGGTCACCAGGCGCACCACCCAGGGAATGACGACAATGGAATGGCCCGCCAGCAGCGCGAGGAAGGTGCCGAGGATGTCCATGTCGAGCGCGTGCTCGGCCTCGACATGGAAGACGTACATCGACGTACCCAGCACGACGCCTGGCACCACCAGTGGCAGCAGCAAGAGACTGCCCAGCGTCTCGCGGCCGGGGAAGCGGAAACGGGCCAGGCACAACGCCGCCGGCACGCCGACGGCGAGCCCGATCAAGGTCGCCAGCACACCCAGCCGCAGGCTCAGGAAGAAGCCATCGACGAATTTCCGCTCATCGGCGATCGCGGCGAACCAGCGCAGCGAATAGCCTTCCGGCGGGAAGGAGGGAATCTCCTGCCGGAAAAAGGCCAGCCAGGTGACGAAGATCAGCGGCAGCAGGATGAATCCCAGCGCCAGACCCGCCGCACCGTTCAGGGCCCAGCGGCCCATGCGGCGCGAGTCGAAAGAAGCTGCGGATGTCGCCATGCCGGATCAGTTCAGCGCGTTCTTGTGGAACTTGCCGGCCTTCATGATCACGGGCAGGTGGGCACCCTGGTCAAGGAACAGCTCCAGCTTCGCCAGCGGATTGCCATCCACCAGGATCAGGTCGGCGAAGGCGCCCGGCTCGACGACGCCCAGCTTGCCCTCCTGGCGCAGGATCTTCGCCGCCACGGTGGTGGCCTGACGCACGATCTCGATCGGCTTCAACACCTCGGCGCGGTAGATGAACTCGCGGCTTTGCTCGACCTGGAGCTGGCCCAGCAGGTCGGAGCCATAGCCCACCTCGACGCCGGCCTGCTTGCAGATCTCCAGCGACCTGAGCCCGCCTTCGAGCACGAGATCGTTCTTGGCCAGCATGTCCGCCGTCATGCCGAACTGCGCCGCGCGCTCCTTCATGACGTAGTAGGTCACCAGGTTGGCGATCATGTAGCCATCCTTGGATCCCAGCAGCTTCGCCGACGGCGCGTCGATCAGATTGCCATGCTCGATGGTACGCACGCCGTTCTCGACGGCGCGGGTGATCGCCTCCGGCGTATAGGCATGCGCCAGCACGTAGCGTCCGAACGCGGCCGCCTCATCGGTCGCCGCCGCGATCTCGGCCGGCGAGAATTGCAGGCTGTCCAGCGGATCGTAAGGCGAGGCGACCCCCCCGGAGCACATGATCTTGATCTGGTCTGCCCCCTGCCGCATCTGCTCGCGCACCATCTTGCGCACGTTGTCGGGGCCATCCGCGATGGCCATGCAGTACACCATCGCATTGCAGCAGTTGCAGCTTGCGCCGCCATCCGTGCGGCGGCGGGAATCGCTGTGCCCGCCGGTCGGGCCGATGGCGCGGCCGGAGATGAAGAGACGCGGGCCGGCGATCAGGCCGCTTTCGACCGCGACCTTGATGCCCCAGTCGGCACCGCCGGTGTCGCGCACCGTGGTAAAGCCGCGATCGAGCATGCCGCGCATCAGCTCGCTGGCGCGGGCCGTCATCAGCGTGAGCGGCACTGCCTCCAGATTGCGGATGTTCACTTCGCTCAGGAACACATGGACATGGCAGTCGATCAGGCCCGGCATCAGCGTGCGCCGGCCGCAATCCACAACGCGGGCGCCCTCGACCCGGATCGGCTTGGCCGACACGTCCTTGATCAGCTCGTCCTCGACCAGCACTTCGTAGCCGCCGCGGGGCTCGTCCCAGCGCGGATCGAGCAACGTCAGATTGCGGAACAGGACCAGCGACATGGGCTTCCCCCAACGCGACGCGAGCTGCGCGCAGCGCCGGCAGCCTACGCCGCCCCGCCGGCCATGAGCAAGCACAGCGCCGCGCGCGTCGTGCTATCGCGTCGACAAGCCTTCGCCGAAAGGCGAGGCATTCGCAGACATGATTGGCCCCCCTGGCTCCGCTGGGGCTGGTGCAGGGGAACCGCTTCATGGTGAGCCTGTCGAACCATGAAGCAGCCCGCACCGCCGCTCTGCCACGCCTTCATGGTTCGACAGGCTCACCATGAAGGCTATTTCAGCGCCGTACTTCGCTTATGCGACGGCCCTGCTGCTTCAGGGCAGGTGGTCCTTGGTGCTGCTGGCACTGGCTGGCCGGAGGGCGGCCCACTCCGGCTTGTAGGCGGCAGCCTCGGCGATGAGATACCGTACCTCCCTGAAGTGGTGCTTGCGCTCGGCCGGTGGACAGCGTGAGACAGATAGACGGCATCTTGTTTCGAAATCTGTCTCAGTCTCCGGCGCCCCGGGCGCGTCCTTGGCTTCGAACGGGTTCCTGCCCGTGTCGATGCCGGCCGCCTCCAGCTCTTCCAGCGCCTCTTCCGGCTCTTGTTCGTTCCTGCCGAAGAGCGCGTCCTGGTCATACGGCAGGGTGACGTGAACCGCCTCCGGGGCCGGCGGCTCGCCCTCGGACGCCGCCCCCGCCTGGCCGCGCCGCAGTGCCGCCACCTCCTGCGTCAGCTCCGCGATGCGCCGGTCACACTTGCCGAGCGCATCAACGAGATCGTCGATGAAGACGTCGTTCTCCTCCTTGTCGAAGAACCGCTCCTCGGCATCGGGCTCGCGCATCGGCCGGCGCCGCTGCAACAGCAGCATCAGCATGCGGTTATCGTAGGTCCTGACCACGCCCACCTGCTCGCCGCGCCAGAACACCGGCTTCTCCACCCCCTCAAGCGCGCGGCGCATGGCCTCGTCCTCCAGCCGGTCGGTACCGGCCTCCGCCGCCAGCCGCCAGGCGGCGGCAAAGGCGCGGTCGAGCTCGCGCCACCGGTACACCAGGCTGCGGGAGATACCGGCCGCTTCCGCGGCGCCGGCCGCCGACATGCCCTGCTCCAGCCCCTTGAGAAACGCTATCCGCCGCTTGTCGCCCGCCGTCCCGTCACCCGCAGCCATCGCCGTGCTCCATCAATCGCCATCATACGACAGATGTATAGCGATTAATCTTATGGAAATCAAGCAAAGAACAACCTTCTATCAGGGGCGGGTCCCGCCTTGCCTTCCCCCGGAGGGGGAAGGTGGCGCGAAGCGCCGGAAGGGGGATGCCTCCGCAAGCGCGGCCTTCAAGGCGAGAAACCGAAGGTGTTGCGCCATCCCCCTTCCGCCCTTCGGGCACCTTCCCCCTCCGGGGGAAGGGAGTTCCAGGCTTCATTATCCACTGCGCCTTTGCAGGGACGCAGAGGGGGGGTCAGATCGTGTGTTTGTGGAACTGGCCGCCTTTCATGATGGCGGGCAGGTGGGCGCCGCCGTCCTGCAGCAGGCCGAAATCGCGCAAGGGATCGCCATCGACAAGCAGCAGGTCGGCGAAGGCACCGGGCTCGACGACCCCGAGCCGTCCCTGCTGGCGCACGATCTCCGCCCCTACGAGGGTCGCCGAGCGCAGGACCTCGATGGGCGCCATCACCTCGCGGCGGATCAGGAACTCGCGGCTCTGCTCGTTCTCCAGCGCGCCCAGCAGGTCCGAGCCATAGCCCATCTTCACGCCGGCCTGCCTGCAAATCTCCAGCTCGGCATAGCCTGCCTTCAGCACGTGCTCGTTCTTGTCGAGCATGTCCCTGGTCATGCCGTAGGAAGCCGCGCGCTCCTTCATGACCACATAGGCGACCAGGTTAGGCACCATGTAGGCCCCTTTGGACGCCATCAGCCGGGCTGCTTCAGCGTCGACCAGATTGCCATGCTCGATCGTGCGCACGCCGGCCTTCATCGCGCGCGTGATCGCTTCGGGCGTGTAGGCATGCGCCAGCGCATAACGGCCGAACGCCTTCGCCTCCTCGACACCAGCCGACATCTCCTCGACGGTGAACTGCCGGCTTTCCAGCGGGTCATAGGGCGAGGCGACCCCGCCTGAGACCATGAACTTCACCTGGTCGGCGCCCTGGCGAAGCTGCTCGCGCGCCGCCTTGCGCACCTCGTCGGGGCCATCGGCAATGGCGCGGATGAACACCATGGCATTGCAGCAGCCGCACACCGGCTCGGTCTGGGTGCGCCGGTTACGGTCATTGTGGCCGCCGGTCGGCCCGATCGAACGGCCGGAAATGAACAGCCGCGGCCCCGCAATCAGCCCCGCCTCGACGGCCGCCTTGATGCCCCAGTCGGCGCCGCCGGCATCGCGCACCGCGGTGAAGCCGCGATCCAGCATCCGCTTCAGCCGATCTGCACCATGCGCCGCCATCAGCGTCAGCGGCACCGTCTCGAGACGGTTGACGTAGACCTCGCTGTGCATGGTGTGCACGTGACAGTCGATCAGCCCGGGCATCAGCGTGCGTTTGCCGCAATCCACGACCTGCACCTGCGCCGCACGGATGGGCCCGTCCGAGACCTCGCGAATGGTTTCGCCCTCGATCAGCACTTCATAGCCGTCACGCGCCTCCTCCCAGCGCGGATCGAGCAAGGACATGTTGCGAAACAGGATTTGGGCCATATTTGTCTCCGCCCGGCGCATGAAGGCTGCGTGTGCAGAGTAACCACGGCGAATGGCGACAGCACAAGCGGCCTTCCGCGCCCTGCCGGATGGCGCTAGCCTGCGCGACTGGCACGCGAGGAGGCAACGCATGGCGCGCATCGACTGGCAGGGCGTGTTCCCCGCCGTCACGACACAGTTCAGGGACGACTACAGCCTCGACATTCCTGCGACGCAGCGGGTGATCGAGGGGCTGATCCGCGACGGCGTTTCGGGCCTCATCATGTGTGGCACCGTCGGCGAAAACACCTCGCTGCTGGCCGACGAGAAGCGCCGCGTGATCGCTGCCGCGAGGGAGGTGGTGAACGGCCGCGTGCCCGTCATCTCGGGCGTTGCCGAGTACACGACGCAAATGGCCTGCGACTATGCCCGCGACGCCGCCAAAATCGGCATTGAGGGGCTGATGGTGATGCCGGCCATGGTCTATTCGGCCAGGCCGGGCGAGACGCTGCACCATTTCCGGCAGGTCGCGAAGGCCAGCGACCTGCCGGTCATGGTCTACAACAACCCGCCGATCTACAAGACCGACGTCACGCCCGGCATGCTGGCCGAACTCGCCGACTGCGACACGATCGTTTGCATCAAGGAGAGCTCCGGCGCGACCTCGCGCTACATCGATCTGCAGAATGCGGTCGGCGACCGCTTCGTACTGTTCTGCGGGCTCGACGACGTGATCGTCGAGTCGGTCCTGCTTGGCTGCGTCGGCTGGGTGTCGGGCATGTCGAACGCCTTTCCGGTCGAGGCCAACCGGCTCTTCGAGCTGGCCCGCGACCGGCGTCTTGACGAGGCATTGGCGCTCTATCGCTGGTTCATGCCGCTGCTGCACCTCGATGCCCGCGCTGACCTCGTGCAATGCATCAAGCTTTGCGAGAAGATCATGGGCCGCGGCTCCGACGTCACACGCCCGCCGCGCCTGCCGCTGGAGGGTGCAGACCGCGCGCATGTCGAAGCGGTCATGCAGGAAGCGCTGCGCACGCGGCCCACGCTGAAGATGGCGGCGGAGTGAACCGCCTCGGTTGCTCCTGCATGCAGGGCGTTCGCGTACCTGATTACCCGCCTGGCTCCGCCGAGAGACGTTCGGCGTCAGAATCCGCTTCATGGGGAGCTTGTCGAACCATGAAGCGGCCCGCAGCGCGCTCTGCCCCGCCTTCATGGTTCGACAAGCTCACCATGAAGGTTTCTTGACAGCGCCAACGTGGACATGACGCAGCATACCTTCACCTGTCTTGACGGGCATACCTGCGGCAATCCCGTTCGGCTGGTGATGGGCGGGGCGCCGATCCTGCGCGGCGACACGATGAGCGCCCGGCGGCAGGATTTTCTCGCACGCTACGACTGGATCAGGCGGGCGCTGATGTTCGAGCCGCGCGGCCACGATGTGATGTCGGGCGCGATGCTCTATCCGCCGACGCGCGCCGATTGCGACATCGGCATCCTGTTCATCGAGACCTCCGGCTGCCTGCCGATGTGTGGCCACGGCACCATCGGCACCGTCACCATGGCGCTGGAGAACGGGCTCGTGATGCCGGCGCGCGAGGGTGAGGTAACGCTGGATGCACCGGCCGGCCGGGTGGTGGCGACGTACCAGCGCAACGATCGTTTCGTGGACAGCGTGCGCATCACCAATGTCGCGTCGTATCTCGCGGCCAGCGAAGTGCGGATCGATCTGCCTGATGTCGGCGAGCTTGTTCTGGATGTCAGCTATGGCGGCAATTTCTACGCCATCATCGAGCCGCAAAAGAATTTCGCCGGGCTGGAAGCGATTTCAGCCAGCGACATCCTGCGTCTGTCGCCGGTGGTGCGGCGGCTGGCGCAGGAGAAGATCCAGCCGGTGCACCCCGAGGATGCCACGATCAGGGGCGTGAGCCACGTGATGTGGACGGGCGCGCCGCGCGCATCGCGGGCGCAGGCACGCAATGCCGTGTTCTACGGCGACAAGGCGATCGACCGGTCGCCTTGCGGCACCGGCACCTCGGCGCGCATGGCGCAACTGGCGGCACGCGGCGTGCTGGGCGTGGGTGATGAATTCGTGCACGAAAGCATCATCGGCACGCTGTTCGAGGGCCGCGTCGAGGCGGCCGTCCGCGTCGGCGATCACGAAGCGATCGTGCCCTCGATCGCCGGCTGGGCGCGGCAGCACGGCATCAACACCATCTTCGTCGATGACCGCGACCCGCTGGCGCACGGGTTTTCGGTGCTGTAGCTCTCCTTCCCCCGGAGGGGAAGGTGGCGCGCAGCGCCGGAAGGGGGGATGCCTCAACAAGCACGGTGCCTGTTGCGAGATCCCCCTTCCGCCCTTCGGGCACCTTCCCCCTCCGGGGGAAGGTAGTTTGTTGGTGCGCTATTCGGCGGCTTCGCGCTTGCCGTTCAGGGCATCCATGTTGGCGTAGAGACGGCGCAGCAGGCGCTTCAGGGTCGCTGTCTCGGACGCGCTCAGGCCATTGATGGCGATTCGCTCGTAGCGTTCGGCGACGGGCAGGATGCGGTCCGTCAGGCGGCGGCCGGCGGGCGTCACGTGCAGCGTGACCACCCGGCCGTCGTCGTCGGCACGGCGGCGCGCGATCAGGCCCTGCTTCTGCATGCCGTCCAGCACCCGCGAGAGCGTCGAGATCTCGATGCTGGTGTGATCCGACAGTTCCGAGACGCGCTGGTTGTCGCGATCGCGCAGCGCGGCCAGCACGCGCCAGGCCTGCAGCGTCGTGCCCAGCCCCCGTATCTCCTCGGAGAAGGCCTGGGCGATGCGCGCGCCCGCCCGGTTCAGCAGGTAGGGAACGTAGTCGTCGAGCGGCAGCAAGGTCCTATTCCGCCGCCCTGACCCGAAGGGCGCTGTGGCTGCCCTCGAAGGCCGGGGCGACCTCTTCCATGAAGCGCTGCATCTGGTCCTTCACCATACGGTGCGGCTTGGCGCCGTAGTTGAAGTACAGGATCACCTCGGCGATACCGGCGGCTTCCACGGTCTTGAGCGTGTCGATGATGTGCTGCGGCGAGCCGCAGATGATCGACTTCGTGGTCAGCGTGTCGGCCTTCATGCCGCGCAGGATGTTCACGATATCGACGAAGTACTTGTAGGTCGGCGGCACCTTCTCGCCGGCGTTCGAAGGGAACGCGGCAATCAGCGCGTCGTGGAAGTAGCGGATCAGCGTTTCCTTGCCGTAACGCTCTTCCTCGGGTGTGGACGCCACATGCACGAAGTAGGAGCACATCGCGCGCCGCGCCGCGCGACTGAACTTCGTCTCGCACTCCTCACGATACGTCCGCACCGCATCCGCCAGCGAGCCATAGACCATGGCGGCCGCGAACGGCGCGTAGATGATGTTCCAGTCGTTGCGCGCCGCCAGCTCCATCGACGGACGCGAGAAGCAGGCGACATACGGGCGCAGCGGCTTCTGCGCCGGTTTCGGCCGCACCTCGATATCGTCGAACTGGTAGAAGCGGCCCTTGTGCGACCACTTGCCGGGCTCCGTCCAGGCGCGCCACACGACTTCCAGCCCCTCCGCAAAGAGCTCGGCCGAGTCCTCGAACGGCGCCTGGAAGGGACCGTACTCCAGGCGGTCATAGCCGCGGCCGGCGGCGAAATCGACCCGCCCGCCGGACAGCAGATCGAGCGTCGCCCATTCCTCGGCGACGTGCAGCGGATGATGCACCGGCAGCAGCGACACGGCCGGCGCCAACCGGATGCGCCGCGTGGCGCCCGCAATCTGGGCCAGCATGGCGATGGGCGATGCATTGACGCCCAGCAGGTTGAAGTGATGCTCGCCGATCCAGGCGGAGTGCATGCCCACCGTTTCGGCCCACAGTGCCTCGGCGTAGATGTCCTTCAGGAACTGCTCGGCGCTGCGCGGATTGTCGGGATAGCGATTGTCGCTCAGCGTGAAATAGCCGAAATCGAGCGCCATGACCGATCCTCCCTTTTCAATCGGTGCAGCATGAGCCCGCTCATGATATTTGTAAATGCAAATATTATGGCCGAGCTTCTGTCATCAGCACCGTGGGGCAACGCAGCGCCACATGCGAACCTGACTACCCGGCTCGCCGTAGTCGAATTAGCCTTCATGGTGAGCTTGTCGAACCATGAAGGCGCTGCAGCGCGGCAGTGCGGACCGCTTCATGGTTCGACAAGCTCACCATGAAGCGGTTCTCCGACAGCGAATGCCCGGACACTAGCCCGGCGCCTTCTCCCGGGCGACGGTGTCGCGCAGCCAGGTCACGAACGCCTTGATCTTGGGGCGGCGCAGGCGTTCGGCCGGCGCCACCACGTAGTACGCGCTGTCGCTCGGCAGCTTGACGTCGAACGGTGCCACCAGCCGGCCGGCCTTGAGGTCGGCTTCGACCAGCGGTCCGCGGCCCAGCGCGACCCCCAGCCCGTCGATGGCGCCCTGGATGGCGGCCAGCGCGAAGTCGAACTTCAGGCCGCGGGTGGGATCGACACTTTTCACGCCCGCCGCTGTCAGCCAGACCTGCCAGTCGTCGCGCCACGTGGAGACGTGCAGCAGGGTGTGGCCCTTGAGGTCGGACGGGCGGCGCAACGCCTTCGGTCCCTTGAGCAGGCCGGGGCTGCAGACGGGAAAGATATCCTCCGCGACCAGCCGCTCGGCGGCGACGCCAGGCCATTGGCCGCGGCCATAGCGGATGCCCATGTCCACGTCGTCGCGCGAAAAATCGATCAGCGTCGTGTTGGTCGAGATGCGCACATCGATGTCGGGATATTGCTGCTGGAACGAGCCCAGCCGCGGCACCAGCCATTTGGTCGCGAACGACGCTGTTGTTGTCACGGTGAGCGGCCCGCTGGCATCGGTCTTCAGCAGGCGCTCCGTTGCATCGTGCAGCAGGTCGAAGGCCTGGCGCACGCCAGGCAGGTAGGCCTGGCCGGCCTCGCTCAGCAGGATCTCGCGGTTGCGCCTGATGAACAGCTTCAGACCCATGCGCTCTTCGAGGCCGCGGATCTGATGGCTGATGGCCGCCTGCGTCACCGCAAGCTCGTCGGCCGCATCGGTGAACGAGAGATGGCGGGCGGCGGCCTCGAAGGCCCGCAAGGCATTAAGCGGTGGCAGTGAACGACGCATTGACGGCTCCCGGCGGTACGCCAGATTCATGAGGTTTTCTTATCCTGCCCCGACCCATCGTCGTTTGTAAAGAGTGGCTGCCGGGTTCATATCCGCCGCATCGACCCGACACCCGGACGCCACTTTCGGCACAAGGTAAACTCATCCGTTGGAGCCCTCGTCAGCCTGAATGCGGCCACTGCCGGGACAAGGAGACGCGATATGGCATACGCCACTTTCGACCATGCCTCGAAGGCGCATGACGCCGCATACGGCGGCGTGTTTACGCGGATCGTTGCAACCGTACGACTCTGGCGGCAGCGCGCCAGGGACCGCGCCGAGCTCGCCCGCCTGACCGAGCGCGATGCCCGCGACCTCGGCATCGATCCGGGCGTGATCTCCTACGAAGCCAGCAAGCCCTTCTGGACGGCCTGACATCCCACTCCCCCGCGCCGTCCCCGCCGGCGACCGCTGCCTCCCCGGTCGCCGGCGTTTCTTTCGTGGCCGTCATGCTCTGAGATAACCGCAACCGTTGTGCACCTCCCGTCGTTGCCACTGAATTGGTCTGTCGACGCGGAGATTCTGTCGTGGCACTCAGGATCGAGGATTACGCGCTGATCGGCGATGGCGAGACCGCGGCCCTGGTCGGGCGCGATGGCTCGATCGACTGGCTTTGCCTGCCACGCTTTGATTCAGACGCCTGCTTTTCCGCGCTGCTGGGTACACGCGATCACGGCCGCTGGCTTATCGCGCCCGCCGAGCCTGCCCGCGTGTCCCGGCGGTATCGCGAGGACACGCTGATTCTCGAGACGCGCTTCACGACCGAAAACGGCGTCATCACGATCGTGGATTTCATGACGCCGCGAGATCCGGAGGCAGCAGTCGTCAGAATGGTCATCGGCGAGGAGGGGCGTGTACCCGTGCACCTCGAACTCGTGCTGCGCTTCGGCTACGGCGCGACCGTCCCATGGGTAACCCGTATGGAGGACGGCACCCTGCGCGCCGTGTCGGGGCCGGACATGGTGCTGCTGCGCACGCCCGTAGCATTGCGGGGAGAGGACTACCGGACGGTTGCCGACTTCGTGGTTTGTCGGGGCGACATCATCCCGTTCGTGCTGACGTACAGCCCGTCGCATCTTCCGGTTTCGCGGCCGCCGACCAGCCCGCGCGCGGCGCTGGCCGAAACCGAGAAATTCTGGAAGGAATGGGCGGCGCAGTGCGCCCTGGCTGGTGAATGGTCCGACGCGGTCAAGCGCTCGCTGATCACGCTCAAGGCGCTGATCTATGAGCCTACCGGCGGCATAGTTGCCGCGCCAACGACATCACTGCCGGAACGGCTGGGCGGGCCGCGCAACTGGGATTATCGCTTCTGCTGGATACGCGACGCCACGCTCACCCTGCTCGCCCTGATGGATGCGGGCTACTACGAGGAAGCGCGGGCGTGGCGAGCGTGGCTGCTGCGCGCCATCGCCGGCGCACCCGCGCAGATGCAGATCATGTACGGCGTGGGCGGCGAACGGCGGCTGACGGAATGGCAGGTCGGATGGCTGCCGGGCTATGAAGGCTCGTCGCCAGTTCGCATCGGCAATGCCGCGCACAATCAGCTCCAGATCGACGTCTACGGCGAGGTGATGGACGCCTTGCACCTGGCGCGGCGTGGCGGGCTGGAAAGTGGCGAGGCCGCCTGGGCCGTACAGCGCGCGCTGATCGAACATCTGGCCACGATCTGGGACCAGCCGGATGCGGGCCTGTGGGAGGTCCGCGACGCCCCGGAGCATTTCACCTTCTCGAAGGTGATGGCCTGGGTTGCTGTCGATCGGGCAATCCGCGGCGCCGAGACGTTCGGGCTCGACGCGCCGACGGAGCGCTGGCGCAAACTCGCCAGGGTGATCCACGAGGATGTCTGTCGCAACGGCTTCGATCCGCAGCTTGGCAGCTTCGTGCGCGCCTATGGCACCAGGGAGTTCGATGCCAGCCTGCTGCTGCTACCGGCCGTCGGCTTCCTGCCGGCGGACGATCCCCGTATCCGCGGCACCGTCGAGGCGATCGAGCGGCATCTTCTGGTCGACGGCTTCGTGCTCCGCTACGACACCACCGCATCGGCCGATGGGCTACCACCGGGCGAAGGGGTGTTCCTCGCCTGCAGCTTCTGGCTCGCCGATGCCTACGTGCTGATGAAGCGCTACGACGATGCGCGCCGCCTGTTCGAGCGCCTGCTGTCGCTGCGTAACGATGTGGGTCTGCTGGCCGAGGAGTATGACGTCGTGCGCCAGCGGCAGGTCGGCAATTTCCCGCAGGCCTTCTCGCATATCGCGCTGGTCAACACCGCCTATAACCTGACCCATATCGAGAAGCCGGTCGAGCAGCGGTCCGAACGCGAGCGCGGCGCCCCGGAAGCCGGCAGCTAGCCCGCATTTCTCAAACTGCACGGCATCATGCCTTGCCGGGGGCGCGCCACTCCAGTGGCGCATCGCCCACAGCGAAGCGGAGGGCGACCGCATCGTGTGCGCAAGACGGCATGATGGCGGCGTTAGCACGCCGCCGGCGCCACTGGAGTGGCGCGCCCCCGGCGAAGGGCTTGGAAAATGCGGCCGGGCGAGTGTGCCGGCCGCATCAGCCGATGGCGCCGTCTGCGCGCAGCGCGGCGATCTCTGCGTCTGATAGCCCGGCTTCGCGCAGGACAGCGTCGGTGTGCTCGCCGACGGCAGGTGGCGGTCCGGCCTGGCGCGGCCGGGCAAAGCCGAGGCGCACGGGGTTGTTGATGGTGCGCTTCACGTCCGTGGCCGTCGTTTCGGCGATGATGCCGGCATGGCGTGCCTGCTCGTCGTCGGGAAACTCCTGAAGCCGCTCGATGACGCCGAACGTGATCTCGTGCGCGCGCAGCACGGGCCGCCACTCGACCCAGGCGCGTGCGGCAAACGCCGCGTCGAGAAGCGCCGTCAGCGCCGCGCTGTTTTCCCGGCGTGCCTCGCGGGTAGCAAAACGCGGATCGGCGACAAGGTCAGGCTGCTCGAGGGCCCGGCATAGCCGTTCCCAGGTTTTTTCCTCGCGCACCAGTGTGAGCTGGATCCACCGGTCATCGCGCGTGCGGTAAATGTTCATGAGCGCATTACGCGGCTTCTCGCGCGGCGGGCGCGGCGCCACGAATGCGCCGACCAGCGCGGCCTGCGCCAGCGTGCCGTTGGACCATATGCCATTGGCGTAGAGCGAAGTTCCCACCCAGCCGCCCTTGCCGGTGCGGTCGCGGCGGCGCAGCCCGAGCAGGATGGCAGCGACGATGGTCATCGCGGCGCAGCGGTCGCCCTGCGCCGGCAGCGAAAAGCCCGGCGGTCCGCCCTCCTGTCGTTGGGCATCGAGGATGCCCGAGCGGCCAAAGTATGCGTTGACGTCGAAGCCCGGCATGTCCCGGTCGGGACCGGTCTCGCCATAGCCGGTGAGCGATGCATAGATCAGCCGCGGATTGACCGTGCTGACATCTTCGTACAGCAGGCGCAGCCGCTCCCGCACCGGCAGCGGGAAATTGACGATCATCACGTCGGCCCGTGCGATGAGCCGGTCAAGCGCAGCACGTCCGGCGGGATGCTTGAGGTCGAGCGCCACCGAGCGCTTGTTGCGGCCGTCAAGCTGCCACACGAAGTTGACGTCGCTTTTCGGATAGTTGGGGCTTTGATAGCTGTTGCGGTGCGGATCGCCCGTTCCCTGCTCGACCTTGATGACGTCGGCGCCGAAATCTCCCAGCACGACCGCGGCCGCCGGCGCGGCGATGAAGGAGCTGACGTCGAGCACTCGGAGGCCGGCGAGCGGCAGTTCCGCATCGAGTGGCATCTCGTCGTCGCTCACGTGCGCTCCTCCAGGGCCGTGATTTCCTCCTCGGAAAGACCGGCCTCCCGCAGGATCTCGGCAGTGTGTTCGCCCAGCGCCGGCCCAGGTGTCGCCCGCCTGGCCCTGGCGAAGCTCAGATGAACAGGATTGCCGATCGTGCGCGGCATTTCAGGATTGGCCGACTCGACGATTGCGCCGGCATGGACCGCCTGCTCGTCTTCCGGCAGGTCCTGCACACGGCTGATCACACCGAAGGTCACATCGGCGGCTGCCAATGCCTTGCGCCAGTCCTCATAGGTGCCTGCGGCGAAGATGTCGGCGAGAATCGCCGCCAGCTCCGCTGCCGGGGCCCGCCGCGCCGCGGTGGTCGCGAAACGCGCATCGCCTTCAAGATCAGGCCGCCCGATGGCGCGGCAGAGATTCGGCCACAGCTTGTCCTCGCGCACCACCACGAGCTGGATCCAGCGGTCATCGCCGGTGCGGTAGAGATTGGCGAGCGCACTGCGCGGCCGCTCGCGCGGCGGGCGCGGCGGCAGGAAGGCGCCGACAAGGGCCGCCTGGGCAATGATGCCGCACGACCATATGCCGTTGGCCAGAAGAGAGGTGCTGACGCTGCTGCCTTCACCGGTTTTCATCCGGTGGATCAGTCCCATGAGGATGGCAGATACGAGCGTGATCGCCGTTGCCCTGTCACCCTGCGCCGGAACCGATGTGCCGGGCGGTCCGCCTTCGTAGCGCTGCGCATCGAACAGGCCCGAACGCGCAAAATAGGCGGTGGTATCGAACCCCGGCCGGTCGCGGTCCGGACCGGCTTCGCCGTAACCGGTCAACGACGCGTAGATCAGGCGGGGATTGATCGCCTTGACGTCCTCGTAGCGCAGCCGCAGTCGCTCGCGCACGGCATGGGGGAAGTTGCAGATCATCACATCCGCCGTCGCGATCAGGCGGTCGAGCGCCGCACGTGGCCGTGGCTGCTTGAGATCGAGGACCACCGAGCGCTTGTGGCGGCCATCGAGATGCCAGGCGTAATTCACCTGGCTGGGCGGATAGCTTGCCGTACCGTTGACCATGAACCGGTTGGGATCGCCCTCGGGGCCCTCGACCTTGATGACGTCGGCACCCCAGTCGCCCAGCACAGTGGCCGCCGCCGGCGCCGCAATGAACGAGCTGACGTCGAGTACCCGCACCCCGGCGAGCGGCAGAAACCCGTCAGGCAACGCCTCTTCGCTGTCACGCACTTTCGCTATCCCCACATCGATGCGCCGGTCGGGCAGAATCGGGGTGAAGGCCAGGCGCAGTCAATCGGCAGGCGCAGAGGGCCGGTGTACCGGCAACGCAGCCCTCCCGCAGCGCGTGCGATCACGATGCGGAGTCTGTGGTTTGTTTTTTGTTGACAGTTTTCCGCGTGCTTTCGCAAATGCTGCCGTCGTACGCGAAGCGCCGCCAAGAGCGCAGACCGGGAGGATGACGTGGACGCGCAGCCGGCCAGGGTACCGGCGCGTCGGGTGACGCGCGCATCAATCGAACGGCCTGACGCCGGCCAGCCGGCGCTGCAGCGAGGGCTGCATCCTTCCGCCGATTCCGACGGCACGCCAATTTGTTCCCTGCCCCTGCCGCAGCAGATCGCCGACCACCTTGGTCATCAGATCATGAACGGCGAATACCCGCCGGGCCTCCGCCTGAAGGAAGAGCATTTCGCCGATCTCTATCGCGTCAGCCGGGGGCCGGTGCGCGAAGCGTTCCGCATCCTCGAGCGCCGTGGATTCGTCGAGATCGTTCCGCGCCATGGCGCGCGCGTGCGGCCTTTCGACCCGGCGGACCTCGCGGCGCTGTTCAGCGTCCGTGCCGTGCTGCTGGGCCTGGCGGCGCGACAGGCCACCGAGCACGCGGTGCCGGAGCTCATCGACCGTCTGGCCGGACAGGTGGCGCGGATGCGCCGCTCGGCTGAGACCATGGACCTCAGCCCGCTGGAACATGCCAGGATCGCCGGAGACACGCAGCGCCTGCTGGCCCAGTTCAGTGGCAACCGGGTGCTGCTGCGGATGCTTGAGGAGCTGAACAGCCGCGCTCTGTGGCGCATGGCGTGGTGCGAAACGCCGCTCGATTTCACGACCCGGGCACGCCGCCAGCAATCCACCCGCTTCTGGAGCGACCTGCTGCGGGCAGTCAGGAACCGCGATGCGGCACGTGCGGAACGCGCCGGCCGCGCGTTGCTGGAAGCCTCGCGCGATCACATGATTTCGGCGATGGCCGCCCTGCGTGCCGAGCCCGCGGCGGACGCCTCCGGGCGGACGTCGGCGCGGCTGCCCCGGCGCCGTCGCGTGCGCGCCGCCAATGGAATGGCGGCAGAGGCCAGTTGAGATGCAGGCCTATATCGCGCGCCGGCTGCTGGCCCTCATCCCCACGCTGTTCTTCGCCAGCGTCATTGTCTTCGTCACGGTACGGCTTATCCCCGGCGACATCATCGACCTGATGCTGTCGTCCAACGACATTGCCGCCGGCAAGAAATCACGCGAGCAGCTCGAGGCGGCGCTCGGGCTCGACCAGCCCATGTACACGCAGTATTTCCGCTGGATCTACGCCATCCTGATTGAGGGCGATTTCGGCAAGTCGCTCTGGCAGAATTCGCCCGTGTCGGAGGAGTTGCTGACGCGGCTGCCGATCACGTTCGAGCTCGGATTTCTGGCCCTGCTGGTGGCATTGGCCGTGGCCATTCCGATCGGCGTCTACTCCGCGATCCGCCAGGACACGCCCGGCGACTATATCGCGCGCTCCTTCTCGATCCTGATGCTGGCGGTACCCAGCTTCTGGCTGGGCACCATGGTGATGGTGTTCCCGGCCATCTGGTGGGGCTGGTCGCCTGACGTGAAGTTTGTGCCTTTCAGCCAGGATCCCCTGCGCAATCTGGGGCAAATGGCGATCCCGGCCATCATTCTGGGTTGCGCCCTGTCGGCGGTGACGATGCGGCTGACCCGCACGATGATGCTGGAAGTGCTGCGCCAGGACTATGTGCGCACTGCCTGGGCCAAGGGCCTCGACGAGAAGCTGGTGGTCGTGCGCCACGCCTTGCGTAACGCGCTCATTCCCGTGGTGACGCTGATCGGCCTGCAGGCCCCGCTGCTGATCGGCGGTGCCGTCATCCTCGAGCAGATCTTCGTGATACCCGGTATGGGCCTGCTGCTGATCGACGCGGTGAGCCAGCGCGACTATCCCATCATCACGGGCGTGTTCCTGATCGTCGGTGTCGCCGTCATGCTCATCAACCTGATCGTCGATCTCAGCTACGGCCTGCTCGATCCCAAGGTGAGGTACCGCTGATGGCCAGCGTGGCCGATACCGCCGTCGTCACCGCATCGCCCCGGCGGCATGGCGCCTTCGTGCGCTTCGTGATCCGCCTGTTCCGCGAGAAACCGCTGGGCGCGGCCGGCGCCGTGATCTTCGTGCTGTTCCTGTTCTGCGGGCTGTTTGCCGACGTGCTGGCGCCCTACGGCATGAACCAGATCAGCCCGCTCAACCGGCTGAAGCCGCCGTCATGGCAGCATCCGTTCGGTACCGACAATCTCGGGCGCGACATGTTCTCGCGCTGCCTCTATGGCGCACAGCTCTCGGTGATCATCGGCTTCTGCGCCGCGGGCCTGGCCACCATCATCTCCGTGGTGTTGGGCATTCTCACCGGTTATCTCGGCGGCAAGTTCGATCTCGTCGCGCAACGCTTCGTCGATGCGTGGATGAGCTTCCCCGATCTGATCATCCTGATCGTCGTGGTTTCGGTCCTCGGTCCGGGCATGCCCCAGATCATCGGCACGCTGGCATTGCTGTTCGGCATTGCCGGCTCGCGCATCATCCGCAGTGCCGTGGTGTCTGTCCGCGAGAATATGTACGTGCACGCCGCGCAATCGACTGGCGCATCGACGTTCCGCATCCTCTGGCGTCACATCCTGCCCAACGTCATGCCGCCGGTCATCGTGCTCTTCACGACACGCGTGGGCGTGGTGATCCTGGTCGAGTCCGGCCTGTCGTTTCTTGGCCTTGGCGTGCCGCCGCCGGCGCCGACCTGGGGCGGCATGCTGTCAGGCGCCGGCCGCACCTTCATGTACCAGGGTCCGTGGCTGGCGCTGGCGCCCGGCCTCTGTCTGACGGTGGTGGTGTACGCGACCAACATGTTCGGCGATGCGCTGCGCGATCTGCTCGATCCGCGCATGCGCGGCAGCCGGTGAGCGATCCAGGAGGGAGGGTGAGATGAGCATCGGGAAGTTGGGCACTGGCCTCGCGGCAGGGGCGCTGGCACTGGGTTTGTCGGCGGGCGCCGCGGCACAGGCGCCGGAGAAACCCCGGTACGGCGGCACGCTGGAGGTCGGCACGGTCTATGTGACCCTGTCGGCCCTGTCGTGGGATCCCGCCGACTGGAACTGGAAGCAGAACCACGACACCGGCCAGTTCTACGAGCAGCTCTTCGCCGCCGACCTCTCGAAGAGCAAGAAGCACGGCGGCAAGCACGCCTTCTACGCTGATGCCTGGCTGCCGAGCGATGCCATCCGCGGCGAGCTGGCGGAAAGCTGGCAGTGGAAGGACAACCCGCTGCGCATCGAGGTCAAGCTGCGCAAGGGCATCATGTTTCCGGAAAAGCCGGGTGTGATGAAGGCGCGCGAGCTGGTGGCCGACGATGTCGTCTACTCGTTCAACCGCCTCGACAAGAGTCCCAAGAAAATCCTGACCTACTTCGACCACGTCGAGAAAGTCGAGGCCACGGACAGCCACACGGTGGTCTTCACCTTCAAGGATTTCTTCGCCGAATGGGACTACCGCTTCGGCTGGGGCTATTTCTCGGGCATCTACCCGAAGGAAGTGGTGGACGCCGGCATTGCCAACTGGAAGAACGCCAACGGCACTGGCCCGTTCATGCTGACGGATTTCGTCCAGGGAAACTCCAACACCTATACGAAGAATCCCGGCTACTGGGACAAGGTGAAGCTGGGCGACGCCGAATACAAGCTGCCGTTCGTCGACAAGCTCGTCTACCGCACGATCAAGGACGAGGCGACGTTTATCACCGCCCTGCGCACCGGCAAGCTCGACATCCTCGAGGCAATCCGCTGGCAGAACGTCGACAGCCTGAAGAAGAGCGCACCCCAGCTCAAATGGTCGCGCTGGCTGAACATGAGCGGCACCTTCATGGCCTTCCAGGTCAACCAGAAGCCGTTCGATGACGTGCGCGTGCGACGCGCGCTCAACATGGCGGTCAACAAGCAGGAGATCGTGAAGGCCTACTACAACGGCAATGCCGAGCTGTTCGCTTATCCGATGCATCCCGACTACATCGGCTACTACGAGCCGCTGGAGAAGATGCCGGCGTCGATCCAGGAGTTGTTCACCTACGATCCCAGGAAGGCGCGCAAGCTGCTCGACGAGGCGGGCGTACCGAAGAACTTCAGCTTCAAGGTCCAGGTCTGTTCCTGCAGTCCGGACCACATGGAGCTGCTGCCGCTGATCGCGGCCTACCTCGAGCAGATCGGCGTGAAGCTGGAAATCCAGCCGATGGAATATGCTGCCTTCCTGTCGGCGATGACCTCGCGCACCATGACGGCCGGCTACTTCATGAACAACGGCCACACCAACCCGACCACCACCATCCGCAAGAGCTTCACGACGGGGCAGCAGTGGAATCCGTCGGGCTGGTCGGACCCGGCCTTCGACAAGAAGATGTTCGAGGTCTACCGCACGCGCGACGAGGAGAAGCGCCAGGAGATGCTCAAGGAGATGACGCGCGAGATCCTCGACAAGGCGCCCTATATCTGGCTGCCGACGCCCTATGTCTACACGGCGTGGTGGCCGTGGGTGAAGAACTACAATGGAGAGCTGCGCGCCGGTGCGGTGCGCCCTGGACCGATCTACGCCCGCATCTGGCTCGATCAGGAGATGAAGAAGAAAATGGGGTACTAGGCGTGGCTGCGGCTGTAGAGGGCATCGTCAGGCAGCGTGCGGCGGGACCGACAAAGACAGCGCCGCCGCTTCTGCAGGTCCGCGATCTCGTCACCACTTTCCGCACCGAACGGGGCAAGGTGGTTGCGGTCGATCGCGTGTCCTTCGACGTGGCCGCCGGCGAGACGGTGGCCATCGTCGGCGAGTCGGGATCAGGCAAGAGCGTTACGGCGCTGTCGATCCTGCGCCTGATCCCCGATCCGCCCGGACGCATCGAGCAGGGCGAAGTCCTGTTCGACGGCCGCGATCTACTGAAGCTCGATGATGCCGCGATACGCGCTGTACGCGGCGACAGCATCGCCATGATCTTCCAGGAGCCGATGTCCTCGCTCAACCCGGCGCTGACGGTCGGCATGCAGGTTGGCGAACCGGTCAACCTGCACCGCAAGATTTCGTGGGCGGCAGCGCTCGACAAGGCGAAGGAGCTGCTGTCGCGGGTCGCGATCCCTGACGCGGGCAGCCGGCTCAATTCCTATCCGCACCAGTACTCCGGGGGCATGCGCCAGCGCGTCATGATCGCCATGGCGCTTGCCTGCAATCCCAAGCTCATCATTGCCGATGAGCCCACGACGGCGCTCGACGTCACGGTCCAGGCGCAGATTCTGGCGCTGCTCAAGCGGCTGACGCGCGAGGCCAATTCCGCCCTGATCCTGATCACGCACGATCTGGGCGTGGTCGCCCGCTATGCCGACCGCGTCGTGGTGATGTATGGCGGGCGCATCGTCGAGACGGCGCCGGCGCTGGAGCTCTACACCAGGCCCCGCCATCCCTATACCCGCGGCCTGATGGCCTCGATCCCGCGCCTCGACGGTGACACCGGCCTTCGACTGGTGCCGATCGAAGGGCAGCCGCCCGATCTCGCCAACCTGCCGCCGGGATGCGCCTTCGCGCCGCGCTGCAAGGATGCCACCGACCGCTGCCGGACCGAGTGCCCGCCGCTCGAAGCCGTGGGTGAGCGGCACTACAGGGCTTGCTTTGTCGATGCCTGACACCCTGACGAATACCGCCGCGTCGGCTCCGGGTATGCGCGATGCAGCGGCCAACGGCCCCCTGCTGCGCGTGGAGGACTTGAAGGTCCATTTCCCCGTCATGAAGGGCGTTGTGATCCAGAAACAGGTCGCCACCGTGAAGGCGGTCGATGGCGTCTCCTTTGCCGTCGACCGCGGCGAGACGCTGGGCCTGGTGGGCGAGAGCGGCTGCGGCAAATCCACGACCGGCCTTGCCATCCTGCGCATGCTGAAGCCGACAGCCGGCCGCATCGTCTTCGAAGGCGAGGACATCGCCGGCCACGACAAGGCGCGCATGCGCAAGGTTCGCCGCCGCATGCAGATGGTCTACCAGGATCCCTATGGCTCACTCGATCCCCGCATGAGCGTGGGCGATATCGTGGGCGAGCCGTTGGTGGTGCACGGCCTCGCGGGCGACCGCCGGAAGTACCGGGAACGCGTCGCCGAGCTGATCCGCATGGTTGGCCTGCTGCCGGACATGGCTGAACGCTATCCGCACGAGTTCTCAGGCGGGCAGCGGCAACGTATCGGTATCGCACGGGCGCTGGCGCTGAATCCCGGCCTGATCATCTGTGACGAACCGGTGTCGGCGCTTGACGTCTCGATCCAGGCGCAGGTCGTAAACCTGTTCATGGAGCTGCAGGAGCGGCTGGGGCTGACCTACCTGTTCATCGCCCATGACCTGTCAGTGGTGCGCCATATCAGCAACCGCATTGCCGTGATGTACCTGGGCCGCATCGTTGAGATTGCCACGCGCGACCAGCTCTACAGGGAGCCCCTGCACCCCTACACGCAGGCGCTGCTCGCAGCCGTACCGATTCCCGACCCGGCGCTGGAAGCCACCCGCCCGCAGCAGATCATTTCCGGCGAAGTGCCGAGCGCGCTGCGCCCGCCGCCGGGCTGCCGGTTCCATCCGCGCTGCCCGCACGCCATGGACAAGTGCCGGACCGAGGATCCGCCCCTGCGGGATCTGGGCAGCGGCCGCGCCGTGGCCTGCCATCTGCACGCGTAAGTCAGCTCACCCCGGGCGGCGCGAAGAAACAGCGTCGTACGCCATTGGGCTGATGACACCGCCAGAAGCGGCCGTCCTCGCTGGGCAGGGTGTCGATGTAGGGAACGACCTCGCCCGTTGGTACAATCAGCCAGCCGGGCGCGGTCGGCGACACATGGTCGGCTGGTATCGGCACGCAGTCGTCCTTGTCGCAGCACCATTCGTTGGTGAGCGGGCTCCGGTAACCGCCCTTGCGGATCCAGTCGTGATCGTCGTGCGCCAACACGCGCCAGCCGGACGCGCCCACACCAACCAGCACGGCACATGCCACGGCGGCGGCCTTGCGTCCCATCCTGCCTCCTTCCGCCCGGAGGCGCAGTGTACCGCTTTTCCGCTCCTGGTGAAAATTCGCCGCTTTCGAGCAACGAATAGCGCTGCGGCGCGTTGTAATTCGCTGGCGAGGCATCATGAAACGCACAGCGCTGGCAATTCTGCTCCTCCTCGCGCCCGCAGTGGCGCACGCGCAGCCGCAGCAGGCCGCGAACTCCATAGCCGACCCGCGCACACGGTGCAGGGTGTGGAACCCCGAGCCCCAGCCCTCCGAATCGATCACCTGGAGCGGCGCATGCCAGGCCGGCTACGCGCACGGCTACGGCGTCCTTCAGTGGTTCGAGAACGGCAGGCCCACGGAACGCTTCGACGGCGAGATGCAGCGCGGCAAGCCGCATGGCCGGGGCGTCTATAGCTGGCCGGACGGCAGCCGCTACGAGGGCGATTTCGAGAACGGCTATCGCACCGGCCGCGGCGTCCAGACATGGCCGGACGGCGCCCGCTACGAGGGCGAGTACCGGGAAGGGAACTTCAGCGGCAACGGCGTCTATACATGGCCCGATGGCAGCCGCTACCAGGGCCAGTTCCGCAACAGTAACCTGCATGGACAGGGCGTGCGCACCCTGGCCAACGGCGACCGCTACGAAGGCGAGTACAGCGAGGGCAAGGAAAGCGGCCGCGGCGTCTACATCTGGGCGAACGGCGACCGCTACGAAGGCGAATGGCGCGACGGCAAGGCGCACGGCACCGGAACAAGAACCAACCGCAACCGCGAGGTGTTCAGCGGCCAGTGGGCCGACGGCTGCTTCCGTGACGGCAAGCGCTGGGCAACGGCGGGCGCCAGCCGCCAGGAGTGCGGCTTCCGCTGAGCACGGCCTTTACCGAAGCGGTCAGTCGCCAGACCAGTTCCGCCGCGCGCCCGTGTCGATGTGCACGAAGCCGGAGCGGTAGATGCCGAGCCCGCCATCGGCGCCGCAATGGCGACAGATCTCGCCCAGCCGCGCCGCCGGAACGCCAGGCACCATGAAGTCGACAGCCTTGGCCGCGATGTGCAGGCTGTGCTCGGCGACATCGAATCCGGCCATATGCAGCATGCGGTTGGTTTCGCGCGAGCGGTAGCCGCTGAGAATGCGCAAAGGCTGGCCGACCTGCGATTGCACGCGCGCCAGCATGTCGAACAAGGCGGGATCGATCGACTTCACCTCGCCGGTGCGGAAGTCGCGCAGCAGCCTGTTGAGCTTGGCCAGCCGCCGCTGGTCGTAGCCACCGCCGTCGGCGAAGACGTCCGAGAAGGTTTCGCCTGTATGGACGACGAGCAGGTCCAGACGCCCGGGACCGAGCGCCGAACGCATGCTTTCCGGCCGCACGGAAGGGCCGCGGGCTGCCGCCGGAACGCCAAGAGCCAGTGACAAAGTTGCGCCGGAAAGGCCTGCCATCGCTGCCCGTCGCCGCAGCGCATTGCGCGTTGAGATGGTGTTCATCGAGCGCCACACATCGCAAGTCGTGATCGTCCGATACGCGGGAAAAACTCCAAGGCATCGGATGGCACGGCCGCACTGTGGCGTGCGTGCGGCTTCGTCGTGATAAAGCGGTGATCCTGAAAGAAGAAGCGCTGGCGTAGCCGAAGGAGCGTACTGGCCTAGTCACCCGTCCAGTTGCGGCGCGTACCTGTATCGACGTGGATAAAGCCTGAGCGATAGACGCCGATTCCGCCGGCGCCGCACTGCCGTGCCACGTCGGCAAGAGCTGCCGCCGGTACGCCGGGCACCATGAAGTCAATCGCCTTGCCCGCGACGTGCAGGCTGTGCTCGGCGACGTCGAAGCCCACGATGTGCAGGAAGCGGTTCGTGCGCCACGAGCGATAGCCACTCAGGATTCGCAGGGGTTGCCGGATATGCGCCTGCACGTCGCACAGGATATCGAACAGCCGCGGATCGATTGCCTTCACCTCACCCGTCGAATAGTCCCGCAGGAGCCGGTTGAGACGGGCGAGCTTGCGTGCGTCATGGCGCTCGCCTTCGCCGATCGTGCCGCTGAAGACTTCGCCGGTATGCGCCACGACAAGATCCAGATGCCTGGGCCTTGAATGGCTGCCAGGCCTGTGACTGTGTTCACCAGCAGGTCGCGGAAGCGCAATTGTCAGCGAGAAGAGCGCAACACCGGTGATTCCGGAGAGCGCATTGCGGCGCCCGATCGCACGGGCCGACGGTGTCCGCGCCGAAGGCCAGGAGCGCAGCTCTGGACTTGCCCGCAAGTTTGCGGGGCGACGATCAGGTGTTAGTGCATCGTCATCGGACATGAGGATCAAGGAGTCCTACGGCAGAAACTCTCTCCGGCCAATGACCCACGGACGGCGCATTCGCGTCTTCATAGACCTTCCCCCGGAGGGGGAAGGTGGCGCGCCAGCGCCGGAAGGGGGATGCCTCAACAAACATGGCGTCAATTGCGAGACACCGCACGTGTTGCAGCATCCCCCTTCCGCCCTTCGGGCACCTTCCCCCTCCGGGGGAAGGTTGTTTGGCGGGAGAAGGAAGCTCGTATCAGGCAGCGGCGACGGCTGGTGCGAGCGCGAACACCGCGACCGGTTGCTCGCGGCCGCGCACCGGCAGGGTGCCGTTCGCGATGATCCCGTGGCCGGAACCGCCGGCAGCCGCACGGGTGGCGTCGCAGATCAGGCAATCCGTGGCCAGATCCTTTGTCATCACCTGCAGGCGCTGCGCCAGGTTCACGGTGTCGCCATAGATCGTGTAGGTCTGCCTGCCGGCGCCGCCGACGCTGCCGGCCGCGACCGGGCCGCTGGCGACACCAATGCGCAGGGCGAGCTTCTGGCCGTCGAATTCACGGGCATGCGCCAGATTGAGAAGCGCCCGTGCGGCGGCCACGGCCCTGGCGGCATGGTCGGTGGCCGGCAGCGGTGCATTGAAAGCGATGATCATGGCATCGCCCACGAAGTTGATCACCACGCCTCCATGCTCCGCAACCAGCGCCGCCGCAGCGTCGAAGAAGCGGTTCAGCAGGCTGATCAGGTCGGCAGGCGCCAGTGACTCCGCCAGCCGCGTGAAATCCTTGATGTCCGCGAACAGAACGCTTGCCTGCCGTGTCTGTGGCGCCAGCGTTTCGCCCGACGCAATCAGGGCCGCGGCAACCTGTTCGGGCACGTATTGCCCGAACAGCCGCTGCACGCGATTGCGCTGGTGCTCGGCAGCGGCGCGTGCCCGCACCACATCGCGCGCCCGATGCACGGCAAGAGCGGCGATCCCGGTCACCGCCAGGATGACGACGCTGTCCATGACCCGCGATTGCAATGCGAAGAAGTCAGGATTGAGGACGACGGCGAAAAATTCTTCGCGCGTGGGCGCCGGCGGCAGGTCCGACCACGTGATCACCCGTTCCATGCCGGCCATGATCCATCCCGTGGCAGCCCATAGCGCGGCGACGGCGAAGGCGCCTGTCCAGAGCACGAGAGCGGGTGACAAGGTCAGGAAAGATGCGGCGATGATGATGAAGACCAGCGCGATGCCGCGCATGAACGAGAGGTTCTGCGGCACGTCATCGCCGCTGCTCAACGGCAGAAGCGCCATATAGGCGCCAAAGACAGCGAGATCGGCGGTGAAGAGTGCGTAGCGATGCCAGATGCGTTCGTGATGCGTGCCGAGCAACGTCAGGGGTATCAGGCCCAGCGCAACGAAAGCCGACACGCCCAGCAGCGCGTAGAGGCTGCTCGGCCAGTGAAGGACATAGCCGTAATACAGGCCGACCACACCCAGGGCCACCGAACGGCCAATGACCGCGAGGCGGAAGCCGGCACGGCCGGCGCGATCGAGGTCGGCCTCAACCTCGGCGCCATCGACGGTTCGGCGGAACAGACGCGTTGCAGGCCACATCGCCTGCCCATTCTATACAGGACAACCGGTCTGCACGATGAAGCTTCCGCGAGCGGGGTCCTTCTTGCAACCATTGGTATATTTTCCTCGTGTGATTTCGTTCTATAATTGTTCCATCAAGCAGATGGAGCAGGCGGAATGGTGGCGCGCGTGCGTACGGTGGCATTCCAGGGCATCGATGTGGTGCCCATCGACGTGCAGGTGCAAATCTCCAGCGGCCAGCCCTTCTTCGCGCTGGTCGGACTGCCGGACAAGGCGATCGGCGAGAGCCGCGAACGTGTGCGCGCGGCGCTGGCCGCGCTGGGACTGGCGCTGCCGCCGCGGCGAATCACGGTGAACCTCTCGCCGGCGGACCTGGCCAAGGAAGGAAGCCACTACGACCTGCCGATCGCGCTTGGCCTGATGGCCGCCATCGGCGTGATCCCACCCGATCTGGCCGAAAGCTATGTGGCGCTGGGCGAGCTGGCGCTGGATGGTGCGCTGACGGCCGTGGCCGGCGTTCTGCCGGCGGCCGTGCACGCCGCCAGTGAAGGGCGCGGCATCATCTGTCCGGCGGCGTGCGGCACGGAAGCGGCCTGGGGCGGCTTCGAGTCGGTTGATCCTGCCGGCGAGGATGAAGATGCCGCTGGCCGACGGGCGGCGCGATGCGGCGAGGTGGTTGCCGCGCCATCCCTGCTGGCGCTGATCAACCACTTCAAAGGAAGCCAGGTGCTGGCACCGCCGCGGGCGACGCTGGCGGCTGAGGATGGCCGCTATCCCGATTTGCGCGACGTGAAAGGGCAGGAAAGCGCCAAGCGCGCCCTGGAGGTGGTCGCGGCCGGCAGCCACAACCTCCTCATATGGTGTACTATGGGACCACCTGCTATGAAGGGTCCCCATGAGCACACGACACGGCCGTGAGGCGAAGCCGAACCTTCGCAACCACCCCAAAGCCTATTCGTATCTCCGCTTCTCGACGCCGGAGCAAGCGAGAGGTGATAGCTACCGCCGACAGACTGCCCTTGCCGAGGAGTACGCCCTAAGACACGGCCTCGACCTCGACGACAGGCTCACGTTCAGAGACCTTGGCGTGTCCGCCTATCGTGGCCGCAACGTCGCCGAAGGGCGGCTTGCAGACTTCCTTGACGGGGTACGTTCAGGGGACATTGAGCGGGGCTCATTCCTGCTAGTCGAGAGCCTCGACCGCATCAGCAGGCAGACCGCAAGGAAAGCCCTTCGCACCTTGGAGAGCATCGTTGAGGAAGGCGTCACCGTCGTCACTCTCAGCGATGGCAAGCAGTACACCGAGGAGAGCCTCGACGCCGACCCGATGGCCTTGATCATGTCCATCCTCATCTTTGCGAGGGCGAACGAGGAGAGCACGACGAAGGCACGGCGGCTCAAAGCGGCATGGGAGAACAAGCGCAAGAGCGTCGGCAAGAAGCCCCTGACCGCTCGCACACCGGCATGGATCACGCTGACCAACGGCAAGTTGGTCGCTGACCCGAGGAAAGCGGCGGTAGTGCGTCGAGTGTTCAGCATGGCAGCGAAGGGGATCGGGCAGGAGGCCATCGCACGCAAGCTGAATGCTGATGGTGTCCGCACGTTCGGGAAGGCGAAGCACTGGCAGAAATCGTATGTCGCCAAGCTGATCGGCAACCCGGCAGTGGTGGGCGACCTTGTGCCCCATGTCATCGACTACACCAGTGGCAGGAAGACCCGGAAGCCCCTAGAGCCTGTGCCCGGCTACTTCCCGCCAGTGATCGACAGGGACACGTTCAACGCCCTGCAACGGCCCCCTGTCGCCCTGACAGGCTCCGCCGATGGCTCCCTCAATGGCACCACAAGGCGACCCAAGGGAATGATCCGCAACATGCTCGCTGGGCTCGCTCGCTGCCCAGTCTGCGGGGGCACGATGACGCGCGTGATGAAGGGCAATGGCGTTAAGGGTGGCAGGCCGAAGCTGGTCTGTGCCAAGGCCAAAGCAGGCGGCGGCTGTCAGTATCGGGCGGTAGACCTGGGCCGTGTCGAGGAGGCCATACTCGACAACCTCGACTACCTCCTAGGGTCCATGCCGTCAGGATCGAGGGGCCTAGACAAGGCCATCAGCGACACCGAGACGGCTCTCTCTGTGCTGCGTGATCAGGCCGCTGAGTTGGCCGAGGAGATCGCATCAGGGAACCGGAGTGAAGCTGTGCGAGTGAAGCTGGCGACCATCGAGGCTGAGATCGGCACCTTGGAGGAGCGTGAGAAGCTGTTGCTCGGGAGAGCCGCAGAGGCGTCACCTGCGAGCCTTGGGAAGCGAATGGAGGAGGTGGAGGTAGCCGCCAAGGCTCTCCGTCGAGGCGACGACAGGAGCCGCCTCAACACGGCTCTAAGGGGCCTGTGGGCGGGAGTGACGGTGGACTGGCGGCGTGGTGAGGTGATCGTGACGTGGCGTCATGGCGGGGAGAGCCGGGCCACGTATGCCATGCCTATCGAGTGACAGGCTCACCGCCCCCGAAGCCGCTCCCCGTTCCACTTCTGCCAGATTTCATCGACCGTCTCTGTGACGGCAACGCCATTGGCACCGGTGTCGCCGCTACTGGCCGGGAAGGTGATCCATGTCCCGGACCCGTGCGGCTCCATCGTCAGGGCGGCGTTGATGTTGACGGTTACTGGCCCGCCTTTAACGCGGTTGAGCTTGATCCAGAGAGCAGACATGAAGCATCTCCCTTGCTGTTGGTCCTTCACGCCTAGATTGTACCCTCGGATTTTTTTACCGCAAATTTTCCTGCGCCTAATTGATAGTAGGTGCGCGCGTCGTACCCCCGCCCGCGGACGCGGCGAGCCCTCGCTCACTTCTTCTTCAAAGTGTTAGCAGTGCTACGCCCCTCATTGAAACTTCCAATCTGAAATCTACAGCGCCAGCCGAGGTGACTGGCAAGGGCACCCTGCCCTGTTGTTCAAGGCCACTGCGTCACAACCTTCGCCACACGTCGAGGGCCAGCACAGGCACCATCGAAGGCCGCAACAGACTTGGCATCTGATCACTTGCTTGACAGCCATGCGAGAGGTCGTGTAAAACCTCGATATGTTCGTTTCGAGGAAATACACATGACCAAATTCGTCGCCTATCTCAGGGTTTCAACTCAGCGTCAGGGCAAGAGTGGCCTGGGGCTCGATGCCCAGCGTGAGGCCGTGCGAGCGTTCGTGGCGTCGAGGGCGGGCAAGATCATCGCGCCTGAGTTCGTCGAGGTAGAGACGGGCAAGAACAATGATCGGCCGCAGCTAGCCAAGGCACTCGCACGTTGCAGGGCGACAGGCGCAACGTTGGTGGTCGCCAAGCTGGACAGGCTGTCGAGGAATGCAGCGTTCCTCCTCACGCTCAAAGAGGCTGGCGTACCTGTCGCCGCTGCCGACATGCCCGAACTGACAACCATCACCTTCGGCATCCTCGCAGTGGTCGCCCAGCACGAGCGTGAAGCGATCAGCGATAGGACGACGAAGGCACTTGCAGCGGCCCGAGCGAGGGGAGTGAAGCTGGGCAATCCGAACGGTGCAGCGAACCTTGTTCCGGGTGCCGGCACTGAGGGCGCGATGGAAGCGGCCAAGGTGTTCGCGAAGGGTTTGATTGGGATGGTGGAGGAGATGGAGGGTGAGGGTCTATCGCTCAACTCCATCGCCCGGCGCTTCAACGAGGAGGGTATCAGGTCGAGGAGAGGAGGAGCATGGACGGCGAGAGCGATCCTCAATCTGAAGGCACAGGCAGAGGCCCGCTAGAGAGCCCTGTGTCGGCCGGCCACAAAACCTGCCGTTTCAGATAGAGAGAGGCGAGACAACAAAGGTTGCCGTTACAGAGGATAGAGAGCCGCTGGATAGGTCCGGTTCGTGACCGTCTGACCACAAACCCCGCAGCATAGAAGGACCAGAGTGCTCGCTTTGTGCAGTCGAGGTGATCATTACCACAAACCCACTCGCTGAGAAGGACTAGAGACGCTCGGGCGCTGGGCTGACCATAAAGGTCCCAGCCTAGAAGGACCAGAGACGCTCGGGCCGGACCACTAACGACTGGGCTAGTGAAGAACCCTGAGACGCCGGCTGGAATATTCGGCCGTTCGTGTCCGGGCGACTGTCCTTTCATGGGGGCCTAGCTGGCCCTACCAACACACGCCATCCGCCACGCCATCCGCCCGCCAAGCCGCGCCATAGAGCGCTCGCATGCGCTCGCTAGGCCGGCGCTAGGGCACCATCACAACCACCTTCACACGCCCTGCAAGTGGCCCTTGCGGGAAGGAGAACGCATGTCTGACAGCATCGCCCAGCGCGTCCACCAAGACGCCATCCGCACCCTGCGACACCGCATGGTGACGGACTTCGACAACACCCTATCGGACAGCCACGACCGCGCCCTGTCGCTGATGCTCGAAGGCATGGTGAGCCAAGCATTCCAGATCGAGACCGGAAGACTGGCCTATCCCCTGCCCTGCGGGGCCGGCAAAACTCAGGGTGTGGTCGCCCTCGTGCGAGCCCTGCACGGTGTCGGTGAGGAAGTTGGCCAGCCCTTCTGCGGCCGTTCCCTGCTGGTCGCTCAGAACCAGATCGAGGCACTGATCACCCTGTACAACGACCTGATCAAGGCCGGGGTGCCGGCGGCTGCTGTGGGTCTGGTCTATTCCGGGGAGCCCAGGTCCGTCCTGCCCACCACCGAGAACGACCGCCGCCCGGTCCTGCTGGTGAGCCATGAGCGGGTTCGGGGTACAGGTGATGCCGGGAAGTGGGATGCAGTGACACAGTACCGGCCAAGGTTTGCCTCAAGTCGGCCGAAGTCACGTCAAGAAGATTTAATGACCCCAACCCTCCCATTATTAGGGCAAGTGTCATTAACACGGACCCGAGAGGGACCGCGTGACTTGCTCATCTGGGACGAGGTTCTACTCAGTACCCATGCCTTCTCGATCACCACCGAGGCAGCCGCCGGGGTGACCGGGTGGGTAACGTCCAGCGCCAAGGAAAGCAGCCGTCCGTACCGCCGGGAGTGTGCCGCCTACATTGCCGAGTGCTGGTCCCTGATCGACGCCGAACGGAACCGTCAGGTGGCCGGCGAGAGGCCCCGGGCGGTGATCCTGCCGACCATCCCCGAGGGGCTCCAGCAAGCCTATCTGGACGCGTTCAAGCACCTATCGAAGGGTGATACGAGCGTGTTCCGAACCCTTGTCGAGATGCACGGCATGGCCGCCCGGTTCACCTTCGTGAAGGACCCGCAAGCTGAGAACAACACGGCCGGGATGGTGTCGTTCGAGGTGGCCGTACCAGATGCCCATGAGAACATCGCCATCCTCGACGCAGGCCACGCCGTCAATCGGCTGGTCGCCCTCGACAAGAGGATAGGCTACGCAGTCGGGTTCGGTGAGAAGGGCGTGATCACTGGCAAGGACACGTTCGCTCCAGTGAAGACCTTCGAGACGCTCACCATCCACACCGCCTATGGCTCCAGTGGCAGGGAGAGCACTGAGAAGGACTGGGCCTCCGACCAAGATCGACAAGCACCTCGGGAAGTGGTCGACGCCATCAAGAGCATCCCCGAGAACGAGCACATCCTGATATGGACGTTCAAGCCGGATAGCTGGCGCAAGGACCTGCCGAAGCTGATCAAGGATAGGCTACTCCGGGCTGGTGTCGATCCCAACGCCAAGCTGCCAGACCCGAAGCATCCCGATGACCGCACCAAGGATCGCCCTCGCATCACCATCGAGACCTTCGGGCGGCATGTCGGACACAACAACTGGGCTCACGTCGAGAACGTGTTGTTCGCTGGCGTCCTGCAACGCGACAGGTTCGACCTCCTCGCGAGCAGCATGGCTCAGGTTCGGAACATCCTCACCGATGGTCGAGACCTGATCCCGGTGTCGGAAGTCAGCCGAGGCGAAGTCGCTGGCGTTCTCGTCCAAGCGATCAACCGTGGTCGATGCCGATACACCGACAACGGCACTGCGAGGCCAATGAAGGTGTGGCTCAGGCACAACGACAGGCACATTCGAGAGGAGTTGAACAAGCTCCTGCCGGGTGCTCAGTGGGTGAAGTGGTACGGCTCAGAAGGTCGAGGCGACAAGATCGACAGCATTGCAACGAAGATCAAAGAAGCGCTGTTGAGCCTGCCGGCGGACGTGGTGTCGATCAGCGCCCGCAAGCTGAAACAGACGGCTGGCTTAGAGAACGTACCGAACCAGACCTTCATCAAGGCACGCGATCAACTCGACTTGGCCAGCATGGGCTGGTCCCTCGACGGACGTTCGTTCGTCCGCTCAGCACAGCACCACGGCTTCCGAGACGAAGCGGCGCTAGACGCTGCCGAGACGCTTTCAGAAGCCGCCTAACCCGACTCAACCTCAACCTACCGCAAGGGCCGCCTCAGTGCGGCTCTTTCCATTTGGAGCAATAGCAAGTGAGCAAAGAAGAACGCTGGGCCGCAGTGCCCGGCTATGAGAACGCATACGCCGTGTCAGATCGCGGTCGAGTGATGAGCCTTCCGAGGGCGGACAGCAGGGGCCAGCGTGTAGATGGCCGCATCCTGAAGCCGGGCCGCAATCTGAAAGGCTACCTGCATGTCAACCTATGCAACGACGGCAAGGTGCGCGCGCACATGGTTCATCGCCTCGTGATGCTGGCCTTCATCGGTCCCTGCCCGGCCGGAATGGAAGTCTGCCACAACAATGGCAACCCCGCCGATAATCGGCTCGGGAATCTCCGCTACGACACGCGCAAGGCCAACGCCGCCGACAGGATCAAGCATGGCACGCATGGTTTGAAGCTGACCGCCGACGACGTGGACGAAATCCGCCGCCTGCGTGCGTGTGGTCTAACTCAGCAGGTGATCGCGGCCCGCTTTGGCATCAGCAGAATGGCCATCAGCCTCATCCTCCTAGGGAAGCGCTGGGCGCACACGATGCCTAAGCGACCCCTCGACCTGCATATCCACCCCACACCAACAGAGATGATCGAGACAATTCGATGACTACCGAAACCGAAAGCAAGACCAAAACCTGCCGCTACTGCCACGCCGAACTGATCGTAGGAGTGAACTACTGCCCCTCATACGCCCGCGACGGGAAACGTAGGTGCCGATCCTGTGACCGCGAAAAGGGCCGTCGGTATCGCAAGCAGTACGCTGCCGAAATCACCGAGCGCACCCGCACCAACTGGCGACTGGCCCGCGAAGTGAAGAAGCAGCCGTACCTCTTGGCCCAACTGCTGGCGAAGATCGAGGCCAACGCAGAGGAGGAGTTAGCGGAGACGAACGTGCCTGATACCGACAGCATGCTCCGCCCTTCATTCGACTAATGGCGACCTTCCGTCCACTCATCCTAGCCGCCTCAACACCCATCACTGGCCCGTGGTGTGAAACCCATCCGAACCTTATCGGCTGCGGCGGGAAAGCCGGCATAGAGATCACCTCGACTGACATCACCCTGCAACCATCCGCCGTCGTCCTGATCGAAGGGACCGACCGACGAACCTCTCAACGCTACCTGCTGGCACGCGTTGAGAAGCCCGAACCAACGCCCGCGCCCGAACCCTCCTCCTATTCGGACCGAGGGGTAATCCTGATGATGCCGTACATGCGCTGCGTGGTCCTTAGCATTGGGCCACACACCCGCGTGTCGGCATTCGTTCAACGCCCATACTAACCAAAGGAAACAACGACAATGACCAACAGCAACGACGGCTGGTACAGCGCCCGGCCGGAAGACATCGCTGCCGCAGAGGCCGCATTTGACAACCCAGTGCCCAACAGCATCGCCCAACCGACACGCGCCAAGGCTGACACCTTCAGTGGCAGCGGCGGTTGGATGACGGCAGACGGCTTCAAGCCTGACATCAGCGCAGGCTGGCACGGCCCGAATGACGTTCGTGCCCCGGAATACTCGCTCCTCGACACCGCTCGCACCCCGTCAGGTGCCACGCTCAACCGCGCTCCGCACTACGACGACAGCGTGGACATCCCGGGCGAAGGTCGGACTTCGATTGACGCTGCGGTGGCCCGTGGCTTCCTGCGTATCGACGCGCAAGGGAACGTCGTGGAGACGGAAGCGGCCCGCGCTCTCTTTGCGAGGATGCAGCGCCCTTTCGATGATGGGCGTGCAAGCGGCCCTCAACAGCAGCAGACCCAGCAGCAGCAGGACACCGACAAGCAGGATGCACCGGCACCCGTCGAGGCCCTTCCAACGGACGCTGAGAACGTGATGCAGGAGGCCGTGAAGCACCTCTCGCCATCCGCCGCAGATGCCATTGCAGCGCACGTCATGACAGACGGTGAAGTGCCTCAGTCAATCCTCAACGCCCTCGCCTCTAAGCTGGGATGCGAACCGGATCAGGCACAGGCGAAGCTGTCCACCCTGACTAACGCCCTCGAACAGCAGGCCGTGTCGAAGATGGCCACGCTCGGGCTGGAAGGTAGCGAGGTCGCAGACTGGGCTCGGCAGCATGCGCCGGAAGCGTTCGCCAAGGCCGTCGAGGCTCACTGGAAGAACGGCAGCACGTCCGGCTATCGAGCCCTCGCGAAGGACTTCGCCCTGTCCCTAGAGAAGACGCCCGAGGGTCGTCAGGACCTTCTCAGCAGCGAATTGCCGAAGGGGTATTCGTGGGTGCAGAGCGGCAACCGTGTCGGCATCCGCTTCCCGGACGGCTCGACCCATGGTTTTCAGGAACTGATAAGGGAGGGAAAGATCAAGGTCTAACAGTCAATCTACATCCATGGTCAAGCAACGCGAGAGCCGGTCAGTCCTTCGGGGCTGGCCGGTATCTCTTTTTTTGCCCATGGGTCCATTGTACCGCACAGGCTGATGATCGGCCCGCCGGGCGCAGGCAAGTCGATGCTGGCGGCTCGCCTGCCCGGCCTGCTGCCGCCGCTGGAAGCCGACGAGGCGCTGGAGGTCAGCATGATCCAGTCGCTGGCCGGCGAGCTCGACCAGGGCAAGCTGACCCGGCGGCGGCCGTTTCGCGATCCCCATCATTCCGCAACGCTGCAGGCGCTGGTCGGCGGCGGCGCACGTCCGCGCCCCGGCGAAGTATCGCTGGCGCATCACGGCGTGCTGTTCCTCGACGAGCTGCCCGAGTTCAACCGGCCGGTGCTGGAAGCGCTGCGGCAGCCGCTCGAAACCGGCCGCGTCACCGTCGCCCGCGCCAATGCCCATGTCACCTATCCCGCGCGATTCCTGCTGGTGGCGGCGATGAATCCCTGCCGCTGCGGCCATCTCGCCGATGCCGCGCGCGCGTGCAGCCGCGCACCGCGCTGCGGGGCCGACTACCAGGGTCGCATCTCCGGGCCGCTCTATGACCGCATCGACCTTGCCATCGAGGTGCCGCCCGTCGCGCCGGCCGATCTCACCTTGCCGCCGCCGGCCGAATCATCCGCCGACGTGGCAGCCCGCGTCGCGGCGGCCCGCGAGATCCAGCGCGCCCGGTTCGCCGACATCATCCGCAAGGATCCGGGCCTGCCCGGCACCGTCGTTCCGAGATCCAACGGCCAGGCTGACGGCGAGATGCTGGCTGCCATCGCCACGCCGGATGCCGATGGCCGGGCGCTGCTCGCGCGCGCCGTCGAACGGCTGAACCTGTCGGCGCGCGGCTACCACCGCGTGCTGCGCGTGGCGCGCACGCTCGCCGACCTCGACGGCAGCGACGCCGTGCGCCGCCTGCACATCGCCGAGGCGCTCGCCTGGCGCCGCCCCCAGCCGCGCACGGCGATGGCGGCGTAGCGCGCTCGCGACCTTGATCAGCCGCCGCGGATCTCCCGTTCGGCCCGCAGGGCACGCACGGCACGGCGCAGCCCTTCGGCGGTGCGGTCGATATCGACGCCGTCGTGTACGGACGACACCAGCCCGCCGGGGCTGGGCATGATGTCGACGCCCTCGTTCATCAGGGCCATGCGCAGCTTGCCGACCAGCGCGCCGTCGCGGGCGCCCTTCAGCACCTTGAACCCGAGTTTCTGCGGGTCGAACGATGCCGGGTCCACCGGCAGCCCGCCGGGGTTGGGAAAGATGTGGAACGCCGAGGCATCGCCATAGACGCCCCACGGCACGCCCTCCTCGACCAGCACCTGCCGCATCGCATCGCGCAGGCGTGCCGTCGTCTCGTTGGCCCGGCCGCAGGCATCGGTCGTGGCCACGATTTCCAGCGCCGCGATGGCGGCCGCGGCCGAGAGCGGATTGGCGTTGTAGGTGCCCTGATGCTGCACCTTCTCGCGTTTGGCGGCGCGCGTGGCCGCGAAATCCAGCAGGTCCATGATGTCGCGGCGGCCCGCGACCGCGCCGCCCGGCAGGCCGCCGGCCACGATCTTGGCGAGAATACTGAGATCGGGCGTGATGCCCAGCGCCGCCTGCGCGCCGCCCGGCGACCAGCGGAAGCCGGTGATCACCTCGTCAAAGACCAGCAGCACGCCGCGGCGCGCCGTCACCTCGCGCAGCGCCTGGATGAAGCCCGGCGGCAGCGGTACCTGGCCCCACGAAGCACCCGAAGGTTCAAGGATGACGGCGGCGATATCATCGCGCTGCTCGAGCAGCTCCACCGTCGGCGCCACGTTGTCGCTGGGCATCACGATCGAAAGATCGACGATGGAGGGCAGCACGCCCACCGGCACGCCACCCTCGTAGTGCGACACCGAGCCCGCGACCACCTGGTCGTGCCAGCCGTGGAAATGCCCGATGAACCGCACGATCTTCAGCTTGCCGGTAAAGGCGCGCGCCAGGCGCAGTACCATGTGCGAGGCCTCGGTGCCGGATGACGTGAACCTGACCTTTTCGGCACAGGGCACCAGCCGCCGCACCAGCTCCGCCCAGCGCACCTCCAGCTCGTGCGAGGCACCCAGATGGGTGCCGATTGCCGCCTGACGCTGCACCGCCTCGATCACCGCCGGGTGGCCGTGTCCCAGCAGCAGGGCGCCGTGACCGCCGAAATAGTCGACGTAGTCATGGCCGTCGGCGCACCATTTGCGCGACCCCTTGGCGCGCGACACATAGAGCGGATAGGGATCGAGATACCGGGTGTCGTGCGTGATGCCGCTGGGAAAAAGCTCGCGGGCCCGCTCGAACAGCGCGGCGGAGCCCGGCGTCCGGGCGCGATAATCGGCAACGATGGTCGAATTGGTGGACGCTTCGGCGGGCATCGCCATGGCTGGGTCTCCGGCTGCAACTGCAGGACTGGCTGACACTACGATCCACTATCCGCCAGCGGCAAGCAGACTCGCCATGGTGGAGCCGGCCGCTGACGACGATTATGATGCGCCATGCGCCTTGCCCTGATTGCCGTCCTTGCCGTTCTCAGCCTGTTGCCGCCGGCCGCGCTGGCGCAGGAACGCCAGCAGGCGCCATCCGTGAAGGCCGATATCGACGGGCAGACGGTGACGGTGCCGACGCCCTTCGGATACTGCGACCTCGATGCAGAGGATGCCCGGGACCGGCTGCTGATCGCCGGCTTCGATCGCCTGTGGGCGCATGCCCGCGTGCTGCGGCGCCTGTCGCCCTGCGAGGAGCTGCAATCCTGGCGCGCCGGCAGGTCTGCGGAGCCGGTCGAGGTCGTCCTCGTCCTGTGGCCGGCGCAACACGGCACGGCCGCCGACCGCCGGGCATTCCTGCGCCGCGCCACGCCCGGCGAGATCATGGGCAAGCCGCGCGTGATGGAGCGGGCCCGCGAGGGATTCCCCGCGGGGCCGGCGGAGGACCAGTTCACCACCATCGGAGTCATCGAACGCACGGACCGGGCCGTGTTCGTAGCAGAGGCCGTCGTGGCGCGGATCGACGGCAGCCGCCACCAGCTCTCGGTCCTGTCGGCCACAACGGCGGTGGGGTCGACCCCGCTGGTGATCCATGTCTACTCGCCGTACGAGGACGGCGAGGAGCTTGACTGGATGCTGCGCGATGCACGGGAGCATGTCGACCGGCTGCTCAGCGCCAACGGCGAACCCTCGCGCCGCTTCGGCGACAGGCGGGCACCGCTTCCTGCCGAAACCGAACCCGGCGAGGTCCGGACACGCAAGGCCCGGGTTCCGCGCCAGCGCAGCCCAGGGATCTTCGACACCCATGGCGGCTATATTGCGCTTGGCATGCTGATCGGCGGTGTGCTGCTGATCGCCGTCGGCCTGCTGATCGCCAAAAGGCTACGCCCCGCGCCCTGACACTCGGGGACGTACTGCCGGCAGATGCGGCAGGCGTTTCAGGGCCTCGCGGTTGGTCGGCCCGAAGCAGCGGGCGATGGCATCGCGCCACGACATCCACTGGTAGCGTTCATGCTCTTCAGGCGCCAGCCGCACGGAACAGGGCGCGGGCACGCAGAGCGAAAACGTATGCTCGACATTGTGGGTGATTTCGGGCGCATAGCGGTGCCGCCAGGCGGGCCAGATGCTGTAGCAGTTCACCCAATGCCAGTCGCGCAGCCCCGCGTCTGCCTCGATACCGGTTTCCTCACGGAGCTCGCGGCGCGCAGTTTCAACGATCGCTGCATCACCCTCTTCCCGGGCGCCGGTGACCGATTGCCACCAGCCGCGACGCGCCACACGCTGCAGCAGCAGCACCTGAAGATCCGGCGTGTGCACGATCACCAGCACTGATTCGGGCAAAGCAAAGGACATGGCACGCAGCCTATGATGTTGTCTCCCGGCGGTGCTAGCCTGTCGGCGCAGCCGCAATCCCGCCCGGAAAGGAAGCATCGAGCGTGCTCAGCCACTCCATCACCGCCATGGCCCTCTCCACGCTGCTGTTCGTGGGCGGACACTTCGTGCTTTCGCATCTGCTGCGCAAGCCGCTGCTCTTTGCGCTGGGAGACAACGGGTTTCGCGGCCTTTATACGGTCGTGGCCTTCATCGGCCTTGGCTGGATGATCTGGGCCCACAAGACGGCACCGTATGTCGCACTGTGGGGTGACCCGATCTGGGCCCGGCACCTGCTGCTGGCCATCATGCTGGTGGCCGTGCTGCTCTTCATTCTCGGGGCGACCTCGCCCAGCCCGGGCGTGGTTGGCGGCGAGAAGGTGCCGATGGGCTACGACAGGGGTCTTGGCATCCACGCCATTGTCCGTCACCCCGGCCTGTGGGGTTTCGGGCTATGGGCTATCGGTCACTTCATCGCGAACGGCGATGCGGCAACCGCAATCCTGACCGGCGGCATCGCCATTCTGGCCTTTGGCGGCATGATCGGAATCGATGCGCGCAAGCGCGAGGCGTTCCCGGAAGCCTACAGCGGGTTCATGGCGCACACATCCAACATCCCGTTTGCCGCGCTGGCTGCCGGCAAGGTCAGGCTGGACTGGTCAAAGATCGGCGTCTGGCGCATTGCCCTGGCGCTTCTCATCTACTTCGTTCTGCTGTTCACGCATCAGTGGTTCATCGGCCTGAGCGCGCTGCCTCTGTGAGACCGGCGTGCCCGCGGCCACATTGAAATCCCACGTGTTGCGCCCGGGATGGCCGGAATGTTCTAGGCGGCGGCGTGGATGGCAGCCTGCTTGACCTTGCCGTCGACTGCCGTCTCGAACTGCCTGAAATTGGCCTCGAAACGTTGCGCGACGTCGCGTGCGGCGGTTTCGTAGGCCTTCTTGTCCTTCCAGCTCGCGCGCGGGTTCAGCACCTCGGAAGGCACCTCCGGACAGACTGAAGGCACCAGCAGGCCGAAATGCGGATCGGGAGTCGTGGCCACCTGTGCCAGCCGCCCGTCGAGCGCCGCGCGCACCATGGCGCGCGTATGGCGGATCGACATGCGCTCGCCGACGCCGAAGCCGCCGCCCGACCAGCCGGTGTTAACCAGCCAGCACTTGACGTTCTGGCGCGCCATCTTCTCGCCGAGCATCTTGGCGTAGACGGTAGGATGGCGCGGCATGAAGGGCGCGCCGAAGCAGGTCGAGAACGTCGCCTGCGGCTCGCTGACACCCTTCTCCGTGCCGGCCACGCGCGCAGTGTAGCCGCTGAGGAAGTGATACATCGCCTGTTCCGGCGAGAGGCGGCTGATCGGCGGCAGCACGCCGAAAGCGTCGGCCGTCAGCATGATGATGTTTTCGGGCGTGCGCGCGATGCCGGTGGTGCTGGCATTGGGAATGAAATCCAGCGGATAGCAGGCGCGCGTGTTCTCGGTGTGCTTGTTGCTGTCGAGATCGAGCCGGCCGCTGACGGGATCGACCACGACGTTCTCCAGCACCGTACCGAATCGTCCGGTGGTGGCGTAGATCTCGGGTTCGGCCTCGCGGCTGAGCTTGATGACCTTGGCGTAGCAGCCGCCCTCGAAGTTGAACACGCTGGTCTCGCCCCAGCCGTGCTCGTCATCACCAATCAGCGTACGCGACGCGTCTGCCGACAGTGTTGTCTTGCCCGTGCCCGACAGCCCGAAGAAGATCGCAACGTCGCCCTGCGGGCCGATGTTGGCCGAGCAATGCATCGGCAGTACGTTTTTATCCGGCAACAGGTAGTTCAGGATCGTGAACACCGATTTCTTGATCTCGCCGGCGTACCAGGTGCCGCAGATGGTCACCAGCCGGCGGCCGAAATCACACACGATGGCGCAATCCGAACGGGTGCCGTCAATCTCGGGAACGGCCTGGAAGCCGGGCAGATGAAGGATCGTGAAATCGGGACGGAATTCCGCCAGATCCTCCTGCGGCGGGCGCAGGAACATGTTCATGGCGAAGAGGTTGTGCCACGCCGTTTCGGTGATCACCCGCACGCCGATGCGATGGGCTGGATCGGCGCCCGCGTAGCACTCCCGCACATAGAGATCGCGCCGCTGGGCATAGGCGAGCATGCGGGCCAGCAGGCCTCCGAAGCGTCCGGGCTCGATGGCCTGATTGGTCTTGCCCCAGTCGATCGCGGATTCGCTTGAGGGCTCGCGAACGAAGAACTTGTCGTTCGGCGAGCGCCCGGTGTGCACGCCCGTCAGGACGCAGAGCGGCCCGCCGGCAGCCAGCACACCTTCGTTGCGGCGAATGGCGTGTTCGTAAAGAGCGGGAACGGAAAGGTTCCAGTACGTGTTGCCGAGATTACTCAACCCCAGTTGGTCGAGGCCATGGCGACTGATGGCCGTTCCTGCCTGATGCACGTCTTGGTCTCCTGCTTCCCTCTTGGTGTGCCGCCGTCGGGGGAACACATGCTGCCAACAAGCGAGCGCGCACCTTACGGAGGGGCCCCGGGTCGGGCAACCGGCCACTTCTCAGATTAACGTGACGAATCTGTGGAAGGTTCCTGACCGGCGCAAGATGTGTTTGCCTCGCCGTTTCGACTCGCAATCGCGTTTTGTTCTTCGGAACCCCCTCTTTCGCCGCTGGCAGGTGTATGCTCAAAGGAGCCGCATTCCCCGCCCGGCTTCGTCTGGAGGCCCCTCGTGAAGAAGACAATCGCCCTGGTCGATGACGACCGCAACATCCTGACGTCGGTTTCCATGCTGCTGGAAGCCGAAGGCTTCAACGTCAAGACATACAGCGACGGGGTGGGGGCCCTGGAAGGAATCAACGCCGCCCCGCCCGACCTCGCCATTCTCGACATCAAGATGCCGCGCATGGACGGGATGGAGCTGCTCAACCGCCTGCGCAAGACGCAGACCCTGCCGGTCATCTTCCTGACGTCCAAGGACGAAGAGATTGACGAGGTGCTGGGCCTGCGCATGGGGGCCGACGACTACATCAAGAAGCCTTTTTCTCAACGCCTGCTGCTGGAGCGCATCCGCGCCCTGCTGCGGCGCGGCGAGAAGCCCGGCGGCGATGCCAAGGAGGCCGGCGAACGCATCGTGCGCGGCGACCTGGTGCTGGATCCCTCGCGCCATCTCTGCGTCTGGAAGGGCAAGCAGGTGAACCTGACCGTAACGGAGTTCCTGCTGCTGAAGTCGCTGGCCGAACGTCCCGGACACGTGAAGAATCGCGATCAGCTCATGGACGCCGCCTACGGTGAGACGATCTACGTCGATGACCGGACCATCGACAGCCATATCAAGCGGCTGCGTAAGAAGTTCCGCGAGGTCGACGAGGGCTTTGCCCAGATCGAAACGCTGTATGGAATCGGATACCGGTACCGCGACGCGCAATAAACCTCCGACCGCACCGCGCCCAAGCGGCGGCTGGCGCCTGCCGCTGCCGTGGTGGCGGCGCGCGGCCGCCGCAGGCACGGAAAGTTCGTCCTCCTCGTTGCTGCACCGGCGCCGGCGCGGGCGGCGGTTCTCGCCGCTGACCCGCCGCGTGCTGTTGCTGAACATGGTGCCAATCGCCTTCCTCGCCGCCGGTGTCGTCTTCCTCGGCGATTACGAGGACACGCTGATCGAGGCCGAGCTGGCAGCGCTTACGGTGCATGGAGAGATCGTCGCCACGGGGCTCGGCGAAGGCGCCGTGCGCGGGGGCGAAACCACCATCAACCGGCTGGACCGCGACGATGCCAACCGCCTGATGGTGCGCCTCATCGCGCCCATCGGCATTCGCGGCCGGCTGTTCTCCGAAACCGGCGAGATGCTGGGCGACACGCGCCTGCTGCGCGACCAGGCCGGCCGCATTACGTCGCTGCCGCTGCCGCCGCCGGATGCACCGCTACCCCGGCGCGGCCTTCTGACGCGCATCAGCGACTGGATCGATGCCCGGCTGCGCGTCGCTCGCTCGGACGGCGAATATATCGAGCTGCCAGACCCTGTCGCCCGCGACTATCCCTGGGTCGAGCAGGCGCTGCGCGGCATCAATACCCGCACCGCCCGCCGTACACCCGAAGGCCGCCTGATCCTCTCCGTCGCCGTGCCGGTGCAGCGCTACAAGCAGGTGCTGGGCGCCCTGATGCTGACCCATGACGATGCCGGCATCGCCGCCCGCATCCGGCAGTTGCGCCTCGACGTATTCCGCATTGCCGCCGTCGCACTGGCCGCCACGGTGCTGCTGTCGCTGTTCCTTGCCAGCACCATCGTGCGGCCGATCCAGCGGCTGGTGCGCGCGGCAGACCAGATCCGCTTTGCCCGTGAAGGCTCGCCGCGCATGCCAGATTTCGGGCCGCGCAACGACGAGATCGGCGACCTTGCGGAGTCGCTGCGCGCCATGACCGACGCGTTGTGGCAGCGTATCGATGCCATCGACACCTTCGCCGCCGACGTGGCGCATGAGCTCAAGAACCCGCTCACCTCGCTGCGCTCGGCGGTCGAGGTCGCGGTGCGGATCGACGACAAGGAGAAGCGCGCGAAGCTGATGGCCATCGTGCTGGAGGACGTGAAGCGGCTCGACCGGCTGATCAGCGACATCGCCGATTCATCGCGGCTGGACGCCGAGCTGCTGCGCAGCGATCCGCAAGTCGTCGATATCGGCCATCTGCTGTCGTCGATGGCGGAGGCCTACAATGCCACGGCGGCTGCCGAGGCAGACGTGAAGGTGCAGGTGAACACGATGGGCGGACGTCAGTTCGGGGCGCTGGGCCACGAAGGCCGCTACGGCCAGGTGTTCCGCAACATTGTCGACAACGCCATCTCCTTCAGCCCCAAGGGTGGCGTGATCTCCATCGGCATCATGCGCGAGCGCGACCAGATCGTCGTCACCATCGACGACCAGGGCCCGGGCATCCCGGATGCCAGCCTCGAATCCATCTTCCGGCGCTTCTATTCGCAGCGCCCCAATGCCGAGCAGTTCGGCAATCATTCCGGCCTTGGCCTGTCGATCTGCCGCCAGATCGTCGATGCCTATGGCGGCTCGATCGCCGCCGGCAACCTGCGCACCCCCGAAGGCCACGTCCACGGCGCCCGCTTCACCCTGCGCCTGCCCATCGCCGGCACGAAATAGCGAGCGCACTATTCCCCGAAGACATCCTTCGTGTGTTCGCCCAGGCGGGGGGCGCGGCGGCGGATGGGCGGGCGCTGGCCGTCGAACTGCACGGGCAGCGCGATCAGCCGCACGTCGCGCTCCAGCCCCGGTACCGGCTGCAGCATGCCGAGCGCGCCGGTCTGCGGTTCGGCCAGCATCTCGGGCAGCGAGTTGATCGGCGAGCAGGGAATGCCGGCTGCGGCGAAGGCCTCCAGCCAATGCGCCCGCGGCTTGGCCAGCAGGACGCGCTGCATCTCGCCCACCAGCTCGTCGCGGCGCTCGACCCGCTGGCGGTTGGTCGCGAGACCAGGATCGGCCGCCCATTCCGGCTTGCCGATCACGGGACAGAGCTTGCGGAACAGCCCGTCATTGCCCGCAGCGACAATGATCGGCCGATCTGCGGTTTCAAAACCCTCGAAGATGACCACGCCGCGGCTGCCGGTGGGGTGGCGCTCCGGCACCTCGCCGGTGGCGGCGTAGTTGGAATAGGGATTGGTCCACCAGCCGACCGCGGTCTCCAGCAGCGAGGTATCGACGCGGCGGCCGCGGCCGGTGCGCTGGCGCTCGGCAATCGCCGCCAGCACGCCGATGGCTGCCCACATGGCGCTGCCATGGTCCAGCACCTGCGTGCCCATGCGCACCGGCGGGCCGCCCGGCATGCCGGACATCATCATCATGCCGGAAAAAGCCTGCACGATCGGCTCGTAGCCGGGCTCCATCTTCTTGGGGCCGGTGGTGCCGTATGCGTTCACCGAGCAATAGATCAGGCGCGGATTGCGCGCCATCAGCGCCTCTGCGCCCAGCCCCATCGGCTCCAGCGTGCCGGGCCGCATGTTCTGCACCACGACGTCGGCGTCATCGATCAGCCGCAGGATCTTCGCGCGATCGGCCTCGTTCTTGAGGTCGGCGACGACGGATTTCTTGCCCAGGTTGACGGCATTGAACGAGGAGCTGGCGTCCTCGGAAAGCTGCTTGCCCCAGCCTCGCGAATCATCGCCGCCATTGGGCTTCTCGATCTTGACCACCTCGGCGCCGAGATGCGCCAGAATCTGGGCGCAGAACGGGCCGGCAAGATTCTGCGCCAGCTCCACGACCTTGATGCCCTCAAGCGGCAGCATGCATTTCCTCCGTTGTTGCGCGGGAGCATGTCGCGATTCTTCCGGTCGCGCCATCGGCAGCAGCGCAAGGCAGCTTTCACCCGGGCAGGCTACTAGCCGTCGGCCAATGCGCGCTCGGCGGCCTCGGCGGCTTCGTCGAATTGCGCTTCCAGCCAGGGATGCACGCCACGCAGCCCGGCAACCACGTCGCGGCCCCAGCGCACGTATTCCAGGCGCCGCTCGATCGACCACCCCGCCGGCGGGCTGGCAACGATGCCGCGCAGATTCGAGGTCTTGTCGGCGAGCTTGAGCATCTTGGCCCGGTCCGTGCGGCTGGGCGCATGCTCCACCTGCAGGCGCTTGCGCTCCTGCTTGGGCAGCGACTTGTCATCGGTCACTTCGCCCACCAGGCTGGCGATATCCTCGTTGAATGCCGACACCAGCTCGGCATACGTGGTGTCAGTATCCTCAAGCGTATCGTGTAGCAGGCCGGCGGCGATGAGATTGGCATCGCGCCCCTGCACCGCCACGGCGAGCAGATGCGCGACCTCGGCCAGATGGTTGACGTAGGGCTCTTTGTTCTCGCCCTTGCGCGTCTGGCCGGTGTGCTTTTCCGCAGCGAAAACAAATGCCCGCGTCAGCAGCAGGACTTCATCCATGGACCGATTCTCCTGGTATCGGCAGAGCGTGCCATGCGCCGGCCGGCGGCGCCACAGGCCTTGACTTGCAACACGGCGGCCCGACACTCGACTGCAGATCCCTTCAGTCCCGGAGCCCACCATGGATGTCCGCACGCAGATGCGCAGTGCCGCCAGCTACTATGCGCAGCGCGAGGCGATTGTGGCAGGCGACCGGCGGCTGACCTTTGCGCAGGCCTGGGAGCGCGGCATCCGCCTGGCAAACGGCTTGCTGGCGTTGGGTCTCAAACCGCAGGACCGCGTTGCCGTCCTGGAGGATAACCGGCTGGAGTCTTCCGATCTGTTCCTCGGCGCCGCCATCGCCAACCTGGTGCGTGTGCCGCTCTATCCGCGCAACGCCCGCGACAGCCATCAGCACATGATGGGCCATACGGGATGCCGCGCGCTGGTCGTTGACGAAAAGTACCTGCCGGAAATCGAGGGGCTGCAGGCGGAACTGCCGGAGCTGAAGCACATCCTCGTGCGCGATGCCGCATATGAGGGCTGGCTGGCCCGTCAGTCTGCTGCCGATCCGGACCCCGCGATCGCGCCGGACGACAATTTCATCATCCGCCACACCGGCGGCACCACCGGCAAGAGCAAGGGCGTCGCCTATTCGCACCGCGCCTGGCTCGCGGCCGGCCGGGACTGGTTCTACCTCTACCCGCCGGTCGAGCCGGGCGATGCCTGCCTGCATCTCGGCCCGATCAGCCATGGCTCGGGCTATCTCTTCATGCCGATCTGGCTGGCGGGCGGGCGCAACGTGATGATGGACCGCTTCGATCCGGCGGCGGTGCTCGACATCTTCGAGCGCGAGCGCATCGGCTATCTGTTCATGGTGCCGACCATGCTCAACGCGATCAACCGCGTGCCCGGCATCGAGAACCGCAGGTTTCCCCACCTCAAATGCATGCTGGTGGCGGCCGCACCGATTGCCGACGAAACGGCGCTGCGGGCCTATGAGATCTTCGGCAAGGCGATGTATCAGGGCTACGGGCAGACGGAGGTGCTGCCGGTGGCGATGATGGGGCCGGCGCAATGGTTCGCGAAGGACGTGCCCGGCTCGACGCCGCTGCGGGCCTGCGGACTGCCGCTGCCCTACGCGCAGATCCAGATCTGGGACGAGGACAACAAGCCGGTGCCGCCGGGGACCACCGGCGAGATCGTGGCCAGGACCGACGGTCAGATGACGGCGTTCTGGAACGATCCGAAGGCGACGGCCGAGCGCATGGTCGATGGCTGGGTGAAGACCGGCGATGTCGGCTATCTCGACGCCAATGGCTATCTCTACATGATCGACCGCGTCGGCGACATGATCGTCTCGGGCGGGTTCAACATCTACCCGGCCGAGCTGGAGAACGTGCTTTCCGATCATCCCGATGTGGTGGAAGTGGCGGTGTTCGGCATTCCCCACGAACGATGGGGTGAAACGCCCTGCGCGGTGTGCAGCGTCAGGCAGAGCGCCACCGTCACTGAAGCCGAGCTGGTGCGGCTTTGCGAGGAGCGGCTGGGCAACTACAAGCGGCCAGGCAAGGTGGTGCTGCGCACCGAACCGCTGCCCAAGACTCCCGTCGGCAAGATCAAGCGCAAGGAATTGCGCGAACCGTTCTGGGTCGGCCGCACCCGGCGCGTCTCCGGGAGCTGAGTGCTGGGGGCGCGCCACTCCAGTGGCGCCCTGCCCGGAGCGAAGCGCAGGGCAGCCAGCATCTCCGCGCCGTGCACCACGGCAGGACTTGGCTTCGCTGGCGCTTCGCCAACGCGCCACTGGAGTGGCGCGCCCCGGCGTTGGACAGTTATGGCGCGGCAAGGCCGCAGCGCCAGCGTTGGCGCGGTGTGCCGGCGAAGACTTCCGTGCATTTCCAGGCAGCAGGCCGCTTCCACTTGCGCTCGCCCTCGCACAGCGCGGTGGCGGCCTTGTCGTCATCGACCTCGCCCGTCAGCCGCGCCAGCCGCACGCACAGCCGGAAGAACTCCGCACCATTGCCGCAGGGATCGCCGCCTTCCGCTTCGAGCCCGGTCATCAGCCGCATCACCTGCCACGCCTCCTGCGAGTCGTGCCAGCTCATCGTCGGTCCCTTTCGGCCGGGGACACGGCACTGGCGGAAGTGGAAGAAATCGAGATGGTCCCAGGTCCCGAGGCGCCGGTTCACTGTCATGTCGATCGAATCCAGCGCGTCGATGGGATCACCGGTGGCATCGGTGCGGGCATGCGCCGTGCGTGCAACGCGCGAAAGGCCGCGGATGATCTGGCTGCGCACGATCGCACGGTTTTCCCAGATGCGATCGAGCATGGCCGTCGCCGCCTGCTCACCGCGGGCCACGCGCCCGTCGTAGAGCGCCAGTATGGGGTCGGCGACGACCGATGCGTTTGGCCGCGCATCGACAGGGCATTCCGGCCAACCATTGCCGGGGTGCTTGACGGGTGCGGGCGTTTGCAGCGGCGCCGGTGTGCTGACCGGACGGCAATCCGGTACCGGCGGCAGGTTGCCCACTGGCTTGTCGCGCCAGCCCGTGCTGGTCTGGCTGTCGAGATGATCGAGAGCGGGATCGCTGCTGATAAGAATGGCGATGGGAATGACGACACGCTGGCCGAGCTGCGCCTCGCGCCGGCGCTCGACGAAATGACGCAGCACCTCGTCGGCGGTCGCGGCGCCGAAATTCTCGAACAGGCCGCCGTCGATGATGCGCATCAACATGTGTCCGTCGGTGCCGCGCATGCCGCCCGCCGGTGAGATCACGGGAAACCGCGCGCTCATGCTGACTGCCGTGCTGATGCGCATGTCGCGGTCAAGCAAGTCGAAGGCGTCGTAGCGGTTCACCGCACCCGACAGGCGGCTGCCATCGCCGAAGCGCGCATTGGACGTGATGACGCGCTTGCCCTTCTCGACCGACGTGCCGTTGAGGACGAGGATCGGCCAGGGACGATAGCCGGCGTCCTTGCTGACATCGCCGAAAGTGGCGGCAAAACCGTCCGACCACGTGAAGCCCGCCTTGCCGCCCATGGAGGCATGCCACGCGGCTTCCCACGCGATTTCCAGCGCCGCGGCACGGTCCGGCGGCAGCGTGGCCCGCGGCAGGAAGGAGAGCGTGCGGAACGGCAGGTCGATATAGAGCCCGACTGACATCGCCGGCCCGAGGAAGTCGCGCTCGACGAAGCCGCGAGCGCGCCCGGCGGGATCGTTCATGACGGCGGGCATACCATTCCCGCCCGCGGCGCGGCGGTCCATCTCGACGATGGACCGGAACACCGTGGCGCCCAGCGAGCCGCCGGAAACACCGCTGATCATGAACAGGCGGTCGGCAAAGCCCGGCTCGCGCGCCGCGATCTCGCCCAGCACCTGCGAGGTCCAGAAAGCCGCGCGGCTGGCACCACCTGAGGTCGCGACCATGATGAAGGGCGGTGCCATGACCGGCGTACCCTCGGCACCCTCCGCCACATTCAAAGGGCGTGTCATGTCGGGCTGCGCGTTGACCGCCCACCAGCGGTCAAAAGCCTCCTGCAGTGTCGCCCTCGGCGGCGGAGCCGATGGCAGCATGCGCACATCGTGCATGTCGGCGAACAGCCAGGGTGCACCCGCCAGCCACAGCACCGTTACGGCAAACAGCGGCAGATTGAATCGCTTCGACAGCAGCACCAGCAGGCTGAACACCGGTACCATCGTCGCCAGGCCCAGCAGCACCGAGTTAACCGCACCGCCCAGCAGGTCGCTGGTCCCGACGGGATCGGCAATGAACCGCCACACCAGCAAGGGCGTCAGCGCGAGGCTCGAAGCGAGAAACGTGGCGGCCAAAGGGTTGCCGAGATAGTCCCGCAGGCGCGTGAAATGCGCTGGACCAGGTACGAGGTGGGACCGAGCGGCACCGCCACGACCGAACAGGAAGAGCGTGATGGGACGGCGGAAGGTAACAGCCAGATAGAAGCCCACCGCCAGCAAGATGTAGAACCACGTCCAATAGCCGAACGTTCGGGCCCGGTCCGGCACGTCCGCCGCTTCATAGACTCCCGCCGCACTGTCGAAAGCCAGCGCGAGCGACGCGATGCCCACGACACCGATCAGGCGGGGCACCTGGCGGACAGCAAACCCGCGCCAGCGCACGCGGAAGGCCCGCTCGCGCGCCGTCAGCCTTTGCCAGACACCGGGATAGGCATCGACCGCTTCCAGCGCGAAGTCGAGATAGAGCGTCGCCCGCGCCCAGTACCACGCCGTGGTCGCCCAGAGCAGCACGAAGAAGACCAGCAGCGCCCTGTCGATCAGCGCCGCGTCGGGTGCAGCGCTCGCCAGCACCATGTCGCGCGCCTGGTCGGTGAAGGCGATCAGGCCGCCACCGACAAGCGTCGCCAGCAGCGGCGCGCGGCACACCGCCACCACGCGCGATGCATCCGCCACTGCCCACCACGACGTTGCAAGCCGGATCAGGGCCCGCGCCGCGAATGACTCGGGCCACGGCGGTGGATCGCCCGCAGAGGCTGTGCTCATGGACGTTCTCCCCTCGTCCAAAGCGGTAGCGGAACTCTACCCCCTTTCGCGGCTGTGGCGTACCCTTCGCTGGGAGCGCGCCACTCCAGTGGCGCTCTGCCCGAAGCGAAGCGTCGGGCAGCCAGCGGTCTCGCGGGCTGAATCGCTGCTGCTTTGGCTTCGCTGGCGCTCCGCCAATGCGCCACTGGAGTGGCGCGCTCCCGGCATTCGTAACGAGCGAGTGGAGAGGTCGGGGATGTTGCGCAAGCTGCTGTCTTGCCTGTTGGGCGTAGCCTGCGTTTCCGCGGGAGCACAGGCGCAGACGTCACGCAGCGCGTTTGAGAGCACCTTTCGCGACTGGATGAAGGAGAACAACGTCGAGAAGGGCGTGCTCGCGGTCAGTTTCGACAGACGCCTTGTGACGGTGCAGGGCTATGGCGGGCAGGATCCGCGCGAACGGGTGCTGCTGGCCAGCCTCAGCAAGGCGATCACCGGCCGCTGCGTAGCGGCGCTGGTTAACGCCGGCAAGCTGCGCTTCGACAGCACGGTCGGCGAGATGCTGGCGCCTTTCTTCCGGCAGCACGGCGAACCTGTCGATGCACGCCTGAAGGAAGTCACCGTGGAACAGTTGCTGGCGCATCGCGCCGGCTTCCCGCCAGCGCCGCGCGATCTGATGGCGCCTGCAGCTGTCGAGTTGCTGAGGGCCAGAACGCCCGGCAAGACCGCCCCGGCCGAGCTGCTGGCCGCAACACTCACCCAGCCGCTGGCGTCGGCGCCGGGCGAGGCGTTCCGCTATTCCAACATCGGCTATCTCACGCTGGGGGTGATGATCGAAACCGTCACGGGCGAGAGCTATGAGCATGCCTGCACCCGTACCGTACTGGTTCCGGCCGGAATCAGAGCGCCCGGCCTCGATGAAGAATGGCGCGCCTTTTCGTCGTTCGGCGGCTGGCGCCTAAGCGGACCCGAATATCTGGCCTTCCTCGCCAATGACCGTGACCCCGGCACATCACGGGAGCTTCCGGCTTCCGGTGGGCCGTCTGCGTGGCAACCGATTCACTACGGGCTGGGCCAGTTCATCGCCAGCATCGGCGATGCACCCGCCTCCCGGCTTGCCTGGCACACCGGCAGCTGGGGCGTTCCGCCCGACACCATCGGCATGCATGCCGCACAGCACGCGGATGGCGCCGCATGGTTCGTATGGTTCACGCCGCGCCCGGCCAAAGACGCGACCGACGCCCTGCTGGAGAACCTCGCAGCGCTGCCGTCAACGGTCGCCGCCTGGCCGGCACACGATCTCTTTCCGGAGCACGGCATCACGCGCCAGCAACGCAAGTGAGGAAGCCTTCATTGGTGAGCCTGTCGAACCATGAAGGCGTCGCAGCGCCGCTGGTGCGAGTCGCTTCATGGTTCGACAGGCTCACCATGAAGCGTTCTTTCGGCACTGCGCGTCCCCGGCAAACGAAAACCGGCCCGCTCTTGCGAGCGGGCCGGTGGCGGTGAAAACGAGCGACGACAGCGGTTACTGCTTGTCGCCGTCCTTGTTGGCGCGGCGCAGGGCGGCACCGAGGATGTCGCCGAGGCTGGCGCCCGAGTCGGAGGAGCCGTAATCGGCCATCGCCTGCTTCTCCTCGTCGACCTCGCGCGCCTTGACCGACAGCACGACCCGCCGCGCGGCACGGTCGATGTTGGTGATCTTGGCGTCGATCTTGTCGCCGACGGCGAAGCGGTCGGGCCGCTGCTCGGAGCGTTCGCGGCTGAGCTCGGTCTTGCGGATGAAGCCGGGGATGCCCTCGCCCACCGTCACGTCCAGACCGTTCTCCTGGATGCCGGCGACGATGGCGGTGACCACCTCGCCCTTCTTCAGGTTGGCGGCCTTCTCGAACGGATCGTTGACGAGCTGCTTGACGCCGAGCGAGATGCGCTCCTTCTCGGTGTCGACGTCAAGCACCTTGACCTTGACGACGTCGCCCTTCTTGTAGTCGCGGATCGCGTCCTCGCCCGCCTTTTCCCACGACAGGTCGGAGAGGTGCACCATGCCGTCGATATCGCCGGGCAGGCCGACGAACAGGCCGAACTCGGTGATGTTGCGCACCTCGCCTTCGAGCTCGGTGCCGGCCGGGTACTTGTCGGCGAACGTGTCCCACGGATTGTCGAGGCACTGCTTCAGGCCAAGCGAAATGCGGCGCTTGGACATGTCCACGTCAAGCACCATCACCTCGACCTCCTGTGAGGTCGAGACGATCTTGCCCGGATGCACGTTCTTCTTGGTCCAGCTCATCTCGGAGACATGGACAAGGCCCTCGACGCCCGGCTCCAGCTCCACGAAGGCGCCGTAGTCCGTGATGTTGGTGACGCGGCCCTTGACCTTGATGCCGGCCGGGTACTTCGCCGCCGCGCCATCCCAGGGATCGGCCATGAGCTGCTTCATGCCGAGCGAAATGCGCTGGGTCTCCGGGTTGAAGCGGATCACCTGCACCTTGACCTGCTGGCCGATATTCAGCGCCTCGGAGGGATGGTTGATCCGCTTCCAGGCGATGTCGGTTACATGCAGCAGGCCATCGACGCCGCCCAGATCGACGAAGGCGCCGTAGTCGGTGATGTTCTTGACCACACCATCCAGGACCTGGCCTTCGCTGAGCTGTCCCATCAGGCGGCTGCGGTCCTCGGCGCGGCTCTCCTCCAGCACGGCGCGGCGCGACACCACGATATTGCCGCGGCGCCGGTCCATCTTCAGGATCTGGAAGGGCTGCGGGGAGCCCATCAGCGGGCCAACATCGCGCACCGGTCGGACATCGACCTGGCTGCCGGGCAGGAAGGCCACGGCGCCGTTCAGATCGACCGTGAAGCCGCCCTTGACGCGGCCGAAGATGGTGCCGGTCACCCGCTGGTTGTCCTGGAACGCCTTCTCCAGCGCCGTCCACGATTCCTCGCGGCGCGCCTTTTCGCGCGACAGCATCGCTTCGCCGTCGCGGTTCTCCATGCGATCGACGAACACCTCGACGGTGTCGCCCTCGCGCAGCTCGGCGGCCTGACCGCCGGAAGCGAATTCCTTGAGAGGTACGCGGCCTTCGGATTTCAGGCCGACATCGACGATCGCAAAGTCGCCGACGATGTTCACGACCGTGCCGCGCATCACGGCACCTTCGAAGCCCTGCGATTTGCCCAGCGACTCATCAAGCATCGCGGCGAAATCGGCGGTCGAGGGATCAGCTTCCCTCAGGGCGGAACGTCTTGCCATCCGGTCTCTTCTCCTCAATGACGATCCCGGGCGTGGGTCGCAGCCCGTCGGCCAGCCGGTTCATCCGGCGGATCCAGTGCCTGGTGACACCCCTGACCACGCGGCACTGCGTCCATGTGGCCCAGCCGTCGGTACCCGGATCGTTCGCGCCGCCGACGGCTTCAGGCCCGGCGCGAGCGCGTTTTGGAGTCGATGAAAGCGACGACCCGATCAAAGACTGTGTCGGCGTCCAGCTCGCTGGTGTCGAGCACGAAAGCATCCGGCGCGGGCAACAGCGGTGCCGTGGCACGTTCGCTGTCGCGCCGGTCACGCGACGCCATCTCCTCCAGAACGGCGCGTCTTATAGGGTTCGCACCCGCTGCTTGCAACTCCCGGAAGCGCCGCCCGGCGCGTGCCTCAAGGCTTGCGGTCACGAACAGCTTCACGTCGGCGTCGGGGCAGATCACGGTGCCGATGTCGCGGCCATCGAGGACCGCCCCGTGCTTGCCCTCCGGCGGATGGCGCGCAAATTCGCGCTGCCACGCCAAGAGATTGGCGCGCACCGCAGGGATAGCGGCCACAATGGACGAGGCCTTGCTGGTCGCCTCCGTTCGCAGCTCCGGATCCTGAAGATCTACAGGTTGTAGGTTCTGCGCGACAGTGGCGGCGTATGTAGCGTCCGCCGGGTCATGCCCCTCGCGAAGGATGCGTCGGCCCACCGCCCGGTACAGCGATCCGGTATCGAGATGGGCGAGCCCATAATGCGCTGCCAGCCGGCGGGCCAGCGTGCCCTTTCCAGCCGCCGAGGGGCCATCAAGCGCAATGACGAAAGGCTTCATCGGCACTGCATCTCAGCCAGCGGTTATCCGGGCGCCGAGGCCATTCATCAGCGCCACGAAACCCGGGAAGCTGGTGTTGATCGGCGCCCCGTCATCCACGGCTACAGGGTTCCGCGCGGCCAGTCCCAGCACCAGGAACGACATGGCGATGCGGTGATCCAGATGGGTCGTTACCAGCCCGCCGCCGGGCACGGCGCCACCCATGCCGTGGACATGCAGGAAGTCCGGGCCGATCTCGAAGCACACCCCGTTCGCCGCCAGCCCGGCGGCGACGCTGGCCAGCCGGTCGCTCTCCTTGGCCCGCAGCTCGGCCACGCCCTGCATGCGGGTGGTGCCCTCGGCGCAGGCTGCGGCAACGGCAAGCACCGGGTATTCGTCGATCATGCTCGGCGCGCGGTCCGGCGGCACATCGGCCGCCCGCAACGCAGAGCCGCGGACACGGATGTCGGCGACCAGCTCGCCGCCCATCTTCCGGCGGTTCAGAAAATCCAGCGACGCACCCATATCGCGCAGGGATTCGTAAAGCCCGGCCCGGGTGGGATTAATGCCGACATTCTCGACGGTGACGTCGCTGCCCGGCCGGATCGCGGCGGCCACGACCGCAAAGGCAGCGGAAGACGGATCGCCCGGCACCACGATATGGCGATTACCCGCCAGCTCCGGCTGCCCCACGATTGTGATGGCGCGCGCGCCATCGGCCAGTGTGCTGGTGCGCACCACGGCGCCGAAGCCCTCCAGCATGCGCTCCGTATGGTCGCGCGTCGGCTCGGGCTCGATCACCGTCGTCTCGCCGGGCGTGTTCAGCCCCGCCAGCAGGATCGCCGACTTCACCTGCGCCGACGCGACCGGCAGGCGGTATTCGATCGGCAGCATGACCTCGGCGCCGGTGATGGCCATCGGCAGCCGCCCGCCTTCGCGCGCCACGAAGCGCGCGCCCATGCGTGACAGCGGTTCGATCACGCGCATCATCGGTCGGCGCCGCAGCGAGGCATCGCCGGTCATGAAGCTGGTGAAGGCGTGGCTGGCAACCAGCCCCGACAACAGGCGCGCCGAAGTGCCGGAATTGCCCATGTCGAGCACGTCGGGTGGCTCGCGGAAGCCGCCCACCCCCACCCCGCGCACCCGCCAGGCGCCTTCGCCGGTGCGCTCCGCGGTCACGCCAAGCTGACGCAACGCCGTCGCCGTCGAGAGGATGTCCTCACCCTCGAGCAGGCCTTCAATCGTGGTTTCGCCCACGCACAGCCCGCCGAACATCAGCGCCCGGTGCGAGACCGACTTGTCGCCCGGCGCACGCACCCGCCCCTCCAGCCGATCAACCGGGTGCGAGACAAGTTTCTGCGGGGGAAGGGATGCTGACAGACGGGCCTCCAAAGCAGGCGCGGGCACGTCTAGCACGCGGCGTGGCGCAGGCAAGAGCCCTACCTCCCTATGAGAAAGCGGTCCTGGTAGCGTTCGAAGGATGCAGGCCTGTACGCCTCTGTAGGCTCGCGCCTTCTTTCCCAGGAAGGGTACGGTCATCAGACCAAACGACAGAGCCAACCGTCTGCGTCTCAGCCGTGAAATCGAAGGGACTGAAGTTGGCGCCGATGGGATCGGTGTGGGATTGTTGTTCTCAAGGCCGGCATGACCGTGATATGTTCACTTTTTGTTCTCTAGGTGATTATGGCTAGCTCGACGGCGATCGAATGGACCGATGCCACGTGGAACCCAGTTACGGGTTGCACAAAAATTAGCGCCGGCTGCGACAACTGCTACGCAGAGCGATTCTCAGAACGGTTTCGAGGCGTGCCCGGACATCCGTTCGAGAACGGGTTCGATCTTCAACTTCGTCCCGAGCGATTGGAGCAACCGCTCCAGTGGCGCGCAGCCAGGATGATCTTCGTCAACTCGATGAGCGATCTATTCCACAAGCAGGTCCCTTTTGGCTTTGTCGACCGTGTCTTCGACACGATGGAAAGGGCGCACTGGCATACCCGCCCTGCAAGGGCGTTTACTTGCTGCATTTTCAGGCAGAGAGGTGTTGGTCGGCGACATCGAAAAATTCGTGCTAGTCCACACCGCATTCCGTGAATCCCACTATAAGGGGATCCTTAGAACGCTGGAAAAGAACAGCAAACTGAAAGTCGTCCGCGCACCTCCCAACCGCAAGACAGGCACGTTCGGTGATCCTGGAATTGTAGTACGTTTCGACTGATCGCTTTTCCTACTGCGACGAATCGGGTGGCCTCATTCTACTCTGCCGGGCGGGCGGCGGCATCGCGGCCGATGGCGGTGCGGCGATGGCCCCAGCGGGTTTGCAGCGCCTCAAGGTAGAGATAGATCACCGGCGTGATGTAGAGCGTCAGGAGCTGCGACAGCACCAGGCCGCCCACGACCACCACGCCCAGCGGCTGGCGCAACTCGGCGCCGGCGCCCAGTCCGGTGGCGATGGGCACGGCACCCATGATCGCCGCCATGGTGGTCATCATGATGGGCCGGAAGCGCAGCCGGCAGGCCTCGAAGATCGCCTGCTCGGCGCTGACGTCCCCCTGGCTGCGCCGCTCGATCGCGAAGTCCACCATCATGATGGCGTTCTTCTTGACGATGCCGATCAGCATCACGATGCCGATGATGGCAATGACGCTGAGATCCATGCGGAACAGCATCAGGGTCAGCAGCGCGCCGATGCCGGCCGAGGGCAGGCCCGACAGAATCGTGAGGGGGTGGATGAAGCTCTCGTAGAGGATACCGAGCACGATATAGATCACGAACACCGCGCCGATCAGCAGCAGGGCCTGGCCCTGCAGCGACTCCTGGAACACCTGCGCCGTGCCGCGGAAGCTGCTGCTGACGGTGGCCGGCAGGTTGAGCTCGCGCTCTGCCGCCTCGATCGCCGCCACTGCCTCACCGAGCGACACGCCCGGCGCCAGATTGAAGGAGATCGTGACCGCCGGCAGCGCCGACTGGTGATTGACGCTGAGCGGTCCCGCCTGCCGGCGGATCGAGGCCACCGCCTCCAGCGGCACCGTGGTGCCATTGGTCGTCGGCACGTAGAGCATGCCCAGGGCCGAAACATCGGTGCGGAACCGCGGATCGACCTCCATGATCACCTGGTAATTGTTGCTGGGCGTGTAGATGGTGGAGATCTGCCGCGCACCGAAGGCCGAGTAGAGCGTGCTGCGCACGGAATCCGCCGTGACGTTGAGCGTGGCGGCGCGATCGCGGTCGATGTCCACCACGGCCTGCGGGCTGCGGATCTGCAAGTCGCTGGTAACGTCCTGGAGCTGTGGCAGGGTCGCGAGCTTCGCCTCCACCGCCGGCGCCACGCGCTGCACCTCGGCGAACTCGGTGCCCTGCAGCGTGTACTGATAAAGGCTCTTTGACAGGCTGCCGCCCACCCTGATGTTCTGGATCGGCTGCAGGAAGACGTTGATGCCCGTGAGTCTGGAGAGCCGCGGGCGCAATCGCCGGATGACCTCCTGCGCCGAAGCCTTGCGCTCGGCCAGCGGCTTCAGGCCGATGAACAGGCGGCCGGTATTGGTCGCGGAGTTGGGGCCGCCCACGCCCACCGTCGAGTTGACCACCGCGACCGCCGGGTCCTCCAGGATGATCTTCGCGACCTGCTGCTGCTCACGGCCCATCGCCTCGAAGGAAATATCTTCCGAAGCCTCGGTGAGTGCCATGATCTGGCCGGTGTCCTCGATCGGGAAGAAGCCCTTGGGCACGATCTGGAAGATGGCGACGGAAGCGACCAGCGACAGCATGGTGAGCGCCAGCATGCCGCGCCGCCGCGCCAGCGCCCAGCGCAGGCTGCGCTCGTAGACGGCGAGCATCCCTGTGAACACCGCCTCCGATGCGCGCATGAAGCGGCCCTGCGGCGCGGCATGGTCGGCGGGCTTCAGCATGCGGCTGCACAGCATCGGGGTCAGCGTCAGCGAGACGAAGCCCGAGATCAGGATCGCCATGCTGATGGTGACGGCGAACTGGTTGAACAGCCGCCCGACGATGCCGCCCATGAACAGCACCGGAATGAACACGGCGACCAGCGACAGCGTGATCGAGATGATCGTGAAGGCGATCTCGCGCGAGCCGCGCAGCGCCGCCTCGAAGGGACGCATGCCGCCCTCGACGTGGCGCACGATGTTCTCGAGCATGACGATCGCATCGTCGACCACGAAGCCGACCGAGAGCGTGATCGCCAGCAGCGAGAGATTGTCGATGCTGTAGCCCAGCAGGTACATGCCGCCGAACGTGCCCACCAGCGAGATCGGCAGCGCCAGCGAGGGGATCAGCGTCGCCCTGAGGTTCCGCAGGAACAGGAAGATGACCATGATCACCAGGAACACGGTCAGCATCAGGGTGAACTCGACGTCGTGTACCGATTCACGGATCGACTGCGAGCGGTCGAGCAGCGTGCCCAGCTCGACCGCAGCCGGAAGCTGGTCGCGCATGTTGGGCACCAGCGCCTTGACCGCGTCCACCACCGCAATGGTATTGGCGTCCGGCTGCCGCTGGATCGCGAGCACAATGGCACGCCTGCCGTTCAGCCAGGTGGCGACGCGATCGTTCTCGACGCTGTCCAGCACGGTGGCGACCTCGCCCAGCCGCACCGGATTGCCGTTGCGATAGGCCACCACCAGCGGCCGGTAGGCGGCGGCGCGCGCAAGCTGGCCGGAAGCCTCCAGCGTGACGCTCTGGCGGGCACCGTCGATGCGGCCGACCGGCCGGTTGGAGTTGGCCGCAGCAACTGCCTGCTCGATCTGGTCAACGCCGATGCCGGCGGCCGCCAGCGCCCGCGGGTTGGTCTGGATGCGCACGGCATATTTCTGCGCGCCGTAGATCGACACTTGTGCCACGCCGGAAAGCGTGGACAGGCGCGGGCCGATCAGGGTCTCGGCATACTCGTTGAGCGTGGAGAGCGGCAGCGTCGCCGAGCTCAGCGCCAGGAACAGCACCGGCGAGTCGGCCGGGTTCACCTTGCGGAAGCTGGGCGGGGTGGTCATCTCCTCGGGCAGCAGACGCTGCGCCGTGGACAGCGCCGACTGCACATCCAGCGCCGCGCCGTCGATATTGCGGTCAAGGTCGAACTGCAGGGTGATGCGCGTCGTGCCCTGGCCGCTGGTCGAGATAATCGAGTCAACGCCCGGGATGGTCGCGAACTGCCGCTCCAGCGGCGTGGCGATCGAGGAGGCCATGGTCTCCGGGCTGGCGCCCGGCAGGGTGGCGGTCACCGAGATGGTGGGAAAATCAACGCGCGGCAGCGCCGCAACGGGCAACTCGCGATAGCCGAACAATCCGCCAACAATGATCGACAGCATCAGCAGCGCCGTCATCACCGGCCTGCGAATGCAGAGCTCGGGCAGGGTCATTGCGTGGCCCCGGTCTTGCCCGTGGGCGGCGGTTTGCGGATTTCAACGCGCGTGCCTTCCGCCAGCCGGAGCTGGCCGCTGGTGACGACGCGCTCGCCCGCGGCAAGGCCGCTCTGGATCACGGCGTCCTCGCCCATCGTGCGGTCAACGACGACCGGCCGCGCGCTCACCGTCAGGTCGGACTTGATGACAAACACGAAGGCGCCGTCCTGCCCCGTCTGAAGCGCCTCGGCGGGGACGACGATGGCCGCCGGATCCACGCGCAGCGTCGCGGTGACATTCACGAACTGGCCGGGCCACAGATGGCGCGCCGGATTGGCCACCGTGGCGCGCACCGCGAGCGTACCGGAGGCCATGTCGATGGTATTGTCGATATAGGCCACCCGGCCTTCCAGCGCCGGTCCCTCGCGGCCGGGAATCGCGACCCGCACCGGCACGCTGCCCGCAGTCATGGCGTCCTGCAGGGCCGCAAGGTCGCGCTGCGGTACCGCGAAGTTCACATAGATCGGGTCGAGCTGGTTGATCGTGACCAGCGCCGTGGTATCGGCCGCGCGGATCGAGCTGCCCAGCCGCGATCCGATCGTACCGATGCGGCCGGCGATTGGCGCCCGGATCTGCGTATAGGAAAGCTGGACCCGGTAGCTCTCGACCAGCGCCTCGTCGGCCTTCACCGTGCCTTCCAGCGCCGCGACATTGCCGATCGCCTCGTCCAGCAACTGTTTGGACATGGCGCCCGCCCGCGCCAGGGGCTCGATGCGCGCAAGATTGCGGCGGGCATTTTCGAGCTGCGCGCGATCACGAATCAGGTTGCCTTCTGCCTGGTCCAGCAGGCTTTTGGCCTGCCGGTCATCCAGCGTGACCAGCAGGTCGCCGGCCTTCACCTCCTGGCCATCCTCGACCCACACTTTGGCAATAACGCCGTCGATGCGCGAGCGGATCACGACGCTGGACTGCGCCTCCACATGGCCGATGGCATCGATCAGCACCGGCATCGGACGCTGAGCGACGGTTGCCGCCAGGACGGGCTTGGCGGGTGCGGCGGGCCGGGCCTTCTCGGGCGCCGGCCCTGCGGCACGAAAGGCCCAGGCGCCCACTGCGCCCACGACAAGCAGCACTGCAACCGTGAGAAAGCGCGACTTCATTGCCGATCCGGAGCTCGCCGTCTTGATGGCGGCAAGCAGCAATACCATAATTGGAACCGAGGAGTTCTGTTTTCAATGCCGCGTGACGATGGCGAGAATGTGCCCCAGTGGCGCCAGCGGCGGCGCGACGCCATCCTGCGCGCCGCGGCCGACCTGTTCGGCCAGCATGGTTACGCCGGTGTACAGGTCGATGAGGTCGCGCGCGCCGCTGGCGTAGGCAAGCCGACGCTTTACAGGTACTTCCCCTCCAAGGAAGAGTTGTTCCTCGAAACCTTCCACCATGCGCTGGAAGCGCTGGAGGCGGAGCTTGACGCCATCCGCCGCCGCGACGGCCCGCGGCGCGAGGCGCTCGCCGCCATGGTGGTCCGGCTGACCGATGTGCTGGCCGAGCAGACCGTGTCGCTGCGGGTGCTGACGGGCGAACACCCCGAGCTGGCCGACCGTTGGCGCAGCCTGTATCGGGGCCGCCGGCGGCCCATCCTCGACGCCCTGCGCGCGGTGATCGTGGCCGGCATCGATAACGGCGAGTTCCGGCCGGTCGATGTGGATGTGGTCCCCGCCCTGCTCTTGGGCATGGTCCGGGGTGGCCTGATGGGCGCACCTGATGTGGCCCGCCGCCGGCTGGCCCGCGGCGCCATCGATCTGGTGCTGCACGGCTGCCAGGCTGCATCGGCGGAGCCGATTTTGGCTTTTGACAAGCCCTGACGAGCGTGGCAAACGCCCGCTTTCCGCGCCGGCCGGCGACGTCGGGCGCCCCCGCGGCAGTGCATAGAGGATGATGGCAATGGTGAAGGCGGCCTGGGGAACCAAGCGCAGCTGCCAGAGTTGCGGCGCGCGGTTCTACGATCTCAACAAGGATCCGATGGTTTGTCCGAAATGCGGTCACCAGCACGATCCGGAGGACTTCGTGAAGGCCCGCCGCAGCCGGGCGGCAGCGGCGGCGGTCGCGACCAAGGCGGTCGCGGTGCCGGCGATGGCCAAGAAGAAGGACCTGATCGAGGGCGTCCCGATCGCCGACGACGAGTTGCCTGCGGTCGAAGGCGACTCAGAGGACGATGCGGCGCTGGAGGACACCGAGGACCTTGGCGAGGACGATGCCGAGCTGGAGGTCGAGATCGAGGACAAGAACCCGGACGAGGAGACCTGAACTGGCCCGGCCGGGCGGCATTTAGCGCTTGTCAGCGCCGGGGCCGCTCCATATGTTCCGGCCCGTTCGCCGCACCCTTGAGGAGCGGCGTCACCGGATTTCGGGGCCATAGCTCAGCTGGGAGAGCGCTACAATGGCATTGTAGAGGTCAGGGGTTCGACTCCCCTTGGCTCCACCAAAGAAATCAAGGGCTTAGCGGGCAACCGCTAGGCCCTTCCATTTTGTGGGGAAGCACTGGGGAAGCGGGCAACGCGTTTTCAAAGGACGAGGCGGTTGTTGCTGCTTTCACCTTTCACCCATCGAACAGCCAGGAAGCGCGGAAACTCCCACCGTCTCGGATAGCGAGATTCGACGGCCTCGGTCGGCATTGGCTCAGCCATCACTTCCAATAGAAAGCCTTCTCGCGCAAATGAACTCAGATACAGAGCAAGCGGGCGGTGGACGTGGGTAGTCCTCAGCTCGGTTTCGCGGTTAGAGATGACAAACGGCGCTTCAATGAAGGTTTCACGGTCATATCGAAACCAAGGTTCCCGGTCATAACCCCAGTATCTCGGCCAGAAGCATGGATGGGTAAGCGTGGCGACAAAGCGCCCCCCTGTGTTCAAAAGGCGTGCAACTGCCTTCGCGAACTGGCGGAGATCGGGAACCGTCATGAGGGTCATAACAGCTACTGCCGCAGTGGCTGGCCTGCGATCGAGGGAGTTGGCTACCTCTTCAACCGGCGCCACGACGAACTGAACGTTCTTTGAGTATCGGCAGGAAAATCGGGCTAATTTCATGTTCGCGGCTGAAGGGTCGATAGCGACAACTGTTCCTGCCTTTGCAGCAAGCTGGGCCGTGAACTCACCTGTACCGCAACCGACATCCAAAACAGTTGTTAGGTCGGCTTCCCGAAGCAAAAAGTGCGAGGTCGGAGCGACCACATGATCAAAGCTGAGGTCTTCGCCGGAGGTGATTTGCCGATGGCGTTCTTCGGCTAAGCGATCCCATTCCCTGGCTAGCTCAGCGTTATTCTTGGGCGGGCAGGGCTGAATAGATGTCATCTCGCCTCGAGTCCACGCTTTGCGCGTACCAGCGCGACAAGGTCTCCTGCCAGATGAAACGCGGGGTGCATGGCGGCACCGAATTCGTCGATCACGTGAATATCGCCGTCGGCGCGTCCCACGGCAACGCGAGCGCCATCTCTCCCAAAGAATGCAATGGTAAACCTTGAGGCTGGCGCTTCTAGAACGTCACGGCCGTACGCGCACACTTCAGCCCCGGCTGCCTCCAAGGACGAAACTAGTGGATTGCGCTCGGGAAGGCAGAGGATCAATTCGCTTCGTTTCGCCTTTTCCGTCAACAACCGGCGCGTTTCCGAGTTATCGGCCCAACTCATGTCTCTGGTCCAAATGGCCACGCGACCGCCGTGCTCTATCCAGCGGTGCATGTACGTTCTGATCTTCTCAATATCACTTTTAGCATATGCATGGCGGTTCCGATGACTCGCCAGCTCCATGACCACCAGCGTCACAAAGAACACCAAAGCACCAACCAGCAGTGCTATTCCCCACCAAGGCAAGCCATCGGCGGGCGGGTCAAACGCGAAGAGAAGACCGGCCATCGACGCGAGAGAAGCGAGTTCAAAAAAAAGGTTGCGCGTAGTTTCGCGCCACTTCGCCCACCAAATCTTTAACCTCATCATCCCCACCCCCCGTTCCTTGATTTTACCTTAGCTGCTCCGTCTGAGTGCAAACGCGTTTCTATCACTTGCAGGAACAACGAATCCCATGCGGGCAATTGCGGCCAGCGTCGCGGACACCGCCGGCTCTACCCGGCGGCCTTGCCGGAAGCGCGCCGCGATGCTCGGAGCGTCCATCGGTGTAGTGGCATCGGCGAGTGCCGCCATGACGGCCGCCGTCTGCTGCACGTCATCGCTGGGAAACGTCGGCTTGACGCGCGCCACAGCGTCCTGCCCGGCTGCCACGCCGGTGAGGTCGAGCCTTTGCCGGACTGTACCGAAGCGGGGAATCTGATACGCAGGCCGCAGCCAGCGCACCGTGCCGCTCGCCTCTTCGCGCGCCCTCTCCCTGTTGAGCGCCACGATGCGCGCAAGAACGTCATCGTCGGCCAAATTTGCCGGCCATGCATAAGCAGCGGCGACGGCCGAATCGAGCCTTTCGTGCAGTTCCTTCAGTACCAGCACCAAGCCCGCGTCGAGGATATGTCGCTCGTCATCGTCCAGTGCTTCCGCCGCAATTCCCTGCCGCAATTTTTCCAGCACGTTGTAAAGGCCGGTCAGGGTGAGCTTGGGATGCTCTGCAAGCACCTGCTTGCGGAGTGCGTCGATCTCCTCGGCGATGGCGCGAATCGTGGCTTTCTGACTCTCCGAAGCGATTGGGAATGGGAAAGGATCGAAGCACCGAGATTTCGAGTAGCGTGGATCGTTCCCCATGCCGAGCCATCCACCGGCACGCACGGCCCAGATGCCATGAATGCGCGACGACAGCACACCAAGGCAATAGGCATCGTCTGACCCAATCGCAACAAGCATGTTGTCCGGGAGAATGCTGGCATCGAGAAACTGAAAGGTGCGGTGCTTAGTCGTCTCTACTGTTGCGATGTATCGCGGAAGCCCCGCTATGAAGCCGCGCATCACAGTGTTCTTCCGTCCAAACAACCACCAATTCAGCCTGCGGTACTCCTCGTTGTTCCGATCGCGCTCAGGTTTCACTTTGACAACCAAATGCTGATAGACCTCAGGGAACCGCCGGCGCACATCCTCAATTTCCAGCCCGTCGAGGTCGATTACCATCACGCCCCGGGGCCGTGCCGTAAGATCGCGGCCATTGCGATACGCCCGAATATGCTGGTCAAGACCAGGACGGCGACCAAGGCCAAGGTGTTCCGCTTCGGCTCGCGTCACAATGAATCCAGCCCCATGCAGCTTTACGCCTGGCGAGCAAACGCCTTCGTTGGCGAGCAATGCCTTCGCAGCCGTCACGTCGGCGCCAATGGTAAGGTCTGAATTGATCTTCCCGCGTCGTTCGGCCAGTTCGATGATCGGCGTGTCGCTGTCCAGCGCCGCTTCGCGCACGACTTCGCGCAGATCGCCGTCCTGCGCTCCTGCCTCCCCGACCGTCATCGCGATACGCACCGCTGCCGCATCCGGTGTCGCCTTGGTCCATGGATGATCCGGAATCGCCATCACCAGCGAGATTGGCCGCTTCGCCTTCAGGTATCGTTCCATGACACGACGCTGAAACACCTGCGAGATGGAATTGGTCGTGACCAGCCCGAAACGCCGCAACAGCGTGCCTTTCCGCGTCAGCAGCGATGCTGCATGATCCCACCAGTACATCACGAAATCGGCCGAGTCGTTCATGTGCGGGTGCGCAGCCCACAGTACTTCCGCCTCGCCGTCTTCAAGTCGCGAGCGCAAGTCCTTCCCGCCGATGAAAGGCGGATTGCCGACGATGAAATGTGCGCTTGGCCATTCCGGTATGCGTGGGTTGCCGAAGGTGTACACCTCGCGCCGCGTTCCGTCAGGTCTGGTTCGCCAAAGTGGCTTGCCGCTGATATCACGGGCGAGCGCCTTGTCTGCGGACAGAACCGCATTTCTGACTTCGATGTTGTGGAACGCCTTCAGGATCGGCTCCGACGGCAGGCCACCCTTCGTGCGGACATGCCACTGAAGATGGCCGATCCACAGCACCAGCTCGGCGATGGCAGCGGCGCGGGCGTTGATCTCCATGCCAAGAAACTGGTGCGGATCGACCGTCAGCCCCTGGAAACCAGCCAGTGCTTCCTGCCCGCCGAGATCGATCAGCGCCTCCAGCACTTCGCCCTCAAGACGCTTGAGCAGCTCCAGCGCCACATAGAGGAAGTTCCCGGTGCCGCAGGCCGGATCGAGGATACGCACGTTGCACAGTGACTCGTGGAAGGCGCGAACGGTCGCGACGGCGTCGGCCGCGCGTCCGGCAGTCTTCTGACGCTCGGCCGTCGATAGCACTTTGCGCCAGTCGTCGCGCAGCGGCTCGATCACCGTCGCTATCACCAGCCGCTCGACATGGGCGCGCGGCGTGTAGTGCGCGCCAAGGCGCCGGCGCTCGTCAGGATCAAGCGCCTGCTCCAGCAAGGTGCCGAAGATCGACGGGTCTACATCGCGCCAGTCATAGCCGGCGGCCTGCCGCAGCTCGCCGATCTCTTCGCGCTTCAGGGGCAGGACCGTCCGGTTCTTGAAAAACTCACCGTTGAATTGCCGGACGTTGACCTCGATCGCATAGGCGAAGCCGCCCCTGTCCATCGCTTCCCAAAGCTGGCCGACAAGCGGACGAAGCCTCGCGGGATCGCTTTCGCAGCGTTGCAGCACCTTCCTGAACGACTCTTCGGGCAGCAGACCGATATCCTCGGCGAACATCGTGAACAGGCAGCGCATCAGGAACATCGCCACCTCTTCGGGCGGATGCTTCTCTGCCTCAAGCGCTCTCGACACCGCGGCCAGTCGCTCCGCAATCTCGCGCGTGACACGCGCCGACTTGCGGGCGGGGTCGAGCGACAGCGGGTCGCGCCAGATCGCTGTCAGCCGCTCGCGGATTTCCGGTTGCCGCAGATCGTCGAGATAGATGCGAAACGAGCTTCGGTCGGGAAACTGGTCATAGGCTTTCCCGTCGCGGCGGAAATTGGCGTAGACCTCGAAACAGTGGCCGACGTCGCAGACGAGGACGAACGGCGGCGGTGCGTGTTGCGCAGGCAGCAGGCGGACGTAATCTTCCGCCTGTTGCCGCGCATTCATCATCAGCACGTCCCAAGCTCGATCCGCGCTGCGCCGGCCGCGCTGATCGTCGCCCGGCAGCAGCAAATCACCCTGCCCCGGCACCTCCTTTGCGCTGCCCTTCTGCCGTGACTGCTTCGCCTCCAGCACGAAGGCGCCGCGCTTGTAGAGATCGATCCGCCGGTTGTGGGTCGCGCCGTCGCGGCCGGTCTCGCGCACGACGCGCTCGAAAACGTAATCGTTGGTTTCCGCGGTAGCGCTGGCGGGCTCCGGCGGATCAAGCCCCAGAACACTGCACAACTCCGTCAGGAACAGGGCGTAGTTGGCCCGCTCTTGTCCGCCCTCGCGCCCCTGCCAGCGCCGAATGAACGCCTCGACGCGGTCCTCGTCCGGCGTATCTCCTGCCGGTTGTCTTTGTTGCCTCCCCATGCCCGCAGGATAAATGGCTTGGTGACCGACAGGCAATCCACCTTATGGTCCGCCGACGGAACCGCTGCGCACCATTTCGGCCGCCACGCGCTGAACCAGCTGCGCTGCTTCTGTCAAGGTTGTCGGGGCGTGACCTAGCCCTTTGATGATCTCTGCTTGCCGTGCAGCCGACACCTCACCGTAACTGGTAAACGTGGTCAGCACACCTTCATGGCCGAGATTCTGTGACCATGCCTTGAGCTGCTCGGCATTCGGGCAGAGACGCTGGCCGAGTTGCGCAAGCGTCTTGCGCAGAGTGTGCGGGGAACAATAGGGCAGTCCAGCGTTCGTGAATGCCTCTTTGAAAATCCCCCGGATTGGCGTCGCGTTGCTCCAGGGCGTGCGCTTCAGGCCGGCCAAGCGAAAGCGCCGGTCTGGCCCGGGTTGAACCAGCGTCGCCGGGAAAAGGGGATCGTCGGGACCATATAGAGCCTCTTTCTGGAGGTATCCGACCCACTCAACCACGATGGCGCGAGCATCGTCCCCGACTGGGAAGAACCATGTGGCAAACGTTTTGGAAAACTTGGTGCGCACCTCGCGAGCGTCAAACATGACGCGGCCCTGGGCGAGATCGACGTGCTTCAGCCTCAGCGACGGGATGGCGCCATCGCGCGCACCGGTGAGAAGGACGAAAGACACCACGGCCCGGTCGCGGCGCTCGATTTCGGTGCCGGCCGGCATCCGCTGAATGACGTGCTGCACCTGTTCGAGCGATGGCACGCGCGGTTCGCGGCGGGTCTTGGCGATGCGGGCATCGCCCCGGGACATGCTGAAGTAGTCAGCATCGCTGTACGTCAGCCGGCGTCGAAAGCCCGGCTGATCGACCAGCCAGACAAAGAACGCCTTCAGGGCTGCCAGCGTGGCGTGCTGCGTCGCAACGCTCAGCGGCTCGCCAGTCTTTTCGTTGCACTGGCTCGCCAGGTGGTGTTTGAACCCGACGGCTTGCTGCGAGTGGAACGCCCTGAAGGGCTTGAACCGGTTGTACGCCTCGAAGCGGTGCAACGCCTTGTCGATCGCGTCAAGGGACGCCTCGCTGTGCTGCCGTGCCTCGCGCATGTAGGTCCGGTATCGGTGCTTCAAGCGCTCGTTTTCGGGATGGTGATCCTTGGTCATCGGCCTTGCCTTTCCGGAGTCACAAATCAGGCGGGGTCATCGACATTCCCCTATGCGCGATTCCGCCTGCGGCGCCGGTTGCGTGAGAATTCGACGAAAGGCATCAAAAGCCGAGGGGCTGGCGCGCCGATGCATCAACGTCGCGCAGCTCGGGCACATGGCGCGGATGTTGCCGGGACCGGCTGGCGCCGGAAGGTACTCCACAAGGTCTGGATCGGGCCGCCGTGGCACGCGGCACCGAAGACAGTACAGATGCCCCGGCGGGCAGGGCTGTTTGCCGGCCGCGCGACGTTGCGACAGAAAGGCCGACAGGTCGGCGCCACGGATCAGCGTCGGCCACCCCTCGACGCAGCGGAGCCCTGCCTTCAGCCACGCCCTTACCGTGTTCTTGTGCACCCGCAGGTCACGGGCCGCCTCTTCCACGGTGTAAGCGCGGTGAATCTTGGCGCGACGGGGGTTCGGCCCGCGACCACGGGGCATGGCCGGTATCGCACGCCTTGAGTGCTACGCGGGTTCGCTCGTGCTGCGTCGGGGCGCCGTGCTCTTCGCCTCGACCCATGCCAGCAAGTCGGCGGGGCGATAGAGCGGCCGGCGGCCAAAGCTTTGGTAGAGCGGTCCGCCGCCAATCGTGGCGTACTTTGCCAGCGTTGCCGGCGCGACGCGAAAGCCGCGCTCAGTCAGAAATTCGGCGGCCTCCCGACGCGTCAGTCGCCGTTCCAGCTCTGAACTCTCTGCCATTCTGCCCTCTTCACGAATGCGCGGGCGATTGCCGCCGCTGGAGGGCGTTTCTACTCGGGCGAAGCCGGGACCGGAGGTGTGCAGATTGTTCGGGAGTCGGGAAGCGGCGGCCAATCCATCAGGAGTCGGGCAGCATTTCGATACCAAAGAAATGCAGCGGCCTTGGGCGTGAACTGCCGGAGACGCCTGATCGCGTCCCGATCATCGCCGCCATCGGTTACACAAACCCCAACCCTCGCGTCATACTCCAGGATATGATGCCGCACGGCGTCAACGAACCGCAGGAACGGTCCTTCCTCGCTTGGGCGGGAGGCCGGCGGCATCTGGTCAAAGGCATCCCGGAAGAGGATCGCCAGATACCGCAAGAACGTTCGATGCTGACCGTTCCCCTTGTTCTTGCCCGACGGTTCCGAGCGCGTAGCCCTCTGCCATTCGGCCGTTGCATGCTGAGCCACGCAGCGCAAGGCCCACAACGCCTTTGACGCTGTATCCAGCCAATCGTGCAGATCGGAGCCGATCCGTAAGTTTTTCAGAAGCCGGCGTTGCAGACCGTCAGGTGTACCAGGTCCACCCCACCATATGAGCGCGCTTCGGGCATCCGTGGAGAGCCCGCGAGGTGGGAACGGCGTAAGATCGATCCCTAGGCGCACCATCAACCCTTCTACGTCGCGGACGACCCCTTGTGTCCATTCCGCTTGTTTGCTCGCCGGGGTCGCCCGATCCATAGCGAAGCGGACGAACAGCTCTTGGGTCGCGCCGTTCAGCCGATACGCCAGGTCGGATGCATCAATGAGCAAGGGCAAAGAGACGGATGAAGCCACGCCTTCCGCGTCTGTGCTGACGAATACTTCAGGAAACCCGTGAAGAACCTGACTTGGCTTCGGGGGTAGCCTTGAGCGTCTTTTGTGGGCAGCGCTCTTGGCGTGCGAGGCAGTTCGCATTTGTGTGGCGTCCGCTGGCCGCCGCATGAGGGAAGGGGCGGCGACCCGTGCGGTACGGGCTTTCAGGAGCGACCCTAGCCGCGCCGCCTGCTAGTGTGATGCAACCTGCCTGTGGGCATCCACCTGCTTTCGGTTGTGCTACGCGCGGCGCTTATCTGCCAAGCTGACCACCTCGCCAGCGCTCCCGGCCATGGCCGCCGCGATCCGTCGCGCCGTCCGATCCGCGACGCCGCGCACTGGATCAAGGTCAAGGTGGCTATAGCGCTCGGTCGTGGCGGCCTGCGTATGCCCCAGCACCTTGCCTACGATGTAGAGTGACGATCCGTCGGCAACCGCAACGCTGGCGAAACCATGGCGCAGATCATGGATGCGCACGCCTTGCAGGCCGGCCGCCTTCGCGACCTTGCGCCAGACGGCCGGCAAACCGACGTGATAGCCCTCGCCGCGCGACGCCGGAAAGACGTAGTCGGGCCGCTCCGGATTGCGCGCCTCATCATAGCTCGGCTTCAAGCCTTCCAGCACAGCCAGCGCCGGCGCGCCTAGCGGCACTACCTTGGCGCCGGTCTTGGAATCCGGCAGGCGCAAGGCCGCGTGCTCAAAATCGACGTGCTCCCAGCGTAGCGACAGGATTTCGTTCCTGCGGCAGCCAGTCAGCAGTAACAGGCGCAGCGCGGCCAGCGACCGCTTGCTGATGCCCTGTTGCTCCGCCGCTGCCAGAGCATCGCCAAGCTTCGCTAGCTCCGCCGTGCTCAGAAACCGGTCGCGCTTTTGCAGCTTGTTCAGGCGAACGCCTTTGGCGGGGTTGTCTGATCGCCAGCCTTGCGCCACAGCCCATTGAAGCATGGCGGACAGAACGACGGTCGCGCGCTGGCCTGTGCCAGGGCCGCCCTCGACGATGGCCCGGCCGCGCTTCTTGCCGGTCTTCTCATCTGCGGCGGTCTTGCCGTCCGTCACGTCGCGCTGGAATTTCTGAATGTCCCCCCGGGTCAGGGCGTGCAGATGCCGGCGGCCCAAGAGCGGCTTGACGTGTCGCGCCAGGTTTGAGCGATCAATGGCCCAGCTCGACGCCTTCTTGTCCGGTTTCGCGGCTGGGCCGTCATTTAGGTACAGGTCCACCAACTCACCAATGGTCGGATCGTCCCGGTAGGCGTGGCGCTCCGCTGACGGGTCCCCCCCGTCCGCCACCGCTGCAAGGGTTTTCCGGGCCTTCTGGCGCGCCTCGTCCGGCGTCAGCACCCCAACCCGCCCCAGCGCCAGCTTGCGCGTCCTGCCGCCCCGATTCCGGTACTGGACGACGTACGTGGACGCCCCTGACGGCTTCACACGCAGACCGAAACAGGCGAGGTCGTCATCCCAATAGACCACGTCCCGATCCGTCGGTTTCACGGCGTCCACAAAACGCTTGGTCAGCTTAGGCATAGGACCCTCTGAGGCGGGGAAACAGCGGGGAAACAGCGGGGAAGCAGCGGGGAAGCAGCCGGAGGAAATTACCCTAACACTCCCGCCCTTTCCCTTACAGGCATATGGTAGCGTAATTACGACAGAATTCCTACGTCAGAAACGACGGGAAGAGGCGGGGAAGCAATGGCAAAGCCGTCATCTTAACAATGGCATTGTAGAGGTCAGGGGTTCGACTCCCCTTGGCTCCACCAATCAAGGGCCTGTCGGGCAAACCGTCAGGCCCTTTTGCTTGTCGGGCGGGCAGGCGATTGCAGCGCATTATTTCTCGCCTGCCTGCGGTTCTTCGGCTTCAAGTCCCCGGCCGAAGCGCGGCAGATGATCGTTGATCGGCAGCCATGGCATCGCGCTGTCGCACCAGACGTGCATCATGGGCGTGAAGGTCGTCGGATCGTCGAAGGTCGCGAGCGCGAGGTCGAACCAGGCCGTCTTGCCAGGCGTTGCATCCGGCACGCACGCGACCGGCGTGCCACATTCGGGACAAAAGCCCCGACCGGTCTTCTCGCTGGAGCGATAGTATTTCAGTGCCCCCTTGACAAAGATCACATCCGCCGCCGGAACCGCCACCCATGACACCATCGGCGCGCCATGGGCCTTTTGGCACATGCGGCAATGGCAGTGCCCGACCCAGCGGGGTTGCGTCGCGATCCTGTAACGCACTGCGCCGCACTGACAGCCTCCTTCAAGGATCGTCTGCTGGCCCATGAGACCCTCCCCTTGCGCAAGCCTCACAACGGGACTGAAGGCGACCTCTCGCTCACGGATTTCCGGTCCGCACCGGCAGGCCGCTGGCCAGCCATTCCGGATAACCCGTCTCGAAGCGCCGGACCTTGAACCCTTTTTGCCGCAGCAATGCCACGGCCTCGAACGACAGCACGCAGTACGGCCCGCGACAGTAGGCGACGATCTCCTTTGACCGCGGCAGCTCTCCGATGCGGCGCAACAACTCCTTGAGCGGGATATTGATCGCGCCTGCCACGTGTCCGAGCGCAAACTCGTCCGCCGGCCGGACGTCAAGCAACACCACGTCCTTGCGACGAAGACGCCGGGCCAACTCGGGAGATGACACAGGCTCGAGATTGTCCCGGGACCGAAAGTAGCTGGCGATCACGTCGCGTGCCTCGGCAACATTGCTTTCCGCAATACCGCGCACGGCCGCCAGCACGTCGAGAACACCGGCAGAGGCAAGGCTATAGAGGACGCGTTTGCCATCCCTGCGCGAGCGGACCAGCCCGGCGCGGCGCAACAGCAGCAGATGCTGCGACGCGTTGGCCACACTCAGGCCGGCGACAGATGCAAGCGCCTCGACGCTGCGCTCACCCTGGGCCACGTGTTCCAGCAGTTCCAGCCGGTGCCCGTGTCCCAGCGCCCGTGCCACGAAGGCAAAGCTTTCATACAGCGCCCGTTTCGGGCTGCCAGCTGACTCCCGACTGGTCATGTCAATCATTCAATCGTATCCTTGAATGATCGGCAAACCGGAGCTCCCGGTCAAGCCGCAAGGGGCCACCAGTGGCCGAAATGCTTGTAGCCTACGAGATTGCCCTTCGGCTCGGCATCTTTGTTGCCGTACTGATTGCACTGGCTGCGGCGGAAGCGGTGTGGCCTCGCCGGACCCGGGCCATGGCGCGATGGGTCAGATGGCCAGGCAATCTGGGCATCGTCGCGCTCAATGCCCTGACGGTACGCGTGCTGTTGCCGGTCACCACCGCTGCGGTGGCACTCGCCGGCGAGCGGCAGGGAACCGGACTTTTGCCCGCCCTGGGTCTGCCCGACTGGGCCGCCTTCATTGCGGCCTTCGTGGCTCTCGACCTGGTGATTTATCTCCAGCATGTGCTGTTTCATGCCGTGCCCGGCCTCTGGCGGTTGCACCGCATGCACCATGCCGATCTCGACTTCGACGTGACGACCGGCGGTCGCTTCCATCCGCTGGAGATCCTGATCTCGATGGCCATAAAGCTTGCCGCCATCGTCGCGCTCGGGGCGCCAGCCAGCGCCGTGATCGTCTTCGAGATCGCCCTTAACGCGCTGGCCATGTTCAACCATGCCAATTTGCGGCTTCCCGTCGGGGTGGATGCGATGCTGCGCCGGGTTGTGGTGACCCCCGACATGCATCGCGTGCACCACTCGATCTCGCCCGAGGAAACCAACAGCAATTATGGCTTCAACCTGCCGTGGTGGGACAGGCTGTTCGGCACCTACCGGCCGCAGCCGAAAGACGGGCACGAAAAGATGGTGATCGGCATTCGGCAGTTCCGCACGGCGCGGGACTTGCGGCTTGACCGCATGCTCATTCAGCCGGCGCTCAACACGGCCGGCCGTGCCGACACCCCAGCAGCGGCCCGGGACAGCGCGAGCCGGCGCGCGCAAACGTGATCCCGGCCTCGCGCAACCGGCCTTTGGCTGGGCCGTTGCTGTTGCGGCACTGTGCGCGGAGGGGCGCCATGAGCAGCCATCCCGGGAGATTGGGCCAGGCAGGTATCGCCCTGATTCTGGCGTTTGCGCTTGCCGCCTGCAGCGGCACAGCGCAGCGCGACGCCGAGCCGCCGCCGCGCTCCCAGATTTCGTCGGGGTTCTCCGGCCTGAATCTGCTATCGACAAATCCGGGCTTCAGCGAGGCGACGAGACGCTAGCCGCCGCGCCGCCCGTCAGTTGCCGGACCCGCGTCATCAGTTCCTCGCGCCAGGCGAGCACCTCGAGCCATGCCGGCGGGATGCCGGCAAGACCATAGCGGGCGCCCGCAAGCTGGCCGGTAACGGCGCCAACCGTATCGGCATCGTCGCCGAGATTGACCGCCAGCAGGGCGGCGCCGCGGAAGCTCGCCGTGCTGTGGACCGCCCACAGGGCCGCCTCCAGCGTGTGGATGACATAACCGCTGGAGCTGATTTGGTCGCGCTCCTTGCCCTTCCACGTGCCCTGCGCCAGCGCCCGCACGTTGGCTTCATCGAACTGTCCTGCCTCAAGGGCGATGGCCTCTTCCCATGCCGCGCCGCCAAGCAGCCGGACCAGCACCTGCGTCATCAGGCGGCAGGATTCCAGGCACTCGGGCGCGCCATGCGTGGTGCGGCTTTGCAGCACCGCAGCGGCCTCGGCTTGGGCCAGATCATGCCGGTAGCGGATGGGCACAGGCGCCAGCCGCATGATCGCGCCGTTGCCGCCGCTGTGGGGATCGGTGTCGCCGGCCAGCGGATCGCCGGTGCGGATGTAGCGTGAGATAGCGGTCGACGTCGTATTGCCGATATCGAAGCAGTTCCCGGTCACCGAATTGTGCCCATCGTCGCGCCACGCGCGGAACCGGTCCATCAGGTCGCCGGGGTCCAGCGCGTCGCGCGCGATCAGGCTGTCCGCCAGGCACAAGGCCATCGAGGTATCGTCGGTCCATTGTCCCGGCTTCAGGTTGAACGGCCCGCCGCCGATGATATCGGTGAGCGGCGCGTAGCTGTCCCGCCGGCTGAACTCCAGCGTGGTGCCCAGCGCGTCGCCGACCGCCAGCCCGAGCAGACAGCCTGCGGCGCGATCTTCCTCAATTCCCCTCAAATCCCCCTCCTTCGGACCGGATTGGCCATACTTGCGTCGCGATTTTGTAGCACCTTGCCGCAACATTGGGACCAACAGCCTGAGACAGATCACCCACCCATGCGCCTTATCATCCGAACGTCACTGCCGATGCTGCTGCGGATCGGCGCCTGGGGATGCGTTGTCATTCTCGCCGTTCTCTCGCTGCTGCCCGCCAACGAGCTGTGGCGCACCGGCCTTGCGCGCCTGGGGTATGGCACGCAGATGGAGCACTTCATCGCCTATTGCGGCGCCACGATCTGCATTGGCCTCGCCTATCCGGCGCGGCCGGGGCGGTTGCTGCTGGCGCTGGCACTGATCGGCTACGCAGGCGTGCTGGAAATCGCCCAGCTCCATGCCGCCGCCCGCAATGCCTCCTTGCTGGACTTTGCCGCCAGCGCAGCCGGCGTTGCCGCCGGTGCAATCCTCATCCCCGCCGCCGGCCGCAGCCTCGTGCGGATGCTCACCGCCAGCGTGCCGGCCACCCGTCGCGATTCCTGACCGGGTGGACAGATCGCCAGCCGGTCCGCGACACTGGCGGACATGGCTCGATTGCTTATTGCCTTTATGACGCTGCTGGCGGCCCTTGTCGGCGCTGCGGCGCCGTCCCGCGCTGAAACCGTCGATCTGCTTCTGGTCCTGTGCATGGATGCGTCCGGCAGCATCGATGCGACCGAATTCCAGTTGCAGCGGCGCGGCTATGCTGAGGCGCTGACCGACGACGCGATCATCGATGCCATCAGCGGCGGGCCGCAGGGTGCGGTTGCCATTGCCATCGTCGAGTGGGGTTCACCGCAGGGCGCGGCGACGGTCGTGCCGTGGACGGTGGTGCGTGACCGGCGCTCCGCCGAAGCGCTGGCCGCGGCCCTGATCGAGGCGCCCCGCTCGGCGCAATCCTACAACGCCATCGGTGATGCCATCGACCATTCCCGGCGCCTCATCGAAACCGCCCCGCATCAGGCCCGGCGCCGCGTGATCGATCTGTCGGGCGACGGACCCGACCTGCGCAGCGTCAAGCACGCGCCCAGCGCCCGCGACGAGGCCGTGGCCGCCGGCATCACCGTCAATGCGCTGGCCATCGTCGAAACCGGCGTCGGCGGGCGGCTGGGCGAGCCGCTCGACGTCCACTACGAGCGCGAGGTGATCGGCGGCCCCGGCGCTTTCGTTGTGGTGGCTCAAGGCCGGCCGAGCTTCGCTCGCGCCATTCGCAGCAAGCTGGTGCGCGAAGTCGCCGGCAGGGGCGGTCCCGTCCGCGTAGCCATCCGCGCTGCGGAACCCTGAGCCGAGGCTGGACAGAGGACCGGCAGCGGCCTATATGTGCATATACACCAATTACGGGCCACTCATGCACGGTGCCGCTCCCCATCCCCTGCTCGCGGCCCGGCCGCTGCCCGCGATCCTGCGCTTCGCCGGTCCCACGACGGCGGTGATGTTCGCGCAGAGCGGGGTCAGCATCGCGGAGATGTTCTTCGTCGGCCGGCTGGGCACGTCGGCACTGGCCGGGTTTCAGCTCGTCTTTCCGTTCCTGATGCTGATGACCATGATGGCGGCCGGCGGCATTGGCGGCGGCATCGCCTCGGCCGTGGCACGAGCCTTAGGCGCGGGCGACCGGCCGCGCGCCGCGGCGCTAGCCATTCATGCGCTGTTAATAGCCGCTGGCTTTGCCTTGCTGTGGATGCTGGCGATGTCGCTGGCCGGGCCGTGGCTCTTCCGGGCGTTCGGCGCCACCGGCGACACGCTGGGTTTTGCGCTGGCCTATTCGGGCACACTGTTCGCGGGGGCGGTGGCGCCCTGGGCGATGTTCGCGTTGGCCTCGATCCTGCGCGGCACCGGCGATGCAGCCACGCCGGGCAAGTACATGCTGATGAGCTCGCTGCTGCAGATCCCGATCTCGGGTGTGCTGGTTCTCGGCACTGCCGGCTGGGGTATCGGCAACTGGGCCGGGCTGGGCATCGCGGGTGCCGCGCTCTCCACGATCGCAACCAGCCTGCTGTCGGCGGCATTGATGGCGCGGCGCCTGTGGAGCGGCCGTGCCGGCTTCGCGCCTGCGCTGAACGGTGGCGGCCTGGCGGCGCACGCCTTCACGGCCATCCTGCGCATCGGCCTGATCTCGTCGATGTCGGCGGTGTTCGCCAATCTCACCACTATGCTGGTGAACTTCGCGATCAAGCCGTTCGGTGATGCGGCGATTGCCGGCTACGGCATCGGCGCGCGGCTGGAATTCATCCTCGTGCCGCTGTCCTTCGGCATCGGCTCGGCGCTCACCACCATGGTGGGCATTGCTGCCGGCGCCGGCCTGTGGCAACGCGCGCGGCACGTCGCCTGGACCGGCGGGCTGATCGCCGCGCTGCTGACCGGCACGCTGGGCATTGCTGCCGCCATCTTTCCCACCGGCTGGGCGGGGCTCTTCAGCAGTGACGCGGCCGTGCTGGACGCCGCCACGCATTACCTGACACGGGCCGCGCCGTTTTATGCCCTGTTCGGTCTGGGCATGTCGCTCAACTTCGCCGCGCAAGGGGCAGGCCGCATGCGCGTGCCCTTTGCCGCCAGCCTGCTGCGCACCCTGGTGGCCGGTGTCGGCGGCTATTTTCTGATCACCGCCTGGCAGGGCACGCTGCCCGACCTGTTCTGGCTGGTGGGTCTGGCGATCCTGCTCTACGGCACGATCATCGCCGGCGCGCTGGCGCTGCGGCCTTGGGGCGCCGACAGGCCGCGTCATGTCGCCCCTGCTCGCAGCTAATCGCTCGTCAGGGCAAAAGAAGTCTCGCCGCGGAACCGCCTCAAAGGCCCGTCGTTGGCTCCCGGGGAGACAAGGCACAACCGGAGCTGGCCGTATGCAGCCGCCCCAGACATCCCGTTCCGTGGCGCTGACGGTGAACGGGCGTGTGCACCATCTCGAAGTAGACGTCCGCACCACCCTGCTCGATGCGCTGCGCGACCGGCTGGGCCTGGCCGGGGCCAAGAAGGGCTGCGGGCTTGGCCAGTGCGGCGCCTGCACCGTACTCGTGGACGGTCGGCGGGTCGTGTCCTGCCTGACGCTCGCTGTGATGAACGAAGGCCGCAACATCGTCACGATCGAGGGGCTTGCGGATGGCGATGCGCTGCATCCGCTGCAAGCCGCCTTCGTCGAGCACGACGCCTTTCAGTGCGGCTACTGCACGCCGGGGCAGATCATGTCGGCGCTGGGCCTGCTGCGCGAAGGCCATGACATCTCCGATGCTGTCATTCGCGAGCAGATGAGTGGCAATCTTTGCCGCTGCGGCGCCTACAGCAATATCGTCGCGGCGATCCGCCAGGTTGCGGAGGCGTGATGCGCCCTTTCGCCTATAGCCGCGCACCCGACGTGCAGGCCGCGATCGCCCACGCCGGCGCAGGCGCCGAGTTCATCGCGGGCGGCACGGACATGCTGCAGCTTCTGCAGGAGGACCTGCGCTCTCCCGCTACGCTGATCGACATCAATGGCCTGTCCCTGACCGGCATCGGCACTGATGGCGACGCGCTGCAGATCGGTGCCCTCACGCGCCTCAGCGAGGTGGCGGCGCATCCCGATATCCGCAATCGCTTTCCAGTGGTGAGCGAGGCGCTGGAGGCGACCGCCTCGGCGCAGGTGCGCAACATGGCCACGGTGGGCGGCAACCTGCTGCAGCGCACACGCTGCCTCTACTTCCGAGATGCGACGATGCCCTGCAACAAGCGCCAGCCCGGCTCGGGCTGCCCCGCACAGGATGGTTGCAACGAGCTCAATGCCATCCTTGGCGGCAGCGCCGATTGTATCGCCGTGCATCCCTCGGATCTGGCAGTAGCGCTTGTAGCGCTCGATGCCAGGCTCGTTATCGCCGGCCCCGCTGGCGAGCGCCGCATCGCCATCGCCGATCTGCACCGCCTGCCCGGCGATGCGCCACATATCGAAACCGTGCTCGATCCCGGCGAGCTGATCACGGCGGTGCGCCTGCCGATGGCCATGGCGGACCGCAAGTCCGCTTACGTGAAGGTGCGTCACCGCGCCAGCTTCGAATGGGCGATCGCCTCCTGTGCCGTGACCCTGTCGCTCTCGGGCCAGACCGTGCAGGACAGCCGGATTGTTGCCGGCGGTGTGGCCACCAGGCCGTGGCGACTGCCGCAGGTCGAGGCCGCGCTGGCCGGACAGCGCCTCGATGCACCCACGATCCGCGCGGCCGCCGAAACGGCGGCCGAGGGCGCGGCGCCGCGCCCGGGCAACGCCTGGAAGGTGCCGCTGCAGCAGCGCACCGTGGCGCGCGCCATCAGCACGGCGGCGGGTGTGCCATGAGGTCCGCGATCGGCCAGCCGATCAGCCGCGTGGACGGTCCGGCGAAGGTGCGCGGACAGGCGCGCTACGCCGGCGAGTTCCAGCCCCACGGGCTGGTGCATGCGGTCCTCGTGACCAGCACCATCGTACAGGGCCGCATCATCGCGATCGACGACAGCGAAGCGCTGCGCGTGCCGGGCGTGATGGCCGTCATCTCGCACCTCAATGCGCCGCGTCTGCCCTGGCACATCCCCGAGCAGCGGCCGGTGGTTGATCCGAAAGCGGGCGAGCCGCTTCACCTCTTCCAGGGGCCGGAGGTGCATTTCAATGGCCAGCCGGTAGCGCTCGTCATCGCCGGGACGCTCGAAGGCGCGACGGAGGCCGCCGCACGCGTGCAGGTGAGTTACGCACCAGCAAACGGCGTCACAATGTTCGACGAAGCATCGGCGCGTCCGCCCCATCCCGACACGGCATCAGCCGGCCGGCCGGGCACGACCAGCCGCGGCGATGCCGATGCGGCGCTGGCACAGGCGGCAGTACGGATCGATGCGACCTACCGGCAGCCGCGCGAGCACCACAACGCCATCGAACCGCACGTCACGATCGCCGCCTGGGACGGTGATCACCTGACGCTCTATGACAAGACGCAATGGGTGGACAACGATCGCCAGGAGGTGGCGCACGCGCTGGGGATCTCGGAATCGCAGATCCGCGTCATCTCGCCTTTCGTGGGCGGCGCCTTCGGGTCGGCGTTGCGCACCTGGCCGCATGTGATTGCTGCCGCCATCGCCGCGCGCGAGGTGCGCCGTCCCGTGCGCCTGGAGCTGACGCGCCGGCAGCTCTATAGCGGCATCGGCTTTCGTCCCCGCACGGAACAGCGCATCGCGCTGGGTGCCGACCGGGACGGCAGGCTGCAGGCCGTCGTTCACGAGGCCACCGCCCAGACCGCGCGTTACGAGGAGTATGCCGAGACCACGGTCAATACGACAACCAAGGCCTATGCCTGCCGCAACGTGCGCACCGCATACCGGCTCGCCGACATGAACATCAATTCGCCCTGCCCGATGCGCGCCCCCGGCACGGTGACCGGCATCTTTGCGCTGGAAACGGCGATGGACGAGCTGGCCGTGGCGCTGAACATGGATCCGCTCGAATTGCGGCTGCGCAACTTCGCCGACCATGACCAGCATCAGCAGCATCCATGGTCGAGCAACGAGCTTCAGGCCTGCTATCGCGCCGCCGCCGAAAAATTCGGCTGGCATCGCCGGCCGCAACAACCCGGCACCCTGCGTCATGACGGCAAGCAGGTGGGCTACGGCATGGCCATGACCATGTATCCGGCCAATCGCGAGGCGGCCAGCGCCAGCGTCAGCGTGTTTGCCAACGGCACCGCGCTGATCCGCAGCGCCGCATCGGACATGGGCCCCGGCACGTATACCTCCATGACCCAGGTGGCGGCCGAATGCCTCGGCCTGCCGGTGGACAAGATCGGCTTCGAGCTCGGCGATACGGATCTGCCGGTGGCGCCCGTGCATGGCGGTTCGATCACCATGGCAAGCGTCGGCAACGCCGTGATGGCAGCCTGTCGTAGCGTTGAGAGCCGGCTGATCGATCTGGCGCGCGCGCCCGGATCAGGGCCTTTTGCCGGCGTGAAGCTGGCCGATCTGGTATGCCGGGACGGCGCGGTGATGCGAGCCAGCGGTGCTGTGGGCGAGGCGGTTCCCTATGGCGAGCTGCTGCGCCGTTGCGGGCTCTCAAAACTCGACAGCGAGAGCCATGCCGAGCCCGGCGAAGAGGAGGAGCAATTCTCCAGCTCGGCCTTTGGCGCGGTATTTGCCGAAGTGCATGTCGATGCCGGGCTCGGCACCATCCGGGTGCCGCGGCTGGTCGGCGCCTATGACATCGGCCGCGTGGTCAATCCGAAGATCGCGCGCAGCCAGTGTATCGGCGGCATGGTAGGCGGCATCGGCATGGCGCTGCTGGAAGCCGCCGAATGGGATGCCCGCTTCGGCCGCGTGATGAACAGCAATCTCGCCGAGTACCTCGTGCCGGTCTGTGCCGATGTCGGCGAGCTTGATGTCACCTTCGTCGCCAGTGACGACCGCAATTTCAACCCGCTGGGCGTCAAGGGCGTGGCCGAGATCGCCATCTGCGGCGTGGCGCCGGCGATCGGCAACGCCATCTACAACGCCACCGGCCGGCGCCTGCGCGACCTGCCCTTCACCCCCGCCCGCCTGCTCGCCGGCTGATGCGATGGGCCTGCAATGATCAAACAGCCTTCCCTGGAGAGGGAAGGCTTGTTCGTTATTCGAGCGCCAGCACCTGGGCTTCGGCGGGCTGGACTGTCACGATACGGCCGGAGTCTGGCGGCGATCCCTCGCGCGATGACAGGAGCACGTGCCCATGCCGCGCGTCATCGGGCAGCGCGACACGCCGCGGCTCCTCGGAGAAATTCAGCACCACCGCGATGCGCCGCCCGTCGTAGCGGCGCGCGTAGGCCAGGCATTCGGGATCCAGGCCCAGCGGTTCATAGCTGCCCAGCGACAGCGCCGGCTCCGTCCGTCGCAGGGCGATCAGCCGCCGGTACAACCACAGGATCGAATCGGGATCCTGCGCCTGGAGCTTCACATTGCAATGCCGGTAGTCACCCAGCGGAAGCCAGGGCATCCCTTTGGTGAAGCCGCCACTGGTTTCGTCCGACCATGGCATCGGCGTGCGCGCCGGGTCGCGTCCCATACCCTGTCCCGGCACGTTGCGCTCGAACGGATCGCGCACCGACTGCGGGGGAATGGCCACATCCGACATGCCGAGCTCGTCGCCATAGTACATCGTGGGCGTGCCGCGCAGGGTCAGCAACAGCACTGCCGCCAGCCGTGCCGCGCGATTGCCGATGCGCGAGGCAATGCGGGGAAAGTCATGACTGCCCAGTACCCAGTTGGGCCATGCGCCGGGCGGCAGCGCGGCTTCGTAGCTGCTGACCAGATTGCGCAGGGTCTCGGCGGACCAGCGCGTGCCGATCAGGTTGAAGTTGAACGGCAGATGGATGCCGCCCAGCTCCACGCCGTAATAGGCCACGAGACGATTGATCGGCAGATGGATCTCGCCGATGAGCACGCGCCCGCCGAACCGGTCGGCAACACGGCGCCATTCGGCGATGATGTCGTGCACCTCGGGCTGATCGATCGTATGGACGCGCAGCAAGGCATGGCTGGGCGGCTCGCCCGGCTGGAAATCGGGATTGGGCGGATTGTCCCGGAAGGTCGCATCCTCGACAAGCTGATGCACAACGTCGATGCGAAAGCCGTCCACGCCGCGGGCAAACCAGAACCCAAGCACTTGCCGCATTGCGGCATGAACCTCGGGATTGCGCCAGTTGAGATCCGGCTGCTCCTTGAGGAAGGCATGATAGTAGTATTGTCCGCTCGCCGGATCGTGCTCCCACGCGGAGCCGCCGAACTCGCTCAGCCAGTTATTGGGCGGGCCGCCTTCCGGACCCGGATCGCGCCAGACGTACCAGTCACGCTTTGCACTGCCACGCGCAGTGCGCGATTCAAGAAACCACGGGTGCCGGTCGGAGGTGTGGTTCGGCACCAGATCCATGATCACGTTCAGCCCGCGGCGATGTGCCTCGGCCACGAGGCGATCGAAGTCCGACAGCGTGCCGAACACGGGATCGATACTCGTGTAGTCGGAAATGTCGTAACCGAAATCCGCCATCGGCGAGGGGTAAACGGGCGACAGCCAGATGGCGTCAACGCCAAGCCACGCGAGGTAGTCCAGGCGTGCGATGGTGCCCTGCAGGTCGCCGATGCCGTCCCCGTCGCTGTCCTGGAATGAACGAGGATAGATCTGATAGATCACGCCGCGCTGCCACCACTCGGCGGACGATGTCATGGCCCTCTCCCGGTTCGCTGTCCGGCAACGTGACGGCAGCCGACGGGTTGCCGCGGCACTTCTCTTCGGGAGCCTCGCGCCCGCGCGAACGTTGTTTCACGTATGAAAAATCACAGTCTTGCCGTCCATATCCGGGATGCCGTGAACGAGGCTTCTTGCGGCAGCGTCCAGCGCTGGATCGGGATCGATGAGATCGAGCGTCGGCTTGGCCTTCAGAAAGCAGACAACTGCGAGGATGCCGTTCGCGAAGCCGTGGCGGCGGGATGGCTGGAAGCCGACCCTGCCGGTCCTGTGCTCTGCGTCCGGATCACGTTTGCCGGCATTACCGCTTGCGGGCAGCCGGCACGTTAGGACGTTTTCGTTTCCGGCGGCCGGTGCATGCCATCGCGCTGGCGTCCCACCCTGAACCAGCGGTACCCGTAGCCATCGAGTTCAATGCTGCCGCCACCTACGGCATCGATCTCGGGATACACGCGATTGCCGAACAGGCCGGTGAGCTGGCGCATTTCGGCCGGATCCAGGGAGAGGCAGGCGGAACACGGCTGATCCGAAAAATTGTGCACCGTGATGATGGTGTTGCCTTCCCAGCTCAGACGCAGGGCGAAGATCGCCTCGTTGGCACTCGGCACCGCACGCCACTCGCCCCAGCCCACTTCCGGACAGGATTGGCGCACGTCAACCAGCCGCCGCAGCCAGTTCAGCAGGGAATCGGGATCGCGCTGCTGGCTCGTTGCGTTGACGCTCGCGGCACCGTACTCGCCGTCCATCAGCACGGGGTGGATGAGGCGCTCCTCGCCCGCCGACGAGAACCCGGCGTTGCGCTCGTCCGACCATTGCATGCAGGTCCTGACCGGCCAGCGTTCCGGCAGCGCAATGTCTTCGCCCATGCCGAGCTCGTCGCCATAGTAGATGACCGGCGTACCAGGCAGGCTGAAGATCGTGCTGAAGGCCAGTTCGATTCGCCGGCGATCATTGCCCAGCATCGGCGCCAGCCGCCGCCGGATGCCTCTCTGGTAAAGCTGCATGCCCGACTCGGGAGCAAACGCGGCATAGACGTCCTGGCGCTCGCTTGTGCTGAGGCGGCTGAGGTCAAGCTCGTCGTGATTGCGCAGGAACTGTGCCCATTGTCCCATGGCCGGCAGTCTCGGATGCATGCCGATGCAGCGGATCAGCGGCTCGGCGCTGCGGCGCGCGAAAGCAAGAAAGCTGTACTGGTTGGCGAGGAACGCAAACAGCATGTGCAGCCGCGAGCCGTCGCCGAAATAGTGCGGCATCTCGTCCGGCAGCACGTTGGCCTCTCCAAGAAGGATGGCATCGCCGCGCCGCCACGACAGGAAGTGCCGCAGTTCGCTGAACAGCTCGTAGCGTCGTGTGATCGAATGGTCGGAACGGATTTCTTCCACCAGGAAGGGCGCCGCATCGATCCGGAAGCCGGATACGCCCAGCTCGATCCAGAAGCCGAGGATCTTGAAGATCTCCTCGCGCACCGCGGCGTTGGAGATGTTGAGATCGGGCTGGTGCGGATAGAAGCGGTGATAATACCAGGCCCTCGCGCGCGGATGGTAGGTCCAGACGCTGGTCTGATAACCGGGGAAGGCAACGCCGTCGGCGGCATTCTCGGGTGGGCTGCCCGACCACACGTAATAGTCCCGGTAACGCGAATGCGGGTCGGAGCGCGCCGCGCGGAACCACGGGTGACGTTCCGATGTGTGGTTGATCGGCAGATCGATGATCAGCCGCAGCCCGCGCAGACGGGCCTGGTGGCTGAACTCGACGAAATCGCCCAGCGTGCCCAGCTCGGAGGCGACATTGTAGTAGTCGGTCACGTCATAGCCGTGGTCGAGCCGCGGGCTGGGGTAGAACGGCAGCAGCCAGAGGCACGTCACGCCCAGCTTGGCGATGTGGTCCAGACGTTCTGTCAAGCCCTTGAAATCCCCGATCCCGTCGCCGTCGCTGTCCATGTAGGTGGCGACGTTCAGACTGTAGATCACGGCGTTCTTGTACCAGAGGTCGAGCACGCTTCACCGTTTGTGGCGCCCACGATGCTGCGTAGCAACGGACGCCGCCGCCGCGACGTTTCGGGGAAGGCAGCCTCGTCACCGCAAGAACACGCCTGCAGACGTGTACCCTTCGAGCCACCGCCCTGCGCGTACTGCCGAGGCTGCGGCAACTTTTGCCGGGCCCGGCCGTTGTGCAGCGTCGTCTTCACGGAGGCCACGATGCGCTGGCATTTCGCGTTTGCTGTGCTGTTGTCCGGCTGGCTGGGCATCGCCCATGCGCAGACGCCATCCGGCACGCCGGCATCTTCGCCGCCCGCCAGCACGACCGACGGGTCCCGCGCCGGCTTCAACGATGGGGGCGATGTTTCGGGCAAGGCGCTGGTCCGTGCCGCTGTACGCAATCCGGCTGGCGAGTCCATTGGCGAGGTCGAGGAGGTGGTCCTCTCCGCCGACGGCCGGGTCAAGAACATCATCGTATCGGTCGGCGGCTTCCTTGGAGTCGGCACCAAGCGCGTGGCGATGCAATGGTCCGATTTCAGGATCTGGCAGGACAAGGACCGGCTGACGCTCGTCACGGAGGTGACCAAGGACGATCTGAAAGCGGCGCCCGACTACAAGCCGAACGGCCAATAGTGCACCGCAGAGCGATGGCACGCAGGGCCACGCGGAAGACCGGCACGGGGCTGCGCTTCACGGGACGGCACATGATCGATTTCGGCACCGGCAGCCTCCTGGTCGAGGCCGAGCAGGACGGCGAGCCGCTGACCTGCCGCGTCTCAAGCACGGCGCTGGTGCAAAAGGCAGGTGCAACGGCAGGCGACGAGCAGTCTCTCTGGGCAGCTTGTCGCCGGATCGCCCCCGACCTGCAGCGCATCGCAGCCCGCAAGCAGGCGGCCGGCGAGCGGGCCCCGGACGGCTCGATCTTCATCGCCGCGGCCGACCTCGACTGATCAACTCGCCCGCGCCGCCGGAACTTTTGCGCGGGCATGCCGTCTTCTTCCGACAACAACAGGGCGGCGATGCGGGAAGCAGCACTTCGACCCATGACGGTGCCCGCACTGGCTGTCGCCGGCTCGGTGGCGCTGCACGCGTTCGCCATTGTCGCCCTGGTCGCGGGTCGCCCGGGGCCGCGGCAGGACCAGCCCGGCGCGGTCAGCAGCCTCTCTATACCCGGTACGGCCGCGCTCACCATCGATCTTCATTCCTTCCCCGGTCCCAAATCCGCCGGACGATCCGCGCCCCAGGCGTCGGATCGCATGACCGCCCTCGCCCCGCCGGGGCTGCGCGCTACCCAGCGCGGCACTTCGAGCCGGACCGTCCTTCCGGCCGACACCCCGCCCGGGCCGATCCTGGGCATGCCGCAGCTCCCTCCGCCTGATGACGGCGCGCCGGTGGTGCGTGGCGGATCGGCCGCGCAAGAGGAGATCGCGCCACCACATTCGGTCGTACGGGCGACGCCCCGCGCGCCGCAGGTCGCCGATCCCGGGACCAGCGACTTTCCGGTCCTGCCGTTGCGCCGGCCGCGGTCGCTGGCGGCGGGTATGCCGGAACTGCCGCACTTCGAGCCGGCATTGCCGGTCGACAGGGCCTCGGCGCACCATCCCTCCTCGCCGGAACCGGGCGCATTCGACCGCAGCGTCCTGCCGGTCCCTGCACCGCCGGCCAAGGCCGCCGGCGCGCCGCCGCGCGATCAGCCCAGCACGCCCGATGCCGTGACCGCAACCGTCGAACCACCCGAGGGCCGACTGGGACCCGGCATCGCCAGCACGCGAACCATACCTGTCGACGTGCTGCCGGTGCCCGCGCCTGCGCCTGCGCCCTCCTTGCCTGCGCAGACTGCGGCGCGCGAAGAGACACAGCCGGCCTTGCCCGCACTCGAACTACGCTGGCGCATACGCGCGCCTCGTCCGGCATGGCGTCCGCGGCCGCCACCTGTTCAAACGGCCACGCCGCAGCCAGTGCTCCATCCGGCGCCACAACCCGTGTTGGCACGACCGGCGCGGCCCCGCGTCTTCGACGAATTCGCAAACCATGGCCTCTACGGCGACGGCAGCACGAACGGTGCGGTCGGCAGTGCCAGTGCCGCAGCGGGCACCGGCAACAGCGGGCCGGGCGGCAATTCCGGCAGCGGTTCCAGCGGGGGCGATAGCGGGTCCGGTGGTGGTTCCGGTGGCGGTGGGTCCGGTGGTGGTGGCTCTGGCGGTGGCGGCAGCTCGGGTGGTGGCTCCGGGGGCGGCGGCTCCGGCGGTGGTGGCTCTGGTGGCGGCGGCTCCGGAGGTGGTGGCTCTGGTGGCGGTGGCTCCGGCGGTGGTGGCTCCGGCGGCGGTGGCTCCGGGGGCGGCGGCGGCTCCGGCGGCGGTGGCGGTGGCTCCGGGGGCGGCGGCTCTGGCGGCGGCGGCTCCGGCGGCGGTGGCTCCGGCGGTGGTGGCTCCGGCGG
>QOCQ01000021.1 GCA_003574685.1 Rhodospirillaceae bacterium SYSU D60007
TCGCCAGTTTCGTCGTCGCCCGGCTCGACCTCACCCAACCGGGCTGACAGGTGTCCACCATGTCTCCGTACACCCGTCCACCATGTCCCCGGACAAAACACTTGTCGAACCATGAAGGTCTCGCGCGAACGGTGGTGCGGCGCTTCATGGTTCGACAAGCTCACCATGAAGCGATTCTCTGACACCAACATTCGCCCGGCGGAGCCAGCCGGGTAATCAGGATTGCGAATGCCTTGCCGCAGAGGGGGAAAATAGTAGTCGCTACTGCCCGAGCTGGGCGATGCGGAGCTGGCGGGCGCGGGTGAGGATCTGGTTTTCCAGCTCGACGTTTGTGCGGGGATCGACGGTGGCATCAACCCAGCCGCGATTGCCGGCGAGCGTCTGGCGGAACACCGAGGCCCGCACGCCATCGGCCCGCAGCTCGCGATCCAGAATGGTGATCTGCACCTTCATCCGCTCGTTGGGGCTCTCCGGCGGGCTGTACCAGTCGGTGATGATCGTGCCGCCGAACGGATCGGCCGAGGCCAGAGGCATGAAAGAGACCGTGTCCAGCGAAGCCCGCCAGAGGAAGGCGTTGACCGCGACCCCCGGCTCGTCGAGGCCCTTGCGCTTGTCATCCTTCGAGCCGAACAGGCCACCGGGACCGAACAGGCCTTCATCGGAGGGCTGGGTCCGGCCACCGATACCCCGCTGGATGTCCGTCCGCCGCCGGTCCAGCGTGCCGGTATCGGGCCCCTGATTCTGGCCGCAGGCGGCCAATCCGATGGTTTCGGCCATCAGCAAACCTGCAAGCAGCACTGCGCCTGGGCGGAATTTTGCAATCATCTGAGCAGTCTCCCGCGCCGCCCGTCCCTTTGGGCCGGCCGCCGGTATTGGTGGGGCAATCGCGGCTGCCCGGTGCCGGCAGCCGCCTTATAGGGGGAGTCCCGCGGGCCGGGCAAGCCACGAGCGCCCCACTGACTGCACGGCGGCGCGAAATCTGTCCGCCGCCTGCGTCTTCCTCGGCAACTGCGCCCCGGTTCAGAACTGATCGCTCGCTTCCACTTGGCATACCACTTCAAGAGCGTCTGTCTGTTGCCGAATGGCCACACCTTTTTAAAGAATCAAGTCAAACACCTTTGGTTTCTTGACCCTAACAATACCCCGATGGTTACATGCCGCGTCGTCCGTTCGTGGCGGGGGCGGTTTGTTGGCCGGCTCAGGCAAGACCCCTCGAACCGGTCACTTAAACGGTCCGACGTGCGTAGCGTAATTTTGAGGATCCACGAGAGAGGGAGAACATGAAAAAAGCACTGCTGGGCACGACCGCGCTGGTCGCCGGCGGTCTCCTCGCCACCCCGGCGATGGCGGCTGACCCGATCAAGCTCGAGCTTCGTGGCTACTTCCAGGCGATGATCGTCCTGGGCAAGATCGACAAGGACTTCCCCGCTGGAATTGGCGGACCGAGCCAGAAGTATGAGCCCGAGAACCTGAAGTACGAGGGCGAAATCTGGTTCACCGGCACCACCAAGCTCGACAACGGCACGTCGATCGGTATCCGCGTGGAGCTGGAAGCGTGGTCGCAGGCCGCTGGCGGCGATCAGATGGACCACGAGTTCATCTTCGCGTTCGGTGACTGGGGCCGCATCGAGTTCGGCGGCCACGACTCGGCGTCGTACATCATGCAGTACTCGTCGCCGTCGGCCCTCAACGGCTGGGGCTTCAACGACCACAACTTCAACTACTTCGGCAACGGCTTCAACGGCGCACAGAACGCCGGCCGTGGTGGCAACATTCTCGGCACCGGTGCGGCACACAACGCCGGCTTCAGCGGTGACGCGAACAAGATCACCTACTTCACGCCGCGCTTTGCCGGGTTCCAGGTCGGCTTCTCGTACACCCCGTCGTTCGGCGCGATCGGTGCCCTGCACACGATCACGAACTGCGCCTCGCGTACGGGTGGCGGCAATTTCAGCAACTGCGCCAAGGACAACGACGCCTGGAAGCGCGGCATCGATATCTCGGCGAACTACCTGAACAAGTTCGGCGATTTCTCGGTGGCCCTGTACGGTGCCTATGCGACGGCAGCGTTCGACCGTGGCGCCTCGGGCCTCGGCAACAACTTCCGCCGTTACAAGACCTGGGCGGCTGGCGCCCAGCTCGGCATCGCCGGCTTCACGCTGGGCGGCGGTCTGGGCCGCGACAACATGGGTCTGGTCGGCAACAACGCCGTCCGCTGGTACACAGCCTCGCTGATGTACGAAACCGGCCCGTGGCAGATGTCGGTCGGCTGGTGGGGCGGTCGCAACAAAGACACCCTCGGCGGCGCGCTGGGCACACCCGGCAAGGACGAGCTCAACTACTTCGAGCTGGGCGTGAACTACGCGCTGGCGCCGGGTGTCAAGCTCACCGCCGGTGCCTTCACCTACCAAGGCAAGGGCCAGGACAGGAACGAGAACGCCGACTCCTGGGCCGTCGTCTTCGGTACGGCTCTGACCTTCTGATCCAGCCGGATCGGCTCACACCGGAAGGCGGGCTCTTCAGCCCGCCTTCTTTTTTGGCCGAAGTTCCCTTCCCCCGGAGGGGGAAGGTGCCCGAAGGGCGGAAGGGGGATGGTGCAACGCATTCGGCTTCTCGCCCTTGAAGCCCGTGCTTGCGGAGGCATCCCCCTTCCGGCGCTTCGCGCCACCTTCCCCCTCCGGGGGAAGGCGTTCAATCGCCGGCGAGCTGCGCCAAAACCGCGTTCAGCCGCTGGCGGCCGGCGGCTGTGGCCCTGATGCGGGCGTCGTCCACGACGAGGAAACCGCCCTCAACCAGTCGCCGCAGCCCATCGGGATCGCAGGCTGCGACCGGATCCGTGCCGGTAGCCTGTCGGAAGGTGGCGCGGTCTATCCCGTTGGTCAGCCGCAGCCCCATCATCAAGGCCTCCGCAACAAGATCGTCGCCGCCCAGCAGCGTTTCCTCGGCGGTGGCGTGCCCGCGCACCTCAACCTGCTCCAGCCACGCCTCGGGACCGCTGGCCTGACGCGTGGCGCGCTTGCGCAAGGTGCCGTCGCCGCCGCGCATCGACAGCCGGCCATGCGCGCCAGGGCCAACCCCGACATAGTCCTCGTAGCGCCAATAGGTGAGATTGTGCCGGCATTCGCTGCCGGGCGCGGCGTGGTTGGAGATTTCGTAAGCCGGCAGCCCTGCCGCCTGCAGTCGCGCTTGCGTGGCCTCGAACAAGCTTGCCTGCGTGTCCTCATCGGGGACCGTGAATTGACCGCGCGCGTGGGCCTGCCAGAACCGCGTGCCGCGCTCCAGGGTGAGCTGATAGAGCGAGAGATGCCCGCGCGCGAACGCCAGCGCCCTGTCCAGCTCGGCCAGCCACGCGTCCACGGTGTGGCCGGGGCGGGCATAGATCAGATCGAACGAGTATCGCTCGAAGGTCTGGCGCGCCAGCTCCAGCGCCGTGATCGCCTCGGCCACGCCGTGTGCCCGACCGAGGAAGCGCAGCGCGCCGGCATCAAACGCCTGCACGCCCAGCGACACGCGGTTGACCCCGGCATCGCGCATTGCCTGGAATTTCCCGGCCTCCACCGAAGTGGGGTTGGCCTCCAGCGTGATCTCGACGTCGGGCGCCACTGGCCACAGGTTGCGGATGGTCTCGATCACGGCCGCTGCGGTTTCCGGCGGCATCAGCGAGGGCGTGCCACCGCCGAAGAAGACGCTGGTGACGGCCCGGCCGGAGGTCTGCGTCGCGTAGTGCCACAACTCGGCCTGCAGGGCGTTGCGCCAGCGCCGCTGATCGACGCTCTCGCGCACATGGCTGTTGAAGTCGCAATACGGGCATTTGGACGTGCAGAACGGCCAGTGCACGTAAATGCCGAACAGCGTCATTCAACCCCCTGATGCCATCCGCTGGGAGCGCGCCACTCCAGTGGCGCCATGGCGGAGCGCCAGCGAAGCCAAATTATGAGCCACTACAGCGAACGGCAGGGCGCCACTGGAGTGGCGCGCTCCCAGCAATGCCGCCTGCATCGGAAGGTCCCGCTCCATGCCCTACCGAAAGCACAGCTCGATCAGGCGGCGGAAGGCCTTGCCGCGATGGCTGACGGCGTTCTTGGCCTCGGGCGTCATCTCGGCGCATGTCAGCGCCGAACCCTCGGGCTGGAATACCGGATCATAGCCGTGCCCGCCCGTACCGCGCGGCGGCCAGACGATGCCACCCGGCATCTCGCCGCGGACGACTTCGCAGTGCCCGTCGGGCCAGGCCAGCGCCAGCACGCAGACAAAGACAGCGCGGCGCGCTTCGGGCGACTCGCCCAGCCCGCGCGCCTGAAGCTCGGCCTGGATGCGCTGCATGCCCATCATGGCGTCGCGCGATGGGCCTTCCCAGTCGGCCGTGGCGACACCGGGCTGGCCATCCAGCCCGGCGACGCACAAGCCGGAATCGTCCGCCAGCGCCGGCAGGCCGCAGCCGTGCGCCGCGGCATGCGCCTTCAGTGTCGCGTTCTCCTCGAACGTCGCGCCTGTCTCCGCCGGCGCCGCCAGATCCAGCTCTGCGGCCGATATCATCTCGACGTTCAGCCCCTGCAGCATCTGGCCGATCTCGCCGGCCTTGCCGCGATTGTGGGTGGCGATGACCAGCCGCCCGCCGCTGAACCGCCGCGCCATTACGATCCTGTTCCCGCCAGCCCCAGCGCCGCGCGCTGGGCGGCACACAGCTCGGCGATGCCCTTGCGCGCCAGCGCCAGCAACGCCAGGAACTCGGCCTCGCTGAAAGGCGCCTGCTCGGCCGTGCCCTGCACCTCGACGATGCCGCCCGCCCCTGTCAGCACGAAATTGGCGTCGGCCTGGGCGGTCGAGTCTTCGGGATAGTCGAGGTCGAGCACCGCCGTGCCCTCGAAAATACCGCAGGAGACAGCCGCGACCTGCCCGGTCAGCGGATCGCGGCCCAGCTTGCCGGCGCGCAGCAGCCCGCTGGTCGCCTGCCGCAGGGCCACCCATGCGCCCGTGACGCCGGCGGTGCGCGTGCCACCGTCGGCCTGCAGCACGTCGCAATCGATCTTGATGGTGGTGTCGGGCATCGCCTCGAGGTCGATCACCGCACGCAGCGCACGGCCGATCAGGCGTTGGATTTCAAGGGTGCGCCCCGATTGCTTGCCGCGCGCCGCCTCGCGGTCGGTGCGGGTATGGGTCGAACGCGGCAGCATGCCGTACTCTGCAGTGACCCAGCCGCGGCCGGTGTTGCGCAGGAAGGGCGGCACCTTGTCCTCGATGCTGGCGGTGCACAGCACGTGCGTATCGCCGAACCTCGCCAGGCACGAGCCTTCGGCATGACGCGAGAAGCCGGGAATGAGCTCGATGCGGCGGAGCTGGTCGGGGGCACGGCCGGAAGGGCGCATGGTGGTGTCTTTCCTGTTGTCCGGGGCGCACCAACACCGGAACGCGCGGGCCCGCAACCGGAAAGTGGCGCGCGTTGACGCAGGCCCCCGTCCGACCTAACTCTTATCCCTTCTCCCCGCGAAGGCGGGGAGAAGGTGCCCGAAGGGCGGATGAGGGGCTTCGCGACCTTGCAACCAACAAGGTGCTGGCTTGCTGGCAGAATAGTCCCGCCATTGTTGCACTGTATCCGTTGCGCCGCCGCAAAGCCCCTCATCCGGCGCTGCGCGCCACCTTCTCCCCGCCTTCGCGGGGAGAAGGGAATGCGAATACGCCTGGAGGGCCCACGATGAGCCGCGTCACCCGCGTTGTTGAAACGCCCGCCCCTGCCTCGCGGCGCGAGAGCCGCTCGCTGGCCGGGCCGGGGGCGCCGGTGGCGGAGCTCAACGAGCGGGCACGCGAGGTCTTCCGGCGCATCGTCGAGGCCTACGTTGAGAGTGGCGAGCCCGTAGGGTCGCGCACGCTCACCCGCCGGCTGAGCGAGCATCTCTCGCCCGCCACCATCCGCAATGTCATGGCCGACCTCCAGGATGCCGGGCTGCTGTTCGCACCCCATACATCGGCAGGGCGGGTGCCGACCGATGCCGGCCTGCGCCTGTTCGTCGACGGGTTGCTTGAGATCGGCAACCTCTCGCAGGAGGAGCGCGACAGCATTGATGGCCGGTGCGCCGCGGTCGGGCGCAGCGTACAGGACGTGCTCAGCGAAGCATCCAGCCTGCTGTCCGGCCTTTCCCGCTGTGCCGGCGTGGTGATCGCGCCACGGGTCGAGCAGCCGCTGAAGCATATCGAATTCGTCAATCTCGGTCCGGGACGGGCCCTGGTCGTGATCGTGACGGAGAACGGCACGGTCGAGAACCGCATCATCGAGACGCCGCTCGGCCTGCCACCCTCCGCCCTGATCGAGGCCTCCAACTATCTCTCGGCCCGCCTGGTCGGCCGCACGCTGGAGGAGGCGCGCGACGCCATCGAGGCGGAGCTGCGCGCCCAGCGCGCGCAGCTCGATGAGCTCACCCGCCGCATTGTGGAGGCAGGGCTCGCGACGTGGAGCGGCGATCCCGGCTCGGCGCTGATCGTGCGGGGACAGGCCCGTCTGCTGGAGGACGTGACCGCGCTGGAGGACCTTGAGAACGTCCGCCGCCTGTTCGAGGCGCTGGAGCGCGGAGAATCCTTCATGCGCCTGCTGGAGCTTGCCGGCGGCGCCGAAGGGGTCAAGATCTTCATCGGGGCCGAGAACCCGCTGTTCGGCCATGCCGGCTGTTCGGTCATCGTGGCGCCGTTCCGCAACAGCCAGGAGCGCATCGTCGGCGCCCTGGGCGTGGTCGGACCCACCCGGATCAACTACGCCCGCATCGTGCCCATGGTCGATTACACGGCAAGAGTCGTGGGGCGGCTGGTCGGGTAGGCCCCGGCCCCGGAAGCGTTGGCGCCGCACCGCCTTGACCCGCACGCCCCCAGCGCCTAAGTCCGGAGCGTGCGGCGGGGCCAGGTCTCGCCGCAACGATTTTCCGCGTCATTTGAAGATGATCAGAGCCGACATGCCGACCGATCCTGCGAAGTTCAAGCCATCCGGTGCGAATACCAGCCCCGGGGACGAGCCCGAGACAGACTTCGAGGGTAGCCTGGATATACCCGAAGTGCCGCGCGCCGATGCCGGCGACCCGGCGCAGGTGATCAAGGCGGCGGCCGAAGCCCGGATCGAGCAGCTCGAGGGTGAGCTGGCCTCGATGCGCGAGCAATGGATGCGCGCCGCCGCCGACGCACAGAATGCACGCCGGCGTGCCAAGCTCGATGTCGAAGAGGCCCACAAGTTTGCGGTTTCGCGCTTCGCCAAGGACCTGCTGTCGGTGGCCGACAATCTGGCCCGCGCGCTGGCGGCCCTGTCCGCCGACATCGACGGGGTCGACGACCGGCTGAAGAACGTCATCGCCGGCGTGCAGGCGACCGAGCGGGAGTTGCAGGCGATCTTCGAGCGGCATGGCATCAGGAAGATCGCGGCCCAGGATGCGCCCTTCGATCCGCAGCTTCATCAGGCGGTCAGCCAGGTCGAGGACCCCTCGCGGCCCAACAGCTCGGTCGCGCAGGTGTTCATGGATGGCTACACACTGAATGACAGGCTGCTGCGCCCGGCCATGGTGGTCGTTGCCAAGGGAGGTCCTGCTGGACCCCGGCCCGCGGCCCGGTCGCAACCCGAGTCGGCCAACGCCGGCATGGACGCCGACGGCGCCTGATCGGGACGCCGCAAGGTTGTCGGACGACAAAAATGCCACGCTGGCGGTCCAAACCACCCGTTGCAGCGCCAAGCCCGCACCCTATATAGCCCTTGTCGCGCACGGGTTTATTTGCCCGGCGCAGGTATAGTCCACCTCCAGGGGGCCGCCCCGGCGCCGTCAGGGCCGGCCCGGCCCGCCGCAGAAGAGAGAGAGGGCAAGAAATGTCTAAGGTTATTGGTATCGACCTCGGCACGACCAATTCGTGCGTCGCTGTTATGGAAGGCGGCGACACCCGGGTGATCGAGAACTCCGAGGGCGTGCGCACGACCCCCTCGATGGTCGCTTTCACCGATTCCGGGGAGCGGCTGGTGGGCCAGGCCGCCAAGCGCCAGGCCGTCACCAACCCCACGAAGACCCTTTACGCCGTCAAGCGCCTGATCGGCCGCCGGTTCGAAGACCCGATGGTCCAGAAGGAAGCCTCGATGGTGCCCTTCAAGATCGTGAAGGCGGCCAATGGCGATGCCTGGGTCGAGGCCGACGGCAAGCAGTACAGCCCCAGCCAGATTTCCGCCTTCGTGCTGACGAAGATGAAGGAGACGGCCGAAGCCTATCTCGGCTCGACGGTGACGCAGGCCGTGATCACGGTGCCTGCCTACTTCAACGACGCCCAGCGCCAGGCCACCAAGGATGCCGGCAAGATCGCCGGCCTTGAAGTGCTGCGCATCATCAACGAGCCAACCGCGGCGGCGCTGGCCTATGGCATGGACAAGAAGAAGTCCGGCCTGATCGCGGTGTACGATCTCGGCGGCGGCACCTTCGACATCTCGATCCTCGAGATCGGCGACGGCGTGTTCGAGGTCAAGGCGACCAACGGCGACACGTTCCTGGGCGGCGAGGACTTCGACAAACGCATCATCGACTACCTCGCCGAGGAGTTCAAAAAGGACAACGGCATTGATCTGCGCGGCGACAAGCTCGCCCTGCAGCGCCTGAAGGAGGCTGCCGAGAAGGCGAAGATCGAGCTCTCCAACAGCAAGGAAACCGACATCAACCTGCCGTTCATCACGGCCGACGCCTCGGGGCCGAAGCATCTCGTGATGAAGCTGTCGCGTGCCAAGCTTGAAGCGCTGGTCGACGATCTTGTCGAGCGCACGCTTGGCCCCTGCCGCGCAGCGCTGAAGGATGCCGGCGTCAATGCTGGCCAGATCGACGAAGTGATCCTGGTCGGCGGCATGACCCGCATGCCCAAGGTCATCGAGACGGTGAAGTCGTTCTTCGGCAAGGAGCCGGCGCGCAACGTCAACCCCGACGAGGTCGTCGCCGTGGGTGCGGCCGTGCAGGGTGCCGTGCTGAAGGGCGAGGTCAAGGACGTCCTGCTGCTCGACGTCACCCCGCTGTCGCTGGGCATCGAAACGCTGGGCGGCGTCTTCACCCGCCTGATTGACCGCAACACCACGATCCCGACCAAGAAGAGCCAGATCTTCTCGACGGCCGACGACAACCAGACGGCGGTCACGATCCGGGTCTTTCAGGGCGAGCGCGAGATTGCGGCCAACAACAAGCTGCTGGGCCAGTTCGATTTGGTCGGCATCCCGCCGGCGCCGCGCGGACTGCCCCAGATCGAGGTCACCTTCGATATCGACGCCAACGGCATCGTGCAGGTGTCGGCCAAGGACAAGGCCACCGGCAAGGAGCAGCAGATCCGCATCCAGGCGTCCGGCGGCCTGAGCGAGGCCGATATCGACCGCATGATCAAGGAGGCGGAGGCCAACGCCGCGGAGGACAAGAAGAAGCGCGAGCTGATCGACGCCCGCAACCAGGCCGAAAGCCTGGTGCATGCGACGGCCAAGAACCTCCAGGAGCATGGCGACAAGGTGCCGGCATCCGACAAGGCCGCCATCGAGGGCGCGCTGGAAGCCTTGAAGGCGGTCATGGCCGGCGAGGACACCGAGGACATCAAGGCCAAGACCAATGCGCTGGCGCAGGCTTCCATGAAGCTCGGCGAGGCGATGTACAAGAGCCAGCAGGCTGACGCATCGGCCGGCCCGACGCCCGGCGCGGGTGCCGGCGCCGAAGCCGCCAACAAGGACGACAAGGTCGTGGACGCCGATTTCGAGGACGTCACCGACAAGAACCGCAAGAGCGGCACTGGCTGAACGGCCGGGCAGAAGGTATGAAGCTACAGGGCGGTTCCGCAGTCGCGGGACCGCCCGCGACAAGACAGGGCGGTTAACTAGAGCACTCCTGGGGGAGACGCGGTGGCAGGCAAGAAAGCCGCCGTTTGAGGACGGTCCGCATGGCGCAGGATTTCTACGAACTGCTGGGCGTCGGTCGCGGCGCGAACGCGGACGAGATCAAGAAGGCGTATCGCAAGCTCGCCATGCAGTTCCACCCGGACCGCAACCCGGGAGACAAGGCGGCCGAGAAGAAGTTCAAGGAAATCAATCACGCCTACGACATTCTGAAGGACGACCAGAAGCGCGCGGCCTATGACCGCTACGGTGCCGCCGCCTTCGAGGGCGGCGCCAACGGGCCGGGCGCGGGGCCTTTCGGCGGCGCCGCCGGCTTCGATTTCAGCGACATCTTCGAGCAGATGTTCGGCGGCGACATGGCCGGCCGCGCCCGCAGCTCCGGCCCGGCACGCGGCAACGACCTGCGCTACAATCTCGAGATCTCGCTGGAGGAGGCCTTCAGCGGCAGCGACGCCAGCATCCGGGTCCCCAGCTCCGTCACCTGCGACGCCTGCCACGGCAGCGGCGCCGAGCCCGGCTCGCGGCCGGTCAACTGCCCGACATGCCACGGCCGCGGCCGCGTGCGCATGCAGCAGGGCTTCTTCACCATCGAGCGCACCTGCCCCGCCTGCCACGGCGCCGGGCAAAAGATCGAGAAGCCGTGCCGCACCTGTCACGGCGCCGGCCGCGTGCGCAAGGACAAGACGCTCAACGTCAAGATTCCGTCCGGCGTCGAGGACGGTACGCGAATCCGTCTGGCCGGCGAGGGTGAGGCCGGTGCACGCAGCGGACCGCCGGGCGATCTCTACGTCTTCCTGTCGGTGCGCAAGCACCGGCTCTACGAGCGCGACGGCGCTGACCTGCTGTGTCGGGTGCCGATCAGCATGGTGCAGGCGGCCCTGGGCGGCGCCGTCGAGGTGCCGACGCTCGATGGCAAGATGGCGCGCGTCTCCATTCCCGCCGGCACCCAGGCCGGCCATCAGTTCCGCCTGCGGGGCAAGGGCATGCCGGTGCTGCGCAGCGCCCAGAAGGGCGACCTATATATCGAGGTGCTGGTGGAGACGCCGGTCAATCTCACGGCGCGCCAGAAGGAGCTGCTCAAGGAGTTCGAGGCCGCCGGCAAGGGCAACGGCACCTCGCCCGAATCCGAGGGCTTCTTCAACAAGGTCAAGGAGATGTTTGGCGGCGACTGACCATGGCGCGCGCCAATCTCGTCACCCTGGCAGACGGCACCCCGCGCTGCGGCTGGGTCAGCGACGATCCCCTTTACATCCCCTACCACGATCACGAGTGGGGCCGGCCCCACCGCGACGCTAACGCGCTCTTTGAGCTTCTGATCCTCGAGGGTTGCCAGGCCGGGCTGTCGTGGCTGACGGTGCTGCGCAAGCGCGCGCACTACCGCAAGGTCTATGACGGTTTCGACCCGGCCAGGATCGCCCGCTATACGCCAGCGAAGCAGGCGCGCTTGCTGGCCGATCCCGGCATCGTGCGTCATCGCGGCAAGATCGAAGCCAGCGTATCCAACGCACGCGCCTGGCTCACGCTGGCCGAACGCGAGGACCCCGTCGCCTTCCTGTGGTCCTTTGTCGGCGGCCAGCCGCGCATCAACCGCCCGCCCAGCCTCAGCCAGGTGCCGGCCCGCACCCCCGAGAGCGAGGCCATGTCCAAAGCGCTGGGAAAGCTGGGTTTTCGCTTCGTGGGCCCGACAATCTGCTACGCTTTCATGCAAGCCAGCGGCATGGTGGATGATCACGTCGCGGGGTGCAGATGCGCCGATAGCGGGCGGAGGGTACGATGAACATCACCATCACCGGCGCCGGCGGGCGCATGGGCCAGATGCTTGTTCGGCAGGTGGCCAAGACGGCGGGCGCAAGGCTGGTCGGTGCGGTGGAGGCCGCCGGAAGCAAGTCGCTGGGCCGCGACTCGGGCGAAGCCGCCGGCCTGGAGCCGCTGGGCGTGAAGATCACGGACAATGCCGCGGCGGCGATTGGCGCCGCCCAGGTGGCGATCGACTTCACCATCCCCGCCGCCACCGTCGCCCACGCCGAAATCGCGGCTGGCAAGGGCGTGGCGATGGTGATCGGCACCACGGGCCTCTCCCCGGCCGAGGCCGAGCGGATCCAGAAGGCGGCGACCCGCACCCCCATCGTGTGGGCCGCAAACATGTCGCTGGGCGTTAACATCCTGCTGGCGCTGGTCGAGCGCACCGCGGCCCTGCTCGATGCCGACTACGACATCGACATCCTCGAGATGCACCACCGGCACAAGATCGACGCGCCCTCGGGCACCGCGCTGGCCCTGGGACGCGCCGCCGCCGCCGGCCGAAAGGTCGGCCTGGAGGCGGTCTGGCGCAAGACCCGTGACGGCCATACCGGCGCCCGGCCTACGGGCGAGATCGGCTTCGCCACGCTGCGCGGCGGCGACGAGGTCGGCTTCCACACGGTGATGTACGCCGGCACCGGCGAGCGGCTGGAGCTGACGCACCGCGCCTTCAGCCGGGAGATTTACGCCAGCGGCGCCCTGAAGGCGGCGCGCTGGACCCTCGGCCAGAAGCCCGGTCTCTATACGATGAAGGATGTGCTGGGGCTGGCGTAGGCAACTTTATTTCGTCTGCACTGTCGCTTGTGTGGCACTTGGGGCCACGATACAGGGCTTGATCTTGTCGTAGATCGCTTCCTTCAGGACCTTGCGGCGCACCAGATCTTCGGGCGCTGCGTAGGGCCGTGCCCGGATGATCAGCTTGCTGCGCAGGCTGCCGATCTGCGGCAGGGTCCTGAGCTCATCCCGTGAAGCGGTGTTGATGTCCACCTTCTCCGCCGGACAGGTCGCCACCGCCGCCCGTTTGGGCTTGCTGGTGAGCGGCGTCGGCGTTCTTGCCGGCTCGGCCGACTGCAATGGTGCCGGCAGCGCCAGCATGACTGCGCCGGCAAGCGCCAGCGTCCCCAACCTGACAGGAACGGACATTTCTTCTTCTCCAGAACCACCCCGCGCCCCTCCTAGCGCAATCTGCAGCGTAACAGAAGTCCCCATCGAGCTGCTGTCGCCGACCCACTGGCGGCTCTATATGATGGCATCAGGAGCTCCATGCCCACAGGCCTATACGACCATATTCCGCGCCGCCGCGAGATCATCGATCGCCGCAAGCTGACCGCGGCCCTTGACCTGCTGCTGGACGACTCGCCTCCCGGCACCGAGCCGCCGCGCCCTGCCACGCTGACACTGTTCAAGGAAGCGCTCGCCAGCGGCCGCGCCGTGATCCGGCGCCGCTTCACCGGGGAGGGCAACGGCGAGCGGCCGATCGCCGGCTCCGGCGGCCTCAACGACGGCCCCGGCGTGCTGGCCGCCACTTCCTTCCTGATGGACCAGTTGCTGCGGGTGTTGTTCGACCTCGCCAACGACCGTGTGTTCCCTGCCGCCAACCCCAGCATGGCCGAGCAGATCGCGCTTGTCGCCACCGGCGGCTATGGCCGCGCCGAGCTGGCGCCGCAATCCGACATCGACCTGTTGTTTCTGCTGCCCTACAAGCAGACGCCGCGCGGCGAGCAGATCGTCGAGTACATTCTCTACATGCTCTGGGATCTCGGCCTGAAGGTCGGGCACGCGACCCGCTCGGTCGAGGAGTCCCTGCGCCAGTCCGACAAGGACTTCACCATCCGCACCGCGCTCCTGGAAGCGCGCTATCTCTGGGGCGAGCGGGTGTTGTTCGAAACGCTGCGCCGCGACTTCGCCCAGAAGTTCCTGGCAGGCGACGGCCGCGATTTCGTCGAGGCCAAGCTCGCCGAGCGCGACGCGCGCCACCAGCGCATGGGCGATTCACGCTACGTGGTCGAGCCCAACGTCAAGGAAGGCAAGGGCGGCCTGCGCGACCTGCAGACGCTGTACTGGATTGCCAAGTATCTCTATCGCGTCGATGACGTGGCCGGCATGGTCGACAAGGGCGTGCTGACCGCAGGCGAAGCGCGCCAGTTCCGCCGCGCCGAGCAGTTCCTCGTCACCGTGCGCTGCCACATCCACTATCTCACCGGCCGCCCCGACGACCGCCTGCCGTTCGATCTCCAGCGCGCCATCGCCGGCCGGCTGGGCTATGCCGACCGGCCCGGCTCAAGCGGTGTCGAGCGGTTCATGAAGCACTACTACCTGCATGCCAAGACGGTGGGCGACCTGACGCGCATCTTCGTGGCGGCGCTGGAGGATTCGCGCCGCCGCAAGCCGAAGCTGCGCGCGCTATGGGAGACGCTGCGGCCGCGCCAGCTCGAGGGCTTCCGCATTGACGGCCAGCGGCTGGCCGTGGCCGGCATCGACGATTTCGCGCGCGATCCCGTGCGCTTCCTGCGCCTCTTCCATGTCGCGCAGGAGAATGATCTCGATATCCACCCCGCGACGCTGCGGCTGATCACGCAGAACATCAAGCTCGTGGACGCGAAGCTGCGCAGCGACGCGGAGGCCAACCGCCTGTTCATGGCGATGCTGACCTCGCGGAAGGATCCGGAAACCACCTTGCGGCGCCTCAACGAGGCCGGCGTGTTTGGCCGTTTCATTCCTGATTTCGGCCGGGTGGTGGCGCAGACCCAGCACGACATGTACCACACCTACACGGTGGACGAGCACACCATCCGCGCCATCGGCATTCTCTCGCGCATCGAATCCGGCAAGCTGAAGGAAGACCATCCCGTTACGTCCGAAGTCGTGCACAAGATCGCCTCGCGGGAGACGCTCTATCTCGCCGTGCTGCTGCACGACATCGCCAAGGGCCGTGGCGGCGATCACTCGGTGATTGGCGCCGAGGTGGCCAACCAGCTTTGCCCGCGTCTGGGTCTGGACAGCGCCGAAACGGAAACCGTGGCCTGGCTTGTGCGCTATCACCTGGCGATGTCGGCCACGGCGTTCTCGCGCGACCTGCAGGACCCCAAGACGATCACCGACTTCGCCAGCCTCGTGCAATCGCCCGAGCGGTTGCGGCTCTTGCTGGCGCTGACGGTCTGCGACATCCGCGCCGTCGGGCCCAATGTCTGGAACGGCTGGAAATCAGCCCTGCTGCGGCAGCTCTACTTCGCCACCGAGCAGGTGCTTTCGGGTGGCACGCTCCAGGGCGGACGCCGTGGCCGTGTGCAATGGGCGCAGGAGGAAACCGCGAAGCTGCTGGCGGACTGGAGCGAGGCTGACCGGGAGGCGGCGTTCTCGCGTGCCGGCGCCGCCTACTGGCTCTCCTTCGAGCCTGCGGCGCTGGCGCGTCACGCGCGGCTGCTGCGCGCGGCAGAGCGCGACGGCACGCATCTCAGCATCGCGCATCGCGTCGATCCGGAACGCTCGGCCACCGAGCTCACTGTCTACACCGTTGATACGCACGGCCTGTTCGCGCGCCTGGCCGGCGCCATGGCGGTCTCGGGCGCCAACATCGTCGACGCCAAGATCTTCACCCTCAACGACGGCATGGCGCTGGATACGTTCTGGGTCCAGGACCTCGAGGGCCGGCCGTTCGAGCAGCCCGAGCGGCTGGCGCGATTGCAGGCGCGCATCGAACTTGCCCTCGTCAACCGGCTCGACATCGCGGCCGAGCTGGAACGGCAGCGGCCGAACTATCCGACCCGCGACGGCGTCTTTACCGTCGAGCCGCGGGTGCTGATCGATAACAACGCCTCCAACGAGCTCACCGTGCTGGAGGTCAACGGCCGCGACCGGCCGGGCTTCCTGCACATCGTGACGCGGGCGCTGACCGGCCTCAATCTTCAGATCGCCTCGGCCCACATCACGACCTACGGTGAACGGGCCGTGGACGTCTTCTACGTCAAGGACCTGTTCGGCCTGAAGGTTGTGAACCCGCGCAAGCTCACTGAAATCGAATCCACCGTCGAGGACGCCATCCGCGCCTTCGACGCCCGCTTCCAGCACCCCCGCTCCCCTTCCCGCTCCGCCGCCGCCGAATAGCCCGCGCTTTCAGTCGTGCAGTCCCGGTGTTGTTCTCAGGCTGTGCCGAGCACAGCGTGGCGGAAGCGGTCCTTGAGGTAGGCGCCGTCCTTGGGCGGCATGGTCTGGGGCAGCACTTCCGTCATCACCTTGACGGTGCGGAAGATTGGGCCTGGCTTTGTGCGGGCGTCTTTGGCGAGCTGCGGCACGTCGGAGTCGTGCGCGATGACAGCGCTGTCGGCGATGCCGCAGCCACGGGCAACGGCGGCAAGATCGGTGCCCGCGCCGCGCTCCGTGGGTGCGCCTGTCGCGGGCGCCGTATGAGTGGCTTGATTGCCGGTTTCGCCGAACTTCTCGTTGTCGAGCACGATCACCGCGAGATTGGTGGGCCGCTGTGCCGCGATGGTAGCGAGCGAGCCCAGCCCCATCAGCATGTCGCCATCGCCGGTGATCACAAGCACCCGCTTGCGGGGCTGTGCCAGCGCCAGACCAAGCCCGACCATGGCAGCACCGCCCATGCCGCCCCAGAGCGGCATGTTCTGCGGCCGGTCGCCGGCGGCGGTGATGTCCCAGGTGCATTGCCCCAACCCGGCGACGACCAGCAGATCGTCTCCCGGATCCTGCATCAGCGCCTTGACGACGGCGCGGCGGTGAAGCGTGGCGGGCATCTCAGTCCTTCCCGAAGCTCTTGGCGCCGATCAGCTTCTGGCGCAGCAGCACCGCCACCGCCTGGTTGCCCTCAAACGCCATGTTGGTCGCCGCATGCACCGTGGGCTGCACTTCCTCGGCACGTTCCACGGAGAACACGATGCAGCCGGCCGCTTCCAGCACCTTCGGCGTTGCCTGGCCCATCGCATTCTGCCAGGGATTCATCTCGCCGAAATCGCCGCGCATGGTGATCAGCATCAGCATCGGATAGCGCAGCGTCTTGCTGAGCCCGAGCATGTTGATGCAGTTGCCCACACCGGAGGACTGCATCAGCGTCACGCTCTTCTCGCCGCCGAGCCAGGCGCCCAGCGTGCCGGCCATGGCCTCTTCCTCGGTGGTGAGCACGATGGCGCGCATCGCGTTCGAGGTCTGGCACAGCTCGATCAGCCGCGAATGCCCCGCGTCGGGCACGTAGTAGACCTGACGAATGTCGTGCGCTTTCAGCGTCTCGAAGATCTGCTCACGCCAGTCGGTGGCTGCTGCGCTCATGCCCTGTCCTCCGAAGCCTTCTTCTCTCAGAACGGCTTGAGCACGGCAAGCAGGACGATGCCGATCATCAGCACCGTCGGCACTTCGTTCCACATTCGATAGAAGCGCGCCGGACGCACATTGCGATCGGCCTCGAAGTCGCGGCGCCAGCGCGAGAACAGCCCATGGACGGCCGACAGCAGCGTTACCAGCGCCAGCTTGGCGAGAAACCAGCCCTGCAGCCAATAGTCGCTGATCCATGCCAAAGTCAGGCCCAGCACCCACACCGCGATCATCGCCGGGTTGATGATGGCGCGCAGCAGGCGCCGCTCCATCACCTTGAAGGTCTCCGACTGCCTTGAACCCTTTTCAGCCTCGCAGTGATAGACGAACAGCCGCGGCAGATAGAGCATGCCCGCCATCCACGCGATCACGGCAATCAGATGCAGGGCTTTGAGAACGAGGTAGAGCATGGTTCACGTCTGTCTCAATCTCGGACAGGCGCTGAACTGCCTGGGGCAGGCCGGCATGGTGCGGTCGTTGCAGACCGGTTCGGCGGGATCGGCCAACGCCTGCAACACAAGATCCACCAGGCCGTCGATGAAGGCCGGATGCGTGCCGACCGTCGGCACACGGCGCCAGGCGCGCACGCCGGCCCGGTGCGCCAGCTCGCGATACTCGATATCGAGTTCGACCAGCGTTTCTGAATGCTCCGACACGAAGGCGATCGGAAACAGCACCACTGCCTTGCCCTCTGCACCCGCACGATTGATTTCGCTGTCGGTGGAAGGACCGATCCATTTCAGCGGACCCACGCGGCTCTGGTAGCACACGCGCCAGTCCAGGCCGGGGATCGCCAGCCGCGCCACAATCGCCTTCGCGGTGCGTTCCACCTGCCATTGATAGGGATCGCCTGACTTGACCACCTTCTCCGGCAAGCCGTGAGCCGAGAACAGCAAACGTGTCGGCCCGCTGGCCGCGGCCGGCTCATACGCCTCACGCACCAGCGCGGCTGCCGCGGCGATGAAACCGCTTTCGCCCGGATAGCAGCAGATGGCCTGCAGGGGCGCGGCGATGCCTTTGGCTTGTACTACACGTTGCCATTCGCCTATCGACGACTCTGTCGTGGTGGTCGAGAGCTGCGGATAGAGTGGCAGCAGGATGATGCGGTCAGGCGCATACGCCTGTACGGCCGCCGCAGCCTCGCCAATGAAGGGATGCCAATAGCGCATCGCGACAAACGAGCGAAAGGACTGTGTGGAGGACCGTGCCGCCAGCGCCGTATCCAGCGCCACCGCCTGTGCCCGGGTCTGTTCGAGGATCGGCGAGCGGCCGCCGATACGCGCGTAAATACCTCGGGCCGTGGCGGCGCGCCGCCGCGCAAGGAAGGGCGCGAGAAAGCGCCGCACCAGCGCCGGCACCCGCAGGATCGCGGGATCGCTGAACAGGTTGCGCAGAAACGGCTCGACAGCCTCCGGCGAATCCGGTCCACCCAGATTGAACAGCACGACAGCCACCCGTTTCACGACACCGTTCATTCCTCACCGGCTGGACCAGTTGCGTACCACCTCGACCAGGCGCGCCACGTTGTCGGGCGGGGTTTGCGGCAGGATGCCGTGGCCGAGGTTGAAGATGTGCCGGCCGCCCGCGAGCTTGCCGAGAATGCGCCTGGCCTCGTGCACCAGTGCGGCGCCACCCGTCACCAGCATGACCGGATCGAGATTGCCCTGCACCGCCAGATGCGGTTGCAACTCCTGCGCGGCCCAGTGCGCGCCAATCCCCGTGTCGATGGACAGCGCCGCCAGCTCGGGCATGCGCCGGTACATCAGCGCCGCCGGTCCCACGCCGCGGGGAAAGGCAATGACCGGGACATCGGGATGGCGTGCTTTCAGCCCGCGGGCGATCGCCTGGATGGGCTGCACCGACCAGCGGAAGAGCTGCTCCTCCGGCAACAGACCTGCCCAACTGTCGAAGATCTGCACGGTATCGCAGCCCGCACGGACCTGACCATCGAGATGGGCGATGCAGGCCTGCACCAGCGCGTCGCTCAGGCGGCGGAAACTGTCGGGATGGCCATAGGCCCACTGCTTCACCTTCAGGAAATCCCGGCTGCCGCCGCCCTCGATCATGTAGCAGGCCAGCGTAAACGGCGCGCCGCAGAAACCGATCAGCGCCGTTTCTGCGGGCAATGCCGATCGGGTCTGGCGGATGGCCTGATAGACAGGCTCCAGCGCGTCATGAACATTGTCGGTGGCCAGCGCGGCAATGTCGGCCGGACCCGCCAGTGGCTCCAGCCGCGGCCCTTCGCCCTCCTCGAACCATAGCTTCCGGCCCAGTGCCTGCGGCACCACCAGGATATCGGAGAAGATGATCGCGGCGTCGAAGCCATAGCGCCGGATCGGCTGCAGCGTAACCTCGGCCGCAAGATCGGGATTGTAGCAAAGCTCCAGGAAGGAACCGGCCTTGGCGCGGGCTTCCCGGTACTCCGGCAAATAGCGCCCGGCCTGACGCATGAGCCAGACAGGCGGAGAAGCCCGGTGCTCGCCTTGCAGGACGCGCAAGAGTGTTCGTTCCACGCCAATACCTCGCGTCGTTTCCTTCTCTTCTCTTACCTGAATCATAGAATCAAAAAAGGTGGAAGACGCAGAAGGAGTTGTGAGACCAGAGGATCAAATCCATACAAGCCGGCGCATCCCCTGCCCGTGCAGCAGGTCCATCCGTGTACCGTGTCTGGGGGCAGGTATCGGTCGGAGCTTGCCGAGTCCAGAAAAAGCGCGCGATTCCAGAAGCATCGTCTGGGCAGGGTTTCGGCAACGCAGAACGGGAATCGCGGGGACAAGCAACAGCCGGCCCCTGACCCTGGAAGTTTATCCCGCGCCTGTGCCGGCGGAGGCGCACAGGTGGGCAAACGGCCAACGACGGTGTTGTCTTCGGGGGCAGGGTCGTGGAGGGCAGAACCTGGATGGGGGTTTCGGGGACGGTTCGGCCGGCTTTACCGCTGTTTTCCCCGGCATGCAGTGGGGTACAGTCTGGCGAAAGGTCCTGCCCATGCCCACCCGCGCCCGCAATTTCCACCTCCACCTCGTTTCGGACTCCACCGGCGAGACGGTGACCAGCGTGGCGCGCGCCTGCCTGGTGCAGTTCGAGGGGGTGTTCGCGACCGAGCATGTCTGGTCGCTGATCCGCACGCCCGCGCAGATCGACAAGGTCGCTTCCGCCATCGAGGTGAATCGCGGCCCGGTGCTCTACACGCTGGTCGATCACGAGCTGCGCGACCGGCTGCGCGAGCATTGCCGGCGTCTGGGCCTGCCTTGCGTGGGCATTCTCGACCAGGCGATGAGCACGCTGGGCGTGCATTTCCACAGCAAGACGGCGATGTGGCCGGGCCGGCAGCATGCGCTGGACGAGGAGTATTTCGGGCGTATCGATGCCATGCACTACACGCTGGCGCATGACGACGGACAGTCGACCCATGACCTGGATGACGCCGACGTCGTCCTGGTGGGGCCGTCGCGCACCTCGAAGACACCGACCTGCGTCTATCTCGCCAATCGCGGCATCAAGGCCGCCAATGTGCCGCTGGTGCCGCGCGTGCCGCCGCCAGAAGAGCTGGAAGCGCTGACGCGGCCCCTCATCGTCGGTCTGGTCACGGATCCCGAGCGCCTGGTGCAGATCCGCCGCAACCGCCTGCACCTGCTGCAGCAGGAAACCGAAACCGAGTACACCGACCTGGAATGCATCCAGGAGGAGATGCAGGCGGCGCGGCGGCTCTATGCGCGCAACCGCTGGCCCAGCATCGACGTCACGCGCCGCTCGATCGAGGAAACCGCCGCCGCCATCCTCCAGATGCTGGACCGCCGCCGGGAAGCCAGCGGACCGGTCCGGATGGAAACGGCGTGAGGCGGCGCTTTCCGGCCTTCCCCGTCCTCGCTGCGGTTGCGCTGGCGTCCGAAGCTGCCGCCGGCGCGGAGAACCGGATCGATATCTGGCGCGGTGCCGATACGGTCGTGCACGGATCGTGCGTGCCCTCACTGAAGGCGGTGAACAACACGGCCGTGGTGATCGACTACCTCGAAATCCGCCTCGCCTTCGCGCTGCGCTCGGGCGAAACCCGCATTCTCGAATTCCGCTCGCGCTACCGCGAAGGCATCGAACGCCCGATCCGGCAGGGCATGACGGCCGATCTCACTGTGCAACTCGATCTGACAAAACCGCTGGGCGTAGCCTGCGCTGACATCGTCGACGTCCGAGTGGCCGGCGCCGTCTGCGAAGCCGCGGGCAAGCCCTGCTCGGGGATCATTCTCCTCCACCCCACTACACGGTAGGTGTGACGCCTCGATCGATCTTGCGAGTGCTGACGCTGGCGCGGGCCCTGCGGGCGTTTGCGGACGGGCTGGTGAGCGTGCTCTTGCCGCTGCACCTGCTGACGCTCGGCTATGACGCCTTCGACGTGGGCGTGATCGCCACGGCCACCTTGCTCGGATCGGCGCTTCTAACGTTGGCAGTCGGTCTGTGGTCGGCGCGCCTGCCGCAGCGTGCCGTGCTGACGGGCGGCAGCGCACTCATGATCGCCACCGGCCTTGCCTTCTTCAGCCTCGAGGCATTCTGGGCCCTGGTGCTGGCGGCGGTGATTGGCACGCTCAATCCCTCGGTGGGCGATGTCAGCTTGTTCGTGCCGGCCGAGCAGGCCCACATGGCCGATCTGGCACCGGCCGAGACGCGCACGTCTGTCTTCGCGCGCTACAGCCTGTTTGCCAGCCTTGCCGGCGCCGCCGGAACGTGGTCGGCCGAGGGTTTCGACCGCCTGGGCTGGCCGCCGGCAACAGGCTTTCTCAGCTATGTCATGGTCGGCCTGGTGCTGGCCGGAATTTACGCGGTAGCCATGCCCGTGAGGCCGGCCACCGTGGCTGAAACGCCGCGCGCCGGCCTGTCGCCACAAACGCGCCGGCCGATCCTGATTCTGACCGCGCTGTTCTGCCTTGATGCGTTCGGCGGCGGCTTTGTCCTGCAGTCGCTGATCGCGCTGTGGCTGTTCGATCGCTTCGGCCTGTCGCTGACGGACGCCAGCCGGGTGCTGTTCGTGATGACCCTGCTGGCGGCGTTCTCCCATCTCGCCGCGCCCTGGGTGGCGCGCCGCATCGGGCTGGTGAACACGATGGTGTTCACGCACCTGCCGGCCAATTTGTTCCTGCTGGCCGCACCTTTTGCGCCGTCGCTGGAGATCGCGCTGGTGCTGCTGTTCCTGCGCAGCGCGCTTTCCTCCATGGATGTGGCACCGCGCACCGCGCTGGTGCTGTCGCTGGTGCCGCCCGAGGAGCGCGCGGCCGCCACCAGCGTTACGGCCGTACCGAGAGCGCTGGCGGCGGCGGGGGCGCCGATCATTGCCGGCTGGCTGCTGGCCGCCTCCCCCTTCGGCTGGGCCGTGGTGGTGGGCGGGGGGCTGAAGGCGGGCTACGATGTGCTGCTGCTGCTCGTCGGCCGGCGTCTGGCGCGCCAGCGCGGCGGGACCGATTTCAGATGATGGCAACAGGAGGAGACGATGGCAAAACCCAATCCCGCAAATCCCCAGGTGTTCGACAAGGGGCTGGAAATCCGCAAGGCCGTGCTGGGCAAGGAGTACGTCGAGAAGTCGCTGGCCAGCGCCGATGAATTCATGATGGCCTTTCAGGAGATCACCACTGAATACTGCTGGGGCTATGTCTGGGGACGCGACGGGCTGCCGAAGAAGACGCGCAGCATGCTGAACCTCGCGATGCTGGCGGCGCTGAACCGCACGCCGGAGCTGAAGCTGCACGTCAACGGGGCGCTGAACAACGGCGTCACCAAGGAGGAGATGAAGGAGATCTTCCTCCAGGTCGCGATCTATTGCGGCATTCCCGCCAGCCTCGATGCCTTCAAGACGGCCAACGAGGTCTTCAAGGAACGGGGCATCTGATGCGAGACGGCATGGCGATCCGCAAGGCGCAGCCCGGCGAGGGCGAGGCCTTGAGTGCGCTGTGCCGTCGCTCCAAGCAGCATTGGGGCTATGACGATAGCTTCATGGCCCGCTGCGCTGCGTCCCTGAGCGTGAGCAGGACCGCGATCGATGAGGGCCGTGTGTTTGTCGCCAGCACGGCCACGTCACCCGGGAAGCCGCTCGGCATGGCGGAGCTGGCGCGCCTCGAGAACGGCGTGATTGACCTGGACAAGCTCTTCGTCGATCCGCCGGCCATCGGCCGCGGCGTCGGCGTCGCGCTGTTTGCCCATGCCGTCAATATAGCCCGGCAATCCGGCGCCCGCCGCCTGACGATTCTCGCCGACCCCAACGCGACAGCCTTCTACGAAAGGCTGGGCGCCCGCTTCCTGCGCATGGCCCCCTCCGACGCCATCCCCGGCCGCGAACTGCCGCTCTATGAACTGGATTTGGTCAGCGGGTAGTCGCAATGACTCCAAGACAACCTTCCCCCGGAGGGGGAAGGTGCCCGAAGGGCGGAAGGGGGATGGTGCAACACATTCGGTGTCTCGCGTTTAATACCGTGTCTGTTGAGGCACCCCCTTTCCGGCGCTGGCGCGCCACCTTCCCCCTCCGGGGGAAGAAGTCGTGAAGGACGGCGCATGACTTCTGTGGCGTCGAAAACTCCCGCCGTTCCCGTGCTGACGCTGGAGCGGGCGTTGCGACGGGAGCTGCGCGGCGAAGTCATGTTCGATGCCGCCGCGCGCGGGCGCTACAGCACCGATGCCTCGATCTACCAGATCGATCCGGTCGGCGTTGTCGTGCCGCGCGACGAGGCGGACCTGAAGACGGCCGTCGACGTGGCGCGCGGGCTTGGCGTGCCGATCCTGCCGCGCGGCGCCGGCACCTCGCAATGCGGGCAGACGGTGGGGGCCGCGCTGGTAATTGATTGCAGCAAGTACCTGCGCGAGATCGTGGCGTTCGACCGCGGGCGCGCGGAAGTCATCGTGCAGCCGGGCCTGGTTCTGGATCAGCTCAACGCCTGGCTGAGGCCACACGGCCTCTGGTACCCGGTGGACGTCTCGACCTCGGCGCAGTGCACGCTGGGCGGCATGGCGGGCAACAATTCCTGCGGTTCGCGCTCCATCCGCTACGGCAACATGGTGCACAATGTCGTGGGCATCGACGCCATCCTCGCCGATGGCAGCGAGGCGTCGTTCGGCCGGCTGGATGGCTCGGAAACCGGACCGGCGCGGCGTATCGCGGATGCCGTACGGGCGCTGGCCGAACGCGAGCGTGCCGAGATCGAGCAGCAGGTGCCCAAGGTGCTGCGCCGCGTCGGTGGCTACAACATCGATATCTTCCACCCGCAGAGCGAGCGCCCCTACACCACGGACAACACCGTCAACCTGGCGCATCTGCTGGTGGGCAGCGAGGGCACGCTGGCGGTCACCAGGCGGCTCACGCTGAAGCTGTCGCCATTGCCAAAGCACAAGACGCTGGGCGTGGTGAATTTCCCGAATTTCCACCGCGCCATGGAGTCGGCGCAGCACATCGTGCGCCTGAAGCCAGTCACCGTCGAGCTGGTGGATCGCACGATGATCGAGCTGGCGCGCGCCAACCCCGCCTTCCGGCCGGTGATCGAGGATGCGCTGATCGGCGCGCCCGAGGCGATCCTGCTGGTCGAGTTCACCGGCGATGACGCCGCGGCGCCCCTGCGCGACCTGAAACGGCTGACTGAATTGATGGGCGATCTCGGCTTGCCGGGCAGCGTCGTGGAGATGAGAAAGGCAAAACGGCAATCGGCGCTGTGGGAGGTGCGCAAGGCGGGGCTCAACATCATGATGTCGATGAAGGGCGACGGGAAGCCTGTCTCCTTCATCGAAGATTGCGCGGTGCCGCTGGAGCATCTCGCTGATTACACGGCGCGGCTCACCGATGTCTTCGCGAAACACGGCACGCGCGGCACCTGGTACGCGCATGCCTCGGTGGGCACGCTGCATGTGCGGCCCATTCTCGACATGCGCCGCCACGGTGCGGCGAAAATGCGGGCCATTGCCGAGGAAGCCTCGGCGCTGGTGCGCCAGTACAAGGGTGCCTACTCGGGCGAGCATGGCGACGGGCTGGTGCGCAGCGAGTGGGTGGCCTGGCAGTTCGGGCCGCGCCTGACGCGGGCTTTCGAGGAGATCAAGGACCTGTTCGATCCGACGGGGCTGCTCAACCCCGGCAAGATCGTGCGCACCACGAAGATGGATCAGCGCGAGCTCTTCCGTTATCCGCCGGGCTATCGCATCACACCGCTTCAGACGGCGCTCGACTGGTCGGCCTGGAACGTCGACAACGATCCCCGCACCGAGGCGCTGACGCCGCCCGGCACTGGCGGCGATTCCGCCGGCGGTTTCGGCAAGGCCGTGGAGATGTGCAACAACAACGGCCATTGCCGCAAGTTCGACGCCGGCACGATGTGCCCCAGCTATCGCGCCACGCGCGACGAGCAGCATCTGACGCGCGGGCGGGCCAACACCTTGCGGCTGGCACTGTCGGGTCAGCTTGGTCCGGAGGCGCTGAGCTCTGCCGCATTGTACGAAACCATGGACCTTTGCGTGTCGTGCAAAGGCTGCCGGCGCGACTGTCCGACCGGCGTCGACATGGCGCGCATGAAGATCGAGTTCCTGCACCACTACAAGACGCGCCATGGCTATACGCTGCGGGACCGGCTGATCGCGCATCTGCCGCGCTATGCGCCCTGGGGCGCGCGCCTGCCGTGGCTGTTCAACCTGCGCGACCGGTTGCCTGGCGCGGCAGCACTGTCGCAGCGGATTGCGGGCCTGTCGGCGCGGCGTTCATTGCCGCGATGGCGGCGCGATACTTTCCTCGGCGGTCTCATGTATCCGGTCGGAGCCGACGGCCAGGTCGAGCCGCAGTGCGAAGGCCCGGCCGGCGAAGTCGTGCTGTTCGCCGACACGTTCAACAACATTTTCGAGGCTGAGAATCTCCACAGCGCACTCCACGTTCTGGAAACCGCTGGCTACACGGTGCATGTCGCGTTGTCGGCCGACCTCCACCGCCGGCCGCTGTGCTGCGGACGCACGTATCTTGCCACCGGCATGGTGGACGCCGCGAAGGCAGAGGCGCGGCGCATGCTGGCGGCGCTGGAACCGTTCGCCGGGCGCGGCGTGCCGGTCGTGGGGCTGGAGCCGTCCTGCCTGCTGTCGCTGCGCGATGAGTACCAGGCGATGGGGCTGGGCGAGGGGGCGCGTGCGCTGGCAGAGCACAGCTTGCTGTTCGAGGAGTTCCTGGTACGCGAGCAACAGGCCGGGCGTCTGAAGCTCGATCTTGGGCCGCTGCCGCACAGTACTGCGCTGGTGCACGGGCACTGCCATCAGAAGGCGTTCGATGCTTACACGCCGGTCCAGACGGTGCTGGGCTGGATTCCCGGCCTTGACGCAAGGCCCGTCGAGTCGAGCTGTTGCGGCATGGCCGGCGCCTTCGGTTACGAGGCGGCGCACCACGACGTGTCGATGGCCATGGCGGAGCTGTCGCTGCTGCCCGCCATCCGCGCCGCAGACAGGAACACGTTGATCGTCGCCGACGGCACGAGCTGCCGGCACCAGATCCGCGACGGCGCATCGCGCGACGCACTGCACGTCGCGCGCGTGCTGGCAATGTCCCTGAACGGGACTAGCGCGTCTCCGACGACGTGAAGCCCGGCCGCGGGATCAGGCCCATCAGCGTCTGCGTCACGCCGCCGTCGACGATCACTTCCTCGCCATTGACATAGGCTGCGCGGTCGCTGGCCAGCCACGTCACGGCATCGGCGATGTCCTGTGGCAGGCCCACGCGGCCCACCGGCACCAGCTCGGCGCGCCGGCGTGCGGTTTCCTCGTGCTGATAGAACGCTTCCGACAGTGGCGTGCGGATCAGGCCGGGACTGACGACGTTACTGCGCACGCCTGAGGGCCCCCACTCCACCGCGAGCTGGCGCGAGAGCATGGCCACGCCCGCCTTGGTGACGCTGTAGGCGCCGCTCCAGGGTTGCGGCTGCGAGGCGGCAATCGAGGCGATGTGGACCATGGCGCCGCGCCGGCGTTCCAGCATGGCCCGGCCGAAGATTTGGGCGCAGATAAAGTAGCCGGTGAGATTGACGGCGATGTTGGCGTTCCACGCTTCCAGCGGCAGGCTGGCGAGCGCGCCCGGGCTGAGGAAGCCGGCGTTGTTGACCAGCACGTCGCAGGGCCCTAGCGCGGCGGTCAACCGCTCGCAGGCAGCAGCCACGCTCGCAGGATCGGACGTATCGCAGGGAATGGCGACTGCAGTGGCGCCCTTGTCGACCAGGGCGCCGGTCGCCGCAGCGCAGGTCTCGGCGTTCTTGTCCAGCAACGCCACCGACGCGCCGGCCGCCGCCAGGGTGGCGGCCGTGGCGGCGCCGATCCCGCCGCCGGCGCCGGTCACAACGCAGATACGGCCCTTCAGGCCCAGCCAGTCGTCGTGCTGCCCGGTCATGGCCGTTGCCCCCTCACTGGTTCATGGCGGCGAAGAAGTCGGCGTTGTTCTTGCTGGTCCGCAGCTTGTCGAGCAGGAACTCGATGGCATCCACCGGTCCCATCGGCATCAGGATGCGGCGCAGCACCCACATCTTGCTGAGCGTGCCGCGGTCGACCAGCAGCTCTTCCTTGCGCGTGCCCGACTTGGTGATGTCGATGGCGGGAAACGTCCGCTTGTCGGCTACCTTGCGGTCGAGAATGATCTCGCTGTTGCCGGTGCCCTTGAACTCCTCGAAGATCACCTCGTCCATGCGGCTGCCGGTATCGATCAGCGCCGTCGAGATGATGGTGAGGCTGCCGCCCTCCTCGATATTGCGGGCCGCGCCGAAGAAGCGCTTCGGCCGCTGCAGTGCGTTGGCATCGACGCCGCCGGTCAGCACCTTGCCCGAGCTGGGCACCACGGTGTTATAGGCGCGGCCCAGGCGCGTGATCGAATCCAACAGGATCACCACGTCCTTCTTGTGTTCGACCAGGCGCTTGGCCTTTTCGATCACCATCTCGGCCACCTGCACGTGGCGCGACGCGGGCTCGTCGAAGGTCGAGGAGATCACCTCGCCCTTCACCGTGCGCTGCATGTCGGTGACCTCCTCAGGCCGCTCGTCGATCAGCAGCACCATCAGGAAGCACTCGGGATTGTTCTGCGCGATGGCATGCGCGATGTTCTGCAGGATCATGGTCTTGCCGGTACGCGGCGGCGCCACGATCAGGGCCCGCTGGCCCTTGCCGATCGGCGCGATCAGGTCGATCACGCGCGTGCTGAGGTCGATCTGCTGTGTGGGGGCCTGCTTCTTGGCGGTGAGTGTGCCGCGGGCGCGGCCGGCGCTCACGCGTCCGCCAGCCGAGGCGCGCGCCGAGCCCGCTTCCTCGGCCAGGGCGGCCACGGGCACCAGGCCCGCGCCTTCCATCTCCAGGTTCAGCTTCTCGTCGGGATAGAGCGGCGTCAGGTTGTCGAAATTGATGCGGTGGCGGACCGCTTCGGGGTCCTCGAAGTTGATCAGGTTGATCTTGGTCAGCGCGAAATAGCGCTCGCCATCCTTGGGCGCACGGATCTCGCCTTCGACCGTATCGCCGGTGCGCAGGCCATGGCGACGGATCTGCGCCGGGCTGACATAGATGTCGTCCGGGCCGGGCAGGTAGTTCGACTCGATCGAGCGCAGGAAGCCGAAGCCGTCCGACAGCACTTCCACGACGCCGGAGCCGTAGATTGCCTGGTCGCTGTCCGCCATGCGCTTGAGGATGGCGAACATCAGCTCCTGGCGGCGCAGCGTGGAGGCGCCTTCGATCTGCTGCTCCTCGGCCGCGGCGAGCAGCTCGGCGGGGGTTTTCTTCTTGAGGTCGTTGAGATTCATCTGAGTGTCTGGGTATCTGGGAGGCGGCACCCGGTGCGGGCACAGGCGGCCGGGACTCGACCATTGCGGCCGAATCACTTGGAACGTCAGGGAGTTAGCCGCGAACGTCCGCCGTCCGGAGACGGCCTACCGAAGGTGTGTGACGCAGCGGGTATCTGGCGCGACCCGGTGCTGCGCCACATATCTGGCACCCCGGTATCTGCGCCTTAGATAGCGATGCGTTGTGCCGTTGTCAAAGGGCGCCAGTCCGTTTGGTTCCGCCCCCTCGCTCAAATCACGCATGGCTGACACGCGAGGCTCCGGGTCGATGCCGGCCGGCGCCACGACGATACTGCCGGCAGCGTAGGGAGGGGTGCCATGGACTTCACGGGCAAGGTCGCACTGGTTACCGGCGGGGCCAACGGCATTGGCCGGGCCACCGCGCTGGCGTTTGCCGGCCGCGGCGCCAAAGTGGTTGTCGTGGACCGGGACTCGGCGGCGGGCGAAGGCACGGCCGGCGGCATCCGCCAGCAAGGCGGCGAGGCGCGGTTTGTGACGGCTGACGTCACGAAGGCAGCAGACGTGCAGGCCTACGTGAAGAGCACGCTCGATGCCTTCGGCCGCATCGACTGCTTCTTCAACAATGCCGGCATCGAAGGCCGGGTGCAGCCCACGGCCGAATATGATGAGGCGATGTTCGACGCCGTGATGGGCGTCAACGTCAAGGGCGTCTTTCTGGGCCTGCGGCATGTGTTGCCGGTTATGCTGGCGCAGAAGGCCGGCACGATCGTGAACACGGCCTCGGTAGCGGGGCTGGTGGGCACGCCTGGCATGCCCGCCTACGTCGCCTCCAAGCATGCCGTGATCGGCCTCACCAAGACGGTATCGGGAGAGGTCGCCAAACATGGCATCAGGGTCAATGCCGTGTGCCCCGGCCCGGTCGACACCCGCATGATCCATGCGCTCGAGGCGCAGCTCCGGCCGGACGATCCCGCGGCCGCCAGCGAACGCTACCAGGCCTCCATCCCGTCGGGGCGCTACACGACGCCCGAGGAAATCGCCAACGTGGTGCTGTTCCTGTCGTCGGACCTGTCGGGCAATGTCACCGGCGCGCAGTGGGTGATTGATGGCGGCCGCACGGCCACCGGTGGCGCCGCCACGCAGGCCATGCAGAAGTAGGCCTTATTCCGCAGCCACGGTTGCGGATCGTTCCGGCGCAGGGCTCAGCTCGCGCAGGCGGGGCAGCACCTCCCGGGCGAACAGGGTGATATTCGCGACGGTGTCCTTGTGGTCAAGGAAGCCACCCTGGCCGAAGAACAGCAGGTGGCCGAAGCCGCCGATGCGTTCGTTGAAAGCGCGAATCTGGTTGAAGACGTCGTCGGGCGTGCCGGCGAACACCGTATCCGACGCCATGAACTGCTCCACCGTCGCGGTGCGGTGGTCCACGGGCTTGCCCTCGCGGTCGAGCACGAAGCCGCCCCGCTTCGGCCCCGCCTTCAGCATCGCCACGTTGGCGCCGACGGAATTATAGCCCGGCGGATTGGTGAACGGCTCCAGCACCACAGGCGCCGTGCGCACATAGCCGGCGGCGAGGTCGGCGCGGCGATAGCCTTCTTGTGTTGTGTTGCCGACGCCGACGACGGCGGCATAGGCGAAGCGGTCGGGCTCGGCCGTCCAGCCCAGCTCCCGGGCCCGCTGGCGGTAGGCCTCGAACATCGGCCCGGCGACCGCGCCGGACAACAGGGTGCCCACGACATGCCCGCGCTCGGCCGCCGCGCGCCCGGTCTCGGGGCTCAGCCCCGTCATCCACACCGGCGGGGTCGGCTGCTGCAGCGGCCGCGGCCAGATGTTGACATTGCGGTAATGAAAGAACTCGCCCTCCCAGTTGAACGGCCCGTCGGTGGTCGACATCGCCTTCAGGATCAGGTCGTGCGCCTCCCAGTAGCGGCGCATCAGGTTGGCCGGGTTGCTGTTGGCCGGCGCAATCTCGTAGGGCGCGCCCTTGACCAGCCCCATCTCCAGCCGGCCGCCCGAGAGCACGTCGAGCCACGCCATCTCCTCGGCGACGCGCACCGGATCGGGCCGGTTGGCGATCGGCGTGCCCAGCGACAGCAGCCGCGCCCGCTTCGTCTCGCGCGCCAGGATCGCCAGCGCCATCGATACCGACACCGTGAGGCAGGTCGCGGTGCTGTGGTGCTCGTTGACCATGATGTCGAGCCCGACCTCGTCGCACAGTGCGAACTCGTCGAGGTAGCGGTTCAACAGGCCGTACCCCACCTGCGGGTCGAAGTTCCGGTTGGGCAGCACCACGCGCAGCGAGCCGCGGCTGAGACCCTCCTCCCACGCCGGGTGATAGGCCATCTCCGAGAAGTACCAGACGCGCATGGCTTGCCCCTTCAGCCTATGACGGCCCCTGCCCGTCCACGAACGCGCGCACGCGCGCGACGAACTGTTCCGGCTGCTCCCAATGCGGGAAATGGCCGGCCTGCGGGATGATCTCCAGCCGCGCACCGGGTATGGCCTCCCGCCAGCCCTCGCCATAGGCCGGCGTCACGATGCCGTCGCATTCGCCCCACAGCAGCAGGGTCGGCAGATCGATCCGATGCAGCCAGCGCTTGAGCCGGGGGTTGTGCATGTAGGGCTTCCAGCCGAACAGCGTGAACGCATCGCGGCCGCGGACCCGGCCGGCGATCTCGCTGTCGCTCATGACCGTATAGTCGACCGTGCCGTTCGCCGGGTCGGCCCAGGCCAGCTTCATGTACTCGGCACGCGGAAGGCCGTGCATGTCGGCGATGTCGCGATCCTGTACGCCACCGTTCTTGATGCCCAGCGGGTCCACCAGCACCAGCCGCGAGAAACGCCTGGTGTCGCGCACCGCCATCTCGGCCGCGATCCAGCCGCCGAAGCAGGCGCCGGCGACAACGGCGTCCTTGAGCTCCATCCGGGCGGCAAGGTCGAGATAGAGATAGGCGAGATCATCGACGCTGCTCATCCAGCCCGGCAGTTCGGACTGGCCATAGCCCGGGTGCGCGGGTGCGATGACGCGATAATGCGCGGCCAGCAAATCAAGCCACGGCCGCTGCGGTTCCAGCCCTTCTCCGGCATGCAGGAACAGCAGCGCCCGGCCCTCGCCGCGTTCGATGACGTCAAGCGACACGCCGGCTACGGAGATGCTTGTCGACACGTTTGTCTCTTGGGCGGCCGTGAGTCACGTGCTGGGAGCGCGCCACTCCAGTGGCGCATTGGCGCGCAGCGCCAACTCATGAGCCGGCCCTTCGGGCCGGTGCGCCACTGGAGTGGCGCGCCCCCGGCGTGACAGACGTTATCGCCGCGGCCTTCTTGAGGTCCTGCGAATAGGCGATGCTGACCGGGACGTCGGCTTCGAAGGGGCTCTTCAGGCCCAGCCGGTCGCCGTGCTCACGAAGGGCCGGCAGCACCTCCTGCGCCAGCAGGCGGATACAGGTCTTGGAGTCTTCGTGCGAGACGGCGCCGTCATTGGCCCACAGCGCCATGATGCTGGGCCGCGTCTCGTCGAGGATACGCTTGAGCTGCGGGATCACCGTTTTCGGCGTCCCGGCGATGATCTGCATGTCCTTGAGCTGCTGCTCGAAGTCTGGCCGGCCGCGCGGGCTGATGGCGCGGCCCGAGGCGAACTCGACAAAGGCGCGGCGCTGGGTGGGCGAGAAATAGCCCGACGGGCTGCTCCACACGGGATGCGCCAGGCCGGTGAACTCGCCCTGCATCCACATGAACTGGCGTGCGTTCTCGATCGCCTTCTCCTCGGTTTCCGCCACATGCACGCGCTGCAGATAGCCGCGGTTCTCGGGCCCGGCCGTGTAGCCGGCCTCGGCGGCGGCCTCGTCATAGGTCTGCCAGATCTTCTTCGTCGCCTCGATCGAGGTATTGAGCGCGATATAGGGATAGCGCTGGCGCGCCGACCAGATAATCGTCTCGCGGCTCACCACGCCCGGGATCCAGACCCGCGGATAGGGCTTCTGCAGCGGCACCGCCCAGGGGTTCACCACGCGATGCTGGTAGTGCGTGCCTTCCCAGCGGAACGGTCCGGGCTGGGTCCACGCCTTCACGATCAGATCATGCGCCTCCTCGAAGCGCTCGCGATTGAAGGCGGGGTTGACGCCGGTCGCGAGCTGCTCCTGGCCGCCGCCCCGCACAAACCCCGACACCAGCCGGCCTTTGGAGATCATGTCGATCATCGCCAGCTCTTCGGCCAGGCGTACCGGATTCTCGGCCAGCGGCAGCGGATTGCCCAGCAGCACCAGCTTCACCCGTTTCGTGACGCCCGCGAGAACGCTGGCGAACACATTGGCCTTGGCCTGCATGCAGAACGGCGCGTTGTGGTGCTCGTTCAGCATGATGCCGTCGAAGCCGGCTTCCTCGGCCACGACGTACTGCTCCAGGTACTCGTTGTAGAGCCGGCTGCCGGCGACGGGATCGAAGTGGCGGTTGGAGAACATCAGCGCCGTGGCACCGAACTTGAGCCCCTCCGCCGAGGAATAGGCCGACATCGGCTGCTCGGTGAAAAACATGAAGTGCATGGCGGGCCTCCTCTGGCCGGCGCTGTCAAGCCAGTGGCGGTCGCGTCACTTCGTGCCCGCGAACGACCTCACCAGCGACGCAAGCGCCTCCGGTTTCTCCATGTCGACACAGTGTCCGCAATCCTTGACGATCTCGAGCCGCGCGCCGGGCAATGACGCGGCGTAGACCTTGCCGGCGCTGAGCGGCACCACGCGGTCGTCACTGCCCCACACGACCAGTGCCGGCGCCCGCACGCCGCCCAGAAGATGCGGCAGGGTCTGGCTGTACATGTAGGGCTTCCAGGCGATGCGGAAGCTCATCTCGCGGCAGATGTCCCATTGCTCGAGCTGATCGGTGCTGGGCTCGGCGCCGTAGACGGCGGCGAATGCCTCTGCGGTGTGAAAGCCGGCGCGCGCGTAGTCGATATAGCTCAGCAGCGCCTGGTCGAGGATGTCGCCCTCCGGCGGCTTCAGGCCCATGGCGCCGACCAGGACCAGGCGCTCGACATCGCGCGGCGCCATCGTCGCCATCTCGGCCGCGATCCAGCCGCCAAACCCCAGCCCCACCAGCGAGGCGCGTTCGATGCCCAGCCCGGCCAGCAGCCAGCGGTACATGACGGCCACGTCGCGCACGCTGCGCGCCCATTCCGGCCGCGGCGACTTGCCATAGCCGGGATGGTGCGGCACCAGCACGTCGAAGCGCTGCGCCAGCGCGTCATAAAACGGCAACCGTTCCAGCGTGCCGATATCGTGATGCAGGACCAGCAGCGGCGCACCCTTGCCCGCACGCGACACATGCAGCTTCACGCCCGCGATTTCGACGGGCCTGTCCGACCACGCGACCGTCATGCCGTTTCCCTGTTCTCGTTGGAGAACGACGGTCGCAACGGTGGCACAGCGAGTCAACCGCACCCGCTTGCGGTGAATGCAACCCTGTCAGTCGCCACCGGTGAGGGGCTGTCCTGCATTGCCCTGCCGGGAGCGCGCATACCTGATCCTGATTACCGGCTGGCTCCGCCGGACGATGTTCGTCGGTAGAAAACTGCTTCATGGTGAGCCTGTCGAACCATGAAGCAGCCCGCACTGCCGCTGTGCGACGCCTTCATGGTTCGACCCGGTGGATGCGAAGCATCCACCTGTGCTCACCATGAAGGCTATTTCGACGCCGTACCTCGCCTCCACATGCATCAGCGGAGCCAGCCGGGTCATCAGGTTCACATACGGCCAATCCGCTCGAACCTTCCCCTGCCGTTGCTTCTTGTTAGTGGCGCGCTCCAGGCGAGGGGTTTGAGAAATGCGGGCTACTTGCCGTCGGGCAGGACGGCGGTGGCCTCGATCTCCACCAGAAGGCCGGGCACGGCGAGCGCGGTGATGCCGATCAGCGCCGAGGCACAGCGCGACTTCTTGAACCAGCGCGCGATCTCGTTGCCGATCAGGGTGCCGTCACGGATGTCGGTGCAATAGATCGTCAGCCGCGTCACGTCGTCCATTTTCGCGCCGGCGCTGCGAAGGGCGGCGGCGATCTTGCCCATGGTGATGCGGGTCTGCGCGCCGGCGTCCTTGCCGCGCACCTTGCCCTTGCTGTCGAGCGATGTCGTGCCGGCGACAAAGACGAACGGTCCGGCTTTCACGGTGCGCACATACCAGTTGGCGACTTCCGTGCCGTCGGGAAACTCCTGGCGCGTCATGGTCGGCATCTCCCCCTGTGGCTGATCGGATCGGTGCGAAGAGCATCACAATCTCCGACCGAACACCACAACCGATGTTTGACGCGGCTCTTGCCCGTCGCGTCCTTTGCATGGATAGGTTGCCGCCTGTTGGATTGGGGATGCTGCGAATGTCGCTGGAGCTCTATCTCACCTACGTTGTGGCCTGCGTGGTGTTCACCATCGTGCCGGGGCCGGCGGTGGCTCTGGTCGTCGCCAACGGCCTTACGCACGGCACACGCGCCGGGCTGCTCAACGTGGCGGGTATGCAGTTGGCGCTGGCGGCGATGATGGCGGTCCTGGTGGTCGGTCTCGCCTCGATCGTCGAAACCATGGGCGTGTGGTTCGACTGGCTGCGGCTGGCCGGTGCGGCCTATCTCGTGTGGCTGGGCTGGAAACTGCTGCGCAAGCCTATCGGCAACGTCGAAGCCTCTGCCGAGGCGCCCCAGCCGGCCGGGGGCTTTTTCCTGCAGGGCTTCCTGGTGATGGCGAGCAATCCCAAGGCGCTGATCTTCTTCGGCGCCTTCATTCCGCAGTTCATGAGTCCCGGCGCGGACTACCTGGGGCAGATCGTCCTGCTTTGTGCTACGGCGATGCTTGTGGCGCTGGTGACGGACAGTGCCTACGCCGTCCTCACGGGCCGCGCCCGCAACATGTTCTCGCGCCAGCGCGTGCGGCTGATGTCGCGCATCAGCGGCGTGACGCTGATCGGCGGCGGCATCTGGCTCGCCTTCTCGCGTGGCCGATGACGGGTCTTTCCTTCCCCCGGAGGGGGAAGGTGCCCGAAGGGCGGAAGGGGGATGGTTCAACACCTACGGTGTCTGACTATTGACGCCGTGCTCGTTGAGGCATCCCCCTTCCGGCGCTGGCGCGCCACCTTCCCCCTCCGGGGTAAGGGATTTCGCCTATATCAGCCCAGCTCTTCCAGATATTTGTAGATCGCCGTGTGGTCGGTGTCCTTGCCGAGCTTGGTCATGGCGTCGGTCCAGATGTCGGCCATGGCGTGCATGGTGTCGGCGCGTACGCCCATCTGGTCGGCGAGCTCGGCTGCGGTCTTGAGGTCCTTCGACATCAGGGCCATGGCAAAGCCCGCCGCGTAGTTGCGCGGGATCACGAACGGCCGCGCCTTGACCTGCGTGCTGTTGCTCATGCCGCTGGAGGTGTTGAGCACGTCGACCATGACGGTGGGATCGAGGCCGAATTTCTCGCCGACCATCAGCGCTTCGCACATCGACAGCAGGCTGGTGGCCGAGAGGTAGTTGTTGAGCGCCTTGAGCGCATGGCCCGAACCGATCGGGCCGGTGTGGAAGACGGATTTGCCCATCGCCAGCAGCAGCGGCCGGCACTGCTCGACGTCCTCGGCGGCGCCGCCGGCCATGATGGCGAGCGAGCCGTCGACGGCGCGGCGCACCCCGCCGGATACGGGTGCATCGATGCAGCGCAGGCCGCGCGCGGCGAGATCGGCGGCCAGCGCGCGGGTGCCCATCGGGGCGCTCGATGACATGTCGATCACGATGCGCTCGCGCGCCAGCCCGCTGGCGGCAGCATCGGGCCCATCAAGAACCGCCTGCCGCACCACCTTGCCGTCCGGCAACATGGCGATCACCGCATCGGCACCTTCCGCCGCCGCCCTGGCCGACGCGGTCGCCAGGGCGGCGGGATGGGCGCCCACAAAGTCGGACAGGGCCTGCTGCGAGGCGTCGTAGACCCGCAGGCGATAGCCGGCAGCGGCCAGATGGCCGGCCATGGGCTTGCCCATCATGCCAAGGCCGATGAAGGCAATGGTGGCGGGCGGCGTCAGCGATGCAGGCATGGGACGTCAGCTTTCCTCGAACACGCTCTTGGCCACGGTGACGGCCGACATTGCCGTGGGCCAACCGGAGTAGAACGCCAGATGCGTGATCAGCTCGATGAGCTCGTCCTGCGTGACGCCGTTGTTCTGCGCGCGCACGAGATGGCCCCTGAGTTGCTCGGTGCGGCTCAGGGCAACCAGCGCGGCGCAGGTGATCAGGCTGCGGTCGCGCTTGGAGAGGCCGGGGCGCTCCCAGACATCGCCGAACAGCACCTTCTCGGTCAGGTCGACCAGCTTGGGCGCGAACGCGCCGATGCGCTCGCGCGCGGAAGGCAGGGGCTTGGCCATGGCGTTCCTCGATGTCGTTGTCGAAACGCCGGCAGTGTAGCACCTGCCTTCAGCCTGCGAAGGCGATGCACCCGCCGCGCCCATGCATTGCAGCGCTGCGGTCCGGGGCAACTCCCTTCCCCGCGAGGGGGAAAAGGAAACTAGCTGACAGCAATACGCCGTGGCACGGCTTGCTTTGCCTTGGGCAAGGTGAGCGTGAGGACGCCGTCTCTCAGGTCGGCGCTGATGCCGTCCTGGTTGACCTTGTCCGACAGCGTAAAGGCCCGCGCGTAGTTGCCGACGTTGTACTCGGCATACACCGGCTCCATGCCGTCATACTTGGTGAAGTCGATCCTGCCCTCCACCTGAAGGACATCACCCTCGAGCTTCACCTCCACGTCGTCCTTCTCCACGCCCGGAAGCTCCATCACCAGCGTAAGGGCCTCGTCCGTCTCGTAGATATCGGTGGTGGGAATGTAGTAGCGGGCGGGAACTGTCTTCTCCTCCTTCGAGGTCAGCTCCTTCTTCTCCTGGACCGCAAGCTCCTGTGGGGCGACCATCGTAGCCTCCTCGTGTTCGGCATTGAACCTGGTCAGGACAGCTTGATCGAGCGCGGCTTGTCGCGTTCGGCGCGCGGCAGGAACAGCGCGAGAATCCCGTCGCGGTATTCCGCCCTGACCTTTTCGGCGTCGACTTCCACCGGGATGGTGATCGCGCGATCGAAGCGCCCGGCAAGCCGCTCGCGGCGGTGCAGGCCGGCCTTCTCGGGATACTGCACCGACTTGGCGCCGGCGATGCGGATCGTGTTGCCTTTGACCTGGATGTCGAGCTCGGACTTGCTGATGCCCGGCAGCTCGATGATGACGACGAAGTCTTCCCCCTTCCTGAACACGTTCAGGGGCGGGAAGGTGCCGCCGGCACTGGGCCCTGAGTTCAGCCAGGGGCTGGCGCGGAACGAGTCCAGCGCGCGCTGCAGATTGAAGAGCGGCTCAAAGGGATCCGGTAACAGCATGACATCGAGGCCTCCTCGCCTGTTTGAAGTCGCGAGGCCAGGCGTGCCCAGGAGAAGGCGCACACCCCTGCTGCACCGGAAGCGTGTCCCCGGCCCTTGGCACTCTCTGGCATCGAGTGCCAAAGTACGTAAAAAGGCGGCGGCGGTTTTCAAGGGCGGCAACGCAGTGCCGGGCATTCAGCAGTGATATGCTGGGTTCCTCCGGGCGGGCGCCGGCCTGCTCCGGTAGGGTCGGCGGCGGAAAGTTTCGCATCAAGGCTTTGGAGCGCCCCATGGCACGGCTGAACGCACACCCCAGCGGCCGGCATTTCCTGCAGATCCCGGGCCCCACCAACGTGCCGGACCGCATTCTGCGGGCCATGGATCATCCGACCATCGACCATCGCGGGCCGGAGTTCCAGGCCCTGGCGCGCCAGGTGCTGGCCGGCCTTCGGCCCATTTTCCAGGCCCGCGGCCCGGTCGTGATCTACCCTGCCTCGGGCACGGGGGCATGGGAAGCGGCGCTGGTCAACACGCTCTCATCGGGCGATGCCGTGCTGATGGTGGAAACCGGCCATTTCGCCACGCTCTGGAAACGGCTGGCGGAACGCCTGGGACTGAAGCCCGAGTTCATTGCCGGGGATTGGCGGCGTGGCGTAGATGCCGCCGCCGTCGAGGCGCGCCTGCGCGATGACAAGGCGCACGCGTTCAAGGCTGTGTGCATCGTGCACAACGAAACCTCGACGGGGGTGACGTCGGACGTGGCGGCAGTCCGCCGCGCCATCGATGCCGCCCGCCATCCGGCGCTCCTGATGGTGGACACCATCTCGTCGCTGGGCTCGATCGACTACCGGCACGACGAGTGGGGTGTCGATGTCACCGTGGCCGGCTCGCAGAAGGGCCTGATGCTGCCGCCGGGCCTGTCGTTCAACGCAATCAGCGACAGGGCGCTGGCGGCGGCGAAGGCGGCGCGCCTGCCGAAATCCTACTGGGCGTGGGACGAGATGCTGGCGGCGAATGCCAATGGCTGGTTCCCGTTCACGCCGGCCACCAACCTGCTCTATGGCCTGGCGGAAGCCATCGACATGCTGATGTCGGAAGGCCTGGCGGCTGTCTTCGCACGCCACGCCCGCCATGCCGAGGCCACCCGCGCCGCTGTGCGTGCCTGGGGCTTTGAGTTGCTGTGCGTGAACCCGGCGGAGTACAGCAACTCACTCACGGCCGTGCTGATGCCGGCCGGTCACGATGCCGACGCTTTTCGCAAGATCGTGCTGGATCATTTCAACATGTCGCTGGGACAGGGCCTTACCCGCCTCGCCGGCAAGGTGTTCCGGATCGGCCATCTCGGCGACTTCAACGATCTGACGCTGGTCGGCACCCTCGGCGGCATCGAGATGGGGCTGGCCCTGGCCGGCGTTCCTCACCGGGAAGGCGGGGTCCAGGCAGCCATGGCGTCTTTGCGCGCCGCGGCAGGCGGCTGACAGAAGCGTTGCGGCTTCCTATCTCTTGCGGGCATCTGCAAACGGCAGGCCTCCCCTTCTCGCGGCGCACTATTTCGTAACCCTTTGATGTCAAGGCCAAAAACCACCACGGCGGCACTTTTTCCGTCGCCTCGTTGCTGGTCCTCATGCCATAAATTGCCTGTCAATTTGGCCATCGCGCCGATGTCGGGGGGCTCGGCAGGGCGGGGGAGATCCAGTTCATGACCGGAATCGACCGGGCCAAGCGCGTGCTGATCTACAGCCACGACAGCTTTGGACTGGGTCATCTCAGCCGTTGCCGCACCATCGCCAACGCGCTGGTCGGGGCCGACGACGACCTTTCCGTTCTTATCCTGTCCGGCTCGCCCATTATCGGCAGCTTCGATTTCAAGGCACGGGTGGACTTTGTGCGTGTACCCGGTGTCGTGAAGCGGGGGGACGGCGAGTACGAGGCGCTGAACCTCAACATCGGTATCGAGCGCACGCTCGAGATGCGGGCCGCGCTGATTCGCCAGACGGCCGAGATCTTCCAGCCCGATCTGCTGATCGTCGACAAGGAGCCGCTGGGACTGCGCGGCGAGGTGGCCGCCACCCTGCGGCTGCTGCGCGAGCGCGGCACGCCCCTCGTGCTGGGGCTGCGCGACGTCATGGACGAGCCGGCGCTGCTGGCGCCGGAGTGGAAACGCAAGAACGTGCTGCCTGCACTGCGCGATCTCTATGACGAGATATGGATTTACGGCCTGCCGCAGCTCAACGATCCTCTGGCCGGCATCGCACTGCCCAAGTCCGTGCGGCGCAAGGTGGTCTACACTGGCTATCTGCGCCGCGACCTGCCGACTGAACCGGGCTTGCCGGCGGTCGTGCGCGGGCTGGACCGGCCGTATATCCTGGTTACGCCCGGCGGCGGCGGCGACGGCGAGGTGCTCGTCGACTGGGTGCTGCGCGCCTACGAGCACGACGCCAGGATTCCCTACGCCGCGGTTATCGTGTTCGGCCCGTTCATGGCGCCCGAGATCCGCGAGGGCTTCCGCCAGCGCGCCGGACGCCTTTCGGGCATTCGTACGCTCACGTTCGAAACCAGCCTTGGTCCGCTGATGGCCTGCGCCGCCGGCGTCGTCGCCATGGGCGGCTACAACACGTTCTGCGAGATCCTCAGCTTCGACAAGAAGGCGCTGATCGTGCCGCGCACGCGCCCGCGGCTGGAACAGTTCATCCGTGCCCAGAGTGCGCGCCAGCAGCACCTCCTGGAGGTGCTGCCCGAGGATCACCGGCGTGATCCGGCAACCATGGCGACGGCCTTGCGCCAGCTCCCGCAGCAGGGCGTGCCCTCCGATGCGGTCATTCCGGGCCTGCTCGACGGGCTGCCCAATGTGGGCAAGCTGGTGGCCAAGCACCTCAAGCGGCCGCTGCGGCGGCCGGTTTCCATGGTGGCGCCCGACGACGGTGTCGTCGTGCCGCTACCGGAACCGACCCCGTACGAGCCTGTTCCGATGGATCGGCGCGGCGCCGCGTGAGTACCGGGCTCAAGGCCGTGCCGCCGTTGGTTGCCGCGGCGCGCCATCCTGCGCCTGCGGCCGGTGACGGCACGACGGGAACGCTGGCCATCGTGCTCAAGGGCTACCCGCGGCTGTCGGAAACGTTCATCGCCCAGGAGATCGAAGGGCTGGAGAAGCGGGGGCTGAACGCCCTGCTGATCTCCCTGCGCCATCCCACGGAGGACCGGCGCCATCCGGTGCATGAACGCATCCGTGCCGCCGTTTCGTATCTGCCGGAATACCTCTGGCAGGAACCCCTGCGTGTGCTCCGCGGCTGGTGGGCCGCACGCCGCCTGCCAGGCTATCGCGCGGCGCGTGCCCAATGGCTGCGGGACTGGCGGCGCGATCCGACGCCCAATCGCGGCCGGCGCTGGGGGCAGGCGCTGGTGCTGGCGCGGGAGTTGCCCGGCGACGTTGGCTGGCTGCACGCGCACTTCCTGCATACGCCGGCCTCAGTGGCGCGCTACACCGCGATCATGCGCGGGCTGCCGTGGAGCGGTTCGGCCCATGCCAAGGATATCTGGACCACGCCGGACTGGGAGATCGCCGAGAAACTGGCGGAGTGCCGCTGGCTGGTCACCTGCACGGCTGCCGGGCGCGACCGGCTGGCGGCATTGGCGCCCTCGGCGGACACGGTCTCACTGGTCTATCACGGCCTCGACCTTGCGCGATTGCCGCCACCACCACTGACGCGGCCTGCCCGCGACGGAAGTCAGCCGACCGACCCCGTCGTGATCGTCTCGGTTGGCCGGCGAGTGGAGAAGAAAGGCTTCGAGGACGTGCTGCAGGCGCTGGCCGTGCTGCCGAGGGACCTCCACTGGCGCTTCGAGCATATCGGCGGCGGCCCTCTGGGCTCGAAGCTCAAGGCCCGCGCCGCACGGCTGGGGTTGGCGGATCGCTGCGTCTGGCACGGCGCGCGCGAGCAGCGCTTCGTGTTCGACGCCTATGCGCGGGCCGACATCTTTGTGCTCGCCAGCAAGATTGCCAGCGACGGCGATCGCGACGGCCTGCCCAACGTGCTCATGGAAGCCCAGGCACAGGGTGTCGCCTGCGTCGCCACGCGCGTCTCGGCCATCCCCGAGCTGATCGCGGACGGCGACAGCGGAATGCTCGTCCCGCCGGCCGATCCGGCGGCGCTGGCAGCCGCCCTGGAAACGCTGATCCGCGATCCGCAACGGCGCGCCCGACTTGCAGCGCGTGGAAGCGAAATCGTACGCGGCAGGTTTTCCTTTGATGCCGGCCTTGCCCGCCTCGCGGCGCGGCTGAAGGCTGGTCTTGGTGGTGCGCATGCTCTTCATGCGCCTGACGCCGCTTGAGACGCCAGCGATGCGGCGGTATCTTGAGAAGCTATAGCGGGGGAGGTAGCGATGCGTTGGGGTATTGCGCTTTGGGCTGTCGTCATGTCGCTGACGCTCGCGACGGCAGCGGCACAGGCGCAAGGCGGCCAGTTCAGCAACGTCACGGCGGTTCGCGCCTGCAACCAGAGCAGCAAGGTCATCATGGTTGCGAAGGCGGCTGCCACGGGCCAGCAGCAGAACGGCAAGAACATATTCCTGTCGCAGGGATGGTACGAGCTCAACCCCTCGCAATGCATCACGCTTTGGACGGGGCCGCTGGCCAACCGCTACTATTACGTCTACGCGGAGTCTTCGAGTTCGCACTGGTCCGGCAACTATCCGATGTGCGTCAGCGAGAAGGCCTTCCGGATTGCCGAGATCCAGTGTGGCCAGGGCTACGTGCGCCGGCAGTTCAACCAGATTGACGTCGGCGGCAAGTCCGGCGTCTTCACCTACTACTTCCAGGGCAGCTAGCCGCGCCGCGCTTCGTTCGTCAGGTCCTGGACAACGCCTCGGGATTGATGACCCGGATCGGCTTGCCGTCGAGCCAGGCCAGCAGATCGTCCAGGGCATCGCGGTAGAAGACGCGAAAGATCGCATCGGCGACATAGCCCAGGTGCGGCGTCAGCACTAGGTTGTCCAGCGTGGTCAGCGGGTGCTTCGCGGGCAGCGGCTCGACGTCATAGACGTCCAGCCCGGCGGCGGCGAGGTGTCCGGATCGCAGCGCCTCGATCAGGGCCTGCTCATCGACGATCGGCCCGCGCGAGGTGTTGACCAGGATCGCGCCCTTCCTCATGCGCGCAAGTTCGGCGCGCCCGATCAGGCCGCGTGTGCGATCGCTGAGCACCAGGTGGATCGAGACGATGTCAGAGGTCGCGAGCAACTCGTCCTTCGACAGCCAGGTGGCGCCGCCTTCCCGCGCTTTCTCGGGCGTGAGGTTCTGGCTCCACGCCACCGGTTCCATGTCGAAGGCCCGGGCATAGTGCGCCATCTTCGATCCGAGTCTGCCCAGCCCCAGGATTCCCAGCCGCTTGCCGGCGAGGATCGTGCCCATCTCGAGTCCGCCATGCCAGCCGCCGGCCCGCACCAGGCGATCCGCGCGGGTGACGTGCCGCGCCGCATCCATCAGCAGCGCCCAGGCCAGTTCAGACGTGGAGGCCTGGCTGGGTCCGGGGCCGGTGTTGCTGATGGGAATGCCGCGCGCCGTGCACGCCGCAACGTCGAGGCTGGGCGCGCGGGCGCCGGTCAGCACCAGGAATTTCAGGTTGGGCAGACGCTGGATCAGCGTGCCCGGCATGTGCTGCCGCTCGCGCATCAGCAGCAGGGCATCGAACGGCGCCAGCGCGGCGGCCGCCTCATCGGTGGTGCCGAGGTGGCGATCGAAGACCGTGATCTCGACTCCCCGCTCGCGCGCCCGGTCCCAGTCGGCGTAGCCCAGCGCCAGGTTCTGGTAGTCGTCGAGAATTGCGAGCTTCACCTGGTTCGTCACAGCCATCCCTCCCGTCACCGTCAGGTGCCTACAAGGTGCCTACAATAGGTGAAGTAAGGTCCTGCCCCTAGAGGTTGCGACTGGTTGAGCATGCCCGCGCTGCCACTACGGCGTGGACACATCTCTCCGTGGTTTGCCCCCTCGTTGCAAAGGCGCAGTGGGCATTCGCAATGCGGCCTGAAACTTCCTTCCCCCGGAGGGGGAAGGTGCCCGAAGGGCGGAAGGGGGATGGCGCAACACCTTCGGCTCCTCGCCCTTGAAGGCCGTGCTTGCGGAGGCATCCCCCTTCCGGCGCTTCGCGCCACCTTCTCCCTCCGGGGGAAGGCAAGACCCTCTGGAGATGTGTCCACGCCATAGCGCCTTCGCGGAGAGAAGGGAATGTGGTGCATAGGCCAGCGGAGCCAGCCGGGTCATCAGGTTTGCCGATGCGAACGCCCTGCCTGGTCTTTCTGCAATCTGCGGGGGCGCGGCGCTGCCGCGAGCAGAAACGCCTATAGGGTCAATCAGAAGATCAAATATCATCGGGTCGCGGATCAGTATTAGAAGCCATCCGACCGGAGGAGCTCGTGCGCGCCGCTGCTGTTCTTGCTTGTGCCCTTGCCCTTGTACCGCCGGCGCTGGCCGCTGATATCGCGGCATCGTCACGCGTGGAGAGCGTCACCGTTTATCCGGACGGCGCCAGTGTCACGCGGCTGACCAGTGTCGATCTGCCGGCCGGCGCCTCGACGGTCGTGCTCAAGGGGCTGCCGGCAGCAATTGACCCGGCCTCGATCCGTGTCGCGGGCGAAGGTTCATCGGCGTTTGCCATTGGCTCGGTCGAGACGCGCAGCGTCCCGGGTGATCCGCGGCCGGTCATGGACGCGGCCCTTGAGGAGAAGCTGAAGGCGTTGCGGGAGAAGCGTGACATTACAGCCGCGCGGCTGGAGGCAGGTGAACGGCGGCGCGCCATGGTCAGGCGTTACGCCGAGGCAAGCCCCGAGAAGCTCGGGCCCGACGCAAAGCCGCTCGATGTTGCACAATGGGCGGGTGCGTGGGACGCCGTCGGCGAGGCGCTGGTGAAGGTAAACGAGGAATTGCGCGTGCTGGCGGCCGAGCTTCGTACGCTCGATGAGGAGATCGCCGCCCTGGAGCGCGCCCGCCCGCAGCCGCAGAAGCCCGGCGCGCCGGCGTTCGAAGCGGCGATCGCCGTAGAAACGTCCGCGGCACTGAAGGCGACCCTGACGGTGACGTACCGGGTGAGCGGCGCGCACTGGCGGCCGCTCTATGATGCACGGCTGGATACCGGCGGCCCCGACAAGAAGGCGTCGCTGGAACTGGTGCGTCGCGCGGAAATCGTCCAGCGCACCGGCGAACCCTGGGCAGACGTCACGCTGACGGTTTCGACCGTAAGACTGGCCAAGGGCGCCGGCGCGCCGGATCTGCCGCCAGCTTGGGTGGCCTTCCGCGAACCGGTGCGCCGCCGCGACGTGACGCCATCCGATGCGCCGCGCTCCGCCCCTGCTCCGGCACCGACCACGGCCGAGGAGCGGCGGGCGGTGCCGCCTCAGCCGGCGGTCGAGCAACAGGCGAGACTCGATGCCGGCCCGTTCCAGGCGGCTTTCACCATCCCGGGCCGGGTGACGATCCCGGCGGACGGCTCGCCCAAGGCGTTCCGGATCTCCGGCAAGACGGTCACCCCCGAATTGTCCCTCAAGACAGTGCCGGTGCTCGATCCGACAGCCTGGCTCGAGGCCGCGTTCGTGAACGAAGAGGACGCGCCGTTGCTGCCGGGCCACGTCGCCATCCATCGCGACGGCGTGTTTGTCGGGCGCGGGCAGCTCGCGCTCGTGCCGCCGGGCGACAAGGTCACGCTCGCCTTCGGATCCGATGACCGGGTGAAGGTGGCGCGGGCGCCGGTGAACTTCCGCGACGAGGAGCCCGGATTCCTCGGTTCCAGCCGCACCAGCCTGCGCGAGTTCCGGACGACCGTGAAGAACCTGCACAGCTTCCCGGTGAAGATCACGGTCATCGACCGCATCCCGGTATCCAACGACGCGGCCATCACCGTCGAGACGCTGACCCAGACCACGGCGCCCACAGAGAAAATAGTTGAAGAAAAGCGCGGCGTGATGAGCTGGACGTGGGAATACAAGCCCGGCGAGCAGAAGGAGATCCGGCTGGCTTACAGGCTGAAATGGCCGGCCGACCGCGACATCGTCGAGCGCCCGGGCACCAGCCGCTGACGGAAGCGGCCAGTGACGTGCACGCCTGACCACGAGCTGATGGACATCGCGCCCGAAGTGTCTCGCGCGCTGGCCGAGGACCGACCAGTGGTGGCGCTGGAATCCACGATCATCACGCATGGCATGCCACATCCCGACAACCTCGCCATGGTCATGGATGTCGAAGCTATTGTCCGCCGGCACGAGGCGGTGCCGGCAACGATCGCCGTGAGGACGGGCGAATCCGCGTCGGACTGGATGACGACGGGCTGCGCCGGCTCGCTGAAGGGCGGGATGCCGAGAAGGCGTCGCGGCGCGATCTCGCCGCGCTGATCGCCAGCGGCGCGACCGCGGGCACGACGGTTTCCGCCACCATGCTGATCACCGCGCGCTGCGGCATTCCGATTTTCGCCACCGGCGGCATCGGCGGCGTGCATCGCCGTGCGGCGGAGACGTTTGATATTTCCGCCGATCTGGCCGAGCTGGGCCGCACGCCGGTGGCCGTGGTCTGCGCCGGCGCCAAGTCGATCCTCGATATCGGCAAGACACTGGAGGTGCTGGAGACACAGGGCGTGCCGGTGCTGGGTTACCGCACCGATGCGTTTCCCGCGTTCTTCAGCCGCGACAGCGGCTACAGGGTCGACCGGCGTCTCGGCACGCCGCGCGCACTGGCGCAGGTGATCCGCGTCCACCGGCAGCTTGGCCTGCAAGGCGGCATCGTGATCGCCAATCCCGTACCCGAAGCGGACGCCTTGCCCGCCGCCGCAATCGAAGCATGCATCGAGGCGGCCTGCCGCGAGGCTGAAGCCGCGGGCATAACGGGCAAGGCGCTGACGCCATACCTGCTGGCCCGCCTCAACACACTCACCGGCGGGCAAAGCCTGCGCGCCAACACGGCGCTGATCAGGAACAACGCTGCATTGGCCGCCCAAATCGCCGTCGAATACGCCGCGATGACGAGAGCATAAGAACCGTCAGCGATGACGGGCTCCAGCGTTGCTGTCAGCAAGCTGGCGCAGGGCGGCAGTGAAGCCGGGCTGGGCCGACGCGAGGTTGCGCGGCTCGCCGGGTTCAGAAGTGAGCGCGTGGGCGCTGTCGGTCGCGACCATGGCAGACGCCACGTTCAGTGCGCCATCAGGACGGGGATGGTCGCTTGCCGCAGCACGTCGCTCGTCACCCCGCCCAGAACGAAGTGCCGCAGACGGCTGTGGGAATAGGCGCCCATGACGATCAGGCCGGCATTTTCGCGTGCCGCCAGCGCCAGCAGATTGCTGCCGGCGTCGGTGGACGCCTCGCCCACGACAGTGGCCGGCGCATAGCCGCGCCAGGCCAGATGAACCGCCAGCCGCCCGGCCGAGCGGCGCAGGGTCTCGTCGCCACCGGCGAAGAGCACGATCCGCTTTGCCCGCCCGATCAGCGACCAAGCCGCTGCCACCGCATGGGCTGCTTCGCGGCTGTCGTTCCAGGCGATGACCACGGTTGAGAAGGGATCGGCGGGGGCCGGTCCGGGGACCAGCAGCACGGGCCGTCCCGACTGGAACAGCGCGCCTTGCAGCGCCTCGTCGGTGCCCTCGGTGTAGCTGCGCGCCGAGCGGGCCAGCACGATCAGATCGGCCGTGCGCCCCTGGCGGCCGATCTCCGCCGACACGGGCGCTTCCACATCGCTCCATTCCGCGGTCAGCCGCGCCGGCGTTCCCGGCGCAGCCGCCATCTCGATGCCGGCGTCTTCCTGCCAGCTGCGGAAGACGCCGCGCGCCTCGGCGGCGCTGGTGCGCCCAGCCTCCTCCAGGGCGTTGAGCAGGTCGGGCGTCATGTAGGCGCCCTCGAACATGCCGCCCGTAACCGCGATGCTGATGGGGCTGCGCACATGCAATCCCACCACATGCGCGCGCAGGCGCCCTGCGATCGCCTGGGTCAGCGCGAGCGCCGCCGGATCAGCCGCATCGCCCATCACGGGCACGAGGATTACGCGATAGGCCATGACGCACCCTCCTCCATCGGAGCCTGCTCCGCGATGCCAACAGGTCCTCTCCACACCTGTTGACCGTCCGCGCTTCGACCTCGTTCTCGCTATCCTTCGCCGCGATAGCAGCGCGTCAGGCGTTTGCACCGACCGCCAAGGCCCGCAGCCGCTCGGGCTTGACGATGCAAATGCGCTGCGGATGCGGCAGGTCGATAACACCCTGCCGCTTGAGCTGGTTGAGCATCCGGCTCACGGTTTCCAGCGTCAGGCCGAGATGGTCGGCGATGTCCAGCCGCGTCATGGCCAGGGAGATGGTTGCGGCTCCGGGCGTCCTGTCGCCAAGCCGGCGTTGCAGCGTCAGCAGGAACGTGGCGATGCGCTCCATGGCACTCATGCGCCCCAGCAGAAGCATCTGGTTCTGGGCCGCGGCAAGCCGCCGCAGGGCGAGCTCCAGCAGGCGGTGTCCCGCCTGCGGATTTTCCTCCAGCGCAACGTCCACCCGCAGCCGCGGATAACTCACCAGCTCCGACTCGACGATGGCTTCCGCGGTGAACTCGTAGGAGGTCGCGGCATCGAAGCCGATAAAATCCCCGGGCAGGAAGAAATCGACCACGTAGCGCCGCCCGTCGGCCAGGATCTTCACGATCCGGATGGCGCCGGAGACGACCTTGTACCAGCAGTGCGCATCATCGCCTTCCGAGAACAGCACATCATCGCGGTCCAGTCTCATGCGCATTCCCTTTGCATGCAGCCAGTTGTCCGGTTCCTGCACGGGCAGAGCGGCGGGAGGCCCGACCGGCACCGGCGGGCGCGGCGTGCTGGCGGCGTGCGGTGCGGGCATCGAATGACTGAGCATGACGCGGACCTCTCTTCGCTCTCGATGTGCGAAGGATAGGCGCGCCGCGGTGGCTGCTAAATTCGGGATGAACGCGTACGGGATTCCCCTTACATGTCCGGCGTGCCCGCCCCCGGGGCCCGCTATCACGCCAGCCGCTCGACCGAAACCTCATGAAGCGCATGCCCGGTACGCTCGAAGGCGGTGATATTGCCGATTGTCGTTTCGGCAATGGCGGCCAGGGCATCCTGCGTGAAGAACGCCTGGTGCCCCGTGATCAGCACATTGGGGAAGGTCAGCAGGCGCGCGAACTGATCGTCCTGGATGACGCTGTCCGACAGATCGCGGAAAAACAGCTCGGCTTCTTCCTCATAAACATCAAGACCCAGGCTGCCGATCCGTCCTGACTTGAGGCCATTGATCGCGGCGCGCGTGTCGATGACCGCGCCACGGCTGGTATTGATCAGCATGACGCCTGGCCGCATTTGCGTCAGCGCCGCGGCATCGATCAGATGGTGCGTCGCCGGTGTCAACGGACAGTGCAGCGAGATGATGTCCGAAGCCGCCAGCAGCTCGGCCAGTGGCACATAGCGGGCGCCGAGGCTTTCGCATGCGGGATCGGCCCTGAGGTCATGCGCCAGCACGATGCAGCCGAAGCCCCGCATGATCCGGACCAGCGCCGCACCGGTTTTCCCTGTGCCGATGATGCCGACCGTGCGGCCGAACAGGTCGAAACCCAGCAACCCGTCGAGATCGAAATTGCCCTCCCGTACGCGGGCGTGCGCCCGGTGGATCTTCCGGTTCAGCGCGAGGATCAGGGCAACGGCATGCTCGGCAACGGCATGCGGCGAATACTCGGGCACGCGGGCCACCGTGACTCCCAGGGCGCGCGCTGCCACGAGATCAACATTGTTGAAGCCGGCGCAGCGCAGCACGACGAGTTTCGTTCCCTGGCCGGCCAGCGCCTCAAGCACGTTCGCTCGAAGCTCGTCGTTCACGAAGGCGCAGACCGCGCCTGCACCGGCCGCGGCAACCGCCGTTTCCAGGGCAAGGCGTGATTCCAGATAGATCAGGCCGTGTCCGGCGCCGGCATTGGCCGCATCGAGAAAGCGCCGGTCATAGGGCTTGGTGCTGTAGACGGCGACCTGCATGCCGCCCCTCCGTTGATCGAGACCGGATGACAAACGGGCCAGGTGCCGTTCGGATGCCTGGCTCAGGCCTGGCCGTGCAGGGAGTCCCGCACCAGGCTCATCAGATGGCTGCTGACGAACGGCTTCTGCACAAAGCCGGCCGCGCCCGCTTTCATCGCATGCGCGCGCGTCTCGCTGTCGGTCCTCGCCGTCATGAGGATGACCGGGAGCCGGCAGCCCGATTCGGCCAGTGCCCTCAGGACGTTGAAGCCGTCCATGCCAGGCAGGTTCACGTCCAGCAGCACGCAACCGCGGGCGTGCGATGCGTGGTGCTGCAGGAACTCGGCGCCGGAGGCGAAATCATGAACCGCGAAGCCATGCGCCTCGAAAAGAGCGCGCAGCGAATCTCGCACCGCCTCGTCATCGTCCACGATATAAATTTCGTCGTCCATTGGTTGACAAGGATAGCCGATCTTCGTCGCCGTGACGAAGTCAGGGTCTTTCCGGACGCCCGTCATTTCAGCGATACACCAGGACGGGAATCCTGGAGTGGGTCAGGACCTTCATCGTCTCGCTGCCCGGCAGAACGGCCGAGAGGCCATGCCGGCCGTGCGAGGACATCGCGATCAGGTCGCACCCCTCCCTGAGAGCAGTGTCGGTGATCGCCCGCCAGGGGTGTTCGTCCATGACATGAAAGGCGGCGCACGGGACGCCCGACGCCGCGGCCTCTTCCCTGGCAACGGAGAGATGGCGCTCCGCGCGCGCGACCATGACACGCTCATACTGGGCCGGCGTCGCCGTGACGATCTCCGGATCGACGGCGAAGACATGGAATGGCTCGATCGCGGTCACGATCGTGATCCGGGCGTGCAGCGCCCTGGCAAGAGCAATGGCCTTGCCCACCGCGCCGGTCGATAGCGGCGTTCCGTCGATGGGGACAAGGATGTGCTTGTACATATGCCTTTCCTCTCCACACGGAGACGGTGCCGTTAGACGTCACGGCAGGCCTTGATGCGGATCAAACGCGGTTCCGATCCGGGTTGCGATGCGTCAACGTACGGCGGAAATCCTTCTGCCGCAGGCCATACGGCAGAGTTGTTCGCTTGACCTTCACGCCGCGTCGCGCGAGGGCCCGAGGCCGATCGGTGCCGGGGTGAGGGTGACGATGCGCGTAAACAGTGCACGGAAATCCGTGCCATCCGTGCCGATGCCCCGGAGCGGATCGCGATGGCTCGCGAACGCTGCCTCAAGCTCTGCCCAGTCGGCGGCGGAAAAGACTTTCTCGGCGAGATGCAGAACCACGTCCTCCTCGATGCGCATGTGCTTCCAGTGGAACTCTGCATAGCTTCGCGCCGAATCGAGGAATGCCACCGCCTGGACCTGGCAGCCAATGTCGCTCCAGCGCTGGTCGTCGCCGGCGCGTCCATCCGGCTGCGCAGCGCGGGTCTCGACGCAGGTCCGGAAATCGGCCAGCGCCTGCTTGAGCTGGGCAAGGCGCCCGTGCCCCTCGCGATGCTGGGCTTCGACATCATCCAGCGTCGCCGCCGCTTGTGGTGCGCGCTCGCGCAGCAAGCGGAACAGATACGCGTCTTCCTTCGGATGGTGGCATGCCTCGGGAAAGCCCTCGATATAGGCGATCATCGCGTCGAGCAGGCGGAAATCGGGAGGGGTTCCGTGGCTGGCGATGCCGTCCGCGACATGCAGCAGCCCGTGCAGGACGGCAGCCAGCGAACGGTGTTCGTCCTGGATGGTGAACGTTGCCTTGTGCATGTGCTCCTCCCGGCGCGGGTCAAATGGCGGGCGAATGCCGTCCGTTCGACGTGGGCAGGTGATGGTCGAAGGCGGTGCAGATCAGCCGCACGGCAGGGCGCCCCGCATCCGTGACGCACAATTGCCCACCCTCGACCGTGACCAGGCCGTCGTCGGTGAAGGGTTGCAGCCGCGCGAGGTCATCGTCGAAGATGTGTTCGGGCATGTCATGCCGGCGCGCCACACGCGGCAGGTTGACCTTGAAGTCGCACATCAGGCGTTCGATGACGTCGGCGATCAGCCGGTCTTCTGGCGTGGCGGCGACGCCGCGGGCGGTGGCGTAGCGCCGCTCGCGAATGGCCGCCGCATACTGGTCGAGCGCACCTGTGTTCTGGACCAGCCCCGACGGCAGCCGTGAAATTGCCGTCGCCCCCACGCCGAGGAAGGTAGCGGCGGATACGTCCGTGTAGCCCTGGAAGTTGCGCCGCAACCCGCCGGCGCGCGCCGCGACAGCCAGCGGATCGTCGGGGAGCGCATAGTGGTCCAGCCCGATGGATCGGTAGCCGGCCTTCGTCAGTTTCTCGCCGATGAGGCGCACCATGTCGAGGCGCAGATCCATGCCGGGCAGCGTGGCCTCGTCGATGGCCCGCTGGCGCCTGGCCATCCAGGGCACGTGGGCGTAGCCGAAGACCGCGATCCGGGACGGCTTCAGGCGCACTGTCGTGGCCAGCGTCGCGGCCAGGCTGTCCAGCGTTTGGCGGGGCAGGCCATAGACCAGATCGATATTGATATGGTCGATGCCGGCATCCCGCAGCATCTGCATGCAGGCAGCGGTGGTTTCCGCCGGCTGGATGCGGTTGATCGCCCGCTGTACGGCCGGGTCGAAATCCTGCACGCCGATGCTGACCCGCGTGACGCCCGCCAGCGCCATCATGTCTACCAGCTCGGCGGTCACGAAGCGCGGGTCTGCCTCCACAGAGATCTCGGCGCCAGGCGCCGGCGCGAACAGCCGCGTGGCGCGATTCACGACCCGGAACAAAGCCTTGCCGCCCAGTTCCGTTGGCGTGCCGCCGCCAAACTGGAGCGCCGCCAGCGACCGGCCCTCGCCGACATCGGACGCCAGCAGGTCGAGCTCGCGTTCCAGCAGCTCGGCGTAGGCCTCCAGTTGTGCCGGTCCGCGGGCGCGCTGCGTGTGGCAGGCGCAGTACCAGCAGATCGAGCGGCAAAAGGGCACATGGGCGTATAGCGCCACCGCTTCGGCAGCGGGCAAGGCCTGCAGCCAGTCCCGGTATGTCGCGCCATCGACGCCGGCGTGGAACTGTGCCGCCGTCGGGTAGCTGGTGTAGCGCGGAACCGGGCGTTCGAAACGCTTCAGGATCGGCTGGTCCATGACAACCTGTATGTCGGCACCCGACAGGGGCCGCATGGCGAGACTAGGCCCGCTGGCATCCGATACGTTGAGCAAGATCAATAACAAGGGATGGTCAGGAGACGTCCAGCCTGCCGAAACTTCCGGGCGGGGCAAATCATTCCTGCCGATCGCCAGGCCGGGCGGGAGCGGGTCCCGCTTCTCGCCTTTCCAAAGCGAGGAAGCGGCATACCGGTTCCTGATTACCCGGCTGCTGGGAGCGCGGGCATCTTGCCCGCATCGGCGCGCAGCGCCGAAGTGTTTTCGCGCCTGCATGGCCTGCGGACCAGCGCACCAGGTCGCCGTCCTGATTGCACCCGCCAGCTTTTGAACGTCAGAATTTTGGAGCGGGCGAAGGGATTCGAACCCTCGACCCCAACCTTGGCAAGGTTGTGCTCTACCCCTGAGCTACGCCCGCGCTCCACGCGGTACGCCGTGGATGGCCCGGCGTCAGGCGCGCGGAAATAGCCGCTTTCATGCGCCTTGGCAAGACGGTTGCTCCGGCATCACGGTGCCGCTAGGAAGCGCGCCCGATGAACACCGACGCCAGCGCCCATCCGGCCGCCGATCCCGAAGGCAAGGATCTGCCCACCACGCCCGCTGCCCTGCTGGCGCGGCTCGATTCGCTGGGCATCGCGCACCAGACGGTGAGCCACGAAGCGGTGTTCACCGTCGAGCAATCCACGGCCGTGCGCGCCCGCCTGCCCGTGCTGCAGACCGGCACCCACATCAAGAACCTGTTCCTGCGCAACAAGCGCGAGGAGATGTGGCTGGTCACGGCCGAGGCTCACCGGGTGATCGACCTCAGGCAGCTTGGCGAGCGCATCGGCGCAGGCCGCGTGTCCTTCGGCAGCGCCGAGCGGCTGATGCGCTATCTCGGCGTGCGGCCCGGCTCGGTGACGCCGCTGGCCCTGATCAACGATCCGGAGAACAGGGTACGGCTGGCGGTCGACCAGGCCGTGCTGGAGGCCGACATCGTTTGGGCGCATCCCCTGGTCAATACCATGGTGACCCGTCTGTCCGGCAGTGACCTGCAGCTTTTCTTCGCCGCTACCGGCCATTCACCCCAACCCATCGCGTTCTGATGGTCTTGACTTAACGATATAGTATAACATACCGTCGCCTCATCTATGGGAGGCGACATGCGGCGGCGGGGATTCGTCTTTTCGGTGCTGGCCGCCTCGGCCTTTCCCCCGATCTCGCCCGCAGCAGGGCAGACCCGCCTGAAGGTGGTCGCCTCGTTTTCGATCCTGGGCGACATGGTGCGCGAGGTCGGCGGTGAGCGGATTGAGCTCACCGTGCTGGTGGGCCCCGATCAGGATGCCCACGCTTACCAGCCTACACCCGCAGACGCCCGGGCAGTTGCGGCAGCGCGCGTGTTAGTGGTGAACGGCCTGGGCTTCGAGGGCTGGATAGACCGGCTGGCGCGCTCGGCACCGTTCAGGGGGAGCCGGGTAGTGGCCAGCCAGGGCGTCGCCGATCCCCTGCGCATGGCGCAGGAGGCACACGAAGGGCAATCAACGCGTCGCGCACAGCGCCCCGCCCGCGCCGTACCCGATCCGCATTGCTGGCAGGACCTCGCGAACGGCCGGCTCTATGTGCGCAACATCGCGGCGGGATTGAGCGAGGCCGATCCAGCCAACGCCGCCTTCTATCGTGAACGCGCGGCAGCCTATGACCAGCGTCTGGCCGCGCTCGACATCTGGGTCCGGCAGCAGATTGCCATCGTGCCGGCCGACAAGCGCAAGGTCATCACCGGGCACGATGCCTTCGGCTATTTCGGTCGTGCTTACGGCGTTGCGTTCCATGCACCCACCGGCATCAGCACCGACGAGGAGCCCTCGGCGCGCGAGGTCGCCGCCCTGATCCGTCTGATCCGCAGCGAGCGGATCAAGGCGATCTTTATCGAGAACATGAGCAATCCAAGGCTCGTGGAACAAATCGCGCGCGATGCAGGCGGTGTCGTGGGTCCCAGGCTGTACGTCGATGCGTTGTCACGGCCAGGCGGCCCGGCCGGGACCTACGAGGCGATGTTCCGCCACAACGTGCCGGCGCTGGTTGCAGGCATGCTCAGGAACTGACACAAGGCGGGAGAAGCGGATGATCGGCGCGTGGGTGACGCGGCTGCTTGCAGCTGCCGCGATGGCGGCAATGTGTCCTCCGGCACAGGCACAGCACCAGCATGGACATGGGCCGGTCCGGACATTCGACGGTCCTTTCAGGATGTTCTCAAGGGAGACCCGCTGCGCGAGCTGCGTCCCGGCCAGAACGAGGCCTTCCGCGGCTTCGGCATATTCACGGCGGAACTCTACCTGAATGCGGATTTCGACTGGGTGACGCTGTTTGCCGGCAAGATCATGCCGACCTTTGGTCTGCTCTGGGATCATCACCGCGCCTGGGGGTTGTTCTCGGTCGACTTTACCGAGGACTACGAAACGCTCGATTTCATTGGCGCCGGCTTCGCCCTGCGCGGTGATTTCCAGGATGCCGGCGCAGGCCGCCACGAACTCACGGTGCAGACCTTTGTCGCCGACACGACCTTTCTGCACCGATCCATCATCACCGCTCCGCGGGCGGGCGGCTCAACGGTCGAACGCGCCAGCCGGCTGGACAAGTCCGACGGCGGGCCGGGCAACACTGAGAACCTCAACAATTTTTCGGCCACCCTCGACAGCACCGGGTTCGACCTGCTGCCCGATCTCGGCGTTCACCTCGGCTATCGCTTCCTGCATCGCGGCAGGACCGAGTCCCGCCATGAACACGGCTTCTCCGTAGCCTTCGATTACACAGCGAAAGTTCAGGACGTGATCCTGCCCGGTACGACGACCATCCAGCCGGCCGTCGAATGGGTTCGCTCGCGCAATGCCGACGGCCAGCCCGGCAGGGCCACCTGGTGGGCAGCCAACATCATCGTCAGCAATGGTCCCTGGACCTGGCATTTGACGGGCACGCTGCGCAACCTCGAGGCGCCCGATGCCCCTGATGCGCGCGACCGTCTCCTGGCAACATCGCTGTTCTACCGCCTGCATCCGCGGTGGCAGCTTGGCGCCGGCTACAAGTATCAGCGGGTTCGCGATGAGGAGTCGGGCAGGAGTGCCCACGACCATGTGGTCGGCATCAAGCTCATGTGGAACCATGATTTCGCGTTCGGGTTGAACTGACCCCACGACCGCCCGGCTGCAAAATCCCGCGCGTCCCGGCCTTGCCATCCCGCGGGCCAGCCGCCACATTGGCCGGGACCTATTGCGGCACCGGGCGGCGCCCGACTCAGGCTGTCGAGGACAGATGGACCAGATCATTGGCGGCACCCCGGGCGGGGATGCCGAACTCGTCAAGGACTCCGACCAGCGGAGTTTCGCGAAGGACGTGCTGGAAGCCAGCCGCACGCGGCCGGTGATTGTCGATTTCTGGGCACCCTGGTGCGGCCCGTGCAAGACGCTGGGGCCCATCATCGAGAAGGCGGTGAAGAACGCCAAAGGCGCCGTGCAACTGGTCAAGGTCAATATCGACGAGAACCAGATGCTGGCCCAGCAGCTCCGGATCCAGTCGATCCCCGCGGTATATGCTTTTTTCCAAGGCCGGCCGGTCGACGGCTTTGTGGGCGCACTGCCCGAATCCCAGATCAAGCAGTTCATCGACCGGCTGGTGCAGGCCACCGGCGGCACGGCCCCGGGCGAACAGCTTGCCGAGCTGCTCGAGCATGCCAGGGCCGCACTGGAGGGCGGCGATGTCTCGCTTGCCGCGCGGATCTATGGCGAGATCCTGCAGCAGGAGCCCGAGAATCCCACCGCCGTGGCCGGCATGGCGCGCTGCTATATCGAGAGCGGCGATATGGTCCGGGCGAAGAACCTGCTTGTCAAACTGCCGCCGGCTGTTGCGAATCATGCCGAGATTGCTGCCGTGCGCTCGTCCATCGAGCTTGCCGAGCAGGCCGAGCAGGCCGGGCCGGTGGGCGAACTGGAGGCAAAGGTGGCTGCCAACCCGAAGGACCACCAGGCCCGTCTTGATCTGGCGACGGCGCTTTATGCTGCCGGCAAGCGCCAGGAAGCCGTCGATCACCTGCTTGAGTCGATCCGGCTTGACCGGAAGTGGAACGAAGAGGCTGCACGCAAGCAGCTTCTGAAATATTTCGAAGCGCTGGGTTTCAACGATCCCATTGCGGTGGCCGGTCGCAAGAGGCTGTCCTCGATCCTGTTCGCCTGAGAAGGAGCATGACCCGGCAGCGCGGCGGCAGGAATCGTTTCGATCCCGCTTTCGAGCAACTGCCGGAGGCGATACCGATCTTTCCGCTGACCGGTGCCTTGCTCCTGCCGGGCGGACGGTTGCCCCTCAATGTTTTCGAGCCGCGCTATCTTGCCATGGTCCTCGACACGCTGGCAGGCCATCGCCTCATCGGCATGGTGCAGCCGGTCAAACCGGGTGGCTTTGCAGGTGACGGCCTGCCCTCGGGCGAAGGCCTGCCGTCGGTGCAGCCCATAGGCTGCGTCGGGCGTATCGTGCAGTTCGCGGAGACGGAGGACGGTCGGCTCCTGATCACGCTGGCCGGCCTGATCCGCTTTGAAGTGGGCCAGGAGCTGGCGCTGCACCATAGCGGCTATCGGCGGGTGATGACCCATTTCGAGCGCTTCCGCGGCGATCTCGATCATGCCGAGGAGGTGGTCGAGCTCGACCGCAACCGCATGATGGCAGCGCTGCAGGCCTATTTCCGCGGTCACAAGCTGTCGACCGACTGGAAGGCGGTGCAGGATGCGGGCGATCGCAATCTGATCACGTCGCTGTCGATGGTGCTGCCCTTCGGGCCGGCAGAAAAGCAGGCGCTGCTGGAGGCCGCCGACAGCACGGCGCGGGCGCGCCTGCTGATTGCGTTGCTGGAAATGGACAGCCGCGGCGAAGAGGGTGGCGGCAGCACGTCGCGACACTAGAGCTGGTCATGCTAGTGTTGCCGCAAGCGTCCGGAGTGTTGCCCGATGAGCCCTTCTGAAGGTCCCGCCCGGCGGGCCGGCATCGACCCAAGGCTGCTGGAAATCCTCGTGTGTCCGGTCACGCACGGACCGCTGGAGTTCGACCCCGAGCGCAACGAGCTGGTCAGCAAGAAAGCCGGGCTCGCCTATCCGATCCGCGACGGGATTCCGATCATGCTGCCGGGCGAGGCCCGCCGCCTGGACGACGTGCCGTGAGCGCAAACGAAAATGCACCGCCTTTCCCACCCTCGGCGCCGGCCGGCGGCGGCTATGAGGCGCAAGGCGGTGCCCCTTGGCCGGTCGAGGTCCGGCTCTTCCGCGACAAGGCAGAGGTGGAGATCGAATTCGACAACGGCCGGACGTTCACCTATCCGGCCGAATTCCTGCGGGTGGAAAGTCCCTCGGCCGAGGTGCAGGGGCATGGGCCCGGCCAGAAGAAAATCGTGGCCGGCCGCCGCCATGTGCGCATCGAGGACATCGAGCCGGTGGGGAACTACGCAATCCGCATCCGCTTCGACGACAGGCACGATACCGGCATCTATAGCTGGTCATACCTTTACGAGCTCGGGATGACCCGCAAGGAGAAGTGGGACGCCTATCTCGCAGCCCTGCTCTACAACGGCCTCAGCCGCGATCCGTAGCGGGGGCCTCAGGGCGCCCGCCGCAGGCTGACAGCGAGCCAGATGCCGAGCAGCGGCAGGCCCGCCGCAGCCGCCAGGAACACCGGTGCCGCGCCGATGCGGTCGATCACCGGTGCGGCTACTGCGACGCCCAATGACTGACCCATGAACAGTGCCGTGGCGAAGGCAGCAACGCCCGCGCCCCTTGCGTGCGGCACCATTTGCGTGCCGCGCGTTTGCAGCGTGTTGTGCAGCATGAAGAAGCCCAGCCCGCCGATGCCGATGGCAATCACCGCCAGCCACAGGGCGGGTGCCAGCGCGAGCACCACGAAGGTTGCGCCCAGCACCAGCCCGCCGGTGCACGCAAGTCCCCGCTCACCCAGCAGGACAACGAGATGGCGAATGCTGGCGCTGAACAGCAGGCCGCCGCCGCCATAGGCCGTCATCGTCAGGCCGACACTCGTGTAATCGATGCCGAAGCGATGGCGCAATTCGTTGCCGACGTAGGCAAACGCGCCGAAGAATAGGAAGCCCTCGGCGGCGACGATCGCCAGCACGACGCGCACCCAGCGGTCGCGCAGCAGGCCGATCGTGCCGCGCCACGCTCCCAGCAGCCCGGTCGTTGCCGGCACCTCGCGGCCGCTGCGCATGCGTGTGAGGGGATCGGCCCGCAGGCGCAGCAGCAGCGCGAAGCCGGCCAGCAGATAGGTGCCGGCCAGTACACCGAACACCCACCGCCAGCCCAGTGCATCGCCAAGAATACCGCCGGCTGCCTGGCCGAAAATCATGCCCATGGTGGCGCCCGAGATGAACCGCGCCAGAACCGTCTGCCGCCGCTCATAGGGGATCACGTCGCCGATCCACGCAAAGGCCAGCGGAATGATCGCACAGGACACCGTCGCAGTGAGGAAGCGCGCCGCCGTCAGTGCCAGCAGCGAGGGTGCAAGCGCGCACGCCAGCGATCCGGCCGAGGCCAGCAGCGTCGTGATGGCGATCAGCCGTACCTTGCCGAAGCGGTCACCGGCAGCGCCGTAAAATACTTGCATCACTCCGTAGGCCAGCGTGAAGGCGGTGATGATCGCCGATGCCTCGCCGGCGGTGGTGCCGAAAGACGCTGCAACCTGTGGCAGCAGCGGATCGGACACGCGTACGCTGGCCGAACTGGAGAACGTCGCTGTCGCCAGGATCGCAAGCGACAGGCTCGGGGTCGGCGGAACGGTATCGGACGACATCCAGGGTCAACCCGCCGGTGCGATCAGCAGCCACAGGCCGCGTCCCAGGTAGACAGTGCTGATGGCCAGGATCAGCCAGCGGCTCCACTGACGGAAGCTGGCGTCGGTCATGCGGTGCAGGACGCCCGCAGCCAGGGTCGTTCCCGCCAGCGCCAGCACGACAGCGCCGGCATAGGTCCACCATGGCAGGAGATGGTCGTCGGCAATCGCGAAGCTGCCGAAATAGCCGATGCGGCAGGCATGGGCGATGACCTGGGTGATCGCCTTGGTGGCAACGATCTGCTTGCGATCCAGCGGGCTTCGCTGGAAGAACATGTCCAGCACGCTGCCGGCGGCGCCGGCCATGAGCTGCAACGCCATGATCACGGCACCACAGGCAAAGGGCATGAAACGGCGCGTGATGTCCGGCCGCCAGCGTGCCGGCAGCAGGTCGCCCGCGATCGGGATGAGTCCCAGGCCGATATAGACCATCGCCTTGTCCGGCAGGAAGGCCACCACTTTCATCAGCGCGAATACCGCGAGCGCACCAGCGATATAGGGCAGGACCAGCGGCCATGCGACGTGACGCCGCCAGAGCAGGGCACGCCAACCATTGGCGCCAAGCTGCGTGATGCCGAACAGGATCATGGCCGACGCCACGTCAAGCACGATCAGCAGCACACCCAGCAGGATCAGTCCGCCTGCCATGCCGAAGATGCCGGAGAGAAAAGAGGTGCAAACAACTGTGAGGGCGACGGCGGCGACGGTCAGGCCGGACATGCACCCACCTTAGACGACGGCAATGCCTGGCGCACTATCATCGGCATGCAGCAAGGACGCTTGCCCGGCAGACCTGCGCGTGCATCATTCCGCAACACAGCGATCACAAGACAAAGAGGAAGCGCCATGGCCAACCCGCCGACCTACGAAGTGCATGCCTGCAAGTACGCCCACCTGCCGCGCAAGGGGCATGAGGTGCAGATCATGGCGGATCCCCACGACGCTGATTACCCGATGGACTATTTCGTGTGGGTGGCCATCCCCCTGGGCGAGGACGGCCGGCGCATGATCGGCGGCAAGCCCGTCGTGATTGATACCGGCTTCAGTGCCGAGGTGGGCGCGAAGCGGGGGCGCAAGATGCTGCGCGATCCGGGCCAGACCCTGCGCGACCTCGGCATTGACCCTGCGCAGGTCGAAGACGTGATCATCACGCATCTGCACTACGATCACGTCGGCGGCTGGGCACTGTTCCCGAAGGCGCGCTTTCATCTCCAGGACAAGGAGATGAATTTCGCGACCGGCCGCCACATGGCGCGCAAGACGTTCCGCCACGCCTACGAGGTTGAAGAGGTGGTGGCGATGGTGCGGGCGCTGTATGGCGACCGCGTCGTATTCCACGATGGTGACGAGGAGATCGTGCCGGGCCTGTCGGTGCACCATATCGGCGGCCATACCGCGGGCATCCAGTCGGTGCGTGTCTGGACGCGCAACGGCTGGCTGGTCCTGGCGTCGGACGCCAGCCATTACTATTGGGGCATCAACAACGACAAGCTGTTCGCTATCGTCTTCAGTGTCGCCGACATGCTGTCAGGCTACGACAAGCTCAAGCGGCTGGCCGATGGCCGCATCGATATGGTCGTGCCCGGTCACGACGCCGAGGTGATGAACCGCTACCCGCCCTCCACCGCCGAACTCGCCGGCTGGTCCGTGCGGCTGGATTAGTCAGCCGGCAACGCGGAAGCGGTTCGAGGCGCCGGCCAGCAGGGTGCCGGCCTCTTTCACCATGCGCGCGATCACCTCGCCGGCCGGCGGGATGTCGCTGACGAGATCCACGGCCTCGCCGGCAATCACGGCGGCCGTGTCGAAGTCGCCTGCCGCCCTGGCCTCGGCATAGCGCGCGGCCTCCGCCTGTTGGTGCTGCAGCAACTCGGCTTCCCGGCCGCGCCAGCGCTCGGAGAAGGCGTTTTTGAGTACGCGGCCGGTGTAGGGCGCCGGCCAGACGTTGCGCCGTGCAATGTCGAACAGGATGCCGCGCACCGTTTGATCGCCACTGGCGGCCACGATGCGTTGCTTGGCGGCATCGGGTCCGGCGGCTTCCTGCGTGGCGTAGAAGCGGGTACCCACCAGAACGCCATCGGCACCCAGCATCAGTGCCGCTGCCAGCCCGCGGCCGTCGGCGATGCCACCCGCTGCGGCCACGGGAATATCGGGCACCGCATCGACTACTGCCGGCACCAGCGCCAGGGTGCCGCGGGACATGCCATGCCCGCCCGCTTCAGCGCCCTGCGCCACGATTGCGTCCGCGCCATTGGCTGCCGCGTCGCGCGCCTGGGCCACGGTCTGCACCTGGCAGATCAGCCGCGCGCCTGCGTTCTTGATCCGACCGGCATGCGGCTGGAGCTCGCCGAAGGACAGCATCACTGCTGGCGGCCGGCGCTCAAGCACCAGATCGAGCAGCCGCGGCTGGCGTACGAGGCTCCAGGTGATGAAGCCGACCCCGACGCGCGCATCGCCGGCGGCATCCAGCTCGCGCAGCAGCCAGGTCTCATCGCCATAGCCACCGCCGATCAGGCCAAGACCGCCGGCGCCGCTGACCGCAGCAGCGAGGCGCGCGTCGGCCACGAGATCCATCGGCGCCAGCAGGATCGGGTGCTCAATGTCGAGCACTTGTGTCAGTCGCGTCGCAATCGACATTGTCAGCTCCGCCCGGAACGGTGCCACCATAGCCAGCCGTTGTGCTCGCGAAAAACGCTTTGAACTGATCGCGCCTGCCGCAGGCTCCGTGAATTCCGGATATACCACTCTCGCCGGTTTCGGGCGTGAGTTCGTTCCGGCAGCCGGAGATGCACCATGAGCTATGTCTATCTCGGTATCGCGATCCTGAGCGAAGTGATCGCCACGTCAGCCCTGAAGGCGTCCAACGAATTTTCCCGGCTGCTGCCATCGGTTGCCGTGGTGCTGGGCTACGCGATTGCATTCTACTTCCTGTCCCTGACCTTGCGGACAATGCCGGTCGGCATCGCCTACGCCATCTGGAGCGGCGTCGGCATTGTCCTGATTGCGCTTGTCGGCGTGCTATGGTTCGGCCAGTCGCTGGATTGGGCGGCTATTGTCGGCATGGGACTGATTGTCGCCGGCGTGATCGTGGTGAACGGCTTCTCGAAATCCCTGCCGCACTAGGGCCGTCTTTCGAACGCGTGGAATAAATTCCGGCGGCGCGTGTAAATCGCTACCGTTGCGCCGCTTCCCGGCGGCGCGTGCGATTCGCAAGGGGACCCGTCGACATGACCATCAAAGATGCCCGCGGCCTTGCCATGTCAGGCGCCGATCAAGCCGCAGCCGACGCCTTCGAGGCGGCGCTGGCCGAGTTCCAGTGCTACGTGGGCAATCCCGTCGGCACCATCGAGGCAGCCCTGCAGGCGCAACCCGGGTTCACCATGGGACACGTACTGCGCGGCTATCTTTACGGCTCCAGCAGCGAGGCGCCGGGCATGCGTGAGGCGGCTGCATCGTTCGAAGCTGCCAGGGCGCTGCCGGCCGATGCGCGCGAGCGACAGCATGTCGCGGCCCTTGCGGCGCTGGCCGCAGGCGACTTCGCTGCCGCCGCGCAACGCTGGGAAGCGCTGCTGGTCGAATATCCACGCGACATCCTCGCCCTGCAGATAGCGCATCTTGTCGATTTCTTTCGCGGCGATGCGCGCAACCTGCGCGATCGCATTGCGCGGCGCCTCCATGCCTGGACCAAGGCCGATCCCGGCTACCATGCGGTCCTGAGCATGCACGCCTTCGGCCTGGAGGAGATGGGCGAATACGATCGCGCCGAGGAGCGTGGTCGGGAATCGGTATCGATCAATCCGCGCGATGGCTGGGGCTATCACGCGGTCGCGCACGTGCTGGAGATGCGTAACCAGCCGGAGGATGGCATCCGGTGGCTGTCCTCGACCAGCGCGAAGTGGGCGCCAGAGTCGTTTTTCAAAGTGCACAACTGGTGGCATCTCGCGCTCTACCATCTCGAGCTCGACCAGACGGACGCGGTGCTCAAGCTCTACGACGGACCGATCCGCAGCGAACGCTCCGCTGTCGCGCTCGACCTGATTGATGCCTCGGCTATGCTGTGGCGGCTTTACCTGCGCGGCCAGGACGTCGGCGATCGCTGGCGCGAGGTTGCCGATACCTGGGCAGCGACCATCGAGGACGGCGTCTACGCCTTTAACGACGCGCATGCGCTGATGGCCTATGTCGGCGCCGGCGACGAGGCGCGTATCCGCCAGCAGCTTGCGACCTTGCGGCGCAGCGCCGAAGCCGGCGACGGCAGCAACCGCGCTATGGCGCGGGATGTGGGTGTGCCGGTGGGTGAAGCCATCGTGGCGTTCGGCCAGGGCCGCTACTGCGATGTGGTCGAGCGGCTTCAGCACCTGCGGCCGATCGCCAGTCGTTTCGGCGGCAGCCACGCCCAGCGCGACCTGCTCGACCTCACGCTGATCGAGGCAGCCAGGCGAGCCGGCGACCGCAATCTGTTCGCGGCGCTGGCCAGTGAGCGCGGCAGCAGCCGGCCACGCTCGCCGCTGGCCCGCCGCTACCGGGAGGCCGCGCAGGCAGCCTGAACGGCGTTCATGCGCTCCGCGATGCAAGTCTGACATCGCATATCCCGGGATGCGAGCCCTTCGCGCACGCCTTAAGGTGGGCGTGCGCCGCAACGCCTGTAGTCAAGGGACGTGCGGCGGGGAGGGACGCAATGGCAGGGCCTTTGGCGGGCGTACGGATTCTGGATTGCACCACGGTCGTCCTGGGACCGTGGGCGGCGCAGCAACTGGGCGATCTCGGCGCCGATATCATCAAGATCGAGCCGCCGGAAGGCGACACCACGCGCCAGCTTGGCCCGCGCCGCAACAAGGACATGGCGGCCTTCTTTCTGGGATGCAATCGCAACAAGCGCAGCATTGTGCTGGATCTGAAGAAGGATGACGGCCGCGCCGCGCTGTTCAGACTGGCAGAGACGGCGGACGTGCTGATGCACAACTACCGGCCCGAGCCTGCCGCCCGTCTGGGTGTCCCCTACGAGGTCTTCCAGAAGATCAATCCGCGGCTGATCTATCTTGCGACCTATGGCTACCGCGCGGCCGGTCCGATGGGCGCCAAGGCGGCCTATGACGACATCATCCAGGCCGGCTCGGGTCTTGCGATGCTGCAGACGGTGGTGGCGGGCGCGCCGCGCTTCCTGCCCACCATTGTCGCCGACAAGACCAGCTCCAACGCCGTCGTGGCCGCCGTCCTCGCAGCCCTCTACGAGCGCGAAAAGTCAGGCCTGGGTCAGTCGGTCGAGGTGCCGATGTTCGAAAGCCTCGTTTCCTATGTGATGGTCGAGCACCTCTACGGCGAAACCTTCGTTCCGCCGATCGAAACCGCCGGCTACAAGCGTCTGCTCAACAAGGAGCGCCGGCCCTACCCTTCGAAGGACGGCTATTTTGCGTTGCTGCCCTATACCGATGGCCACTGGCGCGAGTTCTGCAAGCTCGTCGGACGGGACGACATCATGGCCGATCCGCGGTTTCAGTCGCTCCATACGCGGCTCACCAACGTCGAGGTCGTCTACGCGACCCTGGCCGAGATCTGTGCCACGCGCACCAACGCCGAGTGGGTCGCACTGCTGAAGGACTCAAATGTTCCGCACGGCCCGGTGAACTCGCTGGAGGATCTGTTCGTCGATCCTCAGCTTGAGGCGACCGGGTTCTGGAAGGAGGTCGAGCACCCGACCGAAGGCAAGCTGCGCATGCCCGACATCCCGCCGCGGTTCAGCCGCACGCCCGGCGAGATTCGCCACCTTCAGCCGCGGCTGGGCGAGCATAGTGTCGAGATCCTGGCCGAGGCAGGGTTTGCTGCGGCCGAGATCGAGGCGCTGCTGCGCACTGGCGCCACGAGGGATGGGCGCAAGGGCTGACGGGCAAGCGGCGCAAGGAGGCATCATGCACCAGTCGCCTGTCGAAGCCGCGCCGAAGGCCGAGTTGCACATTCATCTCGAAGGATCGCTGGAGCCGGACATGCTGCTGGCGCTGGCGCAGCGCAACGGTGTGAGCATCCCGTACAGCAATGCCGATGAGCTGCGCGCGGCCTACGACTTCGCGAATCTGCAGGAATTCCTTGAGCTCTACTGGGCCGGCCAGAGCGTGCTGCGCACCGAGCGTGACTTCTACGATCTGGCACACGCCTACCTGGCGCGCGCCCATCGTGACAATGTGGTGCATGCTGAAGCCTACATCCTGCCGCAGGGCCACACGCCGCGCGGCGTGCCTTTCGCCGCCGTGCTCGACGGCGCGCTTGCAGCTTTCGAGGATGCCCGGCATGCGTTCGGCATCACCGGTGGCCTCATTCTCGGTCTGAACCGCCATGAGTCGGAAGCCGACGCTCTGGCGGTGGTGGACAGTGCAAGGCCATGGCGCGACCGCATCCTGGCGCTGGGGCTGGAAGGTCCCGAGAAGGGTAATCCGCCCTCGAAGTTCACGCGCATCTATGATGTGGCGCGCGACTTGGGTTGGCATCTGACGGCGCATGCCGGTGAAGAGGGACCGCCGGAATACATCATTGAGGCGCTGGATGTCTTGCGTGTGGAACGCATCGATCACGGCGTGCGCTGCGAGCAGGATCCGGCGCTGGTGCGGCGACTCGCCGAAGCGCAGGTGCCGCTCACCGTCTGTCCGCTGTCAAATGCGATGCTGAAAGTGTTTCCGAGGCTGGAGGATCACAACCTGCGCCGCCTGCTGCAGGCCGGTCTGTGCGTGACGGTGAACTCGGACGACCCGCCGTATTTTGGCGGCTACGTCAATGCGAACTACACGAAGGCGAGTGCCGCCCTGGGACTCACCGTCGATGAGCAGTACCAAATCCTGCGCAACGGCTTCGTGGCGGCGTTCATCCATGATGACCTTCGTAGCCGTTACTTGCGGGAGCTGGAGTCTGCCTGGTCCGCCAGCCGTCAGTAAACCATCAGCAGACAGGCAACCCTGCACACCGTGGGACGTTTTCCCGGCGGACGGCGATTGTCCGCAACACCAGGAGGCGACCCATGCTGAAGGGACTTTTCGCGGTCCTTGTGGTTGGCGCACTGGCGACGGCGTGCACGCGCACGACCAGGACCGTGGTGGTGCCGTCCGCTGCCGACAATGTCTGCGTCAGCTATGGCTTCTCACCCGGTACCGCGGCTTACGACAATTGCGTGGTCCGTGAAGCCGAGGCACGCCGGCGCGGGCGCGTGCCGCCAGGCTACGCCGAGTCGGCGCTGGTTTCGGACTCGCAGGCCGCCTGTTACAGCTACGGCCTTGTCCCCGGCACCGTGACCTACGAACAGTGCGTGCGCACAGAGATCAATGCGCGACGGTATCGTTAAGCGCCGCTGCGCTGCGATCCGTCGATCAAGGCTTCCCAGGTTGCAAGCTTCACGCGCGGACGGCCCTGGGCCTGGCCGGCCGCATTTTCCGCGGTCTCAATGCACTGCCAGGCGGCGGTGTGGAGCGGTTTGAGGCCACGGCCCGCCAGCATATTGTCCAGTCCTGCGGGTCCGGGCTTGCCTGATGCGGGCGCTTCGGCGAGATCAGCCACGACGGTCTTCACCAGCGCCATGGCATCGACACGATTGGTGGGAATGACGCCGGTCGGCCCGCGCTTGGCCCAGCCCACGACATAGGCGCCGGGCATGCCGCGTACGCGTCCCTCATCATGCGCGATGCGGCCGCCCTCCAGGGGCAGGCCGGGCGGCGGTGCGGGATCGTAACCGATACAGGTCACGACCAGATCCGTCGGTATCCGCCAGTGGCGGTCAGGATGGCGCGTGTCCGCGAGCTCGAGCGCTTGCACGTGGCCCTCCTCACCATGCAGCGCCATCGGCGTGTGCCAGAACGCAAAGCGCAGGATGCGGGTCCTGTGCGTGCCGTCCGCCGTCACAAACGTGCGCAGGATCTCGAGATTCCTGTTCTTGCGCATGCGCTCGGGTGCGGGATCGCTGTCGGGGGGCGCCGCTTCTGCCACGACATCCCCGTCCACGGCGGGGCGGAATGCGGCCAGGCGGCCCAGCTCGGCAAGCTCGTTGCCCGTGAAATTCGCGTCGGCGGGTCCCCGGCGTGCCACGATCGCGATTTCGGCAATGTCGAGCTGTGCGATCGCCGAGGCGGCCTGCGGCGCGATGTCGGATTTCGCCATCTCGTCAGCCGTCTTGGCGAGTACGCGCGCAACGTCGATGGCGACATTGCCGGCACCTATCACCGCGACGTGGCGCATATCAGGGCGCAGCGGGTCCAGCTCGGCGAAATCAGGATGACCGTTGTACCAGCCAACAAAGGCGCCGGAGCCGACGACGCCTTTCAGTTCCTCTCCGGGAATGCCAAGCCTGCGGTCGCGGCTGCAGCCGGTGGCAATGATCAGTGCGTCATAAAGCGCCGCCAGCTCGGCGATGGTGACGTCGCGGCCGACCTCGATATTGCCCAGGAACCGCACACCGGGACGGGCCAGCAGGCGTTCGAACTGGCGCTGCACGCCCTTGGTGCCCTGGTGATCCGGGGCAACGCCATAGCGTACCAGCCCGTAGGGACAGGGCAGGCGGTCGATGATATCGATGCGCACATCGGGCAGGGCGCGCATCAGCCCGTCGACGGCATAGAAGCCCGACGGCCCGGCTCCGATGACGGCAATGGCGCGGCTCATGGCGGCGCGACCATATCGATTGTATCCCGTGCGTGCTAGCGTCGGATCAGGAGGTATTTGCATGCTGCTCAAGGATCGCGTCGTGCTGATCAGCAACGTGGCGAAATTCGCGGGCCGTGCGGCGACCGCCGCGGCGCTGGCCCAGGGTGCGCAGGTGCTGGCCACCGACGAGAGCTTCACGGATGCCGACCGACGCAAGGCATGGGAGAAGGAATTCAAGGGCAGCGTTGCCCTGGCCGAGCAGACACCGGCTGATATCGGCGCTGCTGTCAGGGCGCGCGGCCGCATCGATGCACTGGTCAACAACGATGCCTGGCCGGCCGCGCGCGCGCCGTTGGGCGAGGCAAAGCTGGACGAGTTCCGTGCCGCCTTCGAGGCGATGGTGGTGCGCCCCTTCGCGTTGACGCAGCACATCGCGCCCCTGATGCGCCAGCAGCGCTACGGCCGGATTCTGTTCGTCTCCTCCGCGGCGCCGCTGCGCGGCATTGCCAACTACTCGATGTATGTCTCGGCGCGTGCGGCGGCCAACGGACTGGTGGCTTCGCTGGCGCGGGAGCTGGGCAAGGACCAGATCACGGTCAATGCGCTGGGTTCGAACTACGTCGAGAACCCGGACTATTTTCCGCCGTCGCTGATCGCCAACAAGGAGGCGATGGCGCGCATGACCGCCCAGATTCCGCTGGGGCGGCTGGGCCGTCCCGAGGAGATCGGTGCCACCATCTGCTTCCTGGTGTCGGAAGGCGCTGGATTCATCACCGGCCATGTGCTGCCGCACGCGGGCGGTTGGGCGTAGGAGAGTGGCTGATGGGCAAGCGGATCGGACTTCTCACCAGCGGCGGCGATTGTGCCGGGCTGAACGCCGTGATTCGCGCTGTGGTGCGGCGGGCCCACTACGGTTACGACTTCGACGTGGTCGGCATCCGCAAGGGCACGCACGGGCTGCTGGCACGTCCGGTCGAGATCGAGGAGCTGAAGCCGGAACATGACGATGCCGCCCTGCTGCGGCTGGGAGGCACGGTGCTGGGCACCACCAACAAGGGCGATCCCTTTGCCTTTCCCATGCCGGACGGGACACTGAAGGACCGCTCCGAAGAAATCGTGGAAGGCTTCCGCGCGCTCGATCTCGACGCCCTGATCGGCGTGGGTGGCGATGGTAGCCTGAAGATCCTGTCGCGCCTGGCCTCGCAGGGCGGCATGCCGTTCGTCGGCATCCCCAAGACCATCGACAACGACGTGGCGCGGACCGAGCGGGCGGTCGGCTATACGACCGCCGTTGCTACTGCCACCGAGGCGCTGGACCGCCTGCAGCCGACGGCCGCCAGCCACGACCGCCTCATGGTGCTGGAGCTGATGGGCCGCGATGCCGGCCACATCGCCATTGCCGCCGGCGTCGCGGGCGGAGCCGACGTGGTGTTGATCCCGGAGATTCCCTGGACGCTGAAGACGGTGGTGCGCCACGTGAAAGACCTGCGCGTGGCGGGACGGAATTTCGCGCTGGTGGTGGCGGCCGAAGCAGCACGCCCCTCCGACGGGGACGGCCACGTCATCGACGATGCCGGTGGTATCGGGCACTGGCTGGGAGTCGAGCTGGGGCGGCTGACCGGTGCGGAAACCCGCGTCACCGTGCTGGGCCATGTCCAGCGCGGCGGCGTGCCCAACGCCGAGGACCGATTGCTGGGGTCGGCATTGGGGGTGCATGCGGTAGATCTTGTGGCACAGGGCCGCACCGGCCGCATGGTGGCGTGGTGGAACCGCGAGGTGATCGACGTGCCACTGGAGGAGGTCGTGGCCGTGCCCAGTGTGGTCGACCCGCACGGCCCGATGGTGCGCACCGCCCGGGGGCTGGGAATTTGCTTGGGCGATGCGGTTTGAGAAAGTGCGGCAAGTTGTAACAACTCTGTCCTTGACTCTGAGCGGGCGCTCATCCTTATAATGAGCGCATGCTCATCACCGGTTTCCGCATGGCCGCGGTTGGCGCCGTCATTTCCGGAGTCCTCGCCGGCCCCCCGCCGGCCAGGGCGCAGGGCGTGACCGCGCTGTCGGCGGTCGGCTTCCCTATCCTCGCGGCCGAAGCCGTCGAGATCCGCTCGCGCCAGCCGCAGGGCGATCCCGCCGCCACCCTCAGCGCGGTAGGGCTGTGGCGGGTCGCGGGCGTGGTGTTGACCGGCCGCAGCGCCACGCTGGTGCTGCGCGATGCCGTCGGCGCCACCCAGGCTTGTCTGGTCGTACCGGCCCGCGCCGTGGCGGGCACCGGCCTGCGGGCCGGCGATGCGGTCCAGGCGACGGCGAGCGAGGCCGGCGCTATCCTGCACAAGGACGAGCGGGTGCTGGCCTTCGTCGCCGGGGAGGACCAGGCCCACCTCGTGCTTCACGACGCCGTGGCGCGGATCTGAGCGCCATGCCTGCGGCTGCGGTCCTCGCCTTCCCCGCCTCCGCCCACAGCACAAGGCCGCCCACAGTTACCCAGATGCTTGACGCCGCGGCCGCCGCCCGGCGCCTGGAGCGGGTGCTGGACGACACCGGCGCCGAAATTGCCGTCATCGCCCGGGTCGGCTCCGATCTCAGTCGCTACGGAATCACCTGGACCCATGCCGGCATCGTCTGGCGCGACGATCCGGCGGCCCGCTGGCAGGTCTGGCATGCGCTGAACGACGGCGAAGGCGCCATCTCGCGCCTCTACCGCCAGGGCCTTATGAACTTCTTCCTCGATGATCCGCTGCATTATGCCGCGCTGGTGCTGGTCCCGTGCCCCGCGCTGCGGGCGGGCCTCGTGGCGCGCCTGCGGGAGGGCACGGCGGCCGACCTGCACCAGCCGCGCTATAACGTCGTCGCCTACCCGTTCGGCACCACCTACCAGAACTCCAACCAGTTCGTGCTGGAGAATCTCGCGCTGGCCCGCTCCGGCCTGGTCTACGGCGAGCGGGCCGACGCCATCGCCGAATTGCGGCGCAGCGGCTTTCACCCCCATCGCGTGCGGCTCTCCGCCGTCGAGCGGCTGGGCAGCGCATTGCGCGCCAATGTCCATTTCGACGATCACCCTGTGGCCGACATCAACCGCTATGCCGTGGTCACCGTCGAATCGATCGAACGCTGGCTGGTTACTAACGGCGAACTGAACCAGCGCATCGAGGTCGAATAGCCCCTTCGCTAGCGATTGCAGGCTGGACTGGCGAAGGCCGTTATCTCCTTGACGTCGGCGCGCCAGACGATGCCCTCGCGCACGAAGGTGAAGCGTGGCACGACGCCGTGCTCGTTCAGCTCGAAATGCGAAGCCATCCGCTCGCTGAGCGTCTTCGAGGTCTGCTGGAAGGCCCGGCTGCGGCCCGTCAGCAACGGCGATTTCACGACAAGCGGCTGCGCGCCCTTCGGCACTGCCAGCGGCGGCAGCGGGGATGCCGGTACCAGCGTTACGTCGACGCCGGTGTAGAAGCGGCCAAGCTCGATCGTTTGCAGCGTGAGCGCAGGCGGTGGCGCATCGCCTGCGGCGCCGGCCACAATAGCCGTCAGTCGTGCGCGCAGTGCCATCGGCAGGATCGTCGCCTTCGGCAGCTCCACCTTGCGCGGCAAGCGCGCCGATTTCACGTCCAGCGTGCCGGACCCGTCCTCGCCGAGCATGACGCTGCCGCGCACCTCTTCGCTGCGCGTGTTGGCGATGTAACGTGCTTCATAGCTTAGGCTGCGGCCGTCGAGCTTTTCGCTGAACTTCAGCGCCTCCTGGTACGAGTCGGCCTTGGGCCCCAGCGGCACCTTGGGGTCGCGCGTACCGCCGCGGTTTCGTTCGATGCCGTAGAGCAGTGCGCTGCTGTAGTTCCAGCCCTCGCAGGTCTTGCTGAGCGTCACCGAGAGCTGCGCATCCGTCCACGTATTCGCCGGCGGTTTTTCGACCGTGACATGATAGGTGACCGCATGCCCCTGCATGTCGGTGCCAAACGCCGGCGCGGCCAGGGCAGCAGACGCCAGCGCAGCACCCGCAATGTAGCGCAGACCCGGGCTGAGCAGCGTTCGGCGCATCGGATCCTCGAAGCACTTTCGCCGACTTTAGCCCGCGTTGCATGTCTCGTCATCCCGAGCGCAGCGAGGATCTCCTGCGAATGATGCACGGCGCTTCAAACCGCGGGAGATCCCTCGCTGACGCTCGGGATGACGAGAGACACAAGGCTTACGTGAACGCCTCGTCCCAGGTGCCGCGGGTGGAGGCGCGGGAGTATTCGGTGGCGCGGTTCTCGAAGAAGTTCGTGTGCTCGACCGCGTTCAGCATGTAGTCGATCCACGGCAGCGGATTCTTCTCCGTGCGGTAGATCGGCTGCAGATCAAGCTGCGTCAGCCGCCGGTCGGCGATAAAGCGGATGTAGCGCTTCACGTCGTCCGCTGTCATGCCCTCGATGCCGCCGGTGCCGAAGGCCAGATCGATGAACGCGTCCTCGTGATCGACGATGGTGGAGCAGGCGATGTAGAGCTCGCGACGCAACGCCTCGGTCCAGATTTCCGGGTTCTCGGCCACGAAGGTGCGGAACAGCCGGATGATCGAGGTACAGTGCAGGCTCTCGTCGCGCACCGACCACGACACGATCTGGCCCATGCCCTTCATCTTGTTGAAGCGCGGGAAGTTCAGCAGCATGGCGAAGCTGGCGAAGAGCTGCAGGCCTTCGGTGAAGGCGCCGAACACCGCCAGCGTCCTTGCGATGTCGGCCTTCGACTCGACGTTGAAGCCCTGCATGTAGTCGTACTTGTCCTTCATCTCCTTGTAGCGCAGGAAGGCCGAGTACTCCGTCTCCGGCATGCCGATGGTGTCGAGCAGGTGCGAGTAGGCGGCGATATGCACCGTCTCCATGGCCGAGAAGGCAGCCAGCATCATCTGCACTTCGGTGGGCTTGAAGACCCGCGCGTAGTGCTTCATGTAGCAGTTGTTCACCTCGACATCGGCCTGGGTGAAGAAGCGGAAAATCTGCGTCAGCAGGTGCCGCTCGCTGTCGCTCAGCTTGTTGCGCCAGTCCTTCACGTCGTCGGCCAGCGGCACTTCCTCGGGCAGCCAGTGGATGCGCTGCTGCGTCAGCCAGGCGTCGTAGGCCCAGGGATAGTGGAACGGCTTGTAGATCGGCTTGGCGTCGAGCAGGGACATCTTCTTTTCCGTTACTGCTGGCGGACGGCGATGCTGGCCATGCCGGCCTTCTCCGGCGCGAGATAGCCATCCTCGATGGCGCACTGCTTGGCTTCCCGCGCGATGAAATCAAGCGGCGTACGTTCGCTCACCATCCCGTTCTCGAACGGATAGGTCGCGACCACGCGCCCTTCGAGCACTACGTCGACTATCACCGCTTCCCTCCCCTTGTTGGTTACTGACAGGCCAGACATTCCTCGTAGTTGTTGGGTTCGGCCATGGCGGCCAGCGGCAGCTCGGCGGGGGCGTCGGCGCCGTTCTTGCGGGCGGGGGGCATCGGAACCGCGGCGATGTCGCCCGACACCGCCTCGGCACGCTGGATGGAGAGCGAACGGCAGTAGTAGAGGCTCTTCACGCCGCGCTTCCACGCCATCAGGTGGATCTGGTGCAGGTCGCGCTTGTGCACGTCGGCCGGCAGGAAAAGGTTCAGCGACTGCGACTGGCAGATAAAGGGCGTGCGGTCCGCCGCGTGCTCCACCAGCCAGCGCTGGTCGAGCTCGAAGGCGGTCTTGAACACGGCCTTCTCATGATCGTCGAGAAAATCGAGATGCTGCACCGAGCCCTGGTTCAGGGTGATCGAGGTCCACGTCTCCTCGTCGTCGCGACCCTTGCGTGCCAGAAGCTGCTGGAGATACGGGTTGCGCACGTTGAACGAGCCCGACAGCGTCTTGTGCGTGAAGACATTGGCCGCGATCGGCTCGATGCCCGGCGAAGCGCCGCCGCAGATGATCGAGATCGACGCCGTGGGCGCAATCGCCAGCTTGTTGGAGAAGCGCTCGGCGATGCCGAAATCGGCCGCGTCGGGGCATGCGCCGCGTTCGCTTGCCAGCTTCACCGAGGCGGCGTCCACCTCCTGCTTGATGTGCTTGAAGATCTTCTTGTTCCACACCTTGGCCATCACCGACTCGAGCGGGATGTTGCTGGCCTGCAGGAAGGAGTGGAAGCCCATGACGCCGAGCCCGACGCTGCGCTCGCGCATGGCCGAATAAGCGGCGCGCTGGAAATCGCTGCCGGACTTCTCGATGAAGGATTGCAGCACGTTGTCGAGAAAACGCATCACGTCCTCGATGAAGGTCGGATGCTCGTGCCACTCGAACCAGGTTTCCAGATTGAGCGACGACAGGCAGCACACCGCCGTGCGCTCGCGGCCGAACCTGTCCGTGCCGGTGGGCAGCGTGATCTCGCTGCACAGGTTGGAGGTCTTCACCGTCAGGCCGGCGAGCTTCTGGTGCTGTGGCAGGGCCCGGTTCACATGGTCGATGAAGATCAGGTAGGGCTCGCCAGTCTCGATGCGCGCCGTGAGGATGCGGATCCAGAGCTGGCGTGCCGGCAGCGTGCGCAGCACGGCGCCGTCCTTGGGCGAGGTCAGGGCCCATTCGCCGTCGCTCTCGACAGCGCGCATGAAGGCATCGGGAATCAGCACGCCATGATGCAGGTTCAGCGCCTTGCGGTTGGGATCGCCGCCCGTGGGTCGGCGGATCTCGATGAACTCCTCGATCTCGGGATGGCTCACCGGCAGGTATACCGCGGCCGAGCCGCGGCGCAGCGAGCCCTGTGAGATGGCAAGCGTCAGCGAATCCATCACCCGGATGAAGGGCACGACGCCTGAGGTCTTGCCGTTCATGCCGACCTTCTCGCCGATCGAGCGCAGGTTGCCCCAGTAGGAGCCGATGCCGCCGCCGCGCGCCGCCAGCCAGACATTCTCGTTCCACAGGCCGACAATGCCCTCCAGCGAATCGCTGGCCTCGTTCAGGAAGCAGGAGATCGGCAAGCCGCGGCTGGTGCCGCCATTGCTGAGCACCGGAGTCGCCGGCATGAACCAGAGCCTGGAGATGTAGTCGTAGAGCCGCTGCGCATGCGCGTCGTCATCTGCGTAAGCCGATGCCACGCGCGCGAACAGGTCCTGGTAGCTCTCGCCGGGCAACAGGTAGCGGTCGGACAAGGTGGCCTTGCCGAACGCCGTGAGCCTGTCGTCGCGCGCGCGCTCGGTCACAACGCGGCCGCCGCCATGAAGCTGAACTACATCAAACACTTGGCGCCCCCGTTGGCTGTCTTTTCCACCTCTGTGGAGAGGATGGTTTGTGGACTCCTACTACATATCGCCGGAACTGCGGTGCCCGACCACCATATGTCGATCATATGTCGCCTCCCCCGCCTGTCATCCTCAAACTTTTCCCTTGCGCGGGAATCACAAGCAAAGTCTCACAATCCTTTGAAATGGCAGAAGAAAACGACAGTCAATATTGACCTCACTACTCACTCGGAATTGCTGCTGCGCTGCAATAGAAACAAGAACAAACCGCGCTTTGGGGCAGATTTCCTGCTACCGCGACGAAATTGTCAAGCAATCCGCCTCCCGCCTCGCCGCCCCAGCGTAAAACTCTCGACACGATGGGCATTGCGTGAGCCGCGAACGCACCACTGGAAATGGCGCGCCCCCGCAGGCTGGGTGACCACTTACCTTTTTATGAATTGGTCGGTCCCGGCTGATTGCGCTACCATTCGCCGCCACCCAGGGGAGGGAGCAATGGACGTGCGCACGGCCGGCGGCGAAACCCTCAACAGCAGGCTGGCGGCCGTGGTCGAGGCGGCGCGCGCCGGGGGCGATGCTGCTGCCCGCTTTGCCCATCGGCTCTACGAGGGCTTGGCCCCCGAGGACATTGCCGCCGTCCCGGCTGCCGACCGCGCCGTGCAGGCCCGCGTGCTGTTCGAGTTCATCCGCCAGCGCACGGGCGAGGGCCCGAAGCTGCGCATCTACGATCCGGTGCTGGCAGAGCATGGCTATAGCGGCCGTCACACCGTTATCGAGATGGTCAACGACGACATGCCGTTCCTCGTCGATTCGGTGCGCATGGAGCTGGTGCGCCGGGAACTGGCCGTCCATCTGATGGCGCATCCGGTCATGCCGGTTGCGCGCGACGCGGACGGCACCGTCAAGGATTTCGGCGGACCGGCGCGGGGTTCGCCGCGTGAATCGGTGATGCGGATCGAGATCGACCGTGTCGGCGACGCGGCGGCGCGCCAGGACCTGGAAGAGGCGTTGCGCCGTGCGCTTGGCGAGGTGCGGCTGGCCGTGACCGACTGGTTCGCCATGCGGCAGGCAGCGCTGGATGCGGTCGGCGAGCTCGCCATGGCATCGGGCCGTGTGCCCGCGCAGAAGGCGGCGCTGGAGGAGGCAGCGACCTTCCTGCGCTGGGCGGCGGAGAACCACTACACCTTCATCGGCTTTCGCCGTTTCAAGTACGGCGGCAAGCGCGGGCGGGCCAGCTACGACATCGTGCCGGGGTCCGGACTGGGCATTATGCGCAGCGATGAGGAGCGGCTGTTCGATCCGCATCCGCAGGGCCGGGCGGCGCTGGCCAGCTTCGCGGCCTCGAACGAGCCGGTTCTCGTGCTGAAGAGCGACCGCCCCTCGCGCGTGCACCGCGCCGGCACGATGGATGTGATCGCGGTCAAGAGCTATGACGCCAAGGGCAAGGCCACGGGCGAGCGGCGCTTCGCCGGGCTCTTCACCTCGTCGGCCTACCACACCTCGCCGCGCGAGATCCCGCTGCTGCGCCGCAAGGTCGAGGCGATCATCGACCGGGCCGGCTACGATCCTTCCAGCCACGACGGCAAGGCGCTGCTCAACATCCTCGAGACGCATCCCCGCGACGAGCTGTTCCAGGCCGACGAGGACACGCTGTTCGCCACTGCCACGGCCGTGCTGCAACTGCAGGAGCGCCAGCGCGTGCGGCTGTTCGTGCGGCCCGATGCGGCCGGGCGGTTCGTCTCCTGCCTGGTCTACGCGCCGCGCGAGACCTACGACAGCGACCTGCGCAAGCGCTTCGCCAGCATCCTGCAGCGCGCCTATGACGCCGCCGTCGAGCATTTCTCGGTCACCGTGGGCGACGAGTCGGTGCTGGCGCGGGTGCTGTTCACGCTGCGCCTGAAGGATCCCATGGCGCGGCTGCCCGATCCTGATGCGATCGAGCGGGAGCTGGCCGAGGCGGCGCGCACCTGGAACGACCGGCTGAAGGATGCGCTGGTCGAGCGCCACGGCGAGGTCGACGGGCTTTCGCTGGCGCGGCGCCTGGCCGGGGCCTTTCCCATAGCCTACCGCGAGAACTTCGACGGCGCTGCCGCGGCACGCGATCTGGCCCTGGCGCAGGCGATCCAGGGCGGCGTGCCGCTGGGCATCGACCTTTACCGGCGCGCCGAGCAGGGTCAGCACCAGATGGGACTGAAGCTGGCGCGTGCCCATCAGCCGATCCCGCTATCCGACATCCTGCCGCCGCTGGAAGCGATGGGTCTGCGGGTCATGACCGAGACTCCCTACCGGCTGTCGCTGCCGGATGGCGCGGTGTGGCTGCACGATTTCACTCTCCAGACCGCCGATGGCCGCGCCGTCGATGTCGAGGTCGAACGGTCGGGCTTCGCCGAGACACTGGGCGCGGTGTGGACCGGCGACATGGAGAGTGACGGCTTCAACCGGCTCGTGCTCGGCGCCGATATCGAGCCGCGCGACGTGGTCGCGCTGCGTGCCTACGCCAAGTTTCTGCGCCAGGCCGGCTTTCCCTTCAGCCAGGACTACATGGAGCGGGCGCTGGCGGCGCATATCGGCATCGCTGCCGATCTGGCGGCGCTGTTCCGCGCCCGGCTTGATCCGGCGCTGGGCCCGCCCGATGCACCGCAGCGGCTGGAGCGGATCGAAAAGGCGCGTGCCGCCATCGGCGCGGCGCTTGAGCAGGTGGCGAGTCTCGACGAGGACCGCATCCTGCGGCGCTTCCTGAATGCCATCGAATGCACGTTGCGCACCAATTTCTGGCAAGCGGGCGCGGATGGCCGTCCCAAACCTTACGTATCCTTCAAGCTCGACAGCCGGCGACTCGAGGAACTGCCGCTGCCGCGGCCGATGGTCGAGATCTTCGTCTACAGCCCGCGCGTTGAGGGCGTGCATCTGCGCGGGGGCCCGGTGGCGCGCGGCGGTATCCGCTGGTCCGACCGGCGTGAGGACTTCCGGACCGAAATCCTGAACCTGATGAAGGCACAGATGGTGAAGAACGCCGTCATCGTGCCGGTGGGATCGAAGGGCGGCTTCTATGTGAAGCGGCCGCCGGCCGGCGGTACGCGCGAGCAGGTCCAGGTCGAGGGCATCGAGTGCTACAAGACGCTGATCCGCGGCATGCTGGATATCACCGACAATTTGGCGCCCGACGGCCGCGTGGTACCCCCCGATCATGTGCTGCGCCACGATGCCGATGATCCCTATCTCGTCGTGGCGGCCGACAAGGGCACCGCGACCTTCTCCGACATCGCCAACCAGGTATCGGCCGAGTACGGCTTCTGGCTGGACGACGCTTTCGCCTCCGGCGGCTCGGCAGGCTACGACCACAAGAAGATGGGCATCACGGCGCGCGGCGCGTGGGAAAGCGTGAGGCGCCACTTCCGCGAGCTCGGACTGGATACCCAGGTCACGCCGTTTACCGCTGTAGGTGTAGGCGACATGTCGGGCGACGTGTTCGGCAACGGTCTGCTGCGTTCCGACAAGACGCGCCTGCTGGCCGCCTTCGATCACCGTCACATCTTCATCGATCCTGATCCTGATCCGGCTGCGAGTTTCGCCGAACGCAAGCGGCTGTTCGAGCTGCCGCGTTCGTCATGGGCCGACTACGATCGCAAGCTGCTGTCGGGCGGCGGCTTCGTGGTCGAGCGCGCGGCGAAGTCGGTGTCGGTCACCCCCGAGGCGCGCGCTGCGCTTGCGATAGAGGCCGACCATCTGACGCCCGCCGAGTTGATGCGCGCCATCCTGAAGGCGCCGGTCGATCTGCTGTATTTCGGCGGCATCGGTAACTACGTGAAGGCCTCCGGCGAATCGCAGGCTGATGCCGGCGACAAGGCCAACGACTCGCTGCGCATCGACGGGCGCGACATCCGTGCCCGCGTCGTGGGCGAGGGCGCCAATCTGGGCGTCACCCAGCGCGGCCGCATCGAGGCGGCACAAGCCGGCGTCAGGATCAATACAGACGCGCTGGACAATTCCGCTGGCGTGGACACATCGGACCACGAGGTCAACATCAAGATCGCGCTGGGTGAAGCGGTGCGCCGCCAGGCCCTGGGCATGGAGGCGCGCGACCGTCTGCTGGCGTCAATGACTGACGAAGTCGCCGCGCTGGTGCTGCGTGACAACTACCAGCAGACGCAGGCGATCAGCGTGGCCTCGGCGCAGGCCATGGCCCTGCACGAACGTCATGCGCGCATGATGCGGGCGCTGGACCGCATCGGCCGGCTTGACCGCGCCGTCGAGTTTCTGCCCGACAACGACGCGATGAAGCGGCGCGCCGCAGCCGGCCAGCCATTGACGCGTCCCGAACTGTGCGTGCTGCTGGCCTACGGCAAGATCGTGGTCAATGACGAGATCCTGGCGTCCGACCTGCCCGACGATCCGCTGCTGGAAGGCGAGCTGCTGCGCTACTTCCCGCTGGCGATGCGCGAGGGCTTTTCCGACTCGATCCGCCGTCACCGGCTGCGGCGCGAGATCGTCGCGCTGCAGGTCACCAACTCGATGGTGAACCGCGTCGGCAGCACCTTCGTCCACGATATCCGCGAGCGCACCGGCGCCTCGACCGCCGACATTGCGCGCTGCTTTGCCGTGATCCGCGACAGTTTCCTGCTGCGCGACTTGTGGGCCGAGATCGAGTCGCTGGACGATCAGCTCGTAGCGCCGGCGCAGATTGCCATGATGATCGCCACCCAGCGCCTGATCGAACGCGGCACGCTCTGGGCGCTGCGCGCGCTGCCGCGGCCGGTCGAGCTGACGCGCGCCGTCGATGCGCTGCGGCCGGCCGTGGCCATGCTGGCGGTCGAGCTGGAGTCGCTGCTGCCGCAAGGCGAACGCGGCGCCATCGCCGAGCGCGCCAGCACCTTTGTGCAGGCGGGCGTGCCCGAAGTGCTGGCGCGCCGCGTCGCGGCCCTCGATACGCTGGCCGCCTCGGGCGACATCGCGGCCCTTGCGGCCATCGGGCGCGTGCCTGTCACGGATTCCGCGCGTCTCTATTTTGAGCTGGGCGCGCGGCTGGGCTTCGAGTGGCTGCGCGCCGCGGCGGACCGGCTGCCGCGGGAGACCCACTGGCACATGATGGCCAGCAACGCCGTCATGGACGATCTTGCGACCGTTCAGCGTGGGCTGGCCGCCTCGGCGCTGGCGGGAGCGCCGGTGGGCGCAGCAGCCGGCGCTATCGACGTCGAGGGGCTGATCGACTCGTGGAGCGCGCCGCGCCGCGAGGCACTGGATCGGGTCGAGCGGGTCATCCTTGATCTCAAATCGCAGCCCACGCTCGATCTCGCGATGCTGACCGTCGCCGCCAACGAGTTGCGCGGCCTGACGACGGCATAGCGGCCTGCTGCATGAGCGTCATGCGAATTGTGCGGAGCCATGCGCGAACATTTGCAGTGCCTGTGTGAGCTCCAACGCTAAACGCCTGTCATTAATCGGAAAACGCCCAAGCACTTGAATTGTATGTATTTTTCGGGGCCTGAGGGTGTGACCAAAATATCACAGTTTCGCCCCATTTGGGTCTAGCGCCGGCCGCCAGTTGCTCCTACGTAGGGGCTGTATCTCCCCCGAACGTGGTTCCCCCAAGCCACGTTCAGCCTCGCAAGAGGCTCTGGCCGCCGTTCCATCCTCCCCCCGGAACGGCGGCCTTTTTCTTTTCCGGCACGCCGGGCAGCAGGCCGGCGAACGAGGCGTGCTATGTAGTGGCCGATGTCACTGCTTTCGGCCCGATCGCTTGCCTGCCGCCGCGGGGGGCGGTTGGTATTTGATGATCTCGGGTTTGATGTGGAGGCGGGCGAGGCGCTGCTGCTGACCGGGCCCAACGGTGTCGGCAAGTCGACGCTGCTGCGGGTGCTGGCGCTGCTGACGCCGTGGCTGCGCGGCGTTCTCGCGTGGGCCGGCAAGCCGGTGCGCGACGATGTCGATGCGTGGCGGGCGCGGTTCGCGTGGCTGGGCCATGCCGACGCGGTGAAGGGCGATTTCACAGTCCGCGAGACGCTGGAGTCGGCGCACATGCTGCGTACCGGCCAGCAGCCCGGGCGCGATGCATGGCAAGCTGCCGTGGACCGTCTGGGCCTCGCCGTACTGCTCGACCGTCCAGGACGCTACCTCTCCGCCGGCCAGCGCCGCCGCGTGGCCTTGGCGCGCGTCCTTCTGAGCGGCGCGACGGTCTGGCTGCTCGATGAGCCGGCCGCCGGACTGGACGAGGCGTCGCGACACGCGCTGGAGGCGGCCATCGCGGACCATCTCGCAAGGGGCGGCGTCGCGGTCGTGGCGACGCATGGCGACATCGCCTTGCCGGGTGCGCGCACCCTTGATGTCCGGCAATTCGTGCCTGATCCCCGTGCCGGTGCTGAGGCATGGGGCATGAGCGGGGTGCCGTGAGCCGCTTCACGGCGATCGTGCTGCGCGATCTGCGGCTGGTCTGGCGCCGGCCGGGGGATGCCGCCGTCGTGCTGGCCTTCTTCGTGCTGGCGGCCAGCCTGTTTCCGCTGGGCGTCGGCCCCGCGCTGGAGACGCTGGCCCGTATCGCGCCGGGCGTGCTGTGGGTGGCGGCGCTGTTCGCGGCCATGTTGTCGCTGGAGCGGCTGTTCGCCGAGGATTTCGCCGACGGCTCGCTGGAACACCTGGCACTGGCGCCGCTGCCGCTGGAGCTCATGGTGCTGGCCAAGTGCCTGGCGCACTGGATGGTGACCGGCTTGCCGCTCGCGGTCCTGTCGCCGGCGCTGGGCCTGCTGTTCGGGCTGGATGGCCTCTCGATCGCCGTCCTTGCCGGATCGTTGCTGCTGGGCGCACCCAGCCTGTCGCTGCTGGGCGGCCTGGGGGCCGCGCTGACGCTGGGTGCACGGCGGGGCGGCGCGCTATTGGCCCTGCTGGTGTTGCCGCTGGCCGTGCCGGTGCTGATCTTCGGCGTGGGCGCTGTCGAGGCCCTCAAGGCCGGCGACGGGGTCATGTCGCACTTCGCCCTGCTGGGCGCCTTCCTGGCCGGGGCGCTGGCGATCACCCCTTGGGCAATGGCCGCGGCCCTGCGACAGGCGCTAGAGTGAAGAGCCATGGCATCGATGCATTTCCTCGCCAACCCCGCGCGCTTCCAGCGCTTCAGCGCCCGCGTGCTGCCGTGGCTGGGCGCGCTGACGGCGGGACTATGGCTGGCCGGCCTCTACCTCGCCCTGTTCGTCGCCCCGCCCGACTACCAGCAGGGCGAAACCGTGCGCATCATGTTCGTGCACGTGCCGGCGGCGTGGTGGTCGATGGCGGGCTACGCCCTGCTGGCGGCGCTGGGCGCGGCGCTCCTGGTCTGGCGCCATCCGCTGGCGGCGCTGATGGCGCGTGCCGCCGCCCCGGTGGGGGCAGCCTATGCGCTGGTCTGTCTGGTCAGCGGCTCGTTCTGGGGGCGGCCGATGTGGGGCACGTGGTGGGTCTGGGACGCGCGGCTCACCTCGATGCTGCTGCTGTTCTTCCTCTATCTCGGCCATATCGCGCTGTCCCGCTCCTTCGATGATTCCGAACGCGGCGATCGTGCAGCCGCCGTGCTGGCACTTGTCGGCGTGATCAACCTGCCGGTGATCAAGTTCTCGGTCGACTGGTGGAACACGCTCCACCAGCCGGCCTCGGTGATGAAGCTGGACGGCCCCGCGATCCACCCCTCGATCCTGACGCCGCTGCTGGTGATGGCGGCGGCGTCCTTTGCCCTGTTCGTCCTGCTGGTGCTGCTGCGCACCGAGACGGAGATCGGCCGCCGTCGGCTGGAGACGGCTGCCATGGGCGCGCGCTAGCGCTTTGCTGCGATTCGTCGCCGCGACAGGCGGGCCTGCACCCCCTATATAGGCGGGCGGAGGTTCGGCGAATGGGCGGTTTCCTGTCGATGGGCGGCCACGGCGCCTATATCTGGCCGGCCTATGCTGTCGCGGTGCTGGCCCTGGGCGGGTTGCTGCTGGCCTCGCTGCGCGCCCGCGGCAAGGTGCGGCGCGAGCTTGAGGCCCGCGGGCTCGACCGCCGCACCCGCGAGCGCGGCTGACACTGGAAACCGATCGGCAATGACCCCCAAACGCAAACGGCTGTGGCTGCTGGCAGGCTCGATGGGCGCGCTGGCTGTGGCGGTGGCGCTGGTGCTGGCCGCGCTGGACGACAATCTCGTGTTCTTCTATTCGCCCAGCCAGATCGCCGAAAAGGCGCCGCCCGCCGACAAGCGCTTGCGCATTGGCGGGCTGGTGGCGCCAGGCAGCGTCGTGAAGAGCCCTGACGGGCTGGTGACCACCTTCGACGTGACCGACACGAAGCATACGCTGAAGGTGAGCTACCGCGGCGTGCTGCCGGACCTGTTCCGCGAGGGCCAGGGCGTCGTGGCCGAAGGCATGCTGGGCACTGACGGCGTGTTCGCGGCGCGCGAAGTGCTGGCCAAGCACGACGAGAACTACATGCCGCCGGAAGTGGCCGACGCGCTCAAGAGGGCCGGCCACTGGAAGGACGGCGCGGGGCCGCCGGCCGCCGGCAGGAAATGACGGACGCCGCCGCATGAGTCCCGAACTCGGCCACTACGCGCTGGTGCTGGCGCTGTGCGTTGCCGCAGCGCAGGGCACGCTGCCGCTGCTGGGCGCGCGGCGCGGCGATGCCGGCATGATGGAGCTGGGACGCACGGCGGCGCTGGCGCAATGCGCGCTGGTGGCGCTGGCCTTCGCGGCGCTGGTGCAGGCCTATGTCGTGTCGGACTTCTCCGTCGCCAATGTCGCGCGCAACAGCCACACGGCGAAGCCGCTGCTCTACAAGATCACCGGCACGTGGGGAAACCACGAGGGCTCGATGCTGCTGTGGGCGCTGATCCTGGCGCTGTTCGGCGCCGGCGTCGCGGCCTTCAGCGGCAACCTGCCGGCGACCCTGCGCGCGCGCGTGCTGGGCATCCAGGGCCTGATCGGGCTGGGGTTTCTCGCCTTCATCCTGTTCACGTCCAATCCGTTCGAGCGGCTCGATCCGCCGCCCATCGACGGCGATGACCTCAATCCGCTGCTGCAGGATCCCGGCCTCGCCTTCCACCCGCCGTTGCTGTACCTCGGCTATGTCGGCTTTTCGGTCACCTTCAGCTTCGCCATCGCCGCCCTGATCGAGGGGCGCGTGGATGCCGCCTGGGCCCGCTGGGTGCGGCCATGGACACTGGCCTCGTGGTGTTTCCTCACTCTGGGCATCGCGCTCGGCTCGTGGTGGGCCTATTACGAGCTGGGCTGGGGCGGCTTCTGGTTCTGGGATCCGGTCGAGAACGCCTCGTTCATGCCGTGGCTGCTGGGCACGGCGCTCTTGCATTCGGCGGTCGTCACCGAGAAGCGCGACGCGCTCAAGAGCTGGACGCTGCTGCTGGCGATCCTCGCCTTCTCGCTGTCACTGCTGGGCACCTTCCTGGTGCGCTCCGGCGTGCTGACGTCAGTGCATGCATTCGCGCAGGATCCCGCGCGCGGCATGTTCATCCTGGCGTTCCTGATCGTGGTGACGGGCGGCGGGCTTACGCTCTACGCCTGGCGCGCGCCGCGGCTGGGCAGCGGCGGGCTGTTCGCGCCACTGAGCCGCGAGGGCGGGCTGGTGTTCAACAACCTGCTGCTGGCGACGCTGACGCTCACCGTCTTTCTCGGAACGCTCTATCCGCTGGCTCTGGATTCGCTGGGCGGCGGCCGGGTTTCGGTTGGCCCGCCCTTCTATGCCGCCACCTTCATTCCGTTGGCGCTGCCGCTGCTGGCGGCGGTGCCGGTCGGGCCCTTCCTGGCGTGGAAGCGCGGCGATCTCGGGCTGGCGCTGAAGCAACTGCGTGCCGTCGGCGCCCTCGCACTGCTGGCCGGCATCGCGACGCTGTTCATTGCCGAGCGCTCGGTTGTGCTGGCGGCCTGCGGGATTGCCGTCGCGGTCTGGCTCATTCTGGGGGCGCTGCGCGAGCTGGCCCGCCGCATCCAGCTTTTCGCCGTTCCGCCGGGCGACTCGCTGCGCCGTCTTGTCGGCCTGCCGCGTGCCGCGATGGGCATGACGATCGCGCACGCGGGTCTGGGTCTGACCGTGCTGGGCATCACCGGCGTGTCGGTCTGGCAGACTGAAACCATCGTGGCGATGAAGCCCGATACGCCAGTTGCGCACGCCGGCTACGCCGTCACCCTCGAAGGCGTGCAGACGCTGCGTGGGCCCAACTACATCGTCGAGCGCGGCAGGCTCGTCTATCGCCGCGACGGCGCGGTGGTGACCACGCTGGAACCGGAGCGCCGCCTCTATACCGTGCAGCGCCGCGCAACCACCGAGGCGGCGATCCGCACCACGGTCTTCGCTGATCTCTACGCCACGCTGGGCGAGTCGGACGGCCAGGGCGGCTGGACGGTGCGGCTCTACCACAACCCGTTGGCGCCCTGGATCTGGCTGGGCGCGTCGATCGCAGCGCTGGGCGGCTTTGTCTCGCTGAGCGATCGCCGCCTGCGTATCGGCGCGCCGCGGCGTACGCGCACCGCCGCGGCACAGCCGGCGGAGTGAGCCATGTCCAACCGCTGGCTCTTCGTGCTGCCGCTGCTGATGCTCGTCATCATGGCGGGCTTCTTCGCCTATGCGCTGACGCAAAACCGCAATCCCGGCGATATCGGCGCGCCGCTGGTCGGGCACAAGGCGCCGGTGATCGAACTGGCGCCGCTGCACGAGGGCGGGGCGCGGCTCACCAGCAGCGACTGGCAAGGCAAGGTCACCGTGGTGAACTTCTTCGCCTCGTGGTGCGCGCCGTGCCTGGTCGAGCACCCCCTCTTCCTGCGCCTCAAGAGCGAGGGTGTGCGCCTGCACGGCATCAACTACCGCAACAAGCCCGAGGAGGCGAAGGCCTGGCTGGCCCGGCTGGGCGATCCCTACGAGCGCATCGGCGTCGATCCCGAGGGCAAGGCCGGTGTCGAGTTCGGCATCAGCGGCGTGCCCGAGACTCTGGTGATCGACAGGGCCGGCATCGTGCGCCTGCATCTGCGCCGGCCGATCACGGCCGATGACGTGAACGGCACCATCCTGCCCATGGTCCGGGAATTGTCGAAGTGAAGGTATTGGCTGCCCTGGCCTTGCTGCTGGCGCTCATCGCGCCGGCCCATGCCGTTGATCCGGACGAGATGCTGGCCGACCGCGCGCTGGAGGCGCGTGCGCGTGCGATCTCGGCGGAGGTGCGCTGCGTCGTCTGCCAGAACCAGTCGATTGACGATTCGAATGCCGAGATCGCGCGCGACATGCGGCGCGCCATCCGCGAACGCCTGACACAGGGCGACAGTGATGCGGAGGTGGTGGCGTTCCTGCGGGCACGCTACGGCGATTACGTGCTCCTGCGGCCGCCGTTCGACTGGCGCACCGGGCTGTTGTGGCTGGGACCGCCGCTGGTGCTGGCGCTGGCCGGCTTCGCCCTCTGGCGCCGCAGCCGGCAGACACGCCTGGCGCGGACAGGTACTCCGGCTGCGGCAGAGCTCTCGGCGGCGGAACGCGCCCGGCTCGACAGCTTGCTGGGCGATGACCGCGAGGCGCCGCGATGATCTTCCCGCTGGTCCTCGCGCTGATCACGGCGCTGGCGATCGCGGCCCTGCTGCTGCCGCTGCTGCGCCGTCGCGTCGTGGCACCGCGCCGGTTGGACCATGACCTTGCGATCTATCGGGACCAGCTTGCGGAAGTGGAACGCGAACGCGCCGCCGGCCTGCTCACCGCGCAGGAGGCAACGGCCGCGCGCAGCGAGATCGAGCGGCGGATCCTCACGGCGGCCGATGCGCCGGACGCGGCGCTGGCACCGGCAGTACCGCCGCGCCGCTTTCTTCCTGCGGCAATCGCAATCCTGGTGCCGGCCATCGCGCTCGGCATCTATTTCCAGATCGGCCGGCCCGAATTGCCGCCGCAGCCCGTTGCCGAGCGGCCCAGGCCGCCGGCACAGAGCACGACGGCCGACGCTGCGCCCATGGAGATGGTGCGCCGCCTGCGCGAGCGCATCGAAAAGGATCCCAATGACGTCGAGGCGCGCCTTGCGCTGGGCCGCGCGCAGCTCGCCATCGGCCGCGCCAGCGATGCGGTTCAGTCTTTCAGAGCGGCCCGGCAAGTGGCGCCCGACCGCGCCGATGTGCTGGTGGCGCTGGGCGAGGCGCTGACGTTCGAATCCAATGGCGTCGTCACGCAGCCGGCCAGGGACGCCTTCGCCGCAGCGCTGACACGCGATGCGAAGAACCCGGCGGCGCGCTTCTACATGGGGCTGGCGGAAGCGCAGGGCGGCGACGCCAACGCGGCGCTGAAGCGCTGGCTGGAGCTGGAGGCCGACTCACCTGACGGCGCGCCGTGGCTTGCCACGCTGGCGCAGGAGATCGACCGCGTCGCGCGGCAGGGGGGCATCGATCCCAAAAGCATCCGCCCCGATCGCAAGCAGCGCGCCGCGCGTGATCCGGGCATGCCGCAACCGAGCACCGACGATATAAGGCGCTTCGAGCAATTGCCGCCGGAGCAGCGCGAGGCACAGATCAAGGCGATGGTCGATCGTCTTGCCGAGCGCCTGCGGGAGACGCCCGATGATGTCGAGGGCTGGAAGCGCCTCGGCCGTGCGCGCACGGTGCTGGGTCAGCACGCGCAGGCCGCCGATGCCTATGCCACGGCGGACAGGCTTCGTCCGGACGATCCCGAGATTCTTGCCGCCTGGGCGGAGGTGCGGCTGCGCCTCGACGAGGCGGGCGCAAAGCCGCTGACGCCCGAAACCATTGCCCTGCTGCGCCGCCTGGAGAAGGTGCGTCCCAACAGCGGTCTTGCCCTCTTCTTCCTCGCACAAGCCGACGAGCTGGCCGGCGATCGCGAAGCCGCCATCAACCGCCTGCGACGCCTGCGCGATCTCATGCCCGCCGATGCGCCGGCCCGCGCGGCGATCGAAAAGCGTCTGCAGACACTGGAAGACAAGCAGTGAATTCGGGGGTATCGCGCGGCGTACGCGTGCTGCTAGCATCCTGCCGTCGACCCAGAATGCGAATGTCCGGAGGCCCGATATGCCTGACAGTCTGACGCCCGGATTGGCCGCACCGGCCGTGCTCGGCGACGAGGAAGCGCGCGCCCTGGTGGCGAGCTATCCCAGGCCAGGGCCCGTCGCTGTGGCCAAGGATATCGGCCGGATTGACCCGCATTTGCGGCGCTATATCGAGCTGTCGCCGTTCTGTTGCGTGGCCACGGCCGATGCCGAGGGTCGGCAGGACGTGACGCCGCGCGGCGATCCGCCGGGCTCGTTCAAGGTCTTCGGCGAGCACACCATCGCCATTCCCGACCGCCCCGGCAACAACCGGCTCGATACGCTGAAGAACCTGCTGACCAATCCGCAGATCGGCCTGATCTTCCTGCTGCCCGGCATGGACGAGACAGTGCGGATCAATGGCACGGCGAGACTCAGCACCGATCCTGACCTGCTGGGCTCGATGGCCGTGCAGGGCAAGGCGCCAAAATGTGCGATCGTCGTGCAGGTGCGCGAGGCATATCTTCACTGCGCCAAGGCTTTCCGCCGTGCGAAGCTGTGGGATGCCTCAACCCACATCGACCGCCGTACGCTGCCGTCGCTTGCCGGCATGATCCGCGACCAGGTCGGCCTCTCGGAAGAAGCCACGAAAGAAGCCGAAGCCCGCATCGAAAAGGCCTACCGCGAATCGCTCTGGGCACCGCTGAGCTAGCGTCAGCAATACACCAAGGACAGAAGCCACTGGGACCGCGCGGCTCCTGCCGCGCTCATGGTCCGGCGCAGGGCGCCGGATGCCTGGCAGGAGCCACGCGGTCCCAGTGGGACTCAGCCGGCGAGTTTCATGCGGATGTGGAAGCGGTCGGCGCGGGCCAGCAACTCGGCATATTCCACGGTGCGTTTGCGCTGGTCGCGCAGCATGCGCGCGACCTTCAGCAGCGGCGCACCGACATCCAGCCGCATCAGGCGCGCCAGAGCCGGCTCGGCCAGCGTCACCGATACCGTCTGCTCGCCGGAAACCGGCTTCACGCCGGAACGCGCCAGCAGCCGTCCCACCGTTTCGCGCTCCATATCGGCGGAGTCATAGGCGCGGCCCAGGATCTCCGGGATCCAAGTCGTGATGTGCAGGATCGCCTCGCCATCGGCTTCGCGCAGGCGTACGGCACGCTGCATACGCTCGCAGGAATGGCGGCCGAAAACCGCGGCGATCTCCGGCGGCGTCTCGACGTAGCCGAACTCGACGACGCGCGCGGTGCCGTAGCTGGCCATCGCTTCGAGCTGGTTGATGGCGCTGGCAATCGTGCCCAGCGGCCGGTCATCAGTGTCCGGCCGGTTGCGTACAAAGGTACCACTGCCTTGTCGCCGCTCAATGAAACCTGCCGAGGCCAGCTCGCCGAGCGCTCGCCGCACGGTCACGCGCGAGACGCCGTAATCGCGCGCCAGCTCCTCCTCGGTCGGAAGGGCGGTTCCGGGCTTGTAACGGCCCGACTCCATCCCGTCGCGCAGCACGAGACAGATCACACGATACAGCGGTACCCCGGAACGCCCACTGCTGCTGAGCACACAACACCCCCGCGCCGGCTGCCCAATTTATGTCTGCCTGTGCAACCTTTGGTCGCAGCGCAACATAACGCCGTTCGCGGCCAACGCGAAGATGGAACAAATCGACAATGTGATCACCGCGCCTTGCCCGGCCGGGTCGAGGCAGGAGAGTATTGCAAGCTGCGGACAGGAAGGGATCGCGGCGATGGCCGGCAAGACGCTGTTCGACAAGATCTGGCAGGCCCACACCGTGGCCGATCTCGGCGGCGGCTTTGCCTTGCTGCACATCGACCGGACGCTGCTGCACGATCTCTCCGGCGCCAGTGCGCTGGCGGAGGTGGAGCAGAAGGGTTACGCCGTCGCGCATCCGGAGCTCACCTTCGCAACGCCCGATCACGCCGTTGCAACAACTCCGGGCCGCAGCAGCGAAACCTTTGCGCCGGGCCACAGATTGCTCGTGCCGCTGCGGCGTCGCGCGCAGGAGCTGGGCATCAGGCTTTTCGATCTCGGCCAGGATGGGCATGGGATCGTGCACATCATCGGGCCGGAACTCGGACTCAGCCTTCCGGGCCTGACCATCGTTTGCGGCGACAGCCACACCTGCACGCATGGCGGTCTGGGAGCGCTGGCCTTCGGAGTTGGCTCCTCGGAGCTGGTGCACGTTCTTGCCACGCAGACGCTGGTGCAGCGCAAGCCCCGGCGCATGCGCGTCGACTTCGAGGGCACGCCCGACCGCGGCGTCACGCCCAAGGACATGATCCTGCATCTCATCGGCAAGCTCGGCGCCGCCGCAGGCACCGGTTTCGCGGTGGAGTACGCGGGGTCGGCGATCCGATCGATGCCTGTAGAGGGCCGCCTGACCATCTGCAACCTCTCGATCGAGATGGGTGCGAAAATGGGGCTGATCGCGCCCGACGACGTGATCTACCAGTACATCGCCGGCCGCGATTTCGCGCCGCGTGGTCGGGATTTCGATGCGGCCGTCGCGCACTGGCGCATGCTGCCCGCCGATCCCGACGCCGTCTACGACGTGCGGCATCATGTAGACCTCGCGGACGTGGCGCCGCAGATCACCTGGGGCACGAGCCCCGAGCATGTCATCGCCGTTGATCAGCCGGTGCCCGATCCGGCAATGGCACCGGATGACCGTCGGCGCGCGGCGTGGACCGCGGCCCTGGCGTATCAGGGGCTGGAGCCAGGCAAGCCGATCGAGGGCACGAAGGTGGACTGGGTGTTCATCGGCTCCTGCACCAACAGCCGCCTTTCGGATCTGCGTGCCGCCGCTGAGATTGTGCGGGGGCGGCATAAGGCGCCGCATGTCACGGCCTGGGTGGTGCCGGGTTCGGAGCGGGTGAAGCGCGCCGCGGAAGCCGAAGGGGTCGACCGCGTGTTCACGGGCGCCGGCTTCGAATGGCGCGAACCGGGCTGCTCGATGTGCGTCGCCTCCAATGGCGAGACTGTGCCGCCGGGCCAGCGGTCGGTGTCCACCTCCAACCGCAACTTCGTTGGCCGGCAGGGACCACGGGCGCGAACGCATCTCGCGTCGCCCGCCATGGCAGCCGCCGCGGCCGTCAGGGGCGCCATCGCGGACGTGCGCAAGCTGTGACGCGCGAGAGGAACAGGGCCATGGAAAAATTCACGCGCCTTGAAGGAGTGGCAGCGCCGCTGATGCGGCAGAACGTGGATACCGATGTCGTGATCCGCATCGAGCGGCTGGTGAACCTGTCGAAGGCGGAGCTGGGTCCCTGGTGTTTCGAATCGCTGCGCTATCGGCCCGATGGCACGGAGAACCCCGACTTCGTCTGTAACCAGCCGCCCTGGCGCGGCGCGCCCATTCTGCTGGCAGGTGACAATTTCGGCTGCGGCTCCAGCCGCGAGGGCGCGATCTGGGCGTTGATGGGCATGGGCATCCGGGCGGTCATCGCGCCGGGTTTCGGGGACATCTTCTACAACAATTGCTTCCAGAACGGCTTGCTGCCCGTCGCGCTGCCGCGCGCGGAAGTGGAACGCCTGGCTGAGGAGACGCGTGCGGCACCCGGAAACGCGCGCGTTACCATTGACCTGGAGCGCCAGATGGTGATTTCACCGCGAGGGCGCGAGATTCCCTTCGAGATCGATGCCAGACGCCGCCAGGCCATGCTCGACGGTCTGGACGCCATTGGTATCACCCTCGCTCACAAGGACCGGATTGCAGTGTGGCAGGCACGCGACCACACCGACCGTCCGTGGGTGTGGTTCTCTCACTGAAACGGTACTTGCGCAAAGGCTGCATGGACTTGAAAATAGCGGCAAGAAACGGGGGAGAAGCCAATGCGCAGTCCGGGATGGGTGGCGCTCATCGCTATGGCAGTCGCCGCGTGGTCCGCACAGGCGCAGACGCCGCAATGGGCCGTCGGCACCTGGAAAGGCAAGCTCGAGAATTACAGCGGCACCGAGGGTCCCGACCGGATCATGACGGTCAGCGCCGACGGCAAGTGCACGTGGAACTCGAAGGAGACATCGAGACCGGCGTCTGTAGGCGCCTGCAAGATCACCGCCGACAGCATCGCATTCACCACGACCGGCAAGGCGCAGGTAAGCCTGCAGAACAAGGGCGGCAAGCTGCAGGGCACCTGGCAGAGCGCGAGCGGCGGCAAGAGCTACCACATCAGCCTGACCAGGCAGTAACGCCCCGCGCGGCGCCGCTTGCCTTGCCCTGGGAATGTGAGGGCAATCGCATAAGCGGGTCTTTCCGGCTTTTCTCTCCAGGCAGGGCATTCGCATATGGCTTTCATAAGCCTTCCCCCGGGGAAGGTGGCGCGCAGCGCCGGAAGGGGGATGCCGCCACAGGCACGGTGTCAAAAGCGAGGCATCGAACGTGTTGCACCATCCCCCTTCCGCCCTTCGGGCACCGTCCCCCTCCGGGGGAAGGATTATGAAGATGTGCCGCGCAGCACTGCCTCTACCGCGCGGCCGATGGCCAGCGTGCGGCGGTCGGTCATGGTCTCGCCCATCACCATGAAGCCGACCGGCAATTCGCCGGGGCGGTGGCAGGGGATAGAGAGCGCACAGCGGTCGAGGAAGTTGCCGACCGTGCAGTTGCGCAACAGCAGCAGGTTGTTGTGTGTGAAGCCCTCGGGCGTCGCCACTTCGGCGATGCGGGGCGCGACGATGGGGCAGGTGGGCATCACCACCGCGTCGAAATCGGCGGTCACCGCGGCAACCCGCTTCTGCAGATCCGCACGCCGGCCGAGCAGGTCGATGTAGTCGGCGGCGCTGATGTCAGCACCGCGCTGGATGCGCGGCGCGATGATGGCATCGTAGTCGGCGGCGCGCCGCGCCAGCAGCGCACGATGCCAGGCATATGCTTCGGAGGCCGCAAAGCCGCCCTTGGCGTTGATCGCGGGCAGCTCGTCGAGCATCGGCAGACCGATCTCGGTGATGCGCACGCCGCTTGCCGACAGGGCTGACAGCGCGCGGGCGAAGGCGGCGGACACCGTCGCGTCCAGATCGTTCAGCACGTAGTGCTTCGGGACCGCGAACGACAGTGCGCCCAGCCGCGCCGGCGCCGGCACGTCGATCGGCTGGCTCGCGAAGATGGCATCGATGATGGCGCAGCATTCGACCGACGCCGCCAGCGGCCCGATCGAGTCGAGCGAGGTCGAGAGCGGCACCACGCCGTCAATCGGCACACGCCGCGCCGTCGGCTTGAAGCCAGTGATGCCGCATAGCGCGGACGGGATGCGCACCGAGCCTCCGGTATCGGTTCCCAGCGCGGCCACGGCCATGCCGTCGGCGACGGAGACGGCGGCGCCCGACGACGAGCCGCCGGGCACGCGGCTGCGGTCCGCGGGATTGCCCGGGGTGCCGTAATGCGAATTGGTGCCAACGCCGGAGAAGGCGAACTCGCTCATGTTGGTGCTGCCGACGATCACCGCGCCGGCCGCGCGCAGCCGCCCCACCACCGGCGCATCGGCGGCTGCTGGCGGCGCGTCGTCCAGCGCCTTCGATCCCGCCAGAGTCGTCTCGCCCGCCACGTTGCACAGATTCTTGATCGACACCGGGATACCGGCCAGCGGCGAGGGCACGATGCCGGCCTTGCGCAGCGCGTCGCTGGCGTCGGCGGCAGCCAGCGCCTGCTGGTGGTAGATCTTGATGAAAGTGCGCGACCCTTCGCCGGCCGGATCGGCGATGCGTGCCAGCGCCTGCTCGGCAAGTGCGCGGCTGGTCGTGCGGCCAGCGGCAAGATCGGCGGCGAGTGAAGCAATGGTCGGCAGAGTCACGGCGGGGCTCGCTACAGGTGCGGCAAGGAGCCGGACCCTAGCGGTTGAACCGCACGCCTGTCATCCCGGCCTTTGGGCTGGAAGCGCGCCACTCCAGTGGCGCGTTGGCGGAGCGCCAATCCGGCGCGCTGCATGTCGTCGACGATGCGAAGAGCTGCCCTGCCCTGTCGCTCCGGGCAGGGCGCCACTGGAGTGGCGCACCCCCAGCGATGCTAGCCGCGCTTCCACAGGCCGCCGGCGGGGGTGGTGGGGGTGCCGGCCTTGTGCAGCGGGCGGCCCGCGAACTCCTGCTGGTAGAGCAGGCGGATGGCCTCGGGGCCGAGATAGCTTTTCACCGTGACGCCGTCGGGAAAGAACACATCGATCTGGTCGTTCACGTCGTCGCTGTAGTGTTCCTGCGCGCCATGCAGCACCATCGGTACGCCGATGCGCGAGTTCACGAAATTCTGCACGTCCAGCAGCTCCTTGCCGCGCACATGCTTCTGGCCCAGCCGCTCCTCCTCGACGAAAACGTTGGAGGCCTTGTCGCCGGTCGGCACGATGGCATAAAGGTCGTAATCGCCGTGCACGTAGTGCGCGTTGGTGCGCAGCCCGTAGGGGCTCAGCATCACACAGCCGTAATGGACGCTCGAAGGGTCCATCTGCACCGTGTAGGAGCGGTCGGGCGGCAGGTAGAGCGGCAGCCGGCCGTCGGCGCCCACTGGCGCCAGGTGGCTGCGGAACTTCTCCCACTCGTTCAGCGCCTTGGTGTACTTGCCGGCGGTGTAGGCCACGGCGCCCACCACGTGGGGATCCGCAACCAGGCCTGCGGTCTTGTAGACCGAGCCGTTGATGATGGCGTCGAAATCGGCGGTCTTGGCCTTGCAGTCCAGCCGCTTGGGCACATAGCCCTTCTGGCCGATGTATTGCAGCGCTTCCTCATTGGTGCGTCGTACGGCGATGTAGACGCTGTAGACGCGCGCCGCCATGGCGAAGACGGCAGCATCCTGCGGCCGCATGTGGTGGAAGAGCTTCGGGTCCTCGACATTGAGCGGCCGGGCGGCCATTGGCTGGCTCCGTGAGCGGTACTGATTATGAGTATGCGCTCACTATCTCTTTTGGCCGGCGGCTGCAAGAGGAATCTGCAGCCGTGTTCAGAACAGATGTCCGCTCTTTTCGGCCTTGGTGCGCAGGTACTTCTCGTTGTGGCCGTTGGCGGGGAAAACGTGCCGCACCCGCTCGACCACCTCGATGCCGTAGGAGGCGAGCTGTCCGATCTTCTCGGGGTTGTTAGTCATCAGCCGCACCTTGGCGATGCCCATCTGGCGCAGGATGGTGGCGGCCGGCCAGTAGAGCCGTTCGTCGGCGTCGAAGCCGAGCTGCTCGTTGGCATCTACCGTGTCGAAGCCGCCGTCCTGGAGCTGGTAGGCGCGCAGCTTGTTGACCAGCCCGATGCCGCGCCCTTCCTGGGCCAGATAAAGCAGCACGCCCGAGCCGTGCCGGGCGATCTCCGCGATCGCCCCGCGAAGCTGCTCGCCACAGTCACAACGCAGGCTGGCCAGCAAGTCGCCGGTGAAGCATTCCGAGTGCAGCCGTATCAGCACCGGGGCGGTGGGATCGATCTCGCCGATCACGATGGCGAGATGCTCCTTGCCACCGTCGCCCGGGCGCCATGCCACGATGCGCGCATTCTCGGCGTTTTCCAGCGGCACACGCGCGTCGGCCACGGGCCGCAGTTCCGAAGCTGCGAGCTGCTCGTAGGCGCGCACGTCGGCGGCATCGACGTAGATCGCGTCGCGCGCCGCGGCCCAGTCGCGCCATGCCCGCGTGCGGTCGCGCGGCAGCGGCCCCACCACCACCGCCGGCATCAGCCGCGCCAGCTTGGCAAGCTCGACTGCCGCCTCGGCGATGGACGGGGCGTGGCTGGCGGCTGGCCGCGACAGATGGCGCGTGGCGATATGTCCGTGCTGGTCGGGTGCGGTGGGGTGCAGGATGACGTCGACCGGCACGCCCGAGGGCAGGTCCAGTGTCACGGGCTTGTTGGCCGCACCCATGCCGCCCGCCAGGTGCGGCGGAATCTCGAAACCTACCGCCTCGGCCCGCCGCCGCGTCGTCACCAGCACCGGGGCGTCGCTGGAAAGCCCGCGCAGCCGCCCCAATGTGGCATCGCCGCAGGATTCGGCGGCGGCCACCAGCCCGGCGGAACCGTCACTGTCGCGTATCAGCACCACGCCGCCACGGCGCAGCTCGGCCACGGCGCGCTCGACGGCGGCCATGGGCGTTGCGACCGCCGCTTCGGGCTGGCGCGCATCGCCGCGGCGGAAGGAGGTGCTTGGCATAGGCGCCTTTTACCACAGTCATGAGTGATTGAACCATCAGGCCGGAATGGCCGCTTGCCGGCACGTGCACGGCCGCGCTCAAATCGCATATGACCACGCTGATCTACCGCGACTTTGACCAGGCGGGGCTCGACCGCGCCTACAACAACCGGCAGGCCGTGCCCGATTTCCAGACACGGTACGTGGAGCGCTGGGCCGCTGAGAGCGCCAAAGTACGAGCCAGTGCGGCCGCCGTCAGGCTGGACCTCGCTTACGGTCCTTCACAGCGGCAGCGGCTGGATGTGTTTGCGCCGGCCGGGCCGGTCCCTGACGGAGGATGGCCGGGACTGCTCTACTTCCATGGCGGCTACTGGCAGGGCAATCACAAGGACGGCTATTCGTTTCCGGCGCCGGTGGTGACAGGCAGCGGCGCACTTTACATCGCCGCGACATATGACCTCTGTCCTGATGTCAGCATGAGCACGCTGGTGGAGCAGACGCGCGAGGCAGTGCGGTGGCTGCATGGGCACGCGGGCGAGTTCGGACTTGACCCGCAGCGGCTGGTGGTGGCTGGCCATTCCGCCGGCGGCCATATCGCAGCCAGTCTGGCGCATACCGACTGGTCGGCCCGCGGGCTGCCGGCCGCGGCCCTGGCGGGCGCGGTGCCGGTTTCCGGGCTGTTCGACCTCGAGCCGACCCGGCTGAGCTATCTCAACGCGGCTTGCCGTATGGACGCCACCGAAGCTGCCTTGCTGAGCCCGCTGCGCCATATCCGCCGCGAGGCGCCGCCGATGGTGCTGACCGTGGGTGCGGCCGAATTGCCCGAGCTGGTGCGCCAGACCCGCGATTACGCCGCAGCCTTGCGCCATGCCGGCGCGCCACTGCTGGCAGTGGTGGAATGCCCGGGCGACAATCACTTCTCGATCGTGGATCGCGTGTTTGATCCTGCCGGCCCGGTCTGGCCGCATATCAGAAGCCTGCTGGGCGTATGAAACTAACCGGACCGTGAACGGGCGTGAGGGGCCGGGATGCCCTGCTGGCGGCATCATGGCCGCCCGCACCCATCCAATGGTATAAGCCATGCAAACCAATCCCTCGTCCGTAGCCGAGTCTGCTGCCGGTGGCGGCACCGTTGCGGCCAACCCGGGACAACAGACCACGATGAAGGGCAAAAAAATCCTCCTGATCGATGACGATGCCTCGCTGCGTGCCGTGCTGGTCGAGCAGCTCGAGCTCTACGACGGCTTCGCCACCACCCAGGCGGCCACGGGCGCCGAGGGGCTGGAGATCGCCAAGAAGCAGCTCTTCGACGCCATCCTGCTCGACGTGGCGCTGCCGGACGGCGATGGCCGCGACATCTGCCGGCTGATGCGGCGCGAGGGCGTGCGCGCGCCGATCCTGATGCTGACGGCGGCCGATACCGATGCCGACACTATCCTGGGTCTCGATTCGGGCGCCAACGACTACGTCACCAAGCCGTTCCGCATCAACGTGCTGCTGGCCCGGCTGCGCGCCCATCTGCGCCAGCACGAGCGCAGCGAGGATGCGATCCTGCAGATCGGTCCCTACGAGTTTCAGCCCGCCGCCAAGATGCTGCTTGAGAAGGGCGGCAAGAAGAAGGTGCGGCTGACCGAGAAGGAAACCTCGATCCTGAAGTACCTCTACCGTGCCGGCACCCGCCCGGTGGGCCGCGACCAGTTGCTGGGCGAAGTGTGGGGCTACAACGCCGGCGTCACCACCCACACGCTGGAGACGCACATCTACCGGCTGCGGCAGAAGATCGAGAAGGATCCGGCCAACGCCGCCATCCTGGTGACCGACAAGGGTGGGTACAGGCTGCAGCCGTAGTGGGCGGTGGCGCGGCTACCATCGCGGGCGGCGCTTTTCGTTGAAGGCGTTCAGGCCTTCCTTCGCGTCGTCGGTTTCGATGATGTTGCAGATCGTCTCGACGACGTTCTCGATGGCGCGGCGATACTCGAAATCGTTGGCGCGCATGAAGGAATCGCGCGCGAGCTGCATGACCAGTGGCGATTTGGAGGCGAAGTCGCGCGCCAGTGCCCGGGCCTTGTCCTTGACTTCGGCGGGCGGCACGACGTGGTTCACCAGCCCGTGGTGCTCCGCTTCCCGGGCGGAGATTGGCTTGCCGCCGAACAGCAGTTCGAAGGCCTTGTGGCGGCCAATCTGGCGGGGCAGGTGGACGAAGTGCATCGCCGGGATGACACCGACATCGATCTCGGGATAGCCGAGACTCGCCGTCTCGCTGGCCACGATCACGTCGCATGACACGGCCAGCGTCACGCCGGCGGCGCGCGCCGGCCCGGTCAGGGCGGCGATCGTTGGCTTGCCCAGGCGGTACTGAAGGTCGTGCATCTCGAAATAGAGCTTCTCGAGATAGCGGCGCAGGTCGAGCCCGCGCGCATGGCGGATCATCGCCAGGTCCATGCCGGCGCTGAAGGCATTGTCGAAGGCGCTGGTCAGGATGATGGCGCGCACATCAGGGTCGCGCCTGGCCTCGCGGTAGGCGGCGTTGATCTCGTCGATCAGGGCATGGTCAATGGCGTTGACCGGCGCGCGGCGCATCGTGATCTCGGCGATATGGCCGGAAGTTGAGTAGTCCAGAAGCCGGAAATCCAAGACAATTCTCCTGCGGCAGCCTTTGTCGAGGTTCGCGGGGAGGGTAGCATGGCGGCCTCGCGTTCAGGGAGGCAGCGGTGACGGAAACGGCATTCATGAAGGTCGAGGGCCTGGAAGGCGATGCGCGCGAGCCGCGCCAGTATGTCGGCTGGTTCAAGGTCGAGGGCTTCACCTGGGCGCGCGGCGAGAACATCAGCTTCGGCGAGGGCGCCGATGTCGATGCCATCGTCACCATCGCCGGCGGCAAATACGCCTCGCCGTTCTACAAGTTCCGTACCTCGGGCGACCCGATACCCCGCATCGAGCTGCACGTGCTGGACCGCGGCAACATCCAGCAGTCGATCGAGCTGCAGGAGGTCTACGTCAACGACTACGCCCGCGCCGGCGAGACGAAGCTGAAAACCCAGCTCATCGAACTCACCCTCAACGCCACCCGCGCAATGATCAAGGGAGGCTAGACCACGTCGTATGTGATCTCGACGTCTTCCCCAAACGCGTGGCCCTGGCAGGTGAGGATCCAGCCGCTGGCGAGGTCCTCTTCGGTGTAGATGTCGTTGTTGGCCAGCACGATCCTGCCCTTGATCTTTTTGGCGGCGCAGGAGGCGCAGAAGCCCTCCTCGCAGGCCGAGTTGGGCGACAGGCCCGCCTCGCGTGCGGCATTGAGCAGCGACAGGCCCTTGCGGTAGGGCACCTTGTGCGCCTTGCCCTCGAAATGGATGGTGACGAATGCGGGCACGACCTCGCCGTCATCCGGCGGTGCCACCGGCACGGCGTCGTTGCCCGAGGCCTCGAAGCGTTCGATCCGCACGCGGTTGCGCGGCACGCCCGCCCCCAGCAGCGTCTCCTCGACCAGCGCCATGAAAGGCGCGGGTCCGCAGAGATAGGAGTCGGCGCTCTCGAAGCCAGCCAGCACCTGCTGGATTTCGGCTGCGGTGGTCAGCCCCTGCGCGTCATCGAGATGATGGCGCACCTCCAGCCGGCCGGGATAGGCACGCTGAAGCGCTTCGAACTCGGCATGGAAGATCACCGATGCAGTATCGCGGTTGGCGTAGAACAGACGGATACTCCGCTCCGTCGTCCGCAGCGCGCTCTTGATCAGCGACATCACCGGGGTGATCCCGCTGCCTCCGGCGAACAGCAGCAACGGTGCGGCGCCGCCGTTCAGCACGAAGCGTCCGGCGGGCGCCATTACGTCCAGCGTCGCGCCTTCCTTCAGCGAATCATGGAACCAGTTCGAGCCGCGGCCGCCCGCCACCCGTTTGACCGTCACCTTGGCCTTCGCGTCCGTCTCCGGCGCGCTGGAGAGCGAATAGCAGCGGGCCACTGTGCCATCCGGGTGTGGCACCCTGAAGGTCAGAAACTGGCCGGCGCGGTAGCGGAAGCGCTCCTTCAGCTCGGCCGGCACGGCCAGCACGAAGGAACGTGCGTCTGGCGTTTCCTGCACGATGCGTTCTACGCGCAACTGATGGTACGACATCCAACGTCCCCGGCCATGGCGCCTCGCGCAGCCCCGGGATGGGTGGCCACGCCGCCGCCTTATGCGGAATCGCCGCTGACAGTGCCAGCGGAACGTGATAGCTTCGGCGCGAAAAATGAACGCAGCGTCATAATTTGTGCGTTCCCGGAGAGGAAGCGGCGGCCTGCAGCGGGTGTTGATTCCGGCGGGGCGTCGCGCATCGTCGTGACCCAGGAGGCCGCAGCATGACCAGTACGAAGATCTACCAGCTTCCCGTCGACATCACGGAATGGAAGTTCGACGGCAAGACGGAGATGCACTTCACCTGGGAATACGAGGATGGCTCGGCCGAGCTGCTGGATCTGTACGAAAAGGGCAAGAAGCAGCAGTGGAACGCCACCGACCGGCTCGACTGGTCGCAGGAGCTGTTCGAGGACAATCCCATGGGGATGACCGATGAGGCGATCCCGATCTACGGCTCCGAGTTCTGGGAGAAGATGACCGAGAAGGAGAAGGTGTGGCTGCGCTGGAACCTGCAGGCCCATACCATCTGCCAGTTCATGCACGGCGAGCAGGGCGCGCTGATCGCGACCGCCAAGATCGTCAACACCGTGCCCGACATGAACGCCAAGTTCTACGCCGCCACACAGGTGATGGACGAGGCGCGTCATGTGGAGGTCTACAAGCGGCTGATCCACGAGAAATTCCGGATGGCCTATCCCATCACGGAGTCGCTGAAGAACCTGCTGGAGCAGACGCTCTCCGACCAGCGCTGGGACATGACCTATCTCGGCATGCAGGTGCTGATCGAAGGTCTGGCGCTGGCCGCCTTCCAGCGCATCCGCGACCAGGCCAAGAACAATCTCGCCGGCGCGGTGAACGCCTACGTGATGCAGGACGAGGCGCGCCACGTGACGTTCGGGCGGCTGGCCCTGCGCGAATACTATCCGCAGCTCAGCGACCATGAGCGTGCCGAGCGCGAGGAGTTCTGCGTCGAGGCGCTCTATTTTATGCGCGACCGATTCAACCAGGCCGAGGTCTGGATGCGTTCGGGCCTGCCGGTCGACAAACTGATGGAGTACGCTTACAACTCCGGCGTCATGCAGGCCTTCCGCACGCGGCTGTTCACGCGCATCGTGCCCATCCTGAAGGATATCGGCCTGTTCGGGCCCAAGGTGCAGAAGGCGCTGGGCGACATGGGCGTGATGGAATACGCCAAGATCGACGCCCGGCAGATCCTCGACAACGACGCGCGCGTCGCCGACGATTTCGACAAGAAGCGCTTCGTTGCCGAGTCTATCGCCGCGCAGTAGGCGTTCGGCAGCCGCGGCCGCTCACGGTCAGTTGCAACGACCGACCGTGGGCGGCGCGTCCAGCACGGCCGCGACCTTGGTGATGTCCAGGCACTGCTCGCCGTACCAGCCCTTGCCGTAAACATAGAGCCCGAAGATACCCATCATGGCGGCCTGGCGCGCGGGGTCGGGCTGCTCGCGGGCGAGGATCCAGCCCAGCGCATAGAGATTGGACATCGCGAAATCGGCCGCGGCGGGATTCTTGTCCGGCCCCCAGAGGGCTGCGTTCTTCCGGGCCGGCTCCGTGCCGGGGCCCTCAAGCCTGTTGAGCCAGGCGAGCGAGGCGTCGACCATGGCGTAATCGTCGGCGTGCTTCTTCTTCTCTGCCTTCACCTGATCGGCACGCTGCGCGATGGTGCGGCCGGCGACCGCGTCCTTGGCGCAGCCCGACCAGCGGCAAAGCGTCACCATGCCGAGGTATTCGCCGAGCTCTATGGCCACGTTGCGGTTGTTGTGCAGGCGCCACTTGCGCGCCAGGCGCCATCCGAGGCGGCTTTCATCCTTGAAGGGCCGGTCGGCCATGGCCGTACCCTTCTCCAGCTCGCCCAGCACAGCCCGTGCTGCCGCCGGCCACTCCGGCGGGATCTGCGCCGCGGCCGGGGACCCGGCTCCCACCGCGAATACCACGCCCACAACCACCGAAACCCATATCCGCATCGCCCAAATCCTCGTGTCACCTAGGCCGCGCGTGGGAACGCGCGCCGCCAAGGGCATGACATCACATGAGGAAATACGCTGCTAGTGGGCGCGAATGTGCCGTGGTTCGTAGTGCGAACCGTGGAAGTCTGAGAACAGCTCGCCGATCTGGGGATGGCCGACGGGTTTGCCGCTCCTGTCCGGCAGCAGGTTCTGCTCGGACACGTAGGCGACATAGGTGGTCTGCGCGTTTTCCGCCAGCAGGTGGTAAAATGGCTGGTCCCGGCGCGGGCGTACCTCCTCCGGGATCGACATCAGCCAGTCTTCGGTGTTCGAGAACACCGGATCAATGTCAAAGATCACACCCCGGAACGGGTAGATCCGGTGCTTGACCACCTGACCAATCCCGAACTTGGCGGTTCTCATGCTCCCATCCTGGCGCTGCATCCCATCCGCGGCGCCTGATCTTTACATTTTGCTCCCGATCAGGGGGTAAATGCAACGAATCCCGCAGCTTTTCGCATCCATGCTGGTGCGGACGGGGCACCGCCGTCGTGCTATCGGTGCGGGCACGGGTCAGCGCTGGGAGGAGAGGCGCGTGGCAAGCGTTTTCGCGGTCAAGTTCTGGGGCGTACGGGGGTCGATTGCCTGTGCCGGACCGCAATATGTCCGATATGGCGGCAACACCTCCTGCCTGGAGGTTACCGTCGGCGGGCGGCGTCTGATTTTCGATGCCGGCACCGGCCTGCGGCTTCTGGGCGAGTCGCTGTGCGCCGGGGCCGCGGGCAATCTCGAGCTGGACCTGTTCTTCACCCACACGCATTTCGACCACATCTGCGGGCTGTCCTTCTTCAAACCGCTGTTTACGCATGAAAACAAGGTGCGTTTGTGGGCCGGCCACCTGGCGCCGATCCTGCGGCTGGTCGATGTGGTCAAGCAGCTCATGATGGCGCCGCTCTATCCTGTGACGCTCGACATCTTCAATGCCAAGGTCGAGTTCCGTGATTTCCGCAGCGGCGAAACCCTGCGGCCTGCCCCCGGTGTGCGCCTGCGCACGGCGCCGCTGAACCACCCGAACGGAGCCACGGGATACCGCATCGAGCACGGCGGCAAGTCGATCTGCTACATCACCGACACGGAACACCGCGGCGGGCCGCCCGATCCGGTCGTGGTCGATCTCTGCCGCGACGCCAATGTGATGATCTACGACGCAACCTTCACGGACGCTGAGTATCCGTCCTATCGCGGCTGGGGCCACTCGACATGGCAGGAGGGCATTCGCGTGGCCGACGCGGCCAATGTCGGTACCCTTGTCATCTTCCATCACGACCCTTCGCATGATGACGACTTCATGGACGGCGTGGAACGCGATGCCCGGACCGCCCGACCGGGCACGGCGCCAAACGGCCAGCCACGCGTGATGGTCGCCCGCGAAGGCATGGTGATCGCGCCATGACGGCGTGATCGCATCGCCGGCGTTCCGCCATGACCCCGCGCGAGAAATGGCGCCGCCTGCGGCTGGGGCTGGCGACCCTGAGCGGCTGGCGCCGCGCCGGCTGGTTCATCCCCTACCGCTACGCCGATACCCTGCCGTCCGCCGGCCACTCGCCCGCCTATACGGCGGTCGAGCGTCTGTTCCGCGACAGACAAGACGCGTTCATCGCTGTCCTTGACCGCATCGACGCCCTTGCCGAGTCCTTGCGTGCCATGGCGTCGGGCGCGGCCCCCGCCGGAGGGTCATGGCCAGGCCGTCATCCGCGCTTCGACCAGGCGTGGTTCCCCACCCTTGACGCGTGTGCCGCCTACGCACTTGTCCGCGACCTCGTCCCGCGCCGCATCGTCGAGATTGGCTCCGGCCATTCCACACGCTTCCTCGCGCGTGCTTTGGCCGATGCTGACATAAATGCCGATCTTGTTGCGATCGACCCCGCGCCGCGCGCCGACATTTCATCCTTGCCTCGTGTGCGCCTGATTCCGCGCACCGTGCACGACGCCGAGCTTGCAATGTTCGCTTCGCTGGCGTCCGCCGACGTCCTCTTCATCGATTCGAGCCATGTCCTGATGCCGGGCAGCGATGTCGATTTCCTGCTCAATCGCGTGCTGCCCGAATTGCCCGCGGGCGTTGTCGTGCATATCCATGACGTGCTGTTGCCCGACGACTATCCGCGCGCATGGGCGTGGCGCAACTACAACGAACAGCTCGCTATCATGCCCCTGCTGACATGCGGCTGGACGGTGCTGTTTGCCAGCCATTTCGCGCGCACGCGCCTTGCGGACCGGCTGGCCGGATCGGTCGCTGCCACGCTGCCCGGCCATCGGGCGGCCTTCCCGACCAGCCTCTGGCTGCGCAAAATGTGAGTGGGGCATGGCGGTACAAGGCTTCATCGCATGGCTGCGCGCGTGGCTGATGGACAACACGCGCGAGGACGAGCCGCCCGCGCGCGTGCTTGACGCGATCCGCGCCCAGCAGGAACGCAGCGAAATCCTTGTCAGTGTGGCGCAACTGCTGGCCACGGGGCTGTTCGCCACGCTCTATGCCACGGCGCCCATGGCCGAGGGCCAGATCCAGATTGCCACCCTGGCCGATGCCCTCGATTTTCTTGCCATCGTGCTGGGCGTGGATCCGGCGGTCGCGGTGCTTGCGCCGTTGCGCCACGCGCTGGCGCAGGTCGAGTTCGTGTTCGGCGCGCTGGTGATCTACGCGCTGGCAACATTGTGGCGCCTGTTCCTCGCGCTGCGCCATCGCCTCACGCCCTGGATGCTCTATGGGTCAGCCGTGGTCGACATGGCGCTGCTGATGGCGGTGATCTGGAGCTTCCATATCAAGTATGGACAGGCCGCCGCTTTCTATCTCAAAGCACCCACCTTCGTTTACATCTTCATCTTCATCGCCCTGCGGGCGTTGCGCTTCGAGGCGCGCTACGTGCTGTTCACGGGCGCCATGGGCATTCTGGGCTGGGTGGTGCTGCTGCTGATCGTGCTGAGCGGCATTGGCGGCCCGCCTAACCAGACACACGATTTCATCGAGTACATGACATCGAATGCGACGCTGATCGGCGCCGAGGTCGACAAGATGGTGGCGGTGGCGATTGTGACGCTGCTGCTGGCGCTGGCCCTCACACGTGCGCGCCGTCTGCTGGTCAGGGCCACTGCCGAACGCACGGCGGCCCAGGACCTCTCGCGGTTCCTCGCGCCCGAGGTCGCGGATCGCATCCGGCGCAGCGAGCTGCGGATCGCAGCCGGGCACGGGGAGCTCCGCGACGCGGCCATCCTCGTCACCGACCTGCGCGACTTCACACGCCTGTCGATGACCCTGATGCCCGGCGCCGTCGTGAAGCTCCTTCAGGAGTATCAGGGCCGCATATGCCCCGCGATCCAGCGGGCCGGCGGCAGCATCGACAAGTTTCTCGGCGATGGCATCCTGAGTTCCTTTGGCGCCGCGCGGCCAGGCGACACGTGGGCCGCCGACGCGCTGCGGGCCGCCGATGCGGTCATGGCGGCGGCCGATGCCTGGCATGCCCAGCGCATTGCAGAGGGCCTGCCGCCGGTGCGCATTGGCATGGCGCTGGCGGCGGGCCGGGTGGTCTTCGGCGCAGTCGGCGATGGCGACCGGCTGGAATACACTGTCATCGGCGATGCGGTGAATCTTGCGGCCAAGCTTGAGAAGCATACGAAGGAAGAGAATGTGCGTGCGCTCTGCGATGCTGCGACCTACGACGCAGCGCTCCGCCAAGGGTACGTACCCATTGCCGACCGCGAGGTGCGGCGAAACCGGAGCGTTGCTGGCGTATCGACGCCCGTGGATCTGGTCGTTTTGGCGGCATAGTGCCGGAAAGGTGGCAAGCGCGCGCTTGCACCCGGCATTTCGGGCCCTTTAGCGAGGCTTGCGGGCCGCTCGTCCTTGCCCTTTGTGCGCCCACCCCTTATGTAACTCGTGACGGCTCGGGGCCGGCTTTGTTCCGGGGGTACCCGTGGGCAACATCGACATCATCCTGATCGCACTTGTGGCGGTCTTCCTTGTTCTGAGGCTGCGTTCCGTGCTGGGACGCCGCACCGGTAACGAGCGTCCGCCGACCCAGGATCCGTTCACGCCGCCTTCGGCGCCGCCGCAGTTTCCCGCGAACGAACCGCGTCGCGATGGCGGCAATGTCATCAACATGCCACGGCAGCCCGAGCAGCGCCCGGCCGCTGGCGGGGCGGCGCCGGTCGAGGTGGCTGCTGCGGCGGCCGACGGCGTGGCACGCATTCGCGCCGCCGACCCGTCATTCGATGGCGCAGGCTTCGGCAGCGGGGCGCGGGGCGCGTTCGAAATGATCGTCGGTGCTTTCGCCAAGGGCGACGTCGGAACCCTGCGCACGCTGTTGGACGGCCCGACCTTTATCAGCTTCGAGTCAGCCATCCGCGAGCGCGAGTCGCGGCGGCAGACGCTGGAAACGAACCTGATCGGCTTTCTGTCCAGCGACATCGTTGACGCTCGCATGGACGGCTCGCGGGCACTGGTGACGGTGCGATTCGTCACCGAGCAGATCAACGTCACCCGTGATGCCGACGGCCTGGCGGTCGATGGCAATCCCAACACGGTCGAGCGCGTGACGGACCTCTGGACGTTCGCGCGCGATACGCGCTCCGACGATCCCAACTGGCTGCTGGTGCGCACCGCATCCGAATGAGCAGGCTGCGCGTGCAGCCAGGCGCTGGCTTCTAGCCCGACCTCTCCGCCCCGACATCGCCACGATCCGGGTTTCCCATCCGTGGGCGCTGCGGGTTGTGCTGCCCGCCGATTGCTTTAGGATCGGGGCGATGAAAAGCAAGAAAACGGCCGCGGGGAAGGGGGCCGCTCGGATATCGCGTGCCTTGCCGGCGACCCTGTTCGCGGTGCTGGTGCTGGCCGGATGTGCTGACGGCGTGGTTCAGCCAAGCCAGCGTCCGACACTGACGCCAGCGCGCTTCAGCGATTTGCCCGGCTGGTCGCTCGATCAGCAGGCGGAAGCGGTTGCGGCCTTGCGCCGCTCCTGCCCGCATCTGTCGAACGGCGAGGGCACCCGCATTCTCACCAGCGCCGGCGAGATTCGCACGAGCGCCGAGGCATGGCGACGGGTCTGCGTTGCGGCGCTGGGAATCTCGCGGGACAACCACAGCGCGGCGCGCAGCTTCTTCGAGCACAATTTCGACGTGCTGGCCGTGTCGGCCCCAGGTACCGACGGCAAGTTCACCGGTTACTACGAGCCTGTCGTCAGGGGCAGCCGCGTGCCCAGCCGCCGTTTCACCATTCCGGTCTATCGCCGCCCGCCCGACCTTGAGGCCAACAAGCCCTATCTGACCCGCACGGAAATCGAGAGCGGTGCGTTGCGGGGCAGGGGCCTCGAGCTCGCCTATGTCGACGACGCGATTGGCCTGTTTGAAATGCAGGTGCAGGGGTCCGGCCGCATTGCGCTTGCCGAAGGTGGCGTGATGCGGGTGGGCTTCGATGGCAGCAACAACCAGCCCTATACGGCGCTGGGGCGGGTGCTGGTCGAGGAAGGGGCATTGCCGGAGGATCAGGCAACATGGCCCGCGATCCGGAACTGGCTGCAGGAGAATCCCGCCAAGGCGCGTGAAGCGATGCGCAAGAACGAGCGCTACATCTTCTTCAAGGACACGCGCGGTGAAGGGGCGATCGGCGCACAGGGTGTCACACTGACCTCCGGCCGCTCGATGGCGGTCGACCCCGCTTATGTTCCCTACGGCCTGCCCGTCTACATCGATACTACAAGGCCGGCCTGGCGCAGGCCCGGCCAGACTGTGCTGTTCCGCCGCCTGATGGTGGCCCAGGATACCGGCTCGGCCATCAAGGGGCCGGTGCGCGGCGACGTGTTCTTCGGCGCCGGTTCTGCCGCCGCCGATTCCGCCGGCCGCATGAATAGTCCCGGTCGCTGGTGGATCCTGTTGCCCAAGGAGGATTTGACGGACGATCACTAGCCCGTATTTTCAAACTGCAACCCATGATTCCTCGCCGGGAGCGCGCCACGAACAAGAAGCAAGGGTGGGAAACTTGCGGCCGCAGCGCCTGACTTCGCTCTTCCCCCGGGCAGGGCATTCGCATATGGCTTTAACGCCATATTTGTTGTCGTCCTGAGCGAAGCGAAGGACCCTGCGATGGTTCGGATCAAGTCTGGCAGAATCGGTGATTCACCGCCAGCAGCGTTCACGGTTGGGCGCCCGCAAGGTCCTTCGCTGCGCTCAGGGCGACGGAAAATCGCCATATGCGAATGTCCTTCCCCCGGAGGGGGAAGGTGGCGCGCAGCGCCGGAAGGGGGATGCCTCAACCAGCACGACGCCGCAGGTGTTGCACCATCCCCCTTCCGCCCTTCGGGCACCTTCCCCCTCCGG
>QOCQ01000022.1 GCA_003574685.1 Rhodospirillaceae bacterium SYSU D60007
GTGTAACCGATGTATCCGGTCCAAACTGTTACCTATGTATCCGGCCGTACACCCCTCCTCTCCCCGCCTTCGCGGGGAGAGGACAAAGAGCGCCAGATTTCTCCGGACAGCCCTGCGCTACGCTGCGGCGATGGCGCGCAGGCCAGCGCGGCGCAGCGAACGGTCGATCCACTGCAAGGCCACCTTCTCCTGCACGCTGTTCTGGGTCAGGCGCTGGCGCAGGCAGTGGAAGTCGACCCGGTCCAGCGGCTGGTCCTGGTTGAAGCAGGAGAACACGATGGTCTCGGCGCCGGTTTCGGGATCGACCTGGCGCTGCAGGCACTGCGCGCAGATCTCCTTCATCATGCACTGCATCGGGCTGTTGATGCTGGCGATCGCCTTGTGCTTCGGGTCGAGGAAGGGCGCGAGCAGGCCGTGCCGGGCCTGGCGCACGGCGTTCATCATGCCGTCCGAGCCGATCACGATCAGCCGGTTCACCTCGCGGAAGGGGATTGGCTGCTCGCCCAGCTCGCCAGCGGCGTAGAGGCGCATCGCCTCGACGATATTGGTCGCTGCCGCCTTGTCCTGCGGCCGTCCCGGCATGAAGCCGGGGGCCTCATCGCAGCACCAGACGATCACGTCAGCGGCGGCTTCGATCTCCTCGATCTTGTAGCGGTCGCGCATCTGCTTGTAGCCGGCAAAGTACAGCACCTTGCTGCCGGCCTTGCGGAAGGCGGCACCGATCGAGAACAGCACGGCATTGCCCAGGCCGCCGCCCACCAGCAGCACGGTTTCGTCCGGCTCGATCTCGGTCGGCGTGCCGGTCGGGCCCATCAGGACGACTTCCTCGCCCGGTTCCAGGAAATCGCACAGATCCGATGACCCGCCCATTTCCAGCGTGATCAGCGACAACAGGCCCTTCTCACGATCGACCCAGGCGCCGGTCAGCGCCAGGCCCTCCATCGACAACAGCGTGCCGTCGACGCGGTGCGCGTGGAACTCGTAGTTCTGCAGCCGGTAGAACTGCCCCGGCGCAAAGGCACGGGCCTGCGCCGGCGCGCGTACGACGATTTCCACAATGGTCGGCGTCAGACGGTTCACGACATGGACCGAAGCGCGCCAGTCGTCGTTGGCCGCGGCAAGGATCGCTTCGGGCGCACGCGCGGCGGCCGGCAGCTTCGCCATCACCCGGCTGACGACGGGATAACCCTGCTTGGTGCCGCCCATCGCCTTCACGACGTTGCCTGCGAACGAGGGGTGCAGGTCGCCGAAAAACGACACCATGCGGCCATCGCCGTGGCGGTAAGTCAGTACCCGCACGGCCGTGGGCTTGGCGACACGCTCGGGCGCGCAGGGCTCCCCGTTCTCGTCCAGCGCGCGGAAATACTTGCCGTCGAGCATCATGTGCTCGGGATCCTCGCGCGCCAGCACCGTGTTGGGCTGCGTGCCCGCCGCCACCAGGATGGCGCGGGCCGGCAGGCTCGCCTCGATGCGCTCACCGCCCTGCTCGCCGGTCACACGCAGCGCACTGGCATGGCCGTACGCGTCGATCTCCACGCCCACCGGCGAGAGACCCTCGGCGAAGCGGATGCCTTCCTCCATCGCCTTGTGAACCTCCTCGTGGTTCAGCGTGTAGGAGGGCGAGTCGATCAGCCGGCGGCGATAGACGATGGTAACGCCGCCCCAGCCATTGATCAGGCCCACGAGATCGGGGTCGCGGCCCTCGCGGCGCGCCGCCTCGCGCTCGGCGCGGATGGCGCGTGCATGGGCGATGAACTCATCGGCAATGGTGCGTTCCTCGACGCTCCAGTCCTCGCGCACGGCCGTCTCGCCGCGTTCGGCGACCAGTGCCTCGTGCCGTGACAGGAACTTCTCGACCTGCAGCGGATAGTAGGCCAGCGACTCCGTTGCGGTATCGATTGCCGTCAGGCCGCCGCCGATCACCACGACCGGCAGACGGATCTGCAGGTTGGCGATCGAGTCCTTTTTCGCTGCGCCGGTGAGCTGCAAGGCCATCAGGAAGTCGGACGCCACGCGCACGCCGCGCGCCAGCTTGTTGGGCATGTCGATCACGGTCGGCTTGCCGGCGCCGGCGCAGAGCGCGATGTGATCGAAGCCCATCGCAAAGGCGCTCTCGATGGTGACGGTGCCGCCGAAGCGCACGCCGCCGAACATCGAGAACGCCTCGCGGCGCTCCAGCAGCAGGCGGATCACCTTCAGGAAGTTCTTGTCCCAGCGCACGGTGATGCCGTACTCGGCGACGCCGCCAAAGCCCGCCATCGCCCGGTCGCCGAGATCCTCGTGCAGCTCGTCCATGCTGCGGATGGGCCGGAACGGCACGCGCGCACCGTTGGGCTTCACGCCGGAGATTTCCGCCTCCAGCGGCTCGATCTTCAGCCCGTCGATGGCCACCACCGCATGACCGTCATTCATCAGGTGGTGCGAAAGGTTGAAGCCCGCCGGCCCCAGCCCCACCACCAGCACGGTGCGGCCGCTCGGCACCATGGGCAGCGGACGGCGCAGGTCGAGCGGGTTCCAGCGCGTGAGCAGCGAATAGATCTCGAAGCCCCAGGGCAGCGCCAGCACATCCTTCAGCGTGCGCGTCTCGATCTGCGGGATGTCGACCGGCTCCTGCTTCTGGTAGATGCAGGCCTTCATGCAGTCATTGCAGATGCGGTGGCCTGTCGCGGCGCAGAGCGGATTGTCCACCGCCACGATGGCGAGCGCCCCCACCGAGAAGCCCTGGCCTTTCACCAGGTTCATCTCGGAAATCTTCTCCTCCAGCGGGCAGCCGGCCAGCGTCACACCGAAGGGCGATTTCTGGAAGGCGCCCGTCTTCTTGTCGCGCAGCCCCTTCGAGCAGCTATCCTTGCCCTGGTTGTGGCACCAGATGCAGTACTGCGTCTGATCCAGCGCGTGGTTGAGATCGAAGCCGGGGTCGGTCAGCGCGAAGCCTTCGCGATGCCGCTGCAGGACCTGCGGCAGCTTCAGCCTGGTGATGCCGTCGATGACCTCGGTTTCCAGCGGCACGAGATGCTCGAAGTCGAGCTTGTGCGGCTGCTTGAAGAGCACGCCCGGGCGATGCCGCTTGCGGCCCTCGGCGGCATGCAGCGCCCAGGCCGCATAGCGTGTCAGCGCCTCGATCTCGGGCGTGGGCTGCGCGACCTTGTATTCGCTGCCCAGCAGCCGGTGCACCGCCCGGGCAAAGGCCAGCTCGCGCTCTTCCAGGTCGTGCGAGGCATCGGCCATGTCGAGACCGACCACGGTATTCGCCGCCGCGCTCACGGTAACACCGTCGAGTCCGGCGGCTTCCGGTGCCTTGATGGCGCGCGCCGCATGGCGCTGCACAAAGAGCCGCTTGCAGTCGTAGATCGGCATCAGCCGATCATGCTGTGCGCGCAGGGCGGCGGCTTCGGCCGACACGCCGAACAGGTGCGCGACAAAGTCCTCAAGGTGCGGGGCGAGGTCGATCAACAGCGTCGACTCGTCCTTGTTCGCCAGGGCGTCGGGGTTGGCACGGGCGGTAACGAACCGGTTGTGCAGCTCGGCATTGGCAGCCGCCAGCGACGCGACGAAAGCGGCATCCAGCCGCGCCAGACCGTCGCGGCGGTAGAGGTCCTCGAAGGCCAGACCGTGCTGAAGGCTGAGGGCGGTCATGCCAGCTCCCGCAGCCCCCAAGGCTGCGATTGTTTGTATACGAACGATATTCGATTGTAACCGAGGCCAGTGGCCTGTTCAAACAAGCTGGCGCCGCAGCCCGGATTAGCCCAGTTCATGCGGTACATGTAGGCGTTCGGAGCGCGCGACTCCAGTCGCGCTGCTCATGGGCACTTGTCCAGGCAGGTCAAACCGGCAACGGAACCTGTCGCAGCTTTGCAGGCGGCCAGCCAGCTTGCGCACGAGCCGTTGCGGCTTCGTTCGAGAGCGCAGCGATGATCAGCGACGTGTCGGGATAGAGCATCAGTAGCGGTCGCCATCGCGCATCGACCGCGCGACGTCGGCGGCGTTTTGCACCTGCGGCGGCATGGCGGCCGTCAGTGCCCGGAGCATCTTGCCGTCGATCCGCTTGCGGGGTCTGGTCACGGCGGTGAGGCGGGCCACCGCCTTGCCACGCCGGGTGATGTCGATCGCATCGCCCGCCGCGACCCGATCAACGAGCTCGCTCAGATGCGCCTTGGCGTCCGTCAGACTGATTGCGTTCATGCCATCTTCTTGACCATCTGGATGGTGAGATAATGCATCGCGTCAGGCTGTTCCAGCGTGGAATGCGGGGCGCGCAGGGATTTTGCCGCGGCAAGGGCGGTCGGGGTGCCGCGTCCTGCTACGGCAAAAGAATGAGCGAATCGTAAAGCGGAGCGAACCGGGTAATCAGGTTCGCATATAATCCCAAATCTTCCTTCCCCCGGAGGGGGAAGGTGCCCGAAGGGCGTAAGGGGGATGTCTCAACCCGCTCGGTGCCTCGCCTCTGACGTCGTGCTTGTGGAGGCATCCCCCTTCCGGCGCTGGCCCGCCACCTTCCCCCTCCAGGGGAAGTATTCCCGTGCGTGGCGGCTACACCTCGACCTGGCCGCCGAGCTCGACGGCGCGGTTGGGGGGGATGCGGAAGAAGATCTTGGATGCCAGCGCCGTGGTGGACAGGAAGATGAACAGCGCCTGGCGTACCCGCCCAAGCGTCGAGCGCACGGCCGGCACCAGGCTCTCGCGGCCGAGGAAGAACGAGGTCTGCATCTCGTCATAGGGCAAGCCATGCACGCGGCAGCGCGCCAATGCGCCAGGTACGTCGGGCTGCTCCATGAAGCCGTAGCGCAGCACGACCGAGTGGAAGCCCTTGCCCAGCCGGCGCACATCCACGCGGCTGGCCTCGGATACGCGCGGTACATCGACCGTCAGAACCTGCAGCAGCACGACGCGCTCGTGCAGCACCTTGTTGTGCTTGAGGTTGTGCAGCAGCGCCAGCGGTACGGTGCTGATGTCGCCGGTCATGAACACGGCCGTGCCGGCCACCCGCAGCGGCGCCTCGCGCATGGTCGAGAGGAAGAGGTCCACGGGCATGGCACTGCCGTGCAGCTTTTCGTAAAGCACGGCCCGGCCGCGCCGCCAGGTGGAGATGACAAACCAGGCGCCAAGCGCGACGACGACCGGGAACCATCCGCCCTCGGGGATTTTCAGGCAATTGGCGGCGAAGAAGGCGACGTCGATCAGACCCAGGCCAGCGAAGGTGGCAATCGCCAGCCATTTGTTCCATTTCCAGATCCGCACGGCAACGATGGCCGCCAGGACCGCGTCGATCGACATGGCGCCCGTCACGGCGATGCCGTAGGCCGCGGCGATGTCGGTCGACGAGCCAAAGCCGATCACCAGGGCAATCACGCCCGTCATCATGATCCAGTTCATGCGCGGCACGTAGACCTGCCCGATCTCTGTCTCGGACGTATGCCGGATGATCATGCGCGGCAGCAGCCCGAGCTGGATGGCCTGCTGGGTCAGCGAAAAGACGCCGGAGATCATCGCCTGCGAGGCAATGATGGCTGCCGCGGTGGCAAGGCCAATCATCGGAATCAGGGCCCAGCCCGGCATCTGCTCGAAGAACAAGTGGTCCAGCGCCGCCGGCTCGCGCATCAGCAGGGCGCCCTGGCCGAAATAGTTCAGCACCAGCGCCGGCAGCACGACGCCCAGCCAGGCGATCCGGATCGGCTTGCGCCCGAAATGCCCCATATCGGCGTAGAGCGCTTCGCCGCCCGTGATCGCCAGCACGATGGCCCCCAGCGCGATGAACGTCGTCCATCCGAGCTGGTCGATCAGCACAATCCCGTACCAGGGGTTGAGGGCCAGCAGGACTGACGGATTGTGCGCGATGTGCCAGACCCCAAGGCAGGCCAGCACCGCAAACCAGACGCACATGATGGGGCCGAACAGGCGGCCGACCCGCCCGGCGCCACGGGCCTGGATCAGGTAGACCAGCGTTAGGATCACGACGGCGATGGGGACAACGAAGCTTTCCAGTCCCGGCTCGTAGGCTTGCAGGCCCTCGACCGCAGAGAGCACGGAAATGGCGGGCGTAATCAGCCCGTCGCCGAAGAACAGCGTGAGGCCGATGATCGAGACCACGAGAATGACTGCCCGTTGCCGGACGGCTTTGGCCGAGAGCGCCCCCGACGCCAGGCGGGCCAGCGCCAGCACGCCGCCCTCGCCGCGGTTGTCGGCCCGCAGGATGAGGACGACATACTTGAGCGTGACTGTCAGCAGCAGGGCCCAGAAGATGAGCGAGAGCACACCGAGGATCGCCGCGGGATCGTGCGGCGACAGGCCGCCCTCGGGGCGAAACGCCTGCCGGATCGTGTACAGCGGACTGGTGCCGATATCGCCATAGACCACGCCCAGCGCCGCCAGCGTCAATGCCGGCAGCGCGCCCTTCGGGTGGTGGCGGTCGGCGGCGGCGCTCTCCGGATTGTGCTCCGGCAGCATCGCGTCCCGCGGCTGCGCGCTGCTCGAGAGCGGATCCGCGCTCGGCGCATCGAGAACCTCGGGCTGGTGGGACGGCGCGGCCGGCCCCGACAGGGCACCGGGGGCGGCGCTATCCGAAGAAGTCATGCGTATGAAGGTCCCGGCCGGATGGCACCATCGCTCGTCGTCCGGCCCGATCCTAGGGGACCCTGGCGACGTGGGGCCGCGTGATGCGCCCGCCCGTGCCGCAAGTCAAGGGAGGCGGTGGCGCATGCCGTGCCTGCGCGCGATGAACGTGAAATTTCAATGAGTTGAGTTACTCTCGCCGGGAAAAATGGAGGACGCGATGGCGGAACGCGCAGAGGACGCACGACGGCCACAGGCCAGGAGCACGCGGCAGCTCGAAACCGACCGTGCCATTGTCACCGAATGGCGCTTTCCGCCGGGCGGCCATACCGGCTGGCATCGTCACGGCTACGACTACATCGTCGTTCCCGTCACCACGGGGGACCTCGCGATCTGGACCGGCGAGCAGGAAATCCGCGCGCCGCTGGCTACCGGCGTCTCCTACACACGCGCCGCCGGCGTCGAGCACGACGTCATCAATCCCAATGATTTCGAGTTCGTCTTCATCGAGATCGAGCTCAAGCCGTAGCACCGCCACGTCCTCTGCCTTCCCCCGGAGGGGGAAGGTGCCCGAAGGGCGGAAAGGGGGATGGTGCAACACCTGCGGCGTCGTGCTTGTTGAGGCATCCCCCTTCCGGCGCTGGCGCGCCACCTTCCCCCTCCGGGGGAAGGGAAACACGGCACGCGCTGGGGGCGCGCCACTCCACGCTAGCTCCCGGTTTCGCTTTCGCTTTCTTGTTCTTGCGCCATGCTGCGCATCACGTGGTCCTGATAGCGCTGCAAGGCCTCGAGCGACTGCTCCAGCACTTCCAGCAGTGCTTCGGCGCGGGTGGCGTCCCGGCCTGCATGGTGCAGCCGCCGCACCAAAGCCTGCTGCCGCTCTACCCGCAGCTCGGCCTCCGCCACGAAGCGGCTCACGCGGTCGTGGGCCTCCGGCTGCCGCCGTCGCGGCGCCACGGTCACCCGCATCAGGTGGTAGCAGCGCGGGCATTCGAAGCAGTAGCGCGTGTAGAGCCGCTTGGTGGGGTGCGGCTCAACCGAGGCTACGTAGGTACGCGCGCTGCACCGTTCACAGGCTGGTCCGGCGGGTAGTTTGGTGAACAGGCCTTCCGGCACGACGACGTCCTCGCACCCGGTCCATCTTCCCCGTTGGCGGATTTTAGGCGCCTGCCGCCAGGCGGCGCCGCACCGTGGAGCAGGGCCTGCTCCAGCGCGTCGCGGGCGCGCGATACCCGGCTCTTGATCGTTCCGATGGAGACCCCGGCACTGCGCGCGATCTGTTCGTAGCTGGCGCCGCAAACCACGGAAAGAACGAGGGCTTCCCTGTGCGGAAGCGACAGTTGCCCGAAGGCCCGCACGAACTCGCGCATCACCAGCCGTCTGTCCTGCGTCGCCGGCGAGGACAGTGCGTACTCGACATCGCCATCGAGCTCGACAGCCTGGTATCGTGCCCGAAGGGTGGAGATGAACTCATTGCGGGCAATGCGGAATATCCAGGCATCGAAGCACCCGGCGCGGAACGTGGCCCGGGCGGCGAGCGCCTTCAATACGGTCTGCTGTACGAGATCATTGGCGCGATCGTGGTCGCGCGCCAGCGCCAGCGCGTAGCTTCGCAGCCGCGGCAAGACGGCCTGCAGCGCCGCGTGAAAGCTGATCGGGTCCAGGACTGCCTTGGAAAGCTGCGCGTCGGGTGGGCGCCGGTGGCCCGATATGTCCCGGTACATGCTTCACGCTCCAGCCAGGGGAGACGCATGTGGCGGAAGCCATTGCCTCCGTGCGTACTATGGCGCGGCCGTGGGCATATTCCAGAACAAATTCGCGCCGGCAGGTTGTCTTCTCCCCGAGCGAGCGTCCACGCATCAGAAGCAGAAGTCCTGCGCGCTGGGCACCCGATGCGCGCTGCGGCGTTCGAGCCACATACCCGGAGGTGCCCATGGCGAAGTCCAGGATTGTCGCGATCGGGGCGTCATCCGGCGGGGTCGAGGCACTGAAGTACCTCGCCGGCCGTCTGCCGCCCGACTTTCCGGCGCCCATCGTTGTCGTTCAGCATCTCTCGCCTGAGAGCCCGGGTTACTTGCCGGAAATCCTCAGACGCGCCGGGCCGCTTTCGGCACAAAACGGCATCGAGAGGGACGTGCTGAAGGCAGGGCACATCTATGTGGCGCCGCCGGACGGTCATATGCTGGTGGGAAAGGGCGGATACATTCGGCTTGGCCGGGGCGCGAAGGAGAACCGCGTGCGGCCCGCTATCGATCCACTGTTCCGGTCCGCCGCCCTTGCCTATGGCAATGGCGCCATCGGCGTGGTCCTGACGGGATCGCTGGACGATGGCACCGCCGGGCTCGCTGCCATCAAGGGGTGCGGCGGCACGACCGTCGTCCAGGATCCGGCGGATGCGGCCGTGCCGTCGATGCCGCAGAGCGCATTGCGGCATGTGATGATCGATCACGTCGTGCCGCTGAGCGGCATGGCAACCTTGCTGGAGCGGCTGGTGAAGGCTGATCCACCCGCCGACATGCAGAGGGAGGCGCTATGAGACGCGAGCTGGATGTGGAACTGAAAGCGGCAACGGGCGAAGCAGCCGAAGCCGATGTTGCCGGGCTGGGCGAGCCGTCGCTGTTCACCTGTCCGGAGTGTCATGGTGCGCTGATCGAGCTGCGTGAGAAGATACCCCTGCGCTATCGCTGCCATACAGGTCATGCGTTCACCGCTGGCAGCCTCGCTGCTGCCCTGCGCGAGAGCACCGAAGCGTCTCCTTGGGTCGACGACGCGCGCCTTCCAGGAAACCGCCATGTTGATGCGACGCATCGCGCAGCACGCCAACACGCGGGAATCGGTCAGCCTCGTCCGGGATCTCGAGCGCTACGCCGAAGAGGCCGAACGTCACGCAAGGGCCTTGCAGCAGATGCGACTTGAGGCGCCGGAGCTATCCCGGATCGAGGGGGCCGATGGAAAAAGCCGCTAGCAGGACTGACGCAGCCCCGCTTGGTTAAAGCCGGCGGGCAGTAGTAGGATCGTCCCGGCCATGGGAGGGTGGCTTGGCCGATCACAGTCCAGCGTTCGTCGTCGGGATCGGTGCCTCTGCCGGCGGGGTGGAGGCACTGCGCGGCTTCTTTCGCCACATGCCGCCCGACAGCGGCATGGCATTCGTTTGCGTCACGCATACCGGACGAGGGCAACATAGCGTCCTGCCGGAGATCGTCGGCCGCGGTACGCCAATGCCGGTACGCACCGTTGCCGAAGGGATGCAGATCGAAGCCGACCATGTCTATATCTCGCCGCCGGGAGCCATCGTGACTGTCGGTAACGGGATTTTTCATGTGCAGACGCTGACGTCGTCCGTCGAACGCAAGCCCATCGACGTTTTTCTTTCCTCACTTGCACACGGTTACGCCGAAACGGCGATCGGCGTTCTGCTCTCGGGCAGCGGCACCGACGGTGCGCTCGGCATCAAGGCCATCAAGGAACATGGCGGACTGACGCTGGCCCAGGTCTCGGACGGGACGGGATCCATGCATGCCAGCATGCCTGACGCGGCGATCGCAGCCGGCGTGGTCGACCTCATGTTGCCCGTCGAGCAGATGGCCGGCAGGTTGATCGCCTACAGGCACAGCTTCAGACCGGTTCCGACGGGTGAGGCAAGCGGGGACGATTCCGACCTTCAGACAGATCCACAGCAGGAAATCTGCAAGATTCTGCTCGACCGGGTCGGTCATGATTTCAGCGGCTACAAGAAAAAGACGTTTATACGGGGGGTGCAGCGTCGCATGCAGGTGCTCCAGGTGCAGGAAATTGCCGCCTACTTCGATCGCCTCCGGTCCGACCCCGAAGAGGTAACGCTGCTGTTCCGCGACCTCCTGATCGGCGTGACAAACTTCTTTCGCGATCAGGAGGCTTTCGAGGCACTGGAGCAGCAGATCATCCCCACACTTTTGGAGAGCAGGGGTATCAACGATACGATCCGCATCTGGGTGCCCGGTTGCGCGACCGGCGAGGAGGTGTATTCGCTCGCGATCCTGCTTCGCGAGCACGCACAGACCCGCAGCAAGCCGCCCAAGGTCCAGCTCTTTGCCACCGACATTGACGAGGCGGCGCTGGTGATCGCCCGAAGCGGCCGTTACCCGACCCAGTCGCTGGAAAATGTGTCGCCCCAGCGGCTGAAGCGCTTCTTCACGGGCGACGACGTCAGTCATGCAGTGAAAAAGGATATCCGCGATATGTGCATTTTCTCAATGCACAATGTCATTCGCGACCCGCCATTCTCCCGACTGGATCTGATTTCCTGCCGCAATCTGCTGATCTATTTCGGCGCGAATTTCCAGGCTCATGTCCTGCCGGTCTTCCATTTTGCCCTGAAGCCAGGCGGTTTTCTATTCCTCGGCACGGCAGAGAACGTCAGCCAGCATGCCGACCTGTTCGTGCCAATCGATAAAAAGTTCCGCATATTCCAGCGACGCGACCAGGTCGTGCTGCCGCTGCCGCCTGCGCTGTTCACCGCCACCCGGCGGCACACGTCAGTCGGCCTCGACGGCCGCCACAACGACGCAGTGAGCGTAATGAACGTGCGCCGGGCCGTCGAGCTGCGCGTCATGGAGCGCTTTGCGCCCCCGCATGTGGTGGTGAACCGCGACGGTGATATCCTGCATTTCTCATCGCGTACCGGGAGATACCTGGAGCCGGCAGCCGGTCTGCCGAACCGGCAGCTCGTCGCCATGGCACGCCGGGACTTGCGACTGGATTTGCGATCAGCGCTGCACGAAGCCGTGGAGAGGCGCCACCCGGCGGTGCGGCGCGATCTCTCGGTGGAGACGGAGGACCGGATCCAGCGCGTCGATCTGACGGTGGAACCGCTGGGGGACAACGAGAACGATCCGCTGTTTCTCGTGGTGTTTTTCGATGTTGGACCGCCAGTGCCGCCAACGGCCGCCGACCCGGCGCGCAGCAGCTCCGACAAGGCCCTGGAACGGCTGGAGCAGGAGCTGCGCGACACGCGCGAGCGGCTGCATGCGACCATCGAGCAGTACGAGACGGCGGGCGAGGAGCTGAAATCCTCCAATGAGGAACTGCAGTCCATGAACGAGGAGCTGCAGTCGACCAACGAGGAGCTGGAGACGTCGAAAGAGGAGCTGCAGTCGGTCAACGAAGAGCTCCATACCGTCAATGCCGAACTCAATTCCAATGTCGAACAGCTCGATCGTGCGCATAGCGACCTGCGCAACGTCTTCGACTCGACCCAGATCGCCACCATCTTCCTCGACAACAACCTCTGCGTTCGCAGCTTCACGCGCGCGGTGACCGCGATCTTCAACCTGATTTCCAGCGATCACGGACGGCCGTTGACCGACATCGTCAACCATCTCGCCCAGGGTAACGACCTGCGCCGCGACATTCTCACGGTGATCGAGACAGGACGTCCGGTGGAGCGCAACGTGAAGCGGGCCGACGGCAGCGCGCATTACATGATGCGGATCGTGCCGTATCAGGCACACAATCAATTCATTGACGGTGCGCTGGTCACGTTCGTGGACGTCACGCGCATCGTCGAGGCCGAGGCGCACCAGCGCATGCTGGTGGAGGAGCTGAACCACCGGGTGCGCAACATGCTGACGGTGATCGGCGCCATCGCCAACCAGACGATGGCGAGTGCCCGCACGCCGAAGCTGTTCACTGAGGCGTTCCTAGGCCGCGTGAACGCGCTGGCGCAGTCCTACAGCCTTGTGTCGCGCGAGAACTGGCGCGCTGTCTCGTTGCGCGACATCATCATGACCGAGGTGGTGCCGCACATGACGGGCGACCGCAGCCGCGCCGACATCAACGGGCCGGATGTGAGACTCGACTCCGCGCGTGCACTGGGGCTCGGGCTGGTCTTTCACGAGCTGGCGACGAACGCCACGAAGTACGGCGCGTTCTCCGTTCCCGCGGGGAAGCTGCGCGTAACGTGGAGCTGCGAGCCGGACGAGATCGTGGTGCAGTGGCACGAGTCGGGCGTGCCGAATGTGCGGCCGCCCGATCATCGTGGCTTTGGCACCGAGCTGATCGAGCGGCAGCTCAGCGCCGGCTTCAGTGGCAGTGCGACGGCCGAATTCACGCCCGACGGCCTGCACATGCGTATCGCGATTCCGTGGCCGGGGCCGGAAGCGGTCGCGGGCAGATGCTGACCTGGGTCCTGTTCTGGCTCACGGTCGCACTCATCCCGTTCTCTCTTTGGCTGCACCACCCCGTTCCACCCTTTCCCTGGCATCACCGCGGCCCCGTCAAGACATCGCGCGCCTGGCTCTTCGGCCTGCTGGTGATCCTGCTGCGCTTCCTCGGCCAGTTTCCGGCCGTGGTCTCGATCGGCATTGGTCCCGCGTTGATTGACCTTGCGCCAGCGACGTGGCTGCTGCTGACCCTCGCAATGTTCCTCGCCGTCGAGGTCGGGCTGGCGCTGCTGCATCACGCCTGGATGGACCGCGCCACCGGCGTCGACCGCCTGCAGCGCCGCTCCGTCCGCCTCCTCGGCCCCGCCTACTTCCTTGGCCTCGTCGCCGAGAGCACGGTCCTCTACCTCTTGCTACTTGCTACGTGACCTCGCCGGCTCATAGGCCTTCCCCCGGAGGGGGAAGGTGCCCGAAGGGCGGAAGGGGGATGGTGCAGCACGTTCGGTGTCTCGTCTTTAGCACTGTGTTCGTTGAGGCATCCCCCTTCCGGCGCTGGCGCGCCACCTTCCCCCTCCGGGGGAAGGTATGAGGCTCTTGCCGGGTTTCGTGGCGCGGTCTAGTGCATCCCGATGGACTTTCATGACCGTCTGTTGTTGCCGCTGATCGCGGCGCCGATGTTTCTGGTGTCGGGCCCGGACCTGGTTGTCGAGGCCTGCCGTGCCGGGGTGATCGGCGCCTTTCCCACCGTGAACTGCCGCACGGTGGAAGAGCTCGATGCGTGGCTGGCGGAAATGAAGCGCCGCATAGCCGACGCCGAGCAGCGGACCGGGCGGCGGGCGGCGCCGCTTTGTCCCAATGTGCTGGTGCATCCCTCCAATGTCCGCCGCGACGCCGACGTCCGCACGCTGGTGGCGCATGGCGTCGAGCTGGTGATCGCCAGCGTCGGCAATCCCGCGCCCGTCATTCCGGCGCTGCACGATGCCGGTTGCCGCGTGTTTGCCGATGTCGCCTCGCTGCGCCACGCCGAAAAGGCGATCGAGGCCGGCAGCGACGGGCTGGTGCTGCTCACCGCCGGGGCCGGCGGCCAGACCGGGTGGGCCAATCCCTTCGCTTTCGTGCGCGCCGTGCGCGCCATGTGGGACGGGCCCATCGTGCTGGCCGGTGGCGTCTCCGACGGCCACGCCCTCTTTGCCGCCCGCGCGCTCGGCTGCGATCTCGCCTACATGGGCACGCGCTTCATCGCCACGCGCGAGAGCATGGCGGCAAACCGCTACAAGGACATGCTGGTGAACGCCCGGCTGGATGACGTGCTTCTGACCAAGGCGCTGACTGGCCTCGAAACCAACATCCTGCGACCCTCACTGCTGGCGGCGGGGCTTGATCCCGACAACCTGCCGGCGCGCGGCAGCATCGACGTCAGCCAGGACATCGACCGCGGCGCGCGCGAGCAGGCTGAAAAGGGCGGCGCCCGGCGCTGGAAGGACATCTGGAGTGCGGGCCATTCCGTATCAGGCGTCGCCGATGTGCCGCCGGTCGCCGAGCTGGTGGCACGCGCCGCGGCGGAGTACGCCACCGCCAGGCAGGCCGCTGCAGGCTTCTGACCAGCCATCCCGATCAGCGCTCGCGCTCCTCCATCATGGCCCAAAGGGTCCGCACCACGTGCCGGGGATCAGACGGTTTTTCGACAAAGGGCCGCTCGATGTGGCGGCGGGGCACGATGGCACGGCTGTGGCCCGAGACGATGACAAAAGGGATGCCCGCCTCATCAAGGGCATCCGCGACAGGAAAAGACTTCTCGCCGTGCAGGTTGAGATCCAGCACGACACCGTCAGGATGCCAGCGGCGCACCTGTTCCAGGGCAGCCTGGACCGTGCCGGCTGTCGCGATATCCTTGCATCCCGCCTCGGCCAGGACGTCTTCGAGTTCCATCGCCAGCAGGATTTCGTCTTCGACAACGAGAACGCGGCGATCCCTCAGACTACCCATCTGCGCCCATTCCTTGCCGGGCCAGACGCCTGTAGGTCAGCAGGGCATGAAGCGTGCGGGCAAGCAGGTCGGCCAGAATTTCGGCCGCCCGGGTGTCGTGTCCGCGCAGCCGCATGCGCGCGATCAGTTCCCGCTGCCGCTCCACGCGCTCCCGCGCATGGTCGATGGCCCGTTCGATATGTGCCAGTTCGTCAGCGTCAGGGACGGCTTCACGCTCGGCGGAAGTCTGATGGCAGCATCGCGGGCATTCGAACACCTCGACAATATGGCGATGGCGTACGTCGTGCCGGTGTACGCCGATCAGCCGGCTACGGGCGCCGCAGCGCTGGCACCGCGGCCAGGCAGGCAGGGGCCCGGCGTATGCCGGCCTCAGCGGCTGTGTCGTAAAGGCCACGATCTCTACCGCCGGAGTTGAAGCTGCCACGTCGTCGGGCTGGGAGAGCCAGGCGCCTCAAGGCGCCCGGCGAGGTACCAGCCCAGAAGGGCCGATCCCATGAGACTTGCGCACATCATCAGGGCGGCCAGCCAGCCGGGATGCCGGTTACCCATGACCATGTCTCCACCGGACCCCTCAAGAGTGCGGTCACCGCCGCAGCGCCTTGAGTGCCACATGAACGCCACCCCGCCGCCAAAGTTGCGGCTTTGGCGGCGGGCCACACAAAGGATACAGCACGAAAAAAGCCCCGCTGCGGGGGGAGTTGCAGCGGGGCCGAATGCGGGGACAGGAGCTTGGGGAAACTCCCGTCTGGAGGTCAGGGGAGCTGAGCCTCCTGAAGCATGAACGTCACCACAGGGCAAAAGTTCCCTGAGTCTGCGAAAATTCTTCGCGACGTGCCCATGGCTAAGGCTGCTGGATGCCGTAGCGGCCATACCGCTCAGCAATGGCGGGTTCCAGGTGCCGGGCGATCGCAATATCGGCGCCGCCGCCGGCCAGATCGCCTTTGGCCAGCTTGGCCACGCCGCGCAGGAAAAGGGCACCAACCATCGCGGGATTGCGGGTGAGCACGGTATTGAAGTCAGCGATGGCCTTGTCATGCTCGGCCTGTTTCAGATGCACCATGCCCCGCCCGACAAGGGCGTTGGTATCGGCGGGATTGAGACGGAGCGCCGCCTCGCAGTCGGCCAGGGCGTCGGCGGCCTGCGCCAGCGCCAACCGGGCGTGGCAGCGGTGGGTCAAGGCCGTGGCGTCCTTCGGGTCCAGCGCCACCGCCTTGTCGAAATCCACGACCGCACGGCCAAAGTCGCCGCCTTCGGCAAAGGCCGTGCCGCGGTTGACGAGAGCGGGGGCATAGTCGGGATCAAGCCGCAGCGCCTGGTCGAAATCGACAAACGCGCGCTCGCGGCGGCCGGTCGACAGCCATGCCATGCCGCGATTGTTGAAGAGGCGTGCATCGCCGGCCTTCATGCGGATCGCGGCGCTGTAGTCGGCGATCGCGCGGTCAAGGTCGCCCTTGTTCTTGTAGGCGAGCCCCCTGTCCGCGAAGAAGTCAGGATCCGTCGGGTTCAGCCGGATGGCGTCGCTGAAATCCTCGATGGCGTGCTCGTTCTCTCCCTTGCGGATCCAGGCAAGGCCGCGGTTGTAGTGGGCGATGGCCCGGTTGCCCGGCGAGCCGCCCCCTGACCGGATAAGGGCCGTGCAGGTCTCAATGGTCTGCTCGGCCGTCAATCCCGGCTGATAGCAGGCATTCGGCTGCAACCCGGTTTGCGCCGGCGCCGGCAAGGCTGCCAGCGCCAGCAATGCCGCGCCGCCCAGGCGCGTGCCGAGAAACCCCAATTCCACCCCTCGCGCGATTTTTGCGCGACCCTAGCCGCTCGCCATGCGCCGGGGAAGATGCCGGGCTGTTTACAACTCTCCTGGCTGGCGAGGCCAGGGAAGAAGGTCAGGCCGCGAGCTCCGACGGCATAGCCGGGGCACGTGCACCCAGTACTTCCAGCGCGGCTGGCAGACGGGCGGGCTTTGTCGGCTCGACGACAGTCCAGTGCACGGTGCCGCCATGGAACTTGCCGATGCGGCCGGTCACGATGCGGCCGTTGCCGGTGTCGCCTGCGTCCAGTCTGCCCATGGGGAAATCCGTCAGCACCAGCGTGTTGCGCCGCGCGTTGCCGATCTCCTGCTCCCAGACCCACACGACATCATCATCCTTGACCTCGAACGGTCCGCTCCGCCCGAAGCCGGCCTTGCGCCAGGCGTGCTGGCTGTCCTCCTCGACCAGCCAGAGCTGCTGCGCAAAATCCAGTTGCAGGCCCGCGTAGCCGCGGGCCTTGCCGTCAGGGTCGTAGACGAACAGATCGAGACGCATGGCAGGCCTCCCAGGGTGAGCTATCGATCGGTGGCGGGCATTGTTGCCGGCGGCGCCAGGTATCGATGGTGCGTTGCTAGACAGGGGATGTTTCCAAACGACTACACCGATGGTCCATTTTCGTTTCATCTGTTACGCGGCGCCGGACACATGTACGAACACCTGCGCCCCGCTGCGCCTTCCCCTGAGAAGATTGGCGGCTGTGGAATACTGACGCTGCCCGAGGGCTGCGGTGCGTTGGCGGCAGGAGCGCAGCATGGTAAGGCGCCGTCATGATTGGACGCCGCCGCCTTGCCATCCTTGCCGCTGCGTCGGCGCCGCTGTCGTGCCGCGCCGCATCGGCCGATTCGGGCTTTCAGGCATGGGTACAGGGGGTGCGGCGCGAGGCCATGGCCAAGGGCATCGATGCCGGCACGCTCGACCGGGCCTTCCGCGGCATCGAGCCTATTCCGCGGGTGCTGGAGCTGGATCGCGCCCAGCCCGAATTCACGCTGACCTGGCAGCAATATCTCGAACGCGTGGTCACGCCCGAGCGCGTCGGCCGCGGCCGGGAGCTGCTGCAGGCCAATGCGGCGCTGCTGAAAGGCATCGGCGATGCCTACGGTGTGCCGCCTGCCATCATCGTGGCGCTGTGGGGCGTCGAGAGCCAGTACGGCACGAAGATGGGGACCTACTCCGTGATCGGGGCGCTGGCGACGCTGGCCTACAACGGACGGCGGCCGAAGTTCTTTCGCGCCGAGCTGCTGGCAGCCCTGAAGATTTTGGCCCAGGGGCACATCACGCCCGAACGCATGCTGGGCTCGTGGGCCGGCGCCATGGGCCAGTGCCAGTTCATGCCCACCAGCTTCCTGGCGCGCGCCGTGGACGGGGACGGCGATGGCCGGCGTGACATCTGGGGCAGCCGCGCCGACGTCTTCGCGTCCGCCGCCAACTACCTGCGCAAGGCCGGCTGGCGGCCAGGTATGGGTTGGGGCGAGGAGGTGACGGGCCAGCGCGGCGTGTCGGCGCCGCCGGGCGGGCGGCTGGTCACGCCGGAAGGGGCGGGCGGACGGGTCTATCGGGTCACCGCCAATTTCGCCGCCATCCGCCGCTGGAATCCGTCCGACTTTTTCGCGCTTTCCGTCGGCATTCTCTCCGACCGCCTTGCCTGAGCGCTACGGCCAACCTCAATCGGTGCGGCTGGCGCGAACGCGCTCGATGATGATGTTGGCGATCTCCAGCAGCCCCGCCATTTGCGGCGTCTCGTAAAGGCCCGGCAGCACGCCCGGCTTCGCCGGCTTGGCGCCGGCATAGATCTCGGTCAGCCGGTCGGCAGCATCTGTGTGCTTCATGCCCTTGACGATCTGCTTGCGGCTCGGGCTGACATCCGGCGTGTAGAGCTGCTGGTGCAATTCCGCCACGACCAGGACACACGGCGCATTGTCGTCGTGGAAGGCGCCCTTGTTCAGGTTCAGCGTGCCCAGCATGGACTTCTCGACGATGTGGTGCGCCTCCAGCGTCTTGGCCGAATAGAACTGGGCGTATGGAGTGAACAGGTCGCTGCGCCGCGGGTCCATGGTCGCGCCGGGAGTGACGCGCTGCTTCAGCAGGGCCAGATTGACCGGGTTGAGCTTGCCTTCCTTGATGGCCTTCTTCTCGTCCTTGCGGAACCGCGCCGGGCCTGTGGAAAGCTCGGTCGGCGGTACGTCGGTGTGACGGCGGCCAAAAGCTGCGCCGGCTTCGCTGAACAGAATGCGCAGCGACTCGTCGGCGCGCAGATTGGTGGCGAGCCGCTGCAACTCCTTGTAGGAGCCAATGACCCAATGCCGGTCTTCCCAGTCGCTGGCGGCCGCCGCCGACGGCGGCTGGATGTGGATGGGCTGGCGCGCGAGGTAAACCTGATAAAGGGGATGCGGCTGCAACAGGCTGTCGGCCGTGCAAGCCTTGGTACGGATCAGCTCCCAGACGCCATTGCTGTTCCCGGTCATGACTGACTCCAGGAAGGGCTGGAACGGTCAGTCAGACTACCATCCGGGCGCGTCAAACACTACGAGAAAATACGTAAATACTCACCCATTTCAGGCCTTTTCCAGATCAATGTACCTGGTACAAGGCGTCGGTGTAGCGGAACTCGGCGGGCTGGATCAGCCCGGCGCTGGCGATGCGCACGCGATGCAGCTTGCCGTCGAGATTGCGCTGCCAGAAGCCCAGGAAACGGGACAGCACGGGGAATTTCGGGGCGATGTCGAGATCCTGCCAGATGAAAGTCTGGAGAACGTGTGCGTGGTCCGGCATCCAGTAAAGGATCTCGGCCGTGGTCAGCCGGTAGTCCTTGAGCTGTTTCTCGAAAGCGGTGGTCATGGAACGACGCTCCTTGACAACGCTAACACGGGTGAATAGTCACATGTTCCCGGGGCGACATCAAGATTCATCTTTACGAATCAATGACTTGGCAGCAAATGGCAAGGAGTGCTGCCATTTCTGTCAATGGTATGCCGACCGGCGCTAGACCCCGGAAAAGAAAGCGCAATCCTGTTCGAGGACTCTTGACTCGCCGAAGGGCGGCGCCTACATCCCGCGCGCGCCTTGGCACTCATTTCAAGAGAGTGCTAACAGCGACTGGTTCAATGTCTGAGGAGGAGGGAGTCCATGCAGTTTCGTCCGCTGCACGACCGCGTCGTGGTCAAGCGCGTCGCGGAAGAGGAGAAGACCAAGGGCGGGATCATCATTCCCGACACGGCCAAGGAAAAGCCCATGGAGGGCGAGGTGATCGCCGTCGGCCCCGGCGCCCGCGACGAGAAGGGCAACCTGGTGCCGCTCGACGTCAAGGTGGGCGACCGCATCCTGTTCGGCAAGTGGTCCGGCACCGAGGTGAAGCTCGATGGCGAGGAGCTCCTGATCATGAAGGAGACCGACATCATGGGCATCCTCGAGGCTCCGAAGGCCGCGAAGAGGGCCGCCTGATCGCCGTCCTGCGCTCCGCGCGGACGGTTTTTTGTTACCAGGAGACATGAGCAATGGCAGCCAAGGACGTACGTTTTTCCGGTGACGCGCGCGATCGCATGCTGCGCGGCGTCGATATTCTCGCCAACGCGGTGAAGGTTACCCTCGGTCCCAAGGGCCGCAATGTGGTCATGGACAAGTCGTTCGGCGCTCCCCGCATCTCCAAGGATGGCGTGACTGTCGCCAAGGAGATCGAGCTGCACGACAAGTTCGAGAACATGGGCGCGCAGATGGTGCGCGAGGTGGCGTCGAAAACCAACGACGTCGCCGGCGACGGCACCACCACCGCCACCGTTCTGGCCCAGGCGATCGTGCGCGAGGGCGCCAAGCTGGTGGCCGCCGGCATGAACCCGATGGACCTCAAGCGCGGCATCGATCTGGCGGTCGCCGCGGCCGTCGACGACATCAAGGGCCGCGCCAAGAAGATCTCCTCGTCGGAGGAAGTGGCGCAGGTCGGCACCATCTCGGCCAACGGCGAGGAAGCCATCGGCAAGATGATCGCCGAGGCGATGAAGAAGGTCGGCAACGAGGGCGTGATCACGGTCGAGGAGGCCAAGAGCCTTGAGACCGAGCTCGAGGTCGTCGAGGGCATGCAGTTCGACCGCGGCTACCTGTCGCCGTACTTCATCACCAACGCCGACAAGATGACCTGTGAGCTGGAGAGCCCGTTCATCCTGCTGTTCGAGAAGAAGCTCTCGGGCCTGCAGGCGATGCTGCCGGTGCTCGAGGCGGTGGTGCAGTCGGCCAAGCCGCTGCTGATCGTGGCCGAGGACGTCGAAGGCGAGGCGCTGGCCACGCTGGTCGTCAACAAGCTGCGCGGCGGGCTCAAGGTCGCGGCCGTGAAGGCGCCGGGCTTCGGCGATCGCCGCAAGGCGATGCTGGAGGACATGGCGATCCTCACCGGCGGCCAGCTCATCAGCGACGATCTCGGCATCAAGCTGGAGAACGTCACGCTCGACATGCTGGGCAAGGCCAAGCGGGTGATCATCCAGAAGGAGAACACCACGATCGTCGATGGCGCCGGCAAGAAGAAGGACATCGAGGCGCGCTGCGGCCAGATCAAGGCGCAGATCGAGGAAACCACCTCGGACTATGACCGCGAGAAGCTGCAGGAGCGTCTGGCCAAGCTCGCGGGCGGCGTGGCCGTGATCAAGGTCGGCGGCTCCACCGAGGTCGAGGTGAAGGAGCGCAAGGATCGCGTTGATGACGCGATGCACGCGACCCGCGCTGCGGTCGAGGAGGGCATCGTCGCCGGCGGCGGCGTGGCGCTGCTCTATGCCACCCGCGCGCTCGACAGGCTGCGTACCAGCAACGCCGACCAGAAGGCCGGTATCGACATCATCCGTCGCGCCCTGCAGTCGCCGGTGCGGCAGATCGTCGAGAACGCCGGCGATGATGGCTCGGTCGTGGTCGGCAAGCTGCTGGAGTCCAAGGACCAGAACTTCGGCTACGACGCCCAGAAGGGCGAGTACGTCAACATGGTGAAGGCCGGCATCATCGACCCGACCAAGGTCGTGCGCACGGCCCTGCAGGATGCCGCTTCGGTAGCCGGCCTGCTGATCACCACTGAGGCGATGATCGCCGAGCGGCCCGAGAAGAAGGCCCCGCCGATGCCGGGCGGCGGCGGCATGGGCGGCATGGGCGACATGGACTTCTAGTTCAGCGTCGTTTCGCGTTGCATGCCAGGGCCGGGGAGAAATCCCCGGCCCTTTCCTTCTGCGCCTGTGCCAGAGTGCGCGCATGTGCGGCTCCGCGCGCAAGAACGGCTACCCGGTTTCGGTGAAGGGCGTGCTGCTGGTCGGCGGCCGCGTCTTGCTGCTGCGCAACGAGCGCGACGCATGGGAGCTGCCCGGCGGGCGGCCCGAGGCCGGCGAAACCTGGCAGGCAGCGCTGGTGCGCGAGCTGCGCGAGGAAACCGGTCTCGTTGTCGAGGCCGGCCCGGCAATCGCCGAGTGGCCGTACGAGGTGTTGCCGGGCCGCACCGTGTGGATCGCCGCCTTTGGCTGCCGGCTGCTGGCAGAAGCACCGCCGCGCGTCAGCGATGAGCACCGCGAGCTGCGGCTTGTGGCGCTGGAAGCTCTCTGCGGCCTTGCCCTGCACGAAGGCTACAGACGCGCCATCGAAGCCTGGTGCGCCCGTCAACCCGCCGTCCTGCCGCTCAGCGGAGTGTCCAGGTGATCGTACCGCCGGGATCGCCGGCCAGGGTCACGGTCATGAACCGGTCGTGTGCCAGCGCGGCACCAACCCACAGCTCGTTCCAGGCGCGCAGGGTAGCCGCGGCATCACCCAGCGTCACTCCGTCCATCAGGCGCCACCCGTGCTGACGTACCGTGGCTGCAGTGCCGCCGGTGTCACACCTCACATCCTCGCCCTGCGCTTTCAGCAGCGCCGCAAGCCAGCGTGCGAAGCCGGCGGCTCCGCCGGCGCCCGGCGTCATGCCCAGCGCCAGCGCTGTCTCCTCGTGGAACTGCAGGCCAATCAGCCGCGCCGCGCGGCCGATCTCCGCCTCCGCGTCGGCGGTGCCGAGCAGCTCGATCAGAGTCGGTACGAGCGTGCGCACATACTCCATGGCGTAGGCGCGATGGGTGCGCAGCCGCCGGGCCTCGGGCCAGCTCGCGGTGTCGAGCCGGGGTTGGGTCGCCGGGTCAATGCGCGGCATCCGCTCTCCGGTCGCGAACTGCACCCGCTCGTGCGGCGCCAGCTCGCGGTCATGCTCGAAGTAATGGCCCTCCAGCCCCGGCGCACCTGAGGTGATTGTGCCGGTGCATACGAAGCCCAGGCGCGGATTGCCCAGCGACACGCCATTGTGCCCGTGCCAGCCATGCAGCATGGCCGCGTTGACCTCGTGCGGTACGCCGCAGACGGCAGTGCCACGCCAGATCCAGCGCGGCGGCGGATAGCGCACCCAGGCCTTGCGATCCGATTCGCGGACATACTCCGTCTTCACGCCGCCCAGTGCATTCGAGTGATAGTGATAGAGGGCGCAGGCGACGGCATGTGGTTCCCCGTCCAGGCCCAGTTTGCGCAGCCCGGGAATGAACTTCTCCAGGTGTTGTCGGCGGAAGTGGCGGAAGACGAATTCCCGCGCCGTGCCGGCACCGCGCCGGCTCACCAGCGACAGCACGATACCGGTCATCAGCGCGTTATAAAGCGTGGCCAGCGCGCCATAGGCGGCTGACATGTCCTCTCCGGGTGTCGCAGTCCTGTCGCTCATCCTGCTACGCTGTCCCTGCTAACGAGATTCGGGAGGACCATGGCACAGTTCACATCCGATGGCTTCAATCTGGCGTTCGACGACAGTGGACCGCAGCGCACCGGTCGCACTGTGGTGATGGTGCACGGCTTCGCCTCCAACCGGCATGAGAACTGGCGCCGGGTCGGCTGGTACGACGCGCTCGACCGCAAGGCGATCCGCTGCGTGGCGCCCGACCTGCGCGGCCACGGCGCCAGCGACAAGCCGCACGACGCCGCCGCGTACGATCGGGCTGCCATGGCGGGCGATATCACTGCGCTGCTCGATCATCTCGAGCTGGAGCGGGTTGACCTGGTGGGCTACTCGATGGGCGCCCGTCTGGCGCTGGCCGCGGCGCTTGCCAGCCCTACACGCATCCGCAACCTCGTGCTGGGCGGTGTGGGCGCCCGGCTGCTGGAGCCGCCAACGAATGACGGGCGGATGGCAGCGGCCATGGAAGCCGACGATCCCGCCAGCATCGGCGATCCCATGCTGCGCAGCTTTCGTCATTTCGCGGACGAGCAGCGCGAGGATCGTCTGGCGCTGGCCGCCTGCTCGCGAGCCGTCAGCGTGCCGATTGACGCCGCGGTACTGGCGCGCCTGCGGCTGCCGGTGCTGGTGGTGGCCGGCAGTCGGGACAACCTCGCCGGCAGCCCCGATACGCTGGCGGCAGCGATTCCGGGGGCACGCGCCGTCACCCTGCCAGGCTGCGATCATTTCGCCGCCATCCCGCACGCGCTCTTCAAGGCAGCCGTGTTCGATTTCCTTGAAGGCTGGATGGAGTAAAGCCGGGGGCGCGCGACTCCGGTCGCGCGTCTTCTCCGCACTCCATGCCATGACGCGTCACTGGAGTGACGCGCCCCCAGCAGAGCCGAGCGCCACCTGTGCCGGCGCGAGCGGCAAACCGGGCACGTCGACGCGTGTACGAAAGACGGTGCCGCAATTCTCGCGCGGGCCGCCGCGGGAACCCGTGACGATGTAGAGATCGCGCAGATCATCCCCTGCGAAGCACAGGCTGGTGACCATGGGCAGCGGCACGGCAACGTCCATGCGGTGGCTGCCATCCGCGTCGAAGACGGCGACCCGTCCGCCATGTGCGTCGGCGATCCAGACCGTACCGTCGCTGGCGATCTTCAGCCCGTCGGCGACGCCGTTCTCGCCCAGGCTCGCGAACTTGTGCCACGGGCCCACCGAGCCGTCCGGATTCACGTCGTAGACGCGCACCAGGCCGCCGCGCGCATCGGAGTGGTAGAGCCGCTTGCCGTCGGGCGAGAAGCCCAGCCCGTTGGTCAGCATGATGCCGTCGGAAATGGTGCGCACGGACCCATCGAGATCGATCACGTGCAGATGGCCCGGCCGCGGCGGGTCGCCGCCGAAAACACGGTACGCCAGCGAGCCGACATAGATGCGGCCAGCGGCGTCGGTGGTCAGGTCGTTGAAGCCGATGGCCTCGGGCGTGACGTCGCTGGTCAGCAGGGTGCGGGTGGTACCGTCCGCCAGGTTCGCATGCACGATGTCGCGGCCGCCCAGCACCAGGCCACCATCGGCGTGCAGCGCCATGCCGCCGATTCCGCGCCGCTTGGGAAAGGCCAGCGAAACCTTGCCGTCGCGGCCCAGCAGATGCACGCCGCCGTTCAGCACGTCGCTGAAATAGAGGCCTTTGGCGGCATCCCACACCGGGCCTTCGACCAGGCCGTAGCCCGTGCACATCTCCTGCATGGCGCTCCCCTTTCGCTCACACGCCCTCGACCAGGATGGCGCGCGAGCTTGTGGCCGCGAGCCGCAGATCGTGCAGCGGTTTGTAGGCATCGCTGAAGTAGAACGCGCGCAGGGCCGCCATGTCGGGAAAGCCGACCACCGTAAGCCGCTCCGGCCGCCAGCCGCCCTCGATGGTTTCGGCCTTGTCGGTGCGCACGATGTAGCGGCCACCATGCTGCGCCACCAGCGCAGGCACCTCCGCGCGATAGGCAGCGAGCTTTTCGGCATCGGTGATGGAGAATTCCACCATCAGGAAGGCCCGCGAGGGGGCACAGGCCTCGCCTTCGGCTGCAACCGCCCTCGAGCGGCCGGCATCGAGCCGCATCTGCAAGACCGGCTGATATTCAGGGCAACCGTAAAAAGCCCGGAGCGCTCTCATGTCGGGAAACTCGATGAAGACGATGCGCTGCGGCCGCCAGTCGCCCTCGACCGTCTCGGTGGCACCGCCGCGCACAGTGAAGCGGCCGCCGAACTTCGCCACCAGCCCGGGCGTGTGCTTGCGATACTCGGCCATCAGCTCGGGATTGGTGGTCTCGACCTCGACAAGCAGATGTGCAGCCATGGCGGCTCTCCGATCAAATGCAGTCACCATCTTCCCGCGCAGGCGCTGCCTGTCGTCTCCTAGAACACCCGGTGCACCCAGCCGTGGGGATCAGGGGCGCGGCAGCGCTGGATTTCGATCAGGGCGGACTTCAGCCTGTCGGTCTGCTCGCCGGAGCCGCCGTTGCCGATGACGAAATCCCCGTCGCGGCTCTTCACGGTGCCGATCGGCGTCAGCACAGCGGCCGTGCCGCAGGCGAAGGTCTCCTTCAGGTGGCCGCTGGCGGCGTCAGCGCGCCACTGGTCGAAGGCATAGGGCTCCTCGCGTACGGCGATGTTCATGTCTCTGGCCAGCGCAAGGATCGAAGCGCGCGTGATGCCGGGCAGGATGGTGCCGCCCAGCGGTGGCGTCAGCATCGAGCCGTCGTTGAAGACGAAGAAGATGTTCATGCCGCCCAGCTCCTCGATCCAGCGGCGTTCGACCGCATCGAGGAACACCACCTGTTCGCAGCCATGGCGGCCGGCTTCCATTTGCGCCAGCAGGCTGGCGGCATAGTTGCCGCCGCATTTCGCCGCGCCGGTGCCGCCGGGGGCAGCGCGAGTCAGCTCCTGCGAGACCCAGACCGAGACGGCGCTGTCCTTCGACTTGAAGTAGGAGCCCACAGGCGAGGCAATGACTATGAACAGGTATTCCGACGACGGCTTGACCCCGAGAAACACCTCGCTGGCGAACATGAAGGGCCGCAAATAGAGGCTGCCGTCGCCGTCGGGTATCCAGTCCCGGTCGATGCGCACGAGCTGGTCGAGCGCGTCCACGAACACCTGCTCGGGCAGGCTCGGCATGGCCAGCCGTTCGGCCGATTTCTGGAAGCGGCGCGCGTTGTCCAGCGGACGGAACATCACGGCCCCGCCATCCGCGGTGCGGTATGCTTTCAGCCCCTCGAAGATCTCCTGGCTGTAGTGCAGCACGGCCGACGCAGGGTCCATCGGAATGGGCGCGCGCGCCGTGATCCGTGCGTCGTGCCAGCCCTTGCCCTCGGTGTAGCGGATCACGACCATATGGTCGGTAAAGACGCGGCCGAAGCCCGGATCGCGCAGGATGGCGGTCCGCTGCTCCGGGGTGGTCGGCGCGGGATGCGGATGACGGACGAATTCAACAGGCGACGGCTGGGACATGGCGTTCTCGTTCGGGGCCTCTGCTGCGCTCGCCACGGGTAGTACAATGTCCCTTGCCGGCGCTCAACGCCAAGGTGATTGGGGCGCGTCTGCCTGCCGCGGGTATCAGACCACGCAGCCGTAGTGGGCTGACGATACCAGCCGGACATACTTGTGATGCACGGAACCGGGCCGCAGGCGTGCCGCCGGATCTGTGGGGTGTATCGCCACCATGCGCCGTGCGATCTCCTCGCTGGAAATATCCAGCGTGAGGGTTCGCGCCCGGGGGTCGATCACGATCGGATCGCCGTCGCGCACGGCCGCGATCGGGCCGCCGCGGGCCGCCTCCGGCGAGATATGCCCGATCAGGATGCCGTGCGAGACGCCGGAAAACCGCCCGTCGGTGATCAGCGCCACATCTTCGCCCAGGCCGCGGCCCTGGAGCTGGATGGTCAGCATCACCATTTCCGGCATGCCCGGGCCGCCCACCGGGCCGACATTGCGCACCACAACCACGTTGCCGGCCACGATCTGGCCGGCGCGGATGGCCGCCATGGCTTCGGCCTCGGACTCGAACACCCGCGCCGTGCCGCGGAATTCGCCCTTCTCCAGCGTCTTGCCCGAGAGCTTCAGCACGCAGCTCTCCGGGGCCAGATTGCCCTTCAGCACGCTGATGTGGTTGTTGGGCGGCGCGATCGGGCGGGCCACGGGGGCGACGATGTCCTGCTGACCGATCTGCTCCAGCGTCGGCACCGTCTCGAGATTCTCGGCCAGCGTGCGGCCGGTCACCGTCATCACGTCATCATGCAGCAGGCCGTTGCGCAACAGCTCCTTCATCACGACCGGCACGCCGCCGATCGCATGCAGGCTGGTCATGGCATAGGGGCCGTGCGGCTGCAGGTTCGCGAGCAGGGGAATGCGTTCTCCAATCTCCTGGATCTGCTCGATCGTGAGCGCGATCTGGGCCTCGCGGGCGATGGCCAGCAGATGCAGGTACATGTTGGTCGAGCCGCCCATTGCATAGACCGTGGCGATGGCATTCTCGAAGGCGCGCATTGTCATGACATCGCGCGGCCGGATGCCGGCCGCCATCAACCGGTAGAGGGCCTCGACCGAGGCGCGCGCCTGGGCCCGCACGTCCTCATGGATGTCGCTGCGCGCATCATGGTCGGCCGGATGCGAGGCGCCGTGCGGCAGCAGCATGCCGATGGCCTCGGCGATGGTGCTCATCGTGTTGGCCGTGAACATCGCGCCGCAGGTACCGCTGCCAGGCAGCACGTTGCGTTCCAGCTCCAGCAATTCGTCGGCCGAGATGCGGCCAGCCTCGGCGGCGGCACGCCCCTCGGCATAGTCCATGATCGTCAGGTTCGTGCCCTTGGCTGCCCAAGGGCCGAACGTCACCCTGCCCGGCGAACTGGTGCCCGGATACAGCACCAGCCCGAAGGCATTGGTGCGCGCCAGCGGCATCAGGGCGGCAGCGCCCGTCTTGTCGCAACCCGAGATCACGATCATCGCGTCGCCGTGATGCGCGTAGTGGCCCATCTCGAAGCAATCCGCCATCACATCGCGCGAGACGAGGCTGTAGCCGGCCGTCGGCGTGCCCTGGGTCAGCGCGTCGGAAACGGCGGGCGCACCGACGATCAGGCCCTGTCCGCCGCGCTCGGCGATCAGTTCGACCAGCAGGTCGGTGATGCTGCGCACGCGATTGTTGCACCGGTGCGCGTTCGTGTAGGCGCTGGCGATCGTCACCACCGCGCTGGCCTGCGCCGCGCGGTCGGGATCGAAGCCGGCGGCGCGAACCTCAACTCTCGCCTTCTTCCAGTACGTGCTGCTGTCTTGCGTCATGAGGCGGCGGCCCCCACTCCAAAATCACATCGCAATGATCGCAGAATTGAGTGCGGCTGTAATAGGGCATATCCTGAATTCGCCAGTTTTATCGTGACGCGCCAGTCTGCGGCGCAAGAAGAGGTAGTGGGTGGATACCCTGGCCAAAGCGTCCAGCTGGGATTTTCGCCAGTTGTGGTTCGAAGACAGCGATGAACTTGCGGCGTTGCTTGGCCACCGGAACGTAGAGCTGACCAGACTGAGCCGGGCCGCAGGCAGGACCCGTTTTGTTTCAGGAAAGGTCGGGGATCTGAGTTTTCAAGCCATAAATGCAACAGGGCGCCACCATCTGCGGGGCGGTCTGGCCGCCGGCACCGTGGTCATGCAGATTGACCTGGGCTCAAGCGCAGGGCGGCGAGTAGGCGGCCAGGCTATCGGAGAAAACGAAATCGCGGTCGGATTGGGCGGCGCACAGCTTGATTTCCTGTCTGCAGAACATCATCGAGGCATGAACGTCAGCTTGCCGGAGGCGTTCGTTGTGACGGCCTTGCACCAGCGGGCGCCCGGATCGGAGAAGTTGCTCCGGGGGGCGGCACTGCAGGTTGCGGCGAGTGGCGATCTATGGCTGGTAAGAGTTCGCAGGCTGATGGCGGCGCTGCTCGAAGCGTACGCACAGCCCTCTGGGGCCTGCGCGGGCGATTATGCGTATGCCGACATTAGCGATACCCTTCTGGCAATACTCCTTGAGCCGTGGAGCCAGTCGGAGGCTACAGCCTTCCGGCCAGTGTACTATCAGCGCCTGCCCATTGTGCGCAGAGTGACCGACTTCATGCGTGCGAACCTGGGCGAACCGCTCTTGATGCACGACCTTTGCCATGCAGCGCGCGCCAGCGAGCGGGCGGTAGAGTATGCCTTCCGCGATGTCTGCGGCGTGGGTCCCAAGCAATACCTGAAGATGCTCCGCCTGAATCGAGTGCGTCGCGACCTCAAGGAATTGCCTGCCGACGTCGCGAGCGTCACCGGGATAGCCCATCAGTATGGCTTCTGGCACATGGGCCATTTCTCCAATGCCTATCGCCAACTCTTTGGCGAAACACCCCGTCAGACACGCGGATATCGGCGCTGAGAAGAAGATGAAAGCGACGGCGGTGCGTTGTCGGACGCTTTGGTCTCGTGCGGTCGAGTTGGAACGGCGGTGAAGAACGCATGCCAGCATGGACTTTACCCGGCTCGAGGCGGCCTCGGTCATCATCCTCCCCGCTCGAGTTCGCGCACGAGTCGGGTCACGCCGGGATCATCAGGCAGGGCCTCCAGGAGTTGCCGGGCATAGCCAAGGGCCTCGCCCCTCGATCCATGTTCCCGGGCAAACGAGACAAGGGCGCCAAGAATATCCGGATTATAAGGGTGGCGCGCGTTCGCGGATATTAAGACTGCCATTGCTTCCCGGCGACGGCCCGCCGAATGCAGTGCGATAGCGTAGACATAGGCGTGGCGCGGGTTATCGGGAGCGGTCGCCGCCGCCTCACCAAGTTCACGCAGGGCACCGGAAAGGTCGCTGGCACGAGCGAGCCGCAAACCCAGCGCGTGACGCAGCTCTGCTGCCCGCGGCAGCAACTCAAGGCCGCGGCGCAGTACCTTCTCCCCTTCAGCGTCGCGTCCTTCCTGGCGGTGCAGGTCGGCGAGATTGATGTACGCGCCGACAAACTTCGGATCCAGCTCCAGCGCCTGCCTGTAGGCCAGGAGCGCTTCAAAGGGCTTGCCTTGCCGCAGGAGCAAATTGCCGAGAGTGACGTTGGCCGTGGGCCAATCCAGGTTCTGCTTCAGGGATTCGATATAGGCGCTCGTGACGGTGTTGCGGATCGCGCGTTGTGCTGGCGGAAATTGCCCGTCCGGAATATCTGCAAGCAGACGAGCCGCCTCGAAGCGCACACTCTGTATGCCATCGCCCAGCAGCGAGATCGCTGAGTCCAGCCGAATGGCGGCAGGAAACGGCTCGACAAGGCCGAGCGCTGCGATCCGCACGAGCGGGTCAGGATCGCGCAGCAAGGCCTGCGCCAGCGGCAGGAGGGCGGGCCGCATATGCGGTTGCGCGATAGTCGCGGCAGTAGCGCGCACGATCGGCGCATAGGAGGGGTCGCGTGCCAGCTCAAGCAATGACGGCAGGGCGCGCGCGCCCTGCGTCAAGCCTGCGTGCATCGCGAGTCCGTGCTGTGGCCGCTTACGCCACCCAGGGCCGTACCAGCGGTCCATTGCTGTCGCCGCCCACCCCGCGTCGCGGGTGGTGTGGCACGTGGTGCAGGCATTCGGTGCGTCGATGAGGTCTGATACATCCGGCCGCGGGATGCGAAAGCCATGGTCGCGGCGGGAGTCGATGATCATGTACTTCTGCGCGGGCATGTGGCACTCGACGCAAGCGGCGCCCTTGCCCGAGGCTGAATGGAAGTGGTGGCGGGGTGTGTCGAACGTAGCCGGGTCATGGCATCGGCCGCAGACCGCATTGCCTTCGATGCGGAGCTTCAGGGCATGCGGCTCGTGGCAATCCATGCATGTGACGCCATGCCGGTACATGCGGCTCTGCAGGAACGAGCCCCACGTATATACCTCGTCCCTTTGCTGGCCGTCGGCATGATAGTCGGGCGGAAGCAGCATGACCAGGCGATGCGTCTCCTCCAGCGGTGCACCAGGCGGCGTACCGTCCACTATTGTCGAGCGGCGCGCATGGCAGGCTGCACAGACGTTCATCGGCGCCCGATCGGGCGGCGCGTTGCGCCGGGCGATCGGGCCGCCATGCTCGTCAAACCGCCAGGCTATGTCCCAGCCGCTCTGCAGGCGCACTGCGAGGCCCTTGTCATTCGGCTGTCGGCTCCCACGCGCGGCCCACGTGACATGTCGCGAGCCAGGGCCATGGCACGCCTCACAGCCGACGTTGATTTCACTGAAGCCGGTCCGATAGGTCCGCGTCTCGGCGTCGTAGCCCTTCCTGAGGTTGGTGCTGTGGCACTCCGCGCATTGCAGATTCCAGTTCTGGTACAGACCCGTCCAATGCAGCGGGTCGCCAGGTGAGATCTTTTCGTCAGGGTTGAGGTGGAACCAGCGTTGCCCGCCTTCAGCCTTCGGACGGCTGTCCCAGGCTATACCGAGGGCCTGCAAACGGCCGCCGGGAAAGGCGATGAGGTACTGCTGAAGCGGGTACACCCCGAAGGTGTACATTATCTCGAAATCGGCCAGCGTACCGTCGGCTCCCTCCGTCCGGACAAAGTATCTGTCGCCATTCCTGAAGAAGATGGACTCGATTCCGAAATGAACAAAACTGGCGTCGGCGAAGTCGCCCAGAACGGAGCGACTATCAGCCCTCTGCATCGCCCTGTCATGATGCGAACCGGCCCACGCCTTGAGCTGATCCTGGTGGCACTGGCCGCATACGGCCGCCCCTACATATGTAGGCGGCCCGCTCGCAGGGTGCGTCGCAACAGCGCTGGAGGGCGTCCCGGGTGGCAACCCGGGAGCGAGGATATGGTAACCCGCGAGCACGAGCGCGGCTGAGGCCAGAATTGCTGCGAAAAGCCCAGCTGCGCCATGCCTCCGCAGCAGCCCTGCCCGCGTGGCCAGCTTGCCGGGCGAATCCGTCATGGGCTCTCGCCGCCGACGCCCCCTTCTACCGGCCACTCCCCGGCGGCGACGGCTCATCCCGCTCACCCGACGTGACGCAAGCGCGACCGACCCGGTCGCGCTTGCGAACAGCAACAGACCTCAGTGAAGGTACTTGATGTGCACCCGGTCAATTCGGCCATTGAACTTGAAAGGTGCACGGTCGAAATAGGCGAGCGATACCGGCGAGTAGCTATCGATGCCCACGTCGAAAGAATCGTTGGCGGTGAAGGCCAACGCCGCGGTTCGCGGCACACGTCCTTTCGCCATTTCGATGCCATTGACGCGGATCGAAATATCAGCCGCCCCTCGCGGAGCGGCGATGCGAGTTTCGACCTCAATTTTCACCTTGCCGAGCGGCAGCGGCGCTGCGCTTTCGAGACGCGTGCGCTCGATTTCGAAGAGGTTGTACTCGAAATTCAGCTTACCCTTGTCGATCCAGAGGGACAAGCCGCCAGAGAACGCGCCCAGCGCATAAAGCACACCCGTCGAGCCGGACTTGTGCTCGGCCTCTATGACGACCAGATTGCTGCGCGCGCCGACTTTCGGTCCGGCGAACTCGGGAATGCCGACCACGTCCTGCGTGTATTCGAATTCGGTCGCGGCGTTCTGCGGGGCCGATTGTGGACTCCAGACGACCGACCAGAGGCCCCCGCCGACGGGATAGACGAGATTGGCTTTCGCCTCCTTGTCGAACAGCTCCTTCATTCTGGCCAACCTCTCGGCATTCCTGCCGGCGAGATCGCTGGCCTGCGAGAAGTCAGAGCCCAGGTCATACAGAAGCCAGGTGTCCTTGTCGGGTGACCACGTGGCAATGCTGGGAGGCAAGCCGGGAACCCAGGGGATACGCGGTCCCCAGACAGCCGCGAACCAGCCCTCGAAGTAGATCCCGCGATCGCCCATGATCTCGAAGTATTGGGCGCCCTTCCGACCGGGCACCGCCGCGTCGGCAAAGGTGTATTTCATGCTGATGCCGTCCATCGGCTGCTGGGTGACTCCATCGACCTTGCTTGGTGCCTTGATCCCGATCACATCGTACAGCGTCGGTACGATGTCGTTGACGTGATGGAACTGAGTACGCGGTGTCTTGTCAGCCTTGATCGACCGTGGCCACGAGATCGCAAGCGGCGTGCGCGTGCCGCCGAAATGCGAGGCATTGAGCTTGGTGCCCTGAAAAGGTGTGGAGCCGGCCCAAGCCCAGCCTGCGTGGTACATGTTGTCGGTCTTGTTGCTGCCCAGCACATCCAGGCCCCCAAGCTGGCCGAGAGCCCGTATGTGGTCCTTGATTTCGGATGGAATCCCGTTCTGCGCAAGCAGCTCGCTGATGGTGCCGTGCTGACCTTCGGCGCTCGAGCCGTTGTCGCCCCAGATGTAGATGATCAGCGTGTTATCTCGCAGGCCAAGACGTTCGAGTTCGTCGACGAGCACGCCGGCCTGGGTGTCGGCATGCTCGGTAAAACCGGCAAACACCTCCATCAGCCGACGGTGGAACGGCTTTTCGTTCTCGGGAATGCTGCTCCAGGCAGCCAGCGTGGCCGGACGCGGCGTCAGTTTGGTGTCGCCGGGAATCCACCCAAGCTGCTTCTGGCGTTCGAAGATCTTTTCGCGCTCGACATCCCAGCCGCCATCGAACTTGCCTTTGTACTTGTCGGCCCATTCCTTGAAAATGTGATGCGGTCCGTGGGAGGCACCTGGAGCCCAGTACATAAAGAAGGGCTTGTCCGGGTACACGGCCTTGTGGCGGCGCAGCCAGCTCACCGCCTTTTCGGTCATGTCGCTGGTGAAATGATAGCCCTCGCGGTGCGGCGCCGGCAGGCGGATTGTGTTCTCCACCACGGCCGGCTCCCATTGCGAGGATTCACCTGCCAGGAACCCGTAGAAATAGTCGAAGCCGACCAGACGGCCGGTTGGCCAGCGATCGAACGGTCCCTGGGTGGTGGTCTGCTCGGCCGGCGTGTTGTGCCACTTGCCAAAAGCGGCAGTCTCGTAGCCGTAGTACCCGAGCACCTTGGCGACTGACGCGGTGGTCGCTGGCCAATGACCGGTATAGCCGTCCCAGTCGTTCGCGAGCTCCGCGATCTGGCCGAAGCCAGCACGATGATGGTTGCGTCCGGTCAACAGGGCGGCGCGGGTCGGAGAGCACATCGCCGCGTTGTGGAAACTGTTGTACGAAATACCAGTGTTCGCGATGCGCGACAGCGTCGGCGTGTGGATGGGCCCACCGTATGTCTCGGGCAGCGCCGGACCGACGTCGTCAAGCATGATGATCAGCACGTTCGGTGCGTCGGCCGGCAGCCGGGCGACCGGCTTTGCGGGCGCATAGACCGACTGCGCGATGGTCGGTCCGGCCTTGCTGGCCGACGGCGCGGATGGAAACGGAAGGCTGTCCTGGGCCGAGGCGATCGCCGGCAGCAGGAAGGAAGCGAGGACGACAAGGGTTAACCTGGATAGCTTCATCATGGTTGGTCGTTCCGTAATCGCTGACGGGGAAGCACGGAAGACGTTGCCGCTAGGGGCATCTGTAGTAGATGCGGCCGTAGGCATCGACTGCCTGGTAACAGGTCGGCGCCGGTGCGACGGTCACCTGGGGAGGTGGGGCATAGATGGGCGCCGTTGCGGCCCCGGCCGCTACCGCCCGACGGGTCGTGCGGCGGGCGACACCGGCGTAGCTCAAGGGTGTTGCCGGTCGCCCAATACGGGCTTGTGCTTCGGAAATCGCGGAACCTGAGCCTGCCATCGGAACTTCTCCGTTCCACACCAGGCAACAGATGCCGGCGGCGACCGCTATCGCGGTGCGCAGACATGCCTTGCATGAGCGGCTCATTTCTTGCCTCCATGGACAGTGCCTGCCGGAAGCTCATCGAGATGCGGCAGCTCCTTGAAGGCCACTTTCCTTGCGTTTGCCGGCGGCTTGAATGCGAACAAATCCGCGCCGAGCTGCGGATTGATCTTCCACGACTTCAGCACCAGCGTGTACTGCGGCGCAGCGGTCACTGCCTTGCTGGTGATGACGTATTTTCGCGGCAGGGGCGAGCCGATCTCGATCCAGATCTGCCAGTCGGTATCCTCGTTGCGGAACGCCAGATGCTCGCATTCTACGCCGTCGATGACGGCGTGACCGATATACTTCGCATCGAGCACATCGGCGATCAGCACATCGTAGACGCCCGACAGCATTAAATCGGCGCCGGGTGCCTCGACGCCGACCTCGTGCCTGAGCTTGTCCATCAGCTTGTCGATCGATCCCGAGAAATCGGACTGGGCATACGCCGCGCCGGCACGGTCGTGCACCGTCAAAGTTTTGCCATCGTAGATCATCTCGACCTCGGAATAGCCACCCAGTCGCGCAGCATGCAGCCTGTCAGGCCGGCTCACGAGCAGGCGGCCGGAGCTGTTGAACTGGATCTTCTGCAGGTCGGGTGTGATGATTTCGATGCTGGAATCGAACTCGACAGAAAATGCCTTCTGGCCGGCCAGATAGGCGGCCATCGATCGCAGGATCTTGCGCGCCGGATCTTCCGGGGCCTGAGCCGCGGCAACGCCCACCAAGGCAGTAGTTAACAGCACGGCGGCCACGGCGATCCCCCATCTGGCCACGAGCATGACTGACCCGATCGATCTGTTGATGCGCATGAGAACCTCCACAACGCCCTCTGCCGTTCAGTGCCGGGGCTTTCAACGATCAGAGCCGGAACGTGGCGCCGATGATCGGACCTGTCAGGTTGACCTTGATGTTGTCGCGCTTGACGCCGAGATGGCGCCAGCCGGCGCGCAGATCGACCCACTCCGTGGCGCGGTAGTTCACCGTGCCCAGAAGCTGCCAGGTGAGCTCGGAACTGCTGATGCCGAATGCTCCCAGGTCAAAGTAGCCGGTGACGCTCCAGCGCTCGGCCAGCGACAGGGTGGCCCGCACACCGATGATCGGATCGACGAAGGTCTTGTCGAACTTCGTCGAGACTGCCGGCAGCAGGCCCGCGTTCAGCCTCGTCTTCGAGGAGATCGACCACAGGCGCAACCCGGCGCCGACATCCGCCTTGATGTCAGGACTGTCGGACACGCGATAGAAGCCGGCAACGGCCACCATCAAGGTCGACATCTCCGACTTGCCGTCGTTGAACAGCAGGTTCCGGGTGTCGATACGACTCTCAAGCGGCAGGTACATCAGGTCGGCAACCAGACCAAAGCGCCCCTTCCTGATCTCACCGGCCGCGATGACCGGCACGCCGTCGAGATTCTCTATAATGTCCTTGAACTTCACGTCCACGGTGTGGGAGCTGGCGGCACGCGGCGGCGACACCTTGGCCTTCATGCCCGATGCCCAGAGATAGGGCGTGATGGCGAACTCCCACGGCGCCTCCTGTGCCGCCGAGGGCGACGACCACGCAACTACCACGAACGCGAACAGTCCGCTGATCGCGCTCGCCAGAAGCCCGTTCCCGCTGACGAACTTCATCTGGTTCCCCCAAAGAGCCGTGCGTCATTCAACGACCTTCGCCGCCGGTACTCTATCCCGATCCCGCACGTTTCAGCTTTGCCGTCCAGCGTGGCCTGTGAACCGTACTGCGCAGACGCATCAGCTGAGGCCGTGGGTCCCGGTCAGCCAACAGAACGTGCGGGTTTGGGATAGAGGGCCAGGCATGGTGCTCGTTAGATTCGGCGATGAGCGGCCGGCGTCGCCAGCGTTGCAGTTCTGACCAGTTCGTCATGCCTGAATCCATGGAGCTTGGGGGACGCGATCATGTTGACGACCCGGACCGCCTCTGCCTGTGGCGACCTCGCCTGGACTCGGTTCGCCGTCCGTGTGGCGGGCCGCCGGATGGCGGCCGTCGGTTTGTTGATACTGGGTTGGAGGATTCGAGGTGTCTGACGGATTTCGTCCGGCTTTCGATTTGTATCAATCAGGTTGTTGTTCTTGGTAGTTAACCGAAACATTAGATGTATGATTGCAAAAGCTACCATTGGGGGATGGTCGGCATGAACCTGATCGGACTGGTGTTAGGCTGCGGGGGGCTCGCGGCCAGCTTGGTGCTCGGCGCCTGCGGCCAACTGGAACGCATCCACGCGGTGCCCGCCGACTCGCTCGATCAGGTCAAGGTCGCCGGCATCAGCAACGCGCGGTTCTATGTTGATACCGGCGGCCCGGCGATGGCGGCCGAGGGCATCGCCGCCTATCAACGCGAGCTGGCATGGCGCAAGAGCCAAGGACTTACAGGCCCCCTGCCGCCGGCGTACTTTCTGGCCATCTCCGGCGGCGGTGATGACGGCGCGTTCGGCGCTGGCCTGTTGACAGGCTGGACCAAGCACGGCAACAGGCCCGAGTTCAAGCTTGTCACTGGTATCAGCACCGGTGCGCTGTCGGCGCCCTTCGCGTTCCTCGGACCGGAGTACGACGAGGCGCTCGCGGCCGTCTACACCAAGACCAAGCCCGATGACATCTTCACCAAGCGCTCGTTCCTTGCTGCGCTCACCAGCGATGCGCTGAGCGACAACGCGCCCCTCTACAAGACCATGTCCAAGTACCTGACCATGGACATGATGCGCAGGATTGCCGCGGAATACGACAAGGGCCGACTGTTATTGATATCGACGACGCACTTCGATGCGGCCAGGCCGGTGATCTGGAACATCGGGGCAATTGCCAAGACGGATACACCCGAAGCGCTCGAACTGATCCGGAGAATTCTTCTGGCCTCGGCCGCCGTGCCTGCCGCCTTCCCGCCGGTCCTGCTCGATGTCGAGGTCAACGGCAAGGAGTACCAGGAAATGCACGTCGACGGCGGCGCCGTGGCACAAGTCTTCCTTTATCCGCCGACACTGCATCTCGCGGAGACGAGCCACCGCCAGCACGTCGAGCGCAAGCGGATAGCCTATGTGATCCGCAACTCCAAGCTCAATTCGCCTTGGGAGGACGTGCCGCGCAAGACGCTGACCATCGCCGGTCGCGCGATCTCCATGCTGATCGCCAGTAACGGCGTAGGCGACATGTACCGAATCTATTCCACGACGCGGCGCGACGGCGTCAATTTCAACCTGGCCTACATTGATCGTGATTTCACCGCCGAGTATGTCGGGCCGTTTGATCCGCGCTACATGGTGCCGCTCTTCCAGTATGGTCATGAGCTGGGACAGCGCGGCTATCCCTGGAAGAAGGCACCGCCTGGCCTCGAATAGGCTCCGGTACGCCAGTTGGAGAGTGTCGGCCGCTCGACGTGAACACTGCAGGGGGGTAGGGGCCATGAACAGAGACAACAGCACAGCGGCCAGATCCGCCGGCCCGGCCTCACTCGGGCGGCGACGCGCGGTCGTGAGTTTCGTGATGGCGCCTATCGGACTCTCGCTGCCGGCAAGGGGCATGGCGCAGACACCGTCCGGGACTGTCGAAATCAGCCAGGTGCAAATCGCGTTCCTCGTCAGCGGCAATCTCGGGAGCGGCCGGCTTCATTTCCAAGGGCGAACGTATCCCTTTTCGATCGGCGGGTTGGGCGTCGGCGGCATCGGCGTCAACAGGCTGGAAGCCGTCGGCTCGGTGTATGGTCTCAACCGCATCGAGCAGTTCTCCGGAGTCTATGGCGGCGCGCGGACGGGCGTCGCTGTGGGAGACACCGGCCGCGGCCAGCTCTGGCTGGAGAACGGCAATGGCGTGAAGATGCATCTGCGTGCCAGGCGAGAGGGATTGGCGCTGACGATCGGCGGCGACGGCCTCGTCGTCCAGATGAAATAAGACGCTGGAGGCGAAGATGATCGCAGCATCCATCACCCGAACCATCCTGTCGGCTCTCCTGGTTGCGGCCGTGTTGCCGCCGGCCCTGGCGCAGTCCGAGGAAAACGGGATCAATGCCTCGTCGGTTGTGCGCGGCAAGGGCACGGGGTTCCGGGTCGCGGAAAAAATTGGGACCTTCGTCGGCACGCTTGAGGGGCCGTTCTATGTCGAGGGTTCCGAAGGCCCCGTGCGCGCCGGGACGCTCGTCTGCTCGGCGGCACTGGAGATCAAGACCGAAGATCGCGCACATCAGGGCAGCGGGCGCTGCCTTATCATGGCGGAGGAGGGCGGCGAGGTCTTTGGGCAATACAGCTGCACTGGTCATTTCCTGGTCGGCTGCAGCGGCACCTTCACGATCACCGGCGGGACGGGCCGCTTTGCCGGCATCACCGGCGGCGGACCCATGACCGCGCGCACGAGCGTTGGCAAGTTCGGTAGCGGAACGTCAGTGACCCGCGACCTTGAGGTTGAGGGCATCGTCTTCTGGCGCGACCTGAAGTACAAGCTGCCCTGAGTTCGTACCGCAGCCCGACACACGGGAGTGGGCCTTGGAACAGACGCATCCCGCCGCACCCGGACACCTGCCGGGATTCATCATCAGCCCCGGACAAATTGACTATCTGTTCGTCGTGACGATTGTCCTTCTCATCGGGATCGTCCTCCTCATCGGCCTTCTCATCTAAATCTCCATGCGCTTCCCGAGCGGATCGCGCATCGAACCAACAAAGTACAGATGGAGATTGTGGCCGTCCTGGCCCTGCTCGCCCTGTTTACCCACGAGCACTTGTTCTGGATCGCGGCCCTGGTTCTCGCTTTCGTTCGGTTTCCGGACCTCTCGATCCCGATTGCTTCGATGGCCGAGTCCCTGCAGGGCGTCCCTCCCGATGGGAGCTGCATGGCCAACGCCTACACGGACAACTATCACGACATAACGTCGGGCAACCTAGCGTGACGCGTTTGCTCTTTCTCCATGCGGTACATACAATTGGCGCCGTGCATGCCGTAATACTACGGATCCAGGCTGTGCTGCTTCCGGTGCAAACGCTGGTCTTCAGCGGCCACTGAACGCATGGAGACAAACCATCACGTCTCACAGCTCCACGTCGCCGGCCAGGAGGCGCTGCGCGATGGTGCGGCGCAGGATTTCGTTGGTGCCGTCGGCGATGTTGACCGCGCGCAGATCGTGCCAGGCGTGGGTGAGGTGCATTTCGTTAGTAAGCCCCATGGCGCCATGCGTCTGCATCGCGCGATCGACGGCGCGAAGCCCCACCTCGACCGCATAGGTCTTGGTCATCGAAAGCTCCTTGATGGCGCGCTCCCCGCGGTCCAGCAACTGCGCCACGTTGAGACCCATCAGGTGCGAGGCGTGCAGCTCCATGGCCGATTCGGCCAGCGGGAAGGTCACCCCCTGGTAGTCGGCGATCCTGTGGCCGAAGGCCTCGCGCTGAGCCGCGTAGTCGAGGGCTTTCTGCAACGCCCAGCGGCCCAGCCCCACCGCACGCGCCGTGTTGTAGACGCGTCCCAGCGACACGCCGAGCAGGCCGATCCTGAAACCCTCATGCAACTGGCCGACGAGCTGGTCAGGCTCGACGCGTACGCCGTCGAACACAAGCTCGCCCTCGTTGCCGCCGGCGTGGCCGAACATGCGGATCACGCTCTCCAGCCGGAACCCTTCGGCCCTTGTCGAGACTAGGAACGCGCTGATGCCGCCCGTCTTGCTGCGCGCCCGCTCTGGATCGGTGACAGCGAACACGATCACCCAGTCGGCCTGCGGCGAGTTGGTCGTCCAGATCTTGCGGCCGTGCAGGCGCCAGCCGTTGCCGTCCGGCACCGCGCGCGTGCGGATCATCGCCGCATCGGAGCCGGCACCGGGTTCCGACAGGCCGAAACACATCGAGGTGCGCCCGGCCATCATGTCGGCGAGGATGGTTTCACGCGCCTGCGGCGTCACCTCGCGCAGCACGACGCTGGGGCCGAATGCCCAGTGGCTCAGCACATGGGCGCCCAGCCAGTGCTGCATGCCGCATTGCCTGTAGATCTGCTCCCAGGCGACGAAGTAGGCGAGCAGGCCCAGTCCGCCGCCGCCCAGCGCGGTTGGCGTGCACATGGTGTAGTAGCCGGCACTGGCGGAGGCCATGCGCACCTCGCGCATCAGCGCCACCGCCTCGGGCACGTAACGCCCGTCGCGTGCGTAGAGGCGATGCGGATCGGTGAGCAGCGCGTGGTTCTTCTCGTGCCGGGGCGCCACCTCCGCACGGATGAACGCCGCGATTCCCTCGCGGACGGCGGCGATCTCTTCCGGCAGTTCGAAGGCTATGGCCGCCATGCAGGCTCCTCAGAAGCGGCCGGAATTGTAGTCCTGGATCGCCTGCACGATCTGCGCCTGCGTGTTCATCACGAACGGGCCGTACTTCGCGATCGGCTCGCGCAACGGCCGGCCGGCCACCAGCAGCAGGCGGGCGGGCGCATTGCCCCGGGCAGCAACGACGATGGTGTCGCCGCTACTCAGCACGCCGATCCTGCCGCGCTCCAGCGTCCTCGGGTCATCACCCTGGCCGACCTCGATCGTACCCTCGAACGGGTAGAGGAATGCGGTGTAATCGGCTGGCAGCGTGTGCCGAAACCTGCCGCTTGCCGGCAGGCTGACATCGAAATAGGTCGGGTCGGTTGCGATCGCCTGAACGGCGCCCTCGATGTTGCCCAGGCGGCCTGCAATCACCTTGGCTTGCGCGCCGCCGGGCAGGTCGATCACCGGGATCGCTTCGGGCTCGATGTTCTGGTACCGCGGGGCCATCATCTTGTCGGTTGCCGGCAGGTTCACCCAGAGCTGGAAGCCCCACATCAGGCCGTCTTCCTGTTCGGGCATCTCGGAATGCACAATGCCGCGGCCGGCGGTCATCCATTGCACGCTGCCAGGGCGCAGCAGGCCGCTGTTGCCCTTGTTGTCGCCATGCCGCATGCGGCCGGCGAGCATGTAGGTCACCGTTTCGAAACCGCGATGCGGATGGTCGGGAAAGCCGGCGATATAGTCGCATGCCGAGTCGGAGCGGAACTCGTCGAGCATCAGGAACGGGTCGAGGTCGGCAAGGCCCGGGCGGCCGATCAGACGGTTCAGCCGCACGCCGGCACCGTCACTGGCAGGCATGCCGGGCACTGCCCGTTCGACACGACGCGTGCCGGAGAGGCCGGAGGATGACATGGCCGCGGCGCCCCTTCCCTGCATGAGGATACTGCGGCGTGATATGGGCCGCGGCTGTGCGCGGTGCAACCGTTTCACCGGCGCGGCCTGGTGAAGTATGAAGCCCGCATGAACAGCGATTTTCGTTTCTGGCAGTTCTTTGGCACGGTCTGGCTGCTGGTCGGGGTCGGCTGGTGGGGAGGCAGCCTCATCACGATCCTGATGGTGGTGCAGGAGGACCAGGTACGCGCCATTCTGGCCTGGGCGTTTTTCGCGATCGGTCTCGCCATATCCATTGCCGGCGGCACCATCGCCTGGCGCGCGCGCCGGGCTGCCGCGCACCGCCAGCATCCGGAGCCGTGACGCTAGGTAGTGCTCATTGGCAGGGCGGGATCTGCTGCCCATTCCTGCAGCGAGTTATCGTAGACCGTAACGTCGTTGCGGCCCAGCAAGGCGGTCAGCGCGAAGGCATCGCCTGTAGCTGCTATGCCGCCCCCGCAATATGCCACCACGCGCTTGCCCGGCGCTGCACCGCGGCTGTCGAAGATGGCGGCAAGCTCAGCGGGCGGCCTGAACGTGTTGTCGGCATTGAACAGCGCCACCGCCGGCACGCTCACGCTGCCGGTAATGTGGCCGGGACGGCCGTAGTGGATCGCGCTGGTGCCGTCGTGCTGTTCCGGCCGCAGGCAGTTCACGACCACCGAGCCGCGATCCGCGAGCGCCGCCAGCACGCCCTGCTTGTCGACAAGGAGTTCGGGTCGCGGGCGGGCCGTCAATGCGGCGGATGGGTAAGACCGCGGCACTGTCTCGAGGGGGCGGGCCTCAGCCATCCACTTCTTGAGGCCCCCGTCTAGCACGGCCGCCCGATCAAAGCCGATGGTGCGCAGCAGCCACCACACGCGCGTTGCCCACCATATGTCGCCGTCGCAATACAGCACCACCTCGCTGTCGTCACCGACCCCCTTGCCGGCAAAGGCGCGGGCCAGAGCCTCGGGCGGAAGCGCGGTGAAGCGCAGGCCGCTGGTCTGGTCGGAGAGGTCTGTCTGCTGGTCCAGCAGCACGGCTCCGGGAATGTGGCCGCGCTCCGTGTAGAGCCGCTGGCCCTTCTCCACCGTGAAGCCGCCCTCGGGCCGTGGCCTCAGGAACGTCGTGCAGTCGAACAGCCGAAGTGCCGGTGCCTGCAATCGGTCAGCCAGCTGTGAAGTCGAGATGAGTCCGCCCATGCCAGTTCTCCAGGCCCGGGCGCCAGCGCCCGCGATATGCGCGGGCATTCTGCCAGAAATATAGTATTTAGAGGCTCCTCCGTTGCCGGCCAGGTGCAGGTCGCAATTGCACCGGCCGGCGGGAGGATGCGTTCGTATATAAACCTTAACGAACGGTTAATTTGTACAGGCACTCACTCCGCTGTGTCAATGTTGTGATAGGCTGTGACAGGGCCGTGGACGCGGCGAAGGTACCCATTTTGGGCGGCCCATTTCAGGGTCTGGCGTAACGCGCCCGCGCCGCCGTCTCCAGGGCCGCGCAGGTCAGCGAATCAATGTCGAACAACTCGGCCAGCAGGTCCAGCACGCCGATTTCCGTATCGTGCACCTTGCGCTCCGCGGCAATCATGTCGCAGGCGAGCGCGTAGGCTGTCTCGCCGAAGCCGCGGGGCACCGTCTTGCGGATGAAGGCCGCCACCTTGTCCAGCCCGCCATCGGCGCCCAGGGCGGTGGCGCAGCTTTCCGTCACCTTGGGCAGACGGTCCACCCGGAAGCCGCGAAAGACAGGCAGGTGCTCGACCAGATCGCGCATCGCATCAACCTCGGCCGGCGAGAGGTCGCGGTCGGCGCCGGCTGCCAGAACCATCGTCCAGATCAAACCTTCCTGCAGCGCCGACATCGTGCAATTCCTCGCAAATCAGGGATTTGCACCCGGTGTGCCTGCCCTGCCGCGGCCGGTCAAGGGCGGCTGGCCGGGAAGCGGGCAGGGCAGGGCGAACTCGCCAGCGAGGAAACCAGCGCTGAGCGCTTCGATTGTCAGGCGGCGCGACATGGCGGCCCGCTGAAGGATGCGAAAGGCCTCCACCTCGCCCACGCGCGCCTCGTGCATGACCCGCAGCACGGCCGAGAACAGGATGCGCCGCGACCGCAACCGCTCCTCGGCGGCGCCAAGCCGGTGGCGCAACAGGCGAAGCGCGGCAAACTGGTGCATGGCGATCGCGATGGAGGAATAGATCCCGGTGGGACGGACCGGCTTCATCAGGTAGGCCGACGGCTCGCAAGCCAGCATCGCTTCCAGCCGGCTGGGCGTCTCGGAACCGATGACCGCCACCACAGGAAGGTCGAGGCTACGAAGCGCCCCTTCATGCTCGACGGCATAGCCCTGGTCGGCGTCGAAGAAGAGGATATCGGCCGATTGGCATTGAGGCGGGCTCGTGCAGTTGCCCACGGTCACGCCAAGGCCGAGAAACTCAAGCTGGTTTTTCAGGACCGTGAGGTCGCGTCCCGGCGGGTGCTCGACCAGCGCATGCAGGCCCCGAAACGAGCGCAGATGCCGTCGCCTCATTTGACGATTCGCAACGAGGCTGCAGGCGCAGGCGCGCCATCGCGGTGCGCCACTGCCCCGGTCATGTCGTCCAGGTCGAGCCAGGTGAGATAAGGGTCAGGCTTCACCGGCGCGGCCGCCGCATGGAGAATCTCGAAGCTGAAGCCCGGTCGCGACCGGGCCAGCCTGGGCGTCAGATAGCTATGGTTGTTATCGGGATCGACACGGACCATGCCCTGCGGGGCCGGAAGTTCTTCGTGGTAGGTCGCCTCGCGCACGCGGGCAACCTCCGACGTCCCGGCCCGGCGAATGGCCCGCGCCAGCAGCATGCCGCAGAGATAAGAAGCTTCGGCATCGACCGATGGCAGATTGCCACTGCCGAACATCTCCCGATAGCGCCGGACAAAGGCACGATTCTCCGGCGAGTCAATGCTTGCGAAGTACACCGATGACGTGATGTGCCCCACCGACGCACGCCGGCCGATCAGTCGCAGCTCCGGTTCGCACAGGCTGCAGCTCAGGATCAGCGGACGCGGCTCGCGGCGGTCGCGCTGACAGGCACGATGCAGTTCCCGGTAGAACCGGTAGCTGGCCTCGCCCACCAGCGTATTGAAGATGATGGGCGGCCTTCGCTCGATGATCTCCTGGACGATATGGCTGATCTCCGTATCCCATAGCGGCACGAGGCGCTTGGCGATGATTCCGCCGCCTGCCGCCGAGACGATCTCCTGGAGGACGCGCGTGGTTTCCCAGGTCCAGAGGTAGTTGGCGCCCACGCAATACACGTGGTTGCCCATCGTCTCGATCATGTGGCGCGCAAGCGGCACGATGTGCTGGTTGGGTGCCGCGCCGACGTAGATCACGTTATCGCTGTTCTCGAAGCCTTCGTAGCGCGCCGAGTGCCACAGCATGCGATCGTAGCGCTCGATCAGCGGCAACACCTGCTTGCGCGATGCCGAGGTATAGCAGCCGACGATGTGCCGGACCGCCTTGTCGCGGATCAGGATCTCGCAATGCTCCTGGTAGTTCTCGAGCTCGCCGCCGGGATCGAACACCAGGGGAGCGAGCCGGAAGTCGAACTCGGCGCTGCTGTTGACGTGGTCGATTGCCAGGGTCAGGCCGTTGAGCATTTCGCGGCCGACCAGGCCGTAGGGCCCGGTCAGCGAATAGAGTACGCCGATGTGAACCGTTTCGCGTCGGCGCTTTGCCATGGTGTCTCTCGCCCGCTGCAAACGTGGCAGTGCAAATCAGGCGGCGTCAAGCTGCATTGCTTGCAATGACAAACACGTTGACAAATCTGTGCAGCGCAACTGAGTATTGAGCAACAATCACATGCGCGCAGGACAATGGCGTCCGCTATCGCGCGCTTCGTGATCCGCATGCAGGCGTCCGTGTGCGCCTGGGGGTACAGCGAACATCCGGAGCCGATCGGGCTCCGACCGGCAAGAGGGCCTCAAGGCTTCGCAAGAAGCCGACGGGGCTTTTTTGCTTGGGCGTATGGTAGCGACGGGGGATGACGCGGCATGCCGGCACGACTGCCCAGCATTCAGCAATTGCGGGATATATCTGCATCATTCGGGCTCGCTCTCGGTGACGATGATCTTGCATCATTTCGGGAGCTGATGCGCGGACCGCTCGCATCGTGCGCACGTCTTGACGCGCTGGTCGAACCGAAGCTGCCGGTAAAATACGCACGTACGCCCGGCTATCGCCCGTCCGCCGAAGAGAATCCCTTCAATGCCTGGTACTGGAAAACGCAGATCACGGGCGCGCCGACCGGCCTGCTGGCCGGCAAGAAAATCGCCATCAAGGACAATATCTGCGTTGCCGGCGTGCCGATGATGAATGGCTCGGCGCTGCTGGAAGGCTATATGCCGGAAATCGATGCAACGATCGTCACACGCATCCTCGACGCGGGCGGAACCATCGCCGGCAAGGCCGCCTGCGAGGATTTGTGCTTTTCGGGCGCGAGTCACACCTGCGCGACAGGGCCGATCCTCAATCCCCACAACCCCCGGCACAGCGCGGGCGGCTCCTCGGGCGGCAGCGCCGCTCTGGTTGCAGCCGGCGAGGTGCCGATGGCCATCGGCGGCGACCAGGGCGGCTCCATCCGTACGCCGTCGAGCTGGTGCGGCATCTATGGCCTGAAGCCGACATGGGGTCTCGTGCCGACCACCGGCTCGATGCCGATTTCCTATTCGGTGGACCATTGCGGACCGATGTGCGCCTCGACCGAAGACGTGGCACGTCTGCTGGCCGTCATTGCGGGCCACGACGGTTACGATCCGCGTACCCAGCTCGCCAGGACTGGCGACTATCTGGCGGCTGTGGGCCAGGGGGCACGCGGCCTGCGGATCGGCCTGCTGAAGGAGGGCTTCGGGCACCCCGAGAGCGATCCCGAGGTCGATCGCATCGTTAGGGATGCGATCGGGTCGCTCGCGGGCGACGGGGCCACCATCTCGGAGGTCTCGATCCCGATGCACTACGAGGGCCCGCACATCTGGAGCGGGATCATCCTCGAGGGTGCCGCCGAGATGATGCTGAAGGGCTACGGCGTCGGCAACAACGTGGCAGCCTACTATCCACTGTCGATGCAGGAAGCTTTCGCGCGCGGCATGGCGTCACGGCTGAATGATGCCTCCGAGACCGTGAAGCTCGTCCTGCTGCTGGGCGAATACCTCCATCGCCATTATCACAACCGCTACCATTCAAAGGCGCAGAACTTGCGCGTGTTGCTGCGCGACGCCTACGACCGCGCGCTGCGCGACGTCGATATCCTTGCCATGCCGACCATCCCCTTTACCGCCACGCCGCTACCGGAAGCCGATTGTCCCAGGGCCATCTACGTCGATCGCGCGCTCAACATGCAAGCCAATACCTGTCCGTTCGACGTCAGTGGCAATCCAGCGTTCACCATCCCCTGCGGGAAGAAGGACGGCCTGCCTGTCGGTCTCATGCTGGTCGGGCGTCACTTCGAGGAAGCACAGCTCATCCGCGCCACGGCTGCGCACGAAGCGAGGAAATCATGAGCGCCGACGATCTTCACTATCTGGAACTCACGGAAGTCGCGCGCCGGCTGCGCGTCGGTGCGCTTTCCCCGGTGGCACTCACACGTGCCCTGCTGCAAAGAATTGAAAGGCTCGACGGTACGCTCGGAAGCTACGCCACCGTCACCGCCGATCTTGCGATGGAGCAGGCGCGCAAGGCGGAGGAGGAGATCGGTCGTGGCATGTACCGCGGCCCGCTGCATGGCGTGCCGATTGCCGTCAAGGACCTCTGCTATACCAGGGGCATTCCGACGGCGGCCGGGATGGCGATCCATGCCGATTTCAGACCGGACTACGACGCAACGGTCGTGGAGCGCTTCGCCCGGGCCGGTGCCGTTCTGCTCGGCAAGCTGCAGCTTACCGAAGGCGCGTTTGCCGACCATCACCCGTCAGTCACGCCGCCCGTCAATCCGTGGCACAAGGACCACTGGTCCGGCGCCTCGTCGAGCGGCTCCGGTGTCGCTACCGCTGCGGGGCTGTGCTTCGCCTCGCTGGGCTCCGATACGGGCGGGTCGATCCGCTTTCCCTCCGCGGCCAACGGGGTGACCGGCCTCAAGCCGACCTGGGGCAGGGTCAGCCGCTACGGCGTTTTCGCGCTCGCCGAGTCACTGGATCACATCGGGCCGATGACGCGCAGTGCCGCCGATGCGGCGGCTGTGCTGGGCGGGATCGCCGGCGCCGATGCCAACGATCCCACCGCACGCCACGAGGCGGTGCCCAACTATCTTGCCGGTCTGGAGCGCGGCATCCGTGGTATTCGGGTCGGCGTCGATCGCCAGTTCAACACCGCTGGCGTCGACGAGGACATGATCCGGGTCGTCGATGACGCGGTCGCGGTACTGTCCGAACTGGGCGCCGACATCCGCGAAGTCAAATTCCCCTCGCCGGACGAGGTCGTGAAGGTGTGGCTGCCGCTATGCGCCGTCGAGACGGCCGTCGCACATGAGGCGACATTCCCGAAGCACGCGGAGCATTACGGACCTGCGCTGCGTGGCATCATCGAGATGGGACGTGCGCTTTCGGGCTTCGATCTCACGAAGATCCTGATCGCGCGCGAGGCGTTCCGCGGGCGCGTGGCCGCCTTCTTCCAGGGTGTCGACCTGCTGGTCATTCCGGCGCAGTACGTCGCATCGCCGACGAAGGCGACCATGGCCACGTTGGGACAGGACGAGAAGGCGCTGGAGATGCTGCTGCGATTCACGTCCCCCTTCGACATGACCGGCAGCCCCACGATCACGCTGCCTGGTGGCTTTACGTCCGCGGGGCTGCCGATCGCCTTCCAGCTCGTGTCGCGGCACATGGAGGAGGACCTTCTGCTGCGAGCTGGCCACGCCTTTCAGCTCGCGACCGACTGGCACAAGCGCCGGCCACCCGTCTGAAGTGCAGCCCAGGATACCGCCATGACAAGCAACGACTGGCTCTCGCGCTCGATCATGAACCGGCGCGGCAAGGCGGCCGGTGCCGTCGGCAAAACGCATGCCCTTACAGAAGAGCTCCAGGCAGAGTTCCATTTCACCATAGGCCCCTATTCGAAGCCCGTGCTGAGCGTCAGGCCCGGCGATCGGGTCGTCGTCGAAACGCGCGATGCTTTCAGCGGCCGCATCCGCACCGAAGCCGACAAGCCGAGTGAGAAGATCCGCCTACCCTTCGCCAATCCCCAGAATGGTCCGATCCTCGTGGAAGGCGCCGAGCCGGGCGATGCGCTGGCTGTTCATATCGAATCGATGCTGCCGCGCGGTGAGCAGCCCCGCGGCACCTGTGCCCTGATCCCGGAGTTCGGAGCGTTGACAGGCACCTACTACACGGCAACGCTCAATCAGCCTCTGCCGGAGATGGTGCGCAAGATCCTGGTGGACGAGAAGACCGTCCACTGGAGCGACAGGGTAAAGCTGCCCTACAAGCCGCATATCGGCACGCTGAGCTGCTCGCCGGAAATCGATTCGATCAGCTCCCTGACCCCTGACAATCACGGCGGCAACATGGACCTGCCAGACATGGGTCCGGGGACGGTCACGTATCTGCCGGTTCGCGTGCCGGGCGCGCGACTCTTCATCGGCGATGCCCATGCTTGCCAGGGGGACGGCGAGGTCTGCGGCGTGGCGGTGGAGCATGCCAGCACAACCACGATCCGGGTCGACGTCATCAGGGGCTGGACGATCGAATGGCCGCGGCTGGAGGCGGAGGACCTCATCATGGCGATCGGCAGCGCGCGGCCGCTGGAGGACGCGGCACGGATCGCCTACCGCGAGCTGATCCGCTGGATGGCGGCGGATTACGGCTTTGAGCAGCTCGATGCGTACATGATGCTGAGCCAGTGTGGCAGGGTGCGGCTCGGCAATTTCGTCGACCCGAAATACACGGTTGGTGCCGCGGTGCTCAAAAAATATCTCCCGAATTTGGCGTGAACGGCGGGCCGGTCATCGGCCGCCCAAGGGGAAGAGGAGGAGGTTATGGCTGAGGTCGGGCGAACAGTGAGGCGTGTCGGCATCTTCGCCGCCACGACGCTGGCGATGGCCGCGTGGCCGGCGCTGGCACAGCAGCCAATCAAGGTAGGGCTGCTCGAAGACGTCTCGGGCGACATTGCCCTGATGGGCAAGCCGAAGCTCAACGGCTCGCAACTGGCGGCCGAGGAGATCAACAAGGCGGGCGGCATCATGGGCCGCAAGATCGAGCTGCTCCACCTTGACCCGCAGATGGACAACGCTCGCTACCAGGAGTTCGCGCGGCGACTGCTTCAGCGCGACAAGGTCGATGTGCTGATCGGCGGCATCACCAGCGCCTCGCGCGAAGCCATACGGCCGATCGTCAACCGGACCGATGTGCCCTACTTTTACACCAACCAGTACGAAGGCGGCGTTTGCGATGCGAGCACCATCAGCATCGGCGCCGTACCCGAGCAGCAGTTCTCGACTCTCATTCCATGGATGGTCGAGAAGTTCGGCAAGAAGGTCTACACCATTGCCGCCGACTATAATTTCGGCCAGATCTCGGCGGAGTGGACCCGCGATCTGATGAAGAAGCTGGGCGGTCAGGTCGTCGGCGAGGAGTTCATCCCGCTGGGCGTGTCGCAGTTCGGCCAGACGATCCAGAACATTCAGCGGGCGAATCCCGACTGGATCATGGCGCTGAACGTGGGTGCCTCCCAGGATTCGTTCTTCGAGCAGGCCGCCGCCGCCAAGCTGACCATCCCCATGGGCAGCTCCATCAAGGTCATGCTGGGCTTTGAGCACAAGCGCTTCCCGCCGCCGGCCCTGGCGCAGATGCATGCTACGGCGAACTGGTTTGAGGAGGTCGACACGCCGGCCGCAGCCGATTTCAAGAAGCGGTGGCGGGCGAAGTTCCCGAACGAAGCCTATATCAACGACATGGGCTACAACGCCTATACCGCGCTCTACATGTACAAGACGCTGGTCGAGAAGGCGAAGTCGACGAAAAAGGCCGATCTCCGCAAGGTCATTGCGACAGGCGAGGCCTGCATCGATGCGCCGGAAGGGAAGATCTGCATCGATCCGAAGAGTCAGCACACCTCGCATCACATGCGCCTGATCGGCGTCAACCCGGATCACTCCGTGCGCGTCATCAAGGATTTCGGCCTGATCAAGCCCTACTGGCTGGGCGAGATCGGCTGCGACCTCACAAAGAAGGACCCGAAGGCGCAGTACACGCCCACCAGCCTGCCAAAGAAGTAGCGATGCGCGCGCCTTGCTTCAGGGACCTTCTCCCGGAGGGGGAAGGTGGCGCGCAGCGCCGGAAGGGGGAGACCTCAACACGCACGGTGCCAAAGAGACACTGAACGTGTTGCACTATCCCCCTTCCGCCCTTCGGGCACCTTCCCCCTCCGGGGGAAGGTAGTTCATGAAATTGCGCACCTCATGTTCGCTGAGATCTTTTCGATCCTGTATCAGTTTGCAGATGTCTTTGCGTTCCTCATTCTGGCCGCCGCGGGGCTTGCCATCATTTTCGGGATGATGGGCATCATCAACATGGCCCATGGCGAGTTCATTACCTGCGGCATCTACGTTACCGTCATCTGCGTACAGCAGGGGATGCCGCTGCCGCTGGCCCAGGCCATCGGGGCATTGTCGGCGGGCTTGGTGGGCATCGCGCTCGAGCGCACCATCATCCGGCACCTCTATCATCGCCCGCTCGACTCGATTCTTGCCACCTGGGGGATCAGTCTGATGGTAACGCAGGGAATGCTGTTGCTGCTGGGGTCGAGCTGGCGCGGCATCGGCACACCACTGGGCAGCTTCCAGGTTGGCGACTACACCTTTTCGACCTATCGCCTCGTGCTGTTCGGGGCTGCCATCGGTGTGCTCGCAGGGCTGTATCTCGTGTTCATGCGGACGGGTTACGGCATCATGGCGCGGGCGACGATGCAGAATGCCGAGATGGCCCAGGCGCTGGGGGTCCGCACGCAGCACATGTATGCCGCCAGCTTCGGGATGGGCGCTGCGCTGGCAGGCCTGTGCGGTGCGCTATACGCCCCGACCATGACACTGATTCCCACCATGGGCATCACCTTCATCATTGAGTCGTTCGTCACGGTAGTGGTCGGAGGCGCAAACGTGCTTCTGGGCACGGCGCCGGCCGGCATTCTGCTGGCAGTCGTCCGCACGGCGCTCAATGCCTGGTACGGCCAGATCGCTGGCCAGATCGGGCTGCTGATCGCCGTCATCGTCGTCATCCGGCTTCTGCCCGAGGGCGTGTCGGGCTGGCTGTCGCGCCGGGAGCGCTGAGTTGCATGCGAGGCTTCTTCGGATCGCTGAACGGACCGCAGACGCTGGGGAATGGCCGTAGCTTCTGGACGTGCTTCGCGGCCGCGCTTGTCGTCGCGCTGGTCTATCCGGGCTTCTCCGATCCCTACAGCGTGGGCAATGTGGCCTATCTGCTGATCTTCACCCTGATGGCGCTCGGGCTCTCGCTGATGTGGGGCTATACGGGCATGTTCTCGTTCGGGCAGACCGCCTTTTTCGGCGTGGCCGGCTACAGCTATGGCGTCCTTGCGATCAATCTCGATGCCAGCGGCGCAATGACGCTGTTTTGCCTGCTCGGCGCCATCGCGGTTGCGGCCCTGTTTGCGGCCCTGCTCGGATACTTCCTGATCTGGGGGCGCGTCAGCGGCGTGTTTTTCGGGATCGTCACCTTCGCGACCACGCTGGCGCTGGCGGCGTTCTTCGGCCAGACCGCTGGACCGGAATGGGCGATCGGCACCGCTCGGTTCAACGGATTCAACGGCATGATCGGCATGCCGCCGCTGATGCTGCCATGGGTCGGCGAGGAAGACATCGTTCTGGAGGGCAATGCGCTCTACTACTTCGTGCTGGCGCTCGTGCTCGCGATCTATCTCGGGCTGCGCGCGCTGGTGAACAGCCGGTTTGGCAATGTCCTCGTCTCGATTCGCGAGGATCCGCTGCGCGCCGAACTGCTCGGCTATGACGTACGAAAGTACCAGCTTGCGTCGTTCGTCATCGGCAGCTCGCTGGCGGCACTCAGCGGGGTTCTCTACACCGCATGGGGCCAGTTCATTCCCCCCGCGTCGATGGGCCTTCCGGCCGCGGCGATGCCGATCATCTGGGTGGCATTCAGCGGCCGGCAGGACCTGACGGCGACTCTGGCGGGCACATTCCTGCTGCTGCTGGCGTTCCAGACGATCACCGTTTACAGCCAGCAATATGCGCTGATCCTGATGGGTTTCGTGCTGCTGGTAACTGTGTTGCTCGTTCCAGCGGGATTCATTATCGGCATCGGCCGCCTGCTGGCCGGGTTTGCGGGACGCGACAGGGCCGGGACCCGGCAGGATGTTCCGGCATGACGCCGATTTTGCAGACGGAGCGGCTTCACAAGCGCTTCGGCGGGCTGGCGGCCGTCGCCGATGTGAGCATCGACATTGCGGCGGGCGAGATACATTGTCTCATCGGGCCGAACGGCGCCGGCAAAAGCACGCTGTTCAGGCTGGTGACGGGAACGTACCCGCCGACGTCAGGCGAGGTGCTGTTCAAGGGCGAGAATGTCACGCAGCGCAAGCCCTATGAGCGGGTCACCCGCGGCATGAGCATCAAGCTGCAGGTGCCGAGCGTGTTTCGCGAGCTGCCGGTGAATCAGAACCTCGATATCGCCCTCCAGCGGAAGCTTCCGACTGCCGCCGTTCCCCGCGAAAGGGCGCGCCTGCTGGGATTGCTGCAGCTCGAGGACGAAGCCCACCGGCCTGCCGGCATCCTGTCCCACGGGCAGCAGCAATGGCTGGAAATCGGCATGGCGCTGGCACTGGAACCCTCGTTGCTGCTTCTCGACGAACCCACGGCGGGAATGTCGCCCCAGGAAACCGAGCGCACGGGCGAACTGATCAAGCGCCTCAACGCGCAGGGCATGACCGTGCTGGTCGTGGAGCACGACATGACCTTTGTGCGGCAGATCGCCCTGCGGGTCACCGTGCTTCATCTCGGGCGTGTGTTCGCACAGGGCAACATCGAGCAGGTCATTGCAGATCCGCGGGTCGAAGAGATTTATCTGGGCAAGGGCCATGTCGGCTGAACCGGTGCTGGACGTCGTGGGTCTTCACGCCGCCTATGGCAGTACGCCCGTCCTGCGCGGCATCGACATGCATCTCGGCAAGGGCGAGATCGTGAGCCTCATCGGCCGCAACGGTGTGGGCAAGACCACGACCATGCGCTGCCTGATCGGCCTGGTGCGGGCCACGGCGGGCCATATCCGTCTTCGCGGCCAGGCCATCACGCATCTGCCGCCGGCTGACCGAGCGCGCCTGGGCATCGGCTATATTCCGCAGGGCCGCCAGGTATTTCCGCGCATGACCGTCGAGGAAAATCTGCGGGTAAGCCAGCTCGCCGGCGGGAAAAGCGACCCGCAGATGATGGAACGCGTCTTCGCCTATTTCCCGATCCTGAAAGAGCGGCGCCGGCAGTCGGCCGGCACGCTCAGCGGCGGCGAGCAGCAGCAGCTCGCCATTGGCCGCGCCATGGTCGGCAACCCCCTGCTGTTGTTGCTTGACGAGCCGTCAGAGGGAATACAGCCGTCCATTGTCCGGATGATTTGCGAAGCACTGAAGTCGATCCGCGACCAGCTTGGCGTGACGATCCTGTTCGTGGAGCAGAACCTCGATACGATCATGGAGATCAGCGAACGGTGCTATGTTGCGGACAAGGGCACCATCGTGGCCGAGATCGGCCGGCAGGAGCTGCATACAAGCGAGGCGGTCCGGCGCCATCTGCTTATCTGACCCTGCCGGCTCAGGGTTGAAAGGGAGGAACCCATGGACCTGAAGCTTGCAGGGATGGCCGCGCTGGTCACCGGCGGCACCAAGGGGATAGGACGCGCGATTGCACGCCAGTTTGCCGGCGAAGGCTGCCATGTCGCCGTCTGCGGCCGCGACGGCGATGCGGTTCGGGACACGGTCGGGGAGCTGGCGCGCAGCGGTGTCAAGACGCACGGCCAGCCGATTGACGTCGCCGATCCGGCAGCGCTCAAATTGTGGGTCGAGAGCAGTGCGCGCGCGCTCGGCGGTATCGACATCCTGGTGTGCAATGTCAGCGCCCTTGCGGTCGGCGATACGCCGGAAAGCTGGGACAAGTCCTACCGCACCGACATGATGCATACGGTCAACGCCGTATCGGCCGCGCTGCCCTCGCTCGAGAAATCCAAGGCCGGCTCGATCACGATCATTTCGAGCGTGTCGGGATTCGAGGTCGACTTCGCCGCCGGCTCCTACGGTGCGACGAAGGCTGCCCTGCTCCACTACGCCAAGGGCCTGAGCCGGCAACTGGCACCAAAGGGAATCCGCGTCAACGCGGTGTCGCCGGGAAACACCTACTTCGAGGGCGGCATCTGGCAAAATATCGAGAAGACCATGCCTGACCTGTTCAAGACGACGCTGTCGGTCAATCCGTCAGGACGCTTCGGCACGGCCGAAGAGGTCGCCTTCGGCGTGGTGATGATCTCAAGCCCGCTGGCCAGCCGCATCTCGGGCACGAACCTGGTGATCGACGGGGCACTGACCAGCGCCGTGTAGCGGCGGCGCCTGCGTGCACGTCCTGCTGACCGTCGCCTTTCCCATCTTCGCGCTGGTGGGCATTGGCTGGATCGCGGGCCGGCGCCGGCTGCTGGGCCCGCACGGAACGGTGGCGCTGAACGGCTTCGTGGGCTGGTTTGCGCTGCCGGCCATGCTCTTTTCCGCCGTGGCCAACGTCAGCCTGTCGGACGTGTTCAACGGACCATTCGTCGCCGTGTTCGGCGGCAGCATGCTGCTGACCTACGTCGCCGGTATGATCGCGGCGCGTCTGGTGTCGCGGGCGCGGCTGGCCCAGATGAGCCTGTTCGGGCTGGCGGCCTCGTTCGGAAATGTCGGGTATATGGGCATTCCCCTGTGCGTTACCGCCTTCGGCCCGGAGGGTGCGCTGCCGGGTACGCTGGCTGCCATCCTGGGCGCGGCCGTCATGCTCACCTTTGGGCTGATCCTGGTCGAGATCGATGTGCAGCATGGCCAGGGCCCGCTTGCCGCGCGCGGCCGCGTGCTGCGCGCCGTGCTGCGCAGCCCGATCGTGCAGGCGGTAACCCTTGGGGCCATCGTGAGTGCGCTGCAGATCGCGCTGCCCGAGCCAATCATGCGCTTCCTCGACATGCTGGGCGCGGCGGCGGCGCCTTGCGCCCTGTTCGCGATCGGGCTGTTTCTGTCCGACAAGGGCCTGGGCACGGCGCGCCTCGAAGTGGGTCTCGCGAGCATCGGCAAGGTGCTGCTGCAGCCACTGATCGCGCTGGCGTTGGTGCCCTTCTTCCTCGATCTCGGCACCATGTGGGGCAAGGCGGCGGTGCTGTGCGCGGCGTTGCCGACGGCGGCCAATGCTTTCGTCGTCGCCAAGGAATACGACACCTTTGTCGAAGGCGCGTCGGGGACGATTCTGGTGTCCACTGTCGCGTCAGTCGCGACGGTGTCGGCCCTGCTGGTGCTGCTGCGAGTCGGTTGAAAAGGGGCGGCGCTTTTCACAAAGCGTTTGGTATGGCGCGCGATTGGTGGTCATACTTGCGTGCCACTCGAAGCCGCATTGCCGGAAGGAGGGGGGATGTTCCAGGAGTTCAAGCAATTTGCAATGAAGGGCAACGTCGTTGATCTCGCCATCGGCGTGATCATCGGCGCGGCTTTCGGCAAGATCGTCGAGTCCCTGGTCGCCGACATCATCATGCCGATCATCGGCCTGTTTGGCTCTGTCGACTTCTCCAATCTCTACATCGTGCTGAAGGGAACGGTGCCGGAGGGGGCATCGCTGGCCGAAGCCAAGAAAGCGGGCGTGGTGCTGGGCTACGGCAATTTCATCACCTTCGCGATCAATTTCCTGATCATCGCCTGGGCGCTGTTCCTTGTGGTCAAGGGCATCAACCAGATGCGGCGCAAGGAAGAGGCGGCACCCAGCGCGCCACCGCCACCGCCCACCCGCCAGGAAGAGCTCCTGATTGAGATTCGCGATGCGCTGAGAAAATAGCTGCCAGTTTTAATATCCGCGCGCTTCCAGAAAGGCGCGGGTTTCACGCACGGCGTCCGCGAGGCCAAGCCGCTCGACCGGCACGCCCGGCGGGAAGGCGGCCAGCAGCCGCGAGGGCAGGCGACTGTCCAGCATCACGAACACGCCATGGTCGTCGGCACGGCGGACAAGACGGCCGAAGGCCTGCTTCAAGCGGAAGCGCGCCAGCATGTCGTCATAGGCGTTCGGCGCGTTGCCCTGGGCGCGATGGGCAAGCTTGCGCGCGCGGTGGAGGATGTCGGGCCGCGGCCAGGGCACGCGGTCGAACACGATCAGCCGCAGCGAACGGCCGGGCACATCCACGCCGTCGCGCACCGCGTCGGTGCCTAGCAGGCAGGAACGTTCTTCGGCGCGGAAGATGTCGACCAGCGTGGCGGCATCCATGCCGCCTACGTGCTGGGCGTAGAGCGGGATGCCTTCCGCCTCCAGCGGCACGGCGATCCGCTCGTGCACCACGCGCAGTCGGCTGATGGCGGTGAACAGGCCCAGTCCACCACCATCGGCCGCCAGGAACAGCTCGCGATAGGCCGCCGCGACCTGATCGGGCGAGTCGCGCGCCACGTCACGGACAATCATCACGCGGGTTTGCGCGGGATAGTCGAACGGCGAGGCAACGGCGGCGCGGATGGCAGGCGCCGCCAGATGGCGTGCACCGGTGCGTGCCTCGGCCGCCTGCCAGTCCGCCGCGTCCTGCGTGGCGATCCCGACCGGCGGCGAGGGCGGCGGATCATTGGCGCCTGTCCAGTCGCGCAGTGTGGCCGACGTTACGACAACGCCATGTGCGGGCTTGATTACCGCTTCGGCAAACGGCTCCATGGGGTCGAGATAGTGACGGTACATGCCGACATCCGTCTCGCGGCCCTCGATACGGCCGAGCGCAAACCAGTCGACGAACGCCTCGCCGCTGCTGTCGGCCTCGATCTGCCGCAGCATGGCGATCCATGCCCTGATCTGCAGTTCGCAGCGGTTGAGCAGAGCGCGCGAGACGCCCTCGATGCGGTTTCGGGTTGACGTATCAAGCTCTGCCGCTGAGTCATCGAGCTTGCCGCGCAGAAGCTGCCGCAGGGCCATGGCCGGCCGCAGCAGGCGCTCCAGCGACTCGGCGAAGCGCTGCGCGGCATCGACAAGCCCAGGCGCGGGCGGCCGCACGTCGCACTCGATGCCATAGGCGCTCTCGTCTCCCGTGGCGCGCGCCAGCACCTGCTGGCGCACAAGGGCGAGAAACTCCTCGGCGGCGCCCAGCACCGTGCCGTCCGCCAGCCGCGTCTGCCAGTTGGCGGCGGGCAATTCGCGCGCAGCCATCAGCACAGCCCGTAGTGCGCCACTGATCGCCGCGTCAGCCTCGGCCAGATCACCCAGGCGCCGTTCCAGCCCGCGCGCGCGGCTGCCCCGACGGCCTTCGGCGCCCAGCAGCCAGCGTCGCAGATCCGAGGTTTCGATACCGGTGAGATGGGCGGCAAAGGCGCCATCGGCGGCATCGAAAAGGTGGTGGCCTTCGTCGAAGACATAGCGGCTGGGCCGGGAATTGTCGTCCAGTCCGCCCATGGCCGCCTGCACCATCACCAGTGCGTGGTTGGCGATTACGATGTCGGCGTGCCGCGCGCGACGGATGGTGCGTTCGACGAAGCAGCGCCGGTAGTGCTCGCAGCCGGCATAGACGCATTCGCCGCGATGGTCCGACAGGCGCATGACGCGGCTGCGGCCGATCAGCGCCAGCAGCCAGGCTGGCAGGTCGCCGCCCGTCATGTCGCCATCGCGCGTGGCCGCGATCCAGCGCGCCAGCAGGCCAAGTCCCGGCGCATTGGCCGGGTTGGTGATGGCGCGCCGTGTCGCTTCCTCATAGTTCAGCAGACAGAGGTAGTTCTCGCGGCCCTTGCGGATGACCACCTTGCTGCGCTTGGCCATGCGGTCGGGATGCAGCCGGTCGAGCTCGGTATCGATCTGGCGCTGCAGGTTGCGCGTGAAGGTGGCAATCCATACCGGTGCGCCGTTGCGCTCCGCCCACAGCGAGGCAGGCGCCATGTAGCCCAGCGTCTTGCCGACGCCGGTGCCGGCTTCGGCCAGCACCACATGCGGCTCGCCGTCGCGTTCGCGGGGCCGGAACGCCAAAGACACGGCCGAGGCGTAGTCGCTCTGCGTCGGCCGTGCTTCGGCCGCCATGCCGCCGCGTGCCAGCAACTGCGCCAGTCGCTGGCGCGCTTCCGGTGGTTCCACTGCATGCGCGGCGGGGGGCGTGGCCGGCGGGTCGTCCTCCCACATCGGCAAATGCTTCCAGGTGTCGAGCCCCGCATAGCCGCGCGGGCGCGGTGCATCAGCCGGCACACCCAGCGCCTGCAGGACCTGCGTTCCCCACGGCCAGCCGCCGTGATGCATGGCCAGTGCAAGCGTCTGGGTTTCCGGCGGTTCGCGATGCGCACGGTCCGCCAGCTCTTCCAGCAGCGCCGTCGTTGCGGCGATCAGGGTCCGCGCTTCCGCCTCCGCCCCTTCGGGCATCGGCAGGTCAAGCGCCTCCGCGAGGCCGCGTACCGTGGGCAGGCAGAAGGTCGCCGGGCGTATGAAGGCGAAAAGCTCCAGCGCATCGCGCGCCGCCAGCGCATCGAGGCCCAGCCGTGCGGCCACCGCCAGCCGGTGGCAGACGACCGGCATCTCCTGCCGGGCGCGGGTGCGTGCCGCCTCGTGGCTCAGCACCTCGACGGCGCCATCCCAGCTTGCCCAGGCCGCAATACGCACCGTCGCCACCAGCGCCGAGAGTCGGGCAGGGCTGCGCGTGTCGGGCGGCAGGGGCGGGTTCATGGCAACGGCATAGCATACCCGTCCCGCCGTTTGCCGTCGTTGTGAGAGACGCTGAAAGGAGGGTTACGGCGAGTCCCCTGGAGCAGTCGTCATGACGTCCTGCCACTCCGGATGCTTCTTGTACTGAGCGCGCACGTAGGGACAGATGGGTGTGATCCGGAAGCCCGATGCGCGAGCATCGGCGATCATGAACTCGACCAACGCCAGCGCCGCGCCGGTCCCGCGCATGCTCTCGGGCGCGTTGGTGTGGTCCGCGCTGATGAGCGCCGGTCCCTTGACCGTGAAGGTGATCTCGGCCTCGCCGTCGGTCCCGTCGATCCGGCCGACATAGCGACCGGCTTCGCCGGTGACGGCCTTCTCGATGCGAATCTTGCCAGTCATTGATCGTTCCCTCTCAGGACGGCAGCGGGATGAATTCCGCCCGATCATCGGGCGGCAGGTCAAACAGGCCTTGCCCCCAGGCGCCGCGGCGCCACTCCTCTTTGGCCGCTTCGATCTTATCGCGGCTGGAGGCGACGAAGTTCCACCAGATATGGCGCGGTCCACCCAGCGTGGCACCGCCCAGCGCCATCAGCCGGGCGCCCTGCGGTCCCGCGGCGACCGTGATACGGTCTTTCGGCCGGAACACCATCATCTGGCCGGCTTTGAAATCCTGGCCGGCGATCGAGACGCTGCCCTCGACGATATACAGGCCGCGGTCCTCGTGGTCGTCCGGCAGCGGAAAGCGGACGTTGGGCTGCAACGTAACGTCAGCATAGAACGTGTCGGAGAACACGCTGGCGGGCGCCGTCCGGCCCCAGGCGCGGCCCAGGACCAGCCGCACGCTGAGGCCGTTGTCCTCGATCAGGGGCAGCGTGTCCTTGCCATGATGCTCGAAGCTCGCCGCCACGTCTTCCTTGTCCTCGGGCAATGCCACCCAGGTCTGGATACCGAACAGGCTGTGCGGACCCTTGCGCGTAGCCGCACTCGTGCGCTCGGAATGCGTGACGCCGCGTCCGGCGACCATCCAGTTCACCGCACCGGGCAGGATGATCTGATTGGTGCCAAGACTGTCGCGATGCTGGAACTCGCCCCGGTAGAGGTAGGTGACCGTGGCAAGCCCGATATGCGGATGGGGCCGGACATCGACACCCTTGCCGGTAACGAACTCGGCTGGCCCAGCCTGGTCAAAGAAGATGAACGGGCCGACCATCTGCCGCTTGGGCGCCGGCAGCGCGCGGCGCACCTCGAAATCGCCAAGGTCCCGGGCCCGCGGCACGATCAGGGTTTCAATGGCATCGACACCAATGGCATCCGGACACCCCGGTTCCAGAGACGGATTCCAGCTCATGGCGGGCTCCTTTCAGTTGGCGCAGTTTGCAACGGCTCCGGCCGTGGGCCGGAGCCGTCCCTGATCAGGCGGCTGGCGCGGCATTCAGCTTTCCGAACTTGCCGGCCTGGAACTCGACGATGGCCTGCCGGATTTCATCAGCAGTGTTCATGACGAACGGACCGTGTGCGACAACCGGCTCGTCGATGGGCTCACCTGTCAGGACCAGCAGCCTCGCGTCATTGTTGGCCTCGATGGTGACGCCGCCGCCTTCGCGGCCGAGCAGCACCATCTGCGCCGAACGGGCGATCTCCTGACCGTTGACCTCGACGGTACCCGATAGCACGAGCACTGCCAGCGTGTGGCCTTCCGGCACATCCAGCGTCACCGTCTTGTCGCGCATCAGCCGCAGATCCCAGATGTTGATCGGCGTGAAGGTGCGCGCCGGACCTTTCGCCGTACCGAAGTTGCCTGCGATCACGCGCAGCTTGCCGGCGGACCCGGGTAGCTCGACGTTCGGGATGTCCTTGTCGAGCAGGGTCTGGTAGCCAGGCTTCGTCGGCTTGTGCCGTGCCGGCAGGTTCACCCAGAGCTGAACCACTTCGAAGGTTCCGCCTTGCGCTGCGAAAGCAGGCGAGTGGAACTCCTCGTGCACGATGCCAGCGCCAGCCGTCATCCACTGCACATCGCCCGGCCCGATCAGCCCGCCGGCTCCCGTCGAGTCGCGGTGCTCGACCTCGCCTTCGTAGACGATGGTGACCGTCTCGAAGCCCTTGTGCGGATGCTGGCCCACGCCGCGACGCTGCGTTGTCGGGGCGAATTTCGCCGGGCCCGCGTAGTCCAGCAGGATGAACGGACTGACGTGCTGGCCCTGATCGTGGTGCGAGAGGATCGTGCGCACCGGGAAGCCGTCGCCGACCCAGTGCGAGCGCGGGGCGCTGTGGACGCCAAGGATACGTCTCATGTTTGCTGTCTCCTTCCGCCGAAGCGGATGCTTTCCGGAGACGAACGTATGGACAGGACGATAGACCCGCCAGATATCGGAGTTTGACCGGTCCGTCCTAAAAATAGGACGATGAGGCAATGCAAGACCTCAACGACCTCTACTACTTCGTCCAAGTGGTCGATCACGGAAGCTATGCAGCGGCGGGCCGTGCGCTGGGCATGCCGAAATCGAAGCTGAGCCGGCGGATCATCGCGCTCGAGGACCGTCTGGGTGTCCGTCTTCTCCAGCGTTCCACGCGCAAGCTCACCGTTACCGAAATCGGCCAGGAATACTACCGGCATTGCGTGGCGATGCTGATCGAGGCGAACGCCGCGCAGGAAGCGATCGACCGGTCGCGCTCCGGACCGCAGGGCCTGATCCGGGTGAGCGCACCGCCGGCCCTGGTCTGCTTCGAGATCGGCGCGATGATCGCGCGGTACATGGCAGCCAACCCGCGTGTCACGGTCGAGCTGGAGAGCACCAGCCGCCGCGTCGATATCATCGGCGAAGCGTTCGACGTAGCCATCCGCGTGCGGTTTCCGCCGCTTGAACAAACCGATCTGGTGATGCGCACGCTGGGCGAAAGCCCGCAACGTCTGGTCGCCAGCCCCCGACTTCTGGCAGATCGCAAGCTGCCGCTCGTGCCGGCCGATCTCGCCACGTTGCCCAGTCTCGACTTCGCACCCATGCTGCCCCGCCATATCTGGCAACTGGAGAGTGGCGAGGGCGGCACTGTCCGCGTGCCGCACAAGCCGCGGCTTGTCACGGACGACATGTCCCAGCTCCTGCACGCCGCCCTCGAAGGTGTCGGAGTCGTGAAGCTGCCGAACATGGTCACCGACGGGCACATCGCATCGGGTCAGCTCATCGATGTCACGCCCGGCTGGGCGCCGCAAAGCGGCATCGTGCACGCGGTATTTCCTTCGCGTCGGGGATTGCTCCCATCCGTCCGCGGCCTCATTGACTTCCTCGCGGCCGAGTACGCGCGGCTGAATGCCAAAGTGCCGCAAGAGAAGCGTGCAGCAGGCGTTGACGCTGCATCGGGCCATCCGTAGGTTGGCCGTTTCCCTTCCGAAGGGGAATTGCAGGGTTTCCGAGAGCAAACGTCATGAGCACGGAGCGAGAGCTGGCGCAGCAGGCACGGGCCTGGCCCTTCGAGGAGGCGCGCAAGATCATCGCGCGCCTCGGCGGGGCTGACGTGTCGAAAACGCCGGCCAAGGGCTACGTGCTGTTCGAGACGGGCTATGGTCCCTCCGGGCTGCCGCATATCGGCACGTTCGGCGAGGTCGTGCGCACGACGATGGTGCGCCAGGCGTTTCGGCGCCTGTCGGACATTCCGACGCGGCTGTTCTGCTTCTCCGACGACATGGACGGGCTGCGCAAGGTGCCCGACAACGTGCCCAACAAGGAGATGCTGGCCGCCCATCTGGGCAAGCCCCTGACTTCGGTGCCCGATCCGTTCGGCAGCGAACATGGCAGCTTCGGTGCCGCCAACAATGCGCGGCTGCGCGCTTTCCTCGACTCGTTCGGCTTCGAGTACGAGTTCCAGTCGGCGACCGACTGGTACAAGTCGGGGCGTTTCGATCCGATGTTGCTGGCGATGCTCCGGCACTACGACGGGATCCAGACGGTGATGCTGCCGACGCTGGGCCAGGAACGTCAGCAGACCTACAGCATCTTCCTGCCGATCTGCGGCAAGACGGGCCGCGTGCTGCAGGTGCCGGTCGTGAAAACCGATGCGGACGCCGGCACCATCGTCTATCGCGACGAGGACGGCAGGCTGGTGGAGACCCCGGTCACCGGCGGCAACGTCAAGCTGCAGTGGAAGGCCGACTGGGCAGGCCGCTGGTTCGCGCTCAGCGTCGACTACGAGATGTACGGCAAGGACCTCATTCCGTCCGCCGAGCTGAGCGCCAGGATCGTGCGCATTCTGGGCGGCCGCCCGCCTGAAGGGTTCAACTACGAGCTCTTCCTCGACCAGTACGGCAAGAAGATTTCGAAGTCCAAGGGCAACGGGTTGTCGGTCGAGGAGTGGCTGCGCTACGCACCGGCCGAGAGCCTCGCACTTTACATGCACCAGCAACCGCGGCGCGCCAAGCGACTCTATTTCGATGTGATACCGCGCGCGGTTGATGAGTATCTGTCGCTGGTCGAGAAGCTGCCGTCGGAAGAGTCGGCCAGGGCGATGGAGAATCCCGCCTGGCACATCCATGACGGCAAGGCGCCAGACCATCATGCGGCGGGCGTCAGCTTCGGCATGCTGCTGAACCTCGCCGGCGTGGCGCATACCGATGACAAGGATGTCCTGTGGCAATACCTGCGCCGCTACGTGCCGGGCGCAACGCCGCAGAACGCACCCTATCTCGACCGGCTGCTGCAGAACGCGGTCGCCTACTACGTGGACTTCGTGAAGGCGCACAAGAAATTCCGCCTGCCCACGCCGGCCGAACGGGCGGCGCTGGCCGATCTTCGCGACACGCTGCAACGGATACCCGAGGACGCCAGCGCGGAGTTCATTCAGAACGAGGTCTATGAGGCCGGCAAACGGCATTTCGCGCAGGCCGAGCTGCGGCAGTGGTTCCGCACGCTTTACGAGGTGCTGCTGGGCAGCGAGCAGGGCCCGCGCATGGGCGCCTTCATCAAGCTCTACGGCCGCGACAACGTCGTGCGCCTCATCGACCGCGCGCTGGCGGGCGAGGACCTCGGCGAAGCGGCCTAGCCCGTCTCCTTGATACATTCATAGGAATGTTTTTCTGCTTGTCAATATATTCCGAGGAATATATATTCCATTCCACGGAATGGGAGATGGCAGTCATGAAGCGCCGAAATTTCATACGCGTGGCCGGCGGCGGCCTTGTTGTAGCAGCAGGCGGGGCATTCGCGGCGCCCAACCTGGACCCTATGCCCGAGGAAGCGGTCACCGGCTGGAAAGGGCCACCGCCGGGCGAGCAGGATCCGCGGCGCCGGGCGATCACCTGGGCGATGCTGGCGCCCAATCCGCACAACATGCAGCCCTGGCTGGTGGATCTGCGGCAGCCCGGGGAGATCACGCTGCATGTCGATCGCACGCGCCTGCTGCCGCAAACCGATCCCTTCGGGCGGCAGGTGATGATCGGGCAAGGCACCTTCCTCGAGCTGCTGGTGCTGGCACTCGCCGCGGAAGGTTATCGCGCCGAGGTAGCGATGTTTCCGGAGGGCGAATCTCCGGCGAATCTGATCGATGATCACCCGGTTGCCCGCGTGTCACTCATCCGGGATCCAGCGGCCCGTCCGGATCCCCTGTTCCGGCAAATTCCGCGACGACGCTCCACCAAGACGGAATACGCGGCGCGGCCGGTCAAGGCCGAACACCTCGCGGCGCTGATGGTCTCGCATCGGACGACAAGCAACCTGCTGCTGGCCTTCGCCACCGGCAAGGAGCAGCTCGACGCGTTGCGGACCATCGCCACGCAGGGCAGCGAGATGGAGATGCAGACGCCGCGCACGCACAAGGAAAGCATTGATCGCCTGCGCATCGGCGCCAGCGAGATCAGGGCGCATCGCGACGGTATTTCACTTTCCGGTCCGATGATCTGGGCATTGCGGCAGCTTGGGACGCTGACGCCGGAGAAGGCGCTGACGCCGGGCACCACGGCATGGGAAAGCGGCCGCGACTACGTCATGAAGGGATACGCCAGTGCGGTTGCGTTCGGCTGGATCGCAAGTCCCGGCAATGCGCGTGCGGCGCAGGTGGCCGCGGGGCGTGCGTATGTGCGACTGAACCTCAAGGCGACGGAACTGGGCGTCGCCATGCATCCGCATAGCCAGACCTTGCAGGAGTTCCCGGAAATGGCCCAATTGCATCGGGCGATTCATGACGCCACCGGCGTCCCCGAGGGGCACACGCTGCAGATGTTTTTCCGGCTGGGCTATGCGCCGGTTCCGGGGCCGACACCGCGCCGGCCTCCCCAGAGCATCGTTGTGAGCTAGACATGCCGGCCGCGAAGCGCCGTCCCGCAGCCACGGCGGCAGCAGGCGCTGCGGTGCCGCTGCCATTTCGGATTATCAACTGGATCGGCATTATCGACCAGTTGGCCGCTACCCGGGCCAACCGGCTGCTCAAGCCGCTCGACATGGCCTTGCCGCAATTCATTGTGCTGAACCATTTCAGCCACCGTCCGGCGGAGGGCAGGACGGTCACCGCGGTGGCGCGCGCCCTTCAGCAACCGCAGCCCGGCATGACCAAGACGATTCAGAAATTGCTGCTCCGGCGCTGGCTGCGGGAGCAGGTGCATCCCGACGATGCCCGCTCGAAGCTGCTGTTCCTTACGTCAGCGGGGCTGGCCCGACACAACGACGCGGTGGCGATCTTCGCCCGCGAGCTGGCGCCGGCTTTCGCCGGCTGGACGCACACCGAACTGGAACAGCTCTTCGCGCAACTCGATCGCCTTAAGCGCTGGCTCGACGAAAACCGCTGACCTCCAACGCGGCCGCTCGCTAGCAGATGCGCTGCGAGTGCGCGAACTCCCGGTAGAGCTGCGCCGCCTTGCGGCAGACCGGTCCGGGTTGCAGGTCGCGGCTTTCGTAGCGGATCACGGGCTGCACCTTGCCGGCATTGCCGGTGGTGAAGATTTCGTCGGCGGTTTCCAGCTCGCCCGGCTTCACGGTGCGCTCCACGACTTCTGTGCCCGCCGCGCGCAGTAGCTGGATCGTGCGGTTGCGCGTGATGCCGGCAAGGAAGGTGCCGTTCGCCACCGGTGTGACCGCCACTCCGTCCTTGACCAGGAAGATGTTGGAGCTGCAGGTTTCCGCGACGTTGCCCAGCGCATCGAGCACCACGCCGTTCTGGAAACCACGCGCCAGGATCTCCGCCACACCGCGCGAAGAATTGGGATAAAGGCACGAGGCCTTGGCGGCCGTCGGCGCGCTTTCCGGCGTGGGACGGCGGATGGTGCGGCACAGGCCCAGCGACAGACCAGGCCCGTTGGGCAGCGGCGAGACATAGACGCAGAGGCAGAATTTCGTGCTGTCCGGATCAATCGAAATGGGTCCCGGCCCGCCCTTCGTCGCCCAGAACATTGGCCGCACGTAAAGTTCGGCCTTGTTGCCGAACCGGCGTACCGCCTCATGCGATAGCTCCAGGATTTCCCCGGCAGTTTTCGTCGGCGCGAGACCCAGAGCCTTCGCGGACCGCACGGCGCGCGCCGAATGCTGGTCAAGGTCGGGGCCGCAGCCCTCGTAGGCGCGGCCGCCGTCGAAGACGATGGAGCCCAGCCAAAAGCCGTGATCCCGCGGCCCCATCAGGGCTGGGCTTCCCTCGTACCACTTGCCCTCCCAGAAGGTCAGCGTGTCCATCGTCCCGTTCCTCCGCCCCTTGGGCCATCACGGGGCGAAAAATAGCAACTCTGCTGACCTATTCGAGTCAGAAATTGTCCGGGTACACCTATGCCGGTTGCACCCTCGGGCGGCGCCTTGCGGCGGCTGCGACCAGCGCACCAATAGCCCACTGCCGGACCTTGCATGCTTCGGCTTCGTCAAGCTGCAGGACGTCCTTGCAGACGATCATCGCCTCCGTGCCGATGACGAGCGCCAGTGCCTTGGCGAGCAGGTCCAGTGCCGCCGGGTCGAACCGGGCGCGCGCCGGCTCCAGCGCCGCTTCGATCAGCGGCGTGCGCCGGTTCTGCCGCGCCGGCAGGTCGCTGTCCTGCTCGCCGCGTGCGATATGCTGCAATGCGTTGGCCAGCATGATGCGCAGCGGCGCTTCATTGGCAGCGATCATCTCGTGCATCGCAGCGTCAACCCGCTGCAGCCGCGCGACCGGATCCTTCGGCGGTGCGCCGCGCAGAATTTCGTCGGCGGATGGTACCGCGATGTCGAGCGAGGCCTCGAGCAGCAGCGCCTCGACATTCGGGAAATACCGGTAGGCAGTCGCGCGCGATACCAGGGCTTCGGCCGCGATCTCCTCGAGATCGGGCGTGCGTCCCTGCCGCATCAGGCGCGCGGCCGCTTCCAGCAGATCCTTGCGTGTGCGGCGCTTCTGGTTGGCTCGCCCGTTTGCCCGAGCGCCCATCACCTAGTCCTGCGGCAATTGCCGGATGATGGCGCCTACATCGATCCAGACGTTCTCCCGGCTAATGTCGCCGTTGGGGGCGAATTCCACCACGTGCAGCAGCCGGAACTCCAGCGGCCGGCCGCCTCCTTCCAGGCCGAACGGCCGTCCCGGCGCGCGGCCCCGCCATACGGAATCATCGACCAGAAAGTTTTCGCCGTAGAGCCGCCGGCGACACTCCACCTTGCCATCGCTCAGGTCGGCAAACAGCGCTTCGTAGAAGGGGCGCGCGCCCTCCCGGCCGCGAACGGGTCCGCCCGGCGCACCGACGATGTCGTGCTCGACATCCTCCGCCAGCGTGGCCAACACACCCTCGATATCGTCCCGTGCCTCGAAGCCGAAATGCGCATCGATCCTGCGGTCCATTTCCTCACGGCTCATCGCCATCGCCTTCTCCCCCGTTTTAAGCCGGGTCCCACTATAATGAGATAATTGTCTCATTACAATACGTCCATATCAGGGGTATAGACGTATTCCAGCTTCAGCCCGTCAGGGTCGGCGAAGAAGACGGCGTAGTAGCCGGGGCCGTACTGCGGATACTCGGCTGGCGGATCGAGGATCGTGGCGCCAATCGCGCGCAAGAGCGCGTAGAGCTCCTGGACGTCGGCGCGGCTGTCGGCGCGCCAGGCCACATGGTGCAGTCCCGGCGAATAGCGATCGTGATGGCGTGCACGGCCCCCGCCCTCGGCTTTCGCAAGGCCGATCGAGCAATACGCGCCTGACGATGCCGCAAGGTCCCAGTCGAAGCCGCGCGCGTCTTCCTTGACCAGCCGGTAGCCCATAAAGCCCAGGACGGCGTCGTAGAACGTCCGCGACGCCCAAGGGTCCTTCACCGTCAGATCGACGTGGTGAATAGAACCGCGCATGTGTCCTCCTTTCGGTGGCCGACTGGCCGGGCTAGATTTGGCGGGAGTCATCACCTGGAGGTTCCTCCATGAGCGCGCCGCTTGCGATCCGCCTCCATCCTGCCGACAACGTCATCGTTGCACGGATGGACATCCTGCCGGGCACCGAAGTGGAAGCGGGCGTCGCAGCCGCACAGCGCGTCCCGCCGGGACACAAGATCCTGAGCACGGCCGTGGCCAGGGGCGCGCCCATCCGCAAATACAACCAGATCATCGGCTTCGCCACCGAGGACCTGCCGGCCGGCACGCATGTTCACACCCATAACTGCGTCATGGGCGATTTCGAGCGCGACTACGCCTTCTGTGCCGACGCGCGTGCGACTGAGTACGTGCCGGAAGCGGAGCGCGCCATCTTCCACGGCATTGTGCGCGAAGATGGCCGCGTCGCCACGCGCAACTACATCGGCATCGTCACGACGGTAAACTGCTCGGCCGCTACCAGCCGCATGATCGCCAGCAAGGTGGCGCCGCTGCTGGAGGCTTTCTCCAACATAGACGGCGTCGTGCCGCTCACACACGGCACCGGATGCGGCATGGCCTCCTCAGGGCTCGAGATGGACGTGCTGCGCCGGACCCTGGCGGGCTATGCGCGCCATCCCAACATGGCGGCCGTGGTGGTGCTGGGGCTGGGCTGCGAGGCCAACCAGGTGGCCGGCCTGATGAATGCGGAGAAGCTCAACAGCGGTCCGAGGATGATCCCGATGACCATCCAGGACGAAGGCGGCGTGTCGAAGACGGTGATGCGCGCCACGGACTTCATCCGCGGGCTGCTGCCGGACGCCAACAAGGTGACACGCCAGCCGGTTCCGGCCAGCCACCTGATCCTGGCGCTGCAATGCGGCGGCTCCGACGGTTACTCGGGCATCTCCGCCAATCCCGCCCTGGGCGCAGCCGTCGATCTGCTGGTGCGCCACGGCGGCACGGCGGTGCTCAGCGAAACGCCAGAGATCTACGGCGCCGAGCATCTGCTGACGCGGCGTGCCGCCAGCCGCGCGGTGGGCGAGAAGATCGTCGAGCGGATTCGCTGGTGGGAAGACCATTGCGCCAGGACCGGCGGCGAGATGAACAACAATCCCTCGCCGGGCAACAAGGCGGGCGGGCTCACGACGATCCTCGAGAAGTCGCTGGGCGCGGTGGCCAAGGGTGGTACCACCAACCTGGTCGAGGTCTACAAGTACGCCGAGCCAATCACCGCGCGCGGCTTCGTCTACATGGATTCGCCCGGCTACGATCCCGTGTCGGCCACGGGCCAGGTGGCGGGCGGCGCCAACGTGCTCTGCTTCACGACGGGCCGTGGCAGCGTCTTTGGCTGCAAGCCGACGCCCTCGATCAAGCTCGCCACCAACACCGCGCTTTACCGGCGCATGACGGACGACATGGACATCAACTGCGGTACCATCGTCGACGGCGAGGAAACCATCCAGCAGGCCGGACAGCGCATCTTCGACCTGATCCTGCGGGTGGCCTCGGGCGAGAAGACGAAGAGCGAGGTGCTGGGCATCGGCGACGACGAGTTCGAGCCCTGGAAGATCGGCGCAACGATGTGAACGGAACGGTATTGGCATGTCGCGGCGGAACCGGAGGCCTCTGGCGGATCGCGTGACCGAGGCAGCGGAGGAGGTGCTGGCGACCCAGCAGTACGTCAGTCCGCTCGATGTGCTCCTGGGTATCGGATGGCTCAACGGCGGCACCGCGAGCGACTGGCAGCAGGGCAGGGTGGAGTCGCTTGAAAGCGTCATCCAGACCTCGCCGGAGCGGCTGGCCGACGCCATGGTGCTGCTGACAGGGTGGGCCAGATCGAAGGGGCTGGTGCCCAGCCCGGCGCAGTATTTCGCCCGCACGCCGCAACGTGAACCGCTGCGTTTCAGCGTTGATGGTAACGCCGAGGTGGAGCAGCTCTACCGCACGCACTGGGTGTCGCCGGCCCTGTCCGGAAAGCAGCGTGAGCGGGTGGTCGAGAAGGCGAACCGTGCGCCCGAGCTGGTGGTCATCCAGCCGCTGAACCGGGAGTGGACCTGCCATCGCTGCGGTGGCAGCGGTGGTCTGCTGATGATGGAGAACGCGGGACCCGCCTGCCTGAAATGTGTCGGGCTCGATCACCTCGAGTTCCTGCCGGCCGGTAATGCCCTGCTGACGCGCCGGGCCAAAGCGAAGAGCGCGCAGTACGCGGTCGTCGTGCGCTTCAGCCGCGCCCGCAAGCGTTACGAACGCCAGGGCCTGTTACTGGAGCCGCAGGCACTGGCGGAGGCCGAGCGCGAACTGGCCGGATCCTCACGGGAAGGCTGAACCACACACGATACACGCCGGCGTCGAGTTCCCTGGCACCCGATGCTGGCCATCAAACCGGCGGCAGGAGGACGGGGCGGGGGTTGCAGGCGTGCTCCCTGAGGACGGTCTCGGTAGAGTCGATCTCGCGCAAGAGCACGTCGTAGCCCCACAGGTCGGCCAGATGCTGCAGCACCCGCGTGGCGTCCGCTTCGGCAAGCAGGCTGCCATTGATCACGTTGTGATGCAGGACCAGGCGCCGGTCGCCCATGAGATTGACATCGACGATCTCGATATTGGGCTCGTTCCAGCCGACGTCGTAGCTGCGGGAGAGCTGGCGGCGGATGCGCTGGTAGCCGCGCTCGTTCTGGATCGCCTCGACACGTACGCCCTCGGCATCGCCCGGATCATCATGAACCTGGAACATGCGCAGCTCGCGCATCAGCCGCGGGCTGAGGAACTGGCTGACGAAGCTCTCGTCGCGATAATTGGCCCAGATGTCGCGCAGTACGGCCATGGCATCGCCCGTGCCGGCAATATCCGGAAACCACGCGCGGTCCTCGTCCTCGGGGTTGGTCACGATCCGCTCAATGTCGCGCATCATGGCGAAGCCCAGCGCATAGGGATTGAACCCCGAAAAGCGCGGATCGTCCCACGCCGGCTGGAAGATCACGTTGGTGTGCGACTGCAGGAATTCCATGAAAGCGCCGTCGTCGATGGCGCCCAGTTCATGCAGGCGGGTCATGATGCGATAGTGCACGTAGGTAGCCGTGCCCTCGTTCATCACCTTGGTCTGGCCCTGCGGGTAGAAGTACTGGGCGATGTGCCGGACGATCCGCAGCAGCTCCCGCTGCCAGGGTTCAAGCCGCGGCGCGGTCTTCTCCAGGAAGTAGAGAATGTTCTCCTGCGGCAGGCCGAGCAGCGCGCGGCGCCGGTCGGCCGTGAGCTCGGTCGTGTTCTTGCCCGGACCGGCCGGCACGGTGCGCCACAGATCGTTGTAGCTGCGTTCGGCGTGATCGCGCCGCCGCCGCTCGCGCTCCTCTTCCGCACGCAAGTCGAGCTTCTTCTTGCCGGGATAGCGATCGACGCTGTGCGACATCAGGGCATGCGCCGCGTCCAGCGTTCGCTCGACGCGGGCATGCCCGTGACGCTCCTCGCAATAGGCCACATAGCTCTTGGCGAAGTTGAGATATCCCAGAATACCCTTGGCATCGGTCCATTGCCGGAAGAGATAGTTGTTCTTGAAGAAGTGGTTGTGGCCGAACGCGGCGTGCGCGATTACCAGCGTCTGCATCGTGGCGGTGTTGTCTTCCATCAGGAAGCAGATGCAGGGCGAGCTGTTGATCACGATCTCATAGGCGAGACCCCTCATGCCGCGGCGGTACAGCGCCTCGTGCTGGGTGAAGTGCTTGCCGAAAGACCAGTGCTTGTAGAACAGCGGCATGCCGATCGAGGCATAGGCGTCGATCATCTGCTCGGTGGTGATCACCTCGATGCGCGTGGGATAGACGTCGAGCCCCAGCTCGCCCAGCGCTATCTCCTCACAGGCGTCGTGCAGGCGCTGCAGCATCGCGAAGTCCCACTCCGCGCCGTGGAAAAGCGGCTCGGACAAAGTCTGGGTCATGCGACTGCCTTTGCCTCGCGGCGGCGCTGGAACAAATCGCGGAAGACAGGATAGATCTCGCTGCGGTCGCTCACCTTGCGCATGGCGAGGAAGTGGCCTTCGCTGCGCAGCCGTTCGTAAACACCCCACAGCGCCGAATTGGGCATCGCCGGATTGTCGTGCTGTCCCGCCTCGCCGACTTCAAGATAGGCGAAATACTGCGACACCGGCAAAATAGCGTTCGTCAGAAGGCTGGCCGTCATCTCGCTGTCGCCATAGGCGTTGTCACCGTCGGAGGCCTGGGCGGCGTAGATGTTCCAGTCCTCGGGCCGATACCGCTCCCGCACGATGCGCTGCATGGCCTCAAGAGCGCTGGACACCAGCGTGCCGCCCGTCGCGGGGCTGCGGAAGAAGGTTTCCTCGTCCACCTCCTCGGCCCGGTCGGTGTGGCGGATGAACACGATCTCGACATGCCGGTAGCGCTTGGTCAGGAAGATGTAGAGCAACATGTAGAACCGCTTGGCGAGGTCCTTCATGTGCTCGGACATTGAGCCGGAGACGTCCATCAGGCAGAACATCACCGCCTGGGCGATAGGCCGCGGCACAGTTTCGAAGCGCCGGAAACGGATATCGATGGGATCGATATAAGGGATGCGGCGCATGCGCGTACGCAACCGGTCGATCTCGGCTTGCAGCGTCACGCGGTGCGGTTCGTCGGTGCAGTCCGCGAGCTCCGCTTCAAGCTGCTCGACTTCCTGGATCCGCGGACGGCGCAGCGCAATGCGGCGCGCCATGGCGAGGCGCATGGTCTGTGTGACCGCCAGATTGACGGGCGAGCCCGACACCGTATAGCCGGCGCGGCGGACGCCTTCGCGCTCGACATCGGCCAGACGTCGCTTGGCCAGATCCGGCAGCTCGAGGTCCTCAAGGAAGAGATCGAGGAACTCCTCGCGCGTGAGCATGAAGCGGAAGGCATCTTCGGCATCGCCGCCACCCTGGCCGGCGCCCGAGCCTTGGCCACCGCTGCCGCCTTCCGGCCGGGGAATATAGTCGCCTTCGGAGTAGGTCCTGTTGCCCGGCAGCACCGCGTCCTGGATGCCGCCCGGGCCGGAGCGGAAGCGCGGCTCGCCCAACCCGTCGGGCGGGATGCTGATCTCGCCGCCCTGGAGGATGTCCGGAATGTTCCGGTCCTGCGAGGAGTCCCGCACGGCGCGCTGGATCACCGCCTTGGCGCGCCGAAGGAACCGCTGGCGGTTTTCCAGACTCTTGCCGCCCGGATTCAGCCGCCGGTCAAGAATCTGCATGGCTAGCTCCTGTGCGGGTCAGCCGGCCTGCTTGACGCGCATGTACCACTCGACCAGGCGACGCACCTGTCGCTCGGTGTAGCCCCTGGTCACCATGCGCGTCACGAACTCACCATGCTTCTTCTCGGTTTCGCTGTCCTTCTTCGTGCCGAACGAGATCACAGGCAACAGGTCCTCGACCTGCGAGAACATGCGCTTCTCGATGACCTCGCGGATTTTCTCGTAGCTGGTCCACGAGGGGTTCTTGCCGTTGTTGTTGGCGCGTGTCCGTAGCGCAAACTTGACGATCTCGTTGCGGAAATCCTTGGGATTGGCGATTCCCGCCGGCTTCTCGATCTTGGTCAGCTCCTGGTTCAGGAGCTCGCGGTTGAGCAGCTGCCCGGTATCCGGATCCTTGAAATCCTGGTCCTCGATCCATGCATCCGCATAGTCGACATAGCGGTCGAACAGGTTCTGGCCATAGTCCGAATACGACTCCAGATATGTCTTCTGGATCTCGTTGCCGATGAATTCGGCGTAGCGCGGCGCCAGCTCGCCCTTGACGAATTCAAGGTAGCGCTTCTCGACTTCGTCGGGGAGCTGCTCGCGGCGGATCATCTGCTCCAGCACGTACATCAGATGGACCGGATCGGCGGCCACCTCCGTCGTGTCATGGTTGAACGTCGAGGCGAGCACCTTGAAGGCGAAGCGGGTCGAGACGCCGTTCATGCCCTCGTCGACTCCGGCGGCGTCCCTGTACTCCTGCACGCTGCGCGCCTTCGGGTCGGACTCCTTCAACGTCTCGCCATCATAGACCCGCATCTTCGCATAGAGCGTGGAATTCTCGTGCGGATGCAGCCGTGTCAGCACGGAGAACCGCGCCAGCGTGTCCAGCGTCGCAGGAGCGCAGGGCGCACGCGCCAGTTCCGAACCCTGGATCAGCTTGTCGTAGATCTTGGCCTCCTCCGTCAGGCGCAGGCAGTAGGGCACCTTGACGACGGAGATCCGGTCGATGAACGCCTCGTTGTTGCGGTTGCTCTTGAAGCTCTGCCACTCCGCTTCATTGGAGTGCGCAAGGATGATCCCGGAGAAGGGAATGGCGCCGATGTTCTCGGTGCCGATGTAGTTACCCTCCTGGGTCGCCGTGAGCAGCGGATGCAGCATCTTGATCGGCGCCTTGAACATCTCGACGAATTCGAGGATGCCCTGGTTGGCGCGATTGAGGCCGCCCGAGTAGCTGTATGCGTCAGGATCGTTCTGCGCGTAGGCCTCGAGCTTGCGGATATCGACCTTGCCGACCAGTGACGAGATATCCTGGTTGTTCTCGTCGCCGGGCTCGGTCTTGGATATGGCAATCTGGCGCAGGCGCGACGGCTTGATCCTGGCCACGCGGAAGCGCGAGACATCGCCGCCGAACTGCTCCAGCCGCTTCAGGCACCACGGGCTCATCAGCCCGTTCAGACGCCGGCGGGGAATGCCGTACTTGTCCTCCAGCCTGGCGCCCATGGACTCGGGATCAAACAGGCCCAGCGGACTTTCGAAAACCGGACTGAGTTCGTTGCCGGCTTTCAGCACATAGATGGGATGAACCTCCATCAGCGACTTGAGGCGTTCCGCCAGGGACGACTTGCCGCCGCCGACCGGTCCGAGCAGGTACAGGATCTGCTTGCGCTCCTCGAGGCCCTGAGCGGCGTGGCGGAGGAACGAAACGATGCGCTCGATCGTCTCCTCCATACCGTAGAAGCCATCGAAGGCCGGATAGGCCCGCATCGTCCTGTTGAGGAAGATTCGCCCCAGCCGTGCGTCCTTGGCCGTATCGACGATCTGCGGCTCGCCGATCGCCGCAAGCAGGCGCTCCGTGGCGTTCGCATAGCACATCGGATCGTCCCTGCACGCCGCCAGATACTCCGACAGGGACATTTCGCTTTCTCGTCGTTCCTCGAACGACTTTGTAAAGGCGGTGAGAACTTCGTCGCTCATGGGATCCTCGCACGCCACCGGCTATGCCAGTTTCAGGCTGTCAGTCGTCTCAGATCGTCACCCCGTCGTGCCGCGGGTCCGCCCGCAGCCTCCTGGATTGCATCGCTGCGCCGCTGCTCGCTGCAGAAGCTCGGTACAAATGGGTGCTGTGCAAACGCCGGGCCACCACCTGGCAAACGCGCGCCTGCGCCCGCCTCTTCATCGCGATCGATTGCTGGCGAAGATCCATTGCGTTCATCCGCATCAGACTTGCCATCGTGTACCAATCCGGTCGCAGCCTCGAATTGCGCGTCCATAGAACGCGGCAAGCTTCGCAATCGTTGCGCCTTGCCATGATTGCCATGATGCGCCGCTTGCCCGGCTGCGCGGAGGGCTTGCCTTTGAGGCGACTGCTGTTGCGGCTCGCACCGGCGCGCTGCATCCTCTTTCGGACTGAACTACAGGAAGGCCGCAATATTCCCCGCAGACTGCCGCGGGCATCCCCGGAACGGCCTCCGTAGTCAGGGTTTGGCGCACAACCCCCTTCGCCGTCCGCGGCAGGGCGGATCGGCTGCCGGGAAATCCGGCTCTACCGTTGCTGAACACGGTCTACACTCCAGGCTCGGAAGCACCTACTGCCTCCACGGCCTCGGGCATCGCACTAATAGTCGCAAGTGCGAACATCAATAACATCATATAGCAAAACGCGGGAAATCCCAAGTGGTATTCGGTCCACAAGTAACATTGTGCCGAACCCGCTGATGTGACGTGGTGGTGACCAGGTCTGCCTCTCGGAGCCGATCTGCACTTGCCGGTGGTTATCTAGGTATTCGGAAGCAGGGTTGCGAGCGGCGTGCAAGATCGATCGCGATGCTTTGATACGCTTGCTGATGGCCGCGCGGCCGAGGTCCGGGAGAAAAGCTCATGCATGATCTGGTGATCCGTGGCGGCACGGTGGTGGATGGTAGCGGCACGCCGGCTTTCACTGCGGACGTAGGGGTGACGAACGGCCACATCGCGGACGTCGGACACAAGCTCGGCCCGGGACGCCGCGAGGTCGATGCCGACGGCCTGCTGGTCACGCCGGGGTTTGTCGATATCCACACGCACTACGATGGCCAGGCGACCTGGGATCCGTATCTTGCGCCATCGTCATGGCACGGCGTCACGACCGCCATATTCGGCAATTGCGGTGTGGGCTTTGCGCCGGTGCGGCCTGGCACCACCGACTATCTGATCAACCTGATGGAGGGAGTCGAGGACATCCCCGGCAGCGTTCTGGCCGAAGGGGTGCCATTCACCTGGGAAAGCTTCCCGCAATATATGGATGCGCTGGCGGCAATGCCGCGCGCGCTGGACGTCGGCGCGCAGGTGCCGCACGCCGCGCTGCGCTTCTACGTCATGGGCGAGCGCGGTGCCGATCACGCGCAGGCGCCGACGGATGCCGAACTCACCCTGATGGCGGACCTGCTTGAGGAGGCATTGCGTGCCGGCGCACTCGGCTTCACGACCTCGCGCACGACCAAGCACCGAGCGCGCGACGGCCGGCTGACGCCCAGCCTCAGCGCGCGCGAGCCCGAGCTGTTCGCGCTGGCGCGGGCCATGAACCGCGCCGGCCGCGGCGTGTTGGAGGTGAACTCAGATTTCGGCGAGGGCGAGTTCCCGGCCCTGCGTGCTGCCGCCGAAGTGGCAGGGCGGCCGCTGTCATGCCTGCTGGTGCAGGTGAAGAAGACACCTGACCTCTGGCGCCAGACGCTGCGGCAAATTCACGCTGCCCGCGCCGCCGGGCTGGACGTCAATGCCCAGGTGGGCTGCCGGCCGATCGGCGTGCTGATGGGACTGGACACTACGGTCAATCCGTTTTCGGCCCACCCCGTCTGGGCCACCCTGCGCGACCTGCCGATCGCCGAGCGCGTCAGGCGCCTGCAGGCCGACCCCACGCTGCGGCAGCAGTTGATCGCACCGGCGCGGGAAGGCGTCCCCTCGATCTTCGCGGCCGAGCTGTCGAACGCCTGGCCGCTAGCCGCGACTGCGCCGGACTATGAGCCAGAGTCTTCGGGCAGCGTCGCGGCGCTTGCCGCTGCCCAAGGGCGCGACGCCCGCGCGCTTGCGCTGGACCTGATGCTGGCCGACGAAGGCCGTGGCCTGCTGCTGCATCCCTTCGAGAACTATTGCGACGGCAATCTCGACGCGGTGCATGAGATGCTGACCGACGAGGCAACGGTGATTGGCGTGGCCGATGGTGGTGCGCATGTCGGGCTGATCTGCGATGCGAGCGCGCCGACATATCTGCTAACGCACTGGGCGCGCGACCGCCGCCGCGGGCCAAGGCTGAAGCTGGAGTTTCTTGTGCGCAAGCACACGCGCGATACGGCGATGGCTTACGGGCTGGCCGACCGCGGGCTGCTGGCCCCAGGATACAAGGCCGATATCAACGTGATCGACTTCCAGCGCCTGCGGCTGCGCGCCCCGGAGGTTGTGTATGATCTGCCCACAGGCGGCAAGCGTCTGGTGCAGAAGGCGGAAGGCTACCGGCACACCTTCGTCTCCGGCATCGAGACGCTACGGGACGACAGCCACACCGGCGCGCTGCCGGGCCGGCTGGTGCGGTCAGCCTGAACGGATTGCCCGGAACAGGGAGGAAACCATGAAGGCCGTCGTCTTCCTCGGAGAGCGGGAACTGGAGTTGATGGAGTTCGACGATCCCTCGCCCGGTCCCGGCGAGGTGGTGCTGGCGATGAAGGCCTCGGGCATGTGCGGCAGCGACCTCAAGTACTACCGCGCGCCCAAAGACGGCGGCGGGGCGGCCGCGCTGGGTCTGGGCGCCCTCTCGGGCCCGGTGATTGCCGGCCACGAACCCTGCGGCGTCGTCGCGGAGGTCGGCCCTGGTGTGCCGGAGAGCGTGGCGCGGCGTGGCGATCGCGTCATGGTGCACCACTACAAGGGTTGCGGCGTGTGCAAGCATTGCCTGACAGGCTGGACCCAGCTCTGCACCAAAGGCGGCATGATCGTGTACGGCGCCACGGGCCATGGCGGCCACGCGCCTTACATGAAGGTGCCTGCCAGTACGCTCGTGCCGTTGCCCGATGAGCTCTCGTACGAAACCGGGGCGGCGATCGCCTGCGGCACGGGCACGGCTTTTGGCGCTCTGCAGCGCATCAACCTGACCGGCCGGGATACGATCGCGATCTTCGGCCAGGGGCCGGTGGGGCTGTCGGCCACCCAGCTTGCGGCGGCGATGGGGGCACGGGTGATCGCGCTGGACATCAGTCCCGAACGGCTGGAGCGTGCCGCCGATTTCGGGGCCCAGGCCACGATCAATCCGTCCAATCTCGATCCCGTGGCGGCCATCAGGGAGCTGACGCATGGCGAAGGCGCCAGCCTCACACTCGACACCACCGGGGCGGCGGAAGCCCGCGCCCAGGCGGTGCGGGCCACGCGCACGTGGGGAACGGCCTGCTTCGTCGGTGAAGGCGGCAGCGTGACGCTGGATGTCAGCCCCGACATGCTGCGCCGTCAGATCACCATCGTGGCGTCCTGGACGTTTTCCACGGTCGGGCAAGCCGAGTGCGCCCGTTTCGTGGCGGAGCGACGGATCGGGGTGGACCACCTCTTCACCCATCGCTGGAAGCTCGACCAGGCCGCCGAGGCATATCGCCTGTTCGACAAGCAGAACACCGGCAAGGGCGTGTTCCTGATGTAGTTGCAGGCGTGCGCATCGACAGCCGGTCCCGGCTGTGATTGGCTGTCCTGGATGATGGACCAGCAGATCCCGCGCCGCCTCGCAACTGTCGCCTATGCCGATGTTGCCGGCTACAGCCGGCTGGTCGGCCTCGACGAGGCGGGCACCCTGCTCGCGATGAAGACCCACTACGAGGAGCTGGTCCAGCCGACAGTGGCAGCCATGAAGGGCCGCGTCGTGAAGACGACGGGCGATGGCGTGCTGATGGAGTTCTCCGACGCAGTGAAAGCGGCACAATGCGCGGTGGCATTGCAGGACGGGTTGATGCAAAGGGGAGCTTCCGTCCCGCCCGACCGCCGTATCGAGCTTCGTATCGGCATCCATACCGGCGAAGTGGTGGTGGACGGCGACGACATCTTCGGCGAAACCGTCAACATTGCAGTGCGCGTGCATTCCCTGGCTGAGCCTGGCGGCATCTGCATCACCGGCCGCGCGCACGAAGAGCTCGCAGGCAATCTGGAATTGCCGTTCCGCGACATTGGCGAGCAGCGGCTGCGAAACATAACTCGGCAGGTCCGCGTATGGCAGTGGTCGCCTGACGGGCATGCCGAGGCCTGTGGCAAGGAGCCGCCTGCGCTGCCGGCGAGGCCCTCGATCGTCGTCCTGCCGTTCGACAGTCTCGATGGCGATGCCGGGCAGCAGGCCTTTGTCGATGGCATCACCGATGACATCATCACCGAGCTGTCGCGTTTTCGTTTCCTGTTCGTCATCGCGCGCAACAGCGCCTTCACCTACAAGAGCCGGCCGGTCGACATACGGCAAGTGGCTCACGAACTGGGCGTGCGCTACGTGCTGGAGGGCAGCGTCCGCCGTTCCGGCAACCGCATACGGGTGACGGCGCAACTCATCGAGGCGCCGGGCGGTGCGCATATCTGGGCGGAACGCTACGACCGCGTCGTCGAGGACATCTTCGATGTGCAGGACGCGATCACACGCAGCATCGTCGCTGCCGTGGCGCCCGAGGTCGAGAATGCGGAGATCGCGCATGTGCGCCGGAGCCGGCCAGCGGACCTGATGGCGCACCAGATCGCGTTGCAGGCATGGGCGGACGCATGGGATTCGTATACCCTGCCCGACCGGCTGCTGCGCGACCGTGCCATTGCCCGCGCCGAAGAGGCGCTGCAGCGCGATCCGGACAGCGTGCGTGCCCTGCTGACGCTGGCCCTGGCTCACTGGCAGCATGCCAATTTCCGCACAGCACCCTCGCTCGAGGTTTCAGTCCGGACGGCCATCGAGGCTGCCACCAGGGCGCAGCGCCTCGACCGGCTCAACCATCAGGCCTTCATCTTCCGCGGGCTGGCCTTGTTCATCGCCCAGCGCGCCGACGAGGCGCTGCTGGATGTCCGGCATGGCTACGACCTGAACCCGAACGACTCGGGTTCGCTGATTGCGCGGGGCTGGGGCGAAGTCGTGGCAGGCACAAGCGAGGTGGGAAAACGGCTGCTGATGGAATTGCTACGCATCAGCCCGCGCGATCCGCAGCAATACAACACCTACACTTGTCTGTGTGCCGCCGCCTTCATCGAACGTGACTATGCGAAGGGCGTGGAGTGGGGTGTCGCAGGCAAACGGCTTCAGCCCGACTATCCGCCGATCCGGCATTATCTGGCGCTCAATTACGTCGGCCTGGGCCAGCTCGAACGTGCCGCGGCCGAGATCGAGGCGCTGCGCCGCGTTGCACCCGAATGGCTCGCAGAACGCCTTGCCGGATTCTCCGGTCTGATGCGTCCTGACGACCGCCAGCGCTCGCTCGACTTCCTGCGGACCGCGGCAGCCGTAATGGTCTAGTTCCGCGGCGAGGCGAATGATTGCAGCGTGGGACCGGGATCCTTGACGGTGATTCGCCAGAGCGTGCGAGGACGAGACATGTCGACCAGCGGCGCGGCATGCAGCAGCGAGGCATTGTCCCAGATCACGACGTCGCCCGGCCGGTAGTTGTAGGTGAAGCGGTATTTCGGCTGCGTCGCGTGCACCTTGAGTTCGTCGAGCAAGGCCACGGCGGCGGGATCGTCCATTCCTTCGATACCAAAGGAGCTGCCAGAGACGGCATAGAGGGCCTTGCGGCCGGTATGACGATGCTTGCGCACAAGCGGATGGCGCACCCAGTCGACCCGCGCCTTCTGGTCCGGCGTCAGCCGCGAAGCGGCGGTGCGCGATTCTTCATCGAGATCGTCGCGATTGCCGTAGTGATGGCGGCACACGAGATCCTCGATGCGGGCTTTCGTACGCGCCGGCAGCTCCTCCCAGGCCTGTCGCTGGTTGGCGAAGGTGGTTCCGGCACCAGTCGCGGGTACATCAAGGGCATACAGCATCGTGCAGCGCGCCGGCACATCAAGATAGGAATAATCGCTGTGGAAGTACGTACCTGCGTCGGCGAGGCCGGTCGGTCGGCCATCAACCCGCACATTGGAAAGGATCAGTATGTTGGGGTCAGCCGGATGATGAAACTGGTTGATCACGTGCGGCTCGGGGCGACCAAAGCGGCGTGCGAAGCCCATGAACTGATGGGGATCGAGACGCTGGCCGGGCAGCACGGCCACGAGATGCTCATGCAGCGCGTTCTCGCATGCGGTGAAGGTCTCGGCATCGATGCCGGCGGCCAGGTCGATGCCGCCGATCTCGCAGCCAAGGACAGCGGATAGCGGCCGGACGGAAATCATGGCGAGTCGTCCTTCCTTGTCAGCGCAGGAACTCTGGCGAGATCAGCGAGGGCAGGAACAGCGACACGGCTGGCCAAACAATCACCAGCGCCAGCACCAGCAGCATCGGTATCAGCATGATGAGCGTGTCCTTGAGCGCATCGGCCATGCGCATGCCGGCGACCGAGCAGGCGATCAGCAGGCAGAGCCCGTAAGGCGGCGTCACCAGGCCGAACGCCAGCGAGACGATGCCGACCATGGCGAAGTGCACGGGGTCCATGCCGACTGACTTGGCCAGCGGCTGCAGGATGCTGCCGACGATGATGATGGCCGGAATGGCATCAAGAAAGCAGCCGACCACCAGGAAGACCAGGGCGATGAAGAAGCCGGTCGCTGTCAGCCCCATGTTCCAGCTCGCGACGCCTGCAAGGATCGCCTGCGGGATCTGGTAATAGGCCAGCAGCCACCCGAAGGCGCTGGCCGTGCCGACGCAGAACAGAGCCGCGCCCGCCAGCTTGCCGGTATCGAGCAGGGCGAAGCGCAGTCCCTTGAAGTCCATCTCGCGATAGACGGCGATCGACAATGCTGCAGCATAGAGAACGGCGATGCAGGCAGACTCGGTCGCGGTGAACCAGCCGAAGATCTTGCCGCCGATGATGATGGCCGGCGTCATCAGCGCCGGAATCGAGACCCAGCCGGCGCAGATCATCTCGCGCCACGTTGAACGTGGATAGGTCGGGTAGTTCCGCGCCTGGGCATAGGCGTGCACTGTTGCCATCTGCGCCAGCCCGATCAGCAGCCCGGGCACGATGCCGGCGAGAAACAGTGCGCCGATCGACACGGTGAGCACGCCGCCCCAGACGATCATCAGGATGGACGGCGGGATGATCACGGCCAGCACGGCCGAAACCGCGGTGATCGCCACCGAGAAGCTGTCGTCGTAACCTTCCTTGCGTTGCGCCTCGATGAAGATCTTGGACTGGCTGGCCGCGTCGGCGGTCGAAGAGCCCGAGATGCCGGCAAAGAAGATCGACAGCACCACGTTGACCTGGGCGAGACCCCCGGGGAAGTGCCCCACCATGCTGCGCGACAGGCGCATCAGCCGGTCAGTAATGCCGCCGACGTTCATCAGGTTGGCCGTCAGCAGGAAGAAGGGCACGGCTAGCAAAATGAAGGAGTTGTAGGCGTTGAACGTTTCCTGCACGAGCGTCATCGTCGACAGGTGCGGCTCGATCATCAGGATGGGCAGGCAAGCCAGTCCCAGCGCGAAGGCGACCGGCACCCTCATGAACAACAGGCCAAAGAACAGGCCGAACAGGATCAGCGCCGCCACGCCAGGGGACAGCACGGAAGCGCCGGTCATGCCGGCCTCCCGAATGCGATGCGCGCGTCGTCCAGGAACTGCTCTCCGAGAAACAGCAGCCAGGTCAGGCCGGCGATCGGCCAGGCGACATGGATCAGCCACAGTGGCAGTTCGGCCAGTTCCGAAAGCCGGTTCCAGGCGAAGCGCGTGAACTCGATGCCGGACCAGACGAAAACGAGGGCGAAGATCAGCACGGCGAGATTGGCGGCCAGGCGCAGCGCCGCATCCGCGCGCGGCCCGCGCCTTGGCCACACATCGACTTCGAAATGCAGCCGCTCCCGCACGCCAATCATGGCCCCGATCATGATCGTCCAGATGAAGAGAAAACGGGCCATCTCCTCCGTCCAGATGTAGTGCGGGATGAGTTCCGTGAACCGCGAGAAGATCTGCAGGCTCACCGGCACCACGAGGACGGCGATCGAGATCATCAGCAGCGCAGCCAGCACCCGGTGATACCACACAAGCGCACGGCGCCACGGCCCCCGGTCGGGCGGCGTTTCAGTCATCAGTTCCTCGATGGCCCCGTCAACCTTCCCCCGGAGGGGGAAGGTGCCCGAAAGGGCGGAAGGGGGATCGTGCAACAGACGCGGTGCTTGTTGCGGCATCCCCCTTCCGGCGCTGACGCGCCACCTTCCCCCTCCGGGGGAAGGGAGGTGAAGAGATGCAACAGCCTCACTGGATGGCGTTGATCTGGGCCAGGATCTTGTCGGCGCCGATGTCCTTGGCGTAGGCAGCCATTACGGGATCGACCAGCTTCTTCATCTGCGCCCGGTCGGTGAACGGAATGCGCTTGAGCTTGCCGGCCTTCTCCAGGGCTTCCAGCTTGGCGGCGTCCTCTGTCGATTCCACCTGCCGGCCATAGGCGCCTGCCTCCTTGCCGGCCTTGAGGATGGCATCCTGCAGATCCTTCGGCAGGGTCTTGAACGTCTTGCCCGAGAAGCAGATCGGCCGGATGGTGATGGCGTGCTCGGTCATGCTGAGATTGGGGCCGACTTCGTAGAACTTCATCTGCTCGACGCCGGCCGCCTCGTTCTCGCCGGCATGAATGACGCCGTTCTGGATGGCGTTGTAGACCTCGTTGTAGGCGATCACGGTGGGCGACATGCCCGTCGCGGCGAAGGTGCGGCTCCAGATCGGCGCGCCCTGCACCCGGATCTTCAATCCCTTCATCTCTGCGAGATTGCGCACGACCTTGTTGGCGAAGACATTGCGCACGCCGCCGCCGGCGTAGCCGATCAGCATGACGTCGGCCTTCTCGGCGATCTCGTCGGCCACCGGCTTCAGCAGGTCCGCGTCGAGCACCTTGTTCCAGTGCGCCAGGTCGCGGAACAGGAAGGGCGCGTCGATGAAGGGCGCCGCGCGCGAGAAGGTCGACATGTGCGCCGGCGAGACGATGGCATAGTCGACCGCCTTGCCCTGCGCCATGTACTCGAAATACTGCTTCTCCAGCCCCAGCGCGCTGTTCTTGTGCAGGGTGAAGCTGACGGGCTTGCCGTAGTACTTCTTCACCAGCTCCTCGAAGCGCACCAGGGCCTTCGTGAAGGCGTGGTCGTCGTTGAACTGCACGGCGCCGTTCAGCGTGATGGTCTGCGCGCGGGCGACCGCCGGCGCCAGTGTGGCAATGGTCGTTCCGGCAATGGCGCCGAGCATCCGTCTGCGTTTCATGTGGCGTTCTCCCAGGAAGCTCCGCCGGTCGATCGCCGTCTTGCGACGTTCCCTTCAAGGAACGGGGAGCCATGCGGCGGCAACCTTACTTGCTGCATGACGCCGAAGCAATCGACGCGGGGCGGGCAGGGATTGACAGGGCGGCCACTGCGGTGTTCGGTGGCCGGGTTGTACCGCCGTGCGCAGGTGTGCGGCGCTTCATGCGACGCCGATGCGTCAGGGACGGACTATGGCGACAGGAACGGTGAAGTGGTTCAATGCCACGAAGGGCTATGGCTTCATTCAGCCGGACAATGGCGGCAAGGATGTGTTCGTGCACGTCACCGCGGTCGAGCGCGCCGGGCTGCGTTCGCTGCAGGAAGGGCAGAAGGTGAGCTACGAGCTCGCCACCGAGCGCGGGCGCACATCGGCGGTAAATCTTCAGGCGACGTGACACCCCATCAGACGGTACGGTGAACGCGAGACCGGTGGCATGTCACAGTCGCGTCCCGAGCGCATCACCGGGCTCAAGGACATCGCGCACCGCTACGACGCTTTCATTGTCGATCTCTGGGGCGTGGTGCACAATGGCAAGCAGCCTTACGCTGGCGTTCTCGACTGCTTCGCCGCGCTGAAGCGTGCGGGCAAGCACACCCTGCTGCTGTCGAACGCGCCGCGGCGCGCGCAGGCCGCCATACCGCGGCTGGCCGACCTTGGCGTCGCCCGCGGCATGTTCGATGAGATCCTGACCTCGGGCGAGGATGCGTGGCTGTCCCTGCGCACGCGCGGCCGGCCTGACGCGGCGCCGTTCTACCGCGATCTCGGGCGGCGTTGCTTCCTGTTCGGTGCGCCGCGCGATCTCAGCATGTTTGACGAGCTGGACGTCGAGCGCGTCGCCGATATCGCCTCGGCGGATTTCATTCTCTGCACCAACCTCTACGACTACGGCCAGAGGCCGGCTGACCATGAGGCGACCTTGCGCGCGGCTGTCGCACGCGGCCTGCCGATGATCTGCGCCAACCCCGATCTGGTCGTCGTGCATGGCGAGGCGCTGGAATACTGCGCCGGCGCCGTGGCAGAGCTTTATGAAGAGCTGGGCGGTCGGGTCGCCTGGCACGGCAAGCCGCACGCGCCCATCTACGCGCGGGCGCGCTCCATGCTGGGCGGAGCCGGGCCGGAACGCGTGCTCTGCATCGGCGATTCGCTGCGTACCGACATCGCCGGCGCCAACGCGGCCGGCCTTGAGTCACTGCTGGTCACGGGCGGCATCCACAAGGCGGACTTCATCGGCGCCGACGGCAGCATCGACATGGCGCGCATCGAAGCCGCCTGCGAGGCCGCCCGCGCCTGGCCCACCTTCATCGGCCCCGGCCTTCAGTGGTAGCCGTGCGCGTGCATCCGATCGGCCGCGCTGCGCACTAACCATCTTCATAGTTCCTTCCCCCGGAGGGGGAAGGCAGCTTGTTCATCTGCGAACCTGATTACCCGGCTGGCTCCGCTAGCCCATACGAACGGTGTCAAGAAGCCTTCATGGTGAGCCTGTCGAACCATGAAGGCGTGACAGAGCGGCGGTGCGGGCCGCTTCATGGTTCGACCCGGTGGATGCGGAGCATCCACCTGTGGCCACCATGAAGCGGATTTCTGTCGCTGAACGTCTCTCAGCGGAGCGAGGCGGGTAATCAGGTATGCGAATGGCGTGTGGTCCGGGGGGCGGGCGATGCCCAAGGTCGAGTGGACGTGGCATTTCGAGGACCTGGCACCGGCCCAGGTCTGGTCAATGCTGGCCGACACCGACCGCTTCAACGAGATTCTCGGCCTGCCGGCTTATCGGCTGGAGGAGATCGCGCAGCCCAACGGCACCGTGCTGCGGCGCGGAACCGGCAAGGTGGCGGGCGTCGAGCTGGCCTGGGAAGAAAAGCCCTACGAATGGGTGCTGCATCGCGCCTTCCGCCAGATCCGCGTCTTCTCCAGAGGGCCGTTCCGCGTCTTTGGTCCGGTGCTCGACATCACATCTGAGGGAGCCGGATCGAGGGTCGTCTACGGCCTGCACTGGGAGCCGATGAACTGGCTGGGCCGGCTGAGCGGCCTGCGGCTGGCCCGCAATGCCGGCCGGCTGATCGGAGCGCGCGTGACCGAGGGCGCGGCCTTCCTGCGCGGCGAGCAACCGCAGATGTACGCGTATCGCGCACCGCCGCCCGCTGCGGGCGTACGCGAGCGCCTGGAAACCATGGTGCGCGAGACGGAGGCCACGGGCTATGGGCATGGGCTGGCGCGTGCCTTGGCCGACTTGTTGCTGTCCTCGATGGAGGTGGACCTTCAGCGGCTGCGGCCGAAAGCGCTGGCCAAGCAGCTCGGCATCGCACCACGCGATGCCGTCGAGCTGTGCCTTGCTGCCGTCAAGGGCCGCATGCTCGACATGAAGTGGGACCTGCTGTGCGTCAACTGCCGGGGCGCCAAGCTGACGGTGCCGTCGCTTGACCTGCTGCCGCGCGGCGCGCACTGCCCGTCCTGCAACATCGACTACACCCGCGACTTTGCGCGCAACGTCGAGCTCACCTTTGCACCGTCGCCGCTGGTGCGTTCTCTGGGGATCGGCAGCTACTGCCTGAGCGGTCCCGGCGTCACGCCGCACGTTCTGGTCCAGCAACTGATGGCGCCGGGCGAGCGGCGTGTCGTGGCCGTCGAGCTGCCCCCGGGCGTGTATCGGCTGCGCACCTTGCATCCCGGAGGCATGGCGGACGTCGATCACGCGGGCGGCGCATTTCCCGGCTTGCGCGCCACGGCGGCCGGCGTCGAAGCGCTGCCACCAGAGAGAGCAGGCGAGATCGTGTTCGCCAATGACACGGAGCTGGAGCTCGCATTGCTGGTCGAGACACGTGAATGGGTTCGGGAGGCCCTGACCGCCCATGACGTGACCACGCTGCAGGCTTTTCGGGATCTTTTCGCGGATGCAGTGTTGCGGCCCGGCGATGAGGCCGGCGTCGGCCAGATCACGATCCTGTTCACCGACCTGCGCGGCTCGACGGCGCTCTACGAGCAGATCGGCGATGCGCCGGCCTTCAACCTTGTGCGCGAACACTTCGCGGTTCTCGCCAGGGAAGTCAGGCAGTGCGACGGCGCCATCGTGAAGACCATCGGCGATGCCGTGATGGCGGCGTTCGCCGATCCTGTCGATGCGGTGCGGGCCGCGCTTGCGATCCGTGACAGCATCGCGGCCTTCGATGGCCGGCTGGTCGTGAAGCTCGGCCTGCACACGGGCCCCAGCATCGCCGTCAACCTCAACGATCGGCTCGACTATTTCGGGACCACAGTGAACATGGCGGCACGGTTGCAGGCGCAGAGCCGCGGCGGCGACATCGTGCTCTCGCGCCGCCTGGCCAACGACCCCGCCGTCCGCCCGCTGCTCGCGCTGTTGCCGTTAGGCGAGGAGAGCCTGGCGCTGAAAGGCTTCGACACCCCGGTCCCCTTCGTCCGCATCGCGCCTACAGCCAGCCCTTCATTATCCCCAGCGTAGCCGTAACCCTCATCCGCCGTACCTCGCTGCACTGCTGGACAACTTTTCTCTTGAGTTCCCATAAGAATATGCTATACATGTCTCGCATGCATCTGAGATCAAGAGGTCTCAACCTGTCTCAACCTGTCTCAACCTGTCTCAACCTGTCTCAACCTGTCTCAACCTGTCTCAACCTGTCTCAACCTGTCTCAACCTGTCTCAACCTGTCTCAACCTGTCTCAACCTGTCTCATCAAGACGCTGGCAGGCGCCAGTGGCGCAGGAAGGCCCAGGCCTTTGCGGTGGCGTCGTAGGCGTGGCGATTGACCGGACCTGTCCATCGCCCGGCCGATCGGGCGTCGTTGCCCGGCCATACATGACCATGGTCCTGCACCAGTACGTACTGCACTTCGACGCCGCCGCGGCAGGCGGACCAGGTCCGGATCTTCAGCGACGGTGCCGTGGCGATAGCAGGTGCGCCGGTACAGCCGTCGAGGTCGCGCCAGCGTTCGACAAGCCGCTGCAAGGGCTCCTTGCGGAAGCTGCCGCCCCACGGCATGGCGACATCGCCGCCCGCGACCGGGTTGAGCGGATCGGCATCGCCCGAGATGTAGAGTACAGGCAGTGGCCGCGGAAGTTCGCCAGCCAGCGGGATCATGATTCCCGCCACCGGGGCGATGGCAGCGATTCGCCCGGCCATCTCCTGGCCCAGCCGCTGCGTCATGGAAGCGCCGGATGAAAAGCCCGTCACGTAGACCCTGCTGCGGTCGATCCCGTGCGTGCGGACCAGGAGCTCCATCATGGCTGCCACCAAGGCGCTATCGTCGCTGCTGCGGACATGGCGGCCGCCCCGCTGCGAGCCGTCATTCCATACGCGCGGATTGGTGCGGAAATCGGCCGGCCGATCGGGGAAAGGCGTCGCGGCATCGGGTCCGACGACGACAAAGCCTTCGGCATCGGCCAGAGCCTGCCAGCCATACTGCCGCACCGCGCGTTGACCGCTGCCGCCCGCGCCGTGCAGGACGAAAACCAGGGGCGCGCCGGGCTTCAGGCCGCCCGGAGCATGCAGGTACCAGCTCCGCGCCACGCCGCCGACCTGCAGCGTCCGCATTTCGCCGGCCAGCGCCGCGGCGATGGAAAACGCGAAGACGGCAAGCCCCAGCAGGATCGCCAACAACGCCAGGCGGTACTCGCGCGGGATCAGGGGGCGTGCGGCATGGGGCATGCCGGCCTGTACGTGCCGGCGCGCTGCAGCATCCCCGCCGTCAGCGTCCGAAAAAGGCGGCCAGCACGCCGGCGGCCTCGTCGTTGGCCACCAGCCCCTGCTTCAGAAAGCGCGTCATCGAGAAGAAACCGTGCAGGGTTCCCGGAAAGTTCGAGTACGTGACCTTGACCCCGGCCCGCCGCAGCTTCTCGGCGTAGGCATGGCCTTCATCGCGCAGGGGATCGTATCCGGCCGTCAGCACGTAGGCCGGTGGCAGGCCCGAGACGTCGGGTGCCAGCAGGGGCGAGAGGCGCAGGTCAGACTGGTCGGTGCCGGCCGGGATGTAGTGCTGCCAGAACCAGTCCATCAGATCCTTCGTGAGGAAATAGCCGTCGCTCAGCGTGCGCCGCGATTCCGTTTCGGTCGTACTGTCGGTGGCGGGGTAGATCAGCATCTGGAAGGCGGGCATCTGCTCGCCCGCGGCGCGGGTCTGCTGGCACACAACTGCCGAAAGATTGCCGCCCGCCGAGTCGCCACCCACCGCAATCTTGTCGGGCCACGTATCGAACGTGCCGGCGTTATCCCTGATATGGCGGAATGCCGCCAGCGCATCGCCGACGGGAGCCGGAAACGGATGTTCGGGCGCCATGCGGTAGTCAATCGCGATCACCTGGCAGCGGCTCCTGTTGGCCAGCCGCCGGCAGGTGGAGTCGTGCGTCTCGAGATTGCCGATCACGAAACCGCCGCCATGGTAGTAGACTAGTGTCGGAACGCGGCTCTCGCGCACGCCGGCCGGCCAGTAGCGGCGCACCGCCATGGGGCCACGTGGACCGGGCACCGTGCCGTCGCTCACCCGGCCGACCTCTGGCGGGTCAGCCTCGCCGTCCGCCGACAGCTTGTCGGCCATGGCGCGGGCTTCAGCAGGGCTCAGGGTATGCAGCCTTGGCCGGCCTGCGGCGTAAGCCTTTTCCATGAGGTCGAGGACGAAGGCGGCCTCGGCGTCGAGCATGCGTTTGTCTCCATTTCGGCGGGCGGAGCGCGCCGGCAGGCGGTCTTTCCGCCCGGGCGAGGATGCGCTAAGAGCAATCATGATCGTGCGCAGATTGCGCAAGCCGGGGCAAGACCATGGCTGAGTTTCCCAAAAAGACCGTCGAGGACTGGGCGAAGCTGGCCCAGAAGGAGCTCAAGGACCGGCCGCTGGTGAGCCTTGACTGGCTGACGCCCGAGGGCATCAGGGTCAAGCCGCTGTATACCGCGGCTGATCTGGAGAACCTCGAGACGCTGGGCACCCTGCCCGGCTTCCCGCCATTCCTGCGCGGCCCCAAGGCCACGATGTACGCCGGCCGTCCCTGGACGGTGCGCCAGTATGCCGGCTTCTCGACCGCCGAGGAGAGCAACCGCTTCTACCGCGCCAATCTTGCGGCCGGGCAGCAGGGCGTGTCGGTGGCCTTCGATCTGGCGACGCATCGCGGCTACGACAGCGATCATCCCCGCGTGATCGGCGATGTCGGCAAGGCCGGTGTGGCGATCGACTCCGTCGAGGACATGAAAATTCTGTTCGACGGCATCCCGCTCGAAAAGATGAGCGTATCGATGACCATGAACGGCGCGGTGCTGCCGGTGCTGGCTGGGTACATCGTGGCGGGCGAGGAGCAGGGTGTGTCGCTGGCGCAGCTCTCCGGCACGATCCAGAACGACATCCTCAAGGAGTTCATGGTCCGGAACACCTACATCTACCCGCCCGGACCCAGCATGCGCATCGTGGCCGATATCATCGAGTTCACGGCAAAGAACATGCCGAAGTTCAACTCGATCTCGATCTCCGGCTATCACATGCAGGAAGCCGGCGCGACGCAGGTGCAGGAGCTGGCCTTCACCCTGGCCGACGGGCTGGAGTATGTGCGTGCGGCCCTGAGCAAGGGCCTGGACATCGACGCCTTCGCGCCGCGCCTCAGCTTCTTCTGGGCGATCGGGATGAACTTCTTCATGGAGATCGCCAAGATGCGCGCCGCCCGCTTTCTGTGGGCGGAGCTGATGGCGCCGTTTAACCCAAAAAAGGCCGACAGCCTCGCGCTGCGCACGCACTGCCAGACTTCGGGCGTGTCGCTGACGGAGCAGGATCCCTACAACAACGTGGTGCGCACCACGCTCGAGGCGCTGGCCGCCGTACTGGGCGGCACGCAGTCGCTGCACACCAACGCCTTCGACGAGGCGATTGCGCTGCCGTCGGTGACTTCGGCGCGTATCGCGCGCAACACGCAGCTCATCATCCAGCACGAAACCGGCGTCACCAACGTGGCCGATCCGCTGGCCGGCAGCTACTACCTCGAAAGCCTGACGGCCAGCATGGTGGCCGAGGCGCGCAAGCTGATCCGTGAGGTCGAGGAGCTGGGCGGCATGACCAGGGCGGTCGAAGCCGGCATGCCGAAGCTGCGCATCGAGGAAGCCGCTGCGCGCCGGCAGGCGCGGATCGACCGCGGCGAAGAGGTGATCGTCGGGGTCAACAAGTACCGCCTGAAGGAAGAGGAGGCGGTCGATATCCTTGAGGTCGACAACACCGCCGTACGCGAGCAGCAGGTGGCGCGGCTGAAGCGCATCCGTGCTGCCCGCGATGAAGCGAAGGTGAAGGCGGCGCTGGCGGCCCTGACCAGTGCTGCTGCCGACGGCACAGGCAACCTGCTGGAGCTCTCCGTCGCGGCCACCAGGGTACGCGCTACGGTCGGCGAGATCTCCGAGGCGCTGGAGAAGGTCTATACCCGGCACAACGCGGTGATCCGCTCGATCTCGGGCGTCTACAACCAGGGCTGGGATGGCGACGCGGGCTACCGGCGCATCCAGGCGGAGATCGCTGACTTCGCCGAGGCCGAGGGCCGCCGGCCGCGCATGCTGGTCTGCAAGATGGGTCAGGACGGTCATGACCGCGGCGCCAAGGTGATCGCCACCGCCTTTGCCGATCTGGGCTTTGATGTCGATATCGGCCCGCTGTTCCAGACGCCGGAGGAAGCCGCGCGGCAGGCGATCGAGAACGACGTGCACGTCGTCGGCGTCTCCTCGCAGGCCGCCGGCCACAAGACCCTCGTTCCCGAGCTGATCAGGTCGCTGCGCGCCCAGGGCGGCGGCGACATCATCGTGGTCTGTGGCGGCGTGATCCCCGCGCAGGACTACGATTTCCTGAAGGCGGCCGGCGTCAGCGCTATCTACGGACCAGGCACCAACATCCCGAAAGCCGCCGGCGAAATCCTCACCCTCCTGCGCAGCCGCGCCAAGCAGGCGGCGTAGTTCGCGTTCAGATGAACCTGCGGCGCTAAGTTGAAGTAGCCTTCATGGTGAGCCTGTCGAACCATGAAGGCGTCGCACCGCGCAGTGCGAGCCGCTTCATGGTTCGACAGGCTCACCATGAAGCTTCCCTACGGCCCGCTGATCGCCGGCCGGTCCTCGGGAGTCATGGGCCGTACGGCATGACGCGTCAGGCGGCCGTGGACCGTGCCGAAGCTGGTCGGCATCTCCATCCTGACAGGCAGCAGCCGTTCGAATCCGGGGATGGTTGCGAACCACAGCCGGGGCGGCTTCCTTTCGTAGGCATCCTGCTTCATGCGCTTTGGGTTGTAACCGGCGATGCGCTTCATGACGGCTTCGCAAACCAGTGCCTCTCCAGTGACGCCCGGCAGCTCGCCTGCCACGAGCGGTTCGGTGCCCAAGCGGCGCAGCGTGACGTCAAAGCGCCGCTTGCTGTCGAAAATCGCATAAACGCGATCGCAGGGTCCGGCGCCCGTCAGCGCGCCGGCGACGGCGGCGGTCAGCGGATCGAAGGCGCCCCCTTTTTGCGCGGCCGATACGATCCTGTCCGGCTCCGGCGTGAAGGAGGGCACGTGCGCTTCGTCGTAGGTGCCATCACCGCGATACGTCACCTGCCATGTCCGCACGTCGTCCCGGAACTGGATCAGCGACCAGCCGCTGAGCGGCCGCAGGCCCGTCGGGCTCGCGCGGCCCCAAACGCGGTTCTGGCCGTTGAAGGTGGCCGACAGGGCCGCGACGATGCCTTCCTTGCTGAAGCGGCCATCGACCATATAGCGGTCGCCGTCGAGCCACAGCGTGGCTTCCGCCCGGAAGGCACGCAGGCCGGCAACCGTGAACTCGTATTTGAGCGACACGACGCGGGCCGTGCCCAGCGACACCGGCGTCTGCGCCCAGACGCCCGGACCAGATGGCAGAACCACTGCGCAGAGGCCGGTGACGATGGCGCGCCAGCGGCCCGCGGCCCATAATCGCATCCTCGTCACTCTCTCCCGCCCGGCTTTTGCCGCCATTTTCTGGCATTCCGCTGAACGCTTGGCAACGCGCGCGCCTGACGCCATGTTCGACTCAATGACACCACCGCCCAGCGTTCGCGCGACCCCGATTGCCCCGACCGATGCCTGGAAGGTCATCCGCCTGGTACTGCCGCATCTATGGCCGCGCAATGCGCCGGAATTGCGGCTTCGGGTAGTGATCGGCGCCATCCTGCTCATCGCCGCCAAGGTCACCAATGTGAGCGTGCCGGTGCTCTACAAGCATGCCGTCGACTCGCTGTCGACGCCGGCGGCGCAGGCCGTTGCGGTGCCCATCCTGCTGCTGGTGGCGTATGGCGTCGCACGGGTGCTGGCACAGGGCTTCGGCGAGCTGCGCGATGCCATCTTTGCCAAGGTGGCGCAGCGGGCCGTGCGCCGGGTAGCGCTGCAGACCTTCGAGCACCTGCACCGCCTGTCGCTGCGCTTCCACCTGGAACGCCAGACGGGCGGGCTGTCGCGCGTGATCGAGCGCGGCACGCTGGGGATGAGCTTCGTCATCAACTTCATGACCTTCAACATCATCCCCACGATCCTCGAGATCCTGCTGGTGGCGGGCGTGATGTGGGCCCTGTTCGACTGGCGCTTTGCGCTGGTGACGATGCTGGCGATCCTTGGCTACGTGGCATTCACGGTGCAGCTCTCGGAATGGCGCAGCATGCTGGTGCGCCGCATGAACGACAGCGACACCGATGCCAACGCCAAGGCGATCGACAGCCTGCTGAATTACGAGACGGTGAAGTATTTCGGCAACGAGGCGCACGAGGCAGCGCGTTTCGATGTCGCGCGCCAGCGCTACGAGCGGGCTGCCGTCAGGAGCCGCATTTCGCTGTCGGTGCTCAATGTCGGGCAGGGCGCGATCATCTCGACCGGGCTGGTGGTGGTGATGGCCATGGCCGGCCAGGGCGTGATCAGCGGTACGATGACGCTGGGCGATTTCGTGGCGGTGAACGCCTTCCTGATCCAGCTCTATCAGCCGCTGAACATGCTGGGCTTCGCCTTCCGCGAAATCCGCGACGGTCTCGTCAACATGGAGAAGATGTTCGACCTGCTGCAGGTCCCGGAAGAGGTGGCCGACAGGCCCGGCGCGCCGCCGTTGCCGGCCGGTCCGGGCGCCATCCGCTTCGAGCACGTGGATTTCCGCTACGAGGCGGACCGGCCCATCCTGCACGACGTGTCGATCGACATCGCGCCGGGCCGGACGGTCGCCATCGTTGGCCCCTCCGGCGCCGGCAAATCGACCATCTCGCGCATCCTTTACCGGTTCTACGACGTGGCGGCCGGCCGTGTGCTGATCGACGGCACGGATATCCGCGACGTGGCGCAGCAGAGCCTGCGCGCCGCGATCGGTATCGTTCCGCAGGACACCGTCCTGTTCAACGATACGATCTACTACAACATCGCTTATGGCCGCCCTGCCGCGACGAAGGCGGAGGTGGAAGAAGCGGCACGGCTGGCGCGCATCCATGATTTCATCGCCGCGCTGCCCAAGGGCTACGAAACCATGGTGGGCGAGCGCGGCCTGAAGCTGTCGGGTGGCGAGAAGCAGCGCGTGGCCATCGCGCGCACCATCCTGAAGAACCCGCGCATTCTGCTGTTCGACGAGGCGACATCGGCGCTGGATACGCGCACCGAGCAGGAGATCCTTGCCTCCCTGCGCGATGTTTCCCGCGGCCGTACCACGCTGGTGATCGCCCACCGGCTGTCCACCGTGGTCGACTCGGACGAAATCGTCGTGCTGGTGGACGGACGGGTCGCCGAGCGTGGCAGCCATGCCGCCCTGATGGCGCGCACCGGCGTCTACGCCGATATGTGGCGCCGCCAGCAGGAAGCGGCCGAGGAAGCCGAGCGCAAGGCGGCCGAGCCGGCCTCCCTGCGGGCCGAGGGACACCTTGCGGCAGCGCAGTAGCCCGGATGCGACAATGCGGCTCGCCGCGACTCCGTGAGAAGATAACCACAGAGGCACAGAGACACAGAGGCCACACAGAGGCGTTCATACCTCTGTGTTTTTCTCGGTGTCTCTGTGTCTCTGTGGTTATCTTCGCTGCCCTCCTCCGCAGGAATGCCATGCGGGCATGCAAAGGCGGAGACTGGACGCCGGCTGGATTTGAGCGAAGATGACAGGACAGCACGGCCGGGAAGGGAGGGACCAGTGTCCTTGACGTTCACCCAGTTGACGCCCGTGTTCGCCGCCGAGGCCAGCTCGATCGATCTCCGCCAGGTGCGGGATCGCGAAACCCTCGACGCCGTCCGCGCCGGCATGGACAGGTATGCCGTGCTGGTGTTCCGCGACCAGCGTTTCACGGACGAGGAGCAGATCGACTTCGCCCAGCGCTTCGACGGAACCCTGCACACCAGGACCTCGTCGGCCGTCCTTGCGCAGAGCCGGCTGGGGACAGAGGCCCTGGCCGACATCTCCAATGTCGATCGCAACGGCAACATCCGGGCGGCTGACGATCGCCAGCGCGCCTCCTCGCTCGCCAACCGGTTGTGGCACACGGATGCGTCCTTCGTTGATCCACCGGGGCGGTATTCCATGCTGTCCGCCCGCGTCGTGCCGGAGGTAAGGGCGGATACCGAGTTCGCCGACATGCGTGCCGCCTATGACGAGCTCGACGAGCACACGCGCGCCGCCATAGACGGGCTGCGGGTGCATCATTCGATCGCCTATTCGCGGCATGTGCTTGGCTTCGATTTCACCGACGAGGAGAAGGAGAAGCTCAAGGGCGCGGTGCATCCCCTGGTGCGGACCATTCCCGGCTCCGGCCGCCGTGCGCTCTATCTCGCCTCGCATGCTTCATCCGTGATCGACATGCCGGTGCCCGAGGGCCGCCTGCTGCTGCGCGATCTGATCGAGCATGCGACCCGTCCGCACCTGACCTATCGCCATATCTGGCGGCCGCATGATTTCGTGATCTGGGACAATCGCTGCACCATGCATCGCGCGCGTCCCTTCGACGACAAGACCCATCGCCGCGAGCTGCGCCGCACCACGTCGCTCGACCTGCCGCTGCCGGCGACAGCCTGACGGTTCGAGAGCCGCTGACAAGCCCGCCGCGATCCGCTAGACCCCAGCGATGACAGCGGTTGCTGCAAAGGCCCGGACGCCTGACGATCCCCTGTATGTGCCCCTGCTGGCGGGTGACAGGCGGGCGCTGGCGCGTGCCATCACGCTGATCGAATCCACGCGCGAGGATCACCGCGAGCGCGCCGATGCGCTGATGACGGCATTGCTGCCGCACACCGGCAAGTCGGTCCGGCTTGGCATCACCGGCGTGCCGGGGGTCGGCAAATCGACCTTTATCGAACGCTTCGGCCTGCATCTGATCGAGGGCGGCCACAAGGTTGCGGTGCTGGCGATCGATCCCTCGTCCAAGCGCACCGGCGGTTCGATCCTGGGCGACAAGACCCGAATGGAGCTGCTGTCCCGCAACCCGCAAGCCTATATCCGTCCGTCGCCGGCCGGCACCACCCTGGGCGGCGTGGCGCGGCGCACCCGCGAGGCGATGCTGCTGGTCGAGGCGGCGGGCCATGACGTGGTCATCGTGGAAACGGTGGGCGTGGGTCAGTCCGAAACCGCCGTGGCCGACATGGTGGACATGTTCATCCTGCTGCTGCCCCCGGCCGGCGGTGATGATCTGCAGGGAATCAAGAAGGGCGTCGTCGAGCTCGCCGACATGCTGGTGGTGAACAAGGCCGATGGCGATCTCGTGAAGACTGCGCAGCGCGCCGCCAACGACTACCAGCATGCGTTGCGGCTACTCTATCCCGTGACCGCTGCGTGGATGCCCGAAGTCCGGACCTGCTCGGCGCTGGAGGGGCGCGGCATCGCCGAGGTGTGGGAGGCGGTTGGCCGCTATCGCACAGCCAAGGGCGACGCGGGAATTGCGGCCCGGCGCGGTGCCCAGGCCCGTGCCTGGTTGTGGAACGAGGTTGGCGAGACGCTGATGGCCGCCCTGCGCCGGCATCCCGAGGTCAGACAGCGGCTGGCGGGGCTGGAGCGCGACGTCGAGAGCGGTGCGCTGCCGCCCTCGACCGCGGCCCGGCGCATCCTTGCGACGTTTCTCGGCCGATGAGCGTCACCAAGACCCCGCGCCGCAAGGCGCGCAAGAACGGGCATCCGAACGGCGCGCATGTCCGCAAGGCGCTGGCCCGGCGGCTGGGCGTCAGGCCGGGCGGGGGCCGGGGAAAGCACATCCGTGCTGCGGCCGTGGCCGACGAGGCGCTGCCTTTCTGGAAGCGCAAGACGCTGGCGCAGATGACGCAGCGCGAGTGGGAATCCCTGTGCGATGGCTGCGGCAAGTGCTGCGTCAACAAGCTGGAGTACGAGGAAACCGGCGAGGTGGTGCAGACCGATACCTGCTGCCGCCTGCTTGACACGCATTCCTGCCGCTGCAGCGACTACAGGAACCGCAAGAAGCTGGTGCCGGACTGCATCCAGCTCTCACCGGAGGTGGTGGCGGAGATGGACTGGCTGCCGCGCACCTGCGCCTACCGCCTGGTACTGCAAGGCCGCGATCTCTTCTGGTGGCATCCGCTGGTTTCGGGCGATCCGGAAACCGTGCACCAGGCCGGCGTTTCGGCGCGCGGGAAAGTCATTTCGGAGCTGGAGGCGGGCGAGCTGACGGACCATGTGCTGGATGACTGGTTGTGAAGATACAGCCCCTGCATCCCGGATGCAGACAGTTGCTTCCCATGGTCAGGCTTGACCGCAGGCAGGGGCGCCTTTACAAGGGCGCCCGCGTTCCGGCCCCTGCGGGCCGGACACTTGTTTTTGAGCGATCGAGGATCGGACAATGACGCGCCGTTGCGAACTCTCCGGCAAGTCGGTGCAGGTTGGCAACAACGTCAGCCACGCCAACAACAAGACCAAGCGCCGTTTCCTGCCGAATCTGCAGGTGACGTCGGTCCTGTCCGACGCGCTCGGCCTGCCGGTGCGCCTGCGCCTGACGCCGCGTGCGATCCGCACGATCGAGCACAACGGCGGTATCGACGCCTACCTGCTCGAAACCAGCGACAGCCGCCTGTCGCCGGAAATGCGGAGCCTGAAGAAGCGCGTGCGCCTGGCGAAGGCCAAGCGCGAGAAGCGGGCGGCCGCTGCGGCCTGATCCGGCTTTTCGGGACTACTTCAGCACTCTCAGCAGATCGACGTGATCGTCGGTCCATGGCCGCCGGTCGGACCGTGTGGCGATGGGCACGGTGATGGCGCTGACCAGCGGCGTCTGCAGCAGGGCCGGATCGCGCGACAACAGCATCCAGTCGCTGGCGATGGCGCCCTCCTCGTCAAGATCACGCGCCATCACGATCGCCAGCCCACGGGCCTGTGCCGCGCGCTCGATGACCGGCGGCAGGTTCAGGAATTTGTTGCTGACATGGATGGCGAGCACCCCCTCGGGAGCGAGATGCCTGAGGTAAACGTCGATCGCCTCCAAGGTCAGCAGGTGCAGCGGGATGGCATCGCCTGAAAACGCATCGACCGCCAGCAGGTCGTAATTCTGCGGCGGCTCGCGCTCGAGGCTCAGCCGCGCATCGCCCATCACCACATCGATCTTCGACGGCGCGTCGGAAAGATAGGTGAAGTAGCGGCGCGCCACGGTTACGACGCCCGGATCGATATCGTAGAAGCGATAGGTGTCGCCGGCGCGGGCATGGGCGGCCAGACCGCCGGTGCCCAGACCGACGATGCCCACCCGGCGCGGCCCTTCCGGCAGGGAGCGGATGGCGCGGCCCACGCCGGATTCGTTGCGATAGTAGCCGACCGCCCAGCGGCGCTTTTCCGGTGCCATCATCTGGAAGCCATGGATGATGGTGCCGTGCGCCAGCTCTCTGTAGTGATCGGCGGTATCTTCCTTGCCCTCCATTACGCGCAGCGTGCCGTAGAAATTCCTCGTGATGGAAATGTCGTGGCGGGTGTTGTCGTAGCGGGCCCAGCCCGCCCAGCCGGCAAAGGCCATCGCAGTGCTGCCCAGCAGGCAGCCGCCGACGATCAGACCGGTCTGACCCATAACGACAGCCCGCAGCACGACCAGCGCGCCGGCGGCCGCCAGCGCGATTTCCAGGTCGAAGGCATTGGGCAGCACCGCGGGGAAGAGCAGCCCGACCATGCCGCCGCCCAGCGCCCCGCCCGCGGCGATGCACAGATAATAGCCGCCCAGCCGTGCGGGAGCCGGGCGTGCAGCCATCAGCTCGCCATGGCAGAACAGCGTGACCAGGAAGAGCCCGGTGCAGAAGATCAGCAGGTTCGGCACCAGCTTGTAGGTCAGCGTATGCGTCATCATCGCCATGGCCATGGCGATGATCGCAAGCGCTGCCGCCGCCACCCACATCGGGCGGCTGTAGGGCAGGTTGCCGTCGAACCAGATCACGAAGGTGGCGAGATAGAGCACCAGCGGCGGGATCCATAGCAGGGGCATCGGCGCCACGTCGCGCGTCAGGTACTCCGTGACGGCAATCAGCAGGGCCGACGGTACGGCCGCCAGCACGATCCACAGCCACGGCCGCCGGTCGTCAGCGTCGGGCACTTCGTCCGCCATGGGTTCCTGCACTGCCGCGGCAGACAAAGAGACAGCGGCCGGCGCCGGCATGTTCCCTCGCCACGCCTGCCAGGCGAGAAATCCGACCAGCCCCGCGTAGAGGGCGTAGGCGGTCGACCAAATCCAGCGCTGCGCCGTCAGGCCGAGAAACGGCTCGATGGCAAACGGATAGGCCAGCAGCGCCGCCAGCGAGGCGAGGTTTGACAGGGCAAACAGCCTCCAGGGCACATGGCCGCGGCGCGCCAGCCAGGCCTGCAGCAGGGGGCCGCCGGCGGCCAGCAGCACGTAAGTCGGCCCGATGGCGGTGGCGAGCAGTCCCAGAATGCGCGGCGCCGGAAGGCCGCCGTCCACAGGCTTCCATGCGGGATCGGGCGACAGCGGGACGGTGGCAAGGCTGGCCGCCAGCAGAACGAGGTGCAGGCCGGCCTGCGCCCGTGGCGACAAGCGGCGGCTGATGAAAGCCGCGTAGCCATAGCCGGCCAGCAGCGCGGTCTGAAAGAACACCAGCGAGGCCGTCCATACCGGTGCGCCGCCGCCGAACCACGGCACGATGAGGCGTCCGATCAACGGCTGGACAAGGAAGAGCAGGAACGCACCCAGAAAGACCGCGACGGCGATCACACCCATGTTCGGCTTTCGATCCTTCGGTCCGGTTGCAGCCTGCCGCCCGAAATCTACCCCTTCATCAGCGGCAAGGCGACCGTGCAAGTCATCACTGTCCCGTGGCCGGCCGAAGGCTTCCTGCGATAGAAGGCTTTTCATGAGACGGGCAATGACACGCCGCGGCGCTGCGGCGCTCCTGGCTGCCGCCGCAACCGCAGGCCTGATTCGCACGGCGGCGGGTCAGAATATCGCGACGGCGGCGCGTCGCGTCACGATCACGCTGGCCGGCGGCCGGACCTTTGCCGCACGGCTGTACCTTCCCGCAAGGCAGCCATCGCCGGGCGCACTGGTGGCCCACGACGGCTTCGGCGCTGTGGCGGCGTTCGACCGCGTCGCCGAACTGCTGGCGTTCGAAGGTTTTGCCGCACTGGTTATCGATCTCTTTGGCGGCCGCACCGCCAGCAACGACGAGGCCGCGGCAGCGCTCGCCGGCGAGCTCGACGCCGCGCTTGCGCGTGACGTGCTGGGACAGTGGTTCGACTGGCTGCGCTCGCGCGAATTCTGCAACCAGCGACTGGCCAGCGTTGGCTTCGGCATGGGCGCCAGCCATGCCGTCGCCGCCAGCGTCGGCGCACGCGTGTCGGCCACAGGCATCTACTATGGCCGCATCGACGAACCAGTCGAGCGACTGCACGACATCGACGGCAAGATCATCGGCCATTTCGCCGAGCGCGACACCTGGGCCACGCCGCTTTCGCGCATCGACCTGGAAGTGAGGCTCAAGCAGGCGCAGCGCGACTTCCAGTTCCACGTCTACCCGGCCGCCGGCGGCTTTGCCAACCCGCTGTCGCGCCACTACAGCCCGACCGACGCGGCGCTGGCCTGGAACCGCACCGTCGCGCTCTTCCGGCCCGCCTGCGGACTGGGCTGAGCTCTCTTGAGGAGGTCAGACAAGGCGCCGGTACAGCTCCGCGATCCTGGTTGCATACTGTGCGGGCGAGAACAGTTCCGCTCGCCGCAATCCCCGGCCAGCAAGCTCCCGGCACAGCGCCTCATCCTTGTCCAGGGTCCGGATGGCACGGGCCATGGCGGCGACATCGTACGGGTCAACGAGGAGTGCCGCATCGCCGGCAATTTCGGGAAGTGATGCGACGTTTGACGTCATGACCGGTGTTCCCAGTTGCATGGCTTCCAGAACCGGCAGCCCGAAGCCTTCATAGATGGACGGAAACAGCACAGCGCGGGCACCACGGATCAGCGAAATGAGCTGATCGCGCGGTACATACGGCAGGCGCCGTACCCGCCGTTCCATGGTGATCGTGTTGCCATCGATCCGCCAGATGCGGAACCGCTCGTCCTCGATCTTCTCGAGATCGCTGGCGTATTGCCAGCCCAGGCCGCCGGCGATCAGCAGCGGTCGCTGTGTCCGCGAAGCGGCATAGGCGTCGATCAGCCGCGATACATTCTTCTTGGGTTCCAGCGCACCATAGAACAGGAAGTATTCGTCCTTCGTCACCTGGAACAGCGTGTCCACCTCGTCCGCGACCTCGTCGTCCGACCTGGCCAGCGACTCCGGCGGAAACGTAATGGCCTGGTACGTGTTCGTGACACGTCCCTCGTCGATCTTGAAGAACTGCAGAAGTTCTTTCCTGGAATACTCCGAGACGGTCACGATGTGGTCGGCGGTTGCCGTGAGGTGCGAAACGATGCGCATGAAGTTGCGCTTGTTGTCGAGGGTTGCGTAGGGCAGGCGCATCGGCACGATGTCGTGTACCGTGTACAGGTTGGGACAGCCGTTTACCCGTATGGGCGTCGGATGCGTGGCGTGAAACAGGGAAGGCGTGTTTCCCAGCGTCACACGTGCCGCGCGCCGGTATCGCAGGAAATGCGCATGGGCGACGTTGAACAGTCTACGGGCCGCATGAATTCTCGAGAATCCTGCGAACGGATCACTTCCGTCGGTAACGACGATGCCGGTGCGTTTGACAGTGATGGGACGTATACCGAAGGGTGCACCGACGACTTCGTCAAGCAGTTCCCGCAGGATACGGGTCAGTGTCCACCTCTTGTTCAGCACCTCGGCATTCGACATCAATATCTCGGCGAGAAGCGGGTCGGCGCGGTCAATTGGCGTGAGGACGTCTGCCAAAGCGTCGGCATGATAGCCGATTTCCCGCGCCATTTGGGCCAACGTATGCGCGTAGGTCGCAATACCGGTGCCTGAGGCTAGAACCTGGCTGCGACACTCGTAGAGTACGGTCTTCATCCGCTTCTATTTTCCGACGTGCCTTGGCGAACCAGGGGCATCTTCGCTTACTCGTCGTGTGCGTCGTTCGTCATAGGCCGCCTTGTACCGCAGGTAGTGTTGCCGAAAGAACATGTGCCAGCCACTCCACGGCTTCACGGGGCCGGCAAAGTGTATCAACTTGGGACTCTCGATGATGTCGTGGACCGGAACGACGTTCCATGACGCCGCAAGTTCTCCTCTTTCCTTGCGCGCATAGACGTTGAGAGCGTCCTGGTCGTTCATGGCATATCGGGTAACCAGCCCGATCGCTGAGTACGTGAACCTCTCCCTGCGCATGCGCTCGAGATTCATGATGAGGACTCCGGCGTTGCAGGCCGGGAAATGCAATGATCCTGCAGCATGCATCCTGCGGCGAAGATCCCATGCCGACCTGTGGTCCAGCGCGCCCGCCGCGCTGTAGACCATGGCGGTTCCATACCTGAACTCGGGAAAGGTGCTGCTCCGACCCACAAGGCGCCTGCCTTCCAGGTCGACACGATCCAGTTCGGCAATGTCGCCCAGCACAACGATGTCAAGGTCCAGATAAATGATTCGGTCAAGACCAGGAAGAATCTCCGGAAGGAACAGGCGATCCATGGTCGAGACGCTCGTGTGCTTCAGCATCCTGACATGCCCGCCATAGTCGATGGCATTGCAGTCAAAGATGCAAAACGACACGTCAGGAAAGTCCAGGGAAAGCTCCGCGAAGTAATCGGCTTCCAGCCCGCGCGCCAGCACATGAACACGCAACGGACGGCTTGACCCGGAAACGAGCGACTCCAGCACGACAGGAAGCTGATCGCGAAGATTTTCATCCAGCGAAAGCGCTACCTGGATCGCATCGGCAGCCGGCGGCGGTCCAAAGTCCCGCGCGGCTTTCCGCGCAGCAGCGACAGCGCGTTGAACGTCGAATGTCGGCTCGGGATCGGGATCGTACGTGGCGCAATAGGCGTCCGCCTGCTGGAGGTTCGGCTCGCACAGCTCGGACCACAAACCATAGATGTCGGCCGGGCTCTTGCCTGAGAAGATGGCGCGCAGCACGCTCTCGAGCTTCTGCGTCATGTCGCCGCCAATCCTGGCCATCGCTTGCGGGTCCAGGTCGAGCAGCCCTTCGAACCGGGTGTCCGTGGCCCGCTTCGGTCTGAAGCTCACGTCCAGCCCGAGAGCCCGACAGGGCAGATAGCAGTGTAGCCTGGAAGTCACGACGGTTCGGTAGTTCCTGTATCGTTCCAGCAAGGCTTCCGCTCGCCGCAGGTTCGTGGCCAGCTGGCAAACGCGAACCTCGGGATCGACGTGCGTGAACGTCGCAAGCTCCTTGCCCTCGAACTCTCCCGACTTTGGCACATCGTCCACAAGCGCGATATCGTCGTCCCGGCACCGGACCTCGTCATTGAACAGCAGGCCAATAGTGCTTGTAATGCACCCTGAGAAGAATGCCCGGATTCCGCGGTCGCGCAGCAGGTACACGCTTGTCCAGTCGCGACAACCTACAGGTTCGTGCCTCTTCAGGTAGTCGACGGCCTTGCTGCTCAGCAAATCGCGGTTGGCAATGTGCACTGAAATGAATATCGGTCGCACTGTATCCGGATACGGAAAGTCGAAGTACCGGCCAAAGTTCGGGTGCATGAGCCAGCCAAAGCAGATCAGCCATGTCGGCTCAGGATAGACTCGCCCCGAGGCGAAGTCGCGATCCAGAACCAATGGTGTGGCAGAGGCCTTGACGTCGTTGATCCTGCGGGCGTGCGGTATCCTTTCTTTCAGCTCTTCGATCAGGGAGCCGAGTTCCGATCCGTCCGCGAAGTCGACGTTCTGAAACCGACAGACGTGAGCCATCGCAGCCAACGTCTGGATATAGTCACCGACATTCCTCGACGACCGTTCCGGATCAAGTGTCTTGTAGTCGATGAACGCGACGCTCACCGACCGACCCGGCCGAGTCGAGCTGATGGCGTCATTCACCTGGCAGAGGCGAGCATGCATCCACTTGAAAGCATCGGCATCCTTCCCGCTCAGATCCCGTTGCCGGCCGGCGGCGACGAACTCTACGACGCCTTTCATATCATCGAGCAGTCCGCAGCTTCCCAGACGCCCCGCCACGCCCACCCACTCGGCGGGCGTCAGTCGGTCGGGCCGTGAGACGTACAAGGAATGGATGAATCTCGCGGCCTCCTGCGGCGCGTGATGGAGCCAGGCAGCAAGGTACTCAATCGGCGCCAGCGTGAGGGCCAGCTCGCGATCCACGGACGAGAACAGGCGCCAGGCCGTCGCATCGAACCCATCCTTGAGGGCGTAGAGGGCGCTGCAGATCCTTCCGGCCGCGGCCGTTGCATCTGTTTCAGCGAGGCTGTGTGCCACTGACCGTACGAATTGGCCGTCGTGGCTCTTCATCAGCGTTCTGACGAACTCCACGCTGGCTTTATCAACGGGCTTGCCGGTGGCGAGCGCTTCCGCGAGAAGGGCGCGCGCCGATGCTTTCTGAAGTGCCCCGTTTTGCCGATGAACCTCGTTTTGCAGACTGGCGATTCGTGTACGGAGTGAAGCGAGCTGTCTTCGGGCCGAGTCCTCCACCTTTGCCGTTCGTGCACGCTGCCCGGCAAGTTGCCGGCGCAGGCTCTTCCCTTCCTGCCATGATGCCGCCAGCCGCCGGCCCAGGGTTTCGCTCTTCTGTCGTGATGTCGCCAGTTGCTGGCGCAGCGTCGCGCTCTCCTGCCGCGATGTCGCCAGCCGCCGGC
>QOCQ01000023.1 GCA_003574685.1 Rhodospirillaceae bacterium SYSU D60007
TCGGAACGGCATCGCAACCCTCCACCCGCAGGGCCGCAATGCTTGCCAAATCCGTCCACCATGTCTCCGTACACCCGTCCACCATGTCCCCCGTCAGCACACCTGTCGAACCATGAAGGCGTCGCAGCACCGACGGTACGTAGATTCATGGTTCGACAAGCTCACCATGAAGCGGTTCTCTGACGCCCATGCCGCGTGACCTGCCGGCCCGTAGCACCGCCGCCGCACGTGCCAACCTGTGGCTCGATCTGATTGACTTCACCGTCGATCCCGACGACGCGCAGCCGCTGTTCCAGCAGATCCATCTCGGGCTGCGGCGGTTGATCGTCTCGGGCGCCATTCCCGCCGGCGCACGCCTGCCGCCGACCCGGGCGCTTGCGGCGCGGCTGAAGGTGGCGCGCACGACCACGGTCGCCGCCTACGAGCAACTGCACGCCGAGGGCGTGGTCGAGGGTCGGGTCGGCGCGGGCACCTGGGTTGTGCCGGGCCTGCGGCAGGAAACGCCCGGCCGGATGCGGCGCGGCGAAGCCGCACATAGCCCGGACGCCACAAGCCGCGCGCGGCGAAATCCCGGCGACGGCGACATTGCCAGCCAGAGCGAGCTGGCGCGGCGGCCCTTTGCCACCGGCGTATGCGCCATGCCGGCGGCCTCGCAGCGCGCCTGGCGCCGGCTGGTCGTGCGGCGGCTGGGCACCATCGGCAGCGCCCATCTTGGTTACGGCGATCCCTTCGGCTCGCTCGAGTTGCGGACGGCGCTGGCCGGCTATCTGCGCGTGGCGCGATCGGTCATCTGCGATCCGGCGCAGATCGCCATCGTTTCCGGCACGCAGCATGGCATCGATCTGGCGCTGCGGGTGCTGTCGCGGCCAGGCGATGCCGCCTGGATCGAGGATCCCTGCTATCCCGGCGCGGCCGGCGCCTTCCGGCAGTACGGGCTGGACGTCGTGCCGGTGGCGGTGGACGAGAAGGGCCTGGACGTTGCCGCCGGCATGCGGCGCGCACCGCACGCGAGGCTCGCCTATGTCACGCCCTCGCACCAATACCCGCTGGGCATGGCCATGCACATGTCGCGCCGGCTGGCGCTGCTGCGCTGGGCCAAAGAGACGGACGCGTGGATCATCGAGGACGACTACGACAGCGAATTCCGCTTCGAAGGCCGGCCGCAGTCTGCGCTGCAGGGCCTCGATACCGCAGGGCGTGTCATTCATATCGGCAGCCTGAGCAAGGTGCTGTTTCCCGGCTTGCGGCTGGGCTACGTGGTGATGCCGCCGGCGCTGATCGAGCGCTTTGCCCAGGCGCGGCACCTGTCCGACCGGTTCCCGGCCTCGCTCGTGCACGACGTCGTCACCGACTTCATCCTGGAGGGATCGTTCACGGCCCATATCCGCCGCACGCGGGCGCTCTACGCGCGCAGCCGCGATGCGCTCGCGGGGCTGGCAGACCGCCATCTGGCGTCCATCGGCAGCATCGCGCCGGCCGATCGGGGCATGCATCTGCTGCTTTGCCTGAAGCCGGGTCTGGACGACCGGCGCGCGGCGGAAGCAGCGGCATCCGCCGGCGTTGTCACGAAACCGCTGTCGCCGATGTATCTCGGCCGCAAGCCACGTCATGGCCTGTTGCTGGGATTCACCGGCTTCGCGCGCCCGGCCCTCGACGAAGCCGTACGCCGCCTGGCGCAGGCCTTGCGCCGGCTGTGATCAGACGGACTGGACGTAGTGGTCGAAACCGTAGGCGCCTGTTGCGTCGTTCCAGGACCAGGCTTCGCCGACATGCAGGCCGCCGTCATTGAGGGCCGCGAGCCACGACAGCTCGGGCGCGTGCAGGTCAGGCGTCTGGAGGCCCACATGGGCAACATCGTCAACGACATGCACCGGCGCATCCTGCGCGGCGGACACGAACGACACCGGCTCGCCCTCGATTGATCCCAGCATGACAAGCGGGTCAGGAAGAGTCGCCACCGGGATTGCGGTCTGCCTTGCCGCGGCGAACGCAGGCTGATCGGCGGCCAGATGCTCGGCACCGCCGACGCCGTCGAAAACCAGATCGAGGCCGGGCGCGATCGTCATCCCGTCCGGCCCGGTCCAGTCGACAGGCTCGTCGATCGCACAAAACGCCGCCCCGGAACGCGGGATGATCTCGACCAGCGGCCGGGCGCGCAGCACCACGTCAACCGGCGCGTCATCAAGCGCCAGCGCCGCGGCCTGATCGAGCGCGGGGTCACCGGGGACCATCGACGGGTCCGCCGCGCCGGTTGTGACGGCACCGGTGGCGGCGGTGATGGCCGAGGAGGGGGTCTCGTTCATCACAGCACCAAGCGACATCTCAGGGATATCGCCTATCTCATTGTTACAAGGACTATATCTCCAAGTTGGAACGCGCGATAGTCCTATCTATGCGATAGCCCAATCTAGAGGACACGGCCGTCGGGGAGCCATTCGCTCCGGCGGTCCTCGATCTCCAGCACCCACAGGTCGGGATCGCGTGAGACCTGGCGGGCGATGTAGGCGTCGGCATCGGCTTCGGGCACAGGGTCCGGCCCTGTTGCGCGCAACCAGGTCGGTTCTTCATCCAGCGCATTCGCCGGCGCATAGACAACCGTGCCGGCGGCAAAGCGCATGACCTTGATCAGCACCGATCCGGCGTCCGGATCGCCGCGGCGCACGACATAGGCAGGAATGTTCCGCCGGTCGCAGAGCCGCACCTGCGCCGAGATCCACAGCCGCGTGGTCAGACCCATTGCCATGGTGATGGTTATAGCGGCGCGCCGGCGTCGTCGGAAACCTTCGCCGGAACGGCGGTGCATCCGCATTCATGATTTTTCCCCCGGAGGGGGAAGGCACATGTCAGCCGAACACGGGAATGCGGGTGTTCACCGATGGCTGGTACGTCAGGTCGTTCACCAGCGATTGGCTTACGGCACCGTCGGCAATCAACTGCGCGACGCCTGCTTGCGCGATGGTTTGCGCGAGAAGCTCGCCCGGACAGGCATGCGCGCCAATGCCGAAGGTGAAGCAGCGCCTGTCCGGTCGCGCGATATCGAATCGCGATGGATCGGCGTTGGCGGCCGGGTCGCGGTTGGCGGTCGCCAGCACCACGAGGATGGCATCGCCCGCGCGCATCGGCTGGCCGGCCACGACGCCATCGGCCGCAACGAAGCGACGCGTGTTCTGCACCGGCGGGTCGTACCGCGACACTTCCGCCAGGACATCGCGCAGAAGGGCGGGCTGCGATGCGACCGCCGCGCGCAAATCGGCATGGCGGGCCAGCGCCACCAGCGTGTTGCCGATCAGCCCGGCCGTCGCGTCGTAAGCCTGCGACAGCAGCCCTATGGCATTGCTGACGGCGGCTTCGTCGCGCCCCCGCATCGCCGGCAGGCCGCGGAACAGATCCAGCAGACTGGCAGCCGCCGACTGGCCGCGCAGGAGCGCATCGGCAGCGGCGCCGGGGGCAATGCAACGCACGAAATCGCGCGTCCATCCCGCAACGTCTGAAAGACGGTCTCCCGGCACGCCCAGCAGCGCGCCCACCACATGCGATGACAGCGCGGCAGGATGCTGTTTGAGATCGAGGTTTTGCGCCCAGCGCGCGGCCTGCAATTCGGCCTGCGCGGTGCTGATTGTTGAGAGTGTGGCCGATACCGCCTGCTTCAAGGGGCAATGGCGCTCGCCGTCATTCATCCGCACGAGGTGCCCGAAGATGTGTCCCGCCGGCGTATCAAGCAGCGCTGCAGGCACCGGCTCGCCGGGCGGCCGTACGCGGCACAGCGAGCTTCCCAGCACCGCACTCACGTCATCGGCGCTGGCGGCGATCCACAGGCCCAGCCGCGCGTCGCGATGAATGGGCCGTTGCACGAGTTCGGCATAGTACGGATACGGGTCGGGATGGGTGACGGCGGCGATCGGATCGGACGGCAGAAGCATCTTTCCCCTCATGGCTGGCGCGTGCGCGCAGCCATAGTCTCTCCGACGCGATCGTCTTGTGGCGGACCATCGTTTCGGTCGGGATCGAAGTCCCCGTCGAACTCGGGCACGCCTTTCCTGCGGGCCAGCGTTGCCAGCCGGATGTAGCCCTGCCGGAACCGCTCGATCTCCTGGTCCGACAGCTCTTCGAGATTGAGCAGCGAGTTGTGCGCCTCGGCGGTTGCGCGCAAAAGCTCGTCGATCTTGATCTGCAAGGCGGCGTTGTCGCGGTTCTGCGTGTTTTGGATCAGGAAGACGACCAGGAAGGTCACGATCGTCGTGCCCGTGTTGATCGTGAGCTGCCAGGCGTCGGAGAAGCCGACGAGTGGCCCTATGGCCGCCCAGACGACCACCATCACGCAGGCGCCGGCAAAGACCAGCGGTCTGCCGACTTCATGGGCGACGCGGGCGGCAAAGCGGGTGAACCGGCTCGCACCCTTCATGCTATATCTCCTTGTCCGGACACGGCCTGAACGGCGGCTGCGTACGACGGTTCCGCCTACGCTTGGGGGCTTCACATGAACGACAATGGCGGTTTCGCGGAAGCCGTTGCCTATGCCGAGGCGCATGACTCGTCGTGCCCGCGAAGCCTGTACCTGCCCGACGGCCGGTACTGGCCCACGGCCGAGGCGGGCGAGCAGCCGCCCTTCGACGCGGTGCTTGGGCCGGTCACGCCGCGCGGCGGGCCGGCCGGGCTGATCCTGCACCGCGGGCGCATCGCCGCCCAATGGGGCGATCCCGACCGGCCCGACATGACCTTCAGCATCGCCAAGAGCTACCTTGCGCTGCTGGCAGGTCTTGCGGTGGGCGATGGACTGATCCGCAACCTCGATGACCGCGTGGCCGATGTTGTGCCGGACGAGGGCTTCACCAGCGCGCAGAACCGCGGCATCACCTGGCGCCATCTGCTGCAGCTCACCAGCGAATGGGAAGGCACGCTGTTCGACAAGCCCGACCTGGTCGATCGCAATCGCAGCGTCGGCGGCGCACAGGCCGCGGCACCCAAGGGAAGCTTCCGCGCGCTGCAGCCGCCCGGTACCTACTGGGAATACAACGACGTTCGCGTCAACCGGCTCTCGCTGTCGCTGCTGCAGCTCTTCCGCGAGCCGCTGCCCGACGTGCTGAAGCGCCGCATCATGGATCCGATCGGCGCCTCCGATACATGGCGGTGGGACGGCTACCGCAACGCCATGGTCGATATCGGTGGACGCAGGATGGTGTCGGTGCCGGGCGGCGGGCATTGGGGCGGCGGCATCGTGATCAGCGCCCGCGATCATGCCCGTGTTGGCATGCTGGTGGCTTCGGATGGCCTCTGCGAGGGCAAGCGCATCCTGCCGGAAGGCTGGTGCGCCGCGCTGCGGCAGCCCTGCGCCATCGCGCCGTGGTACGGCCTCTTGTGGTGGCTGAATACGGAGCGCCGGCAATTCCCGGCAGCACCGGAGAGCAGCTACTTCGCCCTGGGCTGGGGTGCGCATATCCTCTGGATCGATCCCGAACACGATCTGGTCGTCGTGGTCCGCTGGATCGACCGCGCCCACGCCAACGGCTTCATCGAGCGCGTCCTTGCAAGCCTGTGAGGGTCCCATGACCACATCCGCACAAGCCGCTATTGCGACGGACATTGATGCCGTTGACATCGACGCGATGCCGCTGACGCGGATCAACGTCAGCGATCCGCAGCTCTACCAGGACGATACGTGGCGGCCCCTGTTCGCACGGTTGCGCCGCGAGGATCCGGTTCACTACTGCCCGGACAGCCCGTACGGGCCGTACTGGTCGGTCACCCGCTACAAGGACATCATGGATGTCGAGCTGAACCACGCCGTCTATTCCTCCTCGGCGGAGCTGGGAGGGATTCAGATCACGGACGCGACTCTCGGCCGCGAGGTCGTGAGCTTCATCCGCATGGACCCGCCCGGCCATACGGTGCGGCGGCGCACAGTGGCGCCGATCGTTGGTCCGGCCAACCTCGCCAATCTGGAGGCAACGATCCGGCAACGCACGGCAGGCGTGCTCGATGGCCTGCCGCGCAACGAGACCTTCGACTGGGTGGACCGCGTGTCGATCGAGCTGACGACCATGATGCTGGCCACCTTGTTTGATTTTCCGTGGGAGGATCGCCGCAAACTTACCTGGTGGTCCGATGTCGCCATTGCCAATGTCAATGCACCCGATGCTCCAGTGAGGAGCGAGGACGAGCGCTTCGCCGAGCTCGGCCGCATGGCTGAATATTTCTCGCGGCTGTGGAACGAACGTGTCAATGCGGCGCCGAAATTCGACCTGATCTCGATGCTGGCGCACGGTGAATCCACGCGCAACATGACTCCGGCCGAGTTCGTCGGCACGCTGGCGCTGCTGATCGTGGGCGGCAATGATACGACACGCAATACGATGTCAGGCGGCCTGCTCGCGCTGCATCAGAATCCGGAGCAGTGGCGCAAGCTGCGCGCCAATGCCGCGCTGGTGCCGAGCCTGGTCGCCGAAACCATCCGCTACCAGACGCCGGTGATCCATATGCGCCGCACGGCCCTGGCCGACGCAGAGCTGGGCGGCAAGCACATCCGCAAGGGCGACAAGGTGGTGATGTGGTACATCTCGGGCAATCGCGATGAGACCGCCATCGACGCGCCCGAGGATTTCATCGTCGACCGCGCCAAACCGCGCCAGCATCTTTCTTACGGCGCCGGCATCCACCGCTGCGTCGGTGATCGGCTGGCCGACCTCCAGTTGCGCATTCTGTGGGAGGAAATCCTGCGACGCGACCTTGACATCGAGGTCGCAGGACCGCCGAAGCGGCTCTATTCCAACTTCCTGCGCGGCTTTCGCGAGCTTCCCGTCCGGATCAACGCCTGAGGCATGCTGGTGCCTGTCCTTCCCCCGAAGGCGCTACGGCGTGGACATAGGCCAGGCATTCATGGGCCTTCCCCCGGAGGGGGAAGGTGGCGCGCCAGCGCCGGAAGGGGGATGCCGCCACAAGCGCAGCGTTCAAATACGACACTCCGCACGTGTTGAGACATCCCCCTTCCGCCCTTCGGGCACCTTCCCCCTCCGGGGGAAGGCAATTACGTAGGGAGGCGGTCGAGCATTTGCGGCAGGAGGGCGTTGAAGGCGTCGGCGGCCTCGTAGGCCACCCAGTGGCCGGCGCCGGCGATATATTGCAGGTCGATGTCGGGCTGATGGGCACGCAGCACGGCTTCGCGCTGGTCCGTATATGGCCAGGCAGTGACGTCGAACTCGCCCCAGATCGCGCAAAGCCGCGTGCGGATCTTCGGCAGCACGTCGCTCAGCACGCCGGCCTTGGACATCCAGCGGCTCTTGGTACGGGCGCGCGTGGTGTTCATGATCTGCATGTGGATCGCCACGCCGTCGATGGCGGCCGGATCGGCGAACATCAGCAGCTCCAGATTGCGCCGCGCCTCGGCCGCGAGTCTTTCGGCTGGCATGTCGCGCGACAGGCGCGTCAGCTCGCCGCGCTGCTGGCGCGGCAGGCGCAGGCCGCCGGGACCGACAAGGGTGACGCTGCGCAGGCGTTCGTCGAGGAGCGTCGAGACGTGCCCGCCGATCATGCCGCCGAAGGAGAAGCCGCAGATGTCATAGCGCTGGTCGCGTGGCAGGATCTGGTCCATCGCGCCCTTGACCTCGCGCGTGACGGACCAGACATCGCGCACATCGTCGGGCGGGTCGCTGTCGCCCAGCCCCGGCAGATCGGCCGCGTAGACAGTGTAGCGCTGCGATAGCGGCACCACGTTGCGGATCCAGTGGATCCACGAGCCGTAGCCGCCGTGGAACAGCACCAGCAGCGGCTTGCCCGAGCCGGCACCCCAGATGTGCCACATCATGCGTCCGTTATTGGGCATCGGCACCCGCACGGCCTCGGCCAGCGACTCGATATCGGCGATGTGTTCGGCGGCCGTGCGGCCATCGGGCATGCGCGGCACGGCGGAGAAATCCGGCATCAGACCTGCGACGTTCAACTCGGTTTCCTGTGGTTCGTTCGACAATGTCGGACACTATGCATGGCGTCAGCGACCGGCTGGGACGGAAGGTGCATGCCTGGAATGCAAGGCACCTTTTCACGGATGGTCCGCGCTGCGATGCGCGCAGCGCAGCGGCGGAGGCTATAGGGATCGACCCGCTTCCCCCTGCGCCATGGAGATGATGGCATGAACGCACCGCTGTCCGGCATTACGGTCGTCGAGATCGGGCAGGCATTCGCCGGCCCGCTCGCCGGCGCCATCCTCGCGGACATGGGCGCGGCGGTGATCAAGGTCGAGAAGCCCGATGGCGGCGACGATGCACGGCTGTGGGGCCCGCCCTTCGTGGGCGACGACAGCGCCATGTTCCGCGCCAACAACCGCAACAAGAAATCGGTCACGCTCGACATCAAGTCGGCGGCCGACATCGCGCGGCTGAAGACGCTGGTGCAGCGGGCCGACATCCTGATCCAGAACCTGCGCCCGGGCATCGTCGAGGAATGCGGCATCGGCCCCGATGCCCTGCTGGCGGTCAACCCGCGGCTGATCTACTGCTCGATCTGGGCTTTCGGCTACCAGGGCCCGATGCGTCTGGCGCCCGGCTTCGATCCCCTGTTGCAGGCCTATGCCGCCGTCATGACTCTCACCGGCCGGCCGGGCGATCCGCCGACATTCTGTGCGCCGGCGATCAATGACGCGGCCACCGGCATGTGGTGCGTGATCGGTGCGCTGGCGGCCTTGCAGCAGCGCCATGCCACCGGCCGCGGCTGCGTCATCGACACCTCGCTGTTCGAGACGGCAGTGAACTGGGTGTCGGGCGCGCTCGTGGGCTATCTGCTGGGCGGCAAGGTGCCCGAACGGCACGGCACGGCCAGCGGCGTGCTGGCGCCCTATCAGCTCTTCGAAACCGCCGACCGGCCGATCTGCATTGCCGCCGGCAACGACAGGCTGTTCGTGAAGTGCGCTGCGGCCCTGGGCCATCCCGAATGGGCGCGCGATCCGCGCTTCGAGGATGGCCGCAAGCGCGTCGCTAACCGTCCCGCCCTCATCGCAACCATGGAGCCGGTGCTGCGCAGCAAGCCCCGCGACCACTGGCTGGCAGCGCTGGAGAAGGTGGGCGTACCTTGCGCACCGGTGAACGACATCGCCGAGCTGGCCGCCAGCGAACAGCTCCGCGCCGTCGATCTGATGCGCACCCTGCCGCGCAGTGGCGCACCCGTTGTCGGCCTGCCGATCTCCTTCGACCGCCAGCGCCCGCAGCCGCATAGCGACTCCCCGAAGCTCGGTGAACACAACGCCGACCTTGATTTTTCATAAGTCTTTGCTATACAATGGCCGCATCAGGACATAGAACAGGAGATGCGGCCATGGGCTCGGACAAGGCGACGGCGCGCGGCCGGCGGCAGGCGTTCCTCGCGGCGCTGGAGAAGGGACTGTCGGTGACCGGCGCGGCGGCGGCCGCCGGCATCAACCGCACGCTGGCCTACAAGTGGCGCGAGGCGCTGCCCGACTTTGCGGCGGCGTGGGATGAGGCGGTGCAGGAAGCGGCCGACCTGCTGGAGGACGAGGCGCTGCGGCGCGCGATGGAAGGGGTCGAGAAGCCGGTGTTCTGGCGCGGCCAGCAGATCGGCACGGTGAGGACCTATAACGACCGGCTGCTGGCGCTGCTGCTGCAGCGGCGCCGGCCGGCCCCGCCGGCGCCGCGGCCGCCGTCAAAGGCCGAGCTGGCCGCCGAGGAACGGCGGCGGCAAGAAGAGGAGTTGGCCGAGCGCAGGAGGAGGGGCGAGGCAGAACTGGCGGCCTGGCAGGCGGAACAGGCGGCGAAGAAGGCTGCCGCTCAATCCGCAACGCAGGCCTCGCCCGGCGTCCACGCCGCGCCGCCGGGGGTGGCGGCAGAAGACGACAATTCCGGCGGCACCGAGCCGCCTCCGTATGAGCCATCCCCGGCCGCGGACGACGACCCGCCGCGCGCCCCCACGCCCAAACCACCGCGCCGGCCCGACCTGCCGGCGGACATCTACGAGATTCCCATCTCGCAGCTCTCGCGCATGCGGGACCTGACCTCGTTCGAGGCGATGGAAGGGCTGAACTACGGCCCCGAGCGCTTCAGATTTCCCCCGCCCTGGGGCAAAGGCCGCTGACTCATGATCCTTCCCCCGGAGGGGGAAGGTGGCGCGCAGCGCCGGAAGGGGGATGCCTCAACACGCACGGCGCCGCAGGCGTTGCACCATCCCCCTTCCGCCCTTCGGGCACCTTCCCCCTCCGGGGGAAGGCTTTGATGAAGACGCGCACATGGCCCCGTCGCCTTTCACAAACACCGTGTTATCTGTCTCCGACTGTCTCCGTTGGCGGCGAGGCTCAGCCCAGTTCGGGGATTACCCACAAGGGGGTTTCGCCGCGGGCGACGCGCTGGACGTTGTCGAAGGCATTGCGCAGGCGGGCGGTGTTGCTCTCCCAGGTTGGGCCGGCGAGATGCGCGGTCAGCACGACGTTGTCGAGCCGGAACAGGGGATTGTCCGATGGCGGCGGCTCCTCGTCGAAGACGTCGAGCCCGGCTCCGGCAATGGCGCCAGCCGACAGCGCCTTGCACAGCGCCTGCTCATCCACCACCAGGCCGCGGCTGGTGTTGATCAGGATCGAGGTCGGCTTCATGAGCGCCAGCTCCGCCGCGCCCACCATGTGCCGCGTGGTATCGTTCAGCGGCACGTGCAGCGACACGACGTCCGAGGTGCGCAGGATCTCGCGGAACAGGCGGAAGCGCACGCCCAGCGCATCCTCGGCGTCCTCGCTCAGCCGCGCGATGTCGTAGTACTGCACGGGCATGCCGAAGGCGGCCGCCAGCCGGGCCGTCTTCTTGCCGATGGTCCCCAGTCCAACGATGCCCAGCGTCTTGCCGCGCAGCTCGTGCACGCGCGGCGTGTTGTTGCCGCGCCAGCGCCCGGCCGAGACGCTGGCGTGCTGCCAGATCAGGCGCCGCGAGACGGCCAGCATCAGCAGGAGCGCATGCTCGGCCACGGCGACGGCATTGGCGCCCCCGTTATTGGCGATCGGCACGCCGGCGCGGCGCGCGGCGCCGATGTCGGCCCGATCGTAGCCGGCGCTCAGCAACTGGATGAGCTTCAGCCGCGGCGCTGCCTGGTAAAGCGTCTCCTTCACCAGCATGTCGACAAAGCCTACGAGATATTCGGTCTCCGCCAGCGCCGCGGCATAGCCCGCACTGCCCGGCGTGGTGATGACCAGCTCGAAACCCGACGGCGTCATCTCGCGCGCCATCTCGTGCGCGTCTGGGGGTGTGATCAGTGCGATCCTGGGTGCCATGTTTCCATCCCGGCGGCTTGTGACCGGCGCAAGATTGCAGGGCAAACCGCCGCTACGCACTCCCGAAAGCGCGGGCAATGGCAGGTCTGCGGCACGCGCATTCCGGTGGGTGGCATTTTCCTTGCGTCTATTGACGGGCGCGCCCGAAGGGACTTCGATCCCGTCCCGGAACGTCGTTGGGGAGGAACTCAGCCATGCCGCGGAAATTGACCCTCGGTCTCGCGCTCGGCGCGACGGTCGCATTCGGCGCCAGCGCCCAGGATCTGCCGAAGACCCAGTTCAAGGTGGTGGGGCTGAACAGTCCGACCGTGGCATCCAGTGTCGACGAGTTGCCGTTCTGGCGCGAGACGATACCCAAGGCCTCGAAGGGCGCCATCACCGCCGATATCACGCCGCTCGACCAGGCGGGCATTGACGACAAGACCATGTTGCGGCTGCTGAAGCTGGGCGTGATGGATTTCGCCAGCATGGACATTTCGAAGATGGCGGGCGATGACCCGCGCTTCGAGGGCTGCGACCTGGCTGGCCTGACGCTGGATGCCGACAAAGCCCGGGCGGCCTGCGACGCCTGGCGTGGCGTGATCGACCGGCAGATGCAGAAGAACTGGAACGCGAAGCTGCTGGCCTTCGGCGGCAATCCGCCCCAGGTCTTCTGGTGCCGCTCGGTGATCGGCGGGCTCGACGACCTCAAGGGCAAGAAGATCCGGGTGTTCAACAACACCATGCGCGACTTCCTGGGCGGCGTCGGCGCAACGGCGGTCAGCATGGCGTTTGCCGAAGTGGTGCCGGCGCTGAACAACGGCGTGGTCGATTGCGGCGTCACCGGCAGCCTGTCCGGCAATACCGCGGGCTGGCCCGAGGTGACCAAGTCGCTCTATCCGATGTCGCTGGGCTGGAGCATCAACGTGGTGGCCGTGAACCTCGGCACCTGGAAGCGGCTCGACCCCAAGGTCCAGACCTTCATGCTGGAGCAGATGAAGGCCTACGAGGACAAGATGTGGGCGACGCTGAAGAAGGCCGCCAGCGAGGCCGACAATTGCAACACCGGCAAGCAGCCCTGCACCATGGGCAAGCCGGCCAACATCACCATCGTGCCGGTGAAGCCGGCCGAGGCCGAGACGCACAAGAAGCTGGTCGAGGGCGCCGTGCTGGCGGGATGGGCCAAGCGTTGCGGCAAGGAGTGCGTGGCGGAGTGGAACGACACCGTCGGCAAGGCGCTGGGCCTGAAGGCGCCGACGCCCTAGGTTCGATGCCATGCCGCTGCTGCGCCGCCTGGGCCAGATCGGGCTGTGGTTCGGCGGCGCACTGATTCTGCTCGCCGCGCTGCTGATCGGCGTCGATATCCTGCTGCGCAAGTTTCTCGCCATGTCGATCGGCGGCGCCGACGAGCTGGCGGGCTATGCGCTGGCCATCGGCACGGCGTGGGGACTGGCCGGGGCCCTGCTTGATCGTGCGCACATCCGGATCGACTCGCTCTACATCCGCTTCCCGCAGCGCCTGCGGCTGGCGCTTGATGTGATCGGCGTGGTGCTGCTGGCCGGTTTCTTCGGGCTGGTGGCGTGGCATGGCTGGGGGGTGGTCGAGCAGTCCTGGGTTTCCGGCTCGCGCAGCCAGTCGGCTCTGGAGACGCCGACCGTCATTCCGCAGCTCGTCTGGATCATCGGGCTCGCCGGCTTCGTCGTTGTCAGTCTGTTCGTGCTGGCACGCGCGCTGCTGCTGATCTGGCGCGGTGATCCCGCCGGCGCCGGACGGCTGATCGGTACCCGCTCGGCGCAGGAAGACGTCGCCGACGAAGTGCGCGATCTGCAGCAGCGGCAGGCGGACCTGCGATGATCTGGGTAACGCTCGCCATCCTGCTGTTCCTGCTGGCGCTGGCCATACCGATCGCCGCCAGCCTCGGCGTACTCGGGCTTGCCCTGTCGGAGCTCTACTCGCGCTTGCCGCTGGCGCTGGCCATGGGCGAGATGGCCTGGGGCACGTCCAACAATTTTTTGCTGGTGGCCATCCCCTTCTTCGTGCTGCTGGGCGAAGTGCTGCTGCGCTCGGGCATGGCGGAGCGCATGTACGCGGCGCTGGTGCTGTGGGTCCCCTGGCTGCCGGGCGGGCTGATGCATTCCAACATCGCTGCCTGTGCCATGTTTGCCGCGACCTCGGGCTCCAGCGTCGCGACCGCCGCCACGATCGGCACCGTGGCTATGGACGAGATCCAGAAGCGCGGCTACTCGGAGCGGCTGTTCCTCGGAACCATCGCCGCCGGCGGCACGCTCGGCATCCTGATCCCGCCGTCGATCAACATGATCGTCTATGGCGTGCTCACCGAATCCTCGATCCCGAAGCTCTACCTTGCCGGAATCGTGCCGGGCATCATCCTGGCCGGGCTGTTCAGCCTGACCGTCCTGGTCTTCTGCCTCGTCCGTCCTTCGCTCGGGGGCCAGCAGGTGCCCGCCACCTGGCCGGCGCGGATGCGGGCCCTGCCCGACCTGCTGCCGCCGCTGGTGATCTTCCTTGCCGTGGTCGGCTCGATCTATGCCGGCTGGGCGACCGCCACCGAGTCGGCGGCGCTAGGCGTGATCGCGGCGCTGGGTGTGGCGGCGTGGCATCGCCGCCTGACCTTGCGCATGCTGCTGCACGCCTTCGAAGGTACCATGCGCACCACGGCGATGATCATGGCCATCCTGATCGCCGCCTACTTCCTGAATTTCGTCATCACGTCCATCGGACTTACCAGTCAGATCAACCGGTACATCACCGCGCTGGGGCTGACTCCGGTCGAGTTGCTGATCGTGGTCGTCATCTTCTACGTCATCATCGGCATGTTCATGGAGACGCTGTCGATGATGGTGGCCACGGTGCCGATCATCGCGCCGATCATGTTCAATGCCGGCTTCGATCCCGTGTGGTTCGGCGTGCTGGTGGTGATCCTGATGGAGCTGGCGATGATCACACCGCCCGTCGGCATCAACCTCTATGTCGTGCAGGGCCTGCGCAAGCGCGGCCGGATCGACGACGTGATCATCGGCGCCGCCCCTTTCGCCATCACCATGCTGGTGATGATCGTGATCCTCTCGCTATGGCCAGACCTTGCCCTCACCCTGCCCCGCGCCCTCTCCAACTGACACCGCAAACGCGCTATTCGCCGAGCTCGATCACGATGTTGCCGGACGAGTCGAGGCTGGCGCGGGCGCCAGGCGGCACGACGCAAGTGGCGTCGTATTCCTCCACAATCAGCGGGCCAGTGCGGGCCGTCGCCAGATCGGAGCGGCGCAGCACGGGCGTTTCAATCCAGCCATGATCGCTGCCGAAATAGGCCGCGCGGGCCGGTGATGCAGCAGGCTCGGGCCGGCTGTCGCGCACCCGCTGCGGGGCGCCGCCGTTGTCGCGCAGCCCCAGCCCGACGACCTGGATGGCGACCAGTTCGACAGGCTCTTCCGGCCCGGCGCGGTGGCCATAGGTCTTCTCATGCTCCTGCCCGAAGGCTTCCTCCAGCCGGGCCACCATGGTGGCATCGAGGATACCATCCGGCACGGGAACGGTGAGATCGAAGCTCTGGCCGTGATAGTGCAGCGCCGCCGAACGCCGTACCTTCATGCGCGCACCGGTGAAGCCTTCCGCCGCGAGTTGCGCCGCAGCCTGGTCGGCGAGCGCATCCCATGCGCGCTGGACCTCGCCAAGGTCGGTCTTCCGCAACAGCCGGCGGAAGCTGCGCGCGTAGTGATGCTCGACATCGGCGTAGAGCAGTCCGAACGAGGAGAACAGCCCGGCCGAAGGCGGCACCACCACACGGCGAATGCCCAGCGCCTGCGCCATCCCGCAGGCGAAGACCGGTCCATTGCCGCCGAAGGCGAACAGCGCGAACTCGCGCGGATCGCGGCCGCGCTCGGTGGACACCGCCTTGATGGCGCGAATCATGTTGGAGGCCGCGATCAGATGAGCGCCATAGGCCGCTTGCTCGGGCGGCAGGCCCATCGGCGCCGCGATCTTTTCGGCAAACACCCGGCGCGCCTTGCCGGCGTTCAGCGGCACCGCGCCACCCACGAGGTGCGCCGGGTTGATGTAGCCCAGCAGCAGGTTCGCGTCGGTGATCGTTGGCGTTTCGCCACCCTTGTCGTAGCAGACCGGCCCGGGCACGGCGCCGGCGCTTTCGGGCCCAATCTGCAGCGAGCCCGCAGGGTCGATCCACACCAGCGAGCCGCCGCCGGCCCCGACCTCGGCCAGATCGATGGCTGGCACCTTCAGCGTGTAGCCCGCACCGGTCAGCAGACGCGAGCCGATCATGATGCCGGCGCCAACAGAGTACTCCGCCGCACGCGTCACCGCGCCGTCCTCGACCATGGACGCCTTGGCGGTGGTGCCGCCCATGTCAAAGGTGATGATGCCCGGCAGCCCCGTCGCGCGCGCCAGCGCCTGGGCGCCGATCACGCCGCCGGCAGGGCCCGACTCGATGATGTTCATCGGCCGTTCGGCGGCGGCGGAATCGGTGGTCAGTCCGCCGTTGGATTGCATCAGCAGCAGGCGCGCCGGAATGCCCGCCGCATCGAGCCCCTTGCGCAAGGCGCGCAGATAGCGGGCGACCACCGGCATGACGTAGGCATTGACCACCGTGGTGGAGGTGCGCTCGTACTCCTTGATTTCGGGCAGCACCTCGCAGGAGACGCTGAGCGGCAGGTCCGGCGCCTTGCGCGTCACGATCTCCTTGATCGCCAGCTCGTGCACGGGGTTGGTGAAGGAGTGCAGCAGGCAAACCGCGATTGCCTCGACCTTCTCCGCCAGCAACACATCGACGGCGCGTTCGGCCTCGGCGGGATCAAGCGGCCGGTCGATGTGGCCGAAGGCATCGATGCGCTCGTCGACCGTCTGGCGCAGGTAGCGCTCGACCAGCGGCGGCGGCTTCTCCCACGCAAGGTCGTACAGCCGCGGCATCCGCAAGGTGCGGATCTCCAGCACGTCGCGGAAGCCGCGGGTAGTGATCAGGCCGACGCGGGCACCCTTGTGCTCGAGGATCGCGTTGGATGCCACCGTGGTGCCGTGCCGCAGCTCCTCGATGGCATCGCCAGCCAGCCCGGTTTCGCGGAACAGCGCCGCCAGTCCGTCGACGATGGCGTGGGCGTAGTTCTCCACGCTCGACGAAATCTTGCGGGTATGGATCGTGCCGTCATCGCCCAGCAGCACGATGTCCGTGAACGTGCCGCCGATGTCCACGCCCACACGGTACTGGACCATCAGCAGCTACTCCCTCGCCGCCTTTCCTTCTCCCCGCGAAGGCGGGGAGAAGGGAAGACGCATCGAAGACGTGGGTGTGTACTCATCGCACCCTACTCCGCGGCGCGGGCGAGAGGCTGCGGGTCGTGCCATTGCACCTTGGGCACTTCCTGCCAGCCGCGGGCGCGGCGCATGGCCTCGCGCCGTCGCGTCGTTGCGGACGCATCGACCGTCCAGCTTGCCGTATCGATGACCACGCCGTAATCGGCCAGTGCCTTCGCGGGCGAGAGCAGCTCGTTGCGCACGTCGCGCAGCACCGCCGCGGGGTCGCGCTCCAGCGGATCGCCCCAGCCGCCGGCGCCGGCCAGCACATGGCGGAACACGTCGCCGCGCTTGATCGTCATGGTGAACTTGCCCGGCAGTGTGCGGTTCTCGCCGTCGGGGTTCAGGTAGTTCTCCGATGGCAGGCCGGGATTGCCGCCATAGAGGCCGAACGGCCGATGATCGCGGCGGTCGGAACGCACCTGCAACATCGCCTCCGACTCGAGGAACCGGTAGTCGCGGCGGAACGGCACCCCGCCGCGGTACTTGCCGGCGCCGGCCTTGTCGGGGACGAACTCGTAGGCGAGGATCTGGATTGGCTGCTCCACCTCGGTGACCTCGATCGAATGCGAGGCCATGTTGGCCATCATGTGGGAATTGCCGTCAAGCCCGTCCGCCCACGGCCGCGCGCCCCAGGCGCCGCAGGTGAAATCGACATAGATGAAAGGCGAACGGTCAGCGTAATACCCGCCGATGGTGATGCCCGTGTTGCCGCCGTCGCCGGCCGCCTTGACCCTGTCGGGCAGCATCATGGCGAGCGCGCCGAACATGCAGTCGGTCATGCGGAAGCCGGTGAGCCCGCGCGCCGCGCAGGCCGCCGGCAGCACGCCATTGCCCACGGTGCCCGGCGGGCAGATCACCTCGATGGCACGGAACACACCCTCGTTGTTGGGAATGCCCGATGGCAACACCGAGCGCACGCCCGTATAGGAGGCCGCCTTGGTGAAGGAGAGCGTGTTGTTGATGGCGCCCTTCACCTGCGGATGCGTGCCCGTCCAGTCCACGACCATGTGGCCGCCGGTCTTGCGGATGGTGACGAACAGCCGGATCGGCACGCCGTAATCGACGCCGTCATCGTCGATCCAGTCCTCGAAGCTCCATTCGCCGTCCGGCAGCCTTTCCAGCGCCGCGCGGGTCAGCCGTTCGGCATAGTCCACCGTCTCGCGCATGAAGGCTGTGGTTTGCTCAGCGCCGTACTTCTTCACCAGTTCGGCGAACTGCGTTTCGGCGATGTGGCAGGCTGCGAGTTGTGCCCGCAGGTCGCCGAATACCCGCACCGGCAGGCGCACGTTCTTCTCGATGAAGGTCATCAGGGTCTTGTTGATCCGGCCTGCCTCGTAGAGTTTCAGCGGCGCGATCCGCAAACCCTCGGCGTAGATTTCGGTTGAGTCCGAGGCGTTGGAGCCGGCCACCCGGCCGCCGACATCGGTGTGGTGGCAGACCGTGCAGGCGAACGCGAGCCGCCTGCCCTCGTGGTACAGCGGCTTGAAGACGAAGATATCGGGCAGGTGCATGCCGCCGTCGAAGGGATCGTTCATGATGAACACGTCCCCCGGCGCCATGTCGTCGCGATAGTGGCGCATGATCGCCTCCATCGCGGTGGGCACGCTGCCCAGATGGCCGGGCAGGGTCAGGCCCTGCGCCACCAGCTTGCCGTCGGCATCGGCGAAGCCGGTCGAGAAATCCATGTTGTCCTTCAGCACGCCGGAATAGGTGGTGCGCACTACCGTCAGCGCCATTTCGTCGGCAATCGAGAAGATCGCGTTCTTGAACAGCTCGAAGGCGATGGGATCGTGCGTGGCGCTCACCGCGGGCTCCCCTTGTGGGCTCCGCGCAGTGTGGCGCCAGCGCATCGCCGCCGGCAAGGTACAAGCCCGCCTGCCCGGCCATGATCGGCGGGCATGACTTGCACCGGCTGAACGCTTGCTCGTTCGACTGGATCGCGATCCTGCTTCGTGTCACAGATTGAAGCATCCCTTTCACGGGAGGACATGCATGCCGCCCCTGCCGCGCCGCCGTATCGGCCGCACGTCGCTCGAGGTCACCGAGCTCGGGCTCGGCGGCGCACCGATGGGCGGCTTCCGCGCGACCATACCCGACAGCGAGGCGGTGGCGCTGGTGAATGCCGCGTATGAAGCTGGCGTCCGGTTCTTCGATACCTCGCCGTTTTACGGCTATGGCCGCAGCGAACTGCGCATGGGGGCAGCCCTGCGCGAAAGGCCGCGGGACAGCTACGTACTCTCCACCAAGATCGGCCGCGTGATGCATGTGCTGCGGCCGGGCGAGGATCCGCCGGGCGACATGCGTCCCAACGGCTTGCCCGGCTTCGCGCCGGCATTCGACTATTCCTACGATGGTGTGATGCGATCGCTGGAGCAGTCACACCTGCGGCTGGGCATCGCGCGCATCGACGTGGTGCTGGTGCACGATGTCGATTTCTGGACGACCCGCGACCGTGCGGTACTCGACCAGCGCTTCGCGACCGTAATGGAGAGCGGCTTCCGCGCCCTCGACGAGTTGCGCCGCTGCGGCACGATCGGCGCCATTGGCGTCGGCATCAACGAATGGGACACCAGCCTGCGCTTTCTCCACGCCGGCGATTTCGACTGCATGCTGCTGGCCGGGCGCTACACGCTGCTGGAGCAGGGTGCGCTCGCCGCGTTCCTGCCCGAGTGCGTGAGACGCGGCACCTCGGTGATCCTCGGCGGTCCGTACAACTCGGGCATTCTCACCGGCAATGTGAAGCCGGGCGCGACCTACGACTACGCTGACGCGCCGGCGCATCTGATCGAACGCGCGCAGCGCATCGAGACGATCTGCCGCCGCCACGGCGTGCCGCTGGCCGCGGCGGCGCTGCAATTCCCGCTCGCCCACCCCGCTGTCTGTTCCGTGATCCCCGGCGCGCTGAGCGTCGCGGAGGTCGAGCAGAACGTGCAGCATATGCAGCGCAGCATCCCGCGCGAACTCTGGGCCGAGCTGGTCCACGAAGGCCTGCTCGACCCTGCCGCCCCGGTTCCAGCCGGCTGAAGCGTTACGCCTCAGATCGTCTGGGCCTTGCGCAGGTCGCCCTGCAGGTCACCCAGCGTTTTCGCGAGCTTCCTGGCGTGCATCTGGAACGCGTTCATCCGCTCCATCAGCGTTTCATCCGAGGCGTCGGGCGACTGCAGCGCCTCGTTGAGACTGCCGTGCGCCCGGACCATCTCCTGGAACACGACATCAAGGCTGGTGTCCTTCATCAGGAAGGCATCGTAGGCTTCGGCCGCTGCGGCAACCTTGTCGAGGTTTTCCCGCGTGCTTCTCTTGCGGAACGCGGTACGGCGCGCGGCGACGGCCTTGGCCAGGTGCTCGCGCATTTCGTTGCCCACCTGCTCCATGACGCCCTTGTACTGCTCTGCCGCCTGCGCCAGCACAGGCTCGGCCTGTGCGACAACCGCCTTGAGCCCACGATGCTTGGCCCAGCCCAGCGTGGTGAAGGCTGATCGCGAGTAGCCGGGCCCTTGGCTGGGGCCAGCACCCGGCACCAGTGCAGCAAGACTTGCCACCGACTCCTGGGCCTCTCGGACGTTCGCGTCGACGTTCTCGACTGCCTTTGACATTGCGATGGCCTTCAGGTCTTCGGCGTAGGCCGAGATTCCGGACATGAACTTCACGAGTCCGGACGGTACCGCAGAAACCGCGGGCGGTGGCGGTTCTTCAGAACCGCCGTTGCCCTGATAGAGCGGCGCCGGATCACCCTGGGGCTGATAGACGACCAGCCGGCAGCGCGTGGAGCTGGGACCGCAGTCGCCCGCCAGTGACCGCACGCGATACGGGGCCGCCAGCGCGGTGTTGCGGGTCTGGTCTTCGCGCACATCGGCCGCCGTCCTCGCGAAGCTGGCGATGGCAGTCTCGACGTCCGATGTCGCCGTAGCAAAGGTTCCCACCGGCTTTTCATACTGGGGTGCAGCGCAACCGGCAGTGGCAGAGATGACGCAGAGAATCGACGCCATCCGAATCGTCATGGAACAATCCTCCAGCAAGTTGTTCAGATCCGGTCATGCGCTGGAAACGGCAGGACTCTGCGCGCTCTGGCAGCACTCTTCGTCCCATCGACCTTCGCGGACAGCGAGATGGAGTCCGCAGCGCAGCGGCTCTCTTTCATCTGACAATCGGCCTGACGGGAGTCAACCGTCGAACGGTTTCACCTGAAATGTTTCATGCAACTGCATTGCGACATGAAACTACGGCTGGATACCGTATCGCTTCATCCTGCTCGCGATGGCGCGGTCGATCGCCGTCGCCGCATTGATGTCGGCCCTGCCGCCTGCCCTGTCGCCCTTGCGCAGGCGCGCAACGCCGCGGCTGAAGAGCGATACGGCTCTCTTGCCGTCGATGGCCAGTGCTCCATCATAATCGGCGATCGCCTCGTCGAGATGGCCGAGCTTCAACTGCACGAAACCGCGGCTGTCCAGCACGTTGGCATCGTTGGGGCGCAGGCGCAGGGATTCCGTGCAGTCCGCCAGCGCCTGTTCGAGCTGGCCGAGCAGGGCGCGTGCCGAGCAGAGTCCATGCCAGGTGATGGCGTTTTTCGGATCCAGCCGGACGGCCTCGGCAAAGTCCTCGATCGCGCGGTCGTACCGGCCCTGGCTGTAGTGAACGTCGCCCCGGCTCTTGAACGCGATGGCCAGGTCCGGCGCGATCCGGATGGCTTCGTTGAAATCCTGGATGGCGCGCTCGACGTCACCCTTGCTGACATGGACGTCGCCGCGATTCTTCAGGGCGATGGCAAATGCCGGATCGATCCTGACGGCCTGATCGTAATCCTCGATGGCGAGATCGTACTGGCCTCTGGCCCTGTAGAGATTGCCGCGGTTGTTGAACGCGGCAGCAAAATCCGGCTTCAGCCGGATCGCCTCGCTGTAGTCCTGCAGGGCGTGATCGTCGTCACCCTTGCGGCTGTGGGCAACCGCGCGATTGTAAAACGCCTCGGCGTAGTCCGGCTTGAGCCGGATCGCCGCCGTATAGTCTTCGATCGCGCTGCCGGTCTTCCCCTTGCCGTAATGGGCGACGCCACGGGCGTTGAGGGCTTCGGCGAAGTCTGGCCGCAGGGCGATCGCCTGCGTGAAATCGGCAATGGCGCGGTCATGTGCACCTCGGGCGTTATAGGCTTCACCGCGCCCGAGCCAGGCCTCCGGCAGGTCCGGCTTGAGTTCGATCGCCTGGGTGAACGCCCGGACCGCCTGCTCGTGCTCGCCCTTGCGGGCATGCGCGGTGGCGCGCTCGAGGTGCTCTTCGGCCGAGTCCTGCTGCTTCGCGGATTGTTGCGCTGTGGCCTCTTCCGCCCGGCGCCGTGCTTCGAGTTCTGCCTGTGTCGGCTCCTGTGCCGCAACAAGGGCTGCCGATTCCTGTACGTCTGGTTGGCTGGTCTGCTGCCAGACAAAGAAACCGCCGCCCAGCACGAAGGCGGCAAGCCCTCCCGCGGCCACCCAGGGTAGCGACACAGGGCGTGCCCTTTGCCTTGCGCCAGCCTTCGCTACAGCGGCCGCCGCCACGACGGTGGTGGCAAGCGAACGGGCCGGCGCCGAACGGCGGGACACAACACGCCGCCACTCCGCCACCGACTGCGGCCGGTCGGCTGCCTTCACCTTCAGGGCCGCATCGATCGCTGCCAGCACGGCCGCATCATGGCGACCCTTGCCGGCCACCGTGGCCCGTACCAGCGTATCCTCGATCATGCGGTCGCTGGCTACCGGCGGCTGCTTGCCCGTGACGCAATGATAGAGGGTCGCACCCAGTGCATAGATGTCCGTCCACGGCCCCAGGCGTGCGGAGGTGAACTGCTCGAACGCGGCGTAACCCGGTGTGTAGAGCGCCGTCATGGCGCGGGTGCGATCCTGCAAGGCAGCGCGCGAGGCACCGAAATCGATCAATGTTGGGCGGCCGGCGCGGTCGAGAATGATGTTGGCCGGCTTGATGTCGCGATGCAGGAAGCCGGCATCGTGTACATGCTCCAGACCATCCTGCAGCGCGCGCAGGAGCTGTTCGACGGCCGCCGGCGGCAATTGCCGCTCGCGCTTCAGGCGTGCCTCGAGCGTCTCGCCGCTCACCAGCTCCATGACCGTATAGGCGGTGCCGTAGATCTCGAGGAAGTCGTAGACGTTGACCACGCCCGCCGCCTTCTCGAGCTGGGCCAGCGTTCTTGCCTCGTCGAGAAAGCGCTCGCGGCCCCAGCGGAAGTCTTCGGCAAGCTGCGTCGAGCGCGGCAGGACAGACCGGTCGCTCTGCCGCGTGGCAAAGTACACCGGCATGTATTCCTTGATCGCGACCTCGCGGCCAAGCTGGCTGTCATACGCGCGGTAGGTGATGCCGAAAGCACCCTGCCCCAGCACGGAAGCGATCTGGTATTTGCCGATGCAGGTACCCGAAGCCAGCGGCGCAAGGCCGTTTGCCGGCTCACTTTCTGCGATCACCGTGCGCCGCTGCGACTCCGAAGATTGCACATCCCGTATCACGCCCCGCGTCTCCATCCGTGGTGACCGGCTTGTCGTGGGGTCAGTCGTGGCGAAAATCTATGTCGATCAACACGCCAACTCCACGCGCGCTCCGTCGCGGGTTTCAGATGTAACCCGATTGGCCGGCACGTGATAATCGCAGCGGAACGCAACCAGACATTTCTGTCATCCCGAGCGAAGCGAGGGATCTTTCAACGACGGAAAGATCCCTCGCTTCGCTCGGGATGACACGTGGGGAACGGGCTATGCGGCGGCGATTTCGCCGGCGGCCTTGCGCGTGGCCTGCACCGCCTCGCGCGCGGCCTTGGCCATCAGTCCGCTGTCGTTGGCGATGGTGACGAAGCGGAAGCCCTTCTCGATCATGCGCGCGGCATAGGCCGGCGTGCCGTTGTGCAGGCCGGCGAACAGGCCGCGCTTCTTCGTGGCCGCCAGCAGCTTGTCGTAGATGGCCAGCACCTGCGGCTCCTCGCGGTCGAGCATCGGCTTCAGCCCCAGCGACAGGCCAAGATCGCTCGGACCGATATAGATGCCGCTGATGCCGGGTACATCCAGGATGGCATCGATATTGTCGATCGCTTCCTGGGTTTCGATCATCGGGATCACCAGCACCTCATCATTGGCGGTGGCCTGGTAAGGCGTCGCCTCGCCATAGGCGCCGGCGCGGATGGGGCCGTTGCTGCGCTTGCCCTTGGGCGGGTACAGGCAATAGGAAACCAGCGCCTTCGCCTCGGCAGGCGTATTGATCATCGGGCAGATCACGCCCCAGGCGCCGCCGTCGAGCACGCGCCCGACAATGCCCGGCTCGTTCCACGGCACGCGCACCAGCGGCGTTACCGGATGGCGGTCCATCGCCTGGAAGCAATGCACCATCGACAGGTAGTCCTGCACGCCATGCTGCATGTCGACCGTGACGCTGTCCCAGCCGCACTGCGCCATGGTCTCGGCGGAAAAGCCGTTGGGGATCGCCAGCCAGCCATTGACGCAGGCCTTGCCGGCCTGCAGCCGCCGCTTGAGCATGTTGGGCATCGTGATTTCCGCCTTATGAATGCAGGGACGACGGATCATAGACGCACGCGAAAACGGCGCAATGCGCCAGGCGTCCACACATCTGCATGGATGCCTTGTGCCGCGCTGTGCCGGTCCGGACGGCAGCTTCGCGTGGCTCGCATCGTGCGTTAGACTGGCCCCGACGAGAGCAGGCCGGCCGGGCGTTTGCCCGGATGGCCAGGAGTCTCCGATGAGTGAGATCGTCACCAGCCCGCGCACGAAAGCCAAGGCGAAGACGGAGAAGCCGCGCCTCTACAAAGTCATCCTGCTGAACGACGACTACACGCCGCGCGAGTTCGTGGTGAAGGTCCTGATGGCGGTGTTCCACATGTCCGAGGACGAGGCGTATCGCGTCATGATGGCCGCGCATCAGCTCGGCGCCTGCGTGGTGGCGGTGTTCACCCGCGACGTGGCCGAAACCAAGGCCACGGAGGCCACCGAGGAGGGCCGCCGCAAGGGCTACCCGCTGATGTTCACCACCGAGCCGGAACAGTAGCGCCGGGCCGCCGATTCCAGCCATTGGCAACGGCCCGGCCGGGGTATATTACCTGCCTCGCCGTGGGGAGCGGCGATCGGAGAGGTGGCCGAGCGGTTTAAGGCACACGCTTGGAAAGCGTGCGTGGTGTAACAGCCACCGCGGGTTCGAATCCCGCCCTCTCCGCCATTCCGGGGCAACCAATGTTTTAGTCAGTGTTCGGAACGTCCTGCTACCCAGGCAAGGGAGGCTGCGATGCATGAGATCGACCGGCGATCCACTCTGATGTTTGGCTTCGCGACAGCAGGAGCCGCTCTTCTTACTGAAGGAGCAGCGGCCCAACCGTACAGGCCCGATGAGGGCAGGGAAATCGCGCCCGGCGCCAGGGTCGTGAACGTGAGCGAGCGTGCTTCGATGCCCGGCCGTGAGAACGTGCTTCCCGCTTACAAGCGCATTGTCGTCCGCGACATCGTGTACCAGCCTGGCGTAACTCATAAGAGCAACAGCATGATGAATGACATGGTCTGCCAATGCATTGATGGAGAGATGCGGATCGACCATCGAGTAGGCGATGCCTTCACCGTCAAAAAGGGCGATGTCTGGACCTGTGTCAAAGACCAGCCAGAGGATGTCGTGAATACCGGCAGCGGCGCCGCAATCATGCGAGTCATCAACTTGCTGCCCACGTAAGGCCGCGGGCTTTTGCTTATTGCCACCTTCGTTTGGCGAAGCCCATCGAAATAGCTCTGCCACATCTCGGGTGCAGAGTAGGGATAGCGGCGGACAAAGCCGCCAACTGTGAAGGCTGGATTGAGCACCATGAGGTGCTCCGCCGCCTGCCTGGCCACGATGGCCTGTCCGAGCTGTGCCGCTGCTGCGAGGCTGCGCCATCCCGGGAGGTAGTTCGGATTGTGTCGAACGGCTCGCTTTGCCGCCGCAAGAGCCTCCCCCAGATCGCCGCGCAGGTGGTGCGCCTCCGCTTGCGCCGCGAAGACGATGAAACTGCGTAAATCGCGCGGGCTGAGTCGGAGGGCACGATCAAGCTGCTCCAGAGCCCGGTCAACCTGTCCGGCGCGCAATCGAACGATGCCGCTAGCCCACAAGGCATGGGTATGGTTGGTGTTCACGGTGGTCGCCTCGTCGAGATAGGCGAGCCCCTCGCATGATTCCCGGTAGGGCCATGGCGTAGGCATGGTGCCCACGATTGTCGGCATGGCCCGCCCAGTTTACGGCGGCGCCGGGACGAAAGGCGCCGCGCACTGGCTAGCCCCAACCACAAGCGGCACGAAGCCGCCTCAACCTGCCCTTCGCGACAGCGTGAGCGGCAGGTCCAGTTCCACACGATCGTGCATCACCTTCGGTGTGATGCGGCCCCGCTCGCCCCGTTCAAGGTGGACCAAGCCATAGCCTTCCATCGTGCGCAGCGTGCGCGAGAGGTTGGATTTTGCCTTGCCGGTAATGCGGGCCAGTTCGTCGAGCGAGCCGGGCGCTTTCTCGGCGATGACGCGCAGCAGCTCGCGATTGCCGGCAGAGAGGACCTTGGCGAACGACTCGGTCGAGGTGAACCAGACCTTCGGCTCGTTGGCTGCGATGCGACGCTTGCCGCGCGCCACCGCCATGGTGCGCGCCTTCATCTCCTCGTAGCTGGCGATGCCCACTTTCAGCGTGGTCATGGGATCACTCCTCTCTCGCGCAACACTGCGTCCACCGTCGTCCAAAAGTCCGCGAGCAAGGTCGCGGCATCCCGGTACTTGTAAGCCCTGATCGTCCGCAGCCGGTGCCGGTGATCCTGCGGCTCGCCACGCTTCTGCCTGGTAACCGGATGGGCATTGTCGAACCCGACCAGCCGTTCGCCATCTGGCCCATGCAGCGTAAGCGAGTAGTCGATGCCATGCGGCTTCTCCCGCGACACCGGCACCAGCGTCACGACGACCGAACCCAGTGCGCGCCGTCCGGGTCCACCACGAGGACCTGCCCGTCGAGGTCCAGAAGCACATCGAGAGTTGGGTCACGCGGCTCCGCCACGGGATACAGTTATCATACTGAAGCAACTAAAGCAAGGGAGGGGTTCTCGGAACCACAGCGGGCGGCTGCTGTCGCTCGAGGCGAGGGATCACTTGCGGTGTGCTGGCAATCAATTCGTTGACAGTTGGTCACCAATACTGAGTGGTTACATACTCATAATTAATTCGAAAGCAGCAGCCCCAAGGCTATCCATCTCACGGGCGCGCCCACGGCGCGGCTCGCCGCGCGGGCGATGCGCGACCGCATTCGGGAGGGGGAGACCAGATGTCCGGGAGCAGCGCTGCGCAGGATCAGGCCCGCTGTCGCCGCTGGCGGGCGAAACGACAACCTTCGGCCGTCATGCGCACGGTGTGCACGTCGGGCCTGCCAATGACCGCGATCCAGCCATTTTCGGCGGCCCGCCGCGCCGCCGCTTGGCAGGCGTCGTATTGGCTGGAGCCAGCGGAGTATGAGCAGGCGTCATATCGCGAAGCGTGGGAGCGGATCGGCCACGGCGGGACGTGAGGATGAAGAGCGAGCGCACCAATACAATGACGCCTTCAAGCAAGAGAGTAGCGTAAGGTTAATGCGCCCAAATCACCTACCGACATGGGCGGCGGGTCGCTGGAACCGCCGCCGCAGGCCGCTCCTTACGCACAGCGTCCGCGCTCTTGTCCTCGCGGATGCCGCGATAGGATGGATGGCGTGCCGTCGCTGGTGAACTCCGTGAATGCCGCCTGTAGGACAGTCGCGGATCCAGCCACGCCGTTGAACCTCCGAGGGCAGCTTGCCCTTCAGAGAGGACGTAGCCCGTTCCAGGGGCGTCATCACCGCCCGCAGTCGTCGTAGCTCCTGATGGGAGAACCCCGTTCCGACATGACCCGCGTAACGCAACCCGTCCGCGTCGTTCAACGCCAGGATCAGCGATGAGAACGGGCGCGCGACAACATCGGATCTGGTGTAGCCGGCGACCACGAACTCCTGCTCCTGAAGGCATTTCACCTTCACCCAGTCGCCGCTGCGTTTGGAGCGATAGGGTCGGTCGCCGCGCTTGGCAATGATGCCTTCGTAGTTGCGCTGGCACAGGGACCGGAACAGCTCCGCGCCGCGCTCGGCGATGTGGGCGCCGTAGATCAGCGTCGGATCCGGCTTGGCAAGGATCTTCGCCAAGCGCTCCTTGCGTTCCAGAAGCGGGATCTGCCGAAGGTCGACCCTGTCGAGGTACAACAGGTCGAAGGCAACGAAGCGAATGCCGGCACCGCCACGGGTCAGGGTAAAGTCAGTTAGAGAGCCGATAATACACGCTTGGCGAATGATTTTAGTCGCCGTGCCTGTGGCTTTGCGGGCACCGAGCTTTGCCGAAGTAGCGGCAATCTTGTTGGCATTTCCCGGTCGATGTACCTGGCGTGAACGACACCCGAGCGCGAACGAGAAAGTAGTAGTGGCCGCTGCTACCGGCGGCCCCTGCTTGGGAGGCGACGATGGCGCTCAACGTGGGCGCGTAGGCTCGCGTGCGTAAGGCCAAGAAATTCGTGGGAGGTGACTCCATGACTGACATCATCGGCGACCTCAAGAACAACACGCTGATCGGAACCCCCGACTTCGACACTATCATCGGCGACCGCATGGGCGACCTCATTGGCAGCGAGCGCGGCGGTAACGACCTGATCTTTGGCCTCGAAGGGAACGACCGCCTTTTCGGCGATGTCGGCGGTGATTTCGGCGACGCCGCCTCCATCGTCGGCCATGCCCGCGGCGGCAACGACCGGCTGGACGGTGGCGACGGGGCCGACGTCCTGGTCGGTGATGCCGGCCAGTCATTGTTCGACCAAGCCCGCGGCGGCAACGACGTTCTCATCGGCGCAGCGGGGCAAGATTTCCTGGTTGGCGATGCAGGGTTTTTCATGGCAGGCAGCGCGCGAGGTGGCAACGACCGGCTCGATGGCGGCGACGGCGACGATCGGCTGTTCGGCGACGGCGGCGACCTTCGCGGCAACGCACGCGGTGGCGCCGATCTGCTGGTCGGCGGGAGCGGATCAGATTCCCTCGTCGGCGACGGGTCGGCTCTGTCCGACAATGCCCGTGGTGGTAATGACCGGCTCGACGGTGGCGAGGGTGACGACCGGCTGGCGGGCGATGCGGACTTCTTGATGCGGGGCAACGCCCGAGGCGGTGACGACGTGCTGGAGGGTGGCGGTGGGTTCGATGTTCTGTTCGGTGATGTCAGCAGCAATATGTTCGGCAATTCACGTGGCGGGGATGACGTCTTGATCGTCGGGGATGGCGGCGCCAACCTCTACGGCGACGCCGGAGACAGCTTTCTGTTTGGCGCCATGTTCGACAATACAAGCGGCGGCAACGACGTTCTGATGGGGGGAGCCGCGGCGGATGTCCTTTATGGTGAAGGCTTCCGCATGTCCGGTAACGCCCGCGGCGGCAATGACGTCCTCATCGCGGGTGCCGGGGGAGATACCCTGATCGGCGATGCCGTCCTTATCGGCGACAATGTGCAGGCCGGCGATGACCACCTGTCCGGCGGCGCGGGCGACGACATCCTCGAGGGCGATGGCTCGGTGATGTCGGGCGCGGCGCGGGGTGGCGATGACCGCCTCTTCGGCGGCGACGGCAATGACTCCCTGGTGGGTGATGGCGGCGAAACCGCGCAGGGCGGTGACGACTGGCTGTTCGGCGGTGACGGCAACGACTCGCTGATCGGCGACGGCGTGCTGTTCCTTGGCACCCGGCTGGGCGGCGATGACCGCCTGTCCGGGTGCGCGGGCGATGACTCCCTCTCTGGCGGACCCGGCAGCGACCGGATCGACGGCGGGATCGGCACCGACACCGCGGCCTTCGACGGCGTGCTTGCCGGCTTCGAGATCGCGTCGCAGGGCGACCGGATCCTGGTTACCGAGATCGCCACGGACGACACGGACACCATTACCGGCGTCGAGTTCCTGGCCTTCAACGACGTGGTCGTGGAGACAGGATTGTTCAGCTAAGAGCAGCCGCAGGTCGGAACAGGCCGTCGTCGGCGCTGCTGAGCGCAGGCTTCAATGGCGCACGACCGGGTGCGATACGGCGCGCCGCAGCCGGATCGCCGCCCACCGAGAGCGACGGCAAGCCCGATGAGCGCGACGACGAAGCCCCGGCAAATAAGACTGCGGGCTTTCACCCGCCTCTCCAGGGAGGAGCGAAATGGCAGACATTATCGGCGACTTCGCCAACAACACGCTCACCGGCACCGCCTTCTCCGATCGCGTTGTCGGCGACGTGGATACCCACCTCAGCGGCGATGACCGCGGCGGCAACGACCGGATCTTTGGCCTGCAGGGAGACGACTTCATCATCGGCGATGCCTTTGGCATCCTGCTCGACGAATCTCGCGGCGGCAACGACCGGCTGTTCGGCGGGGACGGTGACGACACTCTGTCCGGTGATGCCTTGGCCATGGAGGGCAACGGCCAGGGCGGCGACGACCGGATCTTTGGTATGCAGGGAAACGACGATATTTTTGGCGATGTCTCCGGCGACCTGTTCGCCGAATCCCGCGGCGGCAACGACAAGCTGTTCGCTGGCGACGGGGAATTCGGACTCGTGGCCGGCGACGCTTCCGCAATGCATGACAACACTCGCGGCGGCGATGACCGGCTGTTCGGCGAGGGCGGCGTCGATAGCTTCGTCGGCGATGCCGTGGTCATGGACGGCAACGCCCAGGGCGGCAACGACCGGCTGTTCGGCGAGGGCGCCGACGATGTCCTGGTCGGCGATGCCCCCTTCATGTCCGACAACGCCCAGGGCGGCAACGACCGGCTGTTCGGCGGGGACGGTAACGACACTCTGTTCGGTGATGCCGTCTCCCTGGAAGGCAGCGCGCAAGGCGGGGACGATCGTCTGTTCGGTGGGGCGGGTGACGACATCCTCTGGGGCGGCCCCGGCAGCGATCGGATCGACGGTGGTCCCGGCACCGACACCGCGGCGTTCGACGGCGCCCAGGCCGACTTCGAGATCACCGCGCAGGGCGACCGCGTCCTGGTTACCGAGATCGCCACGGACGATACTGACACCATCATCGATGTCGAGTTCCTGGCCTTCAACGACGTGGTCGGGGAGACGGGATTGTTCAGCTAGCTGGAAGGTGGTCAGGGTCGCGACCTGTTTGCCCCTGCGATCGGTGGGCGAACGGGGGCAATGAGCAGACCCGCATCCTGGCTAGGTCACGTAGCAGGCGGCAGTCGCAAGAATGGGTGGGCAGCGTCCAACTGCCCCCCAGCTGGTCACGCATGTAACTATGTATCAGTCTGCATAGGCGGGAGCAGCGCTGCGCAGGATCAGGCCCGCTGTCGCCGCTGGCGGGCGAGGCGACAACCTTCGGCCGTCATGCGCACGGTGTGCACGTCGGGCCTGCCGATGACCGCGATCCAGCCATTTTCGGCGGCCCGCCGCGCCGCCGCTTGGCAGGCGTCGTCAGTCATCGTCGCCCAGCGCTGCACGTACTCCAGGTGCACCCAGAGCCGCACGTTCCCCGCCGTGGCGGCGTAGAGCAGATTGCGCAAGCGAACCGCGTCGCGATCGGCCGGCATGCCCTTGCTCCGGCGCGCGCCCAAATGGGAAACCATAGTTGTCGATCACCTGCCCGCTTTTTCCGGCGGCTATAACGCGCAGCGAAGCTTGCGGTGCAGTGACAAAAGAGAGGCAGGGTCCGGTATAACGAAAATAATGGCCGCTCGTGCGCGTAGCGGACCGCAAACGCATCATCGCTGCCTTTAGGCACTTCGCGAGGCGGAGCGTATCGCCGATGAGTTTGAGCAATGGCTGAGTGGCCCCGTTGTGGAAGCCCTGAAGCTGCAACGACCCTTGCCAGAGGGCATTCTCAGGTCCTTCGTCGAAATGCCCGTCCACATTTCCGCAGCACGGCCCAAAGCAGAAAATGCAAAGCGCGGAACCCGGTCAGCACCACGGCGTTCGCAGCGCTAGCAGCAAGGGAGCCCCACCAATGGCCGACGACACCCGCAAGACAGGCAAAACCGATCGCGACCGCATCAACATCAGCCAGGACTACGAGCTTGACGATTGGGCGCGGAAATTCGGTGTTTCCCGAGAAGAGCTGCGCAAAGCCGTTGAGACGGTCGGCCCAATGGCGGACGACGTGCGCCGTCATCTGGGCAAGTGATCTGCCAAGCGCCCGGAGGTAGCCTCGGCCACGGGAGAGGCGATCCATGAACATCAAGATCCCCGATACACTGGATGCCTGGAATGCGATTGGCACCGATTACCTGCCCGGCCTTCTCGGAATGCGTTTCCGCAAAGTCGAAGCCGATGAAGTGGTCGCCACGCTCGAAGTGCGTCGTGCCCTTGCCGCCTGGAACGGGTACCTGCACGCTGGCAGCGTTACATCGCTCGCTGACACCTGCTGCGGCTACGGGACTGTGCGCGGCCTGCCGACTGGCGCCAGCGGCTTCACCACCGTGGAGCTCAAAAGCAACCTAATCGGTACCGCCCGCGAGGGTATCGTGACCTGTACGGCGCGGCCGATCCACAAGGGGCGCACCACGCAAGTCTGGGATGCCGAGGTCCGCCGTGAGAGTGACGGCGCGGCGATCGCCTATTTCCGCAACACGCAATTGATTCTGTGGTCTAAAGCGTGATCTCACGCAGCTCCAAGTGGAGATAATCAGCCAGGAAGTGCGCCGCAAGTCGGCGTAAGCGCCACTGCGATCGCGCACCTGGGCCGCCGTCGAGAGTTCAGTCTGTTGATTGACCCACTGCGCTAACGAGCCCGCGGCCGGCGCGCGACCCGACAGCCTTCCGGGGTCATTCGCACGCTATGCACCTCGCGTCCGCCGGCGGTGGCGATCCATCCCATGTCGGCGGCCCGGAGCGCGGCAGACTGGCACGCGGCATGATCGTGCAGGCCGGCGCGCTGGCGGATTTCGTCCAGCATGACCCAGCGCTGAACGTCACCGGCGACCGCATCGTTGAGGTGGTCGCGCAGGTTGGTTGCGAGACGATCGACAGCGCTTGGCATGGCTATGGTCCAGGTGCCAACACCAGCTCGTAACCTTCGCTGTCCAACACCTGCCCATCCTCTACGATCGGTACGTAGACTGCGCTGCGCATCTCAGGGTCGGTGACACTGATCTTCATTGGCATGCTATCCGGGCCGTGTGCCTGCGGCTGATACCGCAGGGTCCGGCGGTTCAGCGGCTGGTCCTGTGGCCGCTGATCGGGGCAGACCTCCTGGATCGCCACATAGACTGCGCAGCGACCCTGGGCGTCGGTCACGCGGATCGCCAGGGGCATGCAGTCGGGATATTCCCCGCCATGCTCCAGCGTCTCATAGCGCAGCGTGCGCCCGTCCAGAGTTGGGTCCTGTGGTCGGCCATCAGGCGGAAGGGGCCGATAGCGATGGATCGTGCGGCTGCCGTCGGGGTGGACTGTGATCTTCTCCATGCCTAGAACAACGCACGTGAGTACCGACGGTGCCACGCAAAGCGACTGTACCTATGAAACGGTTTAAGCATTCAACGACTGACGGGCGCATCTGGCGCGGCCAGAGAACCAAAAATCGGATCATTGCGGCAGCTCAGGACTTCGCCGCGGCGGGTGTCCTTGAACCAACGGGAGTACAGCTCGCCGAGCGCGCAGGGGTGCCGCTGCGCACGATCTACCAACACTTCGCCAGGATGTCTCTGCTGCGAAAGGAGGCGCTACGGCCAAAAGGGGCGGTGCGACCCGAAGCGTCTCCTGTGTCTGTGAAGCGGTCGAAACATCCGAATATTGACGGACGCCTCCTGCGCAGCGAGAAAACCCGCAAGCGCATCATCGCGGCATTTCAGGGCTTCGTTGCCCAGGGAATCCTTGAACCTAAGGGAGGCGAGCTCGCTAAGCGAGCAAAGGTGTCGCTGCGGGCTATCTACCAACATTTCCACACGGCGGCCGTGCTACGACAGGAGTCACTCACTGAGGAGCAATGGCGGGCGGAAGCCTCGCGTCTGCGGGCGCTTTCAGATCGCGAGCTGGTCGAGGCGACCCTTGCTGGCCCGTTGAGTCGGAAGGCACGGCGATAATGTGAGCGCACCCCGAAAAATAGGTAGGCACCCCGATGCGCGACGGCGTGGCTGAACGATAATATCCCCGTCCGGCCGCAGTGGCAGTACCGGGCTTTACGGCGGCACTGTCCAGGCGCTTCGGATGCGCTGGCACAATAACGGGGGAATACCATGTTTTTCGTTACCGAGGACGTGAAGCAGGGGGAGTCGCTTGGCGCCGTGATGAGCCGCTTCGGTCTGGACGAAGCCAAGCAGCGCGATACGCTGCTCCACAAGCACAATGCTCACCTCCGGGCGGGTGCCGACGCACCGCAAGGCATTATTCCTGAGTTCATGTGGCGCATGTTGTTGACGATGCCGGTCGTCCAGAACGTGAAGATCGTCATCCCGATCGACATCAAACTGTCCGTGGTCGAATTCCAGCCGGTCATTGACCTGAAGAACGGGCTTCGACCGCGGCAAATGGGTGCCCTCGGGCCGCCGACGCTCACGCACGGCGTGAATGTGAAGATCAAGCACAATCTGCCTGCCAGCACAGGGCTGAACTGGATCCAGACAGTCAAGAAGATGAACAACCCGGACCGCTCGGCGCCCGTCGAGTTCGTCGATGTCGGTCACAACAATCTGCCGTTTTTCATCCAGCCCGTGAACGGCGGGGCGCCGCCTGCGCTCGTCGACGATACGCCCGTCGGCCCCGTCGCGCCGCGGCCGGGCGCCGGCGTGGACTTCACGGCGATGACGACAATCGCCGTCCTTGCGCGAGGTCACATCATTCTCGCAGCGGGCATGGTGTGGAGCTTCGTTATCGGTACGGCGAACAAGCTCCCGGAGGGGATCATGGTTCGCCAGCGACCACGGGACGCCACAGACATGGACTTCCGCAATCAGTTGCGCATCCTGAAGCTCGGTCTGAACCAGTATCGCGGCTCGACTGGACCAAACCTGGACTACGTTCTGCCGCCCTCGCCTGACAGCGTCGTACCGTAACTTCGCGACCTGAGGCGGCACGGCAAAGGTCGAGCCTGGGAGTCAGCACCACCTTCCTCTGGTACTTTCTCCGAAAGCAGAACTACCCCGCCAACCGCGGATGCGGTTCGTCTCGAACCGCGATTCCGATCATCGCCACGTATGCTTCCTCGGCGCACTCCTGGCGCGTCATGGTATCGGGGTTCATCGCACCTGCGCCGCGCTCGATCATTTCCTCGTCCGGGATCGCAAGGCATTCCAGGGCGGACTGGGCCAGATGCAAGGAAACGTCCTTGTCCAGCTTCAGGCCGACTTCCAGCGCGCCGGCGCGCAGAAACAGGGCCAGCTTTTCATGAAGGTTGCGGACGGCGGTTCGATCTCAAATGGCATGGCGTTGCGGTTTGCTTCCAGGTTGTTCGCACCGGGTTAGCGCGCATCTTCAGCGGTTCGTTCCCGCTGATAACCAACACGCGCACGGCACTCAATCCGCCCCATCGCCTCAGTGATGTCAGCCGAATTTTGCGCCACTCTGGACCAAGTTCGCTGGCGGATGCGTCAATCGCCCATGTGATCCGGGTAGAAACGTTTCCAGCAGTCTTACGCACAACCAAATGTTCCCTCCCCTGAAACTCCGACGCGCCGTGCGCAATCGCCTATCCAGGACCGAACATCATCACGATGTTCAAGCAGGGCAGCACGAAGGTTCCGCTCAATAGAATCGGCCCCCTGGCGCGCATTCTCGATGTCGATGCAGTTTGGCTGTTGCGGCGGGCGTTGTGGGAGTACCAGCCGGAGCTTTGGGAGGCGCTGGAGGGCACCCTCGGTCCGCGCGTGACCAGCAATGAGCTGGAGATCCTCGGGGCGCTGCGGACGGCAACGGACGACATGGATCCGAGGCTGAATGGGTCGATGGGGAGGAAAAAAATCGAGGAGCTGGCGGTGGTGTTGACGCGGTAATCCCTGCCTCCCATCGCAGTTGCGGTACTCACTCTGCGGACCGATGCCGCCTCGCTGCACTGTTTGCCGAAGTACCGGGCCGCCATGACGAGCGGGAGTTGATCTGGCCGGAGTCTTGGCGGCCTCATTCGCGGTGGCTCCAGCCGGGTTCAGGTGGACCGGGACGATGAGGGTGACGCGGCCAAGGAAGTGCGTGGCATTGAGCCGATGCCGGCTTCGCGCGCGACTAGTCCGGGGCGCTCGCCTGGTCGCGACCAGACATCTCGAAAGCTCTCCAGGCATGCCGGTCTGCGGCCTCACCCTTCCGTCCGTGGTTTGAGGTGGGCCAGAAGGTCATCGGTAACACCATCCGTGAATCTGACCAAGTGGAAGTCTCGCTCGTAGGAAAGGCCAAGAAGGCGGCGATCTGAAGACGAGGTCAGCCCGCCGCGCGCCTGCGGTTGAAATACAGACCGCCCACGTCGTTGGTCTGTCTCGCAAGAAGGAGCGCCAGGGACACGCGCAGGCTGCTACCCTGTCGGCCGTCAGGTTTCAGGACAACGGCCCTATGACCCATCGCCGCCCCCGTATCGGACTCGCACTGGGCAGTGGATCTGCGCGGGGATGGGCGCATATCGGCGTGATCGAGGCGCTGCTCGAGGCTGGCATCGAGCCTGACATCATCTGCGGCACGTCAATGGGCTCGCTGGTCGGCGCGGCTTATGTCGCCGGACGTCTGACCGAACTGCGCCAGTGGGCGGAGAAGGCGAAGTGGCGTGAGATTGTCGGGCTGATGGACGTGCGGCTATCGGGCGGCGGTTTGATCCAGGGAAAACTGATCGGGGCATTCCTCCGCAGGCTCGGCATCGCCGAACCGATCGAGAGCTACGCCAAGCAGTACGCAGCGGTTGCCACCGACCTGGTATCCGGGCGCGAGATCTGGCTCCAGTCGGGGCCGATCCATGAGGCCGTGCTCGCCTCGATCGCGCTGCCCGGGATTTTCAGCCCGGCCAGGATTGACGACCGATGGCTTTTGGACGGCGGTCTGTCCAATCCGGTGCCGGTCTCTGTCTGCCGTGCCCTGGGCGCGGACGTGATCATCGCGGTCAATCTCAACGGCGATCTGCTGGGCCGGCGGTTTGAGAGCAAGCCTGAGGCACCGGCGGCGGCGGTCGCTGCGCCCGTTCCGAGGGAGTTCCTCGGCCGTGTATTGCGCCGCCTGCCCGGAGCCTTGCGCGAGCCGGCAGAGTCGGCCGCCACGAAGCCGTCACCGCAGGGATCATTGTCGCCCGGCTATTTCGACGTGCTTGCGACCGCCCTCAACATCATGCAGGACCACATCACCCGCACGCGCCTTGCCGGCGAGCCGCCGCATGTGATGCTTATCCCGCGCCTGCGCAATATGGGCTTGATGGAGTTCAATCGGGCCAACGAGGCGGTCGCCGAAGGCCGCGCCTGCGTCGAACAGGCGCTGCCGATGCTGCAACGGTACATATAGAGGTCAGCAATTCTGTCGCCGGATCACGGTCCGTGTTGCCGCGGCACCAGACCGCCACCGAATGATCAATACGCCTCGATCCGGACGCCGTCAGCGGAATCACGGGCGGAGCTGGCGTCCTGGTAGGCGCCCATATACTCGGCATAGGTGAAGCGCGGGTACTTCGCCGGGCGTTGGGCGCTGGTGCAGGTCGGCAGGCATTCCATCGGCCAGTCAATGTTGCAATCCACGAAGAAGGGGATGGCATAGCGCTCCCTGCCGGACCGATTGCTGGCCCGGTGCGGCGTCGCAAGAAAGCGATCGTTTGTCCAACGACGCAGCATATCCCCGCCGTTCACCAGGAAGTGCCCGTCCAGTGCCGGAGCGTCGATCCACCGCCCGTCACGGGTGCGAAGGGACAAACCCGGCACCTTGTTCTGGGCGAGCAGGGTCAGGAAGCTGGTATCGCTATGCGGCGCGATGCCAAACTCGTTTTCTCCCAGCACCTCGATGAACGGGTAGTGCGTCATGCGCAGCGTGTACTGTGGCTCGGCGAACGCCTCGTCGAAATAGCCGGCTGGCAGGTCGAGCGCGACGGCGTAAAGCGGCACCAGCCTTTTCACCAACGCCTCAAGCGCGTCGCAATAGGCGACGACAGTCTCCCGGAAGCCCGGAAGGTCATCGGGCCACAAATTGGTTCCGCGAAAACGCTTATGCGCCAGCACATCGGGATGGTCGGCCGGCAAATCACGCTTGAGAAAGAACGCCTCATTCACGTTCGGCTTGATCCCAGCCTCAGAGCCACTGCCGCGCGACATGGGGAGATAGCCGACATTGTCCCGATTGCGCCGCAACCTCATCTTGCGATCCAATGGCTGGGCGTGGAAGCGCTCGGCCTCGGCGAACGCGGCATCAATCAGCGGCTGAGGAACGCCGTGCCCCTTGATGAAGTAGAAACCGATGTTTTCAAGAGCATGGCAGAGTCGCCTTCCCAGCTTCTCGCGCGCGCCCGGTTTTCCCGACAGGTACGGCGCCAGGTCCAACACCGGGATTTCGGTGTCATCGGGACGAGGCACTGCGGAGAAGGCGGAGCTCATGCTGGCACTCCTCAGTCATGAGACGACGGTTGGCCGATCAGGTAGGGCGCAGTCCGTGACGTCATGATCTGATCAGATCATATTTTGATGTCAATGGTTCTGGTACCGGTAGTACCCCGGCCAGCCGGTGCGCCCTCCTTGCGCAGGGTACTCACACCTTGAACTGCACAATGTATTCACGAGCCCAGGAGGGTTCGCAGGAGACCCGTGCGTTCCTCTGGCTCGAACGCCAGCGGGCGGCACACCTCGATGGCGCGCATGCCGAGCCGCAGGGCGCGCCAGCCAACGATCGAGCCCTCGACAACCTTGCCGGCCAGCTTGTCGGCGAGGCCGCCGCCCAGCGTCTCTGCGAGCGCATCCCCGGCGGGATCAGCCGCCATGGCCGTAGCAACGCCAATCACCGCCGTGCGCGTAAGCCGCATCGCAGAGAGACCACTCGGGCGCAGACCATAAATCTCGGCGACACGCCGGACCATCGCCACGCTGCGCCATGCGACGACAACGACATCGAGTGCCGGATGCGGGCTGACGGCGGCTGCCGTCAGGGTGGCAAGCGCCTCGCGCCGGACTGCCTGTCGGGCCTCCCGGTCGAGCGGCAGCAGCACGGCGGCACGGAACTGGCGGATCATTGCCGCCCCGTCGCTCTGGCCGTCAACGCGATGATGGAACTGCCGCACCAGGTCTGGGCGCCGCGCTGCCACCATCTCCAGCACGGGCGCGAGAGCCGCGCTGATTTCCCCGGCGGAGTCGTGTTCCAGGGCGGTATAGAGGGCGGTACGAAAGCGCGCCGCCTTGCGCAAGCGGCGGATGGCGCGAAGCTCACGGCCAGCCGCGACCGCCACTGCGGCGAGGAAGGCCAACAGCAAGGCACCGAGCGCCGTGGCGCCAATCCAGTCGCGCTGCCAGGTTTCCAGCAGCCAGCCCCCGAGACTGTAGCCGCAGAAGCCCACGACCGTCCCTGCCAGAAGCCAGAGGACGAGTCCCCAGCGCGAACGGCGGGCAGGCGCGAGGGCAGGCTGTGTCGCGTCGGCAGCCTCGTCGAGCGGCTCGACTGCGACCTCCACCTTGCCCGGAACAACGGCTGTCCGGCGCGATACCGGGCGGTCATCGGCAGGCATCACCAGGGCGGGGTCCACGCGCCCCGGCACGGTCACAGACTCGCGCCGGTCACTCATGAGAGGCGATCGCCCAGCAGATAGTTCAGCGCGTCGGGCAGACCGATATTCGGGAAGCCGCCGAACCGCCACGCCGGGTCGGGGCGCGGCTGGAAATCCCAGAAGCGGTACTGGAATTCATCCCATGGCGGCGGGAAGTCGAGGGGGATGGCGCCGGGCTCAAATGCGGTCGCCGCCTTCTCGCCGGCGGCAGCCCCTTGCAGGATCTCCCGTCCGGTATCGCTGCGCTTCACATCGGCGGTGCATCGGATGGCAGCGATGGCCGCAACCTCGATCCCTGCCTGGGCCTTGATGCGATTGCTTTCGTCGAGCACGTTCAGCATGTGACGCAGCAGGTTCGCCAGATGAAGGCGATCAGAGCGTACCACGTGATCGGCCTTGCTGGCAGCGAACAGCACGCGATCGATCTTGCGTCCCGTCAGCCAGTCCAGCAGGCCATTTCCGCCGTAGTGGAAACTCTGGAGGATGGCAGCAAGCGCCGCGCACATATCGTCGAAGGCCTCCGGTCCGTCATTCAGGGCTTTCAGCACATCGACCAGCACCACCTGGCGATCGATCCCGGCGAAATGCCGGCGATAGAAGGCCCGGACGACCTTCTCCTGGTACTCGCGATACTTTGCGGCAAACACGGCATGCAGGCTTTCCCGTGTCGACGTTCCGCCGGGCCTGGGCAGCGGGCAAAAGCGCAATACCGGGGCGCCGCGCAACTCACCCGGCGTCAGCAGTCGGCCCGGCTGAAGGAAGCGCAGACCTGCATCGGCGCAACGCTGCAGGTAATCGGCGTAGAGCATCGCCGCCTGACCAGCCCACTCTTCGTCATGCGGTCCGTCAACCTTTCGGCCCTGGACATGGCTGAGCCAGTTCTGTGCCAGGGCGCGGCGTTGCCCGGTTCCCGCTTGCTGAATCATGGCAGAGGACCATGCCTCGAAACTCTGGTTCAGCATGGGCAGGTCGACCAGCCACTCGCCGGGATAGTCCACGATTTCAAGCTGGAGAACAGCGTCCCCCAGACCGAGCATTCGCGCGGCAGCACCCATAATGCCCGGACCACGGGGTAGTGGATGTCGAGGCGAATGCGGGAGATACCCTCGGTTGGCGCCGGCCAGTGTGGATCCTCGCCGGTCAGCACCTTCACCGCCTGGGTATAGGGGAACTGGGGAATGATGGGATTGCTGTCGTGACGCAGCATGGCGGCCACCAGCCGCCCCTGATCGAATGGATCGAAGTTGCGCAAGGGGCTGCGCGGCGCGCTGTCGTCGGCCTTCAGCAGGTTGTGGATCAGCGAGGTGATGAAGACGGTCTTCCCGGCTCGGCGCAGGCCGGTGACGCCGAGGTTCACGCGCCGGATAAACAGATCGTCGATGCCGGGGATCATCTGGCTCCATGTTTCTCCGGGCGCGCCATGCCGTCTGGCGACCTCAGCTCGCCGCTTGCCTGCGGTTGAACCACAATCCGCCGAGGATCAGGACGAGGGTTATCACCTGCAGCGCGAGACCCTGCGCGGTGGGGTGGATGCCCAGCAACGGCAGCGAGATAAAGTGCACCAGGGTGGCATCCACCGCGCCAGCCTCCTGCAGCGCCGCCACGCCGTTGCCGACAAACACCACGGCCAGCAGCGCCAGCAGGCCCGAGGTGACCGCGAAGAACGGCCCGATCGGCAGCCGCACGCTGTAGCGCAGGATCGCGCCGCCGATCAGCACCAGCAGCAGCGCGCCCGCCGCCATGCCGCCCAGCACCGCGCCATGGCCGCCGCTTCCCGCCTGGGCCCACAGGCTCTCGTAGAACAGGATCACCTCGAACAGCTCGCGATAGACGGCCAGAAAGGAGACGCCCGCCATGGCCCACAGGGTCCGCTTGCCGAGCGCCGCGTCCACCTGCTCGCGGATGAAGCGGTTCCAGGCGTGTGCATTCGAGCGACGGTGCAGCCACCAGCCGACATAGAGCAGCATGGCTGCGGCCAGCAGCGCGGTGATGCCTTCCGTCAGTTCGCGGTCGGCGCCCGAGATGCCGAGCATGGTGCGCGCCACAGCCCATGTGATGGCGCCCAGCACCACCGCGCCGATCCAGCCGGCGTGGATGTAAGGCAGGGCATCGCGACGGCCCGTCTTCACGACGAAGGCCACGATGGCCGACAGCACCAGAATGGCCTCGAGGCCTTCGCGCAGCAGGATCAGCAGCGAACTGACGAAGGCCGTCGTCGCTGACAGGCTTCCGCCGCCGAGCGTCGCGTCGGCGCGATCGAGCAACGCGTTGATCTTCTCGACCTGTGCTGTCACCGCCGCAGCCGGCTGGCCTTCGCCGATGGCGGAACGCAGGGCCATCATCTCGCGTTCGATCTCGGCGCGCAGTGATGCGTCGACATTGTCCAGCGCCGCTTCGACCAGCTCGAAGCCTTCGAGGTAGGCCGCGATCGCCAGCCGGCGTGCGCCTTCGCGATCCCCGCGCGTGTACGCCTGCGCCGCCTCGTCGAGCTTCGTGCGCGAGATGTCCATCGGCGCCGGTGCCGCGGCCTGCACCGCCTGGGGCTGCTGCGTCAGGTACGCGCGCACCGCGTCGAGTTCCGAGCCGGCAGGCGCCAGCTCTGCCGGTACACCGGTCACCAGCGGACGCAGGCTGTTGAAGACGGCACGGCCCTCGCCGCGCTTCCATGCCGCCTCGCCCCTGGCAATGGTTTCGGAATCGGCGCGCAGGCTGGCGGCGTAGAAGGCGAGCGCCCAGCGCTCGGCCTCGGAAAGCTCGGTGAAGGCGCGCATCGACGTGCCGTCCACGCCCAGCGTGATGGTGTTGTAGAGGCCATAGAGGCTGCGCTGCTGCATGCGCGCCGCGTCGTGGAAGTTGCTGGGGGGCGGTTCCATGCCCTTGGCCAATTGCCCGTCGCCGCGTCCCTGGGCGCCGTGGCAAGCAGCGCAGTGCTCCGCGAACAGCCGCGCGCCCTGCGCCAGATCGGGCGCCTGGCGGGGTGCCACGCTCAGCCGCCAAGCCTGCATCACCCCGTTGCGCAGCGCCGTGGCGAGCGTCGACACCTCGCCACCCGGCGCCTTCGCCTCGATGCGCGCCAGCAGGGACTTCGCCTGTTCCAGCAACGCGGCTTGCTGAGGAACAGCGGGGAGCTGGCCGAGCAGCGCGATCACCTGGGTCGCGAACTCGAGCTGCTCCTGGTATTCCTCGGCGTTGAGGACCTGGCCGTCCTGCACGAACTCGGGATAGTCGACACCCACGTAGTCGAGCATGTGGACGATGGTCTGCGCCTTCTCCTGGTCCGCCGGCGCTGCAAAGGCGGGCCCGTGCGAGCCTGACGCCAGCATCACACAGAGCCACCACGCGACAATCGACAGCCTGAGAGCACGATACATCATTGTCCGGCCTTCTACGCCTCGCGCCCCCTCTCGATCTGCCGTTCTGGCTCAGCGCATCGCCAATGGCAAGCCGCCGTCGATGGCCATCACCTGGCCGGATATCGAGGTGGAGGTAACGAAGGCCAGGACCTGCCCCGCGATATCGTCGATCTGTCCGGCACGTCCGAGCACGGCCTGCTGCTGCGCCATGCGCGCGACCGCGTCCGGCAAGCGGTTGGCCATGCGGGTGCCCTTGACAAGGCCTGGTGCGATGCAGTTCACGGCAACCTCGGGCGCCATCGCCACGGCAAGGCAGCGTGTCAGGTGGATGAGACCGGCCTTGCTCGCGGAATAGGCGATGCTGCTGCTCGCCGGCGCGATGCCGCCGGTGGAGGCAATGTTCACGATATGGCCGGCGCCACTCGCTTTCAGCAGCGGGGCAAAGCCTCGTGCCAGCAGGAACGGTCCGCGCAGATTGGTTTCGAGCACGCGATCCCACGTATGCGCATCGAGACGGTCGAGATCGGCGAAGGGAATGCCGATGTTCCAGGCCGCGTTGTTGACGAGGATATCCAGCCGCCCCACCTCGCGTGTCAGCTTCTCGACGCAGGCGTCGATGGAGGCGGGATCGCGCTGGTCGAGCTGAACCAGCAGGCCGCGCCGGCCGCAGGCCTCGATCGCCTGGAGCGTGGCGTCTGCTCCCTGGGAATGTCCCAGGTACGTGATCGCGACGTCGGCACCGGCACTGGCGAGCGCACGTGCGACGCCGCTGCCGATATCGCCCGAGCCGCCGGTTACAAGGGCCATGCGCCCCGTCAGCGGGAGTGCGTCCATATCATCCTCATTCGTTCATCGTTGTCGCGAGCGGACACCAGGCGCGCAGACAATGGCGGGCCAAAGAGCGGCAGTGCCCAGAGCTGCGCGCGTGAGGCTGCGCGGTTGCGCCATCCCTGTCTCACATCCCGAGATAAGCGCGGCGCAGATCGGTGTTGGCGGCGAGGCCGGCGGCAGTGCCGCTCATCGCCAGCACGCCGGCCTCCAGCACACAGGCGCGATGGGCGATGGCCAGCGACTGCACGACATTCTGCTCGACCAGCAGGATCGCGAGCCCCTCGGCGTTGAGCCGCTGGATAAGAGCGAACATCTCCTCAACGAGCAATGGCGAAAGGCCCAGCGACGGCTCGTCGAGGATCAGCAATTTGGGTTCCGCCATCAGGCCGCGGCCGATCGCCAGCATCTGCTGCTCGCCGCCTGACAGTGTGCCCGCTTTCTGGACAAGGCGCTCCCTGAGGCGGGGAAACGTCGTGACGACGCGTTCGAGATTGGCCGCGCGATGCGGCTTGCCTCGGCAATAGCTGCCGAGTTCCAGGTTCTCGCGCACTGACAGGTTGGGGAACACGCGCCGGCCTTCAGGGACCTGGATCAGCCCGCGTGCGACGATCGCCTCTGGCCGTGCGCCGGTGAGTTCCTCGCCCTCGAACAGGATGCGGCCAGCGAACGGGCGGTAAAGGCCGCAGATGTTGTTGTTCAGCGTAGATTTGCCAACGCCGTTGCTGCCCAGCAGCGCCACGATCTCGCCGGCGCCGACCTGCATGTCGATGCCGCGCAGGATCTCGATCTGGCCGTAGCCGGCGCGCAGGCCGCGTACCTCAAGCATGCGCGGTATCCCCCAGCAGGCGTTCGGCGGCACCGCGGCCGAGATACGCCTCCATGACGCCGCGATCCGAGGCGATCGCGGCGGGCGGACCGTGCGCGATGATGCGCCCGTCATTCAGCACGAAGACGTCCTCGGCGAGACTCATCACCGCCTGCATCACGTGCTCGATCAGCAGAATCGTAACGCCGCCCGCCCGGATGGCGCGCACCACATCGACGATGCCGGCGATCTCTGTCGGGTTCAGGCCAGCCATGACCTCGTCGAGCAGCAGCAGCCGGGGTTCGGTCGCCAGCGCCCGCGCCAGCTCCAGGCGCTTGCAGCCGGCCACCGTCAGCTCGGAGGCCATGTCATCGAGGCGGTCGCTCAAGCCGACGCGGCGGGCGATTTCTGTGGCCCGCTGTTGGCACGCGTGCCGGTCGTCAGTGCGCAGCCAGGCGCCGACCATGATGTTCTCCAGCACCGAGAGCTTCGCGAAGGGCTGGGTGTTCTGGAACGTCCTGACCATGCCGCGCGCACAGATGCGGTCGGGCGGCAGGCCGGTGATATCCTCACCCCGGAAGAGCACCCGGCCGCCATCCGGTTTGTGAAAGCCGGCGATGGTCGCGAACAGGGTGGTCTTGCCCGCGCCGTTGGGTCCGATCAGCGCGACGATCGCGCCTTGCGGCACTTCGAGAGACGCCCCGTCGACAGCCGTCAGCCCGCCGAAGCGCTTCGTAAGATCGTGCACCTCAAGCATGGCCCTGTCCTTGGGGCAGAGCCCTACGCCGGCGGAACAATCCCATCGATCCGTCGGGCAGGTAGCCCACGATGATCACGAGGATCACGCCGTAGACGATCAGTGCCAGCGGCTGCGCGTTCTTGATGGCCGGCAGGGCGCCGCCGAGCTCGCGGGTCACCTCGCTGACGAAATGCAGCACGCCGGCACCGATCAGGGGTCCGAAGATGGTGCCGGCGCCGCCGATCATGCTAACCAGCAGCATCTCGATCGACTTGTCGACGCCGAAGGCGATCGAGGGATCGATGTAGAGATATTTCTGCGCGTAGAGCGTGCCGCCGGCTGCGCACAGCGCGCCCGACAGGGCAAGCACGCGCACCTTCTCGCGGAAGGTGTTGATGCCCAGCGCCCGGGCGGCGTCCTCATTCTCGCGGATGGCCGCCAGCCGCGCGCCGAAACGCGAGCGGGTCAGCCACCACGCCAGCGCCAGCGACAGCACGCACAGCACCAGCGCCAGATAGTAGAACCAGATCGGGTCGCGGAACTGCAGGTTGGCCGGGTGGGGATCGCTCTTGATCAGCATGCCCAGCCCGCCGCGGGTGAACGGCACGGAATTGGCGAGGATGCGGAAAGCCTCCGCGAAGGCCAGCGTGACCAGCGCGAAGTAGGATCCGCGCAGGCCGGCCCGGAAGCTCAGCGTACCGATACCCGCACCCACCGCCGCGCCGGCGGCAATCGCGACCGGCCAGGCCAGCCAGGGATTCCAGCCGTGACTGACGTGCAGGATCGTCGAGGCGTAGGCGCCCGTGCCGAAAAAGACGGCATGCCCGAAGGACATTTGCCCGGCAAAGCCGCCAGCAATGTTCCAGCTCTGGCCGAGAAAGGCCGCGAACAGCACCAAAAATCCAAGATTGACGGCGTAGTTCGAACCGCCGAACAGCAGCGGATAAAGCGCTGCCGCGATCAGGCCGCCGCCACAGGCCAATAGCGCCGTGCGCGACATTACTGCCGTCCGAACAGGCCCGTGGGCCGCAGCAGCAGGATCAGGATGAAGACCAGCGGAATGCCGAGTTGACCCAACTGCTCGCCGAATTGCAGGCCGGCCAGCGACTCGACGACGCCGATGATCAGGCCGCCCGCCAGCGCGCCGCCGAAGCTGCCCATGCCGCCCAGCACGACCGTCGTGAAGGCAATCAGGACAAAGACGTGACCCGACGAGGGGCTGACGTAGAAGAACGGCATCAGCAGACAGGCGGCCGCGCCCAGGCACGCGATGCCGATGCCGTACGACACCGCAAAGATGTTCTCGACGTCGATGCCGACCAGACGCGCGCCCTGGCGCTCCTTCGCAACGGCGCGGATCGCCTTGCCCATGTCGGTCTGCGACATGAACAGACCCAGCAGGGCGCAGATCAGCATCGAGGCGCCGAAGGAAATCAGCTTCGGCAACGGCACCAGCGCCGGCCCCAGGCTGATGTAGTTGCCAGCGTAGGCCACGCCGATCGTTTGCGTGTCGCCCGTGAACAGGAACAGGGCGACATTGTCGGCGACGATCGACAGGCCCAGCGTGATCAGCAGGATGTTCTCGTCGCGGCCGTGGCTGAGCCGGCCGATCACGCCGCGATAGAGTACGTAGCCCATCAGGAAGGCGCCTGCGGTCACCAGCGGCAAGGCAAGATAGGGATCGAGCCCCAGCGGCGGGCGAAACAGAAAGAACACCGCGTACATCGCCAGCATCAGCAGGCTGCCGTGTGCGAAGTTGATGATGTGAAGGACGCCGTAGATCAACGTCAGCCCGGTGGCGACCAGCACGTAGATGCCGCCTGCCATCAGGCCGTTGACGACACCCGCAAAGATGATGTCGGGGCTCACGGCCTGATCGCGGGCCGCGTGGTGCGATGCGTCACGTGAACTTCGGCCGCGGGAAGACCGCCTGTGCCGATGCGAACTCGGCCGGCGCGATGACCTCGATGTCGCCTTTCAGCACCTGCATCACGCCCGGGCGGCCGCCTTCGTTCTGTCCGTTCGTGAACTTCGTGGGGCCATAGGGCAGCAATTCGGCCTTGAACGTCGAGCTGGCCAGCGCCGCGGTCAGCTTCTCCTTGTCCGCCGATCCGGCGCGTTCCAGCGCATCGGCCAGCAGCATCACGTTGGAATAGGAAAGATAGACTTCGAAGGTGAACAGCGCGCCGCCGGCCTCCACCCGCTTCTTCAATGCCTGGGCCGCGGCGCTGCGCGGATTGAACCAGTGATTCGTGTCCATCATGAACTGCGCGACGTCGGGCATCTCCTTGACGAACTTGTAGTTGAAGCCGCCGCCCAGCACCGAGAACATGCCGGCCACGTTGATCTTCTGCTGGAAGAGCGTGCGCGCCAGCAGCATGTATTCGTTGCCGTAGTTCGACATCATCACAATGTCCGGCGCCATCGAGCGGATGCGCAGCGCGATATTGTCGAAGTTGCGCGTCGGGTTGTCGTGCGCGATCAGCTCCTTGGCCTCGATGCCGATGGACGGCAGCTTGCCGGCCAGCAGCTTGGCTGTGCCGGTGCCGAATTCGCCGCTCTCATGGACCAGGACCGCCGACTTCGCCGCGCCTCCGGCAGCCTTGTTGAGGGCGCCCAGCGCTGCGATGCCATCATCGACACACTTGCCGAAGCCGGGCTTCAGCCGGAAGATGTTCTTCAGGCCGCGGCTGACGAGCAGGTCGGACGCGCCGACATCGATCAGGAACGGCGTATTGTACTTCGCCGCCGCTTGCGTGGCGGCAATACCAACCGGGCTCTGGAAGCAGCCGATATAGGCCGCCACCCCGGCCTCGTTCATCTTTTCGACTTCACTGACGCCGACTTCGACCTTGGACTGGCTGTCGCCCAGCACGGCCTCCAGTCTGGCGCCGCCCATCGACTTGATACCGCCCGCCTTGTTGACATCCTCGATCGCCATCGTGGCGCCGAGCCGGCTCTGCTGGCCGTTGTAGGCGACAAAGCCCGTCACCGGATGGATCAGACCGACGCGTATCGGCCCCGCTTGCGCGCGCAACGGCAAGGGAGAGGCGACGGACGATACCGCCAACGCACCGGTCCCGATCGCAAACGCACGACGGGTCACGCCTGGACGATGATCCCGCTTGGACATGTTTCGTCTCCCCATCTTCGAGGGTTCTGGCGGACGTCCACCCGGACGATGCTTCCTCGAAGTATTCTGGCCGTGAAGCGCAAAGCTTGACAAGCTGATGCGCTCGATCCCGCCGGGTCGATCGCGCAGATCAGACTCGACGGATTGGGGATCGCTGGCCAGACTTTCGGCCACGCGGGCGAGGTACGGAAGGCCCACGGTGGAGGACGATGCCGCAAAGAACATATGCGCGCTCGATCGCGCTATACGAGGAGGCGAAGCGCCATCTGGCTGGCGGTGTCAGCAGCAACGTGCGCTATGCCAGCGCGCCGGTGCCCCTGTTCTTCGAGTGCGCCCAGGGCGCGCGCATGACCGACGTCGATGGCAACAGCTACATCGACTATATCCTCGGCAACGGCCCCGCGATCCTCGGCCACGCTCCGCCGACAGTCCTGCGCGCCGTCGCTGAGAGTCTGGCGCTGGGTCAGACCTATGCGGCCCAGCATGAGCGTGAGGTCCTGCTCGCGCGCCGCCTCACCGAGCTGTTGCCAGGTCTGGAGGTTGTGCGCTTTACCACCTCGGGCACGGAGGCGGTGCAGGCCGCAATGCGCATCGCGCGTGCTTTCACCGGCCGGCAAAAGATCGTCAAGTTCGAAGGCCACTATCACGGCTGGACAGACTCCGTATATGTCAGTGTGCGGCCCTCGCCCAATGAAGCCGGCCCGGTTTCCGCGCCGACTCCCGTCGCCGAGTCAGCCGGTCAGTCGCTGAACGTGCTCGCTGACCTCATCGTTCTGGGCTGGAACGATCTCGACGCGCTGGCCGAGACGTTCAGGCGTGAAGGCAGCCAGATTGGGGGCGTGCTGATGGAACCGGTCATGGTCAACGGCGGCGTGGCGGCACCCCAACCGGGCTACCTTCAGGGTGTCAGCCAGCTCTGCCGGAACCACGGCGCGCTGTTCCTGTGCGACGAGGTCATCACCGGTTTCCGCCTCGGCCTGCAAGGCGCCCAAGGCCTGTTCGGCGTAACACCGGACATCACGATCTTCGCGAAGGCCGTGGCGGCGGGCTTTCCACTGGCGGTGGTCGGCGGCCGGCGCGACGTGATGGACCGCCTGCTGAACGGCAATGTGATGCATGGGGGAACGTACAACGGAAACGTCCAGAGCGCGGCGGCGGCCCTGGCTGCCCTCGATGAGCTGTCGCGGGACGGCGGTGCCGTCTACCGGGAGATGGAACGGCAGGGCACCCGCCTGATGGAGGGCCTGCGTGCGCTGGCGCGCAAGCACCGGGTGCCGATGCTGGTGCAGGGCTATCCGCAGATCTTTCAGACATTCTTCATGGAGGGCGCGCCGCCCGGCAACTACCGCGATGTCGCCGCGCGAAACGACCGCGACCGGGCGCTTGCCTTCAGCCGTGCATTGCAGGAGGAGGGTGTACGCGTCAACCAGCGCTGCGCGTGGTTCCTGTCGGCGGCGCATGATAGCGGCGCGATCGAAGAAACCCTCGCGGCAGCCGACCGGGCGCTGGCGGCGATCTGATATGGCATATGAGGTCAAAGTGAAATTGCGTGCGCCATGGCGCGTCGGTGTCGATGTCGGCGGCACGTTCACGGACCTGGTGGCGCAGGATGCCGATGGACGCATGGTGGTCGCCAAGGTGCCGTCCGTACCGACGGACCCGAGCCAGGGCGTGCTGGATGCGGTGACCGCCGCCGCCGGCCAGGCAGGGCTCTCTGTCCAGAGCTTCCTCCAGGGTTGCGACGGGTTCGTCCACGGCTCGACCATCGCCACCAATACGCTGCTCGAAGGCAAGGGGGCGCGGGTCGGCCTGCTGACGACCGAGGGCTTTCGCGACAGCGTGGAGATCCGTCGCGGGTTGCGCGAGAACCAGTGGGATCATCGCACGCCATTCCCGCCCGTGTTGGTGCCGCGATACCTGCGCCTGCCGGTGCGCGGCCGCATTGCTGCCGATGGCACCGAAGTCGCGCCGGTCGAGCTCGACGATGTTGCTTCTGCCGTTGATGTCTTCCGCGCGGAAGGGGTCGAAGCAGTCGCCATCTGCCTGATCAACAGCTTCGCCAATCCCGCACACGAGCGGGCCGTCGCGCAAGCAGTGCGGGCGGCAAACGACGCCTGGCCCCTGTCGGTCTCCAGCGACGTCATGCCGATCGTTGGCGAGTACGAGCGTGGCTCCACCACGGTCGTGAACGCCTATGTCGCGCCGCGGGTCATACCCTATCTGCGCGCGCTTGACGCCACTCTCCGGGACCTTGGCCTGCCCGGCGGCCTGCTGCTGGTGCAGAGCAATGGCGGTATTGCTTCCGTGGCACAACTGGAGGGCCGGCCCGTCAACCTGGCGTTGTCGGGACCGGCCGGCGGCGTCGGGGCCCTGAAGCTGTTCGGCCGTGCGACAGGCAGCACGGATCTGCTCTCGATGGAGATCGGCGGCACCTCCTGCGACGTGATGCTGATGAGCGACGGGGAGGTGGCGACCACCGACAGCCTCATGGTTGCGGGCTACCACCTTTCGACGCCGGCGACCGACATCCACACCGTAGGTGCCGGCGGCGGCACGATCGCCGGCGTCGATCGCGGCGGCATGCTGTTTGTCGGCCCGGGGGGTGCTGGTGCCCGACCGGGGCCGGCCTGCTACGGCTTCGGCAATCCTGAGCCGACGGTGACCGATGCGCTGTTGGTGCTCGGCCGGTTGCGGCCGGGGCCGTATGCCGGCGGTGCCGTGTCCCTGAATCTCAACCTGGCGCGCGCCGCCTTGAAGAGCGCTATCGGCGACAAGCTCGGCCTGTCGGAAGAGCAGTCAGCGGTCGGGATCATCCGTCTGCTGGAGCGGAATTTGCTGAACGCCGTCGAGCGCATTTCGATCGAGCGCGGCATCGATCCGCGCCGCTTCACCCTCCTCGCCGCCGGTGGCGCCGGTCCCATGCACGGGGCCTCGGTGGGCCGGGCGCTGGGCTGCCGGCGTGTCTATGTGCCGCGCGCTGCCGGCGCCTTTTGCGCCCTGGGCATGCTGCATACCGACGTGCGGCAGGACTGGGTGCGCGTATTTGCCGGCGAGATGGAAACCACTTCAGCCGAAACGCTCGCGCAGTCGTTTGACGAAATGGAAGCCGGGGCGCGGCGGATGTTGCACGCGGAAGGATTTCCGCCGGCGCGCCAGCGCCTGATGCGCGCACTCGATTTGCGCTACCCCGGTCAGCAATCGTCGCTGCGCGTCGAGATCGAGAGGACCTTCGACGCCGCTGCCGTGCGCAGCCGGTTTGAAGCACAGCACCAGCGCCTGTTCGGCCATATCCAGCCGGGCGGCCGCATCGTCATCGTCGGGCTGCGGGTCGCGGGCATCGGCCAGGTCGAGGCGCGCGATCCGCAGACGCCTGCGCCGCGGGCGGGCACGCCGGCGTCGCTCGGCACGCGCCGCACCTACATCGACGAGGCGTCCGGCTGGATGGACACCCAGGTTTACAAGGGTGTCGATCTTGGCCCCGGCCATCGCGTGGCAGGACCGGCGATCATCGAGGAGATGACCACGACGGTCTTCGTCGGCGCGGGCGATACGCTTACGGTCGACGCGGCCGGCAATTTCGATATTGCCCTGGCACCATGAGTGAGCAGCACATGCCGTCGAGCGGAGGAGGTTGATGGCACTCGATCCGATCGCGCTGGCCCTGGTGCAGAACAGGCTGGACCACATCTCCCGCCAGATGGGCTGGGTGATGACGCGCACCGCGCGCAGTCCGATCTTCAATCAGAGCCACGATTTCTCCTGCTTTCTCACCGACGCCGGAGGCACCCTGATCAGCCAGGCCGATGGAATTCCGATCCATACCGGCGGCGGTGGCTTCGCGGTGCGTGCCTTGCTCGCCGCGTGGGGTAGCGACATCCATCCGGAAGATGCGTTCCTGCTCAACGATCCCTATGTCGCGGGCGGCAACCATTTGCCGGATTGGGTGATCGCACGGCCTGTCTTCGTTGATGGAACCCTGGCCGCGTTCGCATGCAATCGCGCACACCAGTCGGATATCGGCGGCGGCGCGGCGGGCACCTACAACGCGGAGGCGACCGAAATCTACCATGAGGGTATCCGGCTGCCGCCGCTCAAGCTGATCGAGCGCGGCCGGCTGCGCGAGGATCTCTGGCAGCTCCTCAAGCTCAACAGCCGAACGCCCGAGGCGCTCGACGGCGACGTCCGCGCCATGATGGGCTCGACCAGGATCGGCGCCGAGCGGCTGAAGGCGCTGCTCGAGGATTATGGCCTGGCGAACGGGCTTGAGCTGGTCGAGGGCGTGCTGGCACATGCTGACCGCAGTTTCCGTGCCGCATTGGCCGGTCTGCCGCAGGGCATCTGGCGCGCCGAGGAAAAGACCGACAACGACTGCTTCGATCTTCGCGACGTCTGGATCCGTGTCGCGCTGGACCTGCGCGCTGACGGCCTTACCGTCGATTTTACCGGTACCGATCCACAGATCCGCGGCTTCAAGAACAGCTCGATCGCCAACACCTGGTCCGCGGTCTACATGGCACTGGCCTCTTTCTTTGAGCCCAGCCTGCCGCGCAACGAAGGCACGTTCCGCTGCGTGCGTATCGTGGCACCGGAAGGTACCATCGTGAACGCCCGGCCGCCGGCGCCGATGACGATGTGCACGGTCTTCATCGCACACGAGATCGTGCATGCGATCTGGAAGGCCCTGGGCCTGGCCGATCCGTCGCGGGCCTGTGCCGGCTGGGGCAAGAGCATCCATAACGGTTCGGCGGGCCGCGTCGGTACCGACCGGCCGTTCGTCGCCTATCACTGGCACTGCATGCCCGGCGGCGGTGCTGTCGATGGCCGTGACGGCTTCAATCAGATAGGCCATCTGATCGCGCTGGGTGGCCTCACGATTCCCAATGTCGAGGGCTACGAGCAGGCATACCCGCTGCGGATCCTGAGGCACGAGTTGCGCTGCGATGGCGGCGGCCCGGGCAAGTTCCGTGGCGGAACCGGCGTCGAGTATGAGGTCGATGTACTGGAGCCGGCGGAATACTCGTTCCGCGGCGAAGGCGTTGGCTATGCCACGGGCTTCGGGGCGCAGGGCGGCCTGGAGGGACAGGTGGGGCACATGAGGCTGGTCCTCAGCGATGGTACCAGCATCGAGCCGCCCAAGTACCGGGTATGCCGCTACGAGTTACCCCTGCGCGAGTACGCCTCTTCGCCGGGCGGGGGCGGATGGGGTTCGCCGCTGGACCGCGATCCGATGGCCGTGTTGCGCGACGTGCGTGACGGTACGGTCAGCCGCCACGCAGCCAGCAACATCTACGGCGTCGTCATTTCGGCTGATGGACGCAGCCTCGACGACGCTGCGACCCAACGGCAACGCGCGCTGCTCCGCCAGCCAGGGTCGTGAGCGGTTCCCTGCCGGGAGCGCGCCACTCCAGTGGCGCCTCGCCCGCAGCGGTGCGGAGGGTGACCAGCGTCGTGTGCGCAAGGCTGCATGATGGCGGCGTTGGCACGCCGCCAGCGCCACTGGAGTGGCGCGCTCCCAGCATCTTTGGAGCGCCTGACTTCGCCTTGCCCCGGAGGGGGAAGGTGCCCGAAGGGCGGAAGGGGGACGGTGCAACCCCTGCGGCGTCGTGCTGGTTGAGGCATCCCCCTTCCGGCGCTGCGCGCCACCTTTCCCCTCCGGAAGAAGGGAAACGCCTGGCAGCTTGAATGCGGGCTACGGTGCTGCCTGTTGCCGCCAGGCATCCAGGATTTCAGCGCCCGTGGCGTTCCACACGCCCGCATACCCTGTGATCTGCGACAAGGCCGCATCGAGCGCCTTGATCCGATGCGGCTGGCCGATGATCCACGGGTGCAAGGCGATCGACAGGATGCGCCCGCCATGCCGGCCCGCCTCGTCGTAGAGCACGCGGAAGGCTTCGACGACCTGGCTGGTAAACTCGGCGCTGGACTGGTGGTATTGCCACAGCAGCATGCGGTCGGACCATTCGTGCGTCAGCGGCATGGCGTGGATCGTGCCGCTTTTCGTGTTCAGCGGATAGGGCATGTCGTCGTTGATCCAGTCCGCCACATAGGTGACGCCTTCGGCCGCCACCAGATCGAGCGTGTTGTCCGACTCCGAGTGGGCCGGCGAGTGCCAGCCCCGGACTGCTGCGCCGGAAATCCTGCGCAGGGTGGACAGTGATTCGGTGACAAGTGCCCTCTCGGCCTCAACCGGCAAGCCGCCGACGTGCAGCTTCGCCATGTTGACGCCGCTGGCCATGACCTCCCAGCGACGATCGGTGACAGCGCGCACCAGCTCGGGATAGCGTTGCGCCACATCGGAATTGAAGGCTGCCGTGGCTCGCAACCCATACCGGTCAAGCAGCCGCATCACGCGCCAGACGCCGACGCGATTGCCGTAGTCGCGCAGCGTGTAGTTCCAGTAGTCGGGGTAGCCGCGTTCCATGCCGCCCAGCACCCGGAACGGCAGATTGGCCATATCGAGCGGAAAAAACTCGAGGTGCACGGTAATCCAGAGCGCGACCCGCGCCCCGTCCGGCCACTGCACCGGCCGGCGCGTGAACAGCGTTTGGTGGCGATAGCGCTCGTGGTCGAGCCGTTCGCCGCGATAGGGATAATCGAAATAGCTCTCGGGCAGGGGCATCACGCGGCCCTCCGTCTTGCGGCCAGCGCCGCCGCGACCGTGTCGTAGTGGTGCTGATAGTACCAGGCCGCAATCTCGCGGGCCGTCGCCAGCCAGACTCCGTCGTGTGACGTGACGTACCGCAGGATCTCGTCCAGCGCCCGGATGCGGTGCGGCTGGCCCACGAGGAAGGGATGCAGCGGCATGCACATGACCATGCCGTTGTCGGCGCCCTCCGCATAAAGCTGGTCGAACTGGGCCTTGCAGATCTCGGCGTAGCGCTCCGGCGAAGCGTTGCGCATGGTCAGCAGCGGCACGTCGTTGATCTCAAGCGAATAAGGCACGCTGATCAGCCGGCCGCTCCTGACCCTGAGCGGCGTGGGCTGGTCGTCATGCATGAGATCGAGCGTGTACTGGATGCCGGCTTCGGCCAGCAGGTCGATGGTTTCGTCGGTATTGGTCAGCGCCGGCGACAGCCAACCGCTCATCTCCTGGCCGGCCTTGTCGCGGATCGTGTCGATCGAGTCACGAATGATTCGGATCTGCTGCGCCTCGGACATGCCGTAGAGGTAACGCGTGTTGTAGACGCCGTGGCTAAAGAACTCCCAGCCCAGCTCGTTGCAGGCCTTGATGATATCGGGAAAGTGGTCGCACAGGGCCACGTTCAGCGACACGCTGCCGCGCACCCCGTTTCGCGCCATCACGTCGATCATCCGCCAGACGCCGACGCGATTGCCGTAGTCGCGATACGAGTAGCCCAGCACATCGGGGAATGGCCGCGGCCAGGGAACGCGGCCGGGACCCAGCGGCGGGTGAAGCTCATAGAACTCGATGTTGGGCGCCACCCAGAATGCCAGACGCGCGTCGTTCGGCCATGTAATACGCGGGCGGTCGTGCAGCGGGAAATAGTCGTAGCGATCCGGATCGCTGAGCATGCCGGCTTCTCCTCCGCGTCAGCCCATGAGAGGCTGCGGCAACTGTCCACCCGCAGCGCGACCGACGCAATGCGGACCTTCGATCCGGGCAGGGCGGCTTGACTGGCCACGTCCGCGACGGTGTGCAAGGATCGATGACACAAGTAACCGATACCGGGGGGAATGCATGCCACTACGCAGGATGAAACGTCGCGATGCGCTGATCGGCGCTGGCGCGGCCGCACTGGCCGTCCGTCCGGCATTTGGCCAGGCGGAACCGCAGAGGCCGGGACAGATCGTGGTCAACGCCTCGGGCGGCTCGATGAACCGGGCCATGCGCAAGGCCTACTTCGACGCTTTCGAAAAAGACACCGGCATCCGGGTAGTGGAAACCTCGCCGGTGGATCTCGGCAAGCTCAAGGCGATGGTTGCCTCCGGCAATGTCGAGTGGAACCTGACGGAGATCGGCGGGCAGGACGGCGCACTGGTGCAGCGCCTCGGGCTCGTCGACAAGATTGATCCCAAGGTGGTGGATCGCTCCGGCTATCCCAAGGAAGCGCAGAACGAGTATCTCTTCGCCTCGTCTGTGTACTCCACTGTTCTTGCCTACCGCACCGACGCGTTTGCGCCTGGCAAGCAGCCGACGGGCTGGGCCGAGTTCTGGGACGTGAAGCGCTTCCCGGGACCGCGCAGCATGCGCAACCATCCGGTTGACAATCTGGAGTTTGCGCTCCTCGCGGATGGCGTTCCCGCCGACAAGCTCTATCCCATCGACATGGACCGGGCCTTCAAGAAGCTCGACGAGATCAAGCCACACGTGAATGTGTGGTGGACGACCGGCCAGCAGCCGGCGCAGCTCCTGCTGGACAAGGAAGTCGTTCTGGCCACCGGATGGAACGGCCGCTTCTATGACCTGATGAAGAAGGAAGCGCCGATTGCGGTCGAGTGGAAGGAAGGCAGCCTTAAGCAAGGAACGTTCGTGATCCCCAAGGGAGCGAAGGACCCGTACTGGTCCAACAAGATGCTCGCCTACATGAGCGATCCGAAACGGCAGGCGATCTATGCCAACGAGCTTGGCTATCCGGGCCTCAACCTGGCCAGCATCAAGTATATCGATCCCAAGGCTGCACCACACATGCCGACCCATCCGGACAATTTGCCGAAGCAGTTCTGGCTCAGCGCCGCCTGGTGGGACGAGAACATGGAAAAGAGCCTGGATCGCTGGAAGCAGTGGCTGCTCAGGAAGTGAAGGGCGTCGATCTTCGCATCGACAGCGTTGCCAAACACTACGGCCCTGTCGTTGCGCTCGGTGGCGTTTCGCTGACAGTTGCCGCCGGCGAGTTCCTGACGATCCTCGGCCCCAGCGGCTCGGGCAAGACGACGCTGCTCAAGGTCATCGCCGGATTCGAATATCCGGATGCCGGGCATATCGTTGTCGGCGGCGCGGACATCACCGATGTCTCGCCCGCGAAGCGCAACGTCGGCATGGTGTTCCAGAACTACGCGCTGTTTCCTCACATGACGGTGGCGCGCAACGTCGGCTTCCCGTTGCAGATGCGTGGGGTGCCGAAGCCGGAACTTCGGGATCGTGTGTTCCGTGCCTTGGCACTGGTGGAACTGCAGGGCTATGAGGAGCGTCTACCGGCGCAACTTTCTGGCGGCCAGCAGCAACGCGTGGCGCTGGCGCGGGCCGTCGTCTTTGATCCGACGCTGCTGTTGCTCGACGAGCCCTTTGGCGCCTTGGATCGCAAGCTGCGCGAATCGATGCAACTGGAGGTCCGCCGCCTGCAGCGCCGGCTTGGCTTGACAACCGTCTTCATCACGCACGACCAGGAAGAGGCGCTGGTGTTGTCGGACCGCATCGCCGTGATGGATGGCGGGGTTGTTCGGCAGGTTGGTACACCGGACGAGGTCTACGAGCGGCCGGCCGACGACTTCGTGGCGGCATTCATCGGCGAGTCCAACCTGCTTGCGGGCCAGGTGGCCGGCCCCGACCGCGTCCTCCTGGACGGCGGTGCAAGCGTGACCGTGACGGACCTCGATGGTGGCAAGGGCCGTGTCCGCCTGCTGGTGCGACCCGAGAAAATGGTGATTGGCCCGGCCACCAACAGCTTTTCTGGCACCGTTGTAGAGGCTGTGTATCTCGGTCAGGCGCACAAGCTGCGGGTCAGGGCTGCCGGCGGCATCGAATTGCTGGTGCGCGGGGACCGCCCTATGGAGGCGGGTGAAGAGGTAACGGTCGGGTTCGCGCCGCAGGATGCCCACGTACTTCGGGGCTCGGCGTGACCCGCGCCAGGCAGGTGCATCGCCGCGCCGTGGGCAGCGCGCTCGCCCTGTCGGTGCCGGCCATGATCCTGTTGCTGTTGATCTTTGCCGTTCCCCTGCTGCGGCTGCTGGCGCTGAGCATCGAAGGAGGCAGTCTCGCCGCCTACGAGAAGGCCCTGGGCAGCGAACTCTACGTGCAGGTGTTCCTGGGTACCTTCAAGATCGCAACCCTGGTCACGCTGCTCACGCTGGCGATGGGCTATCCGGTCGCCTACCTGATGGCGACCAGCGGCCGCGCATGGCAATTCCTCGGAATCGCTTTCGTGTTGCTGCCGTTCTGGACCTCGATCCTCGTTCGAACCTATGCCTGGATGGTGCTGTTGGGCCGCAACGGCGTGATCAACCGCACGCTGGTTTCCTGGGGCGTCATCGATACCCCGTTGCCGCTGCTCAACAACGAAGCCGCCGTGCTGATCGGCATGGTCCATGTCCTGCTGCCGTACATGATCCTGCCCATCTTCAGCGCGGTCAGGAAAGTCGATCCGACTCTCGTGCTTGCAGCCGAGGGGCTTGGGGCCTCCCGACTGCAGGCCTTCCTGCGGGTGACCTTACCGCTGACCATGAACGGTGTGGTCGCAGGCATCACGCTGGTCTTCACCCTGTCACTTGGGTTCTTCATCACGCCAGCGCTGCTGGGCGGCGGGCGCGTCGTGATGATCGCCAATCTGATCGAGGAGCAGGTGCGGGAACTGCTCAACTGGGCTTTCGCCGGCGCCTTGTCGACAATCCTGCTGGTGCTGACCCTGGCGGCATTCTGGGGCATCTCACGTCTGGCGCGAACGAGGCCGGCATGAGGCGCCTTCGTGTGAGCCGTCTGCTCCTCGCCGGCTTCGCGGCGGTGGTCTATGCCTTTCTGCTGCTGCCGCTGCTGATCGTCTTCCCGATCTCGTTCAGTTCGGCGCAATACCTGCAGTTTCCGCCGCCCGGCTGGTCGCTGCAATGGTACGAGCGCTACGTGGACAGCCCGAACTGGCTGGAGCCGACCTGGCTGAGCCTGAAGGTTGCCGTCGCGACCATGGTGCTGTCGCTGCTGGTGGGCGTGCCGCTGGCCTTCGGCCTGACACGGGCGCGCTTCTGGGGACGTGACGCCTTCGAAAAACTGACGGCGGCACCGATCATCGTGCCGACCATCGTCACGTCAATTGCGCTCTATGGCCTGTTCGCACAGCTCAGGCTGATCGGCGCGTGGTACGGCATCGCGCTCGCCCATACCGTCCTGGCCCTGCCTTTCGTCATTGTGCTTGTCGTTGCAGGTTTGCGCGACTTCGACCTGAACCAGGAACTGGCGGCGCGTGGCCTTGGCGCCAGCCGCTGGCAGGCGGTGTGGCATGTCACGCTGCCGCAGATCCGGCCGAGCCTGGTTTCAGCCGCCTTTCTGGCATTCATCTCGTCCTTCGACGAGCTGGTCGTGGCGATGTTTCTGGGTGGCGCCAACATGACTCTGCCCAAGAAGATGTTCGACAATATCCGCATGGAGATCGACCCGACGATTGCAGCCATTTCGTCGCTGCAGATCGTGCTGGTCTGCGCATTGCTGGCGCTGGCAACCCGTTTCGGCAGGGGCGCGGGAATGACGGATCGCTAGCTGTCCGGCGGGAGAAACGAACGAGGATCGCGATGAGCAAAGGCGGCATCTTTCATCCCGACTTCAAGGCCATGCCGTGGTGGTGGGAGGCCTGGCAGCCGAAAGCGGAACCGCCGGTCGATTTGCCCGCCAGAACCACTGTCGCGATCATGGGTGGAGGCTATGCCGGACTGAACGCTGCCATTGAGCTGGCGCGCGGCGGCGTCGACTGCACGGTGATGGAGGCCAACGATTTCGGCTTCGGGGCCTCGACGCGCAACGGCGGCGCCGTGTCGGGGGGCGTCAGCCTCGGCAAGGGGCTGGGCGGCAAGCGCCGGCTGGGCGATGACGGCGCCGAGACACTGGCCGACCGGCTGCTGAACGACAGCTCCGATTCGCTGAGCCTGGTCGAGGACATCATCCGGCGGGAGAACATCGACTGCTTCTGGGAGCGCAGCGGCCGCTTCGCGGGCGCGGTGACCCGCAAGCACTACGACATGCTCGCCGCCAAGGTCGACCAGTTCAACCAGCATGCCAATGCGCAGTGCATGATGTTGCCGAAATCACTGCAGCACCAGGAGATAGACAGCGATTTCTACCAGGGCGGCATGCTCGTCCAGCGCTCTGGCAAGCTGCATCCGGCCCTCTACTACAAGGGCCTTCTCGATGCCGCCCGGCGCCATGCGGTCAGGCTGGTCTCGCGGACGCGCGTGGAGGCGGTTTCGGGCAGGCGCGGCGCGTTCCGGCTGCGGACCTCGCGCGGGGAAATCGCTGCCGACGAGGTGATCGTGGCAACAAATGGCTACACCAGTGATGCCACGCCGCAGCTCAAGCGCAAGGTCATTCCGGTGGCGAGCCACATCATCGCGACGGAGGAGCTGCCGGACGGTCTGGCAAAGAGCCTGATCCCGCAGGGACGCACCATCAGCGATACGCCGCGCGTCCTTTGCTACTACCGCATATCGCCCGACGGCAAGCGCATGTTGTTCGGCGGCCGCGCGCGATTTACGGCCGTCAGTCCCGAAGTCTCGGCGCCAGCGCTGCACCGCTTCATGTCCGCCCGCTTCCCGCAATTGCGCGAAGCAAGGGTGACTCATGCCTGGACCGGCAACATCGCCTTCACGTTCGACTTTCTGCCGCACATGGGACAAGTGCAGGACGGCATGCACTACTGCCTGGGCTGCAATGGTTCGGGCGTCGCGATGATGACCTATCTCGGCCATCAGACGGCGCGCAAGATTCTGGGTGGTGGCAACCGGGTCAGCGCCTTCGAGGAACTGGAGCTCCCAGGACAGTTCGGCTACGGCGGAACGCCGTGGTTCCTGCCCCTGGTCGGCACGTATTACCGCTTCCGCGACCGGCTGGATCGTTTCCTCGATCGCTGACCGTGTCAGCCGGGGGCGAGTGCCGGCTTGAACGCCGGCATGACCTCTTCGGCCACCCACTGGAACTGCTCCAGCATCACCGCCCTTGGTGTGCCGAGGCTGGTGCTGAGATTGATGTGCTCCATACCGGGGAAGCGCGCTTCCAGGCTCTTGATGTGCTCGATGAGCTGCGCCGGTGTGCCGGCAAACCAGGCGCCGAGCTTCATGTAGTGCTCCACCGTCGGTACGCCGGCGGCGCTCCAGCCGCCGCGGCGCGCGGCCGCCGCGACCGCATCCGGCGTGATGCCAGGCACGAAGCCCAGCGGCGCGAACATCTTCACGTGCTCCTCATAGAACGGCGTGATCTCGCGGATCGCCTGCTCGCGCGTTCTGGCGAGGTGGAAAAAGATGCCGATCTGCAGATCCTGCCCCAGCTTCAGCTCCTTGCCGGCGCGCGCCGCGGCGTCGCGATAGGCCTTGATCGGGCCCTCCTGCATGGTGGCCGCGCCACCGCCGACCGACCCCTTGATGCCGTGCTTGACCATGAAATCGAGGCCGCGCGGGCTGGCGCTGACGATCGGCTGCCAGCACTCCAGCGAGTGCACCGGCCGCGGCACCAGCGTCAGCTCCTTGAGCTGATAGCCGCGGTAGGGCACCTCGGGCGGCAGCGTGTAATGCTTGCCCTTGTGACTGAAACGCTCATTGCGGAAGGCCTTGAAGATGATCTCGACCTGTTCCTCGAAGAGCTCGCGGTTGGCGTCCTGGTCCTGCATCGGCGCGCCGAAGGTCTCGACCTCGCGCGTGTGATAGCCCCGGCCGACGCCGAACACGGTGCGGCCCTTCGTGAGGATATCAGCGACGGCGTAGTCTTCGGCCAGCCGCAGCGGATGCCACATCGGCGTTATGTTGAAGCCGCAACCGATGCGCAGGTTCTTCGTGGCGTGCGCCAGATGCACCGCCATCATCAGCAGATTGGGGATGCACTCGTAGCCTTCGTGCTGGAAATGGTGCTCGGCCAGCCAGAGCGTATGCCAGCCCATGGCGTCCATCTTGCGGGCCACGGCCTCGGTCTTCTCAAAGACGCTGGCGAGCTGCTCGTTGGAGTAGCGCCGTTCGTTGGCGGGCGTCGCATCCTGGCCCATGTCGCCGAGATCGATATGGCCTGGATAGACGGTCGTGAACTTGTCGATCATGGCGCCTGCTCCTCAATGCTCCAGCCTTGAACCAGCGGGACACTAGAACGTTTCGACGGGCGCCGCGAAGATATAGCCGCTGCCGCGCTCGGTCCTGATGAGGCGGGGCTGGGTCGGATTGGCTTCCAGCTTGCGGCGCAGGCGAAGTATCTGCACGTCAATGCTACGGTCAAAAACCTCCTGGTCATGCAGGCGGCTGGCGGTCAGCAATTGCTCGCGGCTCAGCACACGCTGCGGGGCCTTCAGGAACACCGTCAGCAGGTTGAACTCGCCCTTGGTCAGCGGTATGAGGTCGCCGCCCGGCGAGGTCAGGCGGCGCGTTCGCAGGCTGAGTTCCCAGCCGGCAAAACGGTATCGGGTGCGCTTGTCCGCGGATGAATCCTGCGGTGTACGTTCCATCCGGCGCAGCGCCGCACGAATGCGGGCGAGCAACTCGCGCAGCGACACCGGCTTGGTCAGATAGTCGTCGGCGCCGAACTCCAGTCCGATCACCCGGTCGGCCTCGTCGCGACGGTGACCGCTGAGAATGATGATCGGCAGGGCGGAATGGGCCCGCAGGTCGCGCAGCAGTTCCAGTCCGTCCTCGTTGGCAAGCTGGAGATCAAGGATGACCAGATCAACGGGCTGTCGGTCAAGCGCGCGGACCATCTCCTGCCCGCTGCCAGCCGTCGTGACGCGGAAGTTATGCTCGGCAAGATAGTCGGCGATCATTGCGCGGATCGCCGGATCATCATCAACGGCAAGAACGTGCTTCACAGGGCGAAAATCAGCATATGCGCGGTGCTGACCGCGCCATCAGATGCTAACGCCAACCGCCGCCGCGCGGTTCCCGCACCAGTACTGCGGGCAATGCTCGCCGGTGTCCTGCTGGCAATGCCGTACATGGCATTCGCGCAGCAATCCGGCGAGGCAGCACCCATAACCCCAATTCCGCTTGTGGCGCCATTGGACCCGGCCAAGGTCCGTATCGGGGAGAAACTGTTCAGCGATCGAAGACTGTCCCGCGGCAACATCCGGGCATGTACATCGTGCCATCAGCTTGAGCGCGGGGGCGACGACAACCGGATCTTGTCACCGGGCGCCGATGGCCAGCCGCTGGATTTCAATACGCCGACAATCTTCAACGTCTCGCTCAACTGGCGCTTCAACTGGCGCGGCAATTTCCGCGCGATCGAGGCGCAGAACGAATCCGCCCTGCTCGACCCACGGCTGATGAACACGTCATGGGATGAATTGCTGGGAAAGCTGCGCGCGGACCCCACCTATGTTGCCGCGTTTACGGAGAGCTACGGCGGCGTCCCTGATCGCGCGCACGTGCTCGATGCACTGGCTGCCTTCCAGCGCTCGCTGCTGACACCCAATGCCCGCTTTGATCGCTATCTTCGCGGCGAGCACGACGCGATCTCGGCCGACGAGAAGCGTGGTTATGAGATGTTCCAGGCCTATGGCTGCATCGCCTGCCACCAGGGTGTGAACATCGGCGGCAACCTGTTCCAGAAGTTCGGAATCTTCGAGGACCCGTTCGTCCGGCGCAGCCGGCAGACCGTCGCCGATCTCGGCCGCTTCACCATTACCGGCCAGCACCGGGATCGCCATGTCTTTCGGGTACCGAGCCTGCGCAACGTGGCGCTGACGGCACCCTATTTCCACGACGGCAGCACCGACTCCCTGGCAGAGGCGGTGGAGATCATGGCGCGCAACCAGCTCGGGCGCACGCTGACACCGGAAGAGATCAGGCTGATCGTCAGCTTCCTCGATTCATTGACGGGGGACATCAAGGGCCAACGCCCATGATGAGCGCCGCCAGCCGGATTCTGCCGCTTGTCGCTGCCCTGCTGCTGGCGCTGACCTGGCTGCTGGTCCGCAGCGCCAGTCCTGACGCGGCGCTGCACGAACGCGTGCAGGAGGCGTTGCGCATGGTGCTGCTTAACGACGCGGCGCTGCATCGCGACGTCCTGCGCGCCCGCGCCGGCCTGTTGCGCAATTACGATCCGCTCGTCCGTTCGGTGCAGGAGCTGCGCACCGCAACGGCCGCCCTTCAAGAACTGAGGTCGGCCTCCGGCGAAGCGGGGTCCGCCCTGGCAGGGCACCTGCAGGAGCTTGTCGCCGCGGTCGAGGAACAGGACTCTCTCATCGAGACGTTCAAGTCGAACAATGCCCTGCTGCAGAATTCACTAAACTACTTCAGCCATGCCAGCCAACAGCTTGGCATGATGGCCCGCTCCGGGAACAATCTTTTGGGTGAGGCCCTGGGGGCACTGGCCAATGCCTTGCTGCGCTTCACAGGGGATCGTTCAGACAAGGCCCTGGAGGCCATCAGCGCTTCCCTGCACCGGCTGGGCGGACTGCAAACGCCCCCGGAAGCGCGCAACCAGGTGATGGCCCTGGAAGCCCATACCCGGCTTATCGTTTCGACCCTGCCCGACGTCGACGCTGTCGTTGCCCGGCTGCTCGCAACGCCCACAAGCGAACGGGCGCGCGCGCTGCAGGCGCTGTACCTTGACCATCATGGCGAGATGGCGGCGCGTGCCGGCACGTTCCGCATTCTGCTCTATATCGCGGCGGTCATCCTTGCGGCCTATCTCGGCTACCTGTTTGTTCGCCTGCGTATCAGCGCGCACACGCTGCGCGAGCGTCTGGCTTTCGAGAACCTGATTGCCGGCATCTCGGCGGGCTTCATCAATCTGCCGCGTGAGCGCCTTGCGGAGAGCGTCGAGCAGGGCCTGGCCAGCCTCGCCAGAGGCGCGGGGCTCGATCGTGCCTGCATTCTTCTTGGCAGCGCGGATGGCGCTCGCGTCGAGACGGCATTCCGCTGGCCGCGCGACGGGTCCTGGCCCGAGAAAGATGATGCGCTGCTCGCTGCGGGGCTCGAATGGAGCCTCAAGAGTTATGCACGGCAGGGCTGCATCCACGTACCTTCAGTGGCGGCGCTTCCCGCCGGCCGCGAACGGGCAGCCTTGGCCGCCCGCGGCGTCCGCTCCTGGGTGTGCGTGCCGCTGTGGCATGCCGGCGGCCAAACCGGCTTGCTCGGCCTCGAGTCGGTTCGCCGCGAGAAGCGGTTTGCCGAGGACGATATCGCGTTGCTGCGCATGGCCGGCGAGATCTTTGCCAACGCCATCGAGCGCGAGCACGGCGAAGCGGAGCGCGATGCGCTGGAAGCGCGGCTGCGCCAGGCCCAGCGCATGGAGGCGATCGGCACGCTGGCGGGCGGCATTGCTCACAACTTCAACAACATCCTGAGCGCCATTCTCGGCTATGCCGAGATGACGCTCGCGAGGTTGCCGGAAAACAGCAGGCCCCGGCACTACGTCCAGGAGGTCCGGCGTGCGGGCGAACGCGCCAAGGGCATCATCGATCAGATTCTCACCTTCAGCCAGCGCATCGATAGCAAGCGCCAGCCGGTCGATCTGCGGCAGGTGATCGACGAGGCCCTGGGATTGCTGCGGGCCTCGCTGCCGGGAACCATCGAGTTCCAAACGCGGATGGAAAGCGCTGATACGGTGGTGATGGGAGACGCAACGCAACTGCAGCAGGTTGTCGTCAATCTCTGCACCAATGCCGCCCAGGCGATGGACGTGCGCGGAATCGTGGAAATCGGGCTGGATGTACCGGTGTCCCGCAACGAACAGAACTTGTCGCACGGCACACTTCCGGCGGGCCGCCATGTACGCTTGACTGTGCGCGACCGGGGCCACGGCATGGATCGGGCGACGATGGAACGAATTTTCGAGCCCTTCTTCACGACCAAGGCAGCCGGCACGGGTACAGGGCTGGGACTTACGACGGTTCACGGCATCGTCGCCGATCATGGCGGCGTTCTGAACGTGCGCAGCCGTCCGGGCGAGGACACGACTTTCGAGGCCTGGTTTGCCTGCGCGCAAGCTGCGCGCCCGGTTTCCGTGCCGGCCGGCACGCCCCGGCCGCGAGGCCAGGGAGAAACGATACTTCTGGTCGACGACGAGATGCCGCTTGTCACGCTCGGGGAAGAGATGCTTGCCGAGCTGGGCTATGAACCGGTCGGTTTCAGCACGGCTCGCGATGCGCTGGACGCCCTCGGTGCGGACCCGCAACGCTTTGATCTCGTGCTCACCGACGAGGCGATGCCAGACATGAGCGGCGCAGAGATAGCCGCGGCGGTGCACCGGTTGCGTCCCGATATGCCGGTCATCCTGATGACAGGCCAGGCGCGACCGATAGAGCCCGATCGCCTGCAGGCCGCGGGCTTTCGCGAATACCTGCGGAAGCCCTTGTCGTTCGACGATATCGGCCGCGCGATTGCCCGCCATGTACCACGGCAGGATCCCGGTTTCAGATGTAACCGGAATGCGTCGTGATGAAGCGGTTGCGTAACGCACGCTGACCACATTCCGCCTCGCCATTCAAATACCGAAACCTGTGAGACGAGGCGCACATGAGCAGGACAACAAACCCTGGCGCGCGATGGATCAGGCGGATCGTAACGAAACGACGCATTCGCCACGCAATCCACGAGCCCAATCGGCTCGATGACCATCTGCTGGCCGATGTCGGGCTGTGCCGCGACGTGCTGCGCCTGCCGCTTCGGCGCAGCCGCGCCGGCGGTCGCGATCCGCGCCGGCTGGCCTTCGAATGACGCGAAGGGAAAACAGCATGAGCGAGATGCTGAGGAAGGCGCGCGCCTGGCCGGTACTGGAGACGAAAATGGCAAGCTCTGCCCACAGCGCGTCACCCGACGCGATCATGCAGCTCGGCCTCGGCTTCTGGAATGCCAAGGTTCTGCTGAGTGCGGCCGAGCTGGGCGTCTTTACGGAATTGGCGGACGGTCCGCTCGACGGCGAAACCCTGCGCCGCCGGCTGGACCTGCATGAGCGCGGCGCGCGCGACTTCTTCGATGCGCTGGTCGCACTAGGCATGCTTGACCGGCGGGACGGAAGGTATGCCAACACGCCGGATACCGACTTCTACCTTGATCGCAGGAAACCCTCGTATATCGGCGGCTTTCTCCAGTTTGCCAACAACCGCGTCTATCCCAACTGGGTCGGCCTGACGGAGGCGTTACGCACCGGCCGGCCGCAGGGCACGGCCAGACACAGCGGGGACATTTTCTCGGAAAGATATGCTGACCCTGCGCTGCGCGACGAGTACGTGCGCGGCATGACGGGGGTCAGCCTGCCGGTGGCATCGGCCCTGGCGACACGCTTTCCGTGGGCAAGGTACAAGACCTTCATCGATATCGGCACTGCCGAAGGTGGTGTGCCCGTCGCCATCGCCCGTGCGCATCCCCATCTCGAGGGCGGTGGCTTCGATCTGCCAGCCGTGCAGCCGGTCTTCGAACGCTACGTGCGCAGTCACGGGCTGGCAGAGCGGCTGCGCTTTCATCCGGGCGACTTCCTGACTGGTGACTTGCCTGAAGCCGACGTGCTGGTGATGGGCCACATCCTGCACGACTGGGATCTCGGCACCAAGCAGGCGCTGCTCGCCAAGGCCCATGACGCGTTGCCGAGGGGCGGTGCGCTGATTGTCTACGACCAGATGATCGACGACGAGCGGCGGACCAACATCCCCGGTCTGTTGATGAGCCTGAACATGCTGATCGCGACGCCCGGCGGCTTCGACTACACCGGCACCGACTGTCTGGGCTGGATGCGGGACGCAGGCTTCGCCTCGGCGCAGGTCGAGCCGTTGCGCGGTCCCTACTCGATGGCCGTGGCTATCAGGTGATGCCCTAACAGTACCGCTTTAACAGTACTGCTTTTCGCCCGCGCCTGATGTAAGACACCTTCACATGAGGTGGTCAGGCGACAAATCCGACGGCCGGCGCAGTTATCATCATGGCAATCTGCGCGAAGCACTGATTCGTGCCGCACTTGACCTTATCGGTGAAAAGGGGCCGGCCGGCTTCACCTTCGCCGATGCCGCACGCATGGCCGGCGTCAGCTCGGCCGCGCCCTATCGGCACTTCCGCGACCGCGACGCGCTCATGGCGGACGTGGCACGCCGCGGATTCGAGCAATTCGGCAAGGCGCTGGACGAGGCGTGGAACGACGGCCGGCCGGAGCCGCTGATCGCGTTTGAGAACACCGGCCGCGCCTTTCTCGCCTTCGCGCGCCGGGAGCCGGCCTACTACGCGGCCATGTTCGAGGCCGGCATCGCGCTCGACTCCGAGCCCGGCCTGCGACAGGCCGCCGACAACGCCTTTGGCGTGCTGCGCAGGGCATCGGAAGCGATCTGTGCCCTCCTGCCCCGCGAAAGCCGTCCGCCGGCACTGATGATGAGCCTGCATGTCTGGGCGCTGTCGCACGGCATCGCATCGCTCTTCGCGCGCGCCGATGCCGGCCGTCGCAGGTTGCCGATGTCGCCCGAGGAGCTGCTTGAGGCCGGCGTGCTCGTCTACTTGCGCGGCCTGGGACTCGCCGGCGGACCCTCTGCCACCAGGCGCTAGGATTTTTTTTGGTGCACGCTTGACAGCAGCGGGGTTGCAGGGCCATATGTGAATGTAAGAAACATTTACATGAGGGCTCGTCCGATGGGCATTACCGCGACTCTGGACAGCTACGGGAAGCCGGCCTGGATCACCTTGATGGTGGTCAGCTTCATCCTCTTCTGGCCGATCGGACTGGGAATTCTGGCCTATCTCATATGGAGTGGACGCATGGCTTGCTGGAGACATCGTGGCGCGCGCCATTGGCAGGAGCGCATGCATTCAGGCATGGAGCGCTGGTATCGCGCCCAGCGCTCGAGCGGCAACACTGCCTTCGATGAATACCGTGAGGAAACCCTGCGCCGCCTCGAGGAAGAGCAGCAGGAGTTCAGGGATTTCCTTGACCGCCTGCGCAAGGCCAAGGACAAGGCGGAGTTCGACCAGTTCATGGCCGACCGCCGGCGCCGCGACCAGGGCCCGCAGCCCGAGGCCTCGGTCTGATACCTCAACATTTCGCAGAAGGCCGCGCGGCATCCCCGCGCGGCCTTCGCACATTGGTTGCGTGCGGCGCGTGAGGGCGGCATAGCTGGCGGCCCTGTCTACCCTACGGGTACCGCATGACCACCCCGCAGCCTAAGGCGATTCATCGCCACGACTACAGCCCGCCCGACTACCGTATCGATACGGTGGATCTGGAGTTCGATCTCCAGCCACGCACCACGCGCGTGAAGGCCCGGCTTGCCGTGAAGGCGGCTTACGATCCTGCCGCCGGCGTGCGTCCTCTCGTGCTCGACGGGGATGGGCTTGAGCTGCTGAAGATCGCGCTGGACGGTCGGGCTCTGGGATCAGGCGACTACACCGTCGATGAACGCCATCTGACGATCCCAAGCCCGCCACGAGCCTTCGTGCTCGACATCGAAACCGCGATCCATCCCGCCGCGAACACGCAGCTCTCGGGCCTCTACGTCTCCAACAATGTCTTCTGTACACAGTGCGAGGCGGAGGGATTTCGCCGCATCACGTATTTTCTCGACCGGCCCGACGTGATGGCGGTTTATCGCACAACCATCCGCGCTGACCGGAACACCTGCCCCGTGCTGCTCTCCAACGGCAATCTGGAGCGCAGCGAAGATCTGGCCGACGGCCGGCACGTCGCGGTGTGGCACGATCCGTTTCCCAAGCCCAGCTATCTCTTCGCGCTGGTCGCGGGCGACCTTGCGTGCAGCGAAGACCGGTTCACCACGCGCTCAGGCCGGGAAGCACGGCTGCGCATCTTCGTCGAGCACGGCAAGCAGTCGCGCACCGCCTGGGCGATGGATTGCCTGAAGCGCGCCATGCGCTGGGACGAGGAGCGCTTCGGCCTGGAATACGACCTCGACCTGTTCAACATCGTGGCGGTCAGCGACTTCAACATGGGGGCGATGGAGAACAAGAGCCTCAACATCTTCAACGACAAGTACATCCTGGCCGATCCGCAGACTGCGACGGACAGCGACTACGCCGGCATCGAAACCGTCGTGGCGCACGAGTACTTCCACAACTGGACGGGTGATCGCATCACCTGCCGCGACTGGTTTCAGCTCAGCCTCAAGGAAGGCCTTACGGTCTTCCGCGACCAAGAGTTCTCGTCGGACATGCGCTCGCGGCCGGTCAAGCGCATCCAGGATGTGCGCAATCTGCGGGCCCGCCAGTTCGTCGAGGACGCCGGCCCGCTGGCGCATCCCGTGCGGCCCGACTCCTACATCGAGATCAACAACTTCTATACGGCCACCGTGTACGACAAGGGCGCCGAGGTTATCGGCATGCTGCACACGATCCTCGGCGCCGACGGCTTTCGTCGCGGCATGGACCTCTACGTCCAGCGCCATGACGGCGAGGCCGTTACCTGCGACGACTTCGTGGCCGCCATGGCTGACGCCAACAGCGTGGATCTCAGGCAGTTCAAGCTGTGGTACAGCCAGGCCGGGACGCCGGAAGTGTCTGTCGAGGGACATTACGATGCGCGCAACGGCGTCTACGAGCTTGCCATCGCCCAGCGCTGTCCGCCGACACCCAGTCAGCCCGACAAGGCACCGATGCACATCCCGCTGGCGGTCGGGCTCCTCGATGCGCAAGGCCAGGAGATACCCCTGCGCCTAGAGGGCGAACCCGAGGCGGCGGCCGCAGCAAACCGTGTGCTGCCGCTCAAAGAGCCACGACAGACCTTCCGGTTTGTGAATGTGCCGGAGCCGCGGGCCGTCTCGGTCAATCGCGGATTCTCGGCACCCGTGAACATCAGAATAGCGCAGAGCGCCGCTGAGCGCACTTTCCTGATGAGCCACGATCGCGATCCCTTCGCGCGCTGGGAAGCGGGCCAGCAATACGCCATCGATCTGCTGCTGCGTCGTGTGGCAGAGATCCGCGACGGCAGGCAAGCGCCCTACGATCCCGGCTTCATCGCAGCCGTGGGCCAGATACTGCGCGACGACGATCTGGAGAAGGCCTTCGCGGCCGAGGCTATTGCGCTGCCCGCCGAGGACTATATCGCCGAGCGCATGGCGGTCATCGACGTCGAGGCGATCCAAGAGGCGCGCGAGGCGCTGCGCCGCGCCATGGCAACATCATTGCGGAGCGATCTTGAACGCGTGCTCGATGCCAACCGCGGCACCGGTCCGTTCCGGCCGGATGCAGCCGAAGCAGGCCGCCGGGCGCTGCACAACGCTGCCCTTTCCTTGCTGGCGGCGCTGGCCACCTCCGAGCCTGGATTGCGGGCGCGCATCTTTGATGGCTACACGCAGGCGGACAATATGACCGACCGCATCGCCGCGCTGCGTTTGCTGGTCGATATCGATTGTCCCGAACGACAGGCGGCGCTGGATGATTTCTACCAGCGTTTCAGCGGCGATCCCCTTGTCGTGGACAAATGGCTGGCGCTGCAGGCCCTCTCTACCTTGCCGGACACCCTGTCGAGGGTGACGGCATTGCTGCGCCATCCGGCGTTCTCGATGGCGCGGCCCAACAAGGTGCGGGCGCTGGTCGGCAGCTTCACAGCCAACAATCAGCTTCGCTACCACGCCGCCGACGGCTCGGGTTATGTCTTCCATGCAGACCGGACGCTGGAACTCGATCCTGTAAACCCGCAGGTCGCTGCTCGGCTGCTGGCCCCGCTGGGACGCTGGCGCCGTTTCGATGCTGCGCGTCAGGCGAAGATGAAGGCACAACTGGAGCGCATTCTTGCGGCGCCGCGGCTGTCGCGGGACGTTTACGAGATCGCCTCAAAGTCCCTGGCCTGACACGCAGGCTGCGGGCCGTTGAACTGGCGCAGGACGGCCCGCGCAAAGGTGCCGTCATAGCGGATGCCGTCGGCCGCGAAGGCAGCGGGCAGCGCGTGCCATGGTAGGCCGGGCCGCCGGTGATGCAGGCCATGCAGGTTCTGGTTGAGCATAACAGCACGCGCCCAGGCGGGCAGGCTGAGGTTGAACACCGGGGCATGGGTGGCAGGCGGCGTGCCGTAGTGGGGCGCATTGTCGAACAGCGAGATGACCAAGCCACGGATCACGATTGATGCGAGCAATAGCAGCCAGGCCGCACCGTAAAGCCAGAACGCCAGGCCGTATAATGTCAGGACGGCGAAACAGTCGATGCGCGCCCGGGTCAGGCGCGCATCTGCCACGGCGCGCTGCATCCCCCTGACGACCGCCAGTGCAGAAGCTTCGTCCCCTTTCGTCAGCCGGCCAATGCGTGCGATCAGCACGCGACGCGGCAGCAGGCTCATAAGGGTCGATAGCAGCTCGATCGCATACACGCCACCCAGCAGGTTCGCAAAGTAGCCGAGGCGCCTGCAAAGGGTGGCATTGCCCTCCAGCACATCGGGGCGGTCGAGCGCGTGACGGTTGAAGCGGTGGTGCGCCAGGTGCCCGTAGCGCACCACCTCGAAGGCAACCCCAAAGCAAACCGCCAACAAGCGTCCGGCCGTCCGGTTGGCGCGTTCCCCTTTCAACAGCTTGCCGTGGATGGCCTCGTGCAGCAGCGCGGCGTGAAACGGCGTCAACAGCGCCGTCACGATTACAATCGTTGTCGCCACGAACGGTGCCTGCGGCAGCAGGAGCAGCGGAACGATAAGCAATGCCGTGGCAGACAGACCCAGTGCCGCGGCGCAAAGGCCGGCATTCAGACGTTGGAACATGAACTGACGGTACTTCCCCCAAGCGACAGGCCAGACGCCCGCAGCCAATTCCCCCGCGCGAGCCTGCTCACTATACCAGAGTGGCGGTGAATCGCGATACTAACTCCCCGGCACCATGCCCTTGGGCAGCGCTGCGCAGTGGTCGAAGATGGCGCCGGGACGTGTGAACCACACCCTCTCGCGCTGCGGGTGGTTCACGATGTGGCGCAGCGCCTCGCGCAGGGCGCGCAGGCGGTAGGGCTGCCCGAAGATCATGGTGTGGAGCTCGATGCCGCAGACCAGCGGCTGCTTCGCGGATTGCAGCAGCATCTCTTCGAACTGGCCCACGATGAAGGCGGCGAATTGCTCCGGCGTGTGGTGCCGCACAAGGATCTGCGGGGAATCGTTGATCTCCAGCGAGTACGGTACCGACATCAGCGGCCCGGCGCGCGTGCGCAGCCAGATCGGCTGGTCATCGCAGGGCCAGTCCATCAGAAAGTCGAAGCCGGCCTCTTTCAGCAGATCGGGCGTGACATGGCTCTGGGACATCCACGGCCCCATCCAGCCGCGCGGCTTCTGGCCGGTCTTCTCGGTGATCCGGTCGCGCACATAGGCGATCAGCCGCGCCTCGTCGGCTTCCCACATCTGGCCCTGACGCTCGGCATTGGTGCGGCCGTGGCCGATGAACTCGTCGCCGCGCCTGACGATGGGCTCGATGATGTCGGGCGCGTAGTCGAACACCGTGGTGTTGACGAGATGGCAGGCCGGCAGCGACAGCTCGTCCAGAAGGTCCAGCAACCGCCAGACCCCGACGCGGTTGCCGTAGTCGCGCCAGGCGAAGGTGCGCGGATCAGGCGGCGGCAGCTCGGTAGAGAGCGCATGCCCGATGCCCGCGCTATAGGCGAAGTGCTCGATATTGAGTGCCACGTGTACCGCGAGACGCTTGCCGCCGGGCCAGTCATAGTCCGGCCGCTTGACGATCGGCGAATAGTCGTAGCGCCCGTGATGCGGAATGCGCAGCATCGTGTCCCTCCCCCACGTGATCCGCCCGACAGGCTGTCAGGCGGTCGCCGACACAGCTTTCTCGCCCATCATCGCAGCCTGGGCCATGTCGCGCAGCCGCGCCTTCTGGATCTTGGTGCCGTTGGCGCTGGTCGTGACAGGGAATGCGTCCACGGCCAGCACCCGGACAGGCACCTTGTGACGAGCGAGCCGCCGCCGGGCATGCTGGATCACGGCGGCTTCCTCCAGCCGCGCGCCATTGCGCATGATGACGAAGGCCACCGGCTTCAGTTCGCCACCGACCTCAACCCCGATGACCTGGCATTCCTCGACCCCGTCGCATTCCTGGATGATGGCCTCGATTTCGGCGGGATTCACGAGGAAGCCGCCCAGCCGCAACGCGTCTCCCATGCGCGCGAGATAGACGAAGCGATCGTGAGAGGTGGTGAACCCGAGATCGCCGCTGCGGAACCAGCCATCCGGCGTAAACGCCGCTGCTGTCGCGTCGGAGTTGCCGAAATAGCCGCGCATCACGCTTTCAGGCGCCCGGAACTCCAGCTCGCCGGTCTGGCCATGCGGCAGGCTGCGGCCGGTTTCGGGATCGCGCGCCCGTACGGCCGCGGCGGTACTGACGAAGCGGCCGCCGCCCGGACTGCGTTCGGCGACGGGCGCGTCGCGGTCCTGTGCTGCCAGCAACGCCTGGAGCTCGCTGGAGCCGTACAGGCCCACCATGCGCAAACCTGCAGCTTCGGCGCGCGCCACGATATCGGCTTCACCGGGTGAGAATGCCGCGAAGCCGAGGTGGCGCAATGTAGGCGCGAACAGCGGCGCCTGCGGCAGCTTCAATAGCTGGGTAACTGCGGTATCGCTGGCGTTCATGTGCGTCACGCCGTGATGCACGATAGCCTCGGCATCCTGACGCGCGTCCCACACCGCCGACATCACAAGCTTGCCGCCACCGGCCATGGACGAAAGCGTCGTGCACAGTCCGTAAATGCCGCAGAGAGGCGGCACCAGCAGCGTGACGCTGCCAGCATCGATTCCCCAGGCTCGCGCGACGTTGCATGCATGCGTGACCAGCGACTTCTGGTCATGAAGCACAAATTTCGGAAGGCTGGACGTGCCCGAGGTCGTGAAGATTGCGCAACCTGAGTCGGGTCGGCCCGTGATCTCGTCCAGCGGCCGTTCGGCGGAAAGGGCATTCCACGGAATGACCGGCCGGCCGAACAGTGTTTGATTCGCGGGAACCTCACCTGTGCTGTCCGCCGGGCAGGCGACGAAAGCAGTGAGGCCGCTCAGGGAACTCCGATCGCAATCGGCGAGAATGCCGGCGAAGTCGATCTGCTTGAACCCCGGCGAGAAGACCAGCACCTTCGCCCCGGAGCGTCCCAGCACGTCCGCAACCTCGCTGCTGCGGAAGCGGGTGTTCACCGATACGGCGATTGCCCCAAGGCGGGCGCAGGCGAAGAAGCTGGCCAGCCACGCAACACCGTTCGGCAGCCAGATCGCGACGCGATCCCCCGGCGCGATACCCAGCCGGCGCAGACCCGTGGCGACGCGGGCGCTTTCTGCCTCCAGCCCGGCATATTGCACGGCATTGCCATCGCACACGAGGATGGCGCCGCTGGCGGCTGCGTGGGCCAGCAGGGCCGGCAATGTGTCTGAATGCTCGGTTGGCCTTGTATCCATGGTCGTAGCGGCTGCGCTGCGCCCCAAGGGCCTTGTCACCTAGCGTTTGCTGCTGGTGGCTGCAAGCAAGGGTGCGCATGGGAGCTTGACGCTGCCGGCAAACCAGCTCCCGGTCCGGCTGACCGCTGACCGTGATAGGCTTTGCTCATGAAGACCAGACTGTTGGGCCGTACCGGCATTTCCGTTTCCGGCCTCTGCTTCGGCACCATGTCCTTTGGCGGCGATGCTGACGAGGCCACATCTGCGGCCATGTACAAGGCGTGCCGCGACGCCGGCATCAACTTTTTCGACTGCGCCGATCAGTACGCCAAGGGCAAGTCGGAGGAGATTCTGGGCCGGCTCGCAAAGGGCCATCGCGACGAGCTTGTGCTGACCACCAAGTGCTTCGGTCCGACCGGCAATGACGTGAACGCCCGGGGCAGTTCCCGCCGGCATGTGGTGCGGGCCGTCGAAGCCAGCCTCAGGCGGCTGCAGACCGACCGGATCGATGTCCTGTTCCTGCACCAGTTCGACGCGCGCACGCCGATCGATGAATCTATGCGCGCGCTGGAAGATGTGGTGCGCGCCGGCAAAGTGATCTACCCGGCCGTAAGCAACTGGTCGGCATGGCAAACCCAGCGCGCTGTCGACATCCAGGAGCGCCACAACTGGGCGCGGCTCCAGGTCATCCAGCCCATGTACAGCCTCGTGAAGCGCCAGGCCGAGGTCGAAATCCTGCCGATGGCAGCGGCCAATGGACTCGGTGTCACGCCCTACAGCCCCGCTGCTGCGGGATTGCTTTCGGGCAAGTACATGGAACAGGCATCAGGCCGCCTGAACATGAACAAGATGTACGCGACGCGCTACAGCGAGCCCTGGGCCTTCGAGGTCGCAGAGAAGTTCGTCGGCTTTTGCAAGGAGCGGGGCCTGCATCCGGTCAGCACGGCCATTGCCTGGGTCGGCGCCCATCCCGCGGTTACGGCTCCGATCATCGGTGCGCGAAACGTTGAGCAGCTCAGGGATTCGCTGGCGGCCGTGAACGTTGACATGACGCCGGCGTTGCGTGCCGAGATCGCCGCCCTGTCGCCCACGCCGCCGCCGGCAACCGACCGGCTGGAGGAGCAACGGACAGTTCCGGGAGCATGACGATGGCCTTCGACCTCGTGATCAGGGATGCGGAGATCTACGATGGCACCGGCAGCACGCCGGTGCGCGGCGATCTGGCTGTCGCCGGCGGCAGGATCGCGGCGATCGGTAGCGGGCTTGGCCTTGCACGAGAGACGGTGAACGCCGAGGGCCTTGCCCTTGCGCCCGGCATCATCGATGGCCACACGCACTACGACGCCCAGATCACCTGGGATCCGTTCGTCGATCCGTCGCCGGCGCTGGGCGTGACGACGGCAGTGCTGGGCAATTGCGGCTTCACCATCGCTCCCTGCCGCCCGGCCGATCGCGACCTCACCATGCGCCACCTGACGCATGTCGAGGGCATGTCGCTGGAGGCGCTGCGTGCCGGTATCCGGTGGGAGTTCGAGAGCTTCCCACAATACCTCGACATGCTGGCCCGCCAGGGCGTCGGCCCGAACGTGGCCTGCTTCGCCGGCCATTCGGCCATCCGCACCTTCGTGATGGGCGAGAATGCCACCGAACGCACTGCGAGCGATGAAGAGATCGCCCGCATGGTGGCTCTCGTGCGCAACGCCATGGCGGCGGGCGCGGTGGGGTTCGCCACCTCGACGGCCGAAGCGCACAACGGCGAAGGCGGCACGCCCATGCCCTCGCGCCTGGCGGATGACCGGGAGATGCGCGCGCTGGTGCGCGCCATGGGCGAGAGCGGCCGCGGCGTCTACATGCTGACGCGGGGAAGCAAGACCTCGATCGGATATCTGGAGGAGCTTGGCGCAGAGGCGAAGCGGCCGGTGCTGATCGCCGCCCTCTTCCACTCGAACACCAATCCGGCGGCAGCGTTCACCGTGCTGGAGGAGGTCAATGCGGCTCGCTTACGCGGCCGTCGCCTCATCGCACAGACGTCGTGCTGTCCGCTGAGCATGGATTTCACGTTCAAGAGCCCGTACCTGTTCGAGAGCATGCAGTCGTGGAAGCCGGCGATGGCTGTCCATGGCATCCCGGCCCTGAAACAGGTCTACCGTGATCCCGTATGGCGCGATGCGGTGCGCCAGGAGCTTGCGGCGTCGCGCGGCGGGCTGGTGTTCAACGGCGAATGGGACAAGCTCTTCGTTGTCGAAACCGCGAAGCCGGAGAACCGCAGTCTGGAAGGCGCGACGCTCGCCGAACTGGCGGCGAAAGCAGCCAAGGATCCGCTCGACTGCATCCTCGACTTCGCGCTGTCGGAGGAGCTCAATACCCTGTTCGTGGCGCAGCTTCTGCACAATGACGAGCAGGCGGTCGCGAAGATCCTGGCCGATCCCCATACGCACATTTCCCTCTCTGATGCAGGTGCGCATCTCACGTTCTTCTGCGACGCGGGGTTCGGCCTCCACTTGCTGGGCCACTGGAGCCGCGATCTGGGCGTCATGAGCCTGTCGGAGGCGGTGCATCGCCTCACCGGCCAGCCTGCCAGCCTCTTCGGCCTGACGAATCGCGGACTGCTGCGCGAAGGCTATGCGGCCGACCTGATGCTGTTCGATCCCAAATCCGTAGCCCGCGGTCCCAGGCGCCGCGTGCACGACCTTCCTGCGCGCGCCGCCCGGCTCACGGCGTCCGCGGTGGGGCTGCATGGCGTGTGGGTCAACGGAACGAAGGTGGCCGACGAAAAGGGCCTTTGCGCCGATCCGGACACGCGTCCCGGACAGGTGCTGCGCGAGTTTACTGCCTGACGATGAGCCGCCAGTGCGAGGTGAGTTGAGCACCGGGCGAGGTGACTGGAAATCCGGCACCGGCCGGGAATAAACTTGCGGCAAAACCAAGGAGAGGGATTGCATGATCCACAGCGCAGACCCGTCAGTCGATGTTCGTGCAATCGACGGCAGGGTTCTGCGCGGCGTGCGCACGCGGGAGGCGATCGTCCGGGCGGCGCGCGAACTCTTCCTTCGCAAGGGACGCGAGCCCACCCTCGAAGAGATTGCCGACAGGGCGGATGTCTCGCCGCGCATTCTGATCAAGCACTTCAGCGGGCTGGGCGGCGTCATCGTCGCCATGGTGGTGCAGGTGCTCGACGAGGTCCTGGCGCGCTATCAGGCCGTGCGCGTGGATATGCCCTTGGAGGACAGGCTCACGGCCTACGTCGAATTGCGGGCTGAAATCTGCGAGCAGTTCGCGCCGTTATGGCTGCGGGCGGTGCAGATGGCCCGGCATGCCCCGGAGATGGAAGCATTGATCCGGCGCGGAAGGAATGATGTGCGCCAGTTCGCCGAACGGGTCTTCGCCAGCGAGCTCGGGCGCGCACCCCACGCGATGCGGCACGACATTTTCGACACGCTGGCGATGGTGTCGGACTGGAACAACTGGCGCTACCTGCGCGAGGCTTGCGAGCGTTCGCCGGAAGAGGCCAAGCCTCTTTTGCGCCAGCTTCTGAGGCGTATCATCACCGGCTAGACCTGTGGAGACTGCCATGGCACGCACTTTCGACGTTCAGCCGCTCGATGCCACGTTTGGTGCCGTGATTAGCGGCGTGAAGCTTGCCGCGCTTGACGATGAGACCTGGCGCGAGCTCTACGCCACATGGCTCCAGTACGCGCTGCTGGTCTTTCCCGGCCAGCATCTCAGCCGCGACCAACAGATCGCGTTTGCCAGGCGCTTCGGTCCGCTGGAGTTCGAGATCATCGCGCTCAGCAACGTCAAGTCGGACGGCACGATCCGTTCCGAGGTGGAAAACGACGACGTCATCAAGGTGCTCAAGGGCAATATGGGTTGGCATGCCGACAGCACGTATATGCCCGTGCAGGCCAAGGGCGCGGTGTTCACGGCTGAGGTCGTGCCCTCTGTCGGCGGTCAGACGGGCTGGGCCGACATGCGGGCGGCCTACGATGCGCTGGACGGTGCGACGCGGCAAAAGGTCGAGCAGCTCTCGGCTTACCATTCGCTGCACTACAGCCAGTCGAAACTCGGCCACCAGCACAAGCCCGGCAGCGCCTATAGCGGCTATGGCTTCCATGACGGGCCGGTGCCGTTGCGACCGCTGGTGAAGACCCATCCGGAGACCGGGCGCAAGTCGCTCCTGATCGGCCGGCATGCGCACAACATTCCCGGCATGGACAAGGACGAGTCCGCGCGCTTCCTTGAGGATCTCGTGGCGTCCGCCTGCCAGCCGCCGCGCATCTATCACCACACCTGGGCCGCGGGCGACGCGGTGGTCTGGGACAACCGCTGCCTGCTGCACCAGGCTACGCCCTGGGACATGACGCAGCCGCGCGTGATGTGGCACAGCCGCATCGCCGGCGACCCCCTAAGCGAAGCCGCGCTCGGGTAGTGCTCCAATCCTTCCCGCGGAGGGGGAAGGCCAAGAAAGTGGGCTACGCGAACGCCTGGCGGATGCGGGCCCAGTCGGCGAGCGCGGCCTCCTGGCCCGGTACGATCTGGATGGTGAACTGGGTGTAGCCGGCATCGCGCAGCAATGCGATGCGCGCCTTGATCTCCGCTTCGCTCGCGGTGAATGAGGTGGCGCGGATCAGGTCGGCGGTGACGAACGGCCGCTCTTCCGGCTTCACGAACATCAGATGGCCGCGGTGATTGTGCAGGTATGGCGCGTCCTTCGGCTCGAAGCTGCGGGCGACGGCGATATAGCCCTGCATTTCGCCGCCGGCCGGTGCGGGCATGGCCGTGCCCGGCTTCAGCCCGGCCAACGCTTCGTCGGCGGCGCGATGCAACATCACGGCGGCCCGCGGTCCGGCCTGCGCCATGGCGCGCGGTGAATCGGCGGGCTCCCCGTCGGCCAGCACGCAGCCCAGCGCGAAAGCCGTGGCCTGCAAGTCGCCCGCCGCACGCCCGGCGTCGCGCCACGCGGTGCGCATGGCCTCGACTTCCCGGATGCCGTTCTCGACAGTGCCCACGAAGTCGATCCAGCCGGCGCCCAGCTTCGCCGTCAGCGCGCGCGTGCGCGGACCGAAGGCTGACAGGTGCAGGACGATCGGATCGCTGGTGTTGATGAGCCCCAGCTCGGGATTGAGGAAGCGGATCTTGCGGCGTTCGCCTTCCATCTCGAACTCGACGATCTCGCCGCGCAACAGGCCGTAGACCTGCGCGATGTACGTCTCCATGGCCTTCAGCCGCATGGCGCCGAACCCCATGGCGCGGCGCGCGGTGAAGCCGGTGCCGACGCCGAAATCGATGCGGCCGGGTGCGAGCTTGTTGAGGCTCGCGAGCGATCCCGCCGCCACGGGCGCGATACGGTTCGACGGCACCAGCACGCCCGTGCCCAGACGGATGCGCTGCGTGTTGACGGCGGCGGCGCCCATGGCGACGAAGCAGTCGGCATTCAGCATCTGGGTGTCATAGAACCACGCATGCGTGAAGCCGAGCTCCTCGGCCCGTTGCACCAGCTTCCACGAATCGGCTGCCGTCGGGATTGCGATGCCGAAATCCATGCGCCCTCTCCTCCGTCTGCCCCCGGCGCGCAGCATCGCCCGTGCAACGGCCCTTGACCAGCGGCGGCAAGCGCCGTCAAGTCATGGCAGATGGGCGTCGAGGATGAACCGTCCGTAGAGGCGATCGCAACTCTGGTGCCGGCGACGCTGCGCGCGTTGCATGCGCTTGAATTTGCCGCGCGGTATCTGGCGCCCGATACGCTGCCCAGGCTGATCGATGCCGTCGCCGGCCGCGGCGAGGATGTAAACGCGGCGCTTGCCGCCTCCCAATCCGCTGCCTGGCCAACAGGGCTTGAAGCCGTGCGCGATTGCCTGGAACGGGCGGCTGCGGCGGCCGGTGAAGGCCTCTCCGGCCTGGCGGCAGCGGCGGATGCGCCGCAACCGCTGCGGGCGGCCTGGCGGGCACTGCGCAACCATGCGCGCGGCGCCGAGGCGATCTATCCGCTGGCGGCCCACCTGGGGCCGGTCAGCCGGTTCTTCCTCGAGCCGGCGGGGCGCGAGGACAGGAGGGTGCTGGATCGCCTCGATGCCGCCGAACCCGGCCGCGAGAATGTGGGCGTGATGCATGTCGGCGGTCCGCCCGGTACGCGCGGCGCCTTCTCGCTCTATGTGCCGGAGTACTACGACGCGGCGCATTCGCTGCCGCTGGTCGTGGCGCTGCACGGCGGCAGCGGCAACGGCGGCGTCTTCCTGTGGAGCTGGCTGCGCGAGGCGCGTACCCGCGGCCTGATCCTGATCGCACCCACGGCGCGCGGCGCGACCTGGTCGTTGATGGAACCGGAGATCGACGGACCCAACATTGATGACATGGTGGCCCAGGTTGCCGGCGAGTGGCAGATCGATTCATCGCGCCAGTTGCTGACCGGGATGAGCGACGGCGGCACCTTCACCTATGTGCTGGGCCTGCGGGCCGGCTGCCGCTTCACGCATCTGGCGCCGATTGCCGCCAGCTTCCATCCCCTGCTGATGACCTTCGCCGATGCCGATCGCGTGCGCGGCCTGCCGGTTCACATCGTGCATGGCCGGCACGACTGGATGTTCCCGCCAGAGATGGCGCAGGAGGCAGCCCGCTCATTGCGGCAAACCGGTGCTCACGTCGTCTGCCGCGAAATCGCTGATCTGGCGCACAGCTATCCACGCGACGAGAATGGCGCGATCCTCGACTGGTTCATGGATGCTGGCGGGAACTAGCAGCACGTTGCATGCAATGGCTCCAGGCTGCTAACGTTTCCCTGTCGAGGATGCCGAGGGCGGGGAGGGTCGATGGCGATCTTGCGCGGACTGGGCTGGCTGCTGCTTCTCGCCGCGGCGGCTGTGGCAGTCTACGAGGTCGCAGATTACATCGACAGCCAGGATCAGCGTCTGAGCGCGCTGGGCGAGCTGTGGTTCAACCTGCATGCCCCCAGCCTCAACCTGATGCAGGCGATCGTGCAGCGCTACATTCACGAGAACGTGTGGGACGATGTCGTGCGGCCGGTGCTGCTGCAGCCGGCGTTGTTCGTGCTCGGTGGCGCGGCCCTGTTCTGCCTCGTCATCGGCTACATCTTCCGCCACCGGCCGGAAACAGCCGCCCATCGCCGGCGTCGGCGGCGGTGAAGAGCGCGTCTCAGCTCCCGGTCTTCAGCGCTGCGAGAAAGGCCGACTGGGGAATTTCCACGTTGCCGATCTGGCGCATGCGCTTCTTGCCCTTCTTCTGCTTCTCCAGCAGCTTCTTCTTGCGCGTGATGTCGCCGCCGTAGCACTTGGCGAGCACGTCCTTGCGCAGCGCGCTGATGGTTTCGCGCGCGATGATGCGCCCGCCGATGGCCGCCTGGATCGCGATCTTGAAGAGCTGCTTGGGGATCAGATCCTTGAGCCGCTCGCACAAGGCCCGCCCGCGGCTTTCCGCATGGCTGCGATGGACGATGATTGACAGCGCATCAACGGTCTCACCGTTCACCAGGATGGTGACCTTCACCAGATCGCCTTCCTCGTAGCCCGCCATCTCGTAGTCGAAGCTGGCATAGCCGCGGGTGACGGATTTCAGCCGGTCGTAAAAATCGAACACCACCTCGTTGAGCGGCAGCCGGTAGACCACCATGGCGCGCGTGCCGGCATAGGTCAGATCCACCTGCACCCCGCGCCGCTCCTGGCACAGCGACAGCACCGGCCCGAGATATTCATCCGGCACGATGATCGTCGCCTTGATCCAGGGCTCCGAGACCGATTCGATCTGCGCCGGATCGGGATAGTCCGTGGGATTGTGAAGCTCGATCATCTCGCCGCTGGTAAGGGTGATGCGATACACCACAGACGGCGCGGTGGTGACGAGGTCGAGATCGAACTCGCGCTCCAGCCGCTCCTGGACAATTTCCAGATGCAGCAAGCCGAGAAAGCCGCAGCGGAAGCCGAATCCCAGCGCAGCGCTGCTTTCGGGCTCGAAGTGGAAGCTGGAATCGTTGAGCCGCAGTTTGCCTAACGAATCGCGCAGGTTCTCGTAGTCGCTGGAATCGGTCGGAAACAGGCCGCAGAACACGACCGGCACCGAGGGCTTGAAGCCGGGCAGCGGATAGTCGGCCGGACGCCGCTCCTCCGTGATGGTGTCGCCCACCTTGCAGTCGGAGATGGTCTTGATGCCGGCGATGATGAAACCCACCTCGCCCGGTCCCAGCTCGCCGGTATCGGTGGGCTTGGGCCGGAACACGCCGACCTTGTCGATGTCGTAGGCGGCGCCCGTCGACATCATGCGGATCTTCATGCCCTTCTTCAGGATGCCGTCGCGCACGCGCACCAGGGTGACCACGCCGAGATAAGGGTCATACCAGCTATCGACCAGCAGGGCCTTCAGCGGCGCGGCGCGGTCGCCGGACGGCGGCGGCAGGCGGTGCACCAGCGCCTCCAGCACCTCGTCGATGCCCTGGCCGGTCTTGGCGGAAATCAGGACTGCCTCTGATGCGTCCAGCCCGATGACGTCCTCGATCTCCTTCTTCACCCGCTCCGGTTCGGCAGCCGGCAGGTCGATCTTGTTGAGGACCGGGATCAGCTCGTGGCCGGCTTCGATGGCGTGATAGGCGTTGGCCAGGGTCTGCGCCTCGACGCCCTGGCTGGCATCGACCACCAGCAGCGAGCCTTCGCAGGCCGCCAGCGAGCGGCTCACCTCGTAGGCGAAATCGACATGCCCCGGCGTGTCCATCAGGTTCAGCACGTAGCGCTGGCCGTCGCGCGCCGCATAGTCCAGCCGCACGGTCTGCGCCTTGATCGTGATGCCGCGCTCGCGCTCGATATCCATGCTGTCCAGTAACTGGTCGTGGAACTCGCGCGCCTCGATGGCGCCGCAGCGCTGGATCAGCCGGTCGGCCAGCGTGGATTTGCCGTGGTCGATATGCGCCACGATCGAGAAATTGCGGATCTGCGAAAGCTCGGTCATGGCGCGGCTTGTATCATCGCCCGCGGGGCGTGCAACCGGCTTGCGCTCGTCCTGCAGAGCTAAGTAGTTTCAATGGCTTAAGTGGTAGGGGTCTACGTAAGCCGCAGAGGCTGCCTGATCGCACGCGAACAAACCGACCTATCATCTCCCCCACAGGGTCCTTTGACAGCCAAGGGTTTCGAAGAGGGTCCCACATCTTCGGCTTGTACGGCTTCAGGCTCGCTTGAGCCGCCTCCAGTGTAGTGATCCGCTTTTGCTTCTCCGGAGTCACTGCCCAGGAGTTGCAGCCGTCTGGCATCAACAGCAATTGCGTTGTTGTCTCCTAAAAGCTACACTTCCATATGATCGAAGTCCGGCTGACGGAGGTTTTCGCCACCTGGGCCAACGGACTGAGAGATGATCGGGCGCACGCCAGGATCGTGGCGCGCATTCAGCGACTGGCCAAAGGTAATTCCGGCGACGTCAGGCCGGTGGGTGGCGGCGTGTCGGAGATGCGAATCGACTACGGGCCGGGCTATCGCCTCTACTACTGCCGGCGGGGCAGAGAGCTCGTGATCCTGCTGTGTGGCGGAGATAAGAGTACGCAGGCCAGGGACATCGCGACCGCTCTGCGCATGGCCGCCGAACTGAAGAGTTGAACGATGACCATCAAAACGATCCCATTCGACGCGGCAGCCATGCTGAACTCCGAAGGCCGGATTGCCGCCTATATCAATGCCGCGCTCGAAACGCATGACGCGGCCTTCATTGCCGAGGCGCTGGGCACGGTTGCCAGGGCGCGCGGCATGACGCAGATCGCAAGAGACGCAGGTGTAAGCCGCGTGAGTCTCTACAGGGCCCTCAGCCCGGGTGGAAACCCGGAGCTGACCACCATGCTTCGCGTGCTGCAGGCCATGGGACTGCAGCTTCAGGCGGCGCCTGCCGGTTCTGTGCGCAGGACCAAGCGTACCGGTGATCGCAAGCCCATCCGACGCACAAGCAAACCCCCGATCCGCAAGACGTCTGCTGTCCGACAAGCCCGCGGTTAGATAGCTGACCATCCGACGCGTCGAGGCCGATGAGGTCGTCGGCGATCTCCCGCGAATGACACCTTGCCTCAAACCGCAGGAGATTCCTCGCTGTGCTCGGGGATGACGCGGCTATATTCTGTATATCATTATAGATGCATTATACATCAAGATAGGTATATGATATGTTAACGTCTGCACTGGATGAGAACGCCCTTGATCACTGCCGCACAGATGCGCGCGGCCCGCGCGCTGTTGGGAATTGACCAGCGCCAGCTTGCGGAAATGGCCGGCGTCTCGCTGCCGACCATCCAGCGCATGGAGGCCAGTGCCGGCACGGTGCGCGGCGTCATCGACACCCTGACGAAGCTGGTCGAGGCGCTGGACCGGGCCGGCATCGAGCTGATCGGCGACAACGCGGTCAGCACCGGCGGCGGGCGCGGCGTGCGCCTCAAGCATCCGTCCCAGGCGTAGCGGGATCGACATGGCTCTCGCAGAAGCAAGGCCCGGCTTTGCCGAGCTCTATACGCCCAAGCTCGTCACCATCCTCAAGGAAGGCTACGGGCTCGCTGCGCTGAAGGCCGACGCCATATCGGGCCTGACGGTGGCCATCGTCGCCCTGCCGCTGTCCATGGCGATTGCGATCGCATCGGGCGTCACGCCCGACAGGGGCCTCTACACATCAATCATCGGCGGCTTCATCGTCTCGGCCCTGGGCGGCAGCCGGTTCCAGATCGGCGGTCCGGCCGGCGCCTTCATTGTGCTGGTTTCGGCAACCGTAGCGCAGCACGGCGTCGATGGCCTGCTGCTGGCGACGCTTCTTTCAGGGCTGATGCTGGCGGCGGTGGGGCTGCTGGGGCTGGGCACCTTCATCAAGTACATCCCCTATCCCGTCACGGTTGGTTTCACGGCCGGCATCGCCGTTATCATCCTGGCCAGTCAGATCAAGGACCTGTTCGGGCTCGCACTCGATAAGGAGCCGGGCGCCCTTCTGCCCAAGCTCCAGGCGATCGCCGGTGCGCTACCCACGATCAGCCTGCCGGCCGTGATCGTGGCGGCCACGACGATCGGCATCATCGTCGCCATCCGGCGCTATCGGCCGCACTGGCCGGCTTTCATCATCGGCGTGACGGTTGCCGCTGTCGGCACAGCACTGCTCGGGCTGCCGATTGAAACGATCGGCACGCGCTTTGGCGGCATCCCGCAGACGCTGCCGATGCCCCGTCTGCCGGAGATTTCCTGGGCACGGGCCGTCGTGGTGCTGCCCAACGCGGTATCCTTCGCGCTGCTGGGCTGCATCGAAAGCCTGCTGTCAGCGGTGGTGGCGGATTCGATGACGGGCCGGCGGCATCGTTCGAACTGCGAGCTGGTGGCACAGGGCCTTGCCAATATCGCCTCGCCATTGTTTGGCGGCATCTGCGTCACCGGCAACATCGCGCGCACCGCCACCAACGTGCGGTCGGGCGCGCGCGGTCCGGTGTCCGGGATGCTGCATTCGCTGTTCCTGCTGGCCTTCATGCTGATCGCCGCGCCGCTGGCCTCGTACATCCCGCTGGCGGCGCTGGCGGGCGTGCTGGCGGTCGTAGCCTGGAACATGGCCGAGAAATACCAGTTCCTGACGCTTGTCCGTGCCTCGCGTGGCGACGCCGTAGTCCTGCTGGTCACCTTTCTGCTGGTGATCTTCCGCGACCTCACCGAAGGCATCCTCGTGGGATTCGCCATCAGCGCGCTGCTGTTCGTGCACCGTATGGCGCATGCCGTCGAGGTGCAGAATGCCCAGCCGGTGGCGGAGGAAGACAAGCCTGACACGGTCAACGGCAATGGCCGCAAGCCCTATGACGTCGCGCTGGCGACCGATCCCGACATTGCCGTTATCCGCATCTCCGGCGCCTTCTTCTTCGGCGCGTCGGCGGCTGTCGGTGCCGCGCTCGACCGCATCGGCGAACACCCCAGGGCCTTCATCATCGATCTGACGGCGGTGTCGGTCATCGACTCCACGGCCGCAACGACCATTGAAGGCTTCGTCAGAAAAGCGGAACGCCGGGGTGCCGCCGTCTGCATTGCCGGCGCCACCCGCACCGTGCACCGCACCCTCCTCATCCACGGCGTCAGGCCCCCGCGCGTACGCTTCCGCAAGGAGCTCGCCAACGCCGTCGCGCTGGTCCGACATGACCGTCCCACAACCGATACAATTGCGGCTATCTGAGTCAATTATTGTCACAGCAGCCGCTCTGCAGTGTGTAAACGCGCACTTTATAAAAGAAGGGCAGTGATTTACGCTTTCACATGATCAAAAGCCTCAGACACAAGGGGCTGCAGGAGCTGTTCGAAACCGGCGCAACGTCGCGGATAGACGCCAGGCTTCAGAAGCGGGCACGGCGCCGGCACGATGCGCTGGAAGATGCAATGAGTCTGGCGGACGTGGTGCAGCCGGGCTTCGACTTCCACCAGCTCAGAGGCAAGCCCGTCCGCTACACGCTGCACGTGAACGGTCCATGGTGCATCACGTTTGAGTGGACAGAGCCGTACGCCGAGAAGATCGACCTTGAGAACTACCATTAACACCGGCGCAGGAGGATACGATGGCTGAATACATGACCAGAAGAAGGCAGCGCGAGCCAACGCATCCCGGCGAGCTGATGCGGGAAATACTGGAGGAGCACGTCAAGCTTTCCATCGCCGAGGCGGCGCGGCGCATGCAAATCAGCCGACCGGCGCTTTACGCCGTTCTGAACGGCAAGAGCGCGGTTACCGCTGACATGGCGCTGCGCTTCGGTAAGCTGGTGGGTGGTGCACCCGAGCTCTATCTGCGGATGCAGCATGCCCACAGCCTGTGGCACGCCAGGAAGACGAATGAAAGGGTGCTGAAGGCCATCAAGACTGTTCCCCTGGCCGCCTGATCACCATCGCCGGCCGATCACCCCCGCAACACGCCGCCGGTCTGTTTTGTTACGTTGACGACGATCTTTTGCGAGATGGCCTCGATCTCCTCGTCGGTCAGGGTCTTTTCGACGGGCTGGATGGTGACCGACAGCGCCACCGACTTGCGGCCCTCGGGCACGCCCTTGCCGGCATAGACGTCGAACACCTGTGCTGCCGCAATCATGGCGCGGTCGGCGCCGCGCGCGGCGCGTACCAGCGCGTCGGCAGGCACGGCGGCATCGACGATGAAGGCAAAGTCGCGCTCCAGCGGCTGGAACGGCGAGAGCCTGAGCGGCGGGCGCGCCTTGCCCGCACGGGCCCGGGCCGGCGGCACGGCATCGAGGAAGACCTCGAAGGCCGCGGCCGGGCCGCGCAGATCGAGCCGCGCCAGCACGTCGGGATGCACTTCGCCGAAATACGCCAGCGGCTGGTTGCCCAGCATCAGCGCACCAGAGCGGCCGGGGTGATACCAGGCCGGCGCCTTGGGCTGCGCCGCGAGATTGTCGACCGGCGCGCCGATGGCAGCCAGCACCGCCAGCGCATCGGCCTTGGCATCGAAGGCATCGACGGCGCGTTCGGGGCCGGTCCAGCTTCGCGGCTGGCCCTTGCCGTAGCGCACGCCGGCAGCGACCGAGCGCTGGCCCGACGGCGTTGCGTCTTTGTATTGCGGGCCGACCTCGAACAGCGCCGGGTCTTTCAGCCCGCGCGCCTCGTTGCGCCCGCAGGCCTGCAGCAGGTTGGGCAGGATCGAGGGCCGCATCACGTCGAGATCCGACGCGATGGGATTGACCAGCTTCAGGTCAGCGCCGACGCCGCCGAAGAGGGCCGCCAGCGCCGATTGGGTGAACGACGCGGTGACCGCCTCGTTCATGCCGCGCACGGCCAGTGCCCGGCGCGCCACCGGCAGGCGCCGCTGCTCGGCCGTGCGCACCGGCCGCGAGGTGGCGCTGTCGCGCGGCATCGAGACGGCCGGCACCAGATCGTAGCCATGCACGCGCACGATCTCCTCGACGAGATCGGCCTCGCCCACGACGTCGGGCCGCCATGACGGCACGGCAACCGCCAAGGGCCCGTCACCCGAAGGGCCGAAACCGAGCTTGCGCAGGATGTCGAGCTGCTGCGTGGCCGGCACTTCGACGCCGCCCAGCGTCCTCACGCGGTCGGGCCGCAAGGTGAAGCTGCGCTGCCAGGCCGGCATGACGCCGCTGGACACCACCTCGCTGGTCTCCCCGCCGCACAGTTGCAGGATCAGGCGCGCCGCGACTTCCGCTCCCCACCACACCGACTCCGGATCGATGCCGCGCTCGAAGCGGTAGCGCGCGTCGGACTGGATGCCGAGCTTGCGGCCGGCGGCCGAAATCGCGATCGGATCGAAATACGCCACCTCGAGGAAGACGTTGGTGGTGTCCGCCGACACGCCGGTGTCCTCGCCGCCCATGATGCCGCCGATGCCGTGCACGCCCTTGCTGTCGGCGATCACCGCGATCGAGGGATCGAGCGTGTAGGTGCGGCCATCGAGCGCCAGGATGGTTTCGCCGTCGCGGGCCTGGCGCATTATCAGATCGCCCGCCACCTTGTCGGCATCGAAAACGTGCAGCGGCCGGTTGAGGTCGTAGGTCACGAGGTTGGTGATATCGACCAGCGCCGAGATCGGCCGCAGCCCAATGGCGCGCAGCCGCTGTTGTAGCCATGCCGGGCTGGCGCCGTTCTTCACGCCGCGGAAATGGCGGCCCACCACGATCGGGCACGCAGCACCTGGCTTCACCTCGTAGCCGTGCGTCCAGCGCATCGGGCTTTTGTACGTCCCCGGCACTTTCGTGAAGTCGGGCGCCTTGCGGCGGCCCAGGCCGACCGCCTCCAGGTCGCGCGCGATGCCGATCACGCCCAGCGCATCGGCGCGGTTGGGCGTCACCTTGATCTCGATCACGGGATCGTCGATGCCCAGCACCTTCGCGGCCGCCAGACCGATGGGCGTATCGGCCGGCAGGTCGATGATCCCGGTGTGGTCCTCCGACAGCTCCAGTTCGCGCTCGGAGCACAGCATGCCGTTGCTCTCGACGCCGCGGATCTTGCTCGGCTTCAGGTCGAGCCCCGTGCCGGGAATGTGCGATCCCGACGGCGCGAACACGCCCTTCATGCCGGTGCGCGCGTTGGGCGCACCGCACACCACCTGCACGACGCCGGCGCCGGTGTCGACCTTGCACACCCTGAGCTTGTCGGCGTTGGGGTGCTGCGCCGCCTCCAGCACATGCGCCGTCACGAAGCCCGTCAGCTTCGCCGCGCGGTCATCGACCGACTCGACCTCCAGCCCCAGCATCGTGAGCCGCTCGCGGATCTCCCCGACCGACGCGCGCGTCTCGAGATGCTCCTTCAGCCAGGACAGCGTGAACTTCATCGGCTGAGGCCTCCGGTCAGGCTGGGCACGTCGAGGGCGGAGAAGCCGTAGTGGCGCAGCCAGCGCAAATCGGATTCGAAGAACGTGCGCAGATCGGGGATGCCGTATTTCAGCATCGCCACGCGCTCGATGCCCATGCCGAAGGCGAAGCCCTGGTAGACATCCGGATCGATGCCGCAATTGCTGAGCACATTGGGATGCACCATGCCGCAGCCCAGGATCTCCAGCCAGTCATCGCCCGCGCCGATGCGCAGCTCCCCGCCCTTCCACGAGCAGCCGATATCGACCTCCGCCGACGGCTCGGTGAAGGGGAAGTAGGACGGGCGGAAGCGCACCGGCACGTCCTCGACCTCGAAGAAGGCGCGGCAGAAATCGGTGAGGCAGCCCTTCAGGTGCCCCATATGCGTGGTGCGGTCGACCACCAGCCCCTCGACCTGGTGGAACATCGGCGTATGCGTCTGGTCGCTGTCGGTGCGGAAGGTGCGGCCCGGCACGATCACGCGCAGCGAGCCACCTTCGGCCAGGCGCTGCTGCACGCCCTTGTCGAGCATGGTGCGGGCCTGCACCGGCGAGGTGTGGGTGCGCAGCACCATCGGCACGCCGTCGGCGCGCGGCGGCAGGAAGAACGTGTCCTGCATCTGGCGCGCGGGATGATCGGGCGGGAAGTTCAGCGCTTCGAAATTGTGCCAGTCGTCCTCGATGTCCGGCCCCTCGGCCCACGTGAATCCCATCTCGCCGAAGATGGCGCAGATCTCGTCGATGGTCTGGCTGATGGGATGCAGCGTGCCTGTACGCTCCGGCCGCACCGGCAGGCTGACGTCCAGCCGCTCCGCCTCCAGCCGGGCCGCCAGCGCCGCGCGGTCGATCTCCGCCTTGCGCGCATCCAGCGCACCCGCGATCTCGTCCTTCAGCGCATTCACCGTCTGCCCGAAGGCCTTGCGCTCCTCCGGCGGCAGCGTGCCCAGCGTCTTCATCAGCCCGGTGACGCGCCCGTTCTTGCCCAGCGCCGCCACCCGCGCCGCATCCAGCGCGCGTGCGTCGCTGGCCGCGGCCACGGCGGCCAGCGCTTCCGAGCGGATCGTCGACAGATCGTCCATCGTCGTCCTCTTTGTCCCGAACGCACAAAAGGGAAGCCCGGTCGCCCGCGGCTTCCCCTTTCTGCGGTGTCGTCCGCCGGCGCCGGCGCCGGACGGGCGTTCTACTTCAGGGCCGCCTGGGCTTGCTCGACCAGGGCCTTGAATGCCGCCGGCTCGCGGGCCGCCAGATCGGCCATCACCTTGCGGTCGATGGTGATGCCCGCCTTGGCGATGCCGTTGACGAACGCCGAATAGGTCATGCCGTGCTCGCGCACCGCAGCGTTGATCCGCTGGATCCACAGCGCGCGGAAATTGCGCTTCTTGGCGCGCCGGTCGCGATAGGCATAGCGCAACGCCTTCTCGACCTTCTCCAGCGCCGTGCGGTAGGTGTTGTGGGCGCGGCCCCGGTAGCCCTTGGCGAGCTTCAGGACCTTCTTGTGACGGGCATGGGCGGTGACGCCCCGTTTGACGCGGGCCATGGCTCGGCTCCCCTCACGCGTTCGGCAGGAAATAGCGCCGGATCTTGCGCGCATCGCCCTCGGCGGCGATCACGGTGCCGGTGGCCTGGCGCAGGAAGCGGTTGGGGCGCTTGCGCATGTTGTGGCGCTTGCGGGACACGGGGATCTTCACCTTGCCCGTGGCCGTGAGCCGGAACCGTTTCTTGGCTCCGCTCTTGGTCTTCAGTTTGGGCATTTCATCCTCTTTATCAATGACTTGCACCCGGTGAACGGGCGCTACCGACGTCTGTCGGGGGATGTCTCGGGACCGCCATGGCATGCCCTTTACGCCAGGCCGCCCCAAAGGAGGCCGGTTTATACAGACCGCCTCCGCCGGACGCAACTGGCTCGGGAGCAGCATCGAATAGCCTTCATGGTGAGCTTGTCGAACCATGAAGGCGTCGGCACGGCCGCCGTGCGGGTCGCTTCATGGTTCGACCCGGTGGATGCGAAGCATCCACCTGTGCTCACCATGAAGCGATTTCCTGTTTCCGAAAGGCGGTCAAAGGCGCCTCTTGAACGTTCGCTCACCCGGTCCAATATCCCGTCTGTCGGGGTGCCTGCGGGGTCCCGTCCAGCCACTCGCTCGCAAGAGGAGGGTTCAGTGAACCGGGTATCGCTGCTCAGCTCGCCGTTCCTGCTCGGATTTGAACAGCTCGAACGCTCGCTTGACCGGCTGGCCAAGAACGCCAGCGACGGCTATCCCCGGTATAACATTGAGAAAATTGGCGAAAACGGATTGCGCATCACGCTGGCGGTGGCCGGCTTCACGGAAGCTGATCTCGCGATCGAGGTGGTGGAGAACCAGCTCTCGGTGCGCGGCAAGCAGGCGGAGGAGCCCGAGCGGGTCTATCTGCACCGCGGCATCGCCGGCCGGCAGTTCCATCGCACCTTCATGCTGGCGGACGGCATCGAGGTGACCGGCGCGAAGCTGGAGAACGGATTGCTGGCCATTGATCTTGCACGGCCGCATGTCGAGCCGAAGGTGAAGACCATCCGCATCGACACGGCCGGGCCCGCGAAGGCGTCGCGCGGCAAAACAATCGACGTCGCGGGCTGATGCCCGAGGGTTCGTCAAAGGAGGACCCCATGCTCGAAGCCTCTCCCCTCAAAACGCTTTCATCGGCCGAGTTTGCCGCGCTGGGACTCGAGGAGATGGCGTATATCCGCCCGGTGACGCTGCCGGACGGCAAGCCCGCCATCGGCGTCTTCTCCGCCGACGGCCGGCCGCTCGCCGGCGCCTCCAGCATCGAGGCCGCCCAGGCCCTGGTGCGCCAGAACGAGCTGGAGCCCGCCCTCGTCCACTGAGCCGCACCCTCTTCCCGCGACAACGGCGCGCCGCAAACGGCGCGCCGTTTTTTACGAATCCCTTCCCCCGGAGGGGGAAGGTGCCCCGAAGGGGCGGAAGGGGGATGGTGCAACACCTGCGGCGCTGCGCCTGTCGAGGCATCCCCCTTCCGGCGCTGCGCGCCACCTTCCCCCTCCGGGGGAAGGTCAATATGAAGAAAGACCCTGGGAGCGCGGGCATCTTCCGCGCATCGCCCGCAGTGCAAGCGGAGGGCGAAATCCCTTCGTCCTAGGCCGCCTTGCGTACGTGCAGTTCGACATGAAGCCCCGCGGCCGATGCCATGTTGACCAGCGTGTCGAGACTGAACAGGTCGATCTTGCCGCGCGTCAGGTCCGATACGCGCGGCTGCGTCACGCCGAGCAGCCTCGCCGCCTGCGACTGGCTCAGCTTCTTGCGGGCGATGTGATCGGCGAGCGCCATCATCAGCACCGACCGCAGCTTCAGGTTTTCCGCCTGTGCGGGCGTACCCTCAATGGCATCCCATACGCTGGTAAAACGCTTGCGCCTCATCGGCTTCGTTCCTTGATCAGGTCCCGGTACCGCCCTGCCGCCAGCTCAAGATCCGACTTGCTGGTCTTTTGCGCCTTCTTCTGGAAGCAGTGCAGCACGTAGACAGCCTCGATGAATTTCGCGACATACAAAACGCGGAACGCGCTGGACTCATCCCGAATCCGGATCTCCTGTACGCCCCGCCCAACCGTGTTCATGGGTTTCCAGTCGTTTGGCTCATGGCCATGCTGTACCCGATCGAGCTGGTACCCGGCCTCTCGCCGCGCCGTGGGCGGAAATGCACGCAGATCGTCGAGGGCAGTTCCTCTGAACTCAACAGGTTTGGGACCGGGCATTCACACTATTATACAAGTAATTGTATGACGGGCAATCCTTGCGTGTCGCCAATGCTGGGGGAGATCGGCTGGGAGCGCCGGCATCCTGCCTGCATCGCCCATAGCGGAAGCGGAGGGCGAACCTTGCGCGCCCGGCGCTGGGCGTGCCGATGCGGGCGAGGACGCCCGCGGTCCCAGGGTTGTATTCCACCGGCGAATCGGCGATCTATCCGCGTCAGGTTGGGGGCAAAGCATGAACGCGGTCGAGATCGAGCAGGCCATATCCGCGCTGGCGGAGCAGCCGTTCGATGCGGCGGAGTTCCCCTTCGCCTTCCTCCAGGCCTTCGGCAACAAGGAGACGACGATCCGCCGCCTGCGCAAGGGCGAGTCCAACAAGTCCGACCTGGGCGGCGTGCTGCAGAGAGATAACATCCATATCGCCGTCGCCACGCCCGGCGCGGTCACGCAGACACTGGCCGCGCTGAAGGCCAGCCCCGCCACGGCCCGGGCGAAGGCCAAGTTCATCCTCGCGACCGATGGCGACACCTTCGAGGCCGAGGACCTGACCAGCGGCGAAACCGTTGCCTGCCCGTATGCCGACTTCCCGAACCATTTCGGCTTCTTCCTGCCGCTGGCCGGGATCACCACCGTCAAGCAGATCCGCGAAAGCGCCTTCGACATCCGCGCCACCAGCCGGCTCAACCGCCTCTATGTCGAGCTGCTGAAGGACAACCCCGACTGGGGCACGGCCGCGCGCCGCCCCGACATGAACGACTTCATGGCGCGGCTGATCTTCTGCTTTTTCGCGGAGGATACCGACATCTTCAACGGCACCGGCCTGTTCACGGCAACGGTCAGCCAGATGAGCGCACGGGACTCGTCCAACACCCATGAGGTGATCGGCGAAATCTTCCGCGCCATGAACACGAAGATCGCCGACCGCAAGGCGGGCAATTTCCGGCCGTGGGCCGACGCCTTCCCCTACGTCAACGGCGGCCTGTTCGCGGGCAGCCTCGACGTGCCGCGCTTCAGCCGCATCGCGCGCTCGTACCTGCTGCACATCGGCGGGCTGGAGTGGAAGCGGATCAACCCCGACATCTTCGGCTCGATGATCCAGGCGGTGGCCGAGGACGAGGAGCGCGGCGCACTCGGCATGCACTACACCAGCGTGCCCAACATCCTGAAGGTGCTCAATCCGCTCTTCCTCGACGATCTGCGGGCGCGGCTGGAGGAGGCGAGCGACAACCCCCGCATGCTGCTGAATTTGCGCCGGCGCCTCTCACGCATCAGGGTCTTCGATCCGGCCTGCGGCAGCGGCAATTTCCTCGTCATCGCCTACAAGCAGATGCGGGAGATCGAGGCCGAGATCAACAAGCGGCGCGGCGAGCCCGACCGGCGCAGCGACATTCCCCTGACCAACTTCCGCGGCATCGAGCTGCGCGACTTCGCCGCCGAAATCGCGCGTCTGGCGCTCATCATCGCCGAATATCAGTGCGACGTGCTCTATCGGGGAGAGAGGCTGGCGCTGGCCGAGTTCCTGCCGCTCGACTCGCAGAACTGGATCACCTGCGGCAACGCGTTGCGGCTTGACTGGCTCAGCATCTGCCCGCCCGCGGGGACTGGCGTGAAGCATCATGCCGACGACCTGTTCCACACGCTGCTCGACCAGCCACAGATCGACTTCGAGAATCAGGGCGGCGAAACCTATATCTGCGGAAATCCGCCTTACTCGGGGAAGGGAAAACTATCATCGGAGCAGAGATCCGACATGGCGTTGGTGTTCAACGGAAGGACGACCCACTGGGGTTATATCGACTATGTTGGCGCTTGGTTCGTTAAGGCTGCTGACTATTGTATTGATACCGATGCCTCAGCAGCTTTGGTTGCTACAAATTCAATCGTCATGGGTAGGCAGGCACCGACGTTATGGCCCTTGGTGCTCTCAAACGGCATATCTATTCGTTTCGCCCATGCGTCATTTGGCTGGTCTAACAACGCCGCTAGAAATGCCGCCGTCTTTTGCGTGATCGTTGGAATAGATAAAGGACGTTCACAGGAGAGGTTCATTTTCGACGGTGAAACCGTCCGACGAGTTGAATCTATTTCACATTATCTGACTGCCGGGAGTGCCCCTTTGGTGGAACCTCGCGGATTTCCGCTGTCTGCTGATCTGCCATCAATGATATTGGGTAATATGCCAAATGAAGGTGGTGCCCTAAGTCTTTCCTTTGCAGAAAGATCTGATTTTATTTCAACTAACTCTGACGCCATGCAATTTGTCAGACGGTTTTATGGATCCAAAGAATATAATAATGATCTACCCAGGTACTGCTTATGGATCAGCGATCAATTGTTGGCTCAGGCGAACGATATTGAGCTCATAAGGGCACGTATTTCGCGGTCGCGTGAGGTTCGCTTAAAGAGCCCAGACCCTGCCAATCGGAAACTGGCCGATCGACCACATCAGATGCGCGAGTTCAACGAGGCGGTGAATCATTCTTTCGTGGTCCCAAGGATGACCTCGGAGCGTCGAGAGTATCTTCCGTGCGGAGTCGTGTCTTCGGAATGTATCATCTCTAGTCAAGCTTTTACTATCTTCGATTCCGAACTTTGGGCGTTGTCGGTCTTGGTTTCGCGAATTCATCTTGTTTGGATTGCCACGATCTGCGGGAAGTTCAAGGAAGACTATCGGTACTCCAGCGATTTGGGGTGGCATACCTTTGTACGGCCGGATACATAGGTAACAGTTTGGACCGGATACATCGGTTACACTTTTTGCGCCGTTGTCAGCCGCTGTCGGGGGCGCGCCCCCGACAGCGGCTGGAATTTTCCGGCGGCG